>NZ_LT578417.1:0-1200000 GCF_900088535.1 Cyanobium sp. NIES-981 | reverse complement strand
CTGGATGTGGACGGCGGCGCCCTGGGCACCGCCCGCTTCCGGGCCACCGGCAAGCGGATCGACTTCCCCGGTTTCTTCCGCGCCTACGTGGAGGGCAGCGACGATCCGGAGGCGGCCCTCGAGGGCCAGGAGGTGCTGCTGCCCTCCCTGGCGGTGGGGGATGGCCCGGCCTGCCGGGGGGTGGAGGCCCTCGGCCACCAGACCCAGCCCCCGGCCCGCTACAGCGAGGCCGCCCTGGTGAAGATGCTGGAGAAGGAGGGCATCGGCCGCCCCTCCACCTACGCCTCGATCATCGGCACGATCGTGGACCGGGGCTACGCCACGCTCCAGAACAACTCCCTCACCCCGAGCTTCACGGCCTTCGCCGTGACGGCGCTGCTGGAGGAGCACTTCCCCGACCTGGTGGACACCGGCTTCACCGCGCGGATGGAGCAGACCCTCGACGAGATCTCCCACGGCCAGGTGGAGTGGCTGCCCTACCTGGAAACCTTCTACAAGGGCGAGGAGGGCCTGGAAACCCAGGTGCTGCAGCGCGAGGGCGACATCGATCCGGGCGTGTCCCGCACGGTGGAACTGGAGGGCCTGCCCTGCGTGGTGCGGATCGGCCGCTTCGGGGCCTACCTGGAGACCAAGCGGGTGGCCGATGACGGCAGCGAGGAACTGCTCAAGGCCACCCTGCCCCAGGAGATCACCCCCGCCGACCTCGATGCCGCCAAGGCCGAGCTGCTGCTGCGCCAGAAGGCGGAGGGTCCGGAGTCGATCGGGGAGGACCCGGAGACCGGCGAGCAGGTGTACCTCCTGTTCGGCCAGTACGGCCCCTACGTGCAGCGGGGCCAGGTGAGTGACGACAACCCCAAGCCCAAGCGGGCCTCGCTGCCCAAGGGCCAGAAGCCCGAGGAGCTCACGCTCGAGGATGCCCTGGGGCTGCTCCGCCTGCCCCGGGCCCTGGGCGACCACCCCGACGGCGGACGGGTGGAGGCGGGCCTCGGCCGCTTCGGCCCCTACGTGGTGCACCACAAGGGCAAGGGCGAGAAGGACTACCGCTCGCTGAAGGCCGAGGACGACGTGCTCACCGTGCCGCTCTCCCGGGCGCTGGAGCTCCTGGCCATGCCCAAGCGGGGCCGCGGCGGCCGCACGGCCCTCAAGCATCTGGGCGTGCCCGAGGGGGCGGACGAGCCCGTGCAGCTCTTCGACGGGCCCTACGGCCTCTACGTGAAGCAGGGCAAGGTGAACGCCTCCCTGCCGGAGGGCACGACCGCCGACACCATCACCCTGGAGCAGGCGATCGAGCTGCTGGCGGCCAAGGCCGCCACGGGCAAGGGCAAGGCGGGCTCTCGGGCCACCGGTGCGAAGTCCTCCGCCAGCAAGACACCTGCGGCCAAGAAGCCCGCGGCCAAGAAGCCCCCCACCACCACCAAGACCGGCCGGTTGCGGGCCAGCGCCGTGCGGGTCATCAAGGCGGCCGACAGTTGAATCCCGCCGTGCGTGCCGCTGGCTGGCTCCGCGCCCCCGCGCTGCTGGTGCTGCTCGTGGTGGCAGGCCCGCTGGCCGGCTGCAGCGGCACGCCCTTCGGCGACCAGCTGTCCCGCAGCTTCTCCAGCCCCACCACCGCCGAGCCCGCCCCTGCCCCCGCCGGCCAGTCCACCGGCGGGGCGGCCGCTCCCGGGGTGCCGCCGGGAGCGCCGGCACCGGCCCAGACGGCTCCCCAGACCCCGGCCCAGGCAGCCCAGCGCCCGCCGCGGGCGCCGGTGCTCTCGCCGGCCCCCTACCGCATCACGATCAAGCTGGTGGGCGCCGATCCCGCCGCGCCCGCGGAGGCCGTCACCGAGGCGCTGCGTGCGGCCGGGGTGCCGTTCGAAGTGGAGATGATCGAGCGTGTGCAGGGGGCGGTGGTCACGCCGCCGGCCACCCCGGCTCCCGCCCCTGGCGCTTCGCAGGCTCCGGCGTCGGCACCGGCTGCCACCCCAGCTCCGGAGCCCCGCTGATGGGGCCGCAGGCGAACCGAACCCTCAGCCGCCGCCAGGCGCGCCAGCTGATGGACACCGCCTACCTGGCGGCCGCCACGGGGCTGCTCTGGCTGGCGCTCTACTACCTGCCGGTGGGCAGCCCCCTCTTCCGCCTGGCCTTGCCCCTCCCCCTGGCGTTGCTGCAGCTGCGGCATGGCTGGCGCTGCGCCGTGGAAGGTCTGATCGTCGCCTCGCTGCTGGGCGTGGCGCTGATGGGACCGATCCGCGGCCCCCTGCTGCTGTTCCCCTACGGATTGCTGTCGCTGTGGCTCGGCTGGTGCTGGCGGCGGCGCCTCAACTGGTGGCTCAGCTGGTCGGTGGGCAGCGTGATCGGCGCGGCGGGGTTCCTGGTGAGGGTTGCGGTGCTCTCGGTGCTGGTGGGGGAGAACCTCTGGGTGGTGATCACCACGGCGGCAGCCGGCCTGCTGGAGCGGTTCGCCGGGCTGGTGGGCCTGGGGGCCGGCATCGAACTCAGCCAGGTGCAGGTGGCCGCCGTGCTGCTGGTGTGGGTGCAGAACGTGATCGTGGTGCTGGCCCTCCACGCCGCGGCCTACTGGATCTTCCCCCGGCTCCAGGCGCCGATCGGTGAACCACCCGCCGCCCTGCGGGCCCTGGTGGCCCTCGACCCGCTCTGAGGTGTCCGGGCCGTCCGCCGTGGAGCCGCTCTGGCAGGCGGTGCGACCCGTGCTGCTGCTGGCCGCCACGGCCACGGCGGCGGTGGAGGGCATCTCCGCTGCCGGGTCCACGCCGGCGTCCCGCCGGTCCACGGCGGCGGCCGACGCCGAACTGCTGGTCCAGGGTCCGCTGGGGCCCCGTCCCCATGCCCTGCCGCCGCTGCCCGCCGGGGTGAGCCCGGCTCTGATCAGCCGGGTGGTGCTGGAGTCCCTCGGGCTGCTCGAGCGCCTGCTGGTGGTGGATCTGGGTTGCCCGATCGCACCGGCGGTGCCCCACCTGCGCCTGCCGGCCGCGGAAGGCGCCGGAGCGGCCCATTGCCTCAGCAGCGGCCGCGCCCTGCCGCCCCAGAGGGTCCGGGCGCTGCTGGCGCGGGGCGCGCTGTGGGGATCGCGGCTGCCGCCGGCCCAGCCGCTGCTGCTGGCCGAATGTGTGCCCGGGGGAACCACCACGGCCCTCGGGGTGCTGCGGGGCCTCGGTGTGGAGGCCGACGGCCTGGTCAGCGGGAGTCTCCGCCTCAGTGCCCACGGCCTCAAGGCCAGGCTGGTGCGCCAGGGCCTGGCCGCCGCGGGCCTCGCCGCGGGCTGCCCTGGCCCCGGGCATGAGGGCAAGCGGGATCCGATCCCGGTGCTGGCCGCTGTGGGCGATCCGATGCAGCCGCTGGCCGCCGGCCTGGCCCTGGCGCTGGCCCGCCGCGGCGGCACGGTGCTGCTGGCCGGCGGCAGCCAGATGGCGGCGGTGCTGGCCCTGGCGCTGGCCCTGGCAGCGCCGGAGGAGCGAGCCGGCCTGGCCGCCCGGATCGTGCTGGCCACCACGGCCTGGGTGGCGGAGGAAGCGGAGAGTGATCTGGCCCTCCTGCTGCAGCGCATCGGTGCCCACTGGGGCGTGACGCCGCGGCTGGAGGTGGCGGGGCTGCGGTTCACGGCCTGCCGCAGTGAAGCCCTGCGGGACTACGAGCGGGGCTACGTGAAGGAGGGCGTGGGGGCGGGGGGGTTCGCCCTGCTGTGGCAGCGCCTGGGCCACAGCCCGGAGGCCCTGGCCCGGGCCTGCGATGCAGCATGCCGGCAGCTGCTCGGTGCCTAGGGTCGCGCCATGGTCATCCCCCCCGTGACGCTCTCCCGTCGCCGGCTCCTGCGGCTGGGCCTCACCGCCGGCATGGCTGTGGGGCTTCCGCCGCTGCTCGGAGGCTGCGGGACCTCCTCCAGGGCCAGCCTCGCCTTCACCAGCGGCTCCCTCCCCTCCCGCTGGTTCAAGGCCCTGCCGGCCGGCTGGCGGGCCCGTCAGTTCGAGCAGCCGTCCGCCGTGCTCGCGGCGGCATCGGCACCGATTCCCCCCGCCCTGGTCAGTCTCAGTGACGGTTGGGCCGGTGCCGCCGCCCCCACGCTCTGGCAGCCCCTGGAGGCCCCCCGGCTGCTCGACCGGCTGGCCGAGGCCGCCGGGCCGGCCAGCCGCCTGTTCGCTGCCGCGGGCTCTCCCCGCGTGGCCTTTCCCTGGGCCTTCTCCCCGTGGGTGATCCTGCTGCGTTCCCGGCCCGATCTGCTCAGGCGGGCGGCGGAGGGTTGGTCGCTGCTGCTCGATCCCAGCCTGCGCCGCCGCCTCGTGCTTCCCTCCAGCCCGCGGGTCTGCATGGCCCTGGTGGGAGACGACGTCGCCAAGCTCCGGGCTCTGCGCCTGCAGGCCCTGGCCCATGACGATCGCGATGGGCTCAATCTGGTGCTGAGCGGCAGCGCCGAGGCTGCCGTGCTGCCCCTGCGCCGCCTGATCCCCCTGCTGCGTCGCGACCAGCGCCTGGCGGTGGTGCTTCCCCAGACCGGGGCTCCGCTCAGCTGGCAGATGCTGCTGCGGCCGACCGGGTCGCGGGAGCCTCTGCCGCTCGACTGGGTGGCCGAGGCGCTCGAGGGGCCTGTGCTGGCGGCGTTGCTGGGGGCTGGCTGGGTGCCGCCACTGCCGCGAACGGTGCTGCAGCCGCTCGTGGCGCGCTTCCCGGCGCCTGTGGCCCGCCTGCTCCTGCCGGAGCCGGGGGTGCTGGAGCGCTGCTGGAGCCTGCCACCCCTGGATGGCGCGGCCCGCCTGGCGCTGCAGAGCCGCTGGGACGCGGCGGCACCCCGCACCGGCGCCTGAGGCTCAGCCCCAGAGCCGGCGGCGGGGCGCCGCGGCCAGTCGACGGTGGGTGTCGGCAAGCAGGGTGGGAATCGGCAGACCGTGTGGACAACGCGGCAGGCAGGCCCCGCAGGCCTGGCAGGCCTCCGCATTGAGCGTTTCCCACCAGTGGCCGGCGCGACCGATCAGGTTGTAGCGCTCCTGGGCGAAGGCCTCCATGCCATGGCCCACCGCCAGATTGCGCAGCCGCAGCAGCTCGGGAATCGGTACGCCGTTGGGGCAGGGCAGGCAGGCACGGCACTGGCCGCAGCGGTCGGCGCCGAGCCGCTCGGCCCCGGCCCTGCCCAGCCGTTCCAGGGCAGCCGCCAGCCTGGGGCGGCTGGCGCCGTCGCCCGCCAGGGCGCCGCGCCACCACCGCTCCGCCCAGACCAGATCCGCCGGCTGGGCCGCCCCCAGGCTCAGGGTGGAGATCCCCTGGTCGAGCAGAAACCGGTAGGCCAGTTCCAGCGGGTGGAACGGGGCGCAGTCCGCCAGCAGCTGGGGGGGCGGGTCATAGAGACGGCCGCCCTTGTCGGCGGGCGAGATGGCCAGAACACCGATGCCGGCATCCAGGGCGGCGCGGGCCAGGGGCAGGCGGGTCTGGTCGAAGAGGTGCACGTGCAGGGAGCAGAAGCGGAAGCGCCCCGTGGCCAGAGCCTCGGCGATCAGGGCGGGACTGCCGTGGCTCGTGAAGCCCACCTGGGTGGCCAGACCCGTGTCCAGGGCCCACTGCAGCAGATCGGCCCCTGGGCCGCGGTCCGCCCAGATCAGGTGCTCCGGGGTGTTCAGTCCATGCACCGCCAGCCCATCCAGCCGGGCCACGCCCAGCCGCCGCAGGCTGGAGCGCAGCTGCTCCTGCCCCGCGGCCAGATCGCAGCCGGGGAGGATCTTGCTGGTGATCAGCCAGCCGCCCTCCGGTGCCAGCCCCTGGCTCTGCAGCTGCCGCAGGGCCTGGCCCAGGAAGGGTTCCGCCGGGCCGTAGGCGGGTGCGGTCTCCAGGTGGTTGATGCCGGCGCCCATGGCCGCGCCCAGCACCGCCGCCATGTGGTCCGGGCTCTCCAGGGCCCGCATCGTGCCCAGGGTGAAGGCCGACACCGGCGGACCGGAGCCGAAGGGCCGCCTAGCCGGGCGCACGGGGAGGGTCGGCATCCGGGTCCGCCCTGTCCTCCTCCTCCGGAGCCGCCGCCGGGCTCTCGGCCCGGGCTTCGGAGAGATGGCGCACCAGCTCGGCTGGGCTCACCTTGTCGAGAAAGCGGCGGAAGTGCTCCTGGTCGGCGGCATCCGCCTCGGCGTCGACGGGGATCGAGGCATCGGCCACCACTTCCTCCAGCATCCAGATCGGGCTGTCGGTGCGCACCGCCAGGGCGATGGCATCACTGGGGCGGGCATCCACTTCCAGGCTGCGTTCCTTGCCGTTCTCGCCGCTGCGCAGTTTCAGGGCGGCGCGGAAGGTGTTGTCCTCGATCGCATGGATCACCACCCGCTCGAGCCGCAGGCCGCCGGCCTCCAGCAGCGCCACCATCAGGTCGTGGCTGAGCGGACGCGGCGGGATGTCCTGCCCCAGGCCGGCCAGGATGTTCTGGGCCTGGGCCTGATCGATCCAGATCGGCACCTGACGCCGTCCGGAGGGATCGCGCAGCAGCACGATCGGGCTACGGCTGGCTGCATCCAGCGCGATGCCGGCGACACGCATTTCCACCATGGTCAGCTCCGCCCTTCGGCAGGTGTGCGCCTGTGCACGATTATGGCCAGCAGGCCGAGGCGCGCGGATGTTCACCGGACTGGTGCAGGCCATCGGAACCATCGAGCGCTCACCGGGAGGGGTGCGGCTGCGCTGGCGGGCCGGAACCGGCGGCTGGGGGCCAGACAGCCTGGAGCTGGGGGAGAGCGTGGCCGTGGATGGCGTGTGTCTCACGGTGGCGGAACGGCTGCACGACGGCTTCCGCGCCGCCGTGAGCGACGAGACCCTGCGCCGCAGCACCCTGGCCGGCCGGGCGGACCGCCGCGCCGCCGTGAATCTGGAACCCGCCCTGCGGCTGGCCGACCGCCTGGGGGGGCATCTGGTGAGCGGCCATGTCGATGGCCTGGGCACCGTGCAGGCCATCACGCGGGAGAGCGGTTCCTGGCGGCTGGAGGTGGCCTGGATGGATTCCACCTACGGCCGCTACGTCTGCGACAAGGCCAGCGTGGCGGTGAACGGCATCAGCCTCACCGTGGCTGGCTGCAGCCCTGATGGCGCCTGCTTCTGGGTGGCCGTGATCCCCCACACCTGGGAGGAAACCACCCTGCAGAGCCTGCGGGCCGGAGATGGGGTGAATCTGGAGGCCGATCTGCTGGCCAAATACACCGAGCGGCTGCTGGGATCCGCCCGGCACTCCCAACCGCTCGATGGAGCCTGGCTGGCGGAACACGGTTGGCAGGCCTAGGGTCCGATCAGCAACGCAAGGGCGTGATGGGCCCGCCTGGCCTGGCCAACGACGCGGGTTCCCTGCGGACCCTGACGCTGTTCGAAGGCGTCTTGATGCTGGTGCTGGGCGTGCTGGCGCTGCTCTTCCCCCTGGCGGCCTCGGTGTGGGTCACGGCCATGGTGGCGGTGCTCTTCCTGGTGGGCGGGCTGTTCGGCTGGATCAACAACCTCACGCGCGCCCGCCTGCTGGGCCGCTGGCTCGCCTTCTGGCGTCTGGTGGTTTCCACCCTCTTCCTGGTGGCCGGCCTGTCGATGCTGCTGCAGCTGGGGGCGGGTCCGAGCCAGGCGGCGGCACCGATTGCGGCCCTGGCTCTGGCCATCGGCCTGGTGTTCCTGGTGGAGGGTGGGGTGGCGCTGGTGGTCTCCCTGGCCCACCGGCACATCCGCGGCTGGGGCTGGGGTCTGGTGAACGGGGCGGTGACGCTGCTGCTGGGCGCCCTGATCCTCACCCTCCCCGCCGCCGTGCTGTTGCGCGTGCTCGGACTGCTGGTGGGAATCAGCTTCCTGTTCAGCGGGCTGGATCTGCTCAGCTTCAGCGCCAGTTTTCACGGGCCGGCCCCCGCATCCGAGTCCGACCGCTAGCAGTCGCCGGCCTCCTGTCCGCCGGCCTCCTCCCCGCCGGTCTGCTCGTCTGCGGACTGGTGGCGCGGGGCTTCGCCGCTGCCGGCCTCTGCTGAAGCGGGTTCCTGGTTGGAGGATTCCTCGAGGGGCAGCAGCCAGATCGCCCCCGTTTCCCGATGCAGCTCGATCCGGAACTCCTGCCCGGGTTCCAGTCCGAGCCGGCGGGTGTAGGCGTGGCCGATGAGCAGATTGCCGTTGCCGTGCACCCGGGTGCGGAACTCCGCCTGGCGTCCCTTGGCCTGGCCGCCGCTTCGATCGCTGCGCCCGGCGGCGGATTCCGGCACGGCATAGCCCTTGGCTGCCACCAGAGCCCGGTAGAAGCTCTTGCGCAGCACCCGGCCACTGGGGCCCACGTAGCCGCAGGCTCTGGCGATCTGATCCTCGGGCTGATTGCTGAGGGCCCGCGCCTTGTCGAGCAGGGCCTGTCCCTCCAGCATCACGCCGGGACCACCGCCACTACTGGGAGCCATGGCAGGAGATCCACGAAATACAGCACACCTGTGATTGTGCCCAGTGGTGCTGGCCATCGGCAAGCAGCCGCTGGTGGGCGGCGGCGGCTCGGGGATCCGCTGCAGGGCTCAGAGCACGTAGAGGAGGCCATAGAGCACCACCCAGATGCCGTCCACGAAGTGCCAGTAGAGCTCGGCGGCTTCCAGGCCGAAGTGGTTCTGGGCGCTGATTCTGCCCCCGGGCCTGCACTGCAGGGCAACGATCGCGATGCAGATCACACCGAGCGTGACGTGCAGACCGTGGAAGCCGGTGAGGGCATAGAAGGTGCTGGCGAACAGATTTTCCGTGAGGCCGAACGGCAGGGTGAAGTACTCCACCATCTGACTGGCCAGGAAGGTGGCTCCGAGGGCTGCGGTGAGCAGCAGCCAGTTGCGGCAGGAGGGCAGACGGTTGGCACGGATCTCACGCCCGGCCCGGTGGAAGGTGAAACTGCTCACCAGCAGCAGCACCGTGTTGATGCTGGGGAGCAGGAGTTCAAGTTCGTAATTGCTGCCCTCAGGCAGGGGGTTGACCGACCGGAAGGTGAGGTAGGCGGCGAAGAAGCCGGCAAAGGTCATGCCATCGGCCACCAGAAACGTGGTGAGGCCGAACATCCGCAGGTCGGCATGTTCAGTGCCGCTGCTGGCGTGGTGGGCTGAATCGGGCTGGGGGGCGGCCTGTACAGCCGCCTCACTGGGATTGGTGAGGGTCATGACTTGGTTGCCGCTGCATGGCCGTAGCCATAGGGCTCTGTGACCAGAGGAGCCTCACCCAGCCAGTTCTCCACCGGCGGAGGAGAGCTGGTGAGCCACTCGGGAGTGAGGGCGTTCCAGGGGTTGTCGCCGGCAGCCGGTCCGCGCAGGGCCGTCACCACCACGTTGATCAGCAGGGGCAGGGTGCTGATCGCCATGATCAGGGCGCCGACACTGCTCACCTGGTTCAGGGTGGTGAAGGTGGGGTCATATTCGGCCACCCGGCGGGGCATGCCATTGAGACCCAGCCAGTGCTGTGGCAGGAAGCAGAGCTGGAAGCCGATCAGGGTGAGCACGAAGTGCAGCCGGCCCAGATCTTCGTTCAACATCCGGCCGGTGAATTTCGGGTACCAATGATAGAGCGAGGCGAAAATCACGAACACGGTGCCGCCGTAGACGATGTAGTGGAAGTGGCCCACCACATAATAGGTATCGTGCACGTGAATGTCGAAGGGCACCTGGGCCAAGGTGATGCCGGTGATGCCGCCGAAGACAAAATTAAGGATGAATCCGCAGGAGAAAAGCATGGCCGAGTTCAGGGCAATCTTGCCACCCCATAGGGTTGCGATCCAGTTGAAGAATTTGATGCCGGTGGGAACGGCAATGAAGGAGGTGGCGATTGTGAAGAAGAGGCGCATCCAGGGGGGCGTGCCACTGGTGAACATGTGGTGAGCCCACACGATCAGGCCGAGGAACACAATGGCCATGATCGAATACACCATGGTGGTGTAGCCGAACAGGGGCTTGCGGGCATGCACCGGCAGGATCTCACTCACCAGACCGAAAGCCGGCAACACCATGATGTAGACAGCGGGGTGGGAGTAGAACCAGAACAAGTGCTGGTACACCACCACATTGCCCCCCATCGAAGGGTTGAAGAAGCCGGTGTGAGCCACGATGTCAAAGCTGAGCAGAATCAGCACACCCGCCAGCACCGGCGTCGAGAGCACCACCAGCAGGCTCGTGCCCAGCATGGCCCAGCAGTACATCGGCAGCTGCATCAGCTTCAATCCGGGCCGACGCAGTTTCAGGATGGTGGCGATGAAGTTGACAGCCCCGAAGATCGAGCTCCCTCCGAGCAGGAGCACACTGAGAATCCACACCACCTGGCCCGCGGCGGGCGTCGTGAGGCTGAGTGGGGGGTAGGCGGTCCAGCCGGACTGGGCAGCGGCGCCGGCCAGGAAGTAGCTGCTGATCAGGAGGATGCCGGCAGGTGGAATCATCCAGAACGCCACCGCGTTCAGGCGTGGGAACGCCATGTCACGGGCACCCACGTAGAACGGGATGAGGTAGTTGCCGAAGGCACCATTCACCACCGGCACGATCCAAAGAAAGATCATCACCGTGCCGTGCAAGGTGAGCACTTCGTTGTAGGTATCGCGGCTGACGAAGTCGGCCATCGGGCTGACCAGCTCGGTGCGGATGATGCCGGCCAGCAGACCCCCGATCAGGTAGAACACAAAACCACACACGAGATACTGCAGGCCGATCACCTTGTGATCGAGGCTGAAGCTGAAGTAGCGCAACCAGCCGGTTGGCTGCAGGCCCTCGGGAAATGGACTGGGACTGGCGACGGTCATGGCTCAGAGATGGCGGCGAAGGACTGGAGAAGGGAGAAGCAGAGGTGCCACTCAGGTGCTGGTGAGGGGAGTGTTCTGCTGCCGCCAGGCGTCGAAGGACTCCGGTTCGTGCACCACCACGTTGGAGCGCATGCCTCCGTGGTACGCGCCGCAGAGCTCGGCGCAGACGATGGGGTAGGTGCCTGCCCGGGTGGCCGTGAAGGAAAGCCGGGTGGTCTGGCCGGGAATCACGTCCTGTTTCAGCCGGAACTGGGGCACCCAGAAGGCATGGATCACATCGCGGGCCTCCATCCGCAACTCCACGGGTTGCCCCAGGGGCACGTGCAGCTCGCCGCTGGTGATGTCTCCCTCCGGGTAGTGGAAGATGAAGGCGAACTGCATGGCGGTGACATCCACCGGCAGGGGAGGGGTTGCCGACGCCCCGCCATCGCGGTCAGCCACAGCGGCCGGCCCGATCCCGCCCCAGATTCGACCGGTGCTGGCCGCGGCCTGGACTGCTCCCCCAGCGGACATCCCCCCGGGGGCTGGGGCCTGCATGCCGGCCCCATGCATGGAAGCGTGGTCCATCAGCGGAGCCATCCCGCCCATGCGCTCGTAGATGTCGTAGCTGTAGATACCGACAAACAAAATCACGACGGCTGGTATCGCTGTCCACACGATCTCCAGGGGCAGATTGCCTTCGATCGCCGCACCATCCGTGCTGTCGCCGGCGGGGCGGCGGAACCGCACCAGGCTGTAGATCACCACGATCAGGATGCCCAGGAAGAGCATCGTGCCAATGCTGAATAAAACCTTAAAGAGTGAATCGTAGGTGGAAGCGTTGCTGCTGGCCTGCGCAGGCAGCAGGTTCACCCGATTTCCCACCAGAAGGCCTGTGAGCACAAGCCCTGTGGTGGCCAGAGCCGTGGTGATGGCGGCGCGGATCTGCACGGGTCAGTGAGTACTTCCGGTCAGCCTATGGGCCGGGCCGGGCGATTGCGAGGGATCGTCGCAGCTTGATGGCGTTTCCACGAATCGTGACGCGTTCCGTTGAGTCGGCCGGAGTGAATGTTCTGAATTGCCGACGTGTGCAAATCCTGATCCATGGCTGCAGCCACCATCGCTACCGTGCACCCACCCTGGGACCTCTGGCCCGATGCGAGCAGGCTTCCGGCCATCCCCGCCGCCCCGATCCCTGCGGTCCATCGCGCTTGAGACCGCTGCCCCGGAGACCCCATTCCCGGAGACCCCTGCCCCGGAACCCTCCGACCCGATGCCGGCCACCCCGCAGCTTCGCCGGATCCGCCGACTCACCGGCCACCTGGTGATCGCCCTGGTGATTCTCGTGGTGATCGGCGGGGCCACCCGCGTCATGCAGGCCGGACTGGCCTGTCCGGACTGGCCGCTCTGCTATGGGGTCCTGCTGCCGGGCCGGCAGATGAACCTGCAGGTGTTCCTCGAGTGGTTTCACCGGCTCGATGCCTTCGTGGTGGGGGTTGCGCTGCTGGTGCTGGCCGGCGCCAGCCTGCTCGGACGGCGCCGACTGCCTGTCTGGCTGCCCGGACTGGCCTGCATCGCGCTGCTGCTGGTGGCCGTCCAGGGTGGTCTCGGTGCCCTCACGGTCACCCGTCTGCTGGCTTCCAGCCTGGTGACGGCCCACCTCGCGGCTGCCCTCACCCTGCTGGCCCTGCTCAGTGCGGCCCATCAGATGCTGGAGGCCCCGCCGGCCAGCCTGGAGGCCTTCTCCAGCCCCGTTGCCCACTCCCCGTCACCCTGGCGCGGGATGTGGACCCTGGCCCTGTTGCTGGGGCTCGCCGGGGTGATGGTCCAGAGCCTGGTGGGGGGCTGGATGGCCAGCCACTGGGCGGCGGAGCGCTGTCTGGCCTCCGGCGAGTGGTGCAACCTGCTGGGTTGGCATCGTCAGCTTGCCTCGGGTGTCGGTGCCGGGGTGCTGCTGCTTACGGTCGCGGGAACCGCCATGCCGGCCCGGAGCCGCCGGCAGCGGGCCATGGCCGTGGCCTCCGGCGCCGTGGTGATGGTGCAGATCGCTCTCGGGATCTGCACCCTGCGCCTGGGTCTCGCCGTGCCGGCGGTCACGATCGCCCACCAGCTGGGTGCCGCCCTGCTGGTGGCCCTGCTCGCCGGCCAGCTCGGCCTCTCCCTGGCGCCAGCAGCGCCACCCCTGTCTGTGGCGGATCCGTCCGCTGTTCTTCCTTCCGGAGCTGAACCATGGTGAGCCTCACCGCCCTGCCGATCACCAAACCGGCAGTGCCCCGCTCCGTGACCCTGCCGGCCTGGCTCGAAGTGGCCAAGCCCCGCCTGATCCCTCTGCTACTGGCCACCACCCTGGCGGGGATGGCCATCACCGGCGGTGCCGTCAGCCTGTCCGTGATCTGCTGCACCCTGCTGGGCGGTGCGCTGGCATCGGCCGCCGCCGGTGTTCTGAACTGTCTCTGGGAGCATGACCTGGACGGCCGCATGCAGCGCACCAGCCGCCGCGCCCTGCCGTCCGGACGCCTGGCCCAGCAGCAGGCCTTCGGCATGGCCGTGGCCCTCACCCTCGGGGCTGTGGTGGTGCTGGTGGTGGGGGTCAACGCCCTGGCCGCGAGCCTGGCCCTGCTGGGGCTCTGCAGCTACGTGCTGCTCTACACCGCCCTGCTCAAGCCGCGCACGCCCCAGAACATCGTGATCGGCGGGGTGGCCGGCGCCATTCCCCCCCTGGTGGGGGCCGCGGCCTCCAGCGGTGGGCTCTCCCTCTCCAGCTGGTGGCTGTTCGCCCTGGTCATGGTCTGGACTCCCGCCCACTTCTGGGCCCTGGCCCTCCTGCTCAAGGATGACTACCGCTCGGTGGGCATCCCCATGCTTCCCGTGGTGAAGGGCGTGGCGGTGACCGCCCGAGCCATCCGCACCTATGCCTGGATCACCGTGGCGCTGAGCCTCGGTGGCGTGTGGATGCTCCCCAGCGGTGGTCTGCTCTACGGCCTGATGGTGCTCCCCTTCAACGGCCGCCTGCTCCAGCTCGTGCAGGCCCTGGTGGCCCACCCCGACGACCCCGGCCGCGCCAGGGCACTGTTCCGCTGGTCGATTTTCTATCTCTTCGGCATCAGCCTGCTTCTGCTGATGGCCCGTCTGCCCCAGGCCGACGCCTTCTCCATGCCGCTGGCTCTGCTGCCTACATTGGGCGGCTGATCAGCGGGAACGGTCTGGGATGGGGGTCGGGAGGTGGTGATCGCGCTCAGGGAGCTGCGCAAGACCTACAGCAGCGGCGGCAAGCAGGTGCAGGCCCTCAACGGTCTCAGTCTCACGGTGCCGGAGGGCACGCTCTACGGCCTGCTGGGGCCCAACGGCGCCGGCAAGACCACGGCCCTGCGCATCCTGTGCACCCTGCTGGCACCCGATCAGGGCTCGGTGGAGGTGGCCGGCGTCGATGCGCTCAGCGCTCCACGGCAGGTGCGGCGTCTGCTGGGCTACGTGGCCCAGGAGGTGGCGATCGACAAGATCCTCACGGGCCGGGAGCTGCTCCGCCTCCAGGGCGACCTCTATCACCTCCGCCGTGACGCCAGGGACGGGCGCATCGAGGAGCTGGTGGCCCTGCTGGGCATGGCCGACTGGATCGACCGGCGCTGCGGGTCCTACTCCGGAGGGATGCGTCGCCGGCTCGATCTGGCCTCAGGCCTGCTGCACTCCCCCCGGGTGCTGGTGCTCGATGAGCCCACGGTGGGCCTGGACATCGAGAGCCGTGCGGCGATCTGGGAGGTGCTGCGGCGGCTGCGCGACGGCGGCACCACGGTGGTGCTGAGCAGCCACTACCTCGAGGAGGTGGATGCGCTGGCGGACCGGCTGGCCATTCTCGAGCATGGCCGGGTGATTGCCGAGGGCACCCCGTCCGAGCTCAAGGATGCCCTCGGGGGCGACCGCGTCACCCTGCGTGTCAGGGAATTCAGCGATGCCGAGGAGGCCGGCCAGGTACAGACCCTGCTCAGCGCCTGCCAGGGGGTGCGCCAGGTGGTGGTGAACCGGTCCCAGGGCTATTCCCTCAACCTCGTGGTGGAGGACGCCTCGGTGGTGGAGCGGTTGCGGCAGCAGCTGGCGGCCGCCGACCTGCCGGTGTTCGCCCTCGCCCAGAGCCGCCCCAGCCTCGATGATGTGTACCTCCAGGCCACTGGCCGCACCCTGATGGATGCGGAACTGGCCGTGGCCGGCAGCCGTGATGCCAAGGCCGAACGCAAACAGAGCATGCGCTGATCCCCGATGACCTCCGCCTCCACCGCCGCGTCCTCCTCTGCCCGCCCCCGGGCGGTCGCGCCTCCTCCCGAGGCCTCGGCCCTGGCCGAGATCAGCCAGGAGACACTGGCCCTCACCCGGCGGCTGTTCGTGCAGCTGCAGCGTCGCCCCTCCACCCTCATCGCCGGAGTGCTCCAGCCCCTGATCTGGTTGATCCTGTTCGGGGCCCTGTTCGCCAAGGCGCCGGCCGGCCTGCTGCCTGACGGCATGAGCTACGGCCGCTTCCTCGGTGCCGGCGTGATCGTGTTCACCGCCTTCAGTGGCGCCCTCAATGCGGGCCTGCCGGTGATGTTCGACCGGGAGTTCGGCTTCCTGAACCGGCTGCTCGTGGCCCCGCTGCGCTCGCGCAGCTCGATCGTGCTGGCCTCGGTGCTGTACATCACGGCTCTGAGCCTGGTGCAGAGCGTGGCGATCATGGCCACGGCCGCCCTCCTCGGCTACGGCTGGCCCGGCATGGCCGGCCTGGCCCTGGTGCTGCTCACGCTGCTGCTGCTGGTGTTCGCCGTCACCGCCCTGAGCCTGGGGCTTGCCTTCGCCCTGCCGGGGCACATCGAGCTGATCGCGGTGATCTTCGTGGCCAACCTGCCCCTGCTGTTCGCGAGCACCGCCCTGGCACCGATTTCCTTCATGCCTGCCTGGCTGGGCTGGCTCGCAGCCCTCAATCCCCTTACCTTCGCCATAGAACCGATCCGCGCCGCCTACGCCGGCCACCTCACGCTCTACGCCATCGTGCTGGAGGCTCCCTACGGAGACCTTTCGGCAGGTCAGTGCCTGGGGGTGCTCGCGGTGCTGGCCATCGGCCTGTTCGCTCTGATCCGGCCGCTGCTGGATCGCAAGCTCACCTGATCCTCCTGGTCACCGTGCCCCGTCCACCCCGCTTCCCCGCTCCAGACCGCCCTGACCCGGAGGCACTTCTGCTGGCGGCGGTGGCGGAGCGGGACACCCTCCAGGCCCTGAAACTGGCCGACCGGCTCACCCATCGTCGCGGCCTGGCGGCCTTCCAGAGTCTGGTGGCCACGAAGCTGGCGGCCGGCCAGGGCCAGGAGGCCGTCCTCTGGCTCGCCGCGCTGGTGCGGTTCGAGCTGTCCCCGATCCAGGTGGAGCCCCTGGCCGATGGTGCCAAGACGGTTCAGGCAGTGGAGGCCGAAGCCCCCTTCACCGATCCGTGGCAGCTGCCCGCGGTGCACCTCGACCCCGTGGTGATCCAGGAGCCCGCTCCAGCGGCTGCCGCCAGCAGCCTGGACCCCACCTGGCTCGACGATCTGGCCCGAGAACAGCAGGCCCTGGCCGACTTCAGCAGGGAGTCGCAGCCCCAGACGTTCTCCGATCCATCACCGGCCGATCCATCACCGGCCGATCCATCATCGCCTGAGCCATTGCCAGCTGATCCATTGCCAGCCGGTGCCCCCCTGCCGGCGGAGGCATCCGAGCACGTGTGGGTGTTCGGTCAGCCCGCCCACAACGGGATGGCCGATCCGGGCGAATCCCCCGACTCCCTGGCCATGGCAGGCTGCGACAACCCGTTCCCCTCCAGCCCAGGCGAGGCCGCCGGCACCACGGCGGCCTCCATGCCGGAGCCTTCGCACCCGCTGGCCCTGATTCCCCGGCTGATGGCCGTGTCGCCGCCGGCCCGCTCCCCCCGGCAGGGGCCCGCCCCGGCGCCGGCTTCCCTGGCGCGCCTGCGGTCCTGGCTTCATGACGACGCCCTGCCGGAGGCGAGCTGAGCGTGATCCAGGCTCCCTGGCCCCGCGGCCTGATCGTGTCGGTGCAGGCCCCGGAGGGCTCCCCGCTCCGGGATCCCGAGGTGATCGCGGCCATGGCCGAAGCCAGCCTGCAGCAGGGGGCGCGGGGGGTGAGGCTGGAGAGCCCGGAGCACATCGGCGCTGTGCGTCGGCGCTGTCCGGCGGCCCTGATCGTGGGGCTGTGGAAGCGCAGCCACGCTGACAGCTCTGTCTACATCACCCCCACCTGGGAGGACATTCAGGCCGTCTGGGCCGCGGGTGCGGATGTGGTGGCCCTCGATGCCACCAGCCGCCGGCGGCCGGGAGGTGTTCAGCTCGCCGAGCTGGTCGAGCGCGCCACCCAGGAACTCGGCGCCCCGCTCATGGCCGATGTGGCCACGCTGGAGGAAGGGCTGCAGGCGGCCCTCCTGGGCTGTGCCTGGGTGGGAACCACGCTCTATGGCTACACCGAAGCCACCGCGGATGCCCGGCCACCGGCCTGGGATCTGCTGTCTCCGCTCCGGCGGGACCTGCCTGCCCAGGTGCCCCTGATCTGCGAGGGGGGAATCGGATCGGTTCAGCAGGCCCGCGAGGCGCTGGATCGCGGCGCCGATGCCGTCGTGGTCGGCACCGCGATCACGGGAATCGACCTGCAGGTGGCGGCCTACAGCCGCGCCCTGCAGGACTGATCGGCGCGGCCGATCACATCATTCCGGGCATCCCCATGCCGCCCATGCCGCCCATGCCACCCATGTCCCCCATGCCGCCGCCAGCCGGGGCAGCCGGCGGTTCCGGTTTGTCGGCGATCACCGCCTCGGTGGTGATCAGCAGAGCCGCGATCGACACCGCATCCTGCAGGGCGAGGCGGGTCACCTTGGCGGCATCGAGGATGCCCGCCGCCAGCAGGTCCTCGTAGTGACCCGTCTGGGCGTTGTAGCCCAGACCACTCCGCAGGATCTGGGCGCTGACCACGTCGCCATCGATGCCGGCGTTGCCGGCGATCTGCTTGACCGGTTCGGCCAGGGCGCGCTGCACGATTTCGACCCCGGTGCGTTCGTCACCCTGGCAGCCGGCCGCCAGCGTGGTGAGCCCCTGGGCGAGCTCCAGCAGGGTGGTGCCGCCGCCGGCCACGATGCCCTCCTCCACGGCGGCCCGGGTGGCGTTGAGGGCATCCTCGATGCGCAGTTTGCGGTTGCGCAGCTCGGTTTCGGTGGGCGCTCCCACCTTGATCACCGCCACACCGCCGGCCAGCTTGGCGATCCGCTCCATCAGCTTCTCGCGGTCGTAGTCCGAGTCGGTGTTGTCGAGTTCCCTGCGGATGGCGGCGATCCGGTCGGTCACGGCCGCCTGGTGGTCGCCGCTGGCCACGATGGTGGTGCTGTCCTTGGTGATGGTGATCCGGCGGGCCTGGCCCAGATCCTGCAGGCCGGCCTTCTCCAGGGTCATGGCCTGGTCTTCGCTGATCACCGTGGCGCCGGTGAGGATGGCGATGTCCTGGAGATAGGCCTTGCGCCGGTCGCCGAAGGACGGCGCCCGCACGGCCGCCACCTGCAGCACGCCCCGGTTCTTGTTCACCACCAGGGTGGCCAGGGCCTCACCCTCCACCTCCTCGGCAAGGATCAGCAGCGGCCGGCCGCTCTTGGACACGGCCTCGAGCACCGGCACCAGATCGGTGATGGCGCTGATCTTGCGGTCGGTGATCAGCACCAGCGGGTTCTCGAACACGCACTCGCGCCGGTCCTGATCGGTGACGAAATAGGGGGAGCTGTAGCCGCGATCGAAGGCCATGCCCTCGGTGATCTCCAGCTCGGTGGCCAGGGAGTTCGACTCCTCCACAGTGATCACGCCGTCGGCGGTGACCTTGGCCATGGCCTCGGCGATCATCTGGCCGATCTCCTCGTCGTTGCCGGCACTCACGGTGGCCACCTGGCGGATGGCGTCGCCCTCCACCGCCTGGGCCCGGGCGGCGATGCCCTCCACCACCTGGGCGGCGGCCCGCTCCATGCCGCGACGCAGCACCACCGGGCTGGCGCCGGCGGCCACGTTGCGGAGCCCTTCCCGCACCAGGGCCTGGGCCAGCACGGTGGCGGTGGTGGTGCCGTCACCGGCCTGGTCCTTGGTTTTGGTGGCCACCTGCTGCATCAGCTTGGCGCCCAGGTTTTCGAACGGATCGTCGAGTTCGATCTCCTTGGCGATGGTCACGCCGTCATTGACGATGTCGGGTGCCCCGAACTTCTTCTCCAGCACCACATTGCGGCCTTTCGGACCGATGGTCACCCGGACGGCATCGGCGAGGGCGTTGACACCCTTTTCGAGGGAGGCGCGGGAGGCGTCGGAAAAGCTGACCAGCTTGGCCATCGGGAAAAGCACGGGCTTGACGCTTCAGATTCCCACGGGGCTGGGGGGGCAGTCTGGTGGGGAAAGCCGAATCCACCTGGGCGCCGGGGTTCAGCGCCGGTAGGGTCCTGGCAGGGAGCCGGAGCCGTGCAGGCGCTTTGGAAGAGCTGCTTCAGACCGCCCTCGACAACGCGGCCGGGGAGGCCATCGCCATGGACCCCGGCACCACGCCCAGTGCGATGGTGTTCGTGCTGGTCACGACCCTCGGCCTGCTGATGGCGCTGATCTATGTGCCGCTGAGGCTCTACTTCACCATCACCGAACGCAGCCGGCGCCTGCGGCTGCTGCAGCGGATCCGGCGGCTGCGGGAGCAGCTGGGCCAGCCGATCAACAGCTAGACGGATCGAGCTGGACGGGCAGGACCTGGGGCGTCAGCGCATCACCATGCCGCCATCCACCTGCAGAACCTGGCCCGTCATGTAGGCCGCCGCAGGATCTGCGGCCAGGAAGCGCACAGCCCCGGCCACCTCCTCGGGCCGTCCCATGCGGCCCAGGGGAATGGCCTTGAGGATCGGCTCCTGGTCGAGCTCGGCGGTCATGTCGCTTTCGATGAAGCCGGGGGCCACCGCGTTCACGGTGACGCCCCGGCCGGCAAACTCGGCGGCGTTGCTGCGGGTGAGGCCGATCACCCCGGCCTTGGCGGCGCTGTAGTTGGCCTGGCCGGCGTTGCCGAACAGCCCCACCACCGACGTGATGTTGATGATCCGGCCCTGGCGGGCCCGGAGCATGGCCCGGCTCGCCGCACGGGTGCAGAGAAACACGCCGGTGAGGTTCAGGTCGATCACGCTCTGCCAGTCGGCTGTCTTCATGCGCATCACCAGGCCGTCGCGGGTGATGCCGGCATTGTTCACCAGCACGTCGAGCCGGCCATCGCGCTCGAGCACCGCCTTCACCATGCTGTCCACCTGGGCTTCATCGGCCACATCGGCCTGGAGGGCCCAGGCGCTGCCTCCGGCGGCCTCAATCCTGTTCACCACGGCCGCCGCGGCCTCGGCAGAACTGGCGTAGTTCACCACCACCGTGGCCCCGGCCTGGCCCAGTTCGCAGGCGATGGCGGCGCCGATGCCCCGGCTGGCGCCGGTGACCAGGGCAACCTGACCTGCAAGGGGAGCGGCGACGGCCATGGCGGTGGGGGAACTGGGGCCGATCGTATGGCGACGGGAGACGACCGCCGGATCAGCCGAGCCCGAGGGCCGTGAGCACCTCGGTGCTGCCCAGGTCAGCGAGCTGGCCTGGCTGCCCCAGGGCCCTCACCCCTTCGCGGCTGGGAAGTTGCCAGCCAGGCCGGCCGAGCGCCACCAGGGGCACCCCCAGCAGCACCGCCAGGTCGATGCTGGCCGGATCGCTGGCCAGCACCACATCGGCGCTGGCCAGGCTGGCGGCCCGCTGCAGCCAGGAACCGCCCCCCAGGCGGCCGCTGCGGAGGTTGGGGAGGCGGGCTCGGATCAGCTCGGGCAGCTCCTGCCAGTGTTCGGCCGGCCAGTCGGCGGCGCCGCCGGTCGGCGCCTGCAGCAGCAGGGGGCCATCGCCCGCCGGCAGCGCCGCCGCCGCCTCCTGCAAGGCTGCCGGCGGCACCTGTAGGCGGAAGCCCTGGGCATCGAGTTGCACCCCGATCGGCTGCAGCCAGGCCTGCCAGGCCTGGCAGGGCCAGAGGCCCTGGGGCTCCTGCACCCGCTCGGTGGCGGAGAAGCCTGCGGTGGCCAGACGGGTGGGGATGTGGCTCATCGCCAGCATCAGGTCCACCTGCCGGCCGCTGGCACGGTTGATGCAGAGCTGGAAGTCCGGCTCCCGCACGGAGCCCAGCAGGTTGGCCCAGTCGGCCAGGGTGGCGTTGGCCCAGTTGAACGGGATCGCCCGGCCCACCCCCGGGTGGAGGCCCCAGAGCGTCACGGCCTCGGCGGGACAGACCACCTGAACCTCAGCCCGAAGCTGGTTCGCCACGGCCGCCACGGCGGGGAAGGCCTGGAGCTGCCGGCTGCTGTCGCCCGGGATCAGGAACAGGGCGCGCATCGGAGGGGGCAGGCACGGCGGCCTGATTGTATGGAGCCAGCCTGGAGAGCCCCCGCCTGGGGAGACGCCTTTGCATCTGTTGATCGCCGCCGCCGGCACCGGTCGCCGCATGGGCACCGCCGGCAACAAGCTCCTGCTGGAGGTGGCGGGCCGTCCCGTGCTCGCCTGGACCCTCGATGCCGCGCTGGCCTGCCCCGCCATCACCTGGATCGGCATCGTGGGCCAGCCTGTGGACGAGGCCCCCATCAGGGCCATCGTGGCCGCGGCCCGGCCGGATCGCCCGGTGACGTGGATCCTGGGGGGCGACACCCGTCAGGAGTCCGTGAGCCGCGGGCTGGCGGCGCTGCCCCCGGAGGCCGCCGGCGTGCTGATTCACGATGGGGCCCGCTGTCTGGTGGAGCCGGCGCTGCTGGCCCGCTGTGCCGCCGCCGTGGAGGCCGGAGCGGCCGTGATCGCCGCCACGCCGGTGACCGACACCATCAAGCAGGTGGATGAACGGGGCGCCATTGAGGCGACACCGGACCGCCGCCGCCTCTGGGCGGCCCAGACACCGCAGGGGTTTCCCGTGGCAGACCTGCGGGCCGCCCATGCGGTGGCCGCGCGCGAGGGATGGAGCGTCACGGACGACGCCGCCCTGTTCGAGCGGCTGGGGCGCAGCGTGCAGGTGATGCAATCCCCGCCCTCGAACATCAAGCTCACCACGCCCTTCGATCTGATCGTGGCCGAGGCGGTGCTGGCCGCGCAGCGGCCTGCCCGACAGCTCACTCCAGAAGGGTGAGCAGGCCCGTCGTCCCGTCCAGCCGTGCCCAGCGGCCGAGAGGCAGGGCCGCATTCCCTACCCCATGCCCCACGGGCAGGTCGGCCAGGATGGGCACACCCAGATCGGCCGTGCGCTCGCGCAGCACCTGCTCCACGTTGAACCGGGGGGCTGCATCGGCCTCCCGGGTGGCACCGGGCTGCTCCTCAGGTTCGTCGCAAGCCGTGAACTGGCCGAATCCGATGCCAGCCAGCTGGCGCAGGGCCCCGCTCAGGCGCCACTGGGTGAGCATGCGGTCGATGCGGTAAGGGGCTTCGCCCACATCCTCCAGCACCAGGATGGCCCCCCTGAGTTCGGGCAGGTGGGGGGTGCCCAGCAGGTGCGTGGCCACCGTGAGGTTGGCCGCGATCAGGGGGCCCTCCGCCCTGCCCCCTTGCCAGGCCACCCCCTCCAGGGCAGGAACCGGGGCGCCGAACAGCAGTGCCCGCAGGCGTTCCTGGCTCCAGGCCGGCTCGGCGGCCAGGGTGCTGAGCAGCGGGCCATGGATGCCGCCACCCTTCCCCTGGCCCAGCTGGGACCACAGCAGGGCGGTCACGTCACTGAAGCCGAGCAGCCAGCGGGTCTGCAGCGGCAGGGGCGTTTCCAGCAACCGTGCGGCGCCCCAGCCGCCCCGCAGGCAGGCCAGCAGTCCGGCGCCCACCTGATCGGCCCGCAGCAGATCCTGGCGCCGTTCCTCATCGCGGCCCGCCAGGTAGCCCCAGCCCCGCTGCTGCAGCGGTCGCCGCTCCACCTCCAGCCCCCAGGCCTCCAGCACGGCGATCCCCGCCTCCAGCCGCTCCAGGACTCCAGGACCCACCAGGGCTGAGCTCGCCGCCACCAGGGCCACCCTGTCGCCCGGCTGGAGAGCGCTGGGCAGGGGGAGCGCCGGCTTCATGGCAGCCGCCCCAGCACCAGGGCCAGCAGCAGCAGCCCACCCAGCCACACCTGCCGGCTGAAGTGGCGGCCGAAGAAGCCGGCGGATCCCGGGGGGCGGCGCAGGGCGAGACCCTCGCGCACCATGCCGAGGGCCGCCACCGCCCCCACGGCCCAGCCCAGGGGCTGGAGGGCAGCGGGCCCAGGGGGCAGGTGCAGGGCTGCCAGGGCCAGGCAGGCGGCGGTGCCCCCGTAGCAGAGGGTCACCACGGCCGGAGCCCGGGCCCCCAGGCTGAGGGCGCTGCTGCGCACTCCGATGCGGCGGTCGTCGTCCCGGTCAGCCATGGCATACACGGTGTCGAAGCCGAAGGTCCACAGCACGGTGGCCAGCCAGGCCATGGCCAGGGGCCATCCCTGCAGGGAGCCGCTGGCGGCGGCCCAGGGGATCAGCACCGCGAAGCCCCAGCAGATGGCGAGCACGAGCTGGGGGAAGGCGAACCAGCGCTTGGCCGAGGGGTACAGCAGCACCGGTGGCAGGGTGGCGAGCGCCAGCAGCAGGCAGAGGCCGCGGTTGGCGGCGGGCAGGCCCCACAGCACCACGGCCAGGGCCAGCAGCAGGAAGAGCAGCAGCAGCCCCAGGGCTTCCGCCACCCCCACCCGCCCCGCGGCGAGCGGCCGGCGGCGGGTGCGGTCCACCTGGGTATCGATGCGCCGGTCCCACAGGTCGTTGGCGATGCAGCCCGCCGCACTCACCGCCAGGCCCCCCACCACCACGGCCAGCACCAGGGGAACGGGGGGCGGCGCCTGGGGCAGCAGCCAGAGGCTCCAGCCCGCCGGGATCAGCAGGATCAGACGGCCGCTGGGCTTGTGCCAGCGGACCAGTTCCAGCCAGGCCCGCAGGGTCGTGGCTGTCCTGGCGGCGAAAGGCCTCCGGTGTGCGGCGCTTCCCATGCCTCCCCATCGCTGGGTCGAACGGTAGGGCGGCAGCACCCGGTGCAAGAGTGGGCGAGCCATGGCTGTGATCAGTTCGATGGCTGAGCCCTCCAGCGCCCCGGGTTCCGATCGCCGCCGGGTGGCCGCCATCGACATCGGCACCAACTCGATTCACCTGCTGATCGCCGAGGTGGATGAAGCCCTGCGCAGCTTCTCGGTGCTGCTGGCCGAGAAGGCCACCACGCGCCTGGGGGAACGGGACCCGGAGACGGGGGACCTGAGCCCCGCCTCGATCGAGCGGGCCTTCCGCACCCTCCGCCACGACAAGGCCCTGGCCGAGAGCCATGGTGTCGAGCAGATCGTCACGGCCGCCACCAGCGCCGTGCGGGAAGCGCCCAACGGCCGTGATTTCCTCCAGGCCCTCGACGACCAGCTCGGCCTCACGGTGGATCTGGTGAGTGGTCCGGAAGAGGCCCGGCTGATCTATCTCGGCGTGCTCTCCGGCATGAGCTTCGGCGAGCAGCCCCACCTGATCCTCGACATCGGCGGCGGCTCCACGGAACTGGTGCTGGGGGACGGGCGGGATGCCCGGGCACTCACCAGCACCCGCATCGGGGCCGTGCGGCTGCAGCGGGAGTTCTGCCAGCAGGAGCCGCTGCCGGAGGGGCGGCGCCGCTTCCTGCAGGCCTACATCCAGGGTGCCCTGGATCCTGCGGTGGCGGAGGTGAAGCGCGCCCTGCAGCCCGGGGAGCAGCCGCGCCTGGTGGGCACCAGCGGCACGGCCATGGCGATGGCCTCCCTGGCCTCTGCCGAGGATGCCAAGCCACCGCTGAAACTCCAGGGCTACTGCCTGCCCCGGGCCCGGCTCGATCAGCTGGTGGAGCGCCTGCTGGCCATGACGCCGGAGCAGCGCCGGGGCCTGTCCGCCATCAACGAACGCCGCGCCGAGATCATCGTGCCCGGGGCCCTGATCCTGCAGACCGCCATGGACCTGCTCGGCAGCCCTGAACTGGTGGTGTGCGACCGGGCGCTGCGGGAAGGGCTGATCGTGGACTGGATGCTGCGCAACCAGTTGCTGGGCGATCGCTTCTCCTTCCAGAGCAGCATCCGCGAGCGCACGGTGCTGCACCTGGCCCAGAGCTACGGCATCGAGCGGGAGCGGGCCGACCGCGTGGCCGCCTACGCCCTCAGCCTCTACGACCAGACCCGGGGGGTGCTGCACCACGACGCCGGCGAGGGGCGGACCCTGCTCTGGGCGGCGGCCCAGCTGCACACCTGCGGCAAGAGCATCAACATCTCGGCGTACCACAAGCACACCTGGTACCTGATCCGGCATGGCGAGCTGCTCGGGTACTCCCAGGCGGAGCACCTGATGGTGGCGGCCATCGCCCGCTATCACCGCCGCAGCCTGCCCAAGAAGCGGCATGAGTCGTGGCAGCTGATCGAGGAGCGGGACCAGCGGCGCACGGTGTTCTCCATGGCCCTGCTGCTGCGGCTGGCGGCGGCGCTGGACCGCCGCCCGGCCCGCCTGATCGCCAGCCTGACGGTGCATCAGCCCGCCGACGGCGTGCTGGAGCTGGAGCTGGTACCCCTCCCCGCCGAGCCGGGGGATCCCCCCCATGACCTCGGACTCGAGCGCTGGAGCCTGCGCTCCTGTGCGGAGGTGGTGGCGGAAGCCAGTGGCCTAGAGCTCAGGGTGCGGGAGCCTTGAACCGCTGCCAGCGCACCTGATCAATGCGGCCGAGCGGCCGTGGGCCGGCACCGGGTTCCGCCACTTCCACCAGGTCGGGACGGCCTGCCAGCACCAGCAGATCTCCCCGGTAGGGGAAGCTCCGCTCACCTTCGAGGGTGCCCCGGAACAGGCTGGTGCCGGTGGCGGTGCGCACCTCCAGCCAGCTGGCCTGACCGGCTTTGAGGGTCAGGGCGTCGGATTGGGGAGTGGGGGCCGGCCGGGCGGCAGGAGACCGGGAAGGAGAAGGGGAGGCAGCGTTCTTCGGCGTGGTCGTGGCCGCCTGGGGGGAGGGCGGCATGGTCGTGGGCAGGATGCGCCACGCCGCCAGGCCAGCCGCCCCCACCAGGGCGGCCAGCCCCACGAGCTTGAGGGGTGTGGGGATGGCACCGCCACGGGACCGGCCCGTGCCGCCCGGCCGAGGTGGGAGATCCCGTGGCGGTGCCTTGATCACGACCGGCTCTGCCGGAGCCGCGGCCGTCCCCCCCGCGGGGGCCTGGCTGCGTCGCAGGGCCTGGATTTCCGAATCGATGTTCACCCCGAGGGCGCAGGCGACCCGCCGGGCCTGGGCGATCACGAACACCTGCTCCGGCAGGGCTGCGGTGTCCGCCTGCTCCAGGGAGTGCAATTGTTCCCGGCCCATGTGGAGCCGTCGGGCCAGATCATCGAGGCTGATGCCCTCCCGCAGCCGCGCTTCGTGCAGGCAGGTGCTCAGGCGCTGCAGATCGGGATTGGGCGGCAGATCGGGACTGGGGTCTCCACTCATGGGATCCGGCTGATCCTGGGTTGGCGATGGACGCAGGCACCGGGTCGTGGGGGACCACCCGGACACTGCCGTCAGGCAGGCCAGCTGCAACAAGGGTTGCAGCTCTGGTCGGGAGATGCAAGCGCATCACGCCGGCAAGGGCGGCAGGACCCGGGCACGGGAGCTGGGCTGTGGGACCCGTTTGAGATGGGCGATACTGGATTCGAACCAGTGACCCCTTCCGTGTGAAGGAAGTGCGCTACCGCTGTGCTAATCGCCCTGACAGCCGAGGCTCCGCGAGGAAGACCCCAACGGATCAGAGCTTAAAACACCGCCCGCTGCGACTCCCCCTGCTGCGACTCCCCCTGCTGCGACGCCCGTGACCCGATCGGCGAACATGGCTGCAGCTCGAGCGAATCCGTGAGCACGGCCACCGACTCCTGCCCTGCCGGCTCAGCCGCGGCGGCGGCGCCCTTGGATGTGCTGATCGTGGGCGGTGGGGTGTGCGGTACCGCCCTCCTGTTCGAGCTGGCCCGTTACACCGACCTCAGACGGGTGGCCCTGGTGGAGCGCTACGACCGCCTGGCCCTGGTGAATTCGCGGGCCACCAACAACAGCCAGACCATCCACTGCGGTGACATCGAGACCAACTACACCCTGGAGAAGGCCCTGCGGGTGAAGCGCACGGCCGAGATGATCGTGCGCTACGCCGAGTTGCTCGACCCAGCCACCCGGGAGCGTTGCGTGTTCCGTACCCCGAAGATGGTGCTCGGCGTGGGGCCCGCCGAATGCGCCTTCCTGCGGGAGCGCTTCGCCCGCTTCTCCCCCCATTTCCCGGCCATGGAGCTGCTGGACAAGCAGGCCATCGCCGAGTGGGAGCCCAGCGTGGCCCTGGTGGACGGCAGCCCGCGGCCCGAGGATCTCGTGGCGATCGGCATCCGCCGCACCTACACCGCCGTGGATTACGAGGCCCTCGCCGCCTCGTTCGTGGATCAGGCCCGTGCCGCTGTGGAGCACACCGACAGGGAGATCCTGCTCAAGCTCGGCACCAGCGTGTGCCGCATCACCCCGGAGGGTGAGGGTTACCGGGTGAGCCTGATGCCCACGCCCGGCGGCCAGGGTGCCGGCCTGGGTTCCCCTGAGCAGGCCTGCCGGGAGGTGTGGGCACGCCACGTGGTGGTGAACGCAGGGGCCCACAGCCTGCTGATGGCCCAGGCGATGGGCTACGGCCTGGAGTACTCGTGCCTGCCTGTGGCCGGGAGCTTCTACTTCACGCCGGACCTGCTCCGGGGCAAGGTGTACACCGTGCAGAACGACAAGCTGCCGTTCGCGGCCATCCACGGCGACCCCGACGTGAGAGCGCCGGGCAAGACCCGCTTCGGGCCCACAGCCCTGCTGCTGCCGCAGCTGGAGCGCTACAGGCCGGCCTCGTTCTGGGAGTTTCTGAAGGTGCTCCGGCTCGACTGGGCGGTGCTGGCGGTGTTCTGGCAGCTGCTGCGCATCGCGGACATCCGCAACTACATCCTCAAGAACCTGCTGTTCGAGGTGCCCTGGCTGCGCAGGCGCCTGTTCCTGGCGGATGTCCGCAAGATCGTGCCCGGCATGAAGCTGCAGGATCTCAGCTTCGCCGAAGGGTATGGAGGGGTGCGCCCCCAGCTGATCGACAAGCGCCAGCGCCGGCTGATGCTCGGGGAAGCCAGCATTGAGGCCGAGCCGGGCCTGGTGTTCAATGTGACCCCCTCGCCCGGCGGCACCTGCTGTCTGGGGAACGCCGCCCGCGACCTCGAACGGATCGTGGCGCGGCTGGGCTGCCGCTTCGATCGCGAGCGCCTGGAGCGGGAGCTCCATGGCGACGCTGGGGACGAGCCTGGATCTGCCGGCGGTTCAGGCCCCACCGCGGAACAGGTGGGAGTGGCTGGCTGAGTAGAGCCTGGAGCGGGCCTGGGTGGTGCCCGCCAGGGCGGGGCTCACCACATAGAGCGTGGTGCGGATCAGGCCCCGTTCGCGGCTGAGGCGTGCCATGTCCGTGAGGGGAACCACCTGAATCCACTGGTCGGGCCAGCTCACCCGGTATCCGATCGCCACCGGTGTCTCGGCCGGATAGTGCTGCAGCAGCTCCTGCTGCACCTCCTCCACGTGGCGGGCACTGAGGTAGAGGCAGAGGGAGGCCTGCAGGGCCGCCAGTCGGCCCAGGGACTCCCGCTCGGGAACCCCGGTGCGTCCGCCGGCCCGTCCGAGCACGATCGTCTGCACCAGTCCCGGGATCGTGAGCTCCTGCTGCAGGGCGGACGCTGCGGCCTGATAGGCGCTGAGCCCGGGCACCACCTCCACCGCCACGCCGGCGTCGGCCAGACGGCAGATCTGCTCGTTGAGGGCCCCGTAGAGGCACGGATCGCCATCGTGGAGGCGCACCACGCGTTGGCCGGCCTTGGCCCGCTCGAGCACCACCGCCATCACCTCCTCCAGGGTGAGGCTGCTGGTGCGGATGCGTTCACAGGGCTCCGGGGCGAGGGCCGCGACCTGGGGATTCACCAGGGAATCGGTCCACACCAGCACCTCGGCCTGCTCCAGGGCCCGCAGCGCCCGCAGGGTGAGCAGATCGGGAGCGCCGGGGCCGGCCCCCACGATCTTCACCACGGGATCCTGCTGGCTCAAGGGGTCACCCCACTGGGGTCGGGCAGGGGCCGATGGCGGCCGTAGAGCCACCAGAGACCCAGACCCCCCAGGGCGATCAGCAGCAGGCTGATCACCTGGGCCATGCGCAGGCCGCCCTCACAGAACGGGGGCTCGGAGAACAGGCAGAGGGGGTCGAGGCGCAGTCCCTCAATCCAGATGCGCCCGGCGCTGTAGGCCATCAGATACACACAGCTCAGGCTGCCCGGCGGCAGCGCAAGCCGTCCGCGCTGGCCCTGGCGAAACAGCACCAGCAACAGCACGCACACCCCCACATTCCAGAGCGATTCGTAGAGAAAGGTGGGGTGGAAATCCATCTGATCGAGGAACTCGGCCGGACGGTTGGCCAGGGGGATCCGCAGCTTCCAGGGCAGCTGGGTGGGCAGGCCGAAGGCCTCGGAATTGAAGAAGTTGCCCCAGCGGCCGATCGCCTGGCCCAGGGCCACGGCCGGCATCAGCACATCCAGCAGGGGCCAGAAGCGCTGGCGCCGCCAGCGGCAATAGAGGATCGTGGTGATGGCACCGCCGATCAGGGCACCGTGGATGGCGATGCCACCCCGCCAGATGGCCAGGGCGTCGGTCCAGTTGTCGGCGTACTGGCGCCACTCCAGCAGCACGTAGTAGAGGCGGGCGCCGATCACCGCCCCCAGCACCAGCAGGGGCAGCAGATCGGCGATCAGGGCCGGATCGATCCCCCGGGCCCGGCCGAGGCGGGTGGCCAGCATCAGGCCGGCGAGCACCGCCAGGGCGATCAGCAGCCCATACCAGCGCAGGCTGAGCGGGCCCAGCTGGAACACCAGGGGCCCGGGGGAGGTGAAGGTGAGGAGAACGCTCAACGGGAAGGAAGGCGATGTTGAGGCAACGGCCAGCCCAGCCGGAGAGACCATGGGACCGGTCAGAAGGTCGCTCAGGAGGGGCCTCAGACGATGCCTTCGGCGGCCTGCACCTTCTCGACCTGACGCTTCTTGAGCACCAGGAAGATCTGGGCCACGGCGATGGCCGCGAAGAAGGCGAGCAGGCCGTAGATCCGCACGGGGTTCTGCAGCACCACCTCGGCATCCACCTGGCCGAAGCCACCCACGTTCGGGTCGTTGGTGAGTGCAGCACCGGCGGCCACCACATCCCCCACCGCGGCGGTGACGGTGGGGCCCGCCGGGATGGTTTCGCTCACGCTGGAGCCATCGGCGGTGCTGATCTCCACCACGGTGCCGCCGCCGTCAGCCGGGGTGATCGACGCCACGGTGCCGGCTGCGGAAGCTGTGAACACGGCGTTGTTGGACTTCTCGCCGGTGGGGTACACCTGTCCGCGGCCGCGGTTGCCGCCGATGTGGAGCTGGTACTTGCCGAAGTGGATGCTGCTGTCGGTGGCCGGGTCCGGCGCCAGCACCGGGAACACGATCTCCTGGTGCTGGTCGCCGGGCAGGGGGCCCACCAGCAGGATGTTCGGCTGGTCGTCGGAATACTGCGAGTAGAAGACGCCGGCCGTCTCCTCCTTGAGTTCCTCGCTCATCCGATCCTGCGGGGCCAGGGTGAATCCATCGGGCAGCATCACCACGGCGCCCACGTTGAGGCCGGTGCCGCTGCCGTCACCGGACACCTGCTGCACGGACGTGTCGTAGGGGATTTCCACCACCGCCTTGAACACCGTGTCGGGGAAGACGGCCTGGGGCACTTCCACCCGGGTGGCCTTCTTGGCCAGGTGGCAGTTGGCACAGACGATCTTGCCGGTGGCTTCGCGGGGGCTGGCGTAGTTCTGCTGGGCCCAGAAGGGGTAGGCCCAGCTCGGGGCCGCGGCCCCGAGGAGAACGAGGAAACCGAGCAGGGAGCCGAGCAGCAGGGAGAAGGGGCGGCGCATCACAGAAGGGGCGACAGGAGCGGAGAGGGAAAGCGGATCAGACCCACCAGGGCTTGTCGCCGTTGCGGAAGTCGGTTTCGGTCCACTGGCTCAGAAACACGTTGTCGTTCTCGACCGACACGTGGGCCAGGGCCAGGGACAGCGGCGCCGGGCCGCGCACCACCTTGCCGGTGGCGTCGTACTGGGAGCCATGGCAGGGGCAGATGAACTTGTTCTGGCCGCTGTTCCAGGGCACCACGCAGCCCAGGTGGGTGCAGATGGCATTGATGCCGTAGCTGCCGATGGCGTCATCCCCCTCGACGATCAGGTAGGTGGGGTCGCCCTTGAGACCCTGCACCAGGCTGCGGTCTCCCTCCTTGTGGCCGCCGAGCCAGCCGCTGGCGGTGACGGGATTGCCCAGCTCGTCCTTCGCCGCGGTGCCGCCGCCGCTGCCCGCGGCCTTGGGGGGGATGAAGTAGTTCACCACCGGGTAGAGCGCACCGAGCGCCACGCCGGTGACCGACCCGAAGGTCAGCAGGTTCATGAACTGCCGACGACCCATTCCGGGCACATCACCGCTCGAAGCGCTCGCTGGCATCTGGGTCATACGGGGCGGCTCGGAAGGCACAGCAACGTGGCGGCCACATTAGGGCCTGCTCCTCCCGCTCAGGGCCGCTGGTGCGGGCTCCGCCAGGCTCTGCAACAACCCGTTGCGGAGATGGGGTGTGCCAGGGTTTCCCTGGTACGGGGAGGTGGCTCCCTGCCCAAGGGCCTGGCCGTGGATTCCTCCCCCCCGCTCACTGCCGAGGAGTTGCTCTCCCTGCTGCGCAGCCGCTGGCAGGCCAGCTACGACCTCCAGCTGGTGCAGCGCCGTGGTCGCCTGTATCTGCAGGTGATGTGGGCCTACCTCGAGCAGCAGTCGTTCCCGCTTTCCGCGGACGTCTACACCGCCAAGCTGGACCAGATGGCCGGGCTGCTCAACGGCCTCGGCGTGGCTGCCCAGGTGCGCCGCTGGCTGCAGACCACCGCCGACAAGCCGCGGCTGGGCCGGGCGCTGGGCCTGCCGCTGGAACTGCCGCCGGAGCGGGCCAGCGAGTTCCTGCTCTAGCCGCGCAGGCGCTCCGCCAGGGCCACCAGGCCCACCCCCGCCAGGTAGAGCCCCGTGATCGCTCCGGTGAGCAGCAGCATGGTCACCGGGTCGGTGGAGGGCGTGAGCACCGCTCCCCCCAGGGCCGCGAGCAGCACCACCCAGCGCCAGGCCGCGAGCATGGCCCTGGCCCGCACCAGGCCGAGAGCTCCCAGCAGCAGCTGCAGCACCGGCAGCTGGAAAGCCAGGGCAGTGGCCACCATCAGCAGCAGCACGAAATCGAGGTAGCGCTCGATCGACCAGCTCGGCTCCACCACATCGGCGCCGTAGCTCACCAGGAAGCGCAGGGCCGCCGGCACCAGGGCCCACCAGGCGAAGGCCAGCCCCGCGGCAAAGAGCACGGCCGAGCCCGCCACGGCTGGGGCCACCAGGCGTCGCTCCCGCCGGGTCAGCCCCGGCAGCACGAAGGCCAGCCCCTCGTAGAGGATGTAGGGCAGGGCCAGGGTGAGACCGGCGTAGCCGGCCACCTTCAGCGACACGAACAGAAACTCCCCGGGGGCGAGCTGCAGGAAGCGGATGCCATCGGCCGGCACCTCCAGCAACCGCACCAGCGGCTTCACGAAGGCCAGGCACAGGGCCGCCCCCACCAACAGGGCCAGCAGGCTGCGCAGGATCCGCCGGCGCAGCTCCTCGAGATGGTCCACCAGGCTCATCTCCACCTCGCCGGGGAAGTCACCCCCCGCTTCGGAATGACGTTCCTCCACAGCGGGGGGCCGGTCGATCCGGATCGGCGGCGGTGGCTCCAGGCCTGAAGGATCCTCGCGGGCGCTGTCGGTCATGGCTGCTGTGCTGCCAGCAGGGTAAGAGCCCGTTCGGGGTTGCCCCACATCACCTCGGCACTCCGGTGCCGCACGGTGCCGGGGGCCGCCCCTGGAATCCGTTGCAGCTGGTCGGTGGGCGCCATCACCACCGGCACCCTGCGGTTGCCGCGGCCGCGGCTGAAATGGGCAGCCAGATCGGCCGCGGCCTGGAGATCGGCCTCCTCGGCCACCTGCTCCGAGCTGCGCAGCACCACGTGGCTGCCCGGCAGTTCCTGGGCGTGGAACCACAGGTCGCCGCGCCGTGCCTGCCGGAACACGACCCATTCGTTCTGGCGGTGGTTGCGCCCCACCTGCAGGCAGAGCCCGTTGGGGCTGCGCAGTTCCAGAGGTCTGGGCTCGCCGCTCCGGCCCGATGGCGGCGAGCGCCGGGCAGCCGCGCCGGGGCCGCCGGGGGGATGGAGGTGGTCGTCGAGGTCCTGGCCCAGGGCCGCGAGCTCCTCGAGGCTGCCGGCCTGCTCCAGAAACGTGAGGCTGGCTTCGAGCCAGGCCAGGCGATGGCGATGGTGCTCCAGCCGTGCGCTGATGGAGGCCACCGAGCGGCGGCGCTTGCGGGCCTGCTGGTACAGCTTCTGGGCTGCGGCGATGCAGGCGCGGCTGGGCTGGCGCTGGCTCAGCAGGGCATCGGCCTGGCGCTGCAGGGCCTCGCTTTCCGGCACGGCATCCAGCAGCGCCTGCTGGGCGCTGGCCTGCCCTGTTTCCCTCTCCAGCAGCCGTTGCAGCTGCTGCTGGAGCTGGTGCTGCTGCCGCTGGAACGCCTGGCTGGCCAGCCAGTTGCCGTAGTAGCGGGCGAGAGCGGTGTTGATCGGCATGGGGGACGGGCCTGCTGACTCCCCATCCCGCGACGCCACCGCCGGCCCGGGGGCGCCGACCTCCTCGCGGAGGCACCAGCACCGGTAACCGTCGCCCTCCCGGCGCCAGCCGAAGCGCTCGCTCTCCACGGCTTCCAGCCACGCCTGCCACCGCTGCCACAGGCTCTCCCACTGCCGGGGCTCCAGATCCCCCACCGGCTGCCGCAGCCAGGGGCCCGGCGCCAGCTGGCGGGCCAGGGCCGGACTGATGCCCTGGTAGGCCGCACGCAGGGCCTGCTCCAGGGGCAGGGGCAGCAGGGCCACCTGCTGCTGCCAGCGCGCCATGGAGGTCTGGCGGTCCGGGGGATCGCCAGCCAGCGGTGGCGGGGCCTGGTAAGGATCGCCGGTGGCGATTGGTCGAAGCCGCGACTGCCGGCCGCGCACCTGCCGGCCCAGGGCCACCACCTGGCGGCCGCCGCGGCCATCCGGCTCCAGCAGGAGCAGGTTGCTGTGGCGGCCCATGAGCTCGGCCACCAGCCAGCGCCGGGGCGGCTCGCCGGGGCGGCGCGCGAACCCCAGCTCCACCACCCGCTCCCAGCCGGGCTGATGGATCTCGACGAGGGCGAGGCCTCCCAGGCCGTGCTGCAGCTGCTGGGCCAGGGTGCTGCCGGCGCCCTGCCGCGGCGGCGGATCGATGGCGTGCACCCGCGCGGCCTCGGCCTGCCAGCTCAGGGCCAGCCACTGGACACCCTGCAGGTGGCGCAGGGCCAGCTGGATCGTGCACGGATCGGCCTGTTGCGCCTTCTCCAGCCGGCTCGGCAGCAGCAGCGGCCGCCACTCGGCAAGCACGGCCTTGAGGCTGGTGACATCCAGGGTCTGCAGGCTCGCCATGGCCGCGCTGGAGCCCAGCCGCACACGCTTCTACTCTGCAGCCCTGCGTTCAGGTGCCGGATGGCCCGTCTCACCGTGATCACCGGACCGAGCGGGGTTGGCAAGGGCACCCTGGTGGCCGGCCTGCTGCGCCGTCACCCCGAGATCTGGCTGTCCGTGTCGGCCACCACGCGGGCACCGCGACCCGGTGAAACCGAGGGGGAGACCTATTTCTTCCTCAGTCGGGAGCTGTTCGAGCAGCAGGTGGCGGCCGGGGGGTTCCTGGAGTGGGCCGAATTCGCCGGAAATCTCTATGGCACGCCCCGGCAGCCCGTCGAGGAGCGGCTGGCGGCGGGCTGTCCGGTTCTCCTGGAGATCGAGCTCGAGGGAGCGCGGCAGGTGCGCCACACCTTTCCCGCCGGGTTTCAGCTGTTCATCAAGCCGCCTTCCTTTGCGGAGCTGGAACGCCGCATCCGTGGGCGGGGCACCGACAGTGAGGAGGCGATCCAGCGGCGGCTGCAGCGGGCCCGGGTGGAATTGGCGGCTGAAGCGGAGTTCGACGCCACCTTGATCAACGATGACCTGGCGGTGTCCTTGGAGCAGCTGGAGCAGCAGCTGGGCCTGCGCTGATCAGCAGCACTTCAAGGATCAGCATCTCAAGAATCGGCAGGGCAGCAGCATGAAAAAGCGGCCCATGGGGCCGCTTGCTTGGGTGTGAACGCCGGAGCTGATCTCAAAGGGGATGGAACAGCAGGTCGGGGAAGAAGCGGTTGAATTCGATCATGATGCCGGCGGTGATGGTGAACCAGATGGCGGTGAACACCGGCGCCGTGGTGAGGAACTTCTTCATCGGGGTGGAGAGGTGGGGTGGAGAGGTGGAGTTGCGGGGCTGAGGACTGTGGAGCGCTGTTGATCTGCCGAGGCAGAGCGATCAGCGGGGTGACACCGTGATCTTGTTGTCGGCTTCGGTGAGCTTCTTGCCCGAGAACTCGCTGAAGGCGGCCAGCGGCCAGCTTGCTGCGGCGAGGGTGCTCTTGAAGGCGAGGGGCAGATCAATCTGGATCTCCTTCATGGTGGCGTCCTTGCTGCCACGGATCGCCATCAGGTAGCCGCGGCCGGCCCAGCCGATGCAACCGGCGATGTACAGGAAGGCGATGCCCGGGATGATGAAGTCACCGGCGTGGCTCCAGCGGCCATCCACGATCAGGTGGGGCAGGCCGTCGGTGCCGCAGAGGGCCTGGCCGTACATCTCGAAGCGGGCCTTGGCCTGGTCGGTCTTGGCGCCGGCGGCCCGCTGTTGGAAGCGTGGACTCTCGGCGCAGGGAGTGAGGCCGGCCACCGAGGCGTCAGCCTTGGCCACGGGCGCGAAGCCGAACAGCAGGAAGGCCGAGAGCAGAACCGCGCACAGGCGGGGGAAAAGACGTCGCATGGGATGTCTGGGTAGAAGCCGGAGGAAGTGCCTTGCGGAAACCTGCGGTCGCGCTGGGCCGCGGGGCAGGATGTCACTCGCGGACAGTAGGGGAGCTCTCCGGACACCATGCCGACGGTTCTGGCCCTCGAAACAAGTTGTGACGAGTCAGCGGCTGCGATTGTGCGCGATCGCACCGTGCTCGCCAGTGCCGTGGCGTCCCAGGTGGAGGAGCACGCCCGCTGGGGCGGGGTGGTGCCTGAGATCGCCTCCCGGCGCCATGTGGAGGCCCTGCCCGGCCTGATTGCGCGCGTCAGTGGCGACTGCGGCCTCGGGGCCGGCGACGTGGACGCCATCGCCGCCACGGCGGCGCCCGGTCTGCTCGGTGCCCTGCTGGTGGCTTCCGTGACCGGCCGCACCCTGGCCCGTCTGCATGGCAAGCCCTTCCTGGGCATCCACCACCTGGAGGGGCATCTCTGCTCGGTGCAGCTGGGCGAGCCCCTGCCGCCGGGCCCCTATCTGGTGCTGCTGGTGAGCGGCGGCCATACCGAGCTGATCCGGGTGGATGGCCCCGGGGCCTACACGCGGCTCGGCCGCAGCCATGACGATGCGGCCGGCGAGGCGTTCGACAAGGTCGCTCGCCTCCTGAACCTCGGCTACCCCGGGGGGCCGGCGATCCAGGCCGTGTCCGCCGCGGGGGATCCCCAGCGCTTTCCCCTGCCCAAGGGCCGGGTGTCACGGCCGGAGGGGGGATTCCATCCCTACGACTTCAGCTTCAGCGGCCTGAAGACCGCGATGCTGCGCCTGGTGCGCCAGCTGGAGCAGCGCGGGGAGCCCCTGCCCCTGGCCGATCTGGCCGCGAGCTTCGAGCAGGTGGTGGCGGAGGTGCTGGTGGAGCGCAGCTGCCGCTGCGCCGTGGATCAGCAGCTGCGCACTCTGGTGCTGGTGGGCGGGGTGGCGGCGAACCGGCGCCTGCGGGAGCTGCTGGCGGAGCGCGCCGACCGCGATGGCCTGGCCTGGCGCGTCGCCCCCCTGCCCTACTGCACCGACAACGCCGCGATGATCGCCGTGGCGGCCTGCGAGCGACTGGTCGCCGGGCAGAGGAGTCCCGGGGCTCTGGGCGTGGCCGCCCGCTGGCCGCTGGAGCGGGCCGGTGAGCTCTACGGCCCCGCGCCTTGCTTCTAACGGGTGCCCTTAGGCTGGCTTCAGCGCTGCCGGCTTCCCACCATGGCCTCTGCAGATCCGGACACCGCCAGCGACTCGGCCGCAGAGCCGGCCGCCGGGAGCCCCAGCCACGAACCCGTCAGTCCTGACGAGCTCAATGCCTGGAGGCGGGGCTTCACGCCCCAGGCCGAGATCTGGAACGGCCGCCTGGCCATGCTGGGCCTCTCCGTGGGCCTCACCGTGCTGGTGCTGGCCCGCCTGGCGTTCCACTGACAATGGGTGGACAGGGCCGGGCCTGCCTGGGCTGACCCCGAGCCGCATGCCCCGATGCCGCACGTTGTTCCGGTACTTCAGGTACGTCCCCGCAGCGCCTGAGCCAGTTCATTCGGCTTGAGGCTGTGGGAGATGGCGTCCTCCGCGCTCACTCTGCCGGCCTCCACCAGATCCTGCAGGGACTGGTTGGTGGTGACCATCCCGTCGAAGCGGCTGCGCCGCATGATTTCCTCGATCTCATCGAGTTCCGCCCTCTGGATGTAGTCCCTGCAGGCATCGGTGTTGATCAGGATGTCCTGGTAGGCCGTCCTTTCGCCATCCGTGGTCTTGATCAGCCCCTGGGCGATCACCCCGAGCAGCGATTCTGAAAGGGCACGCCGTATCTGGTCCTGTTCATTGGGGGGATACATCCCCAGCACGCGTTCCACTGACTTGATGGCCGAATTGGTGTGAAGGGTGCCAAGCACCAGATGGCCGGTCTGGGAGGCTTCGATGGCGGTGGCCAGGGTTTCGCGGTCGCGGATCTCGCCGATCAGGATCACATCGGGATCCTCCCGCAGGGAGGCTCTCAGGGCATTGTGGAAAAGCTTGGTGTGGTGGCCGACTTCGCGCTGGCGGATCAGTGACTGATCACTTTCATGGACGAACTCCACAGGATCCTCGATGGTGAGGATGTGGCGTCTCATGGTTTTGTTGATCCAGTCCACCATGGCCGCCAAGGTGGTGCTCTTGCCGCAGCCGGTCGGCCCGGTGACCAGGATCAGGCCCTTCGGTCTGGCACACAGATCCCGCAGCACCCGCGGCATTTCCAGATCGTCGAGGCTGGCAATCGTCTTCGGAATCAGCCGCAGCACCATGGCGGGGCCCCGCATGGAATCCATCAGGTTGATCCGAACGCGTGCGAACGGAAACGTATGGGACGCGTCGTACTCCTTGTCCTGAAGAAATCGATCGATTTCCGCTGGGGTGAGCATTTCGCGGAGCCAGGCGGTGAAGGTGGCCTGGTCGGTCACCGGCCAGCCGGTGCGGAGCATGTCGCCCCGGGAGCGGTAGCGAGGTGCTTCTCCCACGCCCGCGTGCACATCGGAGTAGTTGCGGGCGTAGGCCAGCCGCACGATGCCCTCCAGGTTGGGAGGGATCGGTCCCATCTCCTCTGGCTGCCCTGCCCCGGCGTCGCCCGGGGGCGGGGGGGATCCGGTATGGCGCCGGCCTGGGGCCGGGGCGAGGGGGGAAACGGTGAGGTGGTCATCGGTGGCCGGCTCCTGCTAGCAAGCTTCGCGGCTTTGCTGGGATCTGTCAGCTCCTGGGGCAGTTCCTAGGATCCGCCGGTTTGCAGGCCTGTGTTGACCGAGCCTCCTGGGCGCAAGCCCCTCGTGAGCATCGTGCTGGGCACCCGGCCTGAGGCGATCAAGCTGGCGCCGGTGATCCTGGCCTTCCAGCAGGCCGCCGACTTCCACACCCGGGTGGTGCTCACGGGGCAGCACCGCGAGATGGTGAGCCAGGTGATGGAGCTGTTCGGCCTTCGTGCCGATCACGATCTGGCCCTGATGGCGCCGCAGCAGACCCTCACCCACATCACCTGTGCGGCCCTGGAGGGGCTCCGGCTGGAATTTGCTCAGCACCGGCCCGACCTGGTGCTCGTGCAGGGGGACACCACCACGGCCTTTGCCTCGGCCCTGGCCGCCTTCTATGAACAGATCCCGGTGGGACACGTGGAGGCGGGCCTGCGCACCGACAACATCTTCGATCCCTTCCCGGAGGAGGCCAACCGGCGCCTGATCTCCCAGCTGGCCCTGCTCCACTTCGCGCCGACCGAACAGTCCGCCGCCAACTGCCGGACCTCGGGCGTGATGGGCCGCATCCTCACCACGGGCAACACCGTGATCGATGCCCTGCTGCGCATGGCGGAGCGGGCGCCCTCCCTGGCCCTGGAGGGTCTGGACTGGCAGCGCCAGCGGGTGATCCTCGCCACGGTGCACCGGCGCGAGAACTGGGGGGAGCGCCTCCAGGAGATCGGCCGGGGCTTCCTGGCCGTGCTGGAGCGCTTTCCCGACACCGCCCTGCTGCTGCCCCTGCACCGCAATCCCACGGTGCGGGAGCCGCTGCAGGCGCTGCTGGGCGATCATCCCCGGGCCTTCCTCACCGAGCCCCTCGACTACGACCAGCTGGTGGCGGCGATGCGGGGCTGCACCCTGGTGCTCAGTGATTCCGGTGGTCTGCAGGAGGAGGCACCGGCCCTCGGCAAGCCGGTGCTGGTGCTGCGCCGCACCACGGAACGGCCGGAGGCCATCGAAGCCGGCACGGCCAAGCTGATCGGCACCGCCAGCGCCGACATCCTCGCCGAGGCGTCGACCCTGCTCACCGATGCCGCCGCCTATGAGGCGATGGCCCGGGCCCACAACCCGTTCGGGGATGGCCTGGCCAGCGGGCGCATCGTGGAGGCCGCGCGGGAGTTCCTCTCCGCTTCAGCAGGCTGAGACCCGCGGGCCCTCAGCGCTTCTTCTTCGACCAGGGGGGCAGGTCGATGAAGACCCGGGTGCCTGGCTCCAGACCCGAGAGGATCTGGGTGTCCTTGCCGCCGCTGATGCCCAGCTCCACCGGCTGGAAGGTGGGCTGACGGTCCTTGCCCACCAGCAGCACGCCCGGACGCCCCTCCTCGGTCACGATCGCCACGGTGGGCACCAGGGTCTTGGCCTGCACCCGCCCCGTGCTGAAGTCCACGTCGGCCGTCATGCCGATGCGCAGATCCGGCTGCTCGCTGCTGAAGCGCAGGATCACATCGAAGGAGGTCACGTTGTTGACCTTCACGGCCCTGGGGGTGATGCGCTTCACCACGGCCGCGAAGCGGCGATCGGGAAAGGCGTCCACCCGCACCACGGCCTCCTGGCCCAGGCGGATGCGGCCGATGTCGCTCTCCGGCACCTTGGCCACCACCTCCAGGCCCTGGGCCAGCTCCACGATCGAGGAGCTGGTGGCGCCCGCCGTCGCCGAGGCGGTGGTGGTGGGGGTCACGAAGGCGCCGGGGTCGGCGTAGCGCTGGGTGATCACCCCGGAGAACGGTGCCCGCACGATCAGATCGGCCTGCTCCACCCGGCGGGCGGCGAGCCGCTGGCGGGCGGCCTCGACCGCCGCCTGGTCCACCAGGAAGGTGCTGCGCACGGTGTTGTAGTCGCTGAGGCTGATGGCCTTCTGCTCATAGAGCTTCTCGTTGCGCTCCAGCTCGCTGCGGCTGCGAACCAGCTCCGCCTGTGCCGACTGCAGCTGGGCCTGGAGCTCGCTGATGCGGTCACCGAGGTCGCCGCTGTCCATCCTGGCCAGGGGCTGACCGGCCTGCACCCGGTCGCCCTCTTCCACGAGCAGCTGTTCGAGCAGGCCCTGCCGCTTCGGGCTCACGTTCACCCGTTTCTCGGCGTCGAGTTCGCCCGAGGCGCTCACCACCCCCGGCAGGTCTCCCGAGTTCGCCAGCACGGTGTAGGGCTCGAGGTTCCTGGAGCCGGCGCCCCGCTGGCGCTGCCACAGAACCACGCCGGCCACGATCAGCAGCGCCGCAGCCGCTCCGGCGCCGACGCGCCGGCGCCAGCGGGGCTGGCGGGGAGGCAGGGGGGTCACGGCGGGACTGGCGCTGCTGGGTTCGCTGCCGGGCTGGCTGGCGGGACGGTCGGGATCGGCCGTACGCCGGGGCCGGCGTGGGGAGAGGGTAGGAATGGACCTGACCGGAGCTCACCCCAGTTTCGCGGCTGAGGCCACCGGTCGGCGGCCCGTAGATTCGCCCCATGCTCAAAGCCGGAATCGTCGGGCTGCCCAACGTGGGCAAGTCGACCCTGTTCAACGCCCTGGTGGCCAATGCCCAGGCCGAGGCCGCCAACTATCCCTTCTGCACGATCGAGCCCAATTCCGGGGTGGTGGCCGTGCCGGATCCGCGCCTGCAGGAGCTGGCCACGCTCAGCCGCAGCAGGGAGATCATCCCCACCCGCGTGGAGTTCGTGGACATCGCGGGTCTTGTGAAGGGTGCCAGCCAGGGTGAGGGCCTGGGCAACAAGTTTCTGGCCAACATCCGCGAGGTGGACGCGATCGTGCATGTGGTGCGCTGCTTCGACGACGACGACGTGATCCATGTGGCCGGTTCGGTGGATCCCGTGCGGGATGCCGAGGTGATCAATCTGGAGCTGGCTCTGGCGGATCTGGCCCAGGTGGAGAAGCGGCGCGAGCGGCTCAAGAAGCAGGTGCGCACCAGCAAGGAGGCCCAGCAGGAGGATGCGGTGCTGGAGCGCCTCCAGGCGGTGCTGGAGGCGGGTGGAGCCGTCCGCACGGTGGCCCTTAGCCCGGAGGAGCAGGCCCTGATCCGGCCGCTCGGACTGCTCACCGCCAAGCCGATCATCTACGCCAGCAACGTGAGCGAGGACGATCTGGCGGCGGGCAATGCCCACGTGGAGGCCGTGCAGACCCTGGCGGCCCAGGAAGGTGCGGAAACCGTGAGGATCTCCGCCCAGGTGGAGGCCGAGCTGATCGAACTGCCGGAGGAGGACCGCGCCGAGTTCCTCGAGGGGCTGGGCGTGAGCGAGGGGGGACTGCAGGGCCTGATCCGGGCCACCTACGCCCTGCTGGGTCTGCGCACCTACTTCACCACCGGCGAGAAGGAAACCCGTGCCTGGACCATCACCGCCGGCATGACGGCTCCCCAGGCGGCCGGTGTGATCCACACCGATTTCGAGCGGGGCTTCATCCGGGCCCAGACCATCGGCCATCGGCAGCTGGTGGAGGCCGGCTCGCTGGCGGAGGCCCGCAACCGCGGCTGGTTGCGCAGCGAGGGCAAGGAGTACGTGGTGGCGGAAGGGGATGTGATGGAGTTTCTGTTCAACGTGTGAGTCCTCGGCAGGCCCGGGCAGCAGCGGTTCCGCCACAGGTCCGGGGGATCGGCAAGAATCGGCTCAGTTGCAGTGGACACCATGCGCCAGCAGGACCCGGGTGCCCCCAATGCCCCCCACACCCCCAGCCGCCCCGACGTCCCCCGGACGGCGGCCGCCGATCACCCCCACAACTTCGACGTGCAGAAGGAGCTGCATCAGCAGATCCGCAACGATCCCGACTACGACGACTGGGAATACGGCACCGAGCCCCTGCCCCATGAGGCCTGGGCCCTCAGGCAGCCGCCGCAGGCCTCGGCCTGATCCGCTGCACCAGCAGCAGGCCCCCGACGCAGAGTCCGGCGGCCGTCCACCACACCCCCAGGCCGTGGCCCTGCCGGTCCAGGGCCATTCCGGCCAGCAGCGGCGCCCCCAGGGCGCTCAGGGCAAAGCACTGGGAGAAGAGGGCCATCGCCACTCCCCGATGGTCCACCGGGGTGAGTTCCACCACCGCCTCACTCGCCACCGGCAGAAAGGCGGCTTCCCCGAGGGCCAGGGGAACCTGGGCCAGCACCACCAGGGCCACCCCGTTGCTGCTGAGCGCTGAGCCCCCCAGCAGGGCTGTGCCCACCGCGAAGCTGCCCAGGCTGAGGCCGAGCCCGATCCGCACCGGATGCCGGGCCAGCGCCCTGCCGACCGGCCACTGAATCAGCACCAGCAGCCCCAGCTTGAGGGCGATCAGGGCCGCCCCCAGGCTCTCGGGCAACGCCTGGCGTGCCAGGCCCCCCCGCACCAGGTCGAGCGGCAGGGCGCTCTGCATCAGGGCGGGCAGGGCCGTGGCCAGCAGAGCGACGGCCAGCACCGGCAGCAGCGGACCCAGCCAGGCTCCCCCCAGGCGGCCGCTCGCACCACTGCCGGCACGCCTGTCCGGATCCGGCAGCCGCCGGAGCAGCAACAGGAGCACCATGGCGCTGAGGCACAGCATGTCCACCAGGTAGATGCCCCGCAGCAGCCCCATGCCCGCCAGCAGCGTGCCGATCAGTGCTCCAGCGGCAATGCCGGTGGCATCGGCACTGCGCACCAGGGCGTAGCCCCGGCCAGAGCTCACCGGGGCGGGCCCCTGCCGGCAGCTCAGCGGTACGGCCAGTTCGATCGCGGGCCAGTAGAGCCCCATGGCGATGCCGAACAGCAGCTGTCCCTGGAGGTAGGCCCCGAAGTCCCGGGCCTGGAACAGGAGGCTGTCCCCCACCAGGGCGGCCAGGGCCGCCAGCAGGACGGGCACGGAGCAGTTCACGCCCCGATCCAGCATCCAGCCGCTCAGGAAGCGGCTCACGGTGCCAGCCAGGGCGGCGAGGGCCACCCCCTGGGTCACGCTGGCGGCGCTCAGGGCCTCCTGGTGGAACACCATCGGGGTGAGGTACAGCACCCCGCCGGCCCCGATCGATCCCACCAGCCGCAAGGTGGCCACTTCGCGCAGTGGCGCGGGAAACTGGAACCACCAGCCTCGGCGCTGCGGCGTCCTCCCCGTTGCCAGTTCGGCTTCTGCCAACACCTTCTCCTCGCCTGCTCGGAGTTCTCGCCAGTCTGCTGGTGTTCTTTCCGCCGCTGGCGGCCCAACCGGCCCGGGCGGCCTCCGAGCTGGTGGTGGAGCTGGATGGCCTTCAGCTGCCCCTCGATCTCGACGATCTGGAGGCCTGGACCCTGGACCCCCAGGGCGCCACGAGCAGCCTGGCGCTGTGGCTGGATCTGCTGGATCCCGGATCCCGCCGGGGACTGATCCGGTTGCTCCGCGCCCCCCTGCTGCGGGATCGCGGCTTCGGGGTTCAGATGCTGAGCAGCTGGACCGGGGAGCCGTTGCTGCGCGAGGTGGGGGGCCTGATCACCACCCCCGCCGGAGACAACACCGGCGTGCTGCTGCTGGCGACCCTGAGCCAGCTGCTGGAGCGCCAGAGCACCATCACCTCGCTGGACCTGCTGCGGGCCCTCCCGCCGGAACGGCTGCACCTGCGCGTCGATGGTCTGCTGGAGCTGGCAGGCGACTGGCGCCGGCAGCTGCAGCTCCAGGAGAGGGCGATGGCCGAACTGCGCGCCCTGCCCCTGCCGCGGCGCAGCTCACGCACGCTGCTGCTCGGGCGGCAGGACCACGGCAGGAGTCCCCAGCGGCTGCAGCTCGCCGTTGCCCACCGCTCCTCTCCCCTGCCCCTGGAGCTCTGGCCGGCCCGTCAGGCCAAGCGCGGACCCTGGCTGCTGCTGATGCCGGGGCTGGGGGGCAACACCGAGCAGCTCAGCTGGCTGGCGGCCGCCCTGGCCGAACGGGGCTGGCCGGTGCTGCTGATCGAGCATCCCGGCAGTGATGAGCGGGCTGTGAAGGCCTCACTGGAGGGGGAGGGGCCTCCGCCCGGAGCCGAGTCGCTGCCGGCGCGGCTGGCCGATCTGCAGGCGGTGCTGGCGGCCCAGCGGGATGGCGGCCTGCCGGCCTTCGGGCCTTCGCCGGCCGGTGAGGACGGCATGGTGCTGTTTGGCCATTCCCTCGGAGGGCTGGCGGCGCTGATGGCCGCCGGCCTTGTGCCGGAACAGGGCCTGGCGCAGCGTTGCGAGCAGGCCCTCTCCTCGTTGCCGGTCACCAACCTCTCCCGCCTGCTCCAGTGCCAGCTGCCCCAAGTGATGGGGGATGGCGCCCGGCAGACCTTCCCCGTGAGCGGCTCAGCGCTGCAGGATGCGATTCCGCTGCGCGGCGTGATCACCTTCAACGGGTTCGGGAGCCTGCTCTGGCCTGCCCGCGGTCTTGCGGACCTCAACCTGCCTGTGATGGTGGTGGGGGGCAGCCTGGATCTGGTCACCCCGCCGGTCACCGAGCAGCTGGATCTGTTCCTCGGGAACCGGCACCCCCGCAGCCGTCTGGTGGTGGTGGACGGCGGCAGCCACTTCTCGCCGGTGCGCATGACCTCCCAGGGGGAGCCGCTTTTCCGGCTGGGGAATCAGCTGGTGGGCGAAGACCCCCGCAGGGTGCAGGATCTGCTCCTGGCTGCCACGATCGAGTTCCTGGAGGGGTGGCAGCATCCCAGCCTCCTCTCGCCCCAGCGCCGGGTGCACAACGGCATCACCGCCTATGTGCTCGATCAGGGCCAGGCACGCCGTTGGCGCGACCGGCTGGGGCGCCCCTGAGGCGGATGGGGGGCCTGCGGCCCCGGCTCAGACGTGCTCAGAAGCGGATGCGGGGATCGAGCAGCGCCACCAGCACATCCACCGTGACCGTGACCAGCACCACCAGGGCGGCCACCACCACCACGATGCCCTGCACCAGGGGGTAGTCGCGCTGGCTGATCGCCTCCTGCAGCCGGTAGGCGATGCCCGGCCAGGAGTAGGTGACCTCGATCAGCAGGGCGCCCCCGATCAGCGAGGCCACGGTGATGCCCGTGATGGTGAGCACGGGCAGCAGCGCGTTGGGCAGGGCATGGCGCAGCACCACCCGTGCCTCGCCCAGGCCCCGGCTGCGGGCGGCCTCCACGTAGTCGCTGGCGAGGCTGCGGCGCAGGTTCAGCCGCAGGGCGTTGGCGAAGATGCCGCTCAGCAGCAGCGCCAGGGTGCCGGCCGGCAGCGTGAGGTGGCGCACGGTGCCGAGCAGAGCCTGCCAGTCGCCGCTGTGGAGGCCGCTGCGCAGGCTGTCAAGCAGATAGAAGCCGCTGCCCTCGGGCGGCAGCAGGGTGGGAGGGAACCGCCCGCCCACCGGCAGCCAGCCCAGCCATACGGCGAAGATCAGCTGCACCACCATGGCGGCCCAGAACGGGGGCAGGGCGTAGGTGCCGATGCCGTAGAGGCGGCCGGCCAGATCGAGCTTGCCCTCGGGCCGGGCGATCCCGGAGAAACCCACGGCCAGGCCCACCACGGCCGCCAGGATCAGGGCCACGCTGCCCAGCTCCAGGCTGGCGGGCAGGGTCTGGCCGATCACCGTGCTCACGGGATCCTGGTTGGTGAGGGACGTGCCCAGATCCCCCCGCAGCAGATCGCGCAGAAAGCCGCCGTACTGCTGCCAGAGGGGCTGATCCAGGCCGAGGCGGCTCCGCAGCGCCGCCCGGGCCGCCTCCGGGGCGCGGGTGCCGAGCAGGGCGTCGATCGGATCCCCCGGCGCCAGCCGCAGCAGCAGGAACACCAGCGTGGCGATCAGCCAGAGCATCAGGGGCGCCAGCGCCAGCCGTGCCGCCAGATACTGCGCCAGAGCCCGGCGCCGGCTCATGGCTGCACCGCTTCCGTGTTGGCCTCGACGCCCATTCCCGTGCGGGTGAGGGCCTGCAGCTGCAGCCGTCCGGATCCATCGAAGCGCGGCCGGCTGACGCCGGGCTGGGCCCAGGCCCGCGGGGCCACCAGCCAGAGGGGGATGTAGGGATTGGCGCCCGCCGTGATCCGCTGGATCCGCTGCAGGAGGCTGCGGCGCTCGGCACCGCTGCTGCTCTCGCTGCGCTGCAGCAGAGCCTGCAGGCCCGGCTGGGCCCAGAAGCTGCCGCTGGCGGCGCTGGCGCCCTCCAGGCAGCGGTGCTGCTCCTCCTTCTCGCAGGCCAGCAGGGGAATCAGGTAGTTGTCGGCGTCGGGAAAGTCCCCCATCCAGTCCAGCAGGATCAGGGTGAAGGCCCCTTCGCCCAGCTGGCGGTAGGCCGTGGTGGATTCCATGCCCGTCACCTCCAGCTGCACACAGTCGCCCAGGTCCTGACGCAGCTGAGCCTGCCAGGTGAGGGCGAAGAGGCGGTCGCTGGGGATGTTCGAGCGGAAGGTGAGCGGCACCCGCAGCGCCTGGCCCTGGCAGTAGCCCGCCTGGCGGTAGAGACTGCGGGCCCGCACGGGGTCGTAGCGCACCCAGGCGACGGGATCGGAGCCCGGCAGGCTGGGGGGCACCAGCTCCCGCAGGGGCGGCCGCAGCCCCAGGGTCACCCGCTCGCTGATCGTGTCGCGATCGAGGCTGTAGGCCAGGGCCCGGCGCAGCGTGGGGTTGTCGAACGGCGGCTGGTCGCTGAGCAGGGTGAGATAGCTGATCTCCAGGGCCGCCCCGCTGCCCTCCCGCAGCTGACCCTGCCGGCTGCGCCGGCGCAGGGCGGCCTGCTGGTCGATCTCCAGGCTGGTGGAGAGGAGCACATCCACCTCGCCGCTGGTGAGGGCACCGAACAGGGCGGTGGAGTTGCTGAGCGACACCAGGTCGATGCCGTTGTTGGCGGGCTGGCCGCCCCAGTAGTCGGCGAAGGGCTCCAGCCGCTGCTGCTGCTTGCTGAAGAAGGTGAGCCGGTAGGGGCCGGTGCCCACGAAGCGCTCGTTGAGCAGCCGCCGCCCGTGCTGGCGGTAGGCGGTGGGGGAGAGGGGCGTGAGGGCCACGGCGCTGAGCAGCTCGGCCAGCGGCGCGAAGGGCTGGCCCAGGCTGAGCTCCAGGGTGTGGGAGTCGACCGCCCGAACCGCCGTGACCCGGTCGCCGAGGAGATAGCTCAGCTTGCCGATCGCCAGGAAGCGCTCGAGGCTGAACACCATGGCGGCCGCATCGAAGGCGGTGCCGTCATGGAACCGGACGCCCCGCCGCAGGGGAATCCTGGCGGTGCGGCCATCGGAGCTCAGCTGCGGCAGCTCCAGGGCGAGGCGCGGTTCCAGCTGCCCCGATTCGGTGACGGCATAGAGCGGATCTCCGATCGCGCTCAGCAGCTGCATGGCGCCGAAGGTGTAGGCCCCGGCGGGATCGACGCTGTCAACCCGGTTCCGGCTGGCCACCACCAGCCGGTTGCCGCTCGCTGCCGGGGACTGGGAGCCGGGGCTTCTCGGCAGGCAACCGGCCACGGTGGCGGACATCACCAGCAGCAGGACAGCCAGGGAGAGGGGGGTCAGCCGCAGAGCCCGATGCAAGCGATGGCCCTCAGAAGCTGGGAGCCATTCAAGAGCGGTGGGGCCGGGCCGGCCGCACCCGTTGCAGGGAAATTTCAAATACTTCCGAGCCGTGGCGGGCCAGGGGCCAGCGGCGCAGCCAGCAGCGGTCGTGGCGATCGTCCACGCCGATCACCTGGTAGAGCTGCTCCCCGGAATCGAGAAGCACGCACTCGCCCTGGCTGGGCGTGGTGGTGGCAGTGGTGCAGAAGAGGGCCGTCATGGGGCTGTCAGGACAGAAGGAAAACGGGGTACTCGGGGGAAGGTGCATCGACGTTGGCGCCATGGTGCGGACCTTCCAGGGGTGGAAATGTTCATGCGGATACCATCTGGGCGGGTCGTGCGCGGATGGAGATCAACGGCCGGGTGCTGAGCGTCGCTCTGTTGGGGGCTGCCTGATCATGTGGGGCTGCCTGATCAGCACGTGCCGGTGTGGTGCCGGTTTCTTCACGATGTCTTCAGCTCTCTCCACTCTGGCCCCTGGAGGTGGCTCCGCGCCAGGGGGGAACGATCGGAGCCGCTGATGATCCTGATCAGCCGGCTGCCCCGGGCCCGGGGCTGCGCAGGGCCACCTCAGCCTCTGAGGGTGCGCACTCAGAGCGTGTGCACTCAGAGGGTGCGCAGGCAGGCCGCCACCGACTCCACTTCGGGCAGGGCTTCGATCCTGGCCAGGGCCCGGCGGAAGTTCGCCTCCAGCACCTCGTGGGTGATCACCACGATCTCGGCATCCGCATCGCCGCCGTCCTGGTCCTGGGCGGCGAACTGCACGATCGACTGGATCGACACACCGGCCTCGCCGAAGCAGGTGCCGATCTTGCCGATCACCCCCGCCTCGTCCCGCGTCCTGAGCCGCACATAGTTCCGGTGGGTGGTGAGGGATCCCTCCACCAGCGAGCAGGTGCGCCAGCTGCCCGCCGCCAGCAGGGGATCCAGGCTGCCGCCCGATCCCCCGGTGGCCTGCCGGATGCCGGCGATGTTGAGGATGTCCGCCACCACGGCCGAAGCGGTGGGGCCGGCCCCGGCCCCGGGGCCGTAGAACATCACCTGCCCCACCGGATCGCCTTCCACCAGGATGGCGTTGTTCACACCGTTCACCCCGGCCAGGGGGTGGGTGCTGGGCACCAGGGTGGGATGCACCCGCACGTCCAGGAGGGGGTGGTCACTGCTGGCGTGCTCCCCCTCGGCCTCCATCAGCTGGGCCACGGCGAGCAGCTTCACCACGAAGCCCAGGCGGGCGGCATAGGCCACATCGCGGGCCTCGAGCTGGTCGATGCCTTCGGTGGGAATGGCACCCCGGGGCACGGTGCCGCCGTAGGCCAGGCGGGTGAGGATGGCGATCTTGTCGGCGGCGTCTCCCCCCTGCACGTCGGCGGCGGGATCGGCCTCGGCATAGCCCAGCCGCTGGGCATCGGCCAGCACGTCCGCGTAGGCGGCGCCCTCGGCGGCCATGCGGCTGAGGATGTAGTTGGTGGTGCCGTTGATGATCCCGCTCACCCGCTGGATGCGGTTGCTGCCCAGCGACTGCTTGAGCGGTTCGATGATCGGGATGCCGCCGCCGACGGCCGCCTCGATCAGCACGTAGACCCCCTGCGCGGCGGCCGCAGCGGCGATCTCCTCGCCATGGCGGGCGATCACGGCCTTGTTGGCCGTGACCACGGGTTTGCCGGCGGCGATCGCCCGCAGGATCAGCGTGCGGGCCGGCTCGAGGCCGCCCATCACCTCCACCACGATGTCCACGCCGGGATCGTCCACCACCGCCTCGGGGTCGGTGGTGAGCAGCTCGGCTGGCGGGGAGGTCGGCCGGGAGCGGTTGAGATCCCGCACCGCCACCCGTTGGAGCCGCAGGGCGGCCACCAGGGGATGGCGGCCTTCAGGGCTGGCCAGAATGCTCGCCACACCGGCGCCCACTGTGCCCAGTCCGAGCAGGCCGATGCCGATGGTCATGCTGTGGTGCCCCGCAATGGCTGGATCCTAGAAATCAGGCCGCCAGCGCTCTGGCCTGGGCCTGCATCATCGCCAGGATGTTGAGAAAGCCGTTGGCCCGCGACGGGGTGAGGCTGCCCTGCAGGCCGGTGGCGGCGATGAAGGCCGGATCGATCGCTGCGGCCTGCTCGGGGGTGAGGCCCTCCAGGCCCTCGATCAGCAGGGCCAGCAGGCCCTTGGTGATGGCGGCGTCCGAATCGCCTCGCCAGTGCAGGTGGCCATCCAGCAGCTGGCCCACCACGTACACCTGGGACACGCACCCCTTCACCTTGAAGGTGTCGCTGCGGAACTGCTCCGGCAGGGGTTCGAGCTTCTTCGCCAGCCACAGCACGTATTCGTAACGGCGCCTGGGGTCGGAGGTGCCGGCCAGGCGCGCCACGATGGAGTCGAGGGCGGGGCTGCCCGTGGCCCCCGATGTGGGCTCAGCCATTCAGAAACGGCGACGCAGGGCCAGCATGCCTGCTGCGCCGCCACCGATGAGAGTCAGACCCGCCAGGAGGTACCAGGGATCGTTCACGCCACGCCGGCTGTTGAGCGGCGGCCGCAGGCCGAGGGCTGCTCCGGTGCGGCCGGTCTCGCTCAGCTCCAGATAGTCCCGATGGCCGGGCCCGCGGTCCACCTGCACTTCCCAGTCCTTGGCGGCCTGGCTCGGCAGGCTGAAGCGGATGCGGCCGCTGGCATCGGTGCGGCCCACCTCGATCGGCTCCCCGCCTGGGGGGAGCAGCCTCACGACGGCGTCGTCGGCGGGTTCCCCGGTGCTGAAGCGGCTCTCCAGCATCAGCTCGTCATTGACGGCCGTGATCCGCTCGAGACTGCTCTCGATGGCGTGGGCCCACACCGGCGATGGCCCAGCCACGGCAGAACCGACAACAGCGGCCACGACGAGGGAACCCAGGACCCGGGCAGGAGGAAGCGAGGGGTGGACCATGGTTCGCCGTGGATGCAGGAGATGGGTCAGGAGTCTTTCCAGCGACTCTCGCGCGTTTTACCGGCCTGCACCATCCGCAGCATGGACGTGACCATCATGGACAGGGCGTCGTGGCTGTCGCTGCGGCCCGCCAGCTCCGAGGCCAGAACCCGCTCGGCGGCGCTGGGCGCCCCGGCTGCCGAAGAGCTCGCCATGGACAGGGATCCAGCGGTCATCGTCACGGGCGGAATGAGCACTGCGGCGATCTTGGCAGAGGTGCATGGCCAGGCCGGGTCCTGTTGCGGGTTTGTCAAGGTTCGCGACACGGCCGGGTGAGGCCTGCCTCGCTGATCCAGCCGTCCATCGGGATGTCCCAGGGCTCCTGCGGCAACCGATCGACCACACAGCCCTGGGGCAGCACCGCCAGGGCCTCGACCCGACGCCAGTCGGGGTCGCTGCGCAGCCGGTCGTACCAGCCTCCGCCGTAGCCGAGGCGGAGGCCGTGCCGGTCGACGGCCAGGGCCGGCACCAGGATCAGGCGGAGGTCGGAGGCGGCCAGATCGCCGGCGCTGCCAGGGGGAGCGGGAATGCCGCAGGCATCGGCCTGCAGCGCGGCGCCCGGTTGCCAGGGCCGGTAGTGCAGCCGGCCGGCTGCGATCGCCGGCAGGGCCAGGCGGCCCCGGCAGGCTGCGATCGCCTGCAGCACCGGCCGCAGATCGGCCTCGCCCGGCAGTGGCCAGTACAGGCCCAGCCATCCCCTCGCAGCCGGCCGGGCACCTGGCTGGGCGGCATCCTGTGGCGATGCCGCCGCCAGCAGGGTGGGCAACTGAGCCGCCAGCACCTCCGCGAGCGCCCCGGCGCAGGCCGGCAGCAGGGTGCGGCGCCGTTCCCGGAACTGCTGCCGCAGCAGACGTTTCCGGGCCGCGGAGGCTGACGGGGGCTCGGGATGGGGCATCACCGCTGGAACCAGCCCGTGAGGGCGGCCGCGAGGGCGTCGGCGGCATCGTCCGGCCGGGGGGGGGCCTCCAGGGCCAGCTCCCGCATCACGGCCTCCAGCACTTCGGGCTTGTCGGCATGGCCGTTGCCGGTGAGGGCCTGTTTGATCTGCATCGGCGGCAGCTCCATCACCGGCACCCGGAACCGTGCCAGGGTCATGATCACCACCCCCCGGGCCTGCACCACGGCGATGGTGGTGCTGGAGCGGTAGAAGAAGAACTTCTCCACCACCGCCAGCTGGGGCCGCCAGCGCCGCAGCAGCACCCGCAGGTCGGCCGCGATCTCCACCATCCGCTGGCCCTCGCTGCGGCCGGGATCGGTGCGCAGGATGCCGCAGTCGAGCAGCTGCTGGGGCTGGGCGGAGGCCCCGGGCTCCTCCTGCACCTCGATCACGCCGTAGCCCACCCGGGCCAGCCCCGGATCGATGCCCAGGATGCGCACCGGGCCGGGGCCGCCCCTAGGCCACCAGGGCCAGTTCGAACTGGCTCCGGTCGCTCGTGTCGGCCCGGTCGAACACCTTGCAGAACACCTTCACCACCCGCTCGCCGGAGTCGATCTGCTCGAGGGGATCCTTGCGCAGGCGGTGGCGCAGGCAGCAGGCGGCCACCCGGGCCACGTCGTCCTCGCTCACCTCGGTGCGGCCCTCGAAGGCGGCCAGGGCCCGGGCGGCGCGGTTGGTCACGATGTCGCCGCGCAGGCCGTCCACATCGAGCTCGCCGCACACGGCGGAGATGCGGATGCGCAGGTCGTCGTCGATCTCCACCTGGGGCAGGCGGTTCTGGGCCTCCACCACCCGGGCCTGCAGCGCATCCTGGGTGGTCTGCACCGCGGCGTTGAAGCCGTCGGGATCGTTGTCGAAGGCGGTGCGCTGGTCCACCACCTGCACGCGCAGCTCGGGGTCGCGCACGGTGCGCACCTCCACGCTCATGCCGAAGCGATCCAGCAGCTGGGGCCGCAGCTCCCCCTCCTCGGGGTTGCCGGAGCCGATGAGCACGAAACGGGCCGGGTGCCGCACGCTCACCCCCTCCCGCTCCACCGTGTTCCAGCCCGAGGCGGCCGAGTCCAGCAGCACGTCCACCAGGTGGTCGTCGAGCAGGTTCACCTCGTCCACATAGAGCAGGCCGCGGTTGGCCTTGGCCAGCAGGCCGGGTTCGAAGGCCCGCACGCCCTCGCTGAGGGCCTTCTCGATGTCGATCGTGCCGCAGAGGCGGTCCTCGGTGGCGCCCAGGGGCAGGTCCACCATCGGCACCTGGCGCTGCTCCACCGGCAGCTGCTCGCCCTGTTCGGCCCGCTGGCGCACCTCGGCGCTCTGCAGGTCGGGGTCGTCGGGGGAGCTGTTGTAGGGGTCGCCCGCCACCACGGGGATCTCGGGCAGCAGATCGGCCAGGGCACGGATCGTGGTGCTCTTGCCCGTGCCCCGGTCGCCCATGATCATCACGCCGCCGATGCGCGGATCGATCACATTGAGCAGCAGGGCCAGCTTCATCTCCTCCTGCCCCACGATGGCGGTGAAGGGGAAGACCCGGCGCTTGCGGGCTTGCGTCACGGTTGGCGGCTGGCTGGGGTCGGAGGGGATTGTTTCACAGGCAACAGGCTGAGCACCTGGGGCGGGGTGGCGTCGGCGGGGTAGATGAGCCGCACCCGCAGGCTGCGCTGGGCTCCCGGGGCCAGGCTCACGGTGCCCAGGGCGGGGCCTGGGTCGCCCGCCCGCTGCACCAGATGGAAGCGGCGGCGGCGGCTGGGCCGTCCCCCCGGCCCATCCAGCCCGCTCACTTCGATGGGCCCCCGGAACATCACCGCCCTCGAGGGGGTGACGTTGAAGCGGAGCCCCCCCTCGGGCCGGTCGCCCTTGATCGGCGATTCCAGCGCCAGCTGCAGGGTCACCGGCGTGCTGCCGGTGTTGCGCAGCGGGATGGTGAGGTCGTACTCCACGCCGTAGTTGCCGTGGGCGGCCCAGGCGGTGCCGGGGTAGAAGGCCTTGAGCTCGGCGGTCTGGATCTGGTCGGTGCCGAGGCTGCCCCGTTCGAGCGAGGCGATCGGCCAGGAGATCGGTGCGGCGGAGGCGCTCAGCCAGCGCTGGCCGGGATCGGTGATGGTGCCGCGCCAGGTGCTGCCGATCTGCACGCCGCTGACGCGGGAGTAGATGATCCGGCCGCTGGCCCCCCGCGGGGTGGGCGTGTGCTCCTTCGGGCTGAGCCCACCGTCGAGCAGGCGGGCCCAGGTGTCCGCTGGCGGTGGGCTGTCGTTGGGGCCGAAGGCGGCCAGGGTGGCCAGGCTCACCGGGCCGCTGCTCAGCAGCCGCAGCTGCAGGTTGCGGCCGTTCAGCAGGGGATCGAGCCCCCGCACCGGCAGGGGGAGCACCAGCAGGCTGCTGGGGCTGCCGGGGGGGAGGGTCCACTGGCGCGGAATCTCGGGGCTGGTTGTGCGGGCCAGCAGCTCGGTGGCCACCCGGCTGCCCGGGCCGGCGTAGGCCGGGGTGGTGGTTTCCGCCAGCAGCGGCGGCAGCGGCAGGAACGGTGCCCCCGCCATGGCCGGATCCAGGGATTGCGAGAGGGCGGTGGAGCCCCCCAGCAGGCGCAGGGTCACCGGCTTCGGCCCCCGCGGCTGGGCCACCACCGCCAGCCAGAGGGTGGAGTCGAGCGTGTCCGGCTTGCCGGCATACACGTGGTGGCTGAACAGATCGAAGCGGCCGCTGAGGGGGACATCGAGATGGGCCTCCGGCACGCCGCGGCCCCGGCCCGCGAAGGTGGAGAGCAGGATCCCGGGCCCCGTGATCAGCTCCGGGTTGTTGTCGTTGACCACCAGCACGGTGTCGAGCCCGCCGGGCAGGGGGGCCACGGTCTGGGGCCGCAGCACGGGCGCCGGCGCCGGCGCCGTGGCTGGTGCTGGTGCCGGGGTGGGGGCCGCGGCCGGGGCGGGTCTGGCGCTGCGCGCCGCGGCGGGGGGCGGCAGCAGGACCGTGGCGCTGACCACACCGGTGGCCACGGAGAGCAGGAGACGGAGGGGGAGAGTCATCGGCGGCCCACGAGGGTTTTGGCGGATTCGGCGGCCATCGAGCGGATCAGATCGGCGGAGCGGGGGTCGTTGAACGGCCCTTTCACCATGAAGGCGGCCACGGCCCGTTGACCGTTGGGGAGGTGGATCAGGGCGGCGTCGGCGTAGGCGATGCCGATGTCACCGGTCTTGTTGTAGACGGTGATGCCGTAGCTCAGCAGTTCGTTGTCGGGGTCGGCGGCATCCTTGCCGAGGCCCTGCAGCAGTCCGAGGGGGATCAGCGTGTTGGTGCGCGACGTGCCCATGATCTCGCGGAACAGATCCCGGGCCCGCGGGCTGAGCTTCTCGCCGGTGTCCACCAGGGCGATCGCCTTGGCCAGATCGCGGGCACTGGTGGTGTTGGTGCCATCGAGATCCGGAAGCCAGTTGTTGATCACCGTGGCCGGCAGGCCCAGGGCCTGGAAGCGGGCGTTGAGCTTGTCCTTGCCCCCCAGGCGCTTGATCAGCAGGTTGGTGGCGCTGTTGTCGCTCACCCGGATCATCTCGGTGGCCGACTCGAAGAAGGGGAAACGGGTTCCCACCGGCTTGCTGGCCATCCAGCCGGCGCCACCGCCCACCACCTCCTTGGTGAGGGGGAGGGGCTCGTTCCAGCGGATCTTGCCCGCATCCACATCCTCCAGGCTCGCCAGCAGGATCGGGGTCTTGATCGAGCTGGCCGCGGGCAGGGCCTGATCCGCCTGCAGTTCGGCGTAGCGGCCGTCATCCAGCACCAGCAGAAAGCCGCTGGCCTGCAGACCCTTCTGGGCGGCTGCCAGCCGGGCCCAGGTTTGGCTCAGGGCCGTGAGCTGCCGTTTCGGTTCGAAGCGGCCCGGATCCAGGGTGCGGGCCGATGCCTTGTTGGCGGGGTCGAGTTTCGGGGCCTCCACCGCTCCGGTGGCCAGATGGGGGGCCAGCAGCTTGAGCCCCGTGCCCGCCAGCACCCCCAGCCCGATGCCCATCACCGTGAGGCGCAGCAGCAACCGCATGGGGTGGCCCCAGCCGGCACGCGGGGTCTGGGGTGGGCGGCCAGCAGTCAACGGACGGAGGGAGGAGAAGCTCCGAAGCTAGGAGGGGTTGGCCGGAGTTCAGCCCGCAGGGTTGGCGCCCTGATGGCTGGCCCAGCGCAACTGGCGCACCATGCCGCGCAGCAGGGCGACCTCGCTGCCCCGGACCGCCCCCCGTTGCAGCAGGGCCCGCACTTTCGCCATCCGGGCCGCAGCCGTGTGGGGGTACAGAAACCCCACCTCCAGCAGGAGGGCTTCCGCGTCATCGAGGAGTGCTTCCAGCTCGCCGCGGCGGCAGGGTTCGGCCCCGTTCTCCGCCGGCTCGGACGGCGGCCGTTCCTGCCGCACCTCCCGGTGCCAGGCGTGCAGGGCGATCGCCACGGCGTGGGAGAGGTTGAGGGAGGTGTAGGCCGAGGCCGTGGGCAGGTTCAGCAGACGGCCGGCCTGGAGCAGCTCGTCGTTGCTGAGCCCCCGGTCTTCACGGCCGAACACGAGGGCCACCGGCTGTCCGGTCGGGCCTGCCGACAGCCAGGCCAGGCAGCTCCGGTCGTCCTGCAGTTCCAGGGGCACCCCTTCCCGGCGACCGCTGGTGGCCACCACGCGGTGGCAATCGCTGAGGGCGGAGGCGAGGTCATGGAACAACGCGGCCCGCTCCAGCACCCCGACCCCACGGACGGCCATGCGGCGGGCCTCCTCCCCGAGGGGGTCGCAGCGGGGAGCCACCAGGCGCAGCCGCTCCACGCCGTAGTTGGCGCACAGCCGGGCCACGCTGCCCACATTGAGGGCACCAGAGGGTTCCACCAGCACCACCACCAGGGGAGGGCCCGGCGGTGGACCTGCAACGTCGCCAGGCCTCACACCAGACCGTTCAGGTAAGAGAGCAGGTCGGCCATGGCCTGGGGTTCGGGCTGGAAGCGGGGCATCGGCGGCGTTCGGCCGCTCACCACCTGCTGGATGAGCTGGCGCTGGCTCTTGCGTTGCGACACCCCGTGCAGATCCGGGCCCACCAACCCCTGGGCGGCAATCCCGTGGCAGCCCGCACAGTTGAGCCGGAACAGCCGGGCGCCGTGCTCCACCGAACCCCTGAGCTCAAGGGTCTGGCGGGTGTAGGGATCGGTGCGGGCGGCCGGCAGCAGCAGCACGGCCAGAACCACGCAGGCAGCCGCCGCAGCCAGCACCAGGGCCGCCACCAGCCCACGCGGCATGGTGGGGGGCATCACCTGGCCGTTCATCGCGACGCTCCCGACTGGCGGTTCACGGCTGGACAGCCACGGCTGGCTGGTCTCGGTCGGCATGGGGCTGGCGCTGGTGCTTGGGGTGAGGCATGGGAAGATTGTGGCGCGAAAGCCCATCCCATCGTCCCCATGATCGAACCCCTGCTCTGCGGCATCGTGCTCGGTCTCATCCCGGTGACGCTGCTCGGCCTGTTCGTGGCGGCCTGGAACCAGTACCGCAGGGGCAGCGTTCTCGACGCCTGATCTGAACGCCTGCCTGAATCTGAACGCCTGATCTGGACGCCTGAACGAGTGGCAGCTGAGACGCCGGGGTTCCAGACCTGCCGTCTTGACCTTCCACAACGGCCGTCATTCAGCCCCCAATCCAGATCCTCCCGGGGTCCGTTCTGGATCCTGCTCCAGCAGGAGCACCGTGGTGGTGCCGTAGCGGCGGCGGTCCCGTTGCCTCCATCCCGCTGGTGTGGCGGGAAGCTGGTGGGTGGAACACTCCAGCACCAGGCACCCACCGCCATCGAGCCACCCCCCACGGGCCACGGCCACGGCGACGGCTGCATAGAGACCCGCTCCATAGGGCGGATCGGCGTAGATGATCGTGAAGGGCTCGCCGCAGCACCCCCGCTCCAGCCAGCGGAGTGCCTCGCAGCCGTGCAGCTCCACCTGCGGCTCCGGGCCGGTGCTGGAGCTGGGTGGTCCCCCTCCCTGAACCAGGCTGAGGTTGTGGCGGGCCACCGCCGCGATGCGGGAGTCCTGCTCCACGGCCACCACCCGGCGGGCTCCACGCTGCAGTGCCTCGCAGGCCATCACGCCACTGCCGCTGAACAGATCGAGCCAGGCGGCCCCGCGCAGCTCAGCTGCCAGCAGATTCATCACCGCCAGCCGCACCCTGGATGCCGTGGGCCGGGCCTTGTCGCCCGGGGGGCTCTGCAGCTTGCGGCCGCCACTCACCCGCAGAGTCATCGCGCCGTTGCCGCGTCCCCGGACGCTGCCTGCCGCTCGAGCCAGGTGAGCCAGCGTTGCAGCATCGCCTGCCCGGCCGCGGCGGACTTCTCGGGGTGGAACTGGCAGGCTCCGATCCGGCCCTGCCACACGGCGGCGGTGACCCGTTCCCCGGCGAAGTCCACCAGCGCCGTGGTGGAGGCCGGATCCGCCGGAACGGCGGCGTAGGAGTGCACGAAGTACATCCAGGCCTCGGGGCTGCCCGCGGGCAGCAGGGGGCTCGGACTGCCCGGCACCAGGGGCTCCCAGCCCATGTGGGGTATCGGATGGCCGGGTCTGCGGGGCAGGGCCCGTACCCGGCCGGCAATGATCCCCAGCCCGGGCGCCACACCCTCCTCGCTGCCCTCGAACAGCAGTTGCAGGCCCAGGCAGATCCCCAGCAGGGGCCGGTCCGCCTCCCCCCAGTGACGCAGGGCCTCGGCCAGGCCGCTGTGCTCCAGCCGCTCCATGGCGGGGTCGAAAGCGCCCACGCCCGGCAGCACCACGGCGTCACAGGCCTCCATGCCGGCGGGGTTCTGCACCGGCACCAGGGTGGCCCCGAGCCGCTCGAAGGCGCGCTGCACGGAATGCAGGTTGCCCATGCCGTAATCGATCAGGCCGATGCGGGTCATCGCAGCGCGGGTGCGGCGTCCGGCAGGTCCAGCCCGTTGAGGCTGTCAATCAGCTGGTACAGCCGGCCCATGCGTCGTTTGTCGAAATGGAAGCGCAGACAGGGCCGCAGAAAGCCCCTCTCGTCGATGGTTTCCGCAGCCTGGATGGCGCCCTGATCCACCAGATCGTCGTAGTCGCGGTTGAGCTGTGCGAGCGCCGGAGCTGGCACGGCATGGTTGAGCAGCAGCTCCACCCGGTCCTGCTGCAGGGCGGCGGCGTGATACACCCGGTAGAACCGGCCGATCTGGTCCATGGCCTCCCTGGCGCTCTGGGTGAGGAACAGCAGGGAGGAATCTTCCGGGGAGATCAGCCCCCGCTGCTGCATCGTGGCGAGGCTGTGCTCGTGCCAGCTGAGCCAGAAGGGGTCGTCCGGTGGCGCCAGCAACACCAGGGGCATCGGCGGCGTTCGGCCGGTCTGGATGAGGGTGAGCGACTCGAACAGTTCATCCAGGGTGCCGAAGCCTCCCGGCAGCACCACCAGGGCATCGCTCTCCCGCAGGAAGAACAGCTTGCGCGTGAAGAAGTAGCGGAAATGGAGCAAGCGGCCGTCGCAGCTGCTCACCACCGGATTCGGGTGCTGCTCGAAGGGCAGATCCACGTTGAGACCGATGCTGTGCTCGCAGCCGGCCCCCAGGTTGGCGGCCTCCATGATGCCGCCGCCGGCGCCGGTGATCACCTCGAAACCGGCTGCCACTGCCGCTTCAGCCAGTTCACGCGCCAGGGCATGGCTGGGGTCCTCGGCGGTGGTGCGGGCAGAGCCGAACACCGAGACCTTGCGGACGTCTCGCTGGGGGCGAAACACATCGAGGGCCTCGCTGATGTCGGCGAGGGTGCCCTCCACCATCCGCCAGGCCTCGGGTTCCGTTTCGTGCCGGCTCAGTTCCAGCAGGGACACCAGAGCCCGGTCGATCAGCCGACGCTGGGGGTGGCCTTGGATCGCCACCATCAGGGCGTCGATCGGACTCGTACCTCCACCACGTTCAGCGGCGCTGCAGGGGGACGGGGGGCCACTCACGGCCGTGGATGCAGCACGGAGAGCTCAGAGGTACTTGGTGATCGTGCCCGAGAGGGTGGTCTTGGGCACCGCACCCACCACGGTGTCCACCTTCTGACCGCCCTTGAACACCATCAGGGTGGGGATGCTGCGGATGCCGTACTGGCTGGCGACGTTGGGGTTCTCGTCGGTGTTGAGTTTGAAGACCTTGATCTGACCCTCGAATTCCTTGGCGATTTCATCCACGATGGGAGCCACCATGCGGCAGGGGCCGCACCAGGGAGCCCAGAAGTCAACCAGCACAGGGACATCGCTCTTCAGCACGTCTTGCTCAAAGGAGGCGTCGGTGACGGCGGCTGCGCTGGACATCCTTGTGGTGATCAGGGATCCTGCAATCTAGCAAGGGTGCTCTGGCCTCCCCAGACCGGAGCAGCCAAGCGTTGCAGGGTGTTAAGGACAAAAGGCCCGGACTCGCCGGGCCGGAGGGTGTGAGGAGTGTGTGAGCCGTAAAGCCCCCACGGTTTCAACATACGACTTACTTGCCCATCCCCAGCTGCTGGGCCTTCTGGTACACCTTGCCCTCGGTGAGCAGGGAGGGGGCCACCACCACCTCCACCTGCTGCATCTCCTTGAGGGTGCGGGCGCCGAGGGTGCCCATGGAGGTGCGGATGCAGCCCAGCAGATTCTGGGTGCCGTCATCCAGACCGGCGGGACCCCGCAGGATCTTCTCCAGGCTGCCGGTGGTGCCCACCTTGATGCGGGTGCCGCGGGGCAGCACCGGGCTGGGGGTGGCCATGCCCCAGTGGAAACCCCGGCCGGGAGCCTCGGCGGCCCGGGCGATCGGTGAGCCGATCATCACCGCATCGGCGCCGCAGGCCAGGCACTTGCAGATGTCCCCGCCGGTGACGATGCCGCCATCGGCGATCACCGGCACGTAGCGGCCGGTGGCGGCGGCATGGTCGTCACGGGCGGCGGCGCAGTCCGCCACGGCGGTGGCCTGGGGAATGCCGATGCCCAGCACGCCGCGGCTGGTGCAGGCGGCACCGGGGCCGATGCCCACCATCACACCGGCCGCTCCGGCCCGCATCAGCTTGAGGGCCACGTCGTAGGTGACGCAGTTGCCGATCACCACCGGCACGCCGAAATCGCGGCAGAGGGCTTCGAGATCCAGGCTTTCCTGGCCCTCCGGGCCGACGTGCTCGGTGCTCACCACCGTGGCCTGCACGAAGAAGAGATCGGCGCCCGCCTCGGCGATCGCCTTGCCGAAGCGGATGGCCGCCACCGGGGTGGCGCTCACGGCGGCGATGCCGCCCTTCTCCTTGATGTCGCCGATCCGCCTGCGGATCAGGTCTTCCCGCACGGGCTGGCTGTAGAGCTCCTGCATCAGCGGCACGAACTCCTCCTTGCCCACGGCCGCGATGCGGTCGAGCACGGGATTGGGGTCGTCGTAGCGGCACTGCACCCCCTCCAGGTTCAGCACCCCCAGGGCGCCCTGGCGGGTGAGCTCCACGGCCATGCCCACATCCACCACGCCGTCCATGGCGCTGGCGATGATCGGAATCTCGCGGTCGATGCCCCCGAGGGTCCAGCTGCTGTCGGTCACCGCCGGATCCACCGTGCGGCCGCCGGGCACCAGGGCGATCTCGTCGATGCCGTAGGCACGACGGACGGTGCGGGAGCGGCCGAGCTGGATGTCCACCGGAAACTGACGTATTCGGGTCAAGCTATCAACCGGTCCGCCGGCGGTCCGGCGGGGTCAGGACTTGCCGAGGAAGGCGTTCCAGCGCCGCTGCAGCTGCTGGGTCAGCTGCTCGCGCTCGCTGCTGCGCAGCAGCTTGGGCAGGCCGTGGCGCAGCACCCAGATCACCCCCACCAGCTCGAGCAGGCCCGGCACCAGCGGCAGGCTGTCGAGGGCTCCGAGCAGAGCGGCATAGACCCGCAGCACCAGCACGGCGGCCACCACGGCCAGCAGGGCCGTGAGCGGGGTGCGGGCGCTCTGCCCGATCTCCTGCAGCTGGCCGCTGTTCAGCCAGGCCTGCACCTTGCTGGTCAGCAGGTCCCACTCGCCGCCTTCTCCGGCATCCTGGCTGCCCTCCAGCGGCGGCACGCTCACGGAGGCGGCGATGCTGGGTTCAGGGCTGGGTGCGGGCGGGCGGGCGGGCTCGGGTGATGCCGGCGGGAGATGCTCCGGCGGAACCGCTGCCGCGGGGGCCGCCGTCAGATCAGACCCGGCGAGGGGTTGCTCCTCCAGGGTGCCCCCCACGCTGGTGGCCGGGTCGGCAGGTGGAGCTGCTTCAGGTGGAGCTGCCTCGGGTGGAGCTGACTCAGGTGGCTCGCCTGCGGGCAGGGCACTGGTCTGGTTCTCGTCTGCCATGGCGTGGAGAAAAGGTGCTGCGGCGGAAGATGCTGGTCGGGAGCTTAAGCGCGGTTTCCGCCTGGCCCTGTCCCCCTCAGGGATCCAGCGGCACGAGGCCCGCTCTGGAGCCCAGGGGCAGGGCCGGCAGCCGCAGGGGAAAGGCACCGGACTGCAGCAGGGTGATCAGCCGTTCCGTGATCGAGGCGGCCAGGCGTGGGCTGTGGGCGGGGGCGCAGCGCAGGCGGTGCCCCTGGATGGCGAAGCTGCCCTGCTGCAGCTCGGCGTAGCTCACCTGGCCCAGGGCCGGCTTGACCCGCCGGGGGATGGCCAGATCCAGCACCGGGGTCTGCAGCGCCTCGGGGCCGGTCGCCGCCCAGCGGGCGGTGCTGAGGCTGAGCAGGGGCACGGGGGCGGCGATCGCCACCAGCAGGCCGCTGCCATGCCCCTCGAAGTGGCAGGGCCGCAGCCAGCGGGGATCGAGCCCGTGCAGATCCACGGCCACCGCGGCCACCGCTCCGGGGGTGCGGGCATGGCCGCTGGCCTGGCGCCGGGGCTCGGGCTGGTGGCCGCTGCCGCTGCCCATCACCCAGCCGATCGCACCCGCCACCAGCACGGGCGAGCCCGGACCGAGTGCCCGCAGGCCCGGGGATGTCATGCCGATGCTGCCGGCCCCGCCACAGCTGTAGAGCCCCGTGGTGAGCGGACCCAGCAGGGGTCCGATCGGACTGTGGCAGATGCCGGGCAGGCTGCTCACGGCCACCACGCCGTTTTCGCCGATGGCCCGATGCAGCAGCAGCCGCCCCGCGGCGATGCGCTCCAGGGTCAGTTCCGTGTTCAGGTCCCGGCGCGGGTGCTGGCGCGTGGCTTCCCCGGCGGCGGCGAGGGGAACGGCCTGACCCCTCAGCAGCCGGTCCAGCACCGCCGCACCGCTGGAACGCTCCGGGTCCCCCATACCGCCGCCGATCGGCAGCACCAGTTCACCGCTGCCCCCGCTGGCCAGGCCCTGCACCCCGGCCATCTCGATCCGCTGCAGGCGGATCGGCGGATCCGTGGGCCCCAGGGAAAGGTGCAGGCTGGCCTGGTCGGTGAAGCCGGCGTCGGCGGCCACCACCACATCGGTGCGCTCGTAGGCGGTGGCCAGGTCGTGCTCCCGCACCAGCCGGCGGAAGGCCTCCGCCGAACGCACCCGCAGCTCTCCCTGCTCCTGGCGGTGGCGCAGCCCCGCCTCGCTGCGCTGCCCGGCCGCGCCCTCTGCGGCCGTCCGCTCCCCGGCGTTCATCTCCCGGTTCTCATGGGCGGGGTGCGGCTGCAGATCGGCGCGCTGAGCTGTCGATAGGATGGCCGTGTTGAAGGCAGTTCTGCATGGCGGATCCCACCGGACCGAACAATCCCGGTGATTCCGGCGCCGGCGATTCCGGATCCAACGGCGATTCGCGAATCATCCAGACCGATCTTCGCAACGAGATGTCGCGCTCCTACCTGGAGTATGCGATGAGCGTGATCGTGGGCCGGGCTCTGCCCGATGCCCGCGACGGGCTCAAACCGGTGCATCGGCGGATTCTCTACGCCATGTATGAGCTGGGTCTCACCAGCGACAGGCCCTACCGCAAGTGTGCCCGGGTGGTGGGTGAGGTGCTGGGCAAGTACCACCCCCATGGGGATACGGCCGTGTACGACGCCCTGGTGCGCATGGCCCAGGACTTCAACATGCGCCTGCCGCTCGTGGACGGCCACGGCAACTTCGGTTCGGTGGATGGCGATCCGCCGGCCGCGATGCGGTACACCGAGTCGCGGTTGCAGGCCCTCACCACCGATGCCCTGCTGGAGGACATTGAAGCCGAGACGGTGGATTTCGCCGACAACTTCGATGGCTCCCAGCAGGAGCCCACCGTGATGCCGGCCCGGATCCCCCAGCTGCTGCTGAACGGCTCCACGGGCATCGCGGTGGGGATGGCGACCAACATCCCGCCCCACAATCTCACCGAGCTCATTGACGGCCTGCTGGCGCTGATCGCCAATCCCGATCTTGAGGATCGGCAGCTGATGGCCATCATCCCGGGCCCGGATTTCCCCACTGGTGGCCAGATTCTGGGGCGGCGGGGCATCCGCGAGACCTACACCACCGGCCGGGGCTCGGTGACCATGCGCGGCGTGGCCTCGGTGGAGACGATTGAGGCGAAAGGGCGACCCGATCGTGACGCCATCATCATCACCGAGCTGCCCTTCCAGACCAACAAGGCCTCGCTGATCGAGCGGATCGCCGAGCTGGTGAATGACAAGAAACTGGATGGTATTTCCGATATCCGCGATGAGTCGGATCGCGATGGCATGCGCATCGTGATCGAACTGCGCCGGGATGCCTATCCGCAGGTTGTGCTCAACAACCTGTTCAAGCTCACGCCCCTGCAGAACAACTTCAGTGCCTACATGCTGGCCCTTGTCAAGAGTGAGCCGGTGTTGCTCACCCTTCGCAGGATGCTGGAGGTGTTCCTTGACTTCCGGGTGGACACGGTGGAGCGGCGCACCCGCTTCCTGCTGCGCAAGGCCGAGGAACGCGATCACATCCTGCTGGGCCTGCTGATTGCGCTGGACAGCCTCGATGCCATCATCGCCCTGATCCGCGCCGCTGCAGACACGGCCTCAGCGCGCAACGAGCTCATCGCCCAGTTCGGGCTCACCGAGATCCAGGCGGACGCCATCCTGCAGATGCAGCTCCGGCGCCTCACGGCTCTTGAGGCCGACAAGATCCGGCTGGAGCATGAGGATCTGCTCGCCAAGATCACCGACTACAAGGACATCCTCGCCCGGCGGGAACGGGTGTTCGGCATCATCACCGACGAGCTGGGGGCCATCCGCGCCCGCTACCTCTCGCCGCGCCGCACCGAGATCCTCGATCTCGAAGGTGGCCTGGAGGACATCGACCTGATCGCCAACGAGCGTTCCGTGGTGCTCCTCACCGAAACCGGCTACCTCAAGCGGATGCCGGTGAGTGAGTTCGAGGCCACCAGCCGCGGCACCCGGGGCAAGGCCGGCACCCGCAGCCAGGGGGAGGAGGCCGTGAAGCTGTTCATCAGCTGCAACGATCACGACAATCTCCTGCTGTTCAGTGACCGGGGCGTGGTGTATGCGGTGCCGGCCTATCGGGTGCCGGTGTGCAGCCGTGCGGCCAAGGGCACGCCGATCGTGCAGCTGCTGCCCATTCCCCGCGAAGAGCAGATCACGTCGCTGCTGGCGGTGAGTGCCTTCAGCGAAGAGGCAATGCTGGTGATGCTCACCAGTGGGGGCTACATCAAGCGCACCAGGCTCTCCGCCTTCAGCAACATCCGCTCCAACGGCCTCATCGCCATCTCCCTGGAGGAGGGCGACGACCTGCGCTGGGTGCGTCTGGCCCTGCCGGGCGACAGCGTGCTGATCGGGTCGCTCAAGGGCATGACGATTCACTTCCGCCTCATCGACGAGGAATTGCGCCCCCTGGGCCGCACGGCCCGGGGCGTCCGCGCCATGAATCTGCGTCCCGGCGATGAACTGGTGAGCATGGATGTGCTCTCCGCCGAGCTGGCCGACCGGGTGGCCAGTTCCGCGGAGCTCGCCGGCGTCGATGACACCGAGTCCGAGGACGCCGCGGGTGAGGAGATGGTGGCCGAGGAGATGGCGGCCAGCGAGGGGCCCTGGGTGCTGGTGGCCAGTGCTGCCGGTCTGGGGAAACGGGTGCCGGTGGATCAGTTCCGCTTGCAGAAGCGGGCCGGCATGGGGCTGCGGGCCATCAAGTTCCGCCGCGACGGGGACACCCTGGTGGGGCTGAAGGTGCTGGGAGCCGGCGAGGAGGTGCTGCTGGTGAGTGAAAAGGGCGTGATTGTGCGCACGGAGGCCGACGCCATCCCCCAGCAGTCGCGGGCGGCCACCGGCGTGCGCCTGCAGCGGCTCGATGCGGGAGATCGGCTGGTGGAAGTGGTGCTGGTGCCGCCGGCCCCCAGCGAGGAGGCCGGCGAGGTGGAGGACGGAGACGCCCCTCCGGCGGGGACCGGGCCCATGGATGCTGTGGCCGGCAGCGGCCTGGCGCCCGATTCCGCCGCCGCGGAGGCGGACCCCCTCTGATGGGGGCTCCGAAGCTGCCGGGCCGAGGGCTGGTGCCTTGAGCTCCGTGGGCAGCATGCGCGCGGCTCCCGCCGTGCCCCCCCCCAGCAGCGACGTGCTGGTGGTTGGTGCCGGCCCTGCCGGACTGTGCATTGCCGCGGCCCTGGCCGCGGAAGGTCTGCAGGTGGCGGTGCTGGCCGCGGATGACCCGGAAGCGCCATGGGCCAACACCTATGGCATCTGGGGTGAGGAGGTGGACACGCTCGGGCTGGCCCATCTGCTGGGCCATCGCTGGAGCCGCACGGTGAGTTATTTCGGCCCTGGGGAGGCCGATCCCGCCGGGCCCGGCAACGGGCCGGTGCGGCACGGCCGCGATTACGGCCTGTTCGACAGGCAGCGGCTGCAGGCCCACTGGCTGGAGCAGGTCCGGCGGCACGGCGTGCGCTGGCATCGGGGCGAGGCGGTGCACCTGGCGTTCGAGGGCGGGCGGGGAGCCCAGGAACCCGGCGGGGTGAGCGTGGTGGGCACGGCGGCCGGGGAGCGGCTCCGAGCCCGCCTGGTGCTCGACGCCAGCGGCCACCGTTCGGCCCTGGTGCAACGCCCCGATGAGGGGCCGGTGGCGGGGCAGGCGGCCTACGGCGTGGTGGGGCGCTTCACGGCCGCGCCGGTGGAGCCCGGACAGTTCGTGCTGATGGACTTCCGCTGCGATCACCTCAGCCCGGAGCAGCGCCGCGAATCACCCTCCTTCCTCTATGCCATGGACCTGGGCGAGGGGCGCTTCTTCGTGGAGGAGACCTCGCTGGCCCTGGCACCGCCGTTGCCCTTCGACACCCTGCGCCAGCGGCTGGAGCTGCGCCTCGCCCATCGCGGCGTGGCGATCAGCGCCGTGGAGCATGAGGAGTTCTGCCTGTTTCCCATGAACCTCCCCCTGCCGGATCCGCACCAGCCTCTGCTGGCCTTCGGCGGGGCGGCGGCGATGGTGCATCCCGCCAGCGGCTATCTGGTGGGGGCCCTGCTGCGCCGCGCCCCGGGTCTGGCCAGGGCCGTGGCCGCTGCCTGTGCCGATCCCCAGGCCTCCCCGGCCGCTCTGGCCGCCGCGGGCTGGGCTGCCCTCTGGCCGCAGGAGCTGCGGCGCAAGCATGCCCTCTACCAGTTCGGTCTGGAGAAGCTGATGCGCTTCCCGGAAGCCCGTCTGCGCGCCTTCTTCGCCACCTTCTTCGGGCTGCCGCCGCAGCAGTGGTATGGCTTTCTCACCAACACCCTGAGCCTTCCGCAGCTGCTCACGGCGATGCTGCGGCTGTTCGCCATGGCCCCCTGGGAGGTGCGCCTGGGGCTGCTCGGTCTGCAGGGCCGGGAGCCCGCGCTGCTCGGCCGGTTGCTGCGCCCCTGAGCGAGGAGCGGTTCAGGCGGACGCCGGGTGGCTCAGCGGATCGGGGTCATCCAGTCGGCGGCATTGAGCTCCGGCAGCAGGGCATCCTCCCCCTCCACGGCCTGGAGCCAGCCCTCCGGCAACGCGGTGCCCGCTTCGATCGCATCGAGCAGCCGCCAGAAGCGCTCCAGATGGCGTTCGATCCGTTCCCGGGCCAGCTCGGTGGTGGTGCCGGCCCTGAGGATGAAGCTCCAGTCGGAACTCTGGGCCAGCAGCAGCTCCCGGCCCGCCTGGGTGAGCATCCGCCGCTGCTCGGCGCTGCCCACCCCGCGGTTCACCCGGCGCACCATCGCCAGCGAGGCGCGCTGCCATTCCGCCACCACCCAGGCATTGGTGTCGTTGAGCCAGTAGTCGTGGTACCCCCCCTGGCCCCAGCTGCTGGGGGAGGGATGGCAGAGCTGCAGGGTCTGATCCCGGGCCAGCACCTCCCGCAGCGTCACCAGCTGCACCCCGGCAGCGGCGGCGTGGCGGAACAGGGCGGCCAGGAAGCGGGGACCCTCGAACCACCAGTGGCCGAACAGCTCGGCGTCGAACGGCGCCACCAGGAGGGGGGACTGGGCCATCGAGTCGGCCAGGCCGTTCAGCTCGAGCCGCCGGCCTTCGAGATAGGCGCTGGCGTGCTCCTCGATCCTCTGCGCGGCCAGGGCCGGGTCGTAGGGCTGTTTCCGATCGAGCGGGCAGCCCCTGCCGCTCACCCGGTGCAGCTTGAGCCCCAGCGGCCGGCGGCTGGTGATGCCGGCCGCCTCCAACCGCTCCACGGGCAGATCCCAGCCCAGGTCGCGGTGGAACTCCCGGTAGGCCCCGTCGCCTGGGTAGCCCTCGCGGGCACTCCACACCGGCAGGGTGGCGTTGCCGTCGCGGCCGAAGAAGGCCACCCCCGCCGGGGAGCAGATCGGCGCGAACACGCCGTAGCGCGGCCGGGGCTGGCCGTGCAGCAGGCCGTGACCATCCAGCACCGAGTAGCGCAGACCGGCGGCGATCAGCTGCTGATCGAGCCCTTCGTAGTAGGCACACTCCGGCAGCCAGATGCCCAGTGGGGGCTCGCCCAGCTGGCGGCGATGCTCGCGAACGGCGTTGAGCAGCTGGGCCCGCACCGCCTCGGGCACCTGGCGCAGCAGGGGCAGGTAGCCGTGGGTGGCGCCGCAGGTGATGAGATCGAGCACACCGGCCTGCTGCAGGCGGCGGAAGCGGGGGACCAGCCGCCCCTGGCACTCCTGCCACTGGTGCCGCACCCGCTCGAGCCGGTGGTGCAGATCGGCGGCGGCAGCCTCGAATCCGTGTGGTGCCAGGGCCAGCAGCTCCAGCCGGGTGTCGAGCCAGGGCAGGAAGCGGGCGTTGAGCTCCTGATCGGCCAGCAGGCTCAGCAGCGTGGGCGAGAGGCCGAGGGTGAGCCTGGGGTGCTGCTGCGGATCCGCGGCGGCGGCCTCCAGGCATTCCAGCAGCGGCAGGTAGCACTCCTGCAGGGCCTGGAAGTACCAGTCCGCCTCCAGTGAGCCGGGCTCGCTGGAGCGCACGTAGGGCAGATGGGCGTGCAGGACGAGGGCCAGTTGCCCGTTGGCCATGGCCTTGCCGCGAGACGCGAACTGTAGATCCAGGCCCTGGAGGCCCCGTTTCTCGCAGGCGCCCGGGGAGATCGACGGCCCTAGGGTTAGGGCATGGATACCAGTGTTCAGCCCCGCTTCCAGCCCCGTCCGCGGCAGCTGGTGGTGGCCGTGGATGGGCACAGCATGTTCTATGCCCAGCAGAAGCTGGGCTGGTTCTTCGACCCACGGCGCCTGCTGCAGCATGCTTCGGCGCAGGCCGGTCTGGAGCTGGCCGGGGCGTTCTGGTACGCGGGGCTGAAGGACCCCTCGGACCAGCGCCCGTTCCGGGATGCCCTCACCAGCCTGGGCTTCACGGTGCGGACCCGGCCCCTGCGGGAACTGGCTCCCCCGGCGGCGGCCAACGGCGGCGGCGCCCACGCCGGGGAGGCCGAGCACCGTCTGCCTGAGCACCGGCAACTCGAGCACCGCCAGCTTGAGCACCGAGCTCCCGAACCGCGCCCTGTCGAACAGCGCCACTTCGTGCGGGCCAACCTCGATGTGGAGGTCGCCGTGGACCTGATGATGGTGGCCCCCCGCACCGATGAGGTGTGGCTGCTGAGCGGCAGCCGGGACCTGGACCGGCTGGTGGAGGTGCTGCGGGCCAAGGGTCTGCGGATCACCCTGATCAGCACCGAGGGGATGGTGGCGCGGGAGCTGCGCAACGCCGCCGATGGTTTCGTGGACCTGGCCAGCCTGCGGGGCGTGCTGGAGAAGGCCGAATCGATCCAGCAGCCGGTGTTCCTGCGGACCTGAGGCTCCGCCGCCGCCTACAATCGGCTAACTCATAGTCACTACGGATAGAGGCGCCGTTATGGCCCGCGACCCAGGCCGTGTCCTGATTTTCGACACCACGCTGCGCGATGGCGAGCAGTCGCCGGGCGCCAGCCTCAACCTGGAAGAGAAGCTGGCCATCGCCCAGCAACTCGCCCGCCTGGGGGTGGACATCATCGAGGCCGGCTTCCCCTTCGCCAGCCCCGGCGACTTCAATGCGGTGCAGCGCATCGCCGAGAGCGTGGGCCAGGCCGAGGGTCCGGTGATCTGTGGCCTGGCCCGGGCCGCGGCAGGCGACATCAAGGCCTGTGCCGATGCCGTGGCGCCGGCGGTGCACAAGCGCATCCACACCTTCATCGCCACCAGCGACATCCACCTGGAGCACAAGCTCCGCAAGAGCCGCGCCGAGGTGCTGGCGATCACCGCCGAGATGGTCGACTACGCCCGTTCCCTGGTGGACGATGTGGAGTTCTCCTGCGAGGACGCCGGCCGCTCCGATCCGGAGTTCATGTACGAGGTGATCGAGGCGGCGATCAAGGCCGGCGCCACCACGATCAACATCCCCGACACGGTGGGCTACACCACCCCCGCCGAGTTCGGTGAGCTGATCGCCGGCATCAATGCCCAGGTGCCCAACATCGACCAGGCCGTGATCTCCGTGCATGGGCACAACGATCTGGGCCTGGCGGTGGCCAACTTCCTGGAGGCCGTGAAGAACGGAGCCCGCCAGCTCGAGTGCACGATCAACGGCATCGGCGAGAGGGCCGGCAATGCCTCGCTGGAGGAGCTGGTGATGGCGCTGCACGTGCGCCGCAGCTACTTCAATCCCTTCCTGGGGCGGCCGCCGGAGAGCACCGAGCCGCTCACCGGCGTGCGCACCGAGGAGATCACCAAGACCTCGCGGCTGGTGAGCAACCTCACCGGCATGGCGGTGCAGCCCAACAAGGCGATCGTGGGTGCCAACGCCTTCGCCCATGAATCCGGCATTCACCAGGATGGGGTGCTCAAGAACCGCCTCACCTACGAGATCATCGATGCGCGCACCGTGGGCCTCACGGACAACCGCATCTCCCTGGGCAAGCTGAGCGGCCGCAGCGCCTTCCGGGCGCGCCTCGAGGAGCTCGGCTATGAGCTCACCCGGGAGGATCTGGATGACGCCTTCGCCCGCTTCAAGGAGCTGGCCGATCGCAAGCGCGAGATCACCGACCGGGATCTCGAGGCGATCGTGAGCGAACAGGTGCAGCAGTACGACGAGGGCCGCTTCACCCTCAAGAGCGTGCAGGTGAGCTGCGGCACCGGCCTGCAGCCCACCGCCACCGTGACCCTGATCACGGCCGACGGCGCCGAGATCAGTGAGGCGGCCATCGGCACCGGGCCGGTGGATGCGGTGTGCCAGGCCCTCAACCGCCTGGCCCAGGTGCCCAACGAGCTGGTGGAGTTCTCGGTGAAGAGCGTCACCGAGGGCATCGACGCCATGGGGGAGGTGACGATCCGCCTGCGCCACCAGGGCGTGCTCTATTCGGGCCACGCGGCCGACACCGACATCGTGGTGGCCGCGGCCCAGGCGTTCGTGAATGCGCTCAACCGCCTGGTCTCGGGCAGTCAGGCCCTGCCGCTCCATCCCCAGAAGGCGCCGTTGCCCCAGCTGGGCGATCTGCCCCTGGCGGATCGGCCCAGGGTGTGAGGCCATGCGTCAGCCCCTCTCAGGTCCGCGCCGTTCCCTGGCCGCCTCGGCCCTCCAGCTGGCGCTGCTTCTGCTGCTGGCCGTGGCGATGCTGGTGCCACTGCTCTGGCTGGTGAGCACCTCGCTGAAGGGTCCGGCCGAGAACATCTTCACCAGCCCGCCGGCCCTGCTGCCGGCCGAGCCGAGCCTGGAGGCCTACCAGCGCCTCTTCGCCGATAACCCGATGCTCACCTATCTGCTCAACAGCACGGTGGTGAGCGCCCTGGCGGTGCTGGCCAACCTGCTGTTCTGCTCGCTGGCGGCCTATCCCCTGGCCCGGCTGCGCTTCGCCGGCCGCGGGCTGGTGCTGGCGCTGGTGGTGGCCACGATCCTGATCCCCTTCCAGGTGGTGATGATCCCGCTGTATCTGCTGATGGTGCAGATCGGCCTGCGCAACAGCCTCTGGGCCCTGATCATCCCCCAGGCGGCGACCGCCTTCGGCATCTTCCTGCTGCGCCAGAGCTTCGTGGGGGTGCCGGTGGAACTGGAGGAGGCGGCCCGCAGCGACGGCTGCTCCCGGGTGGGGGAATGGTGGAACGTGATGATTCCGGCGGCGCGGGCCGATCTGATCACCCTGGCGATGTTCGTGTTCATCGGCACCTGGAGCGATTTCCTCTGGCCCCTGGTGATCCTCGATGAGCCCCAGCTCTACACCCTGCCGCTCGGTCTGCAGCAGTTGGCCAGCAGCTTCTCGCTCGACTGGCGCCTGGTGGCCGCGGGGTCGGTCGTGTCGATCCTGCCGGTGCTGGTGCTGTTCATCGCCCTGCAGCGCTACATACTGCCCAGCGCCAGCGGTGATGCCGTGAAGGGCTGAAGGGCGTTGTGGGCTCCGGCGCTCACGGCTTGGGTGCCGGCGGCGGTGGCACCGGTGCCTGGGCCGGCGATGGGCTGGCCGGTGCCTCCGTCGTGGGGGTGGGGCTCGGCGTGGCAGGGCTGGGGGAATTGTTGGCACGGCTGCGCTTGAGCTGCCGCACTTCCGCCTGAAGCGCCTCAGCCTGGGCGCTCAGAAGATCGATTCGCGAGGTGTTCCGCTCCACCACCTGCAGCCGTTCCACAGTGGAGCGCAGCTGCTCCTCGAGGCCGGTGGTGCGCTCCAGAGCCCGGCTGTTTTCCAGCCCCTGCAGACGCTCCTGCAGTTCGCGGATCTGGGACCCCTGCTGCCGTGCCTTCCCCACCATCACCAGGAACAGCACCGCCAGAAGCGCGGTGAGGCCCGTCTGCAGCCAGTTCACCCAGTCGGGCAGCTGGGGCAGGCCTCTGGAGCGTTCAGGAACAGGAACCATGGGCTCGGTTGGGTTCGGAACAGATACGACCCTGACCACCGATCCTGACGCCCCGCCGTGGGCTTGGCCAGGCCAGGGAGGAGGTTGGTAAGGAGAGGTAAAGCGCTCGGCGCCTGCTGGGATCCTCAGCACCGGTCCCTTCCCTGCGATCGGCCAGACTTCTCCCATGACGATCCTGGTGACCGGCGGCGCCGGCTACATCGGCAGCCACACCGTGCGTGCCCTGCAGCGCGCCGGCCAGCCGGTGCTGGTGCTCGACAACCTGGTGTACGGCCACCGGGCCATCGCCGAGCAGGTGCTGCAGGTGCCCCTGGTGGTGGGGCAGCTGGGGGATCGCCCCCTGCTCGATGCCCTGCTCCAGGGCGACCACCCCCAGCTGCCGGCCGGGCCGGTGCGGGCCGTGCTGCACTTCGCCGCCTACGCCTACGTGGGCGAGAGCGTGACCGATCCGGCCCGCTACTACCGCAACAACCTGGGCGACACCCTGGTGCTGCTGGAGGCCCTGCACGCCGAGGCCGGGCGCCGTGGCCAGCCCATCCCGCTCGTCTTCAGCTCCACCTGCGCCACCTACGGCATCCCGGCGCCCGAGCAGATCCCGATCAGCGAGCGCTGTCCCCAGGCGCCGATCAACCCCTACGGCCGCAGCAAGTGGATGGTGGAGCAGCTGCTGGCCGATTTCGGCGCCGCCTACGGCCAGCCCAGCGTGATCTTCCGCTACTTCAACGCTGCCGGTGCCGATCCCGCCGCCGACCTCGGCGAAGACCACGACCCCGAAACCCACCTGATCCCGCTGGTGCTCGAAGCCCTGGCCGGCCGCCGCGAGGCGATCCAGGTGTTCGGCCGCGATTACCCCACCCCCGATGGCACCGGCATCCGCGACTACATCCACGTGAGCGACCTGGCCGCCGCCCATGTGCTCGGCCTGGAGCGGCTCTTCGCCCAGGGCGGCCAGCACATCTACAACCTCGGCACCGGCAGCGGCTATTCCGTGCAGCAGGTGATCGACGCGGCCCGGCAGCTCACTGGCCGCAGCCTGCGCGTCATCGACGCCCCCCGCCGCCCCGGCGATCCCGCCGAGCTCGTGGCCGATGCCGCCCTGGCGATGGATGAGCTGGGCTGGAAGCCCGAGCGCTCCGATCTGGCCACGATCCTGGCCGACGCCTGGGCCTGGCACCAGCGCCGCTGGGGCTGAGCAGGGGCCCGAGGGATCGGGAACTAACTCCCCAGGCTGGCCAGCGTCTCGCGCTTGCAGCTGCGGAAAGCGGCGAGGGCCTCCCGGTTCAGCTTCGCTTCGGGGGCGGGGCTCAGCACGGCCGGGTTGGCTGCACTCAGTGCCTGGCGCTGCCGCTGCAGCCGCGCCTGCAGGCGCTGGCGCTCCTGCCGCTGCTCCTCCCGCCACCGTGAACGGCGGCCCCGCTCCTCCTGCTCCCATGCCTGCAGGGCCTGCTGGTGGCGCTCGAGTTCCAGTTCCTGGTCGCTGATCGAGTAGCGCTGCAGCACGGCCGGATCCGGGGCAGGGGGCCGGGGCAGGGGGCTGTAGCGCCGCTGCTCCAGCCCGGCCAGGGCCGCCTCGGCGGCCGAGAGTGCCGCTGCCGCCGTCACGAGCTCCGCCTGGCCGGCCTGGCACCGCTCCACCAGGGCATCGAGGTCGCGCCGCTGGGCCGTCGCCGCCGCCTGCAGGGCCTGCTCCTGGCGCCGTGTTTCACCCTGCTGCTGCCGCTGCTGCCCCTGCTGGCAACCACCCAGCAGAGCCCCAGCCGTGACCGTGACCAGGACCAGACCCAGGGCGGCCCCCCGGGCCCGGCCCCAGGGGGTGGGTTGTGAGGTTGGCACGGGGTGACCCATGGCCGTTGCCGCAGAGGGTGCGCCTGCTGGAAACGATAGGGTCCAGGGTCCGGCGTGCCACCGCTTCCCGTGCCCCGCCCAGCCGGACGTCCCGCCGCCGGACGCACCGGTGGCCCGTTCACCGCAAGGGGCCGGTCAGGCCCCCCGCACGCTCCGCCGCGGCCTGCACCAGCCGTGCCTCGGTGGCCTCGTACACCGCCTCTGCCTCCGCCGCGCTGCGACCGATGCAGGTCATGCCCAGCTTGCCGTATTCCGAGAGGCAGCCCAGCAGGTGGAACACGCTGCCGCGCAGCTGGGCCGGGTCGTAGTGGAGGCCCGCCTCGGCCACGATGTCGATCAGGTCGATCGGCAGCAGGCCCCGCAGCTGGGGCGAGCAGAGGTTGTCCGTGGCCCGGTAGAAGAGCGGCGTGCCGGTGGGGGAGCGGTACAGCCCGTTCCCGGGCTCCAGCCGGCCGCTGGTGATGGCGTTCAGGGCCATGTAGGGATGGGTGGTGCCCCCCTGGCGCAGGTTGATCTCGATCGCCTGCAGCTCCCACCGCTCTCCGAAGCGGCGGGCGATGAAGTCCACGGCGTAGCGCTCCAGCGCCCCTTCCTGGGCCAGCGCCTCTCCCACCCGGGCCCCGTGGCGCATCAGGGCTGCCCGGTAGGGGTCGGCCGCGGGGAAGCGGCAGCCCAGGTAGGTCTGTCCCCCCGCTCCCCCCAGCACCTGCTCATGGCTGGAGAGCACCTCCACCGCCCCCGGGCGCCCCGCCGCCCCGGGATGGATGGTGCCCTGCACGCTCGGGGAGCGCAGTTCCTCGCCGCCCTCCAGCCAGGCCTCCACCAGCGCCCCCTGCTGGCCCATCAGCTCGCGCCAGCGCGGCGAGGGCATCGGCAGCGTGTCGAGGGCGGCGCGCAGCCGCTGGCGCCGCTGCCGCGCCGACACGTCCGCCAGCTGCAGCGGCGCCAGGGCCAGCCGCGCATTGCCCTCGCCGCTGAAGCCCTCGTTCAGCTTCACCACGCAGCTGCGCAGCTCCGGATGGGCCTCCCAGAGTGCGGCGGTGGCCTCGGCCAGCTGCTCGAGGTCGTGCACAGGCGCCGTGCCCGGGGGTGGGGCACGCCGCAGCGGGCGAACAGGGCGCGGCTGCCCGCCTTGCTGCCCCAGTGCAGCACATCCGGTGGAGTGCCCAGCAGCGGCACCTGCAGCCGTTCCGAGAGCTGCCGCTCCAGGTCACTCACCACGAAGCAGCTGATGAAGCTGCGCCCCGGCCGCAGCAGTTCAGCCATGCGGGCCAGCAGGGATGGACGCTCCAGCAGCTTGGCCGTGAGCGGGCGGTTGGAGGCATCGTCGGTGTCGAACAGATGCAGCCGCCGCCGGGCGTGGGAGGTGGGCACCCCGGGCAGCAGCTCGAGCACCGCATCCACCACCAGCTCACCCAGGGGTTTGCTGCTGGCGTACAGCATGCGCACACCGGGATGGCGCAGGCCGATCAGGGCGAACAGCTGGCGTTCCTCGTAGTGGTGGGCGCCGGTCACCAGATCCATCTGGCTCTGGTCCAGGGAAAGGGAGGGCACCATCAGCACGTCCACCCCAGGCCCCCGGCCTTCGGTGGTGTGCCCCCAGGAGGGCTGGAGCTGCTGCTGCAGTTCCCGGAAGCTCAGCGCCGCCAGCTCATCGGTTCCCCCTGTTGCCAACAGACCCCCCTCCCGGTCAGGCGCTGAACGCCTTGCGCCGCGGAATCGGATAGGGGATGCGCCGGTGCCGCATCCGCTTCCACACCCGCACGAAGGCCCTGATCAGCAGCTCCAGTTCGGCCCGGCCGATGCCGCTGTTGGCCAGCTGGCCATCCTGCATCCTTGCCTCGAGGATGCGCCGCACCATGGCGCGGGCCTCGGCCTCGTTGGTGCCGGGTGGCAGGGAGCGCAGCGCCGCCTCACAGCCATCGGCCAGCATCAGGATCGCGGTCTCCCGGCTGCGCGGTGTGGGGCCGCGATAGCGGAACAGCTGTTCCGGCACCGAGGGATCCCGCTCGCGGGCCTGATGGAAGAAGTACCCCATCTTCAGGGTGCCCTGATGTTCCGGGATGAAGTCCGCCAGGGGCCGTGGCAGGCGGTACCGCCTGGCCAGCCGGAGCCCCTCATCGACATGGGCCTGGAGGATCGCTGCGCTGGCGAAGGGATCGTCGAGCTTGTCGTGCGGGTTGGCCCCCTCCTCCTGGTTCTCGATGAACCACTGCGGGCCGTGCAGCTTGCCCACGTCGTGGTATAGGGCGCCGGTGCGTACCAGATCCACATCCGCGCCGATGCTGCGGGCGCCCTCCTCGGCCAGGCCCGCGATCATCAGGGTGTGCTCGAAGGTCCCCGGCGCCTCGCAGGACAGCCGCCGCAGCAGCGGCCGCTCCAGGTCGGCCAGTTCCAGCAGCCGCGTGCGCGTCATCAGCCCGAAGAAGGTCTCCACCAGAGGAGCGAGCAGCAGCCCGGCCATGAGCAGACCCCCCAGCAGCAGGGCTTCGCTCAGCAGGTCGAACTGGCCGGGCTGGCCGCGGCCCTGCAGGAGCATCCACTGCAGCAGGACGGCTCCCCCCGGCAGCAGCACCGCCAGCTGCAGCAGTTCGGCCCTGGTGCGCTGGCGCCCGGCCGCCACCGCCGCCACCCCGGCGGTGGCGGCGGCCAGCAGCAGGCGCAGCCCCAGGAGGCCGCTCAGGGGGATGGGCCAGAGGAGCGTGGCGGCCGCCAGCCAGGCCAGCCCGCAGGCCGTGCCCAGTCCCTGGGCCAGCAGCAGGGTGGGGGGCACCAGCAGCACCATCGGGCTGGCCAGCTGGTCGAGCCAGAGATGCAGCCCCTGCACGGCCAGGAGCGTTCCCAGCGCCAGCATCGCCTGGCGCGGCTCCAGGCTGCTGCGCCAGCGTCGGAGCAGCAGCACCATCGTTCCAGTCACGGCCAGGCTCTCGAGGAAGTGGCCCAGCCAGGCCAGCGGCCGCGGCCGCCGGTTCACCAGCCCGAAGTGATCGAGCACATCGAAGGCCTGCGCATTGATCGCTTCGCCCTGGCGCACCACCAGATCTCCCTTCTCCACCGCGATCGTGGGGATGCCCTGCTGGCTGATCAGGGCCTCGATGCGCCGCTGGCTGAGGGCCGGATCGCTGCGCAGGTTGGTCTGGCCGTGCAGGGTCTGCACCAGCAGGCGGGCACCGAGGTTGCGGCCCTGGTCGGACAGATCCTCCAGCTGCATGGTGGCGGCATCCACCAGCTGCCCCTCCGAGAGCCCCGGTGCCAGCCCCTGGCTGAGCATGCGCAGCTGGGCCTGGCGCACCTCCCGGGCCCAGGCGGTGAGCTGCAGGCTGTCCAGCCGCCGGAGCCAGCGGCGCTCCTCATCGGTGAGGGTCACGGGCTCCACCCGCGGCTGGTTGGTGGCCAGCATCTGCTCGATCGCCTGGATCTGTTCGTCCAGCAGGCGCCTCAGGCGCTGATTCGCGGGCTGGTCCACCACCTGCACCGTGGTGCGCGGCAGCATCTGCTGGCGCCGTTCCTCGAGGGCGGTGCTGTCGACCACCGCGGCCGTCTCGGGAGCCCGCACCGTGAAGGGCGCCAGCATGCCGGGGCGCAGATTCGGCTCCGCCAGCCAGGGCCAGCTGCTGACCATGGCCACCAGCGCACACACCACCAGCACCGCAGCGGTGTCGCGCAGCAGCCACCAGGCCGGAGGCTGGCGCGGCCGCTCGGCACGCAGCCAGTGCCGCCAGAGGCGGAGCAGCCGGCGTGGGATCGGGATCGTCGGCAGCCGCCAGCCCATGGAAGGACGCTAGCGACCGTGGCGGCTCCCGCAGGGCGGCAGCGCCAGCGGCCTGCCGTTGCAAGCTGGTGGCTGAGCCTCCCGCCGCACTGTTTCATGGCCACCCGTCTCGATGGGCGTCAGCTCGCCGGCCTGATCGAGCAGCGCCTCGCTGCCGTGATCGACGCCCGCCAGACGGCGGTGGGCAGGCCGCCGGGGCTGGCGGTGCTGCGGGTGGGTGAGGATCCTGCCAGCGGGGTCTATGTGGCCAACAAGGAGCGGGCCTGTGCCCGCGTCGGAATCCACAGCTTCGGCTCCCATCTGCCGGGGGACACGACCGCTGCGGAGGTGCGGGCGACCATCGAGCGCCTCAATGCCCACCCCGAGGTGGACGGCATCCTGCTGCAGCTGCCTCTGCCCGCTGGCCTGGATGCCGCTCCGCTGCTGCTGGCCATGGATCCGGAGAAGGACGCCGACGGCCTCCACACCCTCAACCTCGGCCGGCTGCTCAAGGGGGAGCCCGGACCCCGCAGCTGCACCCCCGCTGGCGTGATGGCCCTGCTGGCCCACCAGGGGGTGGAGCTCTCCGGAACGCGGGCCGTGGTGGTGGGGCGCAGCATCCTGGTGGGCCAGCCCATGGCGCTGATGCTGCAGGCCGCCGATGCCACCGTCACCGTGGCCCACTCCCGCACCCGGGAGCTGGAGTCCCTGACCCGTCAGGCCGACGTGCTGGTGGTGGCGGCGGGCCGCCCGCGCATGATCGGTGCCGAGCACGTGCGATCCGGGGCCGTGGTGGTGGATGTGGGCATTCACCGCAGGCCGGAGGGAGGGCTGTGGGGCGACGTGCGTTTCGAGGAGGTGGAGCCGCTGGCGGCGGCGATCACGCCGGTTCCCGGCGGCGTCGGTCCGATGACCGTGACCATGCTGCTGGTGAACACCGTGGTGGCCTGGTGTCGCCGCCACGGCCTCGATCACGGCCTGGTGGATCTGGTGGCCTGAAGCCGGCGCGGCCGACTGCCGCCTGCGGCGGCGGCGGCCTCAGCCCCTCCGTGTGTCGCCAGCCCGTGGCTCGCCGGCCCCGCGTCCGCCGGCGCTGGTCAGGCGCCGGCGGACGCGGGCCTGCAGCCGCTTCAGGAGGAGCCAGGCAGCCCCATCAGCCTGGCGGCTCGTGCCTGGCTGGTGTGCCTCGGCGAGCAGCTGGCTGCCCTGGGCCGCGATCGCGGCCAGCTCACCCCGCAGGCGGTTGCGCTCCTGCGGGGTGAGCTGATCCGAGTCCAGCCGGCTCAGCAGCTTGCGGCTCTGGCGCAGTGCGGTGAACAGCCGCTGGGGGCTCTGCTCCTGGCGGAGCTGCACCCGCAGGGTGTCCAGCAGCTCCTGCACGGCCAGGGCCCGCCTGCGCCGCTCCGTTGGAACAGCGGCCCGGCGGGCCAGCCCGCGCAACCAGGCCTTCGGCAGCGTCCTCACCGGCGGCGTGGCGGCACCGTCGCCCTCATCAGCGGCCTGCTCCGCGCCCAGGCCCCAGTCCTGCACCAGGCGCAGCAGCGCCTCCACCGGCAGGGAGGGTGCCACTGGCGCGCTGAAGGGGAAGTGCTTGGCCAGCCCGTCGTCGAGCTCCCGGCGCTGGTCGATCAGCAGGAAGCCGAGCTGCCGCCAGGCGGCCTGCAGGCGCGGCGGCAGCACCTGCAGCTGGGCCGTGAGCCCGGCGAACAGGGACTCGGCATCGCCGAGGCTGGAATAGCGCCTCGGCTGGCCGCGGAACGTCTCCAGGTAGGCCTCCGCCAGGGCCAGTTCCGCCAGCTCCCGCTCCAGCTGGGCCGGATCCCCCAGCCGGTAGGCCTCCTGGATCCAGTCGTCGGCCAGGCCCAGGCGCTGGTGCTGCTCCCGCAGCTTCAGCCGCCGCTCCACCCAGCCGTAGGCCAGCTTGGTTTCGGGCGCCATCTGGAGGCTGGCCTCCAGGAACTCCAGATCGGCCCGGCTCACCTCGGGCGGCAGGATGGCCACCAGGGGTTCATGGAAGCGGGCATAGCGGTGGGGGTCCTCCGCCAGCAGGCTCCGCATCGCGGCCAGGCGGCGGTTGCCGTTGATCACCACCCCGTCGGCCTCCACCAGCAGCGGCTCGGTCTGCACGGCAAGGCGACGCAGCTCCTGCAGGATCGGCCCGCGGGCGTCGCCGGCCTTGGTGAGCAGCAGGCCGTGCAGCATGGCCTGGGTGTCGGGGTGGTCTTCCTCGGCGTGGAGCCGCCGCAGCCGGGCAGGATCGTCGCCGTGCTGCTCCTCCAGGTCGGCCAGCAGCCGGCCGTTGTCCACTCGATACACCAGCAGCTCCTGGGCGAGCAACGCCGCCGGCACCGTGCGGGCGCCGTCGTGGAGCGTCACCCAGTGGTCGCGCACGGCCGTGGCCGCGGCGGCGCCGATCCTGTCACGGCGCTGGGATGCGGGGAGCAGGCGCGGGAGGTCCATCGTGCAGCCTGGGCGGTGCGCGATCAGTGTCCCCCGGCCTGCGGGTTTTTGGCCGCCGGGCCTTGCCGAGTGTGTGGCCTGGGCCATTCGGGCCGGCCCGTGCGGCTTCGCCTGAGAGAATCCCCGCAGATCCCATCTCCCCATGACCGCGGCGGTGAGCACGACCTCCGGCAACGCCGCCGGAAGCGACCCAGTGATCAGCGGCGGCGAGGGCCCTGCCGGTTTCGACTTCCATGCCTATCTCGAGGCCGGGCGCCTGAGGGTGGAGGCGGCCCTGGACGCTTCGCTCGGTCCTGAGAGACCGGAGGCCCTGCGCGAGGCGATGCGCTATTCCCTGCTGGCCGGGGGCAAGCGGCTGCGGCCGATTCTCTGCCTGGCGGCCTGTGAGCTGGCCGGTGGTGACAGCGAGCGGGCCATGCCAACGGCGGTGGCCCTGGAGATGATCCACACCATGTCGTTGATCCATGACGATCTGCCCGCCATGGATGACGACGACCTGCGCCGCGGCCGCCCCACCAATCACAAGGTGTACGGGGAAGCCAACGCCATCCTGGCCGGCGATGCCCTGCTCACCCGCGCCTTCGAGATGGTGGCCCTGCGCAGCCCCGGGGTGCCGGCGGAGCGCCTGCTGGCCGTGGTGGGCGAGCTGAGCCTGGCCTCGGGCGCCCCGGGTCTGGTGGGTGGCCAGGTGGTGGACCTGGAGTGCGAAGGCAAGACCGTGGATCTCGACACCCTCGAGTACATCCACTTGCACAAGACCGGTGCGCTGCTGCGGGCCTGCGTGCTCTGCGGCGCCCTGATCGCCGGAGCTCCCGAGGCGTTGCTCGCGGCCCTGCGGACCTATGCCCGCGGCATCGGCCTGGCCTTCCAGATCATCGACGACATCCTGGACGTGACGGCCAGCAGCGAGGTGCTCGGCAAGACCGCCGGCAAGGACCTCACCGCCGACAAGACCACCTACCCCAAGCTGCTCGGTCTGGACGAATCGCGCCAACGGGCCCAGGCCCTGGTGCTGCAGGCCAAGGAGGCCCTGGCCCCCTTCGATGCCGCCGGCCGCGCGGCACCGCTGCTGGCCCTGGCGGACTACATCACCAGCCGCGACCGATGAGGGGACTGCCGGGCCTGCTCAGCGCTCCCCATGACAGCCAGCCCCTGGTGGCCCTGCTCAGCAACGACGCCCTCTGGTGGGGCCTGGCGGCCTGTGGCCTGGCCCAGCTGTCCAAGCTGGCGATCGAACTGGTGGTGCACCGCCGCTGGCGGCCCGCCGTGCTGTTCGAAACGGGGGGGATGCCCTCGAGCCATTCCGCCCTGCTCACCGGCACCACGGCGGCGATCGGCTGGCAGCAGGGCTTCGCCGATCCCCTCTTCGCCCTGGCGGCCACCCTCTGCTTCGTGGTGCTCTACGACGCCTCCGGTGTGCGTCGTGCCGCCGGCCTTACTGCCCAGCGGGTGAATGGCCTGCCCGTGCGTCTCTGGGAGCCTTCCGAGCTGCCGGATTCCACCCCGCAGCCCCCGCCCACGACCCTGATCCTCAAACCCCTCAAGGAGAACCTGGGCCACACCAGGCTGGAGGTGCTGATCGGCAGTCTGCTCGGCCCGGCCATCGCCCTGCCCGGGCTCGTGCTGCTCGGTTCGCCCCTGGAGCTGGCCCACCGCTGGGGCTTGTCGCTCCCTCTGCCGTTGGCCTGAGCCGCACGATTGGGACCCGCCACCCGCTTCCCCGATCCCCCCCTGACGACCGGGCAGCAGCAGGCCAGCGCCAGCTTCGGCGCCTGGCTGGCGCAGCCGGCCCAGGGCGTGCCCTTCGTGCTCAGCGGCTACGCCGGCACCGGCAAGACGTTCCTGTCCATGGCTTTCCTGGCCCAGGTGGAGGCCCAGGGCCTGTGCTGGACCGTGGTGGCCCCCACCCACAAGGCCGTGGGCGTGCTGCGCAGCCACCTGGCCCGCGCCGGTCTCACGCCCACCTGGTACCCCTCCACGATTCACCGGCTGCTGCGGCTCAAGCTGCGGCGCCAGGGTGAGCGGGAACGCTGCGAGGAAACGGAGCAGACCGCCGCCGCCCTGGAGCATCTGGGCCTGGTGCTGGTGGATGAGGCCTCGATGGTGGACAGCACCCTGCTGGAGATCACGCTGCGCTGTGCCCACCCCTTCCGCACCCGGCTGGTGTTCGTGGGGGATCCGGCCCAGCTGCCGCCGGTGGGGGAGCCGAGCAGTGCGGTGTTCAGCCTCGGCCGGGCGACGACGGCCCAGCTCACCGAGGTGGTGCGGCACCAGGGGCCCGTGCTGCGGCTGGCCCGGGGCATCCGCGAGCAGGTGCTGCCCTGCCGCCTGCCGCCGGCCCTGCCCCCCGTGCGCACCCCCGTGGGGGAGGTGGCGCTGCTGCGGCGGCCCCAGTGGCTGGAGCTGGCCCAGGAGGCCCTGCGCCGCAGCGCGGCGGCGGATGATCCGGATCAGGCCCGCATCCTCTGCTACACGAACCGCTCCCTGGAGCAGCTGGTGCCGATCGCCCGCCGGGCCCTGCACGGTGCCATGGCCGACCAGGTGCCCGTGCTGCCCGGTGAGGTGCTGATCACCCGCAGCGCCGTGATGGCCCCGGCCTGCCGGGAAGGGGAGGAGGCCGGCGAGGAACCCGACATGGTGCTCGGCTCCAACCGGGAGGTGGTGGTGCGCGATGTGACGCCCGAGCGCTGTGATCTGGCCGGATTCGGGCTCACCAGCGCCGATCTGGGCGGAACGGCCGCCGTGCCGGTGATCGCCACCCTCAACGCCGCGGTGGACACCGGCGACAGCCAGATCAACCTGCGGCTCCTGCCCCCGCTGGGCTCGCCCGATCGCGCCGCCATCGACGCGGTGCTGGCTCGCTTGCGGCTGCAGGCCCAGCAGGCCGGCAGGCAGGGGGGGCGGGCGCTGTGGCGGCGGTTCTTCCTGCTGCGGGATGCCTTCGCGGCGCTGGGACCTGCGGCGGTGCTCACCGTCCACCGCAGCCAGGGGAGCACCTTCGCTCAGGTGTTCGTGGACGGGGATGTGTTCCTGCCCCGGGATCCGCTGCTGCGGCGCCAGCTCCTCTATGTGGCCGTGAGCCGGGCCAGTGCCTCGGTGGCCCTGGTGGCGCGGAATGGGGAGCCCGGGGCCGAGGAGGCCCTGTGGGGGAGCTGGCTGGCGGATGCCGAGGGCCCCGAGGGCCCGGCGCCGCCTGCCGAGAACCGCTCCTAGAGCCTCAGCTGCAGGCCCTCGATGCCCTGCCAGCCCAGATACCCAGCCAGAGCGAGGCTCACCAGCCCCACCACGGCGTCACCCCGGGCCAGCAGCCAGGTTTTCCCCCGCCGCAGCTGCGGCAGCATCCGCTCGGGGCCGAGCAGCAGTAGGGCCAGCAGCGGCGCCAGCAGCAGCAGGCTGCTCACCAGGCTGAACAGCACGGTGGCCAGCACCTCCTGGCCCGGCCCCAGCTTCGCCTCCAGCACGCCGGCGGCGGTTCTGGCGAACAGGAACAGATCATCCGGGCTGGCGATCTGAAACGCTGAACTCAGCGCCAGCAGCAGGGGCAGGGGCAGGGCACAGAACTGCTCGAGCTTGTCGGCCCAGCCCGGCGTGGCGGCTTCGGCGCTGCGGTTGAGCAGTTCCCGCAGGCCCAGGCCGAGCAGCCCTCCGGCCGCGATCAGATCGAGCCCGGTGCGGTGGGCACTGCCCCGCTCCATGCTGAGCAGCAGCCCGTGTCCCACCGTGAGGAGAGCCGCCACCACCAGGGCGCTGGTGGCCAGCCAGGCCAGCACGAAGGCCGTGCCCCGCAGGCGGGGCCGCTCGCCCAGCAGCACCAGCAGCAGCAGCACGATGTGGGCGGGGGAAAGGGCCACCGCCAGGCCGAAGGCTCCGATTTCCTCCAGCAGTTGGGTGGTGGAGCCATCCAGGGCGGCCAGGGTCATGGGAGCCAGGGCTGGGGCGGGGGCTCCATTGCAGCACTGCCGGCGGCGGATGCCCGCCGCTCAGGGACGCACTTCGAACCAGTCCTCCCCCGTGGTGCCCACCGGCAGGCTGGTGACACGCTGCACCTCGGCACCGGGAGGCCCGAACTCACACCAGAGCCGCAGGTCGTTCAGCTGCTGGTGGCCGCCCTCGGCCTCCAGCTCCACCCGGCCATCGGGGAGGTTGCGCACCCAGCCCCCCAGGCCGAGATCCTGGGCGCGGGCACAGCAGGCGGCGCGGTAGCCCACCCCCTGCACCTTGCCGTCCACGGTCAGGCGCCAGCGCTCTGCCGGTCCCCGCCATCCGGAAGCACCCGATGGGAAGGAAGGCTGCGGGCGGGTGCCACTGCGGCGCTCGCGGCTGCGGCGGCCAGCCGGGAAGGAATCCGCGGGCATCCAGCCCAGTGGAGATGCAGCCAGCTGGCGTGCAGGGTCGGTGTTGTCCATCCTTCGCTCCGGCGAGGGCTCCCCCAGCCTTCAAGCTGCCACAGCCCTCCCCCGTCCGTCACCGTCTGCAGCTGCCAGCGGTGGAACTCATGGCCGCGGAAGCTCTCCCCGCGCCGCACCAGCAGGCCATCGCTGCCGGCCAGGGCCTCGCGGTAGCCGAGGCTGAGCGCTCCGCGCCGGGCCGAGAACGGCAGCACGCCGGCCATGGGGTGGGTCCGGCCCTCGGGATCGCCGAGGGTTTCGCCCAGCAGCAGCAGCCCGCCGCATTCGGCCGCGATCGGCAGGCCAGTCCTGGCCGCCTGCCGCAGGGCTGCGAGGCTGCGGCCCGCCGCCGCCAGTGGGGCGGCATGGAGTTCCGGATAGCCCCCCGGCAGCAGCACGGCCCTGGTGCCCGGTGGCAGGGGCTCGTCCGCCAGTGGGCTCCAGGGCCGGGGATCGAGCCCGCAGCCCCGCAGCAGCTCATCGGCTTCCGGGTAGCGGAAGTGAAACGCCGCGTCCTGGGCCACGGCCACCGGCAGGGGCCCCGAAAGCATTCCGCTCCCGGACGCCATCCCGGTTCCCGAACCCATCCTGTGGTGGCCGGACCGGGATGGGGAGTGGGAGCCCAGCAGCCAGTCGATCGGATCCCCGTGCCCGGGGCCGCTGGCCGGCGCCGCCGGGGCCAGCAGGGGCCAGAGCTGCTCCAGATCCAGGTGGCGCTCCGCCAGAGCCGCCCAGGCCTGCTGGCGCTCGGGCAGGTCGGCCTGCTCCTGGGGCGGCAGCAGCCCCAGGTGGCGCTCGGGCCAGTCCAGGGCCGGATCGCTGGGCAGCACGCCCAGCAGGGGCACGGCGATGGCCTCGAGGGCTTCCGCCAGCAGCTGCCGGTGCCGCGCGCTGTTCACCCGGTTCAGCACCACCCCGGCCAGCCGCACCGGCGGCGGGCCGTGGTCGCGGAAGCCCCGCACCAGGGCCGCCAGTGAGCCGGCCTGGCGGGAGGCCTCCACCACCAGCACCACCGGCAGATCCAGCAGGGCGGCCACCGCCGCCGAGCTGCCCTCGCTGCCGGGGCCCCGCCCGTCGAACAGGCCCATCACCCCCTCCACCAGCGCCAGATCGGCCCGGCTGCCGTGCCAGTGGAAGCAGCGCCGCACCCAGGCCTCGCCGCACAGGATGGGGTCGAGGTTGCGGCAGGGCAGCCCGCTCACCTGGCTGAGCAGCTGCGGGTCGAGGTAGTCGGGCCCCACCTTGAAAGGCTGCAGCCGCAGGCCCCGCTGGCGGGCCAGGGCCGCCAGGCTCAGGGTGAGCAGGGTCTTGCCGCTGCCGCTGCAGGGGGCCGCGATCAGGCAGGGCAAGGGCCGGAGGTGCGCAGGATGGCGGGGCGCAGGATGGTGGGGCGCAGGGCGCTAGCTGGGGAGCAGCTTGGCAGCGATCGGGGCCGCGGCGGCCAGCAGCGGGTTGGTGGTGTCGTGGCCGCCGGAGAGCAGGCGGGCCAGCTCCTCCTCCTCGCTCTCATTGGGCAGGGGCACCACGTCTTCCGCCAGCTCCATCGAGGCCATGCCGCCGGCCTCCAGCCGCATGCAGCCCCCCGACTCGGAGCAGAGGATCACGCACAGGGGCGGCCGCCCCTCCGGCGCGCAGATCAGGCGCAGGCCCACCAGGGCCCCCGGGTGGATCTTGGGGCTGCCCACCGGCACGGGCATGAGCCGGAACTGCAGGGCCGAGCCATCGCGGCGGCGGAACTCGGCCCCGATGCCCTTCTCCCGCCGGGTGCCGGCCCAGTCGGTCTCCACCCCGTACGACTCCACCAGCTCCCAGCCCAGCCGGTCGGCCAGCCAGGCCGCCAGCAGCAGGCCCTTGAGCGGGTGATCGCCCTCCACGTCGATGTCCAGCTGCACCACGTGGTCGAGGGCGTTGCGGCGCGAGGGCGGATCAAACACCATCGCCAGCGACTCGCGCCAGCTGCGCAGCCGCAGCCAGTTGAGGTCGTTCACGGCCTGGCCGCTGGCGATCCGGTCCACCAGCACGTCGATGCAGCGCCGCGGCTGGCCCAGGGAGCTGTCCACCACCAGCCGGCGTGGGGGTGGAGCCAGGGCCTCCAGCAGTTCCGGGGCTTCGTCCAGGCTGCTGTTCCACCACACCCAGCAGGGCAGGTCGTCGCTGATCAGCGGCAGCACCAGATCGAGCTTGTTCTTGATCACCTCCCGGCCGCCCCGCAGCACCACCACATCGCCGCAGGCCGGGCCGCCGCCGCCCTCGTCCGGCAGGGGGCAGTAAGCCGCCACCAGGGTTTCGAGCGGCCGCGACTCCTCCAGGGTGGGGGCCAGCGTGATCAGCCGCCGCGGCATGTGGGCGCTGATGGCCGCATCCACGAACTGGCCGCGCAGGTCCTCTGCGCGGGCGTCGCCCGGCTGCTGGCCCAGCCGCCAGGCCAGGCGCTGATCCATCACCGCCGTGCTGAACGGCAGGTCCAGCACCGGCACCGCCTCCTTGGCCGCGGCGATCAGGTCACGGTCGAGCAGGCCTGTGAGGGGCCCGGCCACGCGGCCGGTGCGGATCAGCTGCTGCTGCAGCCAGGAGGGCTCGTACACCACCAGGCTGAAGGTGGCCGCGCCGCTGGTGTGCTGCAGATCTTCCCCCCAGAGCTTCTCCAGGTAGGGGGCCACGTCGGCGGGGGGAAGGGCGGTGGGGGCCTGAAGGGTGAGCTGGGCAGACATCAGCGGGAGCCGCGGCAGGGTGGGGAATGGGCAGGATCAGGCGATGGGGCTCAGGGGCGCCGCCACACCAGGTCGTCTTCGGCCAGCAGGTTGTCGGCGGCGGCGGGGCCCCAGGTGCGGGCTTCGTAGGGGTGCACCGGCAGCTGCCAGGGCGATTCCTCCAGCACCTCCAGCAGCGGCGTGTAGAGCCGCCAGGCCGCTTCCACTTCGTCGCTGCGGGTGTAGAGGGTGGGTTCCCCCAGCATGGCGTCGGCCAGCAGCCGCACGTAGCCCTCATCGCTGGGTTCGCCGAAGGAGTCGTCGTAGCTGAAGGCCATGTCCACCGGGCGGCTGCGCATGCCGGAACCGGGGGCCTTCACCTCGAACTTGATCTCCGCCCCCTCATCGGGCTGGATGCGCAGGATCAGCTGGTTGGGCGTCGGGGCCCCTGCGGCCGCATCGAACAGGTGCACCGGCGCCTCCCGGAAGGTGAGCACCACCTCGGAGAGGCGCTTGGGCAGCCGCTTGCCGGTGCGCAGGTAGAACGGCACCCCCTGCCAGCGCCAGTTGTTGATGAACAGCTTCATCGCCACGTAGGTCTCGGTGGTGCTGTTGGGGTTCACCCCCGGCTCCTCCCGGTAGCCGGTGATGGGGCTGTTCCTGCTGCCGCCGGGGCTGTACTGCCCCCGCACACAGCATTTCCAGGGTTCACCGGGGTTGGCCAGCTGGGCCGCCTGCAGCACCTTGGCCTTCTCGTTGCGGATGGCCTCGGCGTCGAAGCGGCCGGGCGGCTCCATGGTGGTGAGGGCCAGCATCTGGGTGAGGTGGTTCTGCACCATGTCCCGCAGGGCGCCGGAGGTTTCGTAGTAGCCGGCCCGCTCCTCCACCCCCACGGTTTCTGCCGCCGTGATCTGCACGTTGGCGATGTAGTTGCGGTTCCAGATCGGCTCGAAGATGGTGTTGGCGAAGCGCAGCACCAGGATGTTCTGGACCGTTTCCTTGCCGAGGTAGTGGTCGATCCGGAAGATCTGCTTCTCCTTGGCGCAGCCCAGCACCACCCGGTTGAGTTCCTGGGCGCTGGCGTAGTCGGTGCCGAAGGGCTTCTCGATCACCACCCGGCTGCGCTCCGGGTCGCTGAGCAGGCCGGCCGCGGCCAGGGAGCGGGTGCCGCTGCCGTAGAAGGCCGGCGACACCGAGAGGTAGAAGGTGCGGTTGCCGCGGGTGGCGCGGGCCCGGTCGATGTCATCGAGCCGCTCGCCCAGCGTCACGATCGTGGCGGGGTTGGAGAGGTCGGCGGGTTCGTAGAACAGCCCGGCGGAGAACTGCTCCCAGGCCTGGGGATCGGCGGCGATGGCGTCGGCCAGGGAGGCGGCCATGCGGGAGCGGAACTCCTCATCGCTCCAGGGCCGCCGGGCACAGCCCAGCACGGCGAACTCGCTGGGCAGACGGCGCTGGCGGTGCAGTTCGAACAGGGCCGGCACCAGCTTGCGGTGGGTGAGGTCGCCGCTGGCACCGAAGATCACGATGATCTGCGGCGGAATCACCCGTTCCTGGCGGAGGCCCACCCGCAACGGGTTGGTGAGAACGGCGGCCATGGGGCTCAGGCTGATCCCTCTGGTTTAACGGCGCCGGCGGGCTTTCCCATGCCCCCGGTGGCTTTGTGACCGTCTGTGTGTGCGAACACGAAAAAAGCCCGCCGGTTGGCGGGCCTGGAGTTCCGGACTGGGGATCGGTCAGTAGGTCTCGACGTGCCAGCGGTCGGCCTTCTTGAGCTGGGGCCGCAGCTCGCTCCAGTCGATGCCCTTGGCGGCGGCGGCGGCGGTCATCGCCTCGTCGATGCCGGGTTCCATGCCCCGCAGACCGCACATGTACACGTGGGTCTTGGGATCTTCGATCATCGTGAAGATCTCCTCGGCGTTCTCCAGCACCCGGTCCTGAATGTACATGCGGCCGCCCTTGGCGTTCTTCTGCTCGCGGCTGATCGCCTTGGTGTAGCGGAAGTTGTCGGGGAACTGGCTCTGGTAGTGCTCGAAGTCGGCGTCGTACAGCAGATTCGGGGTGGTGGGCACGCCCATGATGAGCCAGGCCTTGCCGCGGAAGGTCCAGCCGTTCGTCTCGCGCTCGGCGGGCTCGAACATGCGGCGCAGGTAGGCCCGCATCGGGGCGATGCCGGTGCCGGTGGCCAGCATGATCACGTTGGCCTCCTCATCGTCGGGCAGGAGCATCTCCTTGCCCACCGGGCCGGTGATCTTCACCTTGGCGCCGGGTTCGATGTCGCACAGGAAGGTGGAGCACACGCCGTTGATGGTCTCGCCGTCCTTCTCGTACTGGAGCTGCCGCACGCACAGCGACACGGTGTGGCCGCCCATGTTGTCGCCGTGACGGGTGCTGGCGATCGAATAGAGGCGGAGCTTGTGGGGCTTGCCGTTGGCGTCGGTGCCATCCGGAATGATGCCGATGCTCTGGCCCTCCACGTAGTGGAGCTGGGGATCACCACCGGCCAGGTCGAAGGTGATGTGATTCACCCGGCCGATCGCCCCCTCGGCCAGCAGGCTGTAGTTCTCGGTGACGGTTCCGACGAACGGATCCTTGGGCTTGTAGAGGTTGACCGGAACGGCGGCGTGGGACACGGCGGCTGGTTTCGATGGAGCGGTGGGGGCTGGGGCCGGAGCGGCCTGGGCTGGGGACTGCGCGGGGGCGGGAGCTTCCGGCAGAGACCCGGCGACCTCCACGGACGTGATGCGACCGCCCTGGCGGGCGATGGTCTGCATCGTGCTCTGGAGCTGGGCGAAGGGAACGGTGAAGCGACGCTCAGCCTGACGTTGGCGGCCGATCCCGAAGGCTTCGACCACCACAGTGACCATGCGGCTGTCGGACTGAGAAGCGCTGCCCGTTGAAACACGCATGATGGCTGGGTCCCTGGCAAAAATCCGGCTGATCATAGGAAACACACCAAGTCGTCGATCGCCGCCGAATCCGCTTAGGTTTGTGCCCCAGCACACACAGCACCCGTTGGCGCAGCTCCTTGCAACGTCCTTCGTTGCCCAGGCCCCGTCTGCTGAGACCCGTCCCACTGAGACCAGCCCCTCCGTGCCGATGACCGCGCTCAACGGCAGTTGCAGTCTCGACACCATCCAGCAGGAGATGGAGCGGCTGGAGCAGGGAGCCCGGCGGCTGGCCGTGCAGCTGCGGCTGCCCCTCGAGCCCGACTGGCTCTGGGGCGTGCTCACCGACTACGCCAATCTCAGCCGCTTCATCCCCAACCTGGCCAGCTCCCGTCAGCTGTGGCGCCGCGGCAACCGGGTGTGCCTGGAGCAGGTGGGCACCCAGCAGTTCTGCGGCATGCGCTTCACCGCCACGGTGGAGCTGGAACTGGAGGAAGACCGGGAGGCCGGTGAACTGCGCTTCACGATGAACCGGGGCGATTTTCGCCGCTTCGAGGGGGTGTGGCGCATCGGGCACGACACCGGCGTGAGCAGCCTGCTCTACGAACTGATCGTGCAGGGCCGGCCGGGCATGCCGATCGGTCTGATCGAGCAGCGGCTGCGCACCGACCTGGCCAACAACCTCCGGGGAGTGCAGATGGAGGCGATGCGCCGGGCCGGGCTGGTCTGAGGTCGCCAGCAGACCAGGGCGTGCCCTGCGAGCATGGCGCGCAACCTGCTGCCGAAGCCGACCCTGCTGCCGAAACCTCGTGCTGATACGGAGATCGCCAGACCGGTGATCCACGGGCCTGGAATGCCCAGTGCGGCGATGGAGAGGCTCCAAACCTGCCGGGTCCGGTCAGAGCACCGGCTTCAGCTGATCGCTTTCATCAGGTCTTTTTCAGCTGGTTGTCGATACCCCCAAGGGGATTCGAACCCCTGTCGCCTCCGTGAAAGGGAGGTGTCCTAGGCCTCTAGACGATGGGGGCGAGGCCACAGCAGGACAGGCGTCAGAACTGGGTTCTGGGCCTTTCGGCTGATGCAAGGAAACTACGGGCCAGGGTGACCCTTCGTCAAGGCGGACTGACCCTGGCCGGTCCACACCGGCACGGTCACGTGGAAGCAGGCCCCCTCGCCTGGCTCGGACACCACCCAGATCCGCCCGCCGTGCACCTCGGCGATCCGGCGGCACACGGACAGTCCCACGCCGTAGCCGGAGGTGGTGTCGGCTGTCTGGGGCAGGCGCACCCGGTCCATGAAGATCTGCTGCTGCTGCCCGGCCGGGATCCCGGGCCCGCTGTCCCCCACGCTCAGCTGCACCCACTGGTCGGTGCGGTGCAGCAGGGTGAGGCTCACCTCTCCACCCTCGGGGGTGTACTTGAAGGCGTTCTCCAGCAGGTTGAGCAGCACCTGGTGCAGACGGCGCTCGTCGCCGTACACATCCGGCAGATCGGCGGGAATGTCGGTGATCAGCCGCAGGGAGCGGCCCACCCAGAGTTTCTCCAGCTCCAGGATCGCCTCGGCGGCCAGCTTGCCGAGGCTGAGGCGCTTGGGATTGAACAGGGCCTCCCAGCGGGTGGTGCCCACCTCCAGCAGGTCCTTGGAGAGCTCCTCGATGTCGTCGAGGCGGCGGCGCACCACCTCCTGGTAGCGGCGCTCGTCGATTTGCCCGAGGCGGTGGCTCTGCAGGGCGAGCTTGGCGGCGGTGAGCGGCGTGCGCAGCTCGTGGGCCACCATGCGCAGCAGCCGCTCCTGCACGCCGATCCGCTCGATCAGGGCCTCGTTCTCCTGGCGCAGCACCAGCAGCTGGTCCTCCAGCTGCAGTTCCCGTCTGGAGTGGTTGGCCTCCATGTCGATGGTCTCGGCCTGGATGCCCAGGGCATTCACCACGGCGAGCTGCTGCCAGCGCGGCAGCCAGTTCTGGAGCCGCTGGCTGAGGGGATTGCCGGCGAACACCTGCTTGGGAGCGGGGGCGAGCTTCACCAGGGCGGGCGTCGCCAGCAGGCGGTGCAGCTCCAGCAGCTCAGGCTGCCGCCGTGGATCGGCCACCTCCAGGCTCACCTCGAAGCCGAGATCCTCCCGTCTGAGCAGCTGCAGCAGGGTGCGGAGGTCCTGTCCTGCCAGTTGCTGGCGCGTCGCCACAAGAAGCAGGTGTAGAACCTGGCGCTCACCGTCGGGAGCGCTCGTTGGTGAAAGGCTCTGGCTCACGCGGCAAGGTTATGGGGTCTGGGCAGTTCTGGCCCGACGTGGCTATGAGAAAGGAGTGTCTCCTGCCCGGGCATCCCAGCCTGTGATGGATCAGCCGCACCGATCCCCGTCACGGGCCCCTCGATCCCATGTCCACTGCTGTCCCCAGCCGTATCCAGCTCGACAGCAACCTGCGCCGCTGGTTTGCCCGCAATCTGGGTCTGTGGCGTTCGCGGCGTCTCTACTTCTTCGCTGATGGCGAGGCCCTGCGGGTCGACATGATGCTGCGGGTGGAAGCCTTCTCCGAGCCGATCGAGGGCGAAGCCGTCTACCGCTTCACCTGGTGGCCGGATCAGGAGTTCGACTTCTTCGCGCGCAAGCCCGGTTTCGTGCCCAGCGGCACGATGGACGCCTACCTCTGCGGTCACCAGTTGCAGTGCAGCTGCGGTTACCTCGGCGGCAATCTCGGTGGCAGCCCCACCAAGAGCCAGATCCGCCAGGTGGACGAGCACGAACTGATCTTCGAATCCCACGACCAGGAGTGGGACATCCTGGAGCACATCCGGCTGGTGGATCAGGACCGCTACCGCGCCCGATCGATCTATTCCTGGAAGGATGGGGAGCTGGAGCTGGCCGAAACCCACCATGAGCTGCGGGTGGAGGCAGCCGGTGAGGTCCTCCGCGGCTGAGTCTGGGCCGCGGCAGTGCAGCATGGAGACCTGCTCGGGGTGACGTGGCTGTGCGATCCAGATCCTGTTCCTGGTGGCTGGCCTCCCTGCTGGTGCTTCCCCTGCTAGGCGCCAGCCTGCCGGCGCAGGCGGCCAGCCCCGCCACCAGCCCTGCCACCGAGGCCGACATGGCCCTCTATTCCCGCATCGCGGCGGTGAATGTGTGCATCTCCCGGGCCGCCGGCATCGCCTTCGACACGGCGGTGGCGGTGGCCGGTGAAACCATGGCCCAGGTGATCCAGCACCAGAACGGTGGCGTGATCGCGCAGGTGGGCCGGGAGCCCCTGAACCTCGACGATCTGCGCAAGGGCTCGATCAACTCCGCCGTGCTCGGTGCCGCCGAGGTGTGCCCCAAGGACGTGCCCGCCGATGTGATGAAGGATGTGCAGGCCGCCCTGCAGCGCTCGGGCGGGGCCGAGGCGATTCCGCCCCCGCCCAGGCCCGGAACCAGTCAACGGACCCCCGCGGTCCCGCCCCGCCGCTGAAGCCCCCGGGGCCGGGTCCTCCCTGCTCCAGCCTCCCCCTGCCCTCCTCGCCACCCCCCTTTCGCCATGCCCACGGTGCGTCTTGCCGACTACCGCCCGGCGGCCTGTCTGATCAGCCGCACCGACCTGACGGTGCGGCTCTTCGACGACCATGCCGAGGTGGAGACGCAACTGGCCTTCGAGCCCAATCCGGCGGCGTCTCCCGGACCGCTGGAGCTCAGGGGGCTGGAGCTCACCCTGCTGGAGCTGCGTCTCGATGGCGAGGTGCTCTCCCCGGACGCCTATCGCCTCAGCGATGACGGCCTGGTGATCCCAGCCCCGCCCCGGCGTCCGTTTCTGCTCCAGAGCCGGGTGCGGATCCACCCCCACACCAACACCACCCTGGAGGGGCTCTACGAGAGCGGCGGGATGCTCACCACCCAGTGCGAGGCCGAGGGGTTTCGCCGCATCACCTTCCACCCCGACCGGCCCGACCTGCTGAGCCGCTTCCGGGTGCGGATCGAGGCCGATCAGGACACCTTGCCGGTGCTCCTCTCCAACGGCAACTGCGTGGACACCGGCCTGCTGCCCCAGCAGGCCGGGGCCCGACGGCGCCACTACGCCGTCTGGGACGACCCCTTCCCCAAGCCCTCCTACCTCTTCGCCCTGGTGGCCGGCCGGCTCGAGGAGGTGCAGGACACGTTCACCACCGCCAGCGGTCGCCGGGTGCGGCTGCGCCTGCACGTGGAGCCCGGCGATGCGCCGTACACGGCCCATGCCATGGCGTCGCTGCAGCGGGCCATGCGCTGGGATGAACAGCGCTATGGCCTCGAATACGACCTCGATGAGTTCAACATCGTGGCGGTGCGCCATTTCAACATGGGCGCGATGGAGAACAAGAGCCTCAACATCTTCAATTCCAAGCTCGTGCTCGCTGATGCCGAGACAGCCACCGATGCCGAGCTCGAGCGGATCGAAAGCGTGGTGGCCCATGAATACTTCCACAATTGGACCGGCAACCGCATCACCTGCCGCGACTGGTTCCAGCTCTCCCTCAAAGAGGGGCTCACGGTATTCAGGGATCAGAGTTTCAGCGCCGATCTCCATGGCGCGTCGCTCAACCGGATCGAGAATGTGGCGCTGCTGCGCAACACCCAGTTCCGTGAGGATGCCGGCCCCACGGCCCACCCCGTGCAGCCTGAGGCCTACCAGGCCATCGATAACTTCTACACCACCACCATCTACGAAAAGGGGTCCGAGCTGATCCGCATGCTCCATACCCTGCTCGGTGAGGACACCTTCATGCAGGGCATGGCCCTGTACGTGCGCCGCCACGACGGCAGCGCCGCCACCTGCGACGACTTCGTGCAGGCCATGGAGGATGCCGCCCAGGCGGCCTGGACCCGGGACGCGGTGGTGCCTGCCCCCTTCGACTTTGGCCAGTTCCGCCGCTGGTACCACCAGGCCGGCACCCCCGTGCTGCGGATCCACCGCCACTGGGACGGGGCCGCCGGCGTACTGGAGCTCTCTGTGGAGCAGCACACCCCGCCCACCCCGGGGCAGCCCCACAAGCAGCCCCTGGTGATTCCCCTGGGGCTCGGGCTGATCGATCAGGCCGGCCAGGCCCTGCCCGTGCGGCTGGAGGGGGAGGAGTCCGGGGCGGCCGGGGCGGCCGAGCGGAACAGGGCCTGGGGAGCGGGGACGCGGCTGCTGGTGGTCGACCAGCCGCAGCAGCGCCTGCGGCTGGTGGGGCTGCCCCGCCAGGCCCATCCCCCGGCGCTCTCCCTGCTGCGGCAGTTCTCGGCGCCTGTGAAGCTGGCGATGGGGCGCCCCACGGCGGAGCTGGTGCATCTGCTGGCCCATGACAGCGAAGCCTTCGCCCGCTGGGATGCGGCCCAGGTGCTGCTGCGCCAGGCGGTGCAGGCCCGGGCCTCCGGCCGTGGCGATCCGGCTCTGGAGGAGGCCCTCATCGACGCCTTCGGCCGCATCCTGGCGGATCCCCTGCTGTCGGAGGGCAGTCGCGCCGCGCTGCTCGCCCTGCCGGGCCTGGCGGAACTGGAGGATGCCGGCGAGGAGCCCGACCCCCCGGCCCTGTTCGCCGCCCAGCTGGCCCTGCAGCGCCGCTTCGGCGAGGCCCTGGCCGAGCCGCTGCAGGCCTGCCTGGAGCGCTGCCGCCCCGCCTGGACCCTGGCCTGGCCCGAGGGCAGCGGCGCGCGCCGGCTCACGGGCACGGTCTGGGCCTGGCGCGCTGCCGCCGGTGATGCCGCCGTGATTCAGGCGGCCCGCGATGCCGTGGATGGCCCCTCGATGACCCTCGCCCGGGCCGGCCTGCGGGCCCTGCAGTGCCTGCCCATCCCCGCCCGCCAGGAGGCGGTGGACGCCTTCTATCAGCGCTGGCAGGAGAGGCCGGTGATCCTCGATGCCTGGTTCGCGCTGGAGGCCTCGGCCCCCTTCCCCGACGGGCTGGAGCGGGTGGAGCGCCTGCTCCAGCATCCCCGCTTCGATCCCGCCGCCCCCAACTCGGTGCGCGCCGTGCTGGGCGGTCTGGCCGGCAATCCGCCGGTGTTTCACGCGGCCGATGGCGGCGGATACCGCTTCATGGCCGAGCAGATCGCCGGCCTCGATCGCCGCAACCCGATCACGGCCTCCCGCATGGCCAAGGTGTTCAGCCGCTGGCAGAGCTATGGCCCCGAGCGGCGCGAGCGGATGCGCCAGGCACTGGCCGCCCTGGCCTCCGAGGCTCTCTCCACCAACACCCGCGAGGTGGTGGAGCAGTGCCTCGGCTCCGACCTCAGCGCCGCGGCGGGTTGACCTCCTGGTGCAGGCGGCGGAAGGCGGCCTTGCGGGCGGCCCCGCCTTCCGGGCCGGCGTGTTCGCCCCAGAGACCCTCCCAGTAGAAATAGATCACGCCGTGGCCGCGGCTGGTGGCCAGCTTCACCTTCTCGCGAAGGGTGTCCATGGCCGGGGTGCGGCCCCCGAAGCCCGCCAGGATGCCGATCTCCACCGGCATGCCCCACGCCTTCGCCTTCACCAGGGCCGGCTGGTCGAGATCCTTGGCGAACCCCTTCACCGAGTAGGCGTAGTTCTGCACGATCAGATCGTCCACGAGCTCCCCCACCGACCACAGCTCCCAGTCCTGCAACCAGTGGTTGTAGGCGAAGCGGAACGGCCCCGGCGAGAGGCTGATCACCCGCTCCGGGCGCCGGGTACCCCCGGGGCGGATGCGCTGGTTGCGCTCCGCATCGAGCTGCCGCAGGCGCTGCCGCAGGTCCCGCAGCAGGCTGGTGAGCTTCTGGCGGCGCCACTTCATCCAGTAGCGATCGGTGTGGTTGGCAGGGGGTTCGCGGCCGGTTTCGGCGCGGTAGAGCTGGCGGGTGTAGGGGTCGTAGCCCAGCTCCACCGGCCAGGCGAAGTGGTCGTCCAGCTGGATGCCATCCACGTCGCAGCGCTTCACCACCTCCTCCACCAGCCCGATGAAGCGGGCCCGCACCTCCGGATGGGCGGGGTTCAGCCAGGCCATCGTGGTGCCGTGCATGGGGTAGGCGGTGCTGCCGTCGCGGCGCTGCAGCACCCACTCGGGCTTCTCGCGCACGACGGCGGCGCTGCCCGGCTCCATGAGCCCGTATTCGAACCAGGGGATCACCTCCAGGCCGCGGCGCTGGGCGCTGCGGGTGAGGCGGCAGATCGGATCGAGGTTGGGATCGGCCTTGATCAGGGCCGGCTCCATCGGGGCGTGCCGGGAGCGGTGGAAGGTGGTGCCGCGGCTCCACACGTTGGGATAGAGGGTGGTGAAGCCGCTGGCGGCCAGTTCGGCCACCGCCGTTTCGATGCGCCGGGGGTCGTAGTACAGCGGGCTCGGGCTGTTGGTGAGCCACACGCCGATGCGGCGGGGCTGGGGCTGGCGCGGGCGTGCCGACACCAGGCCGGGCAGGCTCACCGCGGCGGCCAGCAGCAGATTGAGGCTGAGCGGCAGGAGCGCCTTGAGCCGGCTGAAGCGTTTCAGAGGCGGTGGTGCCCCAGGGTTCCGCCGATCCGCCGTCAGCGGAACATCGAACTGACGGAGCTCTCTTCGTGGATCCGCCAAATCGCCTCTCCCAGCATGTTGGCTACCGATAGCACCCGCAGCTGGGGGAAGCGGCGATCCTCCGCCAACGGGATGCTGTTGGTCACCACGATCTCCTCGAACAGGCCGGGCTCGGAGAGCCGCTCGGTGGCCGGAGGCGAGAACACGGCGTGGGTGGCACAGCACAGCACCCGGGCGGCCCCGTTGCGGCGCAGCAGCCGCGCTCCCTGGCAGATCGTGCCGCCGGTGTCGATCATGTCGTCGATCAGGATGGCGGTCTTGCCGGCCACATCCCCGATCACCGTGAGGCTTTCCGCCACATTGTGGGCGGCTCGGCGCTTGTCGATGATCGCCAGGGGGGCATCGTGCATCTGCTTGGCGAAGGCGCGGGCCCGCGCCACGCCACCCACGTCGGGGGACACCACCACCACTTCGCCCAGGTCGCGGGTCTGGAGGTAGTCCACCAGCACCGGCGATCCGTAGATGTGGTCACAGGGGATGTCGAAGTAGCCCTGGATCTGGGAGGAGTGCAGGTCCATGGCCAGCACCCGGTCCACCCCGCTCATGGTGAGCAGGTTGGCCACCAGCTTGGCGGTGATCGATTCGCGCCCGGCGGTCTTGCGGTCGGCCCGGGCGTAGCCGTAGTAGGGGATCACGGCGGTGACCTGCCGGGCCGAAGCCCGCTTGCAGGCATCCACCATGATCAGCAGCTCCATCAGGTGATCGTTCACCGGGGCGCAGGTGGGCTGCACCAGAAACACGTCACAGCCGCGGATCGATTCCTGGATCTGGATGTAGGTCTCGCCGTCGGCGAAGCGCTTGATCACCCGTGGACCATCCGGCACGCCCAGATAGGCACCGATCTCGCGGGCCAGCTCCTGGTTGGACGTGCCGCTGAACAGCCGCAGGCGGCGGGTGTCGTGGGGCGTTTCCGACGCTGCGCGCTCCTGAGCCAGCCGATCAGCGGTGAGGAAACTGGTCACGGCGAGCGCAGACGCGTCGGCTGGTCTCTGATGGTAGAAGCGAGCCCGCCATCTGGAATGCAAACAACCATGACGCTTTCCGGAGTGCTGCCGGCCAGCCTGGTGCTGCTGGCAGCCGGCCCGAGCGAGCCCCAGGGGCAGCTGCTGGAGGAAGCGGGGCCAGCCCTGGCCGCGGCCCTGGGGCTGGCCCTGGCGCCCGCTCTGGATCCCGCCGATCCGCCGCAGCAGCTGTCGGCCCTGCACCGGCGCTCCCGTTCCCCCGGAGCGCCGCCCCGGCTGGTGCCGCTGCCGATCGACCCCGGCCGGACCCTGGACGAAGGCAGCTGCTGGGCCGAGGCGTTGGGGGCCTGGCGGCAGCCGGCGCTGCTGCTGCTGAGCGCCGATCAGCAGCGGAGCGGTCTGCCCGCGGCGATGACCGCCCTGCTGCGCCAGGCGGCCGTGCCGCTGGTGGGCCTGGTGCAGTGGGGCCTGCCCTGGCAGGCCGCGCTGCGGCGGCGCGATGGCCTGCCCTGGCTGGGAGCCCTTCCCACGGCCATCCCCGCCGATCCCGGCGCCGCCGAGGCGTGTGAGGAGCTGGTGCGCGCCCTGCCGGGGGCGTTGCGTCTCGGCTGTGCCCAGGTGAGGGCCGCGGGTTGGCAGGAGCCCTAGGAGCCTGGCTTGGCCGCTGGGGTGGGCTCGGGCCAGAGGGGGCTGGGGGCTGATTTGGCCAGCTCCCGCAGGTTGGCGCCGTCGGCGCTCCCCGGCGTGGACTTCGCGTTCGGCGCTGCCGTCCCGCCCTTGCGCGGGGGTTCCAGCGGCGCCACCGCGAACACCACGGTCTGGTCGGGCCCGAGAACCGCGGCCATCAGGCTGAGCACCTCGGTGGGGGTGAGGTTGCTCTCCACCTGCCCGCGCAGCTTTTGCACCAGGGGGGGGAGCGTCTCCACGCGGCTGCTGATGCTGAGTTCATTGAGCAGGCTGCGGATCACGGCTTCCTGGTTGGCCAGGCGGCTTTCCAGGGGCCTGGCAGGGTTGCGGTAGCGCAGCAGCTGCTCCACCTGGGCGCCTTTGAGACGCTGCAGGCCGCTCTGGATGTTGATCGTCAGCCCCTGCCGCTGGTCGCGGTACTGCATGGTGGCGTTGGGATTCACCTCCAACGACCCCAGCTCGTCCACGAGGGTGCGCAGGGCGCTGCGGCTCAGCACCAGGTACCGGTGGGGCTCCTGCCGCGGCAGGCCCACCAGTTCCCGGGCCGCATCGGCCGTCAGGGCGGCCCCCCCGACCCTGTAGAGGCTGCCGAGCGACTGAAGCCCGCCGCTTCCGGGCAGTTTCACCGCCAGGCTGGTCGGGAGGGTCAGCACCTGCAGGGGGCCGCCCGGATTGATGCGCAGCAGCAGCAGCGCATCGGCATTGGCCGGTCCAGGGGGAGCTGCCTTGTTGGTGGCAGCCTTGAGCTGATCCGCGTCCACCCCGATCACCAGCACGGTGACGGGCCGGTTGGGGGGTTTGGCCAGGTCGCTGACGGACCGCACCCCCTGGTTCTCCAGGACGGCGTCGGGCTTGGGCCAGAGCAGGGCCAGCAGGCTGAGGCCGCCCGCCATGCCTGCTGCCGCCAGCCCAAGCCTGAGCCACACCCTGGCGTTCGAGCTTCTGCTCCTGATCCGCCGTGCCGGCGCTGCTGTGCTGCCGGCCTTCCCGGTGCTGCCGGCCGAGCCGGTGCTGCCGGCCTTGCCGGTGCTGCCGGTGGAGGGTGACGCGGGGCGGGGTGGCATCGGGATCGCTGGGCGCCCGTTCGTGACAGGTCCACCACTTTGACCCACCCCCCGATGGGCGGCACCCGATAGGTTGTGAACCAGTGATTGGCCTTCCCTTGCCGGCCGCCCCCACCCCACCCCCTGCCGGCCAGGCCAGGGCCCCCCACGAGCGCGCGCGCCCTCTGGCCAAGGGGAGCACCTATCCCGCCAAGGACCTCTGCAGCCAGTGCGGCCTCTGCGACAGCCGCTGGGTGGCCTATGTGAGGCAGAGCTGTGCCTTTCTGAACCAGCGCTTCGAGGCCATGGAGGCTGCCGCCCACGGCCGCAGCCGCGATCTCGACAACGAGGACGAGCTCTACTTCGGCGTGCAGCAGCGGATGGTCACGGCCCGGCTGCGCCGGCCGCTCGAGGGCGCCCAGTGGACGGGCATCGTGAGCCGCATCGGTGTGCGGGCCCTCGAGACCGGACTGGTGGATGCCGTGCTCTGCGTGGGACAGAGCGAGCACGACCGCTTCACCCCGGTGCCCCGGCTGGCGCGCACCCCCCAGGAGGTGCTGGAGGCCCGGGTGAACAAGCCCACCCTCTCCCCCAACCTCGAGGTGCTGGAACAGCTGCCGGGCAGCGGCATCCGCCGGCTGCTGGCGATCGGCGTGGGCTGCCAGATCCAGGCCCTGCGGGCCGTGCAGCCCACCCTTCCCCTCGACGCCCTCTATGTGCTCGGCCTCCCCTGTGTGGACAACGTGTCCCGGGCCGGACTGCAGACCTTTCTCGAGAGCACGGTGAGCTCGCCGGGGACGGTGGTGCACTACGAGTTCATGCAGGACTTCCGCATCCACTTCCGCCACAGCGACGGACGCACCGAGACGGTGCCCTTCTTCGGTCTGGACACGCCCAAGCTCAAGGACGTCTTCGCCCCCAGCTGCCTCAGCTGCTTCGACTACACCAATGCCGGAGCCGACCTGGTGGTGGGCTACATGGGGGCCGAGTTCGGCCGGCAGTGGATCACCGTGCGCAACCCGCTGGGCCAGCAGCTGCTCGAGCTGGTGGAGCCCGAGCTGGATCTGGCTCCCGTGACCAGCCGCGGCGACCGCCGGGCGGCGGTGCAGCAGGGCATCGAGGCCTATGACAAGGCCGTGAGGCTGCCCCGCTGGCTGGCGGAGCTGATCGGCCTGGTCGTGCAGCGTTTCGGACCGAAGGGGCTGGAGTACGGCCGCTTCTCGATCGATTCCCACTTCACCCGCAATGCCCTCTGGGTGCGCCGCCACCATCCCGAGAAAGCCGAGGCCCACATCCCGGCCTTCGCCAGCAAGATCGTGAGCCGCTACCGGCTGCCCTCCGCGTGAACCACCCCCACGCGCCCGCCCGGCGTCGCTGCGGCGTGCTGCTCCACCCCACGGCCCTGCCCGGTCCTGGACCCTGCGGCACCTTCGGTGCGGCCGCCCGCGACTGGATCGACCTGCTGGCCAGGCACCGGATCGGGCTCTGGCAGCTCCTGCCCCTGGCGCCCACCGACAGCACCGGCTCCCCCTACAGCTCTCCGAGTGGATCGGCCCTCAACCCCTGGCTGCTGGATGGGGATCTGCTGGAGCAGGAGGGGTTTCTCCGTTCCGAAGACCTTCAGGCCCTGCCGGTGCCCGAGTCCACCGAGCAGGTGGATCTGGAGCTGATGCCCCGGCGCGCCGCCGCCCTGGCCGCGGCGCTGGCCCGTCGCTGGCCGGACCAGTCCGCCGCCAGCCACGCCGCCTTCGCGGCCTGGTCGCGGCGGCAGCGCTCCTGGCTGCCCGACCATTGCCGCTACATGGTGCTGCGGGACCAGGAGGGCGGCCGGCCCTGGTGGCAGTGGCCCCGGTCCCTGGCGCTGCGCGATCGCGCCTGCCTGCGGCAGCTCGATCGCACCATGGCGGGGCCGCTGCTGGAACAGGCGCTGCTGCAGTGGCAGCTGCAGCGCCAGTGGGAGGCCCTGCGGGCCCAGGCCCACCGCTGCGATGTGGACCTGGTGGGCGACCTGCCGTTCTATGTGGCCCACGACAGCACCGATGTGTGGTGCCATCCCGAGCTCTTCTCCCTGAACCGTGACGGCTCCCTGGTGGAGCAGAGCGGTGTGCCGCCCGATTACTTCTCCGCCACCGGCCAGCTGTGGGGCACGCCGGTGTACCGCTGGTCCCGCCACCTGCGCAGCGGCTTTCGCTGGTGGCTGGCCCGCCTGGGCCGTCAGTTCGAGCTCTTCGATCGGCTGCGGCTCGACCATTTCAGGGCCCTGCAGGCCTACTGGAGTGTGCCGGGAGGGGACGACACGGCGCAGAACGGACGCTGGTGCCCGTCCCCGGGAACCCTCCTGCTGGGCCTGCTCTGGATCCGATGCCGCCTCAAGGGACAACTCCGCGATGGGCGCCTGCCGCTGATCGCCGAGGACCTCGGTGTGATCACCCCTGCCGTGGAGGCCCTGCGCGACCGCTTCGCCCTGCCCGGCATGAAGATTCTTCAGTTCGCCTTCAACGGCGACGACGACAATCCCTACCTCCCGGCCAACATCCAGGGCCCCCGCTGGGTGGTGTACACCGGCACCCATGACAACGCCACCACCACCGGCTGGTGGCAGGGCCTGGGCGACGAGGAGCGGCGGCGGGTGGAGCAGGTGCTCGGCGTGACGATCACGTCCCCGGCCTGGCAGCTGCTGGAGGCGGCGCTGGCCACTGAGGCCGAGCTGGCCGTGGCCCCGGTGCAGGATCTGCTCGAACGCGACGACAGCGCCCGCTTCAACACACCTGGCACCAGCTCCGGCAACTGGACCTGGCGCCTCACCGATCCGATCGCCAGCCTCGATGGTCCGATCAAGGGTCTGGGTGAGATGGCCCGCCACCATCAGCGCTGCTGAGAGTCCGGCGCCCTGAAGCTGCCCGGCTCGCCGGCTGTGGCAGCCAGGGGCTGTCCCCGCCATCGCACGGCCCCCGCCCGGGTGGGTGCAGGGGTGATGCGCAGGGTCCAGGGTTGGGTGAGGCTGAACTCCAGGCGGCCGCCGCTGCTGCGGAACCTGGTGCTCTCGCCATTGCCGCTCTCCAGATTCACCGTGGCTGGGCCAGCCAGCTCGAGCACCAGGTCCCCCTGCTGCTGGGGTGCCGGGGCCCGGTTGCTGCCAGGATCCTGGCGCCGCAGCAGTTTGAGGCCTTGCCCCTGGGCCGCCACCTGCAGCGGCCGCAGGTCCGGTGCGATGGCAAGCAGGGACTGGCCCGCTCCCGTGCGGCGTTTCTGCTCTTCCGGGGGAAGCGGTGCCACCGGGCGCTGCGTCAGCAGGCCCTCCTGGGCGAGGCGCTGCTGCTGCAGGTTCAGGCCGTAGATCAGCCCGAGGGTGAGCAGCCCGTAGAGCACCGTTCCCTGCCAGGTGGTGAACACATCGATCGAGCCGGGTGTGAAGCGGCTCAAGAGCCCCTGGCGCTGGCGACCCGGTGAGGGCGTGGCCGTCACCGGCAGCACCACCTCGAGGCTGCCGGGATCCAGCTCGAGGTGGCGCTCGATCAGGGGCAGCATGGTGCGCAGGTAGGTGGCCTCCGGCAGCCGGTCACGCCAGCCCCGCTCCAGCGCCTCGAGCACCGGCGTGCTGATGCGGGTTTCCAGGGCCAGCTGCCGCAGCGTGAGGTGGCGCTCCTCGCGGCGCTGGCGCAGCTGGCGTCCGGCCGCGACCAACGGGTCGACCGCGACGGTGTCGCTGTTCGGAGGCTGGCGACCGCGGCCCCAGCGCCAGAACCGGCCGAAGCGAGCACGCGGGGGGGCAGGGGGGCGGCTCAGGGGGGGGGAGTGGCCAGGGCCTGCCATTCTTGGCGATCGAGCGCCCGCCAGCACCCTTCCGCCAGCGAGCCCAGGCGGAGCGGACCGATGCCCACCCGCTGCAGATCCAGCACCGGGTGGCCCAGAAGGGCTGCGGTGCGGCGGATCTGCCGATTTCTTCCCTCCTCCATCACCAGCTCCAGCCGGGTGCCGCGCCGGCTGCGCTGCAGCACCCGGACCCCCACCGGCTGGCTGGTCACCCCCTCCAGGGGAACCCCCGCGGCCCATCGCTCCAGGGTGCGGGGGCTGGGGTCACCTGTGATCCACACGCGGTAGAGCTTGCGGTGGCCGTAGCGCGGATGGGTGAGCTGCAGGGTGAGCGTCCCCTGGTTCGTGAGCAGCAGGGCACCCCTGCTGTCGGCATCGAGGCGGCCCACGGGATGCAGGCCCTGGCCCCGCTGCAGCGCCGGAGGCAGAAGGTCGAGCACGGTGGGACGCCCCTGCGGATCGGAGCAGCTGCACAGCACCCCCACCGGTTTGTTGAGCAGCAGCAGCAGCGGCCGTGCCGGCCGGGCCAGCGGTCTGCCATCCACGGCGATGGTGTCGCGGTCGGGATCGGCGCTGTCTCCCAGCCTGGCCGCGGCGCCGTTCACCCGCACGCGCCCCTGCCGCAGCAGCTCCTCGGCATGGCGCCGTGAACAGACTCCGGCCGTGGCGATCAGTTTCTGCAGGCGCTGGCTGGCCATCGCCCCATGCTGGATCAGGGCCGAAAAAGGGTGGTAAATTTACGAAACAGAACCGTTTCGTAAACCGACCGTCATGCCCTCCCTGCCAGTGGCCGCGACCGCCGATGGCTCCGCTCAGGCTGGAGGCGGCGATCTGGTGCGCAGTTACCTGCGGGACATCGGCCGTGTGCCGCTGCTGACCCATGAGCAGGAGATCACGCTGGGCCGGCAGGTGCAGGAGCTGATGGCGCTGGAGGAGGTGGAGCAGGAGCTGACGATGCGTGCGGGCGGCACGGCGCCGAGCGCGGCGGAGCTGGCGAAGGCGGCGGGGTTGAGCCCGGCGGTGCTGAAGAAGCGGCTGCAGGCGGGCCGGCGGGCGAAGGAGCGGATGGTGGCGGCGAACCTGCGGCTGGTGGTGAGCGTGGCGAAGAAGTACACCAAGCGGAACATGGAGCTGCTGGATCTGATCCAGGAGGGAACGATCGGACTGGTGCGGGGCGTGGAGAAGTTCGACCCGACGCGGGGCTACAAGTTCAGTACGTATGCGTACTGGTGGATCCGCCAGGGGATCACGCGGGCGATCGCGGAGAAGAGCCGCACGATCCGTCTGCCGATCCACATCACCGAGACGCTGAACAAGCTGAAGAAGGGTCAGCGGGAGCTGAGCCAGGAGCTGGGGCGCACCCCCACGGTGACGGAGCTGGCGGGGTTCGTGGAGCTGCCGGAGGAGGAGGTGAAGGACCTGCTGTGCCGTGCGCGCCAGCCGGTGAGCCTGGAGACGAAGGTGGGGGACGGGGAGGACACGGAGCTGCTGGACCTGCTGGCGGGGGATGGGGAGCTGCCGGAGGAGCGTGTGGACGGGGAGTGCCTGAAGGGAGATCTGCGGGCGCTGCTGGAGCAGCTGCCGGAGCTGCAGGGGCGGGTGCTGAAGATGCGCTACGGCATCGCCACGGAGGGCGCCGGGATCACCGAGCCGATGAGCCTGAGTTCGATCGCCAAGAACCTGGGCATGAGTCGCGACAAGACTCGCAATCTCGAGCGCAAGGCCCTCGAGGGCATCCGCTCCCAGTCGCGGCGGCTGGAGGGCTACCTGGTGGCCTGAGGTCTTCGGGATCCACGCACCCCGTTCATCTCTCGGCTTCCACCCATTCCTCGGGGTGGTCCCGCTGCAGGCGTGTGCGTCGTTCCGAGAGGTTGCGTGCGCCCCGGTAGCGCCGCTCACCGGTATGGCCCCGCCACCAGGACCGGCTCCGCTGCTCGTAGAGGTGCTGCCGGAGCTCCGAGGGCGGATGGCTGCGGGAGAGGTCGCCGAGCAGGCCCACCGGGCGCCGACGGCCCTGGCCGGCCACCAGGATGCGGAAGGAGCCCGCCAGGGCGGAGGGGTCGTAGGGGCTGTCGGTCAGCAGGGCGAAGGCATAGGCGTCACTCTCGGACTCGGCCGCCTGGCTGTAGCGACGGCGCACGAGGATGGTGAGAATCTGATCGGCCAACCGCCCCAGCAGCACCGTGCCGGTGCGGCGGGCCAGCAACTCGCTGCGTACCAGCTCGAAGCAGTGGCCCAGCTCCAGATGGCCGATCTCATGCGCCAGCACGGCCACCACCTCCGCTTCCGTGGTCATCTCCTCCAGCAGTTCACGGCACACGAGCACAACCCCTCCGGGGAGCGCGGAGGCGTTGATGCCGCCGCAGGGGCCCACCGCATAGGCGCGGTAGTGGAGGTTGCGATGGCGATGGGGGCTCAGTAGCTCCATCAGGGCGTCGAGATAGGCCTGATCGGCATCACCTGGCTGGATCCGCCGGGCGTAGCGGGCGTGGAGCATGGTGCCCAGCTCCCGTTCATCCAGCTCCCCCACGGGCACCATGCGGCTGGCCAGGCGGTCGGCGAGCTGAAAGGGGGTGCCCAGCAGCCGGGCCGTGGGGGCCAGCGACGGGCGCAGCGGTGGGGCCGGGCCCTGGAGCACCAGCAGGCCGATCAGTCCACCGCCGCCCGTGAGCAGGGCCAGGAGCACGAGCAGCCGGGGAGGTGGCTTCATGGTCCGGGGCCCAGGGGTGGTTCGGCGTCCTCTCCGCCGCCGGTTGCCGCGCTGGCTTCAGGGCCGCTCTCGAAGCGATTGCGGAACCGGTTGTAGAGGGCGTTCATGCCCACCATCAGCAGGCCCACCCCGATGAACACCGCGCCGCGGATGCCCAGGTCGGCCTGGGCCATGTCGATCGCGACCAGCCGCAGCAGGCAGGCCCCCAGGGCGATGAGGGCCAGCAGCCGGAACTTGCCGTCCCGCAGCACGGCACTGAGGCCATAGATCACGAAGGCCTCGGTGGTCCAGAGGAGGGTGAGCAGGGCGCGGTCGTAGCGCAGCCAGAGGTAGTAGGTCACCACGGCGAAGAGGGGCAGGTAGATCCAGCGGTGGGGACGGCGACTGATGCGGCGGCCGATCCAGCCCAGTGGTCCCCAGGCGCGGCTGCTGCTGAGCTGCTCCACGTCCAGTTGGCGGTGGGTGACGAGGATGAAGCCCACCTGGAGGCCCATGGCCAGCAGAGCAATCTGCCCGGGCTGGAGGATCCAGGCCTGGGCCGGGGTCTGCAGCGTGCTCAGCACCGCCAGAAGCGTGGCCAGGCTCAGCCAGTAGAGCAGCACCGCATAGATCTGCAGCCGGGCCGCGAACAGCCGCCTGATCGGGCGGAGGATCACCAGCAGGGCCAGGCCCGCCCAGGCCACAGGGCGCCAGAACACCTCCACCTCGCTGAGCACGGTGACGACAGTCCCGAGCACCAAGGCTTCCAGCAGCAGCGGATGCAGCCGGTTCCAGAGCGCCAGACCGGTGAGACGGCTGCTGGAAGGGAGGAACCACCAGTACAGGAACACGGCCATGGCCAGCAGTTCGATGGCGAACCGGCCGGGCAGCGTCAGGCCTCCCAGCTCCAGCAGTACGGGGCTCTGGCTGATCACCAGCCCGTAGCCGCAGGCGAAGGCGAGCAGGAGGCCCACCGCGCAGATCAGGGCATGGCGGCCATCCGCCATGGGGAGCCTGCTGGTGAGCTCCAGGGCCAGCAGGGCCAGCAGCAGCCAGGCCACCGGCGGGATCAGGGGCGACACCGGGGCGAGGAGCAGCCAGCTCGCCAGACCTGCACCGCTGCCGATCAGATAGATGGGCAGGGGGTTCAGTCCGCCGACTCCGGAATCCGGCCCAGGGCGATCCGCCAGACGCTGCAGCAGGGCCAGGGCCGCCAGGGGCAGCAGGATCTGCAGCACCTCCTGGGCAGGGCAGGGCTGCTGCAGCAGCAGTTGCAGCCAGAGCTGCAGGTGCAGGGCAGTGACGCCGCACGCCGCGGCGGCGTGCAGCCCGGAAGGTCGCCACTGCCGGGCCAGCAGCAGCAGCCCGCCGAACGCCAGCAGCCCCCCGATGCCCCGCCAGGGCGCAGGCAGGCCCAGGGCCACACCGGCGTAGGTGAGGGCTGCCCCTTGCCAGGCGAGAGCTGGCGGCAGCAGCTGAGGGATCCCGGTTCGCTGCAGCCGCCCGTGCAGCACCGGGATCAGCTGGCCGGCGATCAGCAGGGTGGCGGCGCGGCTGCGGATCACCTCCGGACCCACCGCCCAGGCCAGCAGGGCGCTGAGCAGCAGCGCCACGGCCGTGCCGTTCAGCAGGATCCAGGCGCCACGGCGGGGGGCGCGCGCCCCCCGCAGCCACAGAATCTGCACCACCAGGACCAGGGGCAGCAGCCGGGGCAGGAGTTCCTGCCAGCTCCAGGACTGGGGTGCCAGCAGCCACACCCAGCTTCCCGCCAGCAGGACGCCGGTGGCGGCGGTGGTGCCGGCCACCAGGCCGGGGGGCCGGCGCCAGAGCCCGACCAGAAGGCTGAGCTGCAACAGGGCCGTGGCGATGGGCTCGGGCCAGGGCCGCGGCAGGCAGCCAAGGCTGCCGAGCAGCAGCAGCCCCGGCCCCAGCCAGCCCATCAGCTCGGGCCAGGGGGCCCGCAGCCGCCAGCGCATCATCCCCAGCTGGACGGCCACCAGCAGGGCTCCCCCGGCCAGGAGCAGCACGGCGTGGCCGGCCAGCCGCTCCGGCCCCACGACTCCCAGCCGCACCAGCAGGGTCATCTGGCCCCAGAACCCACCGCTCAGGCAGAGCAGCCACCAGCCCGTGGCCCTGGGGACGTCGTGCCGCCGGTCGCAGAGCAGCAGCAGGGCCAGAAGCAGCGGGGGGAGTGTCAGCGCGGCCAGGCTCTGCGGAGCCCAGGGCACCTGGTTCAGTAGCCGGATCCAGCTGCCGATGTGGATGAGCGTGATCATGGCCGCCAGGCCCTGGGCTCCCCCCGGCAGCTGCCAGTGCCTGGCGCTCAGCAGCGCGGCCGTCAGCACGGTGACGGTCAGCCAGGGCTGCCAGGCGTCTGGGGGGATCACGCTGGAGCCCAGCCAGAGCAGCAGGGCCCCGATCCATCCCATCCCGCCGGCTCCCGGCAGGGCCTTGGGCCGGTGCACACGGTGCTGGCTGGCCAGGGCCAGGGCCCCGCTGACCAGCAGCACAGCACTGTTCTGGAGGGGAGGGGCCTGCCCTGGTGGTGCCGCCCCCAGGGTCACCGCAGCCAGGGCCAGACCGGCCAGCAGGCTGAGCCACCAGCCCAGCTGCCGCACCATGGTGTCGGGATCCTGATGGCCCAGGTGAAGCAGGGCCAGGCACTCCAGCAGCACCAGGGCCGTGAGCAGGGTGGGATTGGCGACCCAGGGTCCGAGGCTGAGCAGGGCGGCGAGGCTGAAGGCCTGGGCGAGGATCACATCGCAGCGGCGCAGCCAGGAGAGCTCGGCCCGGCGGGCGCGGACGGCCAGCACCGCCAGCAGCCCGGCGCACGCCGCCAGGGCCAGAGCGCGGCTGCCCAGCTGGGGCGGTTCCAGCAACAGCGCCAGGGCAAGCCCCCCGCTGTTCACCAGCTGCACGAGCAGCGGCAGCGTCAGGCCGTGCTGCCGCAGCCGCTGCGGCCGTTGCAGCAGCACTGTGCCGGAAATGAACACCAGAGCGGCGGCCAGGGCGGCCTGGTTGCGGAGGGTGTCGCTCCCGGCCAGCAGGGGCAGGGTGCGAACGACCCAGTTGGCGTGGAACAGGCCGTAGCTCAGGCCCACCAGGAGCCGATGGCCGTACCAGGGCCGCGCCAGGGGCAGCACGACGCCCACCAGGGCGACCAGGCTGGCCACCGCCAGGATCAGCCCGCCCTGGGGGACGATCGTGAGGGGGACGAGGCACACCACCACGTGGAGTCCCGCCACGGTCTGGTTGGTGGCGACAGCGGCCAGCACCAGATTCACCGCGATGGCGGCGCCGAGCAGCGCCAGGCTCTGTCCCGGATCGTCCAGCCATTGCAGCCCCAGCTGAGGCAGGCCCCCGGCCGCGGTGCAGGCGAACAGCAGCAGGGCCGCCCCGCCGCTTCTCAGCCAGCGGCTCAGGCGCAGCCAGGGGGAGGCGGGTTTCAGCAGCAGGGAGGGCAGGGCCATGGCGGTGGCCGCCGCCACCACCAGCAGGAATCGTTGCCAGGGGTTGAACTGCAGGGCGACGTTGATGGCGGCGAAGGTCACGCCGGCCACCACCACCACGACCCCCAGCAGACCGGTCCAGTTGGCGATCAGGAGCTGCTCCCAGCGACGCCAGCGCTGCTGCCAAGGGCCCGGGGCACGGGGGGGCGCGGCGGCGCGGACGGCCTGGGGCCCAAGGGGGGGCGGTGGAGGCGGCGGTGCGGGCTGGGGGTGGGTGTGCGGTGGCGGCTGGGGTCGCGTCTGGGGTGGTGGCGGCTGGGGTGGCGGCGGTTCCCGTCGCGGTTCGGGCCGCAGTGGTGGGGGTGGCCGTCGTGCGGGGGCTGGCTGTTCGCCCGCTTCCCTTTCAGCCGCTTCCCGTGCCTGCGGTCTCCGTGCAGGTGTCCGATCGCTCTCTGGGGAGGGGCTCTGGTCCGGTCGCTGCCCGGCGGCGGTCGGGGCCTCGCCCCGCGGGGCACCCATCTGACGCTGGAGCCGCTCCAGCTCCAGCTCCAGCCGATCGAAGCGCAGCAGGATCGCAGCCACCGCGGCTTCCTGGCGCTCCAGGCGCTGGTCCAGGGAGAGGCCTCGGGCAGGGTCGGCTTGGCGGGATCGCTGGTCTTTCCTGTTCTCCAGGACGGCCAGGACCAAGACCACGATGGCCAGGAGAACCAGGAGAACCAGGAGAACCAGGAGGAACCCCATGATTGCCCGTCGTTCCTGTGATGGATTCAGGTTGACCTGGGTGAAGCCGTTGCGGAGCGAGTTGTTACATCGTTCCGGGCCTGGGAGGGGAACCAGGCTCAGCAGCAGGACTGGTCCGGGACCCGGTTCAGAAGAACTGGTCTCAGAAGAACTGGTCGAAGTTGTCGAAATCCACGGCGCTGAAGGTGCCGTTCTCCACCTGGGTCATGAGCCGCTCCAGCTGGGCCCACAGCGCTCCGGCGGTGCCGATCGAGAGCACGAACGACACCAGCAGGGCCGCCCCCGAGGAGAAGCCGAACACCTGCAGGCTGCCGCCGATGAACAGGGTCACACCGATCACCACGCCGATGTAGGGCACGGTGGTGCTGGCGGTGCCGAGGGGCAGCAGGGCCAGTCGGTCCTGTTTCCAGCCCTCGAGGCGGTCCTGCACCAGCCGGGCGAAGGTGAGGCCGCAGAGCACGCCGATGGCCAGGCCGACCCCCGCCACCAGATAGGGCGGCTCGATCAGCGGGGCGTACTCCAGCAGGATCTCGCTGGGGTCGAGGTCGCCGTAGAACCCGCTCGCCGCATCGAGGCTGGCGTCCTGCAGGTCGATGGGCGCAGGGTCGATCACGGCACGACAGGAAGGGTGGGGGTGACCCTAGGCCGCGGCCAGGGGGTTCAGTCTGGCCAGCAGCCCACCGGCCAGCTTGCGGGCGCTGAAGGTGCGCCGCAGCAGGCTGGCCAGGGCCCGCAGATCCTCGGTGTGAAGCCGGTCGTCACGCACCAGGGTGAGCAGCAGCCGCCGGCGCAGGCTGTCGCCCTCGGGTCCCAGCAGCAGCTTCAGGCCTGAGCCCATCACCGGCAGCAGATCGGGCCCTGGTCCGTCGTTCTCCAGCACGGCCAGCAGGCTTTCCAGCCGTTCGATCTGCAGCCTGCCATTGCTGTCGAACAGCACCTCGAGCAGCTTGTCGCGCATCTCCGCCGTGTCGCCGGCCAGCAGGCGCCGGGCCACGTAGGGGTAGGCCACCCGGATGATCTTGAAGTCGGGGTCGAGCCGCAGGGCCAGTCCCTCCTGGCTCACCACGGCCCGGATGATCAGGGCGAAGCGCACCGGCACCCGGAAGGGGTAGTCGAACACCAGCTCCGAGAAGCGATCGGTGACCGCCTTGAAGTTGAAGTTGCCCACGTTCTCGCCCAGGGCGCCGCCCAGCACCTCCTCCAGGGCGGGGATGATCGGCTCGAGGTCGGCGTCGGGGTTGAGGAAGCCCAGGGCCACGAAGTCCTGGGCGAGGGCCCGGAAGTCCCTGTTGATCAGGTGCACCACCGCGCCGGTGAGGGTGAGGCGGTCGGCGTCGCTGATGGAATCCATCATGCCGAAATCCACGTAGGCCACATGGCCCAGGGGCCCGGTGCGGCCCGGCAGGGCGAAGAGGTTGCCCGGGTGGGGGTCGGCATGGAAGTAGCCGAACTCCAGCAGCTGGCGCAGGCCGGCCACCACCCCGGTGCGGATCAGGGCGGTGGGGTCGAGATGGCGTGCCTCGAGCACATGGCGCTCCTGCAGCTTGGTGCCGTGGATCCAGCTGGTGGTGAGCACCCGACGGGTGCTGAGGCTGCGCTCCACCGCGGGCACGGTCACCTCGGGATGGTCCTCGAACAGGGCCGCGAAACGGTCGGCGTTGTCGGCTTCCTTGCGGTAATCGATCTCGTCGAACAGGGTCTGGCCGAACTCGTCGATGATCTCGTCGAGTCCGAAGCCCAGGTTGAGGGGCAGCAGCGGAGCACTGAGCACCGCCAGCAGACGGATGATCACCAGATCGCGCCGCAGGATGTGCGGCAGGTCCGGACGCTGCACCTTCACCGCCACCCAGTGGCCGTTGTCGAGCCTGGCCTTGTACACCTGGCCCAGGCTGGCGGCCGCCACCGGGTAGTCCGGGAAGCTGGCGAACAGGGTGCTGGCCGGAGCGCCCAGTTCCTCCTCGATCGTGCGCAGGGCCACCTCCAGGGGGAAGGCGGGGAGGTTGTCCTGCAGCTGGATCAGCTGTTCGAGCCAGTCCCGCCGCACCAGGTCGGGGCGGGTGGAGAGGGCCTGGCCCACCTTGATGAAGCAGGGGCCCAGGTTGGTGAGGGTGGTGAGGATGCGTTTGCCGAGCCGCTGCTGCACGCGGCGGTCGCTGCTGTTGGCCTGCACCACCAGCACCAGGGCGAGGCTGGTCAGCTGCCAGAGCACGGCCGTCAGCCTGCCGAGAAACATCCAGGGACGAGCCAGCAACCAGCGGCGATCGGCCCGGGGGTCGTAGGCAGGAGGCTCCGGAGGCGCCCCAGCGGGCCTCTCAGCAATGGTCAAGGCTGTGGTCGTTTGGGTGGGCAGACTCTAGGAACCCCGGCCGGTGAGGGGTCAGGAGCGCTCCATCCCTCCCGCTCCCCTGCTGCCGCCCTGCACGGCTTTTCCCCACGCTGTTCCCGCGCCTGTCTGCCTCCGACCCCCTGGTGCTGCACCTGCCGGCCCATGGCCGTGGCCGCGGCCTGCCGCCGGGCCTGGTCCGCCTGCTCCGCGCCAGGCCGGGCAGCTGGGACCTGCCGGAGCTGCCGGAGATCGGCGGTCCGCTCGAGGCCGAGGGCCTGGTGGCCGAGGAGCAGCGGGCCTGCGCCGCCCTGCTGGGGGCGGAGCGCTGCTGGTTCGGGGTGAACGGCGCCAGTGGCCTGCTGCAGGCGGCCCTGCTGGCCCTGGCGCCCCCCGGCAGCCGGGTTCTGCTGCCCCGCAACCTGCACCGCTCGCTGCTGCACGCCTGTGTGCTCGGCCAGCTGCAGCCCGTGCTGTTCAGCCTGCCCTTCGACCCTGCCACCGGGCTCTGGCTGCCCCCGTCACCGGCCTGGCTGGAGCGGTCCCTGGCGGACGCCCTGGCCGGCGGTCCGCTGGCGGCGGTGGCGGTAGTGAGTCCCACGTATCAGGGGTTTGGCGCCGATCTGCGCGGCCTGACCCAGCTGGTGCACGGGGCCGGTCTGCCGCTGCTGGTGGACCAGGCCCATGGGCAGGGGGAGGCCGTGGCCGCCGGTGCCGACCTGGTGGTGCTCTCCTGCCAGAAGAGCGGGGGGGGGCTGGCCCAGAGCGCGGCTCTGCTGGCCCAGGGGCCGCGGCTGGATCCCGCCGCGCTCGAGCGGTCTCTGCTGTGGCTGCAGACCTCCAGCCCCAGCGCCCTGTTGCTGCACTCCACCGCGCTGAGCCTGCGCCACGGCTGCAGTGCCGCCGGCCGTCGCCAGCGGGCCCGCGCCCTGGGGATCGCTGATCGCCTGGGCCGCCGCTGCCGCGAGCTCGGCCTGCCTCTGGTGCACGGTGAGGATCCGCTGCGGCTGGTGGTGCACACCGCGGCCTTCGGGGTCAACGGCCTGGTGGCCGATGCCTGGCTGCTCTCCCGGGGGGTGATCGCCGAGTTGCCCGAGCCCGGCACCCTCACCTTCTGCCTTGGCACGGCACCACCGCGGCGGGTGGTAAGGGAGCTTCCCCGGGCCCTGGCTGGCCTGCGGAGGGCCCTGGGTGGCGACCCGCTGCCGCCGTTCGCGGCCCCGCCCCTGCCGCGGGTGGCCGAGCCCGAGCAGGCGATCGCCGCGGCCTGGCGTGCCCCTTCGCAAGCGGTACCGCTGGCCGCGGCGGCCGGCAGGATCGCCGCCGAACCCCTCTGCCCTTACCCGCCGGGGATTCCCCTGCTGATCCCCGGGGAGCGCCTGGATGCGGCCAGGGCCGCCTGGCTGCAGGAGCAGCGGCGTCTCTGGCCGGGGCAGATCGCTGATACGGTGAACGTGGTGGTTGGGTGATGCGGAGCTTCCGGGCCCGGGGCTCTTCCCGGCCTGTCGGCTCCAGATGGCGCGCCCTCCCGTGCCACCCTGAGCTGCCCCGCTTGTTCCGAAGACCCGGCCGGTGATCGACGACCCCAGTGCTGCGTCCTCGGCCCCGCCCTACCAGTGGGACTTCGTCACCCCCGGCCTGCCGGATGGCGCCTTCGCGGCCGCCCCTGGGTTCAGCCCCACGCCGATGGAACTGCGGGTGATGCTGCTGGCCCACCTGCGCCCCCGGGCGGATTCCCTGGTGTGGGATGTGGGCGGGGGCACCGGCGCCCTGGCGCTTGAGATCGCCCGGCTGATGCCGCGGGGTCAGGTGCACACGCTGGAGCGCGACCCCGAGGCGATCGTGCTGCTGGAGCAGAACCGCCAGCGCTTCGGGATCACCAACCTCCACATCCATGCCGGGGCGGCGCCGGAGGACCTGGCCTCCCTTCCCGGCGCCCCGGACCGGGTGCTGCTGGAGGTGGGCCGCCCCCTCGGCGATGTGCTGCGGCAGGTGTGGTGGGTGCTGCAGCCCCAGGGCAGGCTGGTGATCAGCACCGCCAGCCTGGAGGGGCTGGTGGATGCCACCGACACCCTCGGCCAGCTGGCGGCCCGCGACGTGCAGGTGGTGCAGGCCACCGTGCACCGCATGCAGCGCCGCGGCAGCCAGGCCAAGCTGGCCGCCGCCGAGCCCCTGTTCCTGATCGCGGCGGAGCGGCCGTGATCCCCCAGCCCCGCACCAGCACGTCGCTGCCACGCCTGGTGAGCGGCTGGGCCGCCGGGGCCTTCGGCTTCGTGGTGGTGATGCTCGGCGGCTGGTGGTTCACCGTGGCGGTGGGGGTGATCGTGCACCTGGGCCTGCTGGAGTTCTTCCGCATGGCCCAGTTCAAGGGCATCCGGCCCGCCACCAAGACCACCCTGGTGGCGGTGCAGCTGCTGCTGGTGACCACCCAGCTGGCCAGCGGCGGCAGCTGGCTGGCCGGCGACGTGGCGGCGGCTGTGCTGCCGGCCTCGGGGGCCGTGATCTGCGGCTGGCTGCTGCTGCAGCCGGTCACCGGCACCATCGCCGACATCGCGGCCTCGGTGTTCGGCCTCTTCTACCTGGGCTTCCTGCCCAGCCACTGGATCAAGCTGCGCGAGCTGCCCGAGTCCGGCCTGGCCCTCACCCTGCTGGCCTGCTTCCTGATCGTGGCCACGGACATCGGCTCCTATGCCATCGGGCGCCGCTTCGGCCGGCGGCCCCTCTCGCCCATCTCCCCCGGCAAGACCGTGGAGGGCGCCCTGGGCGGGGTGGCCTGTGCCATGGCGGTGGGCGCCGTGGGCGGCACCTGGATCGGCTGGAGCTGGGGCTGGCTGATCGGTGCCGGCCTGGGCGCGGTGGTGGCGCTGTTCGCCCTGGTGGGGGATCTCACCGAGTCGATGATGAAGCGGGATGCCGGCCTGAAGGACTCCGGCGACGCCATTCCCGGCCATGGCGGCATCCTCGACCGCATCGACAGCTACCTGTTCGTGCCGGCGGTGGTGTATACGCTGGTCACGCTGGTGCTGCCGCTGCTGGGCGCCTAGGGCGTCACCGTGGCTTCTCCTTCCAGCACCACCAGCCCGCCCTCCACTGCGGCGCGCTCGATCGTGATGGCTGGATCCATCGGCAGCCGCATGGCGGTGGTGCCATCGGCGGCGTGCAGGGCGATGCTGCCCAGCTCGGCCTGCAGCCGAGTATCCAGCTCCCGCACGGTTGTGCTGCCGGGGATCCGGGCCTTCAGCACCAGCCATGGCTGCCGCACCGTGACTGCAAGCAGAGGTCCGATGCCCAGCAGGGTTTCGGCCAGGCTGTCCGCCAGAGGGCGCCAGGCCTGCTGGGCCAGCGACCGGTCCAGCCCTTCCGGGGTGAACCGCACCAGGCCGCGAATCCTGAAGGCCTCATCCAGCTGAAGCGGCTGTCCCCGCAGCACCTTGCCCAGCTGCACCTGAATCGGCTCGCTCCGCAGCGTCACGCTCTCCAGCTCCAGTCCCTGGTAGCGCACCCGCCTGGCCTGCAGGCGCACCCCGTCGAGATGGCCCCCCAGCAGCTGCAGCGCCGATCCGTCCAGGTCCAGCTCCAGCTGGTCGATGGCCTCGCACTGCTGGCGGATCCAGAGGCGCAGCGCCGCCGCCAGCAGCTGCAGGGCCGGGCCGCCGCGACGCTGGCCCGCCTCAGCCATCCCCGCCTCAGCCATGCCCGGCGGCCACGGCGGCTGGCGCCGGCTCGGGACTGTGCCAGGTGATGGCCACCTGGTCCGGCTGATCGATGTGGGGCAGGTGGCCGCAGTCCGCCAGCTCCTGCACCCGCTCGCCCAGCAGGGCCTGGGCGGCCCGCTTCTGGGGCGGCCGCAGGATCCGGTCGTCGGCGCCCCACAGCACCTGGATCGGCAGGGGTGGGAGGGGCTCGCCGCAGCCGGCGAAGCCACCGGAGCGGGCGAAGCGGCGCAGGGCCTCGGCCCAGCCCGGCGTGGCCAGATGCAGGGAAGCGATTTCCAGCTCGGCGGGCCCCACATCCCGATCCGGCTGGGCGAAGGCGCTGCGGCAGAGACCCCGCCGCACGCCGGGCAAGGCCAGGAAGCGCACACCCAGGCCGTCGAGCACCGGAGGCAGCGGCATCGGCCGTCCGGTGAGACCGGCCGGGGCCAGCAGCAGCATCCTGTTGAACTGGCCAGGCCGGCACCGGGCCAGTTCCACGGCCACCGCGCCACCCATGGAGGCCCCGATCAGGCCAAAGGGTTGGCCCGCTTCCCCCTTCCCGGCCAGCCCGCGGGCCTCCAGCGCCTTGAGCAGCGCCTCCAGATGGGCCAGCACCGCGGCGGGGCCGTACTCGGCCAGCGGATCGCGCGGCGTGAAGCCGAAGCCGAACAGGTCGGGAATGATCAGCCGATGCCGCTGGGCCAGCAGCGGTGCCAGACGGCGGAATTCCAGGAACGAGCTGTCGAAGCCGTGCAGCAGCAGCACGGGCGGGCCCTCCCCCAGCACCGCCACGGGCCAGAGCCCCTCGAAGCCTTCCAGAGGCCACCACTGCACCGCGCCTGCCAGGTGGCGGCCCTGGGGATCGAGGAGCTGGCGGGTTGCCTGATCCACCAGCTCGCGGCTGGCGTCGTGGCGGTTCACACCGGCCTCCGCTCGCCGCTGCAGGTGCTCACCAGGGCGGCCAGCAGATCGGCGCAACCCACCGCAAAGGGGAGGTGATGCAGGTCGGAGTCGGGGGCACAGGCGAAGGCGCAGGCCTGCTGCAGCTCCTGCAGGGTGGCCTGGCCGAGCCCGAGGTCATTGAGGGTGCGCGGAAGGCCGAGCCGCTCGAACAGGGGCAGCAGCTGGCGTCGCGCCTGGGCGGCCAGCTGGTTCTGCCCCAGCACCTGCTCCAGCCGCAGCTGCACCAGGATGCCGAAGCCCACCTTCTCGCCATGCAGCGCCCCATGGCTGGCGGCCAGCTGGGTGAGACCGTTGTGCACCGCATGGGCGGCCACGGTGCGGCAGCGGGCTCCTCCGAGCCCACCGATCAGCCCGGCGCTGAGGGCGCAGGCCTCGGCCACCCGCACCCAGGCCTCACTGGAGGGGTCCGCCAGAGCCGTCTCGGCATCGAGCAAGAGCTGGTCCCGCAGCACCCGGGCCATCTGCACCGCCTGCTGAATCAGCCCGTCGCTGCTGCCTCCCGAGCTCACCGAGGCCTCGTACCACTTGGCCAGGGCGTCGGCGATGCCGCTGGCCAGGGTGCGGGGCGGAGCCGTGCGCACCAGGGCGTGGTCGAACACCAGCAGCTCCGGACAACGCCGCAGCTCCACATCCTGGAGAAAGGCACCCTCCGGGCTGTAGAGGTTGGCCAGGGCCGTCCAGCCCGCACAGGTGGCGGCACTGGAGGGAACGGTGATGCAGGACAAACCGTGGCGCTCGGCGAGCAGCTTGCCGGCATCGAGCACCTTGCCGCCGCCGCAGGCGATGACAGCATCCACCGCCGGCGGGCCGGAGGAAGCGTTCAGGCCGGCGCTGAGGCGCTGCAGGTCGGTCTCGCAGCAATCCCAGTGCAGGCGCTCGTGGCGAAGGTCCAGGCCCGCCCGCTGCAGGTCATGGGCCAGCTGCTGCCGCAGCGGGGCGGTGCCCTCCCCCCTGCCGAGCAGCAGGGGACGCCGACAGAGCGCGGCGATGCGCGGCACGGCCTTCCGCCAGGCCCCTTCCCCACGGAACACCTCGGCCGGCGCGATCCGGTGGGTCTGGATGGATGGAGGGGACGCCTGCGTGGACGTTGTGGGGGCGGACTGGTCGGCCGTGCGCCGGGAACGCTGAGGCATGAATCAGTGGTGAAGATCCCCCCGCCCATCCCCGGCCGGGAGCCAGGGGTGTCGCGGGGGGATGGGGAAGGGAGGGGGGTGGCTCAGGCCCCGGCTCCCGCCAGCTCGGGGATGGCGGGCATGGCGTTCTGCTTGAGAATCACCACCTGCTTGTCGTCGTTCACATCGACGACCGCAGAATCCCCTTCGCCGATGCGACCGGAGAGGAACTCTTCGGCCAGGGAGTCCTCGAGCAGTCGCATCACGGCGCGGCGCAGGGGCCGGGCGCCGTACGAGGGGTTGTAGCCCTCTTCGACCAGCCGCTCCTTGAAGGCCTCGGTGACGGAGAGGTGGATGCCCTTGTCATCCATCCGGGAGAAGACCTCCTTGAGCATGATCTCGGCGATCTCCTTCACCTCATCGCGGGTGAGCTGGCGGAAGACGATGATCTCGTCGAGACGGTTGAGGAATTCAGGCCGGAAATACTGCTTCAGCTCCTCGTTCACCAGAGAGCGGATGCGGTTGTACTGGGTTTCTTCAGCATCGCTGCCGGAGAATTCGAAGCCGAGGCCACCGCCGCCCTTCTCGATCACCTTCGAACCGATGTTCGAGGTCATGATGATCAAGGTGTTCTTGAAGTCCACCGTGCGGCCCTTGGAATCGGTCAGACGACCATCTTCCAGAAGCTGCAGCAGCAGGTTGAACACATCGGGGTGGGCTTTCTCGATTTCGTCGAACAGCACCACGGTGTAAGGCCGGCGGCGCACCGCCTCGGTGAGCTGACCGCCCTCGTTGAAGCCCACGTAACCCGGAGGCGAGCCGATCAGCTTGCTGACCGTGTGGCGCTCCATGAATTCCGACATGTCGAGGCGGATCATCGCCTCTTCACTGCCGAAGAAGTAGGCCGCCAGGGATTTGGTGAGCTCGGTCTTGCCCACACCGGTGGGTCCGGAGAAGATGAAGCTGGCGATCGGCCGGTTCGGGTTCTTCAGACCCACCCGGGCGCGGCGAATGGCACGGGACACCGCCTTGACCGCCTCGTCCTGGCCGATCAGGCGCTGGTGGAGGGTTTCCTCCATGTTGAGCAGCTTGGCCGACTCGCTCTCGGTGAGCTTCTGGACGGGTACACCGGTCCAGGAGGCCACGATGTGGGCGATGTCCTCTTCGGACACCATCGGCGAGCGCTCCCCGTCTTCGGTGACGGTGGCGACGCTGCCGTCGGCCTCGGCGATACCCGGCTCCTCGTCCTTGCGGGCCTGCAGGATGGAGCGGATCTGCTCGCGGAGTTCAACCTCGCGGTCCCGGAGTTCACCGGCCTTGGTGAAGTCCTGCTCGCGCACGGCCTCTTCCTTCTGTTTCTGAACGGCGCGCAGCTGCTTGTCCACCTCCTTGGCGGCCGGGGGCAGCTTGGAGTTCATCAGGCGCACGCGGCTGCCGGCCTCATCGATCAGGTCGATGGCCTTGTCCGGAAGGAAGCGGTCGGAGATGTAGCGATCGCCCAGGGTCGCCGCCGCGATCAGGGCCTCGTCGGCGATCTTGAGCCGGTGGTGCTCCTCGTAACGCTCCTTCAGTCCGCGCAGGATCTCGATGGTGTCCTCCACGGAGGGCTCACCCACCATCACCGGCTGGAAACGCCGCTCCAGGGCCGCATCCCGCTCGATGTGCTTGCGGTACTCATCCAGGGTGGTGGCACCGATGCACTGCAGCTCGCCCCGGGCCAGGGCCGGTTTGAGGATGTTGGCGGCATCGATGGCGCCCTCGGCGGCACCGGCGCCGATCAGGGTGTGCACCTCGTCGATCACGAGGATCACGTTTCCAGCACCCCGGATCTCCTCCATGATCTTCTTGAGGCGCTCCTCGAACTCGCCGCGGTACTTGGTGCCGGCCACCAGCAGGCCGATGTCGAGGGTGAGCACCCTCTTGTCCTCGAGGATGTCCGGCACGTCGCCGGAGTTGATGCGCTGGGCGAGGCCCTCGGCAATGGCGGTCTTGCCGACGCCGGGCTCGCCGATCAGCACAGGATTGTTCTTGGTGCGGCGCCCGAGGATCTGGATCACCCGCTCGATCTCGTGCTGCCGGCCCACCACGGGGTCGAGCTTGCCGTCGGCGGCCTGCTGGGTGAGGTTGCTGCCGAACTCGTCGAGGGTGGGGGTCTTGGTGGAGCCCTTGCCACCGCCACCGGCGGCGACCTCGGCGGTCTCGCCGAGCATGCGGATCACCTGGGTGCGCACCTTGGCGAGATCCACACCGAGGTTCTCGAGCACCCGGGCGGCCACGCCCTCGCCTTCCCGGATCAGACCCAGCAGCAGGTGCTCGGTGCCGATGTAGTTGTGGCCGAGCTGGCGGGCCTCCTCCAGGGAGAGCTCAAGCACCCGCTTGGCCCTGGGGGTGAAGGGAATCTCCACGGCCACGAAGCCGGAGCCACGGCCGATGATCTTCTCCACCTCGACCCGGGCGTCCTTGAGGTTGACCCCCATCGACTTGAGCACCTTGGCGGCGACGCCCGTGCCCTCACCGATCAGACCCAGCAGGATCTGCTCAGTGCCCACAAAGTTGTGCCCAAGGCGGCGGGCCTCTTCCTGGGCCAGCATGATCACCTTGATGGCCTTCTCGGTAAACCGCTCGAACATGGGGCGGGGCCTGGTGCAAGTTGATCCAACCTATCAGGGTTGGACGGCCAGTGTGGTCAGGGGGAGATCAATGGGCAGAAGCCAGTGATCGCAGGCCGGTGGCGGCTTTTCATTGCAACTCAATCCGGCTAAGTCAGCCGATTGAGCAATAAGAAACGGCGGTTATCCGCACTGGTTCGGCGTGTTGTCCAGCCCCGGTCCTGCCGGCTCCGTCAGCGAGGCCCATTGGATCAGGGCGTCGGCCCCATCGCGGTAGTAACCGCGACGGCGGCCATGGATCCGGAATCCAAGCCGGCTGTACAGCCCCAGGGCCGCCCCGTTGGAGGCATGCACCTCGAGGGTGGCGGCGCCGGCCCCCCGCCGCCGCGCCTCGGCAAGAAGGTCGCGGAGCACCTGGCTGCCCAGGCCCCGGCGGCGCTCCGCGGGCTGCACCGCCACCAGGGTGATGTGCAGCTCATCCACCACCAGCCAGCCGCAGGCCATGGCCAGCAGGTCGGGGCCGCGCCAGAGGGCCCGCTTCAGGCGCTGGCCGTCGCGGAGTTCGGCACACCACTGCGCGGGGGTCCAGAGTCCCTCCAGGCTGGCCCGGTCCAGCGCCAGGCAGGCATCGAGGTGCTCAGGCCCGAGGTTGCCCGGCCGCAGCGGCACGGGCTCAGCTGGCTGGTGTTGTGTCTCAGCTGGTGGCCCATCGGGCTGCGCTGATCCCCCGGCGGCTGTGGGTCCAATCCCACCCAAGGCACTGACGGGCGCATTGCTTCCGTACATTCTGGAGGTCAGGTGCATGCACGGCGGAAGCCCATGGTGATCTCCAGCGAACCCGCCGCCGGGGTCCAGGCCCATCCCGGTCCGGCGGCAGGGCCCCGGCCGTTCGAGCCTGACCGGGATCTGACGAGCCCCAACTGCAACCTCACCCCCATCACCACGGAGGTGGATGGGGAAGGACGGCTGCAGGTGGGAGGTTGCGCCCTGGGCGATCTGGCCCGCACCTACGGCACGCCGCTGTATGTGCTGGATGAGGCCACCCTGCGGGCCAGCTGCCGGGCCTACAGCCAGGCCCTCAGCCAGGCCTACCCGGGCCCCTCGCTGGCGCTCTATGCCTCCAAGGCGAACAGCTCGCTGGCCATCACGGCGCTGGTGGCCCAGGAGGGACTCGGCCTCGATGCCGTCTCGGCGGGAGAGCTGCTCACCGCCCTGGCGGGTGGCATGCCGGCCGAGCGGATCGTGCTCCACGGCAACAACAAGAGCCTGGAGGAGCTCGCCCTGGCGGCGGAGCGCGGCGTCACGGTGGTGGCCGACAACTGGCGGGACATCGAGCTGCTCAGCGAGCTGGCGCCAAGCCTGAGGCAGCCCGTGCGGTTGATGCTGCGCTTCACCCCGGGCATCGAGTGCCACACCCACGAGTACATCCGCACCGGCCACCTCGACAGCAAGTTCGGCTTCGATCCCGACCAGCTCGAGGCGGTGCTCCAGCACCTGGCCGGCTGCAGCTGGGCACGGCTCACCGGTCTGCATGCCCACATCGGTTCCCAGATCTTCGAACTTCAGCCCCACCGCGATCTGGCCGGGGTGATGGCCGACGTTCTGAAGCTCGCCCGCAGCCTCGGCCATCCCGTGAGCGATCTCAACGTGGGCGGCGGCCTCGGCATCCGCTACGTGGCCAGCGACGATCCGCCCAGTATCGAGCTCTGGGTGCGGACCGTGGCCGAGGCGGTGGCCCGGGCCTGCCGTGAACGCGACCTCGAGCTGCCGCGGCTGCTGTGCGAACCGGGCCGCTCCCTGGTGGCCACGGCGGGGGTCACGCTGTACACGGTGGGCAGCCGCAAGCCCATCCCCGGCCTGCGCACCTATCTCGCGGTGGATGGGGGCATGAGCGACAACCCCCGCCCGATCACCTACCAGTCGCTGTACACCGCCGTTCTGGCCGATCGCCCGGGCGCCGAAGCCACCGAAACGGTGACCGTGGCCGGCAAGCACTGTGAGTCGGGCGACGTGCTGCTGCACGACATTGCGCTGCCCCCCGCCACCAGCGGCGACCTGCTGGTGGTGTTCGCCACCGGCGCCTACAACGCCTCGATGGCCTCCAACTACAACCGCATCCCACGGCCGGCGGCGGTGCTGGTGCATGACGGCCTGGCCGATCTGGTGCAGCGGCGCGAGCAGCCGGAAGACCTACTGCGCTATGACGTGCTTCCCGCCCGCCTCACGCCGGTAGCCTGAGCTGAGGATTGGGTTCAGGCGTGACCGGGCCGTGGCTGGGAGGTTGGCTTCGGCTGCTGGATCTGCGTCTGGTTCTTGATCTGTTCTGCGCCACGGCCCTGGGCGTGGTGGTGCTGGGCCGGGTCACCGAGGCCCGCACCCTCTGGCTGCTGCGGGGCTATCTGCTGCTGGTGGCCATGGCCTGGCTGGTGCAGCGCTACGCCAACCTGCCCCTCACCACCAAGCTGGTGGATGCCCTGGTGCTGGCCTGCAGCCTGGCCCTGGCCATCCTCTGGCAGGGGGAACTGCGCCGCCTGATGGAACTGCTCGGCACCGGCCGGCTGGGTGCGCTGTTCGGCAGCCGACGCCGCGACCAGATGGCCTCCGGATCGGTGGCGGTGCTCAGTGAGGCGGCGGGCCGCCTCTCCCAGGCCCGCCGCGGCGCCTTGATCGTGGTGGATCTCGGCAGCGACCTGCGCCCCGAGGACTTCCTCAATCCCGGCCTGCCGATCGACGGACAGCTCTCGGTGGACCTGCTGCTCAACCTGTTCGCGGCCGACACTCCACTCCACGACGGTGCCGTGCTCGTGAAGGGCAACCGGATTCTGGCGGCCGGGGTGATCCTGCCCCTCTCCCGCCAGGGCCTGAACCGCTACGGCACCCGCCATCTGGCGGCCATGGGCCTCACCGAACGCTTCGACCGCTGCCTGGCCATCGTGGTGTCCGAGGAGACGGGCACCCTGGCGCTGGCGAGCCAGGGTCGGCTGGAGCGACCGATCACCAGCAGCCGCCTTCACGATCTGCTGACCCGCTCGCTTGCCCTGGCGGGCGGGCGTAGCGTGGCCAAGGACACGCCGGATACCCGCGGATGAGTCGCGCCCTGGCGACCAGCACCCCCAGGCCACAGCATCCGTTCCCAGCGGGGCTGGACCCCACCCGTGTGCCCGCCCATGTGGCCGTGATCATGGATGGCAACGGCCGCTGGGCCCGGCGCCGCGGCCTGCCGCGGGTGATGGGGCACCGGGAGGGCGTGGAGGCCCTCAAGCGCACCCTGCGCCTCTGCAGCGACTGGGGGGTGGGGGCCCTCACGGCCTACGCGTTCTCCACCGAGAACTGGAACCGGCCCGGCGAGGAGGTGAACTTCCTGATGGCCCTGTTCGAACGGGTCCTGGAGCGGGAGATCGAAGGGCTGGAGCGGGAGCAGGTGCGCATCCGCTTTCTCGGCGACCTGCAGCCCCTGCCCCGGGGGCTGCAGCAACGCATCGCCGATGCCACCGCCCGCACCGCCGCCAACACCGGCATCCGTTTCAACGTGTGCACCAACTACGGCGGGCGGGCGGAGCTGGTGCGGGCGGCCCGGCGGCTGGCTGAGCGGGCCGCCCGCGGGGAGCTCGATCCGGCCAGCATCGACGAAGGCTGTTTCGCCGCCGAGCTGCACACCGCCGGCCAGCTCGATCCCGATCTGCTGATCCGCACCAGCGGCGAGCAGCGGATCAGCAATTTCCTGCTCTGGCAGCTGGCCTACGCCGAACTGCACATCACCGACGTGCTCTGGCCCGACTTCAATGCCGAGGCCCTGCTCTCGGCCCTGCTGGACTATCAGAACCGGCAGCGTCGCTTCGGCGGTGTCGACTCCGCCCGCTGAACCACGCCGGCCTCCCCTTCTCCCTGCCCCCCTGCCCCTCCGCTGTGACCCCCTGCCCTGCCACGCGGCACGACTGGACCCGCGCCCAGATCCAGCGGCTGCTCGAGCTGCCCCTGATGGACCTGCTCTGGCAGGCCCAGCAGGTGCACCGTGCCGCCAATCCCGGCTACAGGGTGCAGCTGGCCTCCCTGCTGAGCGTGAAGACCGGCGGCTGCGAGGAGGACTGCGCCTACTGCCCCCAGTCGATGCACCACAGCAGCGATGTGAGCGGCCGGCCGGAGCTGGAGGTGGAACCGGTGCTGGCGCGGGCCCGGGCGGCCCGGGAGGCCGGCGCCCACCGCTTCTGCATGGGCTGGGCCTGGCGCGAGATCCGCGATGGGGCCCCCTTCGAGGCGATGCTGCAGATGGTGCGGGGCGTGCGCGCGCTGGGGATGGAGGCCTGCGTCACGGCCGGCATGCTCACCGATGCCCAGGCGGCACGGCTGGCGGAGGCGGGCCTCACCGCCTACAACCACAACCTCGACACCAGTCCCGAGCACTACGACCGCATCATCACCACCCGCACCTACCAGGAGCGGCTCGAAACCCTGGCCCGGGTGCGCCGCGCCGGGGTGACCCTCTGCTGCGGCGGCATCATCGGCATGGGCGAGGCTGTGGCCGACCGGGCCGGCCTGCTGCAGGTGCTGGCCAGCCTCGATCCCCATCCGGAAAGCGTGCCGATCAACGCCCTGGTGGCGGTGGAGGGCACCCCCCTGGAAGACCAGCCGGCGGTGGATCCGCTCGAGCTGGTGCGGATGGTGGCCACCGCCCGCATCCTGATGCCCCACAGCCGCGTGCGGCTCAGCGCCGGGCGCGAGCAGATGAGCCGGGAGGCCCAGGTGCTCTGCCTGCTGGCCGGGGCCGATTCGATCTTCTACGGCGACAGCCTGCTCACCACCTCCAACCCGGCGGTGGAGGCCGACCAGGAACTGCTGGCGGCCGCCGGAGTGCAGGTGGCCGCATGAGCGCGCGGGTGGCCGCCTTCTACCGCTTCGCGCCCCTGGCGCCGCAGGAGCTGCCGTCCCTGCGTCAGCGCCTGCAGGCCCGCGGCGACGCTGCCGGGCTGAAGGGCACGGTGCTGCTGGCGCCCGAGGGCGTGAACGGCACTGTGAGCGGTCCGCAGGCCGGGGTGGAGGCGCTGCTGCAGGCGCTGCGCGCCGATCCCCGGCTGGCGGCGCTCCAGGCAAAGTGGGCCGAGGCCCCCCAGCAGGCGTTCCACCGCTTCAAGGTGCGGCTCAAGCGCGAGATCGTCACGATGGGGGACCCTGCCCTGCAGCCCTACCTCGCCACCGCGGTGGGGACCCACGTGGATCCCGAGGCCTGGGATGCCCTGATCACCGATCCCCGCACCCTGGTGATCGACACCCGCAATGCCTACGAGGTGGCGCTGGGCAGCTTCGAGGGGGCGATCGATCCGGGGACGACCAGCTTTCGGGAGTTCCCCGCCTGGGTGGAGCGGGAACTGAGGCCCCTGGTCGAGCAGCGGCGCCCCGAAGCGATCGCCCTGTTCTGCACCGGCGGCATCCGCTGCGAAAAAGCCACGGCCCATCTGCTGCGGCAGGGCTTCGAGGGCGTGCATCACCTGCATGGCGGCATCCTGCGCTATCTGGAGGAACGGCCGGAGGCCGGCAGCCGCTGGCAGGGCGAGTGCTTCGTGTTCGACCAGCGGGTGGCGGTGAACCACCGGCTCGAGCCGGGTGAGGCCAGCCTCTGCCATGCCTGCCGCAGGCCCCTCACCGCCGCCGACCGGCAGCTGCCCAGCTACCGGGAGGGGGTGAGCTGCCACCACTGCCATGACCGCCGCGATCCGGCCGACCGGGCCCGCTTCGCCGAACGGCAGAGGCAGATGGACCTGGCCCGCCGGCGGGGGGAGGTTCACATCGGGCGGGTCTTCCCGACCCCGGCCCCGATCTCCTGAGCGGCCCTTCCGCTGTGACGGCCCCGCCCGTGCTCTACAGCTTCAGGCGGTGCCCCTACGCCATCCGCGCCAGGCTGGCCCTGGCCGTGGCGGGTCTGGAGCCGGGCCGGGATCTGGAGCTGCGGGAGGTGAGCCTGCAAAGCAAGCCCCCCGAGCTGCTGGAGGTTTCCCCGAAGGGCACGGTGCCGGTGCTGGTGGAGCCTTCCGGAGCGGTGCTCGACGAAAGCCTGGCGATCATGCGCTGGGCCTTGGTGCGCCGCGATCCCCACGGCTGGCTGTCCAGTGCTGGAGGGTGCGGCGCAGCCGGCCCGGAACAGGAGGCCCTGATCGCCGAGAACGACGGCCCGTTCAAGCACCACCTGGACCGCACCAAGTACGCCAGCCGCTTCGGCCCGCAGGGGGAGGCCCGGCGCGAAGAGCACCGCCAGGCGGCCCTGGCGATCCTGGCCGGCTGGAACCGGCGTCTGCAGGCTGGCGGCTGGCTGCTGGGGGCTCGCCCTTCCCTGGCCGACTGGGCCCTGCTGCCCTTCGTGCGCCAGTTCCGCCTGGCCGATCCCGCCGGTTTCGATGCGCTGCCGCCCGATCTGGCGGCGCTGCAGGCCTGGCTGGCCCGCTTCCTGCAGGGGCCGGAGCTGGCGGCGGTGATGGCGCCAGCCTGGGCCGGTCGGGAGCCCTGGCGTTCACCCCGCTGGCTCTACCACCTGGCACTGGAGGCGGAGTGGCGGCAGGCGCGGCAGGCGGGGGTGTACGCGCGCTCCACCCGGGGCCTGGCGCTGGAGGAAGTGGGCTACATCCACGCCAGCTACGCCCACCAGCTGGAGGCCACCGCCCGGCGCTACTACCGGGATGCAGGCCCCGTGGTGCTGCTCACCCTCGATCCCCGGCGGCTGGAGCGGGCCGGTGTGCCGGTGCGGGCCGAAGCCCCCCCGCAGGGCACGGAGCTGTTCCCCCATCTCTACGGACCGCTGCCCCTGGACGCGGTGCTGCGGGCTGATCCCTGGAGGCCGTTGCCGGCACAGCCATGACTCTGGCGGGCCCCACCCTGGAGCAGATCGAGCAGGAGGCGAGCCGGCGCCAGCTGCTGCTGCGCCTTCAGGTGGGCCGCCCCGGCGGCGTGGCCTGGAGCTTGCGGGTGGGGGTGGCGCGGCGTGAGGCTGCCGGGCTGGCTCTGCTGGGCGAGCTGAAGGGCTGGGCCCTGCCGGCGTTCGATGGACTGCGGCTGGACACGCTGCGGGTGCAGGGCGAGGGCACCACCGCGGTGGGCCCGCTGATCTGGGCGGCCACCTTCGCCTGGGCGCTGGAGGACACGCCATGCCGCCAGGCCCGGCTCCTGGCCATCCGCGACGGCGAGCGCCAGCACGTTCGGCTGGTGCGTTACTTCCGCCAGCTGGGGTTCACGCCGCTGCGGGAGCTCGGAGCGGGGCCAGCCGATCTGCCGGCCCGGCTGGTGTGGGGAGGGGCCGGACTGCTGATGCGGTGTGACTGCGCCGAGGGGCTGAGGCGCAGCGTCCGGCGCCTGGGCCACGGGGGTGGCGTGACACAGTGAGAGCCTCTGGCAGCCGGACCGGTGACGAACAACAGCGATTCCCGCAAGACACGCCTGGTGAGTGTTCTGGTGGCGCTCGGCTCCCTGGCCGGTCTGGCCGTGGTGGTGTGGTCCACCGTGGTGATGCTCGATCTCAAGCATCTCAACACCTCGGGCTTCACCCTGCCTTGATCGCCGGGGCCAGCCTCCGTAGGTTGTTGGCTGACCCCCGCTGCCACCGGGCCTGAGCCATGGATGTGATCGAGGCGATCTATGCGCGGCGGTCGGTGAAGCAGTTCGATCCCGCCCATCGCCTCACGGCCGAGGAGGAGCGCACCTTGCTGGAGGCCACGATCCAGGCGCCCACCAGCTTCAACATCCAGCACTGGCGCTTCGTGATCCTGCGGGATCCGCAGCTGAGGGCCAGGATCCGCCGGGAGTACGGCAACAACCAGGCCCAGATCACTGACGCCTCCCTGCTGGTGCTGTTCACGGCGGATGTGAAGGCGTTCGCCAAGAGCCCCGAGCGCTACTGGGCCCACGCCCCCAAGGAGGTGGCCGAGCTGCTGGTGGGCTGGATGGGACCGTTCCACGAGGGCCGCGAGTGGCTGCAGCGCGATGAGGCCCAGCGCTCGATCGGCCTGGCGATGCAGACCCTGATGCTGGCGGCCACCGGCATGGGCTACCAGAGCTGCCCGATGATCGGCTTCGAGATCGAGAAGCTGGCGGAGCTGATCCACCTGCCGGCTGATCACGTGATGGGCCCGCTGGTGGCCATCGGCAAGGGCACGAAGGAGCCCTGGCCCAAGCCCGGCCAGCTGCCCCTCGAGGAGCTGGTGCTGGAGAACGGCTTTCCGCCCTCGAGCACGGGCCAGTAAGGCTCCCGCTCCCTCCCGCAGCCCGCAGCCTGGAGGTGAGCCTGTCTTCGATGGGACTGGATCCGCTGGACTGTCTTTGCGGGGGTGGTCCGACACTGGCGTGACCGTCAATGCTCGTCATGCACTCCGAGGCCGACCGACCGACCCTGCCGGGCATGTTCGACCTCAGTGGTCGCGTCGCCCTGATCACCGGGGGCAGTCGCGGGCTCGGCAAGGCGATCGCCCGGGGGTTTGCCGAAGCTGGCGCAAGCCTGGTGCTCGTGAGCCGAACGGAAGATGAACTCGTGTGGGCGAGCGATGACATCGAACGGGCCACTGGAGCGAAGGTCGCCTGCATCGCCACCGACCTGAGTCGCCGCGCCGACATCAGCACCCTGGCGGCGAGAGCCCTTGGGATGTTTGGCCGGATCGATGTGTTGCTCAATAATGCTGGAGGCAATCAACCGCAACCGATTGATGCCATCACAGATGAAGTCTGGGATTATTTTCTGGAACTCAATCTATCGAGTTGCATGGCGCTGACGCGTGCGCTGGTGCCGCAGATGAAAGAGCGTCGCTGGGGTCGAGTCATTTACACATCATCGCTTCTTGGCTTCACATCGGTTGCTGGACGAAGTGTTTATTCCGCCACAAAAACTGCCCTGCTTGGGCTGGCACGCGCCAATGCCATTGATCTTGGGCCGTTCGGGATCACCGTGAATTGCCTGGCTCCCGGACCGTTTTCAACGGAGCTGTCGGCAGCCAACTTCAGCCAAGAGGCACGGGAACGCTTCGCCAGCCGCACCGCCCTGGGCCGCTGGGGTGAGACCCATGAACTCGTAGGGCCTGCTCTGCTTCTCGCCAGTGAGGCGGGCAGCTACATCACCGGTACGGCCCTGATCGTCGACGGCGGGGCGCTGGTGAAAATGTTGTAAAGGGTTGATGGTGAGGGATTGGCCCTAAAAAGGGCGTTCGGACAATAGAACTGCTGCGTTGCGCTGGCGCTTGCCATGACCGTTTCATCCTGCAGGCGCTGCGACGCCGATACGGTGGAACGGCTGGTCGTCAGAACGTTTTCCGATGCCCATGGCGAGGCTGAGGGACGGGCTGTGGGTGCCCTGGCCGGAGAACTCCTCAGGAGGACGCCACAATCCGGCCGCTATGGCTCCGCTGTCCGCAGCAATGACCACCTTGTGGGCAGCATCCTTCTGTCGCGCCTCAGGTTTGAGAGTGCCGTGGCGGCGTTCCTCCTGGCTCCGGTGGCGATCCGCACCGACCATCGGCGTTGGGCTTGTGCTCACCTACGGCGACCCCCGCTTCTCGGGGAAGGTCGGATTCGCGCCAGTGGAGGCAGGCTGGCTGCCAGCTCCTTTCCCCCTGTCCCGGCCGGAAGGTTGGATGGCCCTGTCCTTGCCGGCCCCCCCGATCGCGCCGGTCCTTGGGCGTTCGCGCTGTGTTCCTGCCCCTCTCCAGAGCTGAGCACCGGTGAGCAAGGCAGCGGCTCCCAGATCCAGACCCGCTGGCCCCAACCGAGCCTGTGGCCTGCCGGCCTCCCCCGCGGCCTGATCGGGAAGGTCTGCATAGCTTGAGACCCCTGGACCCCTCGCCCACCGATGGCCCTGCACCTCACGCGCCCCACCCGGGCGGATGCCGTTCTCCACAGCGAGGAGTTCACCCGGCCCCTGCCCCGCGACCGCTTCCCCCAGCACGGCCAGGAGGCCGCCGCCACCGCCGAGATCCTCAGCGACGAGCTGCTGCTCGATGGCAACAGCAAGCAGAACCTCGCCACCTTCTGCCAGACCACCGAGGGCCCCCAGGTGCATGCCCTGATGGACCTGGCCATGGACAAGAACCTGATCGACAAGGACGAATATCCGCAGACGGCGGAGCTGGAACGCCGCTGTGTGGCCCTGCTGGCCGATCTGTGGCATGCCCCGGCCGGCGCCATCGGCTGCTCCACCATCGGCAGCAGCGAAGCGGCCATGCTCGGGGGCATGGCGGCCAAGTGGCGCTGGCGTGCCCGCCAGCAGGCCGCCGGCCGGCCCACGGACAAGCCCAACATGGTGTGCGGCAGTGTGCAGATCTGCTGGCACAAGTTCGCCCGCTACTGGGACATCGAGCTGCGCGAGATCACCATGGAGCCCGGCAGGCTCTGCCTCACCGCGGAGGACGTGCTCAGCCGGGTGGATGAGAACACGATCCTGGTGGTGCCCACCCTGGGCGTGACTTATCACGGGCTCTACGAGGATGTGGCCAGCCTCAGTGCCGCCCTCGACGGTCTGCAGCAGCGCTCAGGCCTCGACATTCCCATCCATGTGGATGCGGCCAGTGGGGGCTTTCTGGCGCCCTTCACCGCTCCTCACCTGCCGCCCTGGGATTTCCGGCTGGAGCGGGTGAAGTCGATCAACGCCTCGGGCCACAAGTTCGGCCTCGGGCCCCTGGGGGTGGGCTGGGTGCTGTGGCGCCAGGCCAGTGATCTCCCCAGCGAGCTCGTGTTCAAGGTGAGCTACCTGGGCGGCGACATGCCCACCTTCCAGATCAACTTCTCCAGGCCCGCCGGCCAGGTGATCGCCCAGTACTACACCTTTGTGCAGCTGGGTCGTGAGGGCTACCGCCGCATCCATGCCGTGTCCCACGCCGTGGCGCAGGTGGTGGCGGCGGCGCTGCAGGCGATGCCGCTGTTCGAGGTGCTGCACGATGGCAATCCCCATCGCGGCATCCCTGCCGTGGTGTGGCGTCTGGCTCCGGGGCAGGATCCCGGCTTCAGCCTGTACGACCTGGCCGACCGGCTGCGGGTGCGTGGCTGGCAGGTGCCGGCCTACCCCCTCACCGGCAGCCTCGCCAGTACCCCCTTCCAGCGCATCCTGGTGAAGCGGGGCTTCACCCGCGAGATGGCCGACCTGCTGGTGGAGGACATCCGCCAGGCGGTGGACCATCTCCACAACCACCCGCGGGCCGTGCCGCTCTCCGCCGAGGAAGCGGCGTCCTACAACCATCTGTGAGCCAGCAGGCGCCGCGGCCCGGATGCAGCGCCCGATTCAGCGCGAGGCTTCGGCGTGGTTCAGCAGCAGGTGCTCCACCTGATCGAGCGATTCGCCGGCCAGGGCGCGCACCGTTTCGAACTGGCCGTCGCCCTCCTCCAGCAGGGCCATGGCCACGCGGTCGAGCAGATCGTCGCGCTGCTCCTTCAGCAGCACCAGCACTTCCCGCTCGATCAGCTGCTGCAGCACCCGCGCGCGCAGCGAGCCGCTCGCTCCGGTGGCGGCCAGGGTGCCCTGCACCAGTTCCCGAACGAACAGGCGCTGCACTTCATGGCTGCGCAGGAAGCTCTCCACGGCATTGATCGCTCCGTCCACCACCGTGCGCTCCGGCTCGGCCTCCTCGCCCTGCAGGCGGAATTCCCAATCGAGGTGGCGGCGCTGCCAGCCCGGCTGGTGCAGGTGGGGGGTCACGCTCTGGCTGAAGCTGTCCACCGAGAGTTCGTAGACCCGCTCGGCGAGGCGCTCGCACCAGTCGCGGCCGTGGCGCTGCAGGCTGTCATCCAGGTCGGTGCGGGCCACGGTGTGGCCGCCGTGGAAGCTGTGACAGACGCCGTTGGGGCACTCAACCGCCGAGAGGCTCATGCTGAAAAAGGAGCAACGCCCCAACAGCTAGCCACGCTCCACGCCGACCACCAACAGCCCCTGTTCGTTCCGCCGTTCCAGCGTGGGTCACGCCCTCCAGGGCCGGTAGGGTGCGCCGAGGAAGGACCCCCTCCAGGAGAACCCCGCCGATGCGCATCCTCATGGTGCTCACCTCCCACGACCGGCTGGGAGAGACAGGCGAGAAGACCGGGTTCTGGCTCGAGGAACTGGCCGCGCCCTACTACGTGCTGCGCGATGCCGGCGCCGCCGTGAGCCTCGCCTCGCCGAGGGGCGGGGAGCCGCCGCTGGATCCCAAGAGCAGCGCGCCCGATTTTCAGACCGACGCCACCAGACGCTTCGCGAGCGACTCCGCGGCCCGGCAGGACCTGGCCACCACCCTGCCCCTGGCGCAGGTCCGGGCCGATGACTTTGACGCCGTGTTCTTTCCCGGAGGGCACGGCCCGTTGTGGGACCTGGCGGTGGACCCTGCCGTCCGCGGCCTGATCGAGGCCTTCGTGGCCCAGGGCAAACCCGTGGCGGCGGTGTGCCATGCCTCGGCGGTGCTCCAGGCCGCCACCACCCCCACCGGCGAACCCCTGGTGGCGGGTCGGCGCGTCACCGGCTTCAGCAACAGCGAGGAGGAGGCCGTGGGGCTCACCGAGGTGGTTCCGTTCCTGGTGGAGGAAAGGCTGAAGGCGCTGGGGGCCCGCTACACGGCCGCTGAGGACTGGCAGCCGCTGGTGCTGGTGGATGGCCCCCTGATCACCGGCCAGAACCCCGCCTCCTCCGAGCCCGCGGCCCGGGCGCTGCTGGAGCGGTTACAGGCCGGGATGGCAGGGCAGGCCTGAGCTTCAGGACTGCTCCATTTCCAGGATCACGATCGCCATCACACCCACGCCCATGCCGAGATACTGCTGGCGAGTGATGGTTTCTCCGTAGAGAAATCGGGTGGCGATGATCAGCGTGATCACGTTGAACACCACGCAGATGATCGAGGCCGTGGCGATGTTGCGGTGGCGAAAGGTGTGGGCCAGCACGGCCATGCCGGCCATGTAGATGGCCATGCCCAGCCAGAAGGCGGGGCGGTTCTGCTGAATGATCCATGTCTTGATGGCCAGGTCGCCGAGGGTGAGGATGGCGCCACCGAGCAGCATCAGGGCCGTTGGACTGAGATTCATCCACGGCATCACGGTTCACCGCATCACGGATCCATGCATCCCTACACCCTGCATGGGGAACTCGCGTCTGTGAGCTGCATGCACAGGAACTTCATGCATAAGGACTTCATGCATGGAGATTTCATGCATGGGCTTCATGCATGAAAGGTGTGTTTATGATGCTGCAACCCTAGCGCTGGTTGCATCCAGCGGCGGAAGGTTGGTCTGCAAGGTCAATATCTTGTCAACTTCTCTGTGCCCAGATTCCGCCTCCGGCCCGCCACCTGGGCAGCTTCAGCCGGAAGGGGGCTGCCCCTCGCCGGCGTGGTAGCTGCTGCGCACCAGGGGACCACTGCGCACCTGGGCGAAGCCCAGCTCCCGGGCCACCGCCGCCAGCTGCTCGAACTCCTCCGGCCGCCAGTAGCGGGCCACCGGCAGGTGGGCGAGGGAGGGCCGCAGGTACTGTCCCAGCGTGAGGCGCTGGCAGTCCACGGCCCGCAGGTCCTGCAGGCTGGCCACCACCTCCTCGACACTCTCCCCCAGCCCGAGCATCAGGCCGCTCTTGGTGGGGATCCCAGGGGCCAGTTCCCGGGCCGCTGCGAGCAGCCCAAGGGAGCGGCGGTAGGTGGCGCCGCGGCGCACCTCCCCCTGCAGGCGTTCCACCGTTTCCAGGTTGTGGTTGAAGCACACGGGGGCGGCGGCCAGCACGCTGGCGAGCCGCTGGCGCTGGGCGCGCAGCGCCGCTGCAGGATCGGCAACGCCACCCCAGAAGTCCGGGGTGAGCACCTCGATCGCCACCTGGGGTGTGCGGCGCCGGATCGCGGCCATGGTGCTGGTGAACAGGCCGGCGCCGTGGTCGGCCAGATCGTCGCGGGCGACGGCGGTGAGCACCACGTAGCGCAGCTGCAGGGTGGCCACCGCCTCGGCCACCCGCTCCGCTTCGCCCCCATCCACGGGGGTGGGGGCCAGCCCCTTCTCCACCTGGCAGAAGGCGCAGCTGCGGGTGCAGATCGGTCCGCCCAGCAGGAAGGTGGCGGTGCCGGCGGCGTAGCACTCGCCGCGGTTGGGACAGCGGCCCTCCTCGCAGATGGTGTGCAGCCGCTGCTGCTTCACCACTCCCTGCACCGCCTCCAGGCCTGAGGCGTCGCCGATCGGACGCCGCAGCCACGGTGGCAGCCGCTCGCTGGGGGGGATGGCGCGGTAGCGGCTGGTGCTGCTCCGAGGGGGGGAGGGGCTCATGGCGCAGGGCTGATCACAGCGGAGGGCAGATCACGGCGGGGAGCGGGGCGGGAGGCACCGAAGGGGGTGAGAGCCTCATCAGAGACTCATCAGAGGCTCATTCCACCCGGCGGCGCCCCTCGAAGGCCCGGGCCAGGGTCACCTCATCGGCATACTCCAGCTCGCTGCCCACCGGCAGGCCGTAGGCGATGCGGCTCACGGTGGTGAAGGGTTTGAGCAGCCGGGCCAGGTAGAGGCTGGTGGTGTCGCCCTCCACGCTCGGTGTGAGCGCCAGGATCACTTCCTCCACGCCGTCGGCCGCCACCCGCTGCACCAGCGGCTGGATCTGCAGCAGCTCCGGCCCGATGCCGTCCATGGGGGAGATCAGGCCGCCCAGCACGTGGTAGCCCCCCCGGAATTCCCGCGTGCGCTCCATCGCCAGCAGATCACGGGAGTCGGCCACCACGCACAGCTGGCCGTTGCGCCGTTCCTCGTTGCGGCAGATCTCGCACAGCGGTTCGGCGGAGAGGTGGAAGCAGCGCTGGCACTGCCCCACCTGGCTGCGGGCGGCCAGCAGGGCATCGGCGAAGGCGCGGATCTGCTCCTCGGGCTGGCGCAGCAGATGCAGGGCGAGCCGCTGGGCGGTGCGGGGGCCGACGCCGGGCAGTCGCTCGAACTGCTCGATCAGCCGGGCCAGCGGGCGCGTGAAACCGCTCAGGGTGGCCTGCGCAGGGGCCACGAATGTAGGCGGGGCCGCCGCCTGGCCGTGTCCGGCGGGGGCGCCGCGCGGTGCCCCAAGCAATGCCCCCAGCCCAGCCCCACGCAGAATGGAGCCAGCCTTGCCTGCCTGCTTCCATGACCAGCCTCTCTGCACCCGGGCCGCACCCCCTGCCGAGACCCCTGCTGCGGGGGGTGGTCGCGGTGCTGCTGGCCCTGGTGCTGGTGGGCTGCAGTGCCGCGGCCGCCGGGCTGAACCGCTACCAGAATCCGGATGGCCGCTTTGCCTTCCTCTACCCCACCGGCTGGACGCGGGTCCAGGTGAGCGATGGTCCCCAGCTGGTGTTCCACGACCTCATCAACAGTGATGAAACCCTCAGCCTGGTGATCTCTGACGTCAAGGCGGATGGTGATCTCGCCGATCTGGGCAGCGCGGTGGCCGTGGGTGAGCGGCTGCGCCGGGCCGTGATCGCCCCGGAGGGCAGCGGCCGCCAGGCCGAACTCCTGCAGGCGGAGGAACGGGACCAGGACGGCCGCACCTTCTACGACCTCGAATATTCCGTGCACCTGGGGGACCGGGACCGCCATGAGCTGGCCACGGTGGTGGTGGACCGGGGGCGCCTGTACACCTTTGCCGCCAGTACCAACGAGATCCGCTGGGGCAAGGTGAAGGACCTCTTCCATCAGGTGGTCACATCCTTCACCCTGCTGGTCTGATCACGGAGCGGATGGCTGGGGATCCCCGCCCCGGACCCTGGGATGTGGCGGTGGTGGGTGGCGGGCTCGCCGGTGGCCTGCTGGCCCTTGCCCTGGCTGACCAGGGATTGACCGTGATCCTGCTGGATGCTGGCAACGCCTCGGCCACGGCCCTGAGCTACGGGCTGATGACCGTGCCGGCGGCCGCCCCCTGGGTGGCGCTCCAGCTCCGCCATGGTCCACTGGGGCTGCGCTGGCGCTGGGCACGGCTGGCGGGTGCCCCTCTGGATCAGAGGGGCCTCACCCGCTGGCTGGAGCGGCTGCCGCTCCCGGTGGCCCAGGTGGAGGCCCCGGCGTTCCTGGCCGCCCTGCCGGATGCCCTGGCTGCTGCCGGGGTGGCCGTTGTGCGGGAGCGGGTGCGGCCGCTGCCCCGGTTGCCGCGCCGCAGTGCCCCACCGTGCTGGCCGCTGGCGCTGGAGGGAGGCGCGCTCCTGGAGGCCCGGCAGGTGGTGCTGGCGGCAGGCGCCGGCTGCCGCACCCTCTGGCCCGCTCTGGATCTGCGCCTGCGCACGAGCTGGGCCGGGGTGCTGGAGCTTGGCCAGCCACCGGCCTGGTCCCTGCGCTGGCCGGCGCAGCTGGTGGTGCCCCGCCGTTTCCAGCGCCTGGAGCTGGAGGCTCGGGCGGCGGAGCTCACACGGCCGCAGTGGGTGGTGGATGCGGGGCTCGTCTGCAATGGCTGCCGCTGGCTGGCCGGGCAGGTCAGCCTGGTGGATCCGCAGCCCGATCCAGCAGCTGCAGCACCGCATCCCGAGGCGATGGAGGCGAGGCTGAGGCTGGGTCTGGCGGGCCTGGGGGAGGTCCTCCGCACAGCCGGCGGGCACTACGTTCAGGTGCCGGTGACCTACTGCACCGATGCCAGGCCCCTGGTGGGAGCCGTGCCTCACGCCCCCGGGCTGTGGGTGTTCACCGGCTTCACCGCCGCGTTCGCTCAGGTGCCCCGGGCGGCCCGTTGCCTGGCCAGCACCATCAGGGAGGCCACTGGCCGAAAGGGATCCCGGGGGGATCAGTAGACGTAGCGGTTGTCGAATCCTGGGTCGGCGGTGCCCCCCTGCTGCCGGGGCCAATCCGCCTCCCAGTAGCTGATGCCGTTGAGCATGAAGGGCCGCCCCCCCAGCCGTTCGGTCCTGAGCTCGGTGGTGCCCATGGCGGTGATCAGACCGCCCAGTTCCATCGGGCCGAGGTCGGTCTTCACATCCTTGCCTCCGGCATTCAGCAGCACCGGCAGCCGCACCAGATTCTCCGGCCTGGTGAGCTTGCGGAACAGGGCCTTGAGCGCCAGCTGCTGCCGTTCGATCCGGCCGATGTCGCCCCACTCGTCATGACGGAAGCGCAGGAATCCCTCCAGATCGTTGCCCTTGAGCAGCTGGGGGCCGGGCTGAAGATCGATGGTGAGGCCCTGGCTGCGGTCGGTGTAGCGCATGCGTTTGGGCACATCCACCTCGATGCCACCGAGCGCGTCGGCCATGTGGCGGATCGCCCGCAGGTTCACCACCAGATGGTGGGTGATCGGCTGGCCCAGCTTGCGGGAGAGCTCTTGCTCCAGCAGATCCGTGCCGCCGATCGCATAGAGGGCGTTGATCTTCTGGGGCCCGTAGCCCTCCGGTTCGATGTAGGTGTCGCGCGGCACCTGGGTGATGTAGGTGGTGCCCCCCTCAATCCTCAGGGTGGCGATCACGTCGGTGTTGCCGCCGCCCACATCGGTGCCGAGCACGAGGATGTTCTGGTTACCGATCCCCCGCCAGGCGGTGAAGGGGTTGGTGATGCGTGGGTTTTCAGGCAGCCTGGCCCCGCTGAGCCACTCCGCCAGGGGCATCGAGGCGAGCAGCCCTCCACCCAGGCCGATCAGCATCGCCAGAAGCACCGGCGCACGCCGCCGTCGCCGCGGAGGCGGTCGATGGAGAGCCTGCGGGCGTGCCGAAGTCTTCATTCCGAAAAGCTATTCCACGGCAGCAGGTGGGCCGGTCGCCGTTGAGCCGGTTGCGCTGGCTGACCTCAGAGCGTGAGGGCCTCATCCCGGCGCAGCCCAGCCTGCACCCGCCAGAGGTTGGCGTAGGCCCCCTCGGCGGCGATCAGCTGGTCGTGGCGGCCGCTCTCCACGATGCGGCCGTGCTCCATCACCACGATGCGGTCGGCATGGCGCACGGTGGAGAGGCGATGGGCGATCACCAGGGTGGTGCGCTCCGCGGTGATCTGCTCCAGGGAGCGCTGGATGGCCGCCTCGGTGTCGTTGTCCACCGCGGCGGTGGCCTCGTCGAGCACCAGCACGGGGGGGTTCTTGAGGATGGCCCGGGCCAGGGCGATCCGCTGCCGCTGGCCGCCCGAGAGCCGCTGGCCGCGCTCCCCCACCACGGTGGCGTAGCCCTGGGGCAGGCCCCGGATGAAGGCGTCGGCCTCCGCCAGCCGGGCGGCGGCCTCGATCGCCTCGCGGCCGGCCTGGAAACTGCCGTAGGCGATGTTCTCGGCCACCGTGCCATGGAAGAGGAACACCTCCTGGCTCACCAGGCCGATCGCCTGGCGCAGGTCGTCGAGGCGCAGCGCGCCGATCGGGATGCCGTCCAGCCGGATCTGGCCCGCCTGGATGTCGTAGAGCCGCAGCAGCAGCTTCACGATCGTGCTCTTGCCGGAGCCGGTGGAGCCCACGATGCCGAGGGTGCTGCCGGCCGGGATCTGCAGATCGAAGTGCCGCAGCAGCGGATCCCGCCCCGGGTAGGCGAAGGAAACGCCCTCGAAGCAGAGTTCACCCCGCACCCGGCTCAGCGGCAGCTGCCGCTGGCCGCCCGGGATCGTCACCGGCGTGTCGAGCAGATCGAGCACCCGGTTCGTGGAGGCCATCGCCCGCTGGTAGTCGTCGAGGGTGCGGCCCAGCGTGGTGAGCGGCCAGAGCAGGCGCTGGGTGATGAACACCAGGAAGGCGTAGGTGCCGGTGGCGATCGTGCCGCGCCAGGCCTGCAGGCCGCCGATCACCAGGATGGCGATGAAGGCGAACAGGATCGCGTAGCGGATCAGGGGCACGAAGGCCGCCGAGAGACGGATCGCGCGCCCATTGGCGTTGCGGTAGGCCTGGCTCTGCTGGCGCAGCCGCTCCAGCTCCCAGGCCTCGGCGGTGTAGCTCTTGATCGTGAGCATGCCGCCGAGGTTCGTGCTCAGGCGGCTGGCGAGATCCCCGGCCTGCTCGCGCACCGCGGCGTAGCGGGGAGCCAGCCGCCTCTGGAAGCGCAGCGAGCCCCACAGGATCACCGGGATCGGGATGAACGACACCCCGGCCACGGCGGGCGAGAGCACCACCATGGCGCCGCCCACGGCCAGCACGGTGGTGATCAGCTGCAGGATCTCATTGGCGCCGTGGTCGAGGAAGCGCTCCAGCTGGTTGATGTCGTCGTTGAGCACGGCCATCAGCCGGCCGCTGCTGCTGGATTCGAAGTAGGCCATCTCCAGCTGCTGGAGATGGCCGTAGGCCTCGAGGCGCAGTTCGTGCTGCACGGTCTGGGCCAGGTTGCGCCACAGCACCCCGTACAGGTATTCGAACAGGGATTCGGCGCTCCAGATCAGGAAGGAGAGCACCGCCAGCACCCCCAGCTGCCCAGGCACGCTGACCACGCCGAAGCGGCTCAGCCAGGCCGTGTTCTGCTGCACCACCACGTCCACCGCAAGGCCGATCAGCACCGGTGGCGCCAGATCGAACAGCTTGTTGAGCACGGAGCAGGTGGCGGCCAGGGCCACCAGGCGGCGGTGGGGCTGCAGGGCGATGAGCAGCCGCTGCAAGGCCGTGGGGGAGGCCGGCGCCTGGTGAGCCATGGGGGGAGGAGCGATCGGTGAGCGCGTACCGCCCACTCTCCCTTGTCGGGGGGAGGCTCTCGGCAGCACCGGCGGCACCAGGCCGGCAAAAAAAACCCGGCCCCAGGCCGGGCACGCTGGGGTCAGCGTTCGATGAGATCAGGGCGGCAGTGCCGACCGGCGCTCACCAGCGGTTGCCGCCGCCCCCGCCGCCATAGCCACCGGCACGGTTGCCGCCACCGCCACCGCCACCGCCGTAGCCGCCACGGTTGCCGCCCCCGCCGCCGCCTTCGCGGGGGGTGGCCTTGTTGACGCGGATCATCCGGCCCATCCACTCGACGTCCTGCAGGTCGTCGATGGCCTTCTGTTCGTCGGCATCGCTGGTGAGTTCAACAAAGGCGAAGCCGCGCTTGCGACCGGTTTCACGATCGAGCGGCAGGCTGCACTGACGGACCTCTCCGTACTGGCCGAAGAGATCGAGCAGGTCCTCGCGTTCAGCCTGGAACGAGAGGTTGCCAACGTAGATGGTCATTAATGGAGCAAAACCTGGAACTGATTCGGGAGATGCTGCGGGTCCAGGGGAAATGGCCAGCGGAAGCTGGACGACCCATGGGGGCGCAACGACGCCTGAAATCGCCCACCACCTTACGGCCGGGCCCGCCGGACTATGGCGAAGGTTGAAGGTGTTGTGAAGACACCCTGTAGAAGTGCCGCTGATCCCCAGGACTGACCCATTGTCAGCAAATCCTGATCCAATCCCGAAGCTGAGATGACGGCCCCTGTTCCCTGGAGCCTCGCCTGGAGCGAGGATGGAGAGCTGGCTCCGCAGGATCGTTTCGACCTGCTGCAGAGCCTGGTGATGAGTGAAACCGAGGAGGTGCAGGCCTCCCTGATCGCCGCTGTGGAAAGCCTCTCGGTGACCGACATCACCACCAGCAGCTACACCTCAGTGACCCGGCTGTGCGCGTGACCCTCCGGCTGCCCCGGGGGCGGCCCGGTTCAGCCCCGGCGCGGTGGTCGCCCCGGGGTGGTCAGCTCAGCCCCGGAAGCGGGAGATCTGCAGGGGCTTGTTCAGCACCCTGAGGCTGCGCAGCCCCTGGAAGATGTCCTCGGGCATCCCCTTGGGAAGATCGATGACGCTGTGGGTGTCGAAGATCTGAATCCGGCCGATCGCCCGGCCCTGCAGGCCGGTCTCGTTGGCGATCGCGCCCACCAGATTGCCCGGCTTGATGCGGTCGCGCCAGCCGAGCTCGACCCGGAAACGCTCCATGTCGGCTTCGGGTGCGCCCACGGGGCGCTCGCTGCGGCTGCGGCGCGGTTCCCGGTTGCCGAACTCCCTGCTGTCGCGGCTCTCCCGGCCATCGCGGCGGTTCAGACCCTGGGAGCGCGCCTGGCTGAAGTCATCGTTGCCGTGGAGCAGCAGTGACTTGCCACCGAGGCTCAGTTCCAGCGCTGCCAGCGCGAGCTGCTCAGGGCTGCAGGATTGCTCCTGGGCCACCCGCTGCACGATCTCGCTCAGGAGGGCCTGCTCCTCGGCGCTGATAGCGCTCTGGTGGAGGGCGTTGGTGAGGCGCTGGCGCAGGCGGTCGAGCCGGTTCTGGTTGATGGTGGCGTTGCTGGGCACCTCCATCGGTTCGATCGGCTTGCCCGCAGCCCGCTCCAGCCCCCCCAGGAAACGCCGCTCGCGCGGGGTGAGGAAGAGGATGGCCTCACCGCTGCGACCGGCGCGACCGGTGCGGCCGATGCGGTGCACGTAGGCCTCGCCGTCGAAGGGGATGTCGTAGTTGATCACCAGGCCGATGCGCTCCACATCCAGGCCCCTGGCGGCCACGTCGGTGGCCACCAGCACATCCACCTGGCCGGTCTTGAGCCGTTCGATCGTGCGTTCGCGCTGGGCCTGGGGCACGTCCCCGTTGAGGACGGCCACGTCGTAGCCGTGGGCCTCCAGCGACTCGGCCACCGTGACGGTGATGGCCTTGGTGCGGGCGAAGATGATCACCCCCTCGCTGCTCTCGCTTTCAAGCACCCGCTCCAGGGCGGCGAGCTTGAGGGGGGCTGGCACGGTCAGGAAACGCTGACGAATCCGACTCGCGTCCGCGGCCTTGGTCCGGATCGTGATTTCGGCAGGGCTGTTGAGGTACTGCTGGGAAATACGCCGGATTTCAGCGGGCATCGTGGCGGAGAACAGCACCACCTGGCGCTGCTCCGGCAGCTGGCCGAGCACCCACTCCACATCGTCGATGAAGCCCATCCGGAGCATCTCATCGGCTTCATCGAGCACCAGTGAACGGAGCTCGGAGAGATCGAGGGTTCCCTGGCGCATGTGATCCATCACCCGCCCGGGGGTGCCCACCACGATCTGGGCGCCGCGCCGGAGATGGTGGATCTGATCGCGGAAGTCGGCACCGCCGTACACCGCCACCGTGCGCACCTGGGGAAGCTGGGCCGCATAGCTGTTGAACGACTCAGCCACCTGCAGGGCGAGCTCCCGCGTGGGGGCCAGCACGAGCACCTGCGGTTTGCGCTGGTCCGGATCCAGACCGGCCAGCAGCGGCAGGGCGAAGGCGGCGGTCTTGCCGGTGCCGGTCTGGGCCTGGCCCACCAGGTCCCGGCCGAGCATCAGCTCGGGGATCGCGGCCTTCTGGATCGGGGAGGGTTCGCTGTAGCCGATGGTCTCGAGCGCCTGCAGGATCTCCGGGCCGAAGCCGAAGCCCGCGAATCCGCCGGAGGCGGTTGAGGTGCTGGCGGCCGCAGCCTCGGAAGAGGGGGCTGATGCGCCGCTGCCGGGGTCAGCGCTGGTGGCGGCCTCAGTGGGCGGCTGGTTCAGGGGGGAATCGCCCAGCGCAGCAGTGGTCACGCCGGTTTCGCTGGAGGATTCAGGACACAACGAAGAAATGCCGCTGATCGGTTCGGTCACGGAAGTCAATGGGGCCTGCACAGGCCGGAGCCTGATGTGATCCTTCTACGCAGGCTGGCAGTGTCCAGAGGTTGAAAAGCTCTGGTTCGCAAGGGGTGGAGTCGTCGCTGATGGCTCCCGCCGGTCGATGACGTTCTCGACGGTGAGGCAGGGCGTGGGGCCGATCGCCTTGGTGTCGATGGTTTGCGCCATGGGGGCGCAGGTCCTTGAAGTACGCGTGAAAGGCGCAGTACTGCCGTGCCCTTGAAAAAGGGGTGAAAAGAAACCTTAACACCAGGCCTTCCCCATTCAGCCCGGCCCCACCGTGCCAGTGCCGCGCCCGTAGTCATCGGCCAGCCGTTCAATGTCCTCCTCGCTCAGGAGCCCGCCGCGCTGCACCTCCACGATCACCAGCGGAGTGGCGTCGTCGGCGCGGGCTCGATGCGCCGCCCCCAGGGGGATCCACAGGCTGGTCCCCGCCCGGGCCGCGTGGGTGGTGCCATCCACCTCCAGCTCCCCCTCGCCGGCCACCACCACCCAGTGTTCGCAGCGGTGGTGGTGGCGCTGCAGGCTGAGCCGCCGTCCGGGCTCCAGCTGCAGACGCTTCACCCGGTAGCCAGGCCCCTCGCCGAGCGTCTCGAACCAGCCCCAGGGGCGGAACACACGCTGGGCAGGCGGATCGGGCAGGGGGCTGTTCGGCGGAACCATGCCGCCAGTCTGGTGGCCTCAGGGCGGCGGGGTGATCAGGTGGGCCTGCTGCCGCGCCCGGGTCAGCGCGGTGTAGAGCAGCCGGTCCGTGGGACGGCCGCTGTCGGGGATCAGCACCCACACCTCCTCGGCTTCGCTGCCCTGGGCCTTGTGCACCGTGAGAGCCAAGGCCGGCTGGGGATCGGGCAGCTGGGCCGGGTGCAGCCACAGGAGCTCACTGCCGCCCCCCGGGGCGAAGAGCAGCCGCCGCCCGGCGCTGGCCTGTCCGTGGGAGGCCCCGGCTGTCCCGGCCGCGTCCACCACGATGCCCACATCCCCGTTGGCCAGCCCCGGGGCAGGGAGATTGCGCTGGCAGAGCACCGGGGTGCCGGCCGGCCAGGCCTGGATCGGCTGCTCGAGCGCTTCGCCCAGCAAGGCCCGGTGCACCGCCTCCACCCCCCAGCGCCCCCGCCGCGCGGGGCTCAGCACCAGCAGGGCATCAAGCTGTTTCAGCAGGGCCCTGGCCGCGGCATGGTCGCCGCTCTCCAGGGCCTGGGCCTGGCGCTGCAGCGCCCGCTGGTGCCGCCGCAGCCGTTCCAGCAGGGCGGGGGGCAGGTGGAGGGGCGAGGCCGGCAGCCAGTGCAGGTTGGCCGTGGCCGGCAGCCGCTCCAGGGTGGGGCACAGGGCGCGCCAGCTGCCGGAAGGCTCGGCGTCTGCCGCTGCCGCTCCCTGCCACCGCAGCTGGTCCGCCACCTGGGCGATGGCGCCGTTGTTGCGGTAAGTGGTGTGCAGCTCCACCACGGCCCCACCCAGAGCCTCACGCCGCCGAGGGGTCTGCAGCTCCAGCAGCACAGCTCCCGGCCGCACTGGTGGGAGCTGGGCGGCATCGCCCACCAGCACCAGGCGGCAGCTGGACGGCAGGGCCTCCAGCACGGCGCCCATCAGCTCCAGATCCACCATCGACACCTCGTCGATCACCAGCAGGTCGAGATCGAGCGGGTGGTGGCGGTGGCGTCCGAAACGCTCTCCCTGGCTCTCCAGCAGCCGGTGGAGCGTGCTGCAGGCCATGGCGGAGCCGCCCCGGGCGCCGGCAAGGGCGGCACGCAGCCGTGCCGCCGCCTTGCCGGTGGGTGCCGCCAGCTGCATGCGGGCTGCGGGAGCGTGAGCGCGCAGGGCTGCCAGCATGCGGGCCACGGTGCTGGTCTTGCCGGTGCCCGGTCCGCCCTGCAGCAGCACCAGCCCGTAGTGCAGCGCCGCGGCCACGGCCCCCCGCTGGTCAGCATCCAGGCCCTCACCCTGGGCGGCAGCCCTTTGCCTGGCCTCCTCGAGGCCGCAGGGCTGCCAGCGGGCTGGTCCGGCCCGCTGGCACAGGGCCTCCAGCACCGCCTCCCGCTGCTGGAACCAGCGCCGCCACAGCAGCCGGTCACCCTCGAGCACCAGCGGACTCCATGGCCCGCTGCACAGCGGGGACGCGGCCAGCTGCTCCCGCTGCTGCGGGTCGGGCAGCACCAGTTCCAGCTCACCGGCGGCCAGCAGGTGGGCCATGGCGGCGAGCGTCGCCTCGATGGCGGGATCGGGGGGGCAGCCATGCAGCCGCGGCAGGGCTTCCACCAGTCCGCCCGTGAGGGCGTCCAGCCAGGCTGGAGTCTGCGGCGCCTGGGCTGGTGCCGGAGTCGCGGCCGGAGTCGGCGCTGAGGTGGGTGCCGTCATGCGGCGGTCCCCCGGGCCTGGCCCAGGCCCGGATCCAGGGCCATGTCCAGGGCGAGCAGGCGTTCCAGCGGTGGGCATTCCACGGCCAGCCCCGGCAGCGGGGCACCGGCCTCGGCCCCCTCCAGCAGCGTGTCCGAGGCCTCCGCAACGCCGCGCAGGAACACGTAGGCGTAGCCGCCCAGGTGGCGGGCGGGGTCGTAGCCGCCCAGACGCCAGCGCAGGTAGCGGTGCAGGGCCACCAGGTAGAGGTGGGCCTGGAGGGGGTAGTGGTTCGCTGCCATCAGGGCCGTGAGGGCCTCCGGCCCGTAATGCCGCGGTCCGCAGCGGCAGGGCTGGCCGTCGGCCCCCCGTTCGCCCAGCCAGTTGCTCTTCCAGTCGGCCACCCACCAGCGGCCCCGATGGCAGAACACCAGATCGATCGAGCCGGTGAGGAAGCCGCGGCCCCGTATGGGGAGGGTCGCAAGCTGGCTGGCGTAGGTGGCCCCGAAGCTGCCGCCCGGGTGCTCCCGGAAGGGGCGGGCCAGGGCGTCGCTGTCCACCGGCCCCAGGGTGAGATCGAAGTTCATCTCGTTGATGCGGGCGTCGCGGGCCAGCCCGGCCAGACGGAAGCTGCCCAGGGGGCCGCCCATCGGGCTCAGCCGCAGCCGCTCGAGCCCCGTCAGCACGGCCTCCAGGTGATCGCTGGCGATGCCGCTGCGGCCGAGCTCCCGCAGCACAGGATCGGCCTGCATGGCGGCGGGTTGCTGGTAGTCGAGGGTCTCCAGGATCCGGTGCAGGCAGTCGCCGGCCTGGGATCCCCGCGGGAAGGCTGCCAGCGGACTCTCCCCGGGCCAGAGCTCCTGCTCCGGTGCCTCCAGCTCGGGCTCGCGCACCAGGGCGTCGGTTTCCCGGCCCTCCTCCAGGGCCTGGGGCGCTGCGGCGTGGCTGCCCCGGGTCCAGCTCGTGTAGCTGCTGCGGCCCCAGCCGAGATCGAGGCGGCGCACCGGCACCGGGCCCAGCTCCAGCGGCCCCTGGGCCGTGGCTGGGGGGATGGCCGGCGGTGGGGCGCCGGCCTCGGGCAGCGCGACCAGGGTCATCGGCACCTCCCGGGCGGCGATCTCCCGCTCCAGGGTCTGGCGCAGCTCGTCATCCCCCTGGGCCAGATAGGGATCGTCGTCGGGGTCCGGCGGCGGAGCCTGGCCCAGCAGCCAGGGGTGCAGGGGGTTTCCCGCCTGCCCCTTCACAGGCCCCCATGCCAGCAGCAGGCGCCGTCGGGCGCGGGTGCAGGCCACGTAGGCCCGCCGCTCCGCCTCCTGGAGGTCGGCGGCCCGGTGCTGCACCAGCGCCTGATGGCCCCGGCCCCAGCGGCTGCTGAGGTGCAGGTCGAGCACCGGTCCGGGGCGATCCGGGGGATGCCAGCGCAGGCCGGGCCCCGGTGGGCTGGGGTTGGGGGCTTTCCACAGGTAGGGGCAGATCACCACCGGATACTCGAGGCCCTTGCTGCGGTGCACCGTCACCACCCACACCGCCTCATCCTCCACGTCGCTGTTGGGCTGGTGGCTCTCGGGGGGGGAGGGGTCCGGCGCCAGGCGCCGCTGCCGCAGCCACTCCGCGGCCGCGGCCGCCCCCAGCTGGTCGCTGTGGATCCGTTCCTGAAGCAGCGTGGCGCACTGGTGGAGATCCGCCAGCAGGCGTCCGCCCCGGCCCAGCCGCGCCAGCCCCTCCTCGTCCAGCAGTGCCGCCAGCACCCCCAGCAGCCCCTGGGAGGCCAGCCCGTCACGGCCCCGCAGCAGGGTCTCGCTGAGCTGATTCCACTGCTCCGGGGTGGCGGCAGCGACGGCGGCGGCGCTCCAGCCCAGCAGGGGTGAAGCCGCCAGCAGCCGCAGCCGGCGCGGATCGCCGGGATGGGCCAGGCCATCCAGCAGCCGCTGCAGGGCCGTGGCGCCAGGGCTGGCGAACACATCCCCGTTGCTCACCAGCCGGCTGGCGATGCCGGCGCGGGCCAGGGCCATCCGCAGCTGCCCGGCCTGGTGATGGGTGTTCACCAGCAGGCAGAGATCGCCCGGGGCCTCGCCGGCCCGGATCTCGGCGGCCACCTGGCTGGCGATCCGGCCGGGCAGCTCCTGCTCCAGCGCCGTGGCGGTGGTGGCGGCTTCACCGGCCTGGCGGTTGCCCCCCAGCCACAGCAGGGCCAGGGGCGGGCCTCCGCGTCCTGCGTCGGTGCCGCCCTCGGCTGGGGGGGAGGGCCTGGGCCGCACCGGCGGCACCTCCAGGCCGGAGCGGCCCAGGCCCGCTGCCATCAGGGTGTTGAGGCCGGCGATCAGGGAAGCGGTGGCGCGGTAGTTGGTGTCGAGCCGGCTGATGCCGCCTCCGGCCGCGGCGGCCTGGAACGCCCGCCGGTAGGTGGCCAGGTCGCCGCCGCGGAAGCGGTAGATGGCCTGCTTGGGATCGCCCACCAGCACCAGCCGGTGGCGCGGGGAATCGAATGCCCGGCACAGGATCCGCCACTGGATCGGGTCGGTGTCCTGGAACTCGTCCACCAGCACGGCGCTGTAGCGCTCCCCGACCGCGTCCAGCAGGGGAGACGGCGCGTTGGGGTCGTCGCCGGGATCGAGGCACTGGAGCAGCTGGCCGTAGCCCATGCGTCCCTGGCGCTCGCGGCGGCGGGCCAGCTCGCGGCACCCCCAGTGGGCGGCATGCAGCAGGAGCGCCTCCGCCGGCCCCTCCCGCAGGGCAGCCACCGCCTCCATCAGGGGGCGCTGGGGCAGGCTGGGCTCCAGGCCGCGGTCGCCGGCGGCGGAAGCCTCGATCGGTCGGGCCACCTTCAGGAAGGCCCCGGGGTGGAAGTAGTCCACCAGCTCCTTCTGCCCGAGGGTGGCGGCGTAGTTGCCCGCACTGCCCTGTCCTGCGATCCAGGCCGTCACCTCCTGGTGGCGGTCCTTCCGCGGCCTGGGGCTGTAGGGGGTCGTCTTGCTGTGTCCCTGGGCGCGCCACTGGCCGGCGGCGGAGCGCAGGTCCGCCTCCAGGGCCTCGCCGCCCTGCTGCCACAGCTGCCGAAACTCCATCCAGCGGCGGTCCCACAGGGCCTGCAGTTGCGGGGCCAGGGGGTGGTCGGCCCCCATGCCGTCCGGTAGCGGATCCAGCTCCAGCGCCGGATCGCCGTCGAGTCTCTGCACCACGCTCACCAGCGCTTCCGGACCCTTCACGAACGTCTGCACTCCCTCCAGCAGGTGCAGGGGCAGGGCGAGCACCTGCTGGCGCCAGTAGTCGTGGCACACCTGGCGCACCAGCGGGGTGGCGTCGGTTTCGAGCTGCAGCTCGGGGGGGTGGCCGGCCTCCAGGGCCTGGCGCTGCAGGGTGCGCAGGCAGAAGCCATGGATGGTGGTGATGTCCGCGCCGTCCAGCTCCTCCAGCGCCAGCAGCAGCGGCGCCCGCAGCAGGTCGGCCCGGGGCCGTGCCCAGCGGAGCCAGGCTGCCAGGCTGGGGTCCGGTGACCCCTGGGAAGGGGCCTCCTGCTCGAGGCCGATCAGGGCCTGTTGCAGCCGCCGGCCGATCCTGTCGCGCAGCTCAGCGGCCGCCGCATTGGTGAAGGTCACCACCAGCAGCTGGCGCCATGGCACCTGGGCTTCGCTCAGGTAGCGGAGCACCAGATGGGCGAGGGAGAAGGTTTTCCCCGTGCCGGCACTGGCCTCGAGCAGCCGCAGGCCCGGGTCCAGCGGAAAGGTGTGGGCATCAAAGCGTTCGGTCATGTCTGCTGCTCCACCAGCGGGCCCATCAAGGTGTTGGCGCAGCACTCCAGCGGGTCCTGGAGCAGTTGGGCCGCAGGAAGATCGGGGCCGAAGCAGAGGGCCTGCTCCGGTTCCTCCCGTTCACCAGGGCGCTGGAAACCGCCTTCCCAGCAGGCGATGGCGGCGCTTCTGCCCTTGGTCAGCAGGGCCCAGCCGGTGTCGGGCGGCACCGGCCAGCAGCGCTGACGCCAGCGCTCCCGCAGGGCAGCCAGCCGCCGCAGCTCGGCCTGGGCAGCGGGGATGTCGGGAGGGCGGAGCCGCAGCTGTTCGCCGAAGCCCTTGTCGCCGCGGGCCACCAGCACGCCTGCCTGCGGTCCCTGACCGGCGGCGGCCGCCAGCAGCAGCCGCAGCCACAGATCCAGGCGGTGGCGGCTGCGGGCCCTGGCGGGGTGCACCTGCACCAGGGTGTCGCCACGCCATGCCAGGGTCGACGCCCACAGGTCCCACAGGGCTGGTTCCTGCCGCGCGGGCCCGAGCCGCTCCAGAGCGGCCTGGAGATCGCTCCAGCGGCGGGAGAGCTGCCGGGCCTCGAGGATGCCGCCCGCCGCCGGGGGCAGCAGATTGCGGCCGCGCTGCCCCAGCAGCCAGGCCTGCGGTTCCTCCAGGCCGACCGGCGTTGATGGTGTTCCGCTGGCGTCCGGCGCCTTCCCCAGGGCCTCCCGCAGCAGCCGCGAGCGCTGGCGCTCATCCAGAGCGGCGGCGTCGAGGTCGTCGACCAGATCGGCCCATTCCCGGGGCTGCAGGCCAAGCCCCCGCAGCCAGCTCGCCTGGGGCTCCATCGCCCAGCGGCGCAGGTCCTCGAAGGCCGCGTTGGGGCATCCCTCGTCCGCGGGCGGCTGCGGCCCGGCGGCCACTCCCTCCGGGGGGGGCGCCGTGGCCGCCAACTGGCGTGGCGGTTGCCGGCTGCCGGCGGCGTCCAGCCGACGCCGGGCCGCCAGCAGGCGGCGATCACAGCTGGCGGGGGGGCGCTCTGCGGAGGCAAGGAAGTTGCGGCGATCCAGGGGATTGGCCGGATGGATCACCTCCAGCTCGCCCGCCTGCTCCCCCAGCTGGTGCCTGAGCCACACCATCCACTGGCTCACCGGAGTGGCGGGCTGCAACGGTTCGCCGTTGCGCTCATCCCGGCAGTTCCAGGTCACCAGCAGGTGGTCGCGGGCTGAGAGCACCGCCTCCAGCAGGGCGTAGCGGTCCTGATCGGCCGGGCTCGGGTCGCCCAGTTGCCGCGCCCGCTCCAGGTGGTGGAAGCCGGGCCGCTGCCGCTGGCGGGGAAAGCTGCCCGCATCCAGACCCATCAGCACGATCACCCGGTGGGGAATCGCCCGCATCGGCTCGAGGGCACTGATGGTGAGCGCGCCGCTGCGGTGGCCGAACCGCCCCGCATCCGCCGCCAGCCGTTCCTCCAGCACCGCTGCCACCACCGGGGCTGCCAGCTCCAGCTCACACCCCGCCGCCGCCTGCTGCCAGGCGTCGATCGCCTCCAGCAGCTGGGGCAGCTCCCAGCTCGTTTCGCCCGTGTCACTGAACAGATCGGCCAGGGCGGCTTTCAGGCTGCTGTCCCAGGCGGGGCCGGGCCGCGGCTGCCGCCACTGCTGCAGCCAGTGCCGCAGGCGCTGCAGCAGATGCAGCCAGCGGCCCACCTGCTCCAGATCGGCAGGAGCCCTGAAGGGGGCGGTATCCGCTGGAGCCAGCCCGGGCTGTTCGGGCAGCACCAGGCCGAGCAGCAGCCGGTCGATGGCCCAGCTCAGGCTGCCCGTGCATTCGCCACCCCGTTCCTGGCCGTCCAGGCCCCAGCGGAAGCCCGCCTGCTGCAGGGTGCGGTGCAGGGCGGTGACGGCCTCGCCCTCCAGCTGGAAGCGCTCCCCCAGCGGGGCACTCTCGAGCAGCGCCTGCAGCGAGGAGGCCGTGAGGCGCTCGCCCGCCTGCCGCAGCAGGGCCAGCAGGGTGCGGCTGAGGCCGGCCTGGCTCTGCTGGCTGCGGTCGGTGAGCCGCCACTCGAGGGCCACTCCGGTGGCATCGCGATCCCCGAACACCGCCGCCACCAGCGGAGCGAAGTCATCCACCTGGGGCGTCATCACCAGCACGTCGCGAGGCTCGAGCGTGGGGTCGTCGTGCAGGAGCTGGAGGATGCGATCGCGCACCAGCTCCACCTGGCGCCACCGCCCCGGGCAGGGATGGAACTCCAGGGAGCTGTCCCCGGGGGTGCGCTGCAGGCCCGGGGTGGTGGCGGGTTCCGCCAGCTGGCGTTGCAGTTGCCGCAGCAGCGTGGGCTGCCGGGATCCCTGCCGTCCGGAGGCGTCGCCGGGACCCTGGTGGGGCTGGAGCGTGCAGGGATCGAGGAAGAGATCGCCGTAGGCACTGCTGCCGAGCTGGCACTCCCCGGTTCCCTCCAGCAGCTGCTGGAACTCCGCCCCGAGCCGGCCGAAGCGGGCCTCGAGGCCGTCCGCCCGGCTGAGCCAGTCGCTGCCGAGGGGCTGGCGCAGGGCCACCGCGTCACTGAGGGCGGCGCGCCGGTTGGTGCAGTGCTGCCAGAGGTCGGGGCAGGGGGTGAGCAGGTAGAGGTCCACCGCCAGGTGGGCGCTCACGGCGTGGAGCAGTTCCACCTGCACCGGGGCCATGCTGCTGAGGCCGAAGAGCCGCAGCCGTCCGCTGCGCCAGGGGCCGTCGCCGGGCGGTTGCCATTGGTGCCCGCGCAGTCGAGCGGTGGCCTCCCGCACCTTCAGCGCGAAGGGTTTCTCCCCCAGCCGCTGGCGGAGTTCCCGCACCAGCAGGGCCTGCCAGTCGCTGCCGTCGTCGCGCCCCTGCCACCACTGCTCCAGGAGATCGGGACGGTAAAGGGCGTAGTCGTCGAGGGCATCGGCGATGCTGCGGCCCAGCTGCCAGCGGGCCAGATTCAGCTCCCGCGGGGAGCCGCCACGGCGGATCAGCCATTGCGCGAGGGGGGCCGCCGCCGGCTGCGCCGCGAGCGCGGGCAGCACCTCCAGCACGGGCCAAACCAGCTCGGTGGCGCGCCAGGGGTCGGGCCCGCCGCCGCTCTCCTCGCCCAGGACCGCCTGCACCAGCCTGCGCAGCTGGCTGCCGGGGAAGGGGTAGCGGATGTGGGCAGCGATGCCGCCGAGTTGTTCAGCCAGCTGTTCTCCCAGCCAGCGGCTGGTGGGCCAGGTGTTCACCACCACCTCCACCGGCTCGAAGGGGGGCGGCGGCGTTTCGCGCAGCTGGGCGGCCAGGAGGCTGGCCAGGGTCTCGGCGTTGTTGCTGCGGTAGATCGTGAGCACCGGGCGTGCTCAGGAGCGGCAGACCTGACGCAGGGCGTCGCGGGTTTCGTTCCCGAGCCCCGTCCGCATGAACCAGGGGCGCGCCCCCGGCACGCTGCGGCTGCAGCCGGTTTCCGGGCAGTAGGCCGAGAGCAGGCCCCCGTAGCAGGCGCCGGTGTCGATCAGCACGATCCTTCCCCGGGCCTGCCGGCGCACCCCATGGCCGGGGGTGTGGGCGACGATCACGTCGCCGAAGCGGCCGTCGTAGGCCTCCCAGAACGGCATCCTCACCGTGAGCGAGGGTTCCCAGGTGGTGGGATCGAAACCGGCGTGGGTGGCCACCCAGCCGTCGCCGGCGTAGGTGAGGGGCAGCGAGGCCAGCCGATCGAGCCACAGCCGGCAGCTGCGGTCGCCCAGTTGCCGGTAGGTGTCGCAGCCGGCGAGGGTCTGCTCGGCCTGCCAGTCGCCCCGGCCCAGGGCCTTCACCAGATCGGCCTCGTGGTTGCCCTGGAGCCACACGGCCCGCCCGCTGCACACCAGGGCCCAGGCCAGCTCCATGCTGCGCTCGATCTGGGGGCCCCGGTTGATCACGTCGCCGCAGAGCACGAGTCGATCACCGCTCGGCAGCTCCTTCACCAGCTGTTGCAGGGCTTCCGCACAGCCGTGAACATCCCCGATGACCCAGTGGCGGGCAGGGGCTGAGGGGGACGACATCAATCCGGGGCGATGGAACCAGTCTTGCCTTGCGGGGGGTGGATTGTCAGCCCCCGGGGGAGGGGCGGGTCTCCCCCCGCACCGGGACGGCGCTGGTACGGTTCGCATCACACTGCCTGTGGCCGCCATGGATCTGCAGTCGCTGCCGGTGGGCCAGCGGGTCAAGGCCCTGGTGAAGGCCCTCAACGGCGCTCAACGCACCAACGAGGCCCTGGCCCGCTGCAGCGATGGCGAGCAGATGCTGGATGTGCTGCTGGATGCCTCGGCCAAGCTCGGTCTCGGGCTCACCCGCCAGCAGCTGCGCGACACCCCTCCGATCCGCGACTGGATCTGGTGGAAGAACAAGGAGGCGCTGCTCACCATCGGCGACAACAAGCCCCGCTACCAGCAGGACGGCGGCCAGGGACGCCCGGTGCCCCCCGAACCGGAGGCCGAGGGGGACACCGGCCGCAAACGGTTCTTCGGCCTGTTCTGAGCGTTGTCTATGTGTGGAGTCTCTGAGCGGTGTCCCCGCCAGGGTCGAGGCTTCAGCTGAGGCTGGCGAGCGGATCGGGGATGGCCTCGCTGGGGCTCTCGAACTGGCCCACCAGAACGAACTCCAGCCGCAGCTTCAGGAAGGTGATGAACTTCTCATCGGTGGAGACCACAGCGGCGGCGGGCCGGGGCACCGAAGCGCTGGCGGCGGCGAGGGCGGGAGCTTCGAGGAAGGCGGGCCGCCGCACGAGCCAGAAGTCGATCGCCTTGCCCTTCTCGCCGTAGTTGCGCACCCGCTCCCGCAGCACCTCCTCCAGCGGCTCCTCCACGGTGAGGAACGGCTCGCTGGCGGCGACGAAGTGGTAGGTGGTCATGGCTGCAGGCTGCCGAACAGGGGGTCGCGGCGGGGATTCTGAACCAGCGCCTTCATCTCCCGCACCGCCTGCTCCAGGCCCACGGCAAGGGCCCGAGCCACGATCGTGTGGCCGATGTTGAGTTCTTCCATCCCCTCGATCGCCGCCACCGGCTCCACGTTCTGGTAAGTGAGTCCGTGGCCGGCGTTGACCCGCAGCCCGAGGCTGCGGGCGATGAAGCTGCCTTCACAGAGCCTGGCCAGTTCGCGGGGCTGCTCGTGCCAGCCCGCTTCGGCGTAGGCGCCGGTGTGCAGCTCCACCCAGCGGGCCCCGGTGGCCTGACAGGCCTCGAGCTGGGCGGCAACCGGATCGACGAACAGGCTCACCCCGATCCCTTCCCCCTGCAGGCGAGCCACCATCGCGCCGAGGGGGCCGGTCTGGGCCGCCACGTCCAGGCCCCCTTCGGTGGTCACCTCCTGGCGCTTCTCCGGCACCAGGGTCACCATGTCGGGGTGCAGGCGCAGGGCGGTCGCCTCCATCGCGGCGGTGGCGGCCATCTCGAGGTTGAGCCGGCTGCGCACGGTCTGCCGCAGCAGCTCCACGTCCCGGTCCTGGATGTGGCGGCGGTCCTCGCGCAGATGCACGGTGATGCCGTCGGCACCGCCCAGTTCCGCCAGCAGGGCGTAGGTCACCGGATCGGGCTCCACGGTGCGGCGGGCCTGGCGCACGTTGGCGATGTGATCGATGTTGACGCCGAGGCTCGCCATGGCGGGTGTGAAGGGCCAGCTGGATCCTATGGAGCCGAACCCGGTGGGCCGCAGGCCCAACTGCCCGCTCCGGGGGCTGGAAGCCGCACGGGCTCCGTAGCGTTCGGGCCATGACTTTGACCGGGGAGCGATCAGCGCCGATGGCCCAGCCGGAGGCGGAGGGCGAAGGCCGAAGACCCGGCCCGGGCGGCGACAGCGCGTCAGGGAGGTCCGGCGTCGCCACCAGTTCGCGGGAGCCGCAGGTGTGCCGCGGCATCAGCCCCTGGTTGGCCCCTGTGGCCATGGTCACCACCCAGGACCTGGTGCTGCCCCTCTGGTTCCGCTCGATCACGGTGGAGGGCCGGCCCCATCTGCCCAGCGCGGGTCCGGTGCTGCTCGCCCCCACCCACAAGGCTCGCTGGGATGCCCTGCTGTTGCCCCACGCCGCCGGCCGCCGTGTCACCGGCCGCGATTGCCGCTTCATGGTCACCATCGATGAGATGCGCGGCCTGCAGGGCTGGTTCCTGCAGCGGCTCGGCTGTTTCCCCGTGAACCAGACGCGGCCCTCCCTGGCCAGCCTCCGGTATGCCGTTGACCTGCTGGCCGCCGGCGAGCAGCTGGTGGTGTTCCCGGAAGGGCGCATCCGCCGCGAGCCGGGGCCGATCCGCCTGCACCAGGGCCTGGCCCGCCTGGCCCTGCTCGCCGCCGGACGGGGGGTGTCGGTGCCCGTGGTCCCGGTCGGCCTGGCCTACAGCCACCCCTCGCCGCTGCCCTGCGCCAGGGCCGCCGTTCATGTCGGCCCCCCGATGTGGATCCAGGGCGAGGGGAGGGACGCGGCCCTGGCCTTCACGCGGGAGCTGGCCGATGCCCTCACGGTGCTGGAGGCCCGGGCCAGCGCGGCCATCGGCATCCCGCCGCCCTCCGGGTAAGCCCCCCGTCGTGTTGGTCCGATCGAGAAGCTCCCTCGAAAGCGCGCGGAGCAGCCCCTTTAGAGTCTCCCCCCATGGTGTCATCTGCTGTGCGTAGGCCTTCCCGCCAACTGGGCGGAACCGCCCTGGCCCTTCTGGCTGTGCTTGCCCCCGGTGTCTGTCTTCCGGCCCTGGCGCAGCAGCAGCCGGAGCGCACCCTGGCCGCCACCCAGAGCCCCATCAGCCTCGATGCCGCCCGCCGCCTGCTGGCTCAGGGCGATGCCGCAGCCGCCAGCGGCAACCTGGCCGAGGCCCGCCGCCAGTTCGACCTGGCCCGCGACTACTGCCGCCGCCTCCTGGGCTTCTACCGCGACCTGAGCGGTTCCTTCCGGGGTCTTGATGCCCGCATCCCGCGGGAAATGGATCAGAAGGGTCGCCAGGCCCTCGAACTCCTCGCCCAGACCAACCTGCGCCTGGCCGCCCTGTTCCGCCGCCAGAACGAGCCCGAAGTCGCGGTTCCCCTGCTGGTGGAGGTGGTCAAGGTGATGACCCCGGCCACCGAGGAGGGCCGCAAGGCGTACCAGATGCTCCTGGAAATCGGCTTCGTCACCACCCCCTACACCGCCGGCCAGGCCGCTGGCACCCCATGATCCCCTCCAGCCCCTAGATTCCGCCCGACCCGTTCACAGCCCGATGGTGCAATCTGACCAGGTCAAGGCCGCCATCCAGCGCGCCATGCCGGATGCTCTGATCGATGTGGAGGATCTCACCGGTGGTGGTGATCATCTGCAGGTGAAAGTTGTGTCCAGTGCCTTTGCCGGTCTCACCCGCATCCGGCAGCACCAGCTCGTGTACGGCGCCCTGCGCCAGGAACTGGCCAGCGAGGCGATCCATGCCCTGGCCCTGCAAACCTCAACCCCCAGCTGATCCCATGGACGCATCCGTCAAGCAGCGCATCGACTCCCTTGTGGCAGCCAGCCCCATCATGGTGTTCATGAAGGGCACCAAGCTCATGCCCCAGTGCGGCTTCTCCAACAACGTGGTGCAGATTCTCAACGCCCTGGGCGTTCCCTTCGACACCTTTGATGTGCTGAGTGATCCGGAGATCCGCCAGGGCATCAAGGAATACTCCGAGTGGCCCACGATTCCCCAGGTCTACCTGAAGGGGGAATTCATCGGCGGCTCCGACATCCTGATCGAGATGTATAACTCCGGCGAACTTCGGGAACAGCTTGAGGTTGCCCTCGCCAGCTGAGCGTCCGCCGCGGCGGGCTGTGCGTCCGCGATCTCAGTGCCGGCCCGTTTCACGCTCGTAGAGGGTGCGCGGGTCGCCGTTCGCCCCGACGAAGCTGGAGGGATCCATGATCCAGCGTTCCACCAGCTCCTCGAGTCGCCGCTGGGCGATGGGATCGAGCACGGCCGTGCGGCGCAGGGCATGCAGGTACCCATCGGCATAGAGGCGCATGTCCGCCGGGCTGTGATACCGGTGGGCCAGCTCCTGGCAGGCATCACAGAGCGACTGGAAATGCCGGATGGCGTCGGGATGCTGGAGCGCGGTCATGATGGAGGGTGTACCTCGGTTCCATTCTGGCCATGATGGCCGGAGAGCGCGTCGCTGGCGACCGAACCCCGTAAACCGAACCCCGTAAACCGGACCCGGAACACCAAACTCGGAACACCGAACCCCAGGCTTCCGGGTGAGCCCAGGCTGGTGGTGCTCCCTGCTGGCGGGTCCCTCGGGCCGCCGGTCAAACTGTCCGTAGCGAACCTGATCGCATCGGTCGATACCGGTCGCTGCCCATCGGGGCCGTTACCTTGGACCTATCCGGGGACACGACCCACGCCACCCCACGCCACGGTGCCAGCCCAACCATCCCCATCGCCGCAGCCTGCCGCCGACCTGGCCAAGCGAGTGTTGGTGGTGGATCCCCACGCCACCCTCCGCACGGTGCTGGCCCAGCGTCTGCGCCAGGACGGTCATCTCGCCGCCGCCGTGGCCAGTGCTTCCGAGGCCCTGGAAGTCTGCCGCGACCAGTCGCCCGACCTGCTGATCAGCGCCGAGCTGCTGGATGAGAGCAGTGCCCTGCGCCTGGCCAGCCAGTTGCGTTGCCCCGTGATGGTGCTCACGGCCCGCGCCGGTTCCGAACCCGTGGTGACCCTGCTGGATGCCGGTGCGGACGACGTGCTGCGTAAACCCTTCGGCCTCGAGGAGCTCGCCGCCCGCTGCCGCACCCTGCTGCGGCGCAGCACCACCGGTCTGCAGGAACGGGTCTGCGTCGGCCCGCTGGAGGTGCACCTGCTGCTGCGGCAGGTGACCCTCCGGGACCAGCCGGTGGAGCTGAGTCCACGGGAGTTCGCGCTCCTGTGCGCCCTGCTGATGCCCCCTGGAGTGGTACGCAGCCGCCAGGAACTGCTGCGCATGGCCTGGCCTCCCTTCAGCGGCGGACCCCGCTCCGTGGACACCCAGGTGCTCACTCTGCGACGCAAGCTGGAGCAGGCCGGCCTCGGCGAAGGGGGCGGCATCGACACGGTGCGGCAGCAGGGTTACCGCTTCAGCCTGGACACCCTGCCCGAGGCGGTTGCGGACAGCGCCGAGCTGCTGCCCCTGGGCAGCCCCGGCACCTCGATCAATTCAGTGGCCTGAGCGCCCCCACCGTCCACGCCAGTTCCAGCAGGAGCATGAGGCCAGTGAGTCCTGCGAGCAGCTGATAGGTCCAGGGCGGACTGATCCTGCTGATTCCCTCCACCGGCAGACCGGTGGCCGCGGCGAAGCGGCCCAGAAAATCCTCGAAGCGGGCCACCCGCTGCGGCAGCAACCAGGAGCATCCATCCTCCCCCCGCACGTAGTACACCCGCCCCCCCTGGCTCGTGGCCACCGGGGTGAGGCCGCTGATGCGGGTCCATGGCAGGCTCCAGCCCCGTCGCAGCAGCCAGCGGCACCAGGCGGGGTGACACACCCGCAGCCCCTCGCGATCGACTTGCACCTGCTCACTGGTGAGGGCCAGCATGAACACCAGGCCCACCACCAGGGCCACGGCCAGCAGCAGGCGGCTGGCGCCGTCCGGCGCGAGGGCCGGCAGGGGAGTCACCAGGGCCAGATAGAGCGCCAGCAGGGTGCCGCGGATCAGCGGGGCCATCGGGTAGCGCCGGATCTCCTGGTCAGCCGGGGCCCCAACGGCCAGGGGGACAGGGGCAGGCGAGTGTGTCATGGGAGCTGCTCAGCGGTCCTCGGGGGTGCCGGGCAGCGGTTCCACCACGGTGGAGGGCTGGTAGCTGCCGCCGAACACCTCCTGCTCGCGGCCCTTCCAGAACTCGCCGAGCCGCATCAGGTCGGCGTGGGCCTCCTGGAGTCGCTCGAGGTACTCCTCGGGCGGCAGGTCGTCCTTGGATTCCCTCAGCTTGGTGATCCGCAGCAGTTGCAGCAGCCAGGGCTTGCCGATCCCGCCCCGCTGCTCGAGGTACAGCGCCAGCTCCCGGGAGCTGGGCTGGCGGCTCGGCTGGGGCGTGTGCGCTGAACCACTGGCCATCCGGTTGCTGCAGAGTTGTTTCAGGTTATGAAGCCGGCCGGGGTGGGTGTGAACGCTACGGGCTTCGGCGCTCTCAGGCGGGCAGCGCCCAGGCATTGAGCCCCAGATCGGCACCGATGCGGTGGGCGCAGGCGAAGCCGCTGAACGCCACGGCATTGAGGCCCTGGCCGGGGAAACAGGAATCGCCCACGCAGTACAGCCCCGGCAGGCCGGTGCGGTTGAAGGGCATCGGCAGCAGTCCGGGCAGGTTGAGCGCGGGGATCGGCCCGTAGCTGCCCCCGCTGCGGCCGAGGAAGCGGCGATGGGTGCGGGGGGTGCCCACCTCCCGGTGGCGGATCGCCCCCTGCAGTCCCGGCAGCAGGGCCTCCAGCCGCTGGATCAGCCGGGCCGCGTCGGCCTCCTTCTTGGCGGCATAGGCACTGGGGCCGAGATCCTTCCAGGCCTCGATGGCGCTGGGCGTGAAGGTGTGCAGGATGTGGCAGCCCTCGGGCGCCAGGGAGGGATCGAGCAGGGTGGGCATCGACACGAACACCACCCCCTGCTCCGCCTCCATCGCCTCCCAGCGCTCCAGCAGCAGGTGGTGGCAGTGGAAGCCGTCGGGCACCACGGCGGCGTCGATGCCCAGGTGCAGGGAGAGAAACGAGGAGGAGGGCCGGTAGCGGCGTCGCCAGGTGGCCTCGGCGGCGGGGGTGTGGGCGGCGTCCACCAGGGAGGAGCGCGGCGAGCCCTCGCCGCTGAAGGTGTCCCAGCGGGTGGCGTTGCTCACCACCCGCCTGGCCCGGATCTGCTCCCCGCTGGCCAGCTCCACGCCCACGGCCCGGCCGTTCTCCAGGATCACGCGGCTCACCCGGGCCCGGTAGCGGATGCTGCCCCCGTGGCGTTCCAGGCCCGCCACCAGTTTCTCGGCGATGGTGCCCACGCCCCCGCGCGGGTAGTTGATGCCGCCGGCATGGCGGTCGGAGAACACCATGCCGGCGTTGATCATCGGGGTGCGATCGGCCGGCATCACGCTCCAGCAGAAGCACTCCATGTCGATGAACTTCAGCAGCTGCGCATCGCGGATGTGCTGGCGGGCCACGGCCCCCACATTCACCGGCAGCCAGCGGGCCAGGCCCAGGCAGGCCAGCGGCGCCCGGAAGAACACCTTGGCCAGGTAGGCCGGATCCTCCAGCGACAGCAGCGGCATCGCATCGAGGCAGCGGAACACCTGCCAGCAGGTGTCGTAGAACGCCCGGATGCCGCGGGCCTCATGGGGAAAGAGGGCGGTGAGATCGGCGATGAACCGCTCGTAGTCGCGGTCCACCGCCACCTCCAGCCCGCCGGGCAGGTGGTAGGCCAGCTGGGCCGGATCCGGAATCGTGTCGCAGTGCTCCCCCACGTCGGCCAGGGCGCGGGTGAGCAGGTTGGTGTGGCCCTCCTCGCCGAAGCCGAAGATCATCGAGGCGCCCACATCGAAGGTGTAGCCCTGCCGCCGGAAGCTGCCGCCGCTGCCCCCCGGGATCAGGTAGCGCTCCAGCACCAGCACCTTCGCCCCCTTGGCGGCCAGCTGGCTGGCGGTCACCAGACCCCCGATGCCGGCACCGATCACAACCACGTCCCAGTCCGTCGGGGTCGCGGCGGTGGAGGAGAGCGGGGCGACGGCGGGGCGGGCCGCCGTGGTCGGTGGGGGTGTGAGGGGCACCGGGGTGGGCTGGAGGTGCACAGACGCTAGGGGGCTTGGGCAGCGCCGCCGTGGGTGAGCCAGCGGCGCTCCAGGCGCTTCAGCCCAGGGCGTCCTGGCGGCAGGGCCGGCAACCCGGTCAGGCCGTCAGCGCATTGGGGAGCAGCAGCTCCTCCCGCCAGGCCGTGAGGGCCGTCAGGGCCCGGTCGCGGTAGGCGCCGTAGCGCTCGCGTTTGCCCTTGATCCGCTCGGGCAGCTCCGGCAGCAGGCCGAAGTTGGGCGGCATCGGCTGGAACTTGCCGCTCGGGGCCTCGGCGATGAAGTGGGTGAGGGCGCCGATCATGGTGGTGGGCGGCAGAGCCAGGGGCTCCAGCCCGCGGGCCAGGCGGGCGGCGTTGGTGCCGGCCAGCCAGCCGCCGGCCACCGCTGCCGCATAGCCCTCGGTGCCGGTGATCTGCCCGGCGGCCAGCAGCGTGGGCCGCTGGCGGAACTGCAGGGTGGGATCGAGCAGCTGCGGCGCCTCCAGGAAGGTGTTGCGGTGCATCACGCCGAAGCGCACGAACTCGGCGTTCTCCAGGCCCGGGATCAGCCGCAGCACCCGCTTCTGCTCGCCCCACCTGAGGTTGGTCTGGAAGCCCACCAGGTTCCAGAGGCGGCCGTCCCTGTCCTCCTGGCGCAGCTGCACCACGGCGTAGGCACGGTTGGCGCGGCGCACCTCACGGTCGTTCACATCGCCCCAGCGGGAATCCCAGAGACCGATCGGCTTGAGGGGGCCGTAGCGCATCGTGTCCTCGCCGCGGCGGGCCAGTTCCTCGATCGGCAGGCAGCCCTCGAAGAAGCTGGCGCTCTCCGTCTCGAAATCCTTGAGCTCGGCCTGTTCGGCCGCCAGCAGCGCCTCACGGAAGGCGAGGTACTGCTCCCGATCCATCGGGCAGTTGATGTAGTCGGCGTCGCCCTTGTCGTAGCGCGACGCCCGGAAGGCCACGGAGAGGTCGATGCTCTCGCCCTCCACGATCGGGCTGGCGGCATCGAAGAAGTGGCAGTCGGCCCGGCCGGTGAAGGCCCTCAGCTGCTCCGCCAGCGGCTCGCTGGTGAGGGGCCCGGTGGCCAGCACCGCGATCTGGCTTGGGCCGGGAAGCTCGGTTTCCTCGCGCCGTTCCACCGTCACCAGCGGGTGCTGCTCCAGGGCGGCGGTGAGGGCGGCGCTGTAGCGGCCCCGGTCCACCGCCAGGGCGCCGCCGGCGGGCACGGCGTGCTGGTCGGCGGTGGTGATCACCAGGGAGCCCAGCCGCCGCAGCTCCTCCTGCAGCAGGCCCGCGGCCCGGTCGCTGCTGAGGGCCCCGAAGCTGTTGCTGCACACCAGCTCGGCGAATTCGCCGCTGTGGTGGGCCGGGGAGCGCCGCACGGGGCGCATCTCCACCAGACGCACCGGCAGACCGGCCTGGGCGATCTGCCAGGCCGCTTCAGTGCCGGCCAGGCCGGCACCGACCACCAGAAGGGGCTGGCCGGCGGGGCTGTGCACGGACCCGTCTTCGGTGGGATGGCCCGCTGAGGAGCGGGTGGCGGCGAGGCGGGAGCCTGAAGGTGTGGACGGCGCGCGGACTTCCGTCAAAGGAAAGGGCTCAGGCGCGGGCGCGCTTGATCATCAGCTGCAGCTGGCCCACGGCGGCGCGGCCGATGTGGAACACGGCCCAGCCGGCGGCGAGCAGGATCGGAGCGGCAACCAGCACCAGCCGTGCGTCCATGGGAGGGCAAGAGGAAGTGGGGTGATCTTAAGGACCCCGCCGGATGGCAGCGGCATGGGGGGCTGGTCTGAATGGTTTTGTTAAGTGCTGGCCCGGCCGGCGTGGGCCATCGCCAGCTGGCGGTAGCCCAGGGCATGCTCACGCTGGGCCGCGATGGCCTCGGGGCTGAGCTCCCGCCTGGGCCGTGCCGGTGCGCCCATCACCAGCACGCCTGGCGGCACATCCCGGGTCACCACCGATCCAGCACCCACCAGGGCCCCTTCCCCCACGGTCACGCCGTTGAGCACCACGGCGCCGATGCCGATCAGGCAGCCGTCCTCCAGGGTGGCGCCATGGATCACAGCCCGGTGGCCGATCGTCACGTCGGCACCGATGGTCACGGGCTGGCCGGGGTCGCCATGCAGCACGGCACCGTCCTGCACGTTGCTGCCCTTGCCGATCCGGATCGGGCAGACGTCGCCCCGGGCCACGGCCGTGGGCCAGAGGCTGGCCCCTGCGGCCAGCTGCACATCGCCGATCACCACCGCGCTGGCCGCCACCCAGGCATCGGGATGGATCTGCGGGTCGGGCCAGGAGGGGGAGCACGCCATCGCTGGAGGGCCAAGCAGAGCCCATTCTCCAGGGCTCCCGCGCCTGCTTGGAGGAGGTCAGGGCGGGGTGATACCTTCCTTGGGTGCCCAAGGGCGCGGGTCGCTAGCTCAGCGGTAGAGCACTCGGCTTTTAACCGATTGGTCCTGAGTTCGAATCTCAGGCGACCCATGGTTCCTTTCTCCAGTGGATCTGGCAGGAGGCCGAGAACGTCATCCCCAGGGCCCCAGGGGCAACGCTGGAGTGCCGGGAAGGCGCGGAGAGCCGCCGCAGAGAGAGGGCGCGGAGATAGGGCCTGGAGAGAAGGCGTGGCGAAATCGGATGCGAACAATCTGACGGCGACGCCCCGACGACAACGGTCCCGACGACAACGGTCCCGACGACGACGGTCCCGACGACGACGGTCCCGACGACAACGGTCCCGATGACGCTGTCCTGATGACGTTCCCTGCCGACATCTCCCCCTCAGGGTGTCCCTCTCCCGTCGATCCCGGCGGGCAGGTTCAGGCGGGAGATTGGGATTGATGCCCAGCGCCCGGCTGCGCCGCGGCCGGTAGAGCGGGATCAACAACCTTTGCGTTGGCCAGGATCGCTGGGAAGTCTCGCTACGGTTGAATCAAAGGGAATGGGGCAGTCGCCTGGTCGTTCTTGCCCAAGGGCGCTGCGGCTGAGGGGCTCCAGTTGGTGTTCGCCAGCTGCTGGGTCGCAAGGTTTGGGCATCTGGTTGCCCTGGCCTTCCGCGACTCCCCGAAACTGGCGCCCGGATGGCGACGCCCAGATGGCGACTCCCAGAAGGTGGCGCCTTGACGGTCGAGTGGTTCTCCTTCCAGTGTCTGGTCGAGCGCGATGAAACAACTGGATCTTCTCAAATACAGCACGCATGACTGCTCTGTCTGCCGGTCCATGGGTGAATTCGATGCTCGGGTCGCGGCAGAGCTTGGCCTCAGCTACGTCGATGTCGACCTCAAGGATCCGGTGGTCTATGGGCGGTACAGGAAGATTCTGCTGACGCGGTTTCCCTACAAGCGCTCCCTGGCGCTGCCCACCTATTTGCTGGTCGCTGATCCCCTGGGTGAGTTCTCCATCCTTGGCGAGGTCATCGGCGGTCTGCCGGAGCCGGGGTTCCGCCAAGCTCTCCAGAAGCTGCTGGCATCCGACGCAGCTGCTGCGGACACTCCAGAACCGGTCGATGCTCCCCAGGGGACCGTGCAGGCGCCCGGCTAGAGCAGACCCGGCACGAGGGCGTCGCTGCCGCGAGCGGGCGCCGCCTCTGGAGTGCGTTCTGCCCGGAGGCCACGCGCATGGGCAGCGAACTCCTCCTGGCTGACTGCATCAAGGGCAATGTGGTTCAGCAAGGTGGTTGTGAAGGCAAACAGAATGAAAGGCAAGGAAAACACGAAGATCGAGCCCACAACGACCATCCCTGCCGTGACATGGGCGGCCCCCATCAGGGCAAGGCCGGATGCCAGGCTGAGAAAGACAACGAGCAGCCAGATCAGGATCTGGCCGTAGATGTCGCCATAGGTCAAGGTGGAGCGAAGGTTGTAGCCGGTAAGGACAGACATGGCCGAATGCCTCGCGGAATGCCTCACGGGAGGCTCGTGTGAGCCTGCTCCGGTGCCTGGAAGAACAGGCCTGGCTGCTTCTTTTGTGAGTGTTCTGCGGGACTCTTTCTGCGGGACTCTTTCCCTCTTCTCAGTGTAGGGATGGTGGCCAAGATGGCTGGGGAGGCTCACAACACGTAGCCTCACGCTGCTGAAGTGTTGAGGTGTGAAACGTTTTCGATCACCCAGCTGCGCCTACGTCAGTGTGGAGTCGGTCAGTGGGACGTCGGCGCGTCTGCGTCGTGAGCTTCGCGGCTGGCGTGATGGCCAAGTGTCCACCTGGAGGTGGAGGAGGTGACAACCATGGCCCTGGCGGACGAAACCTGCATTCCCTGTCGTGACGGCGGACCCACCCTGGAGGCCGGGGAGCTCGAGGAGCTGCTCCCCGAACTTCCGGGCTGGAACGTTGTCGACGGCCACCATCTCAGCAGGCGGCTGGAGTTCCCGGATTTCGCCTCGGCCCTGAGCTGGCTCAACAGCGCTGGCGCCATCTGCGAGGAGCAGGGGCACCATGCGGATTTCCAGGTTGGCTGGGGCTACGTGGGGATGGACCTGTTCACCCACAAGGCGGGAGGAGTGACCCGGGCCGATGTGGTGCTTGCCGCCAAGCTCGATGCGCTGCCACCGGTCTCTTCCGGGCCGGTCTGAACCGATCGGGATCGGCCACCCCGGCCGCCTGGCCCCGTCACCGCGGCTCCGCTCAGCAGCAGCTGCCGGCCTCGAGGCCGCCGGTCCCAGGCTCTTCGCCCGCGCGCCTTGGCGAGAAGGGCAGCGCACCACCGCAGCCCGGGAACAGGCCGTAGTGGCGGCTGAAGTCACCGATGAAGTCGAAGTGGCTGGCCAGGCGGCTTTCGGCCAGCATGCGAAAGGTGTTCCCACACACCGGGAAGACCCGACCCGCCTCAAGGCGGTGGTGCTTGTCGAAGGGGAACCGGTGGGGATGGCCAGGGATCGACCCCCGGTAGATCACGGCCTGACCATGGTCCTCGCAGGCATCCTCCAGGTCCGCGATGCGGAACAGGCGGTAGGTGGCGGAGTGGAAGCCCAGCTCACCGATGCGGCCGGCCAGCTCGGGGTCGGTGATCTCCAGAGGGCGGTCCTCCACCAGCCGCGGATCGGGGAAGCCCGCCCGGCGGGCAACCCGGAGGAAGTCGTTCCAGTAGAGCGCCCCGCCGAGGCATTCGCCGTAGAGCACCGGATCGTGGCGCAGGTGCTCGGGCACGCGGCGATCGGCGTAGACGTCGGCGAAATAGAACTCCCCGCCCGGTCGCAACAGCCAATGGACACCCTCCAGCACGGCCTGCTTGTCGGTGGAGAGGTTCACCACGCAGTTGGAGATCACCACATCGAAACTGGCGGGCTCGAGATCGAGCTCGCCCAGTGCCTCGATCCGCCCCTCCAGGAAGCGCACATTGGCGAAGCCGAACTGCTCGGCATGGAAGGCCTGGTGCGCGCGGGCCACCGCCAGTTGCTCGGCCGTCATGTCCACCCCCACCACCTCGCCGCCGCGGCCCACCAGCTGGGCCAGCAGATAGACATCGCGCCCGGTGCCGCAGCCCAGATCCAGCACGCGCAGGCCCTCCAGCAGTGGCGGCACCACCAGGCCGCAGCCGTAGTAGCGCGTCAGCACCTCCGGGTGGATCCGGGCCAGCAGGGGTTTGAGCTCCCCCGGCACGGCCGTGGCATCGCAGCAGGCACTGGTGCGCAGGTCTGCGCTGCTGCTGAGCACCTCGCCGTAGTAGGCCCGCACCTGGCTGGTGACGGCCTGGTCGCGGCTGGTCTGGTCGGGGCTGGACACCATCGGCTCGGAGCTGGACAGCATGGGGAGGGGGGCAGGGCGTCGGCTCAGCCGAGGGCACCGCTGCAGCTGGAGCCGCTGCCGGCCGTGCAGCCGTAGCAGTGATCGCCTACGGCGATGGGGTCGCCCTCGGGATCCTGGCGCAGCAGGTCCCTCAGATGGGGCCGGGGCTGCTGGCGTCCGCCAGCTGGGATCGCCAGCATCTGGTTGAAGTCGCAGTCGTAGAGGTGGCCCTGCCAGTCCACGCTGATCAGGCTGCGGCACATCACGGCCTCGAGGTTGCTGTCCTGGTGGTGGTGGCGCAGCAGCTCCCGGTAGCTCTCGAGCTGACCGGCGAGCTCCAGCCCTGAAGCGAAGCGCTGGATCGGCATGTTGGCCAGGGCGAACAGGCGGTTGAAGCGGATGCCGAAGTCGGCCGCCAGCACCCGCTTGTAGTCGGCTTCCAGCCTGTCCTGCGGCGGTGGCAGGGCGGCTCCCTGGGGGTTGTACACCAGGTTGAGCTCCAGGCCGGAGCCAGGGATGCCGTAGCCCAGGGCATTGAGCTGCTGCAGGCCGGCGATGCTGCGCGCAAACACCCCATCGCCCCGCTGGCGGTCAACGTTGCCGGCGGAGTAGCAGGGCAGCGAGGCCACCACCACCACGCCCTGGCCGGCCAGGAAGTCGGCCAGGTCCTCCTGCCCCGGCTCGCTCAGGATCGTGAGGTTGCAGCGGTCGATCACCGTGACCCCCAGCCGCCGCGCCTCCTCCACCAGGGAGCGGAAGAGGGGGTGCAGCTCCGGCGCCCCTCCGGTGAGGTCCAGCGTCGTGATGCCCCGGGCCTGCAGCACGCCGGGAATCAGGGCCGCCGTGGCGGCCTCCATGCTCTCGGTGCGGCTGGGGCCGGCATTGACATGGCAGTGGCTGCAGCTCTGGTTGCAGCGGTAGCCCAGGTTCACCTGCAGGCAGGTGAGGGCCCGGCGCCGCAGCGGCGGGAAGCGGCTGGTTTCGGCCGGGCTGGCGGCGGGGGGAGTGGCGGTCACGCTGGGGGCTTCGTTCACGGGGAGCTGGCTTCGGGGAGCTTCAGACGCTGGTGAGCACGCGGGGACCCTGGGGCCGGTCGCCGCCGGGGCGCAGCGGTTCCAGCCGGATGCTGAGCCGTCGCGCGTGGCTGGAGGGCTCGGTCGGGATCGGCATCGACACCACCCCCATGTCGTCGGGAAGGAACTGCACGCAGCCCACCTGGCGCCCATCCACATCCGCCCAGAGCCGGTAGACATGGTCGGGGGGCGGCGACGGCAGGCCCTGGATCCGCAGCAGGTTGTAGGGCCGGCCGGTCTGCACCACCACCTGGCCACTGGCCGTGCTGCCGGCTCCCTCCCCCCGCATCGGCAGGGTGCGGTCCACCTGCAGGGTCGGCGCCGGCGCGGGCACCGCCGCTCCCTGGGTCGGCTCCGGACGAACGGCCAGCTGCTGGCGCAACTGGTGCACCTGCAGACCGGTGACGAGCAGGCCGCCGGCCAGGGCCGCCATCACCAGCCTCCCCCAGGCGGGGCGGCTGGCGCCGGATTCGCCGCTGGCCGGGCGCTGGCCGTGGAGCAGCCGCTGACGCAGGCGGCCCGGGGGCAGCGGCTGCTCCGGCAGGGCCAGGGGCAGCAGCTGCAGGGTGGTGTTGAGTTCCTCGAGGCGGCTGCGCAGGCTGGGGTCGGCGGCCAGGTGCTGCCGCAACCGGGCCTGTTCGGCCACATCGAGGTCCCCCAGGGCGTGGCCAGCCAGCAGCTCGTCGATCGCGTCACGATCCGGCGGCGGCGGCAGATCGGAATGCGGCATCACGGGTGGGAACGGGGCAAGGAGGGGGCGGTGGCGGCGTCGCCATGGAAATCCACCAGGTGCCGGCGCAGGGCCAGCAGCCCCTGGCGGGAACGGGTCTTCACGGTGCCGAGGGGGATGGCCAGCCGCTCGGCGATGGCCGACTGGCTCAGCCCCTGGTAGTAAGCCAGCTCGAGCACCTGCCGCTGGTTGGGCGCGATCCCCTCCAGGGCCTGGCGCATCCGCTCCCCCAGGTCGTTGAGTTCCGCCCAGTGCTGGGCGCTGGGCTCGCTGGGGGCCAGCAGCTGGGTGGACCACTGCTGCAGGATCTGCCAGCGGTTGCGCCGCTGGGCCAGGCGGTTCAGGGCCATCGATCGGGTGAGCAGCAGCAGGTAGGCCAGCACCGGCCCCCGTTTCGGGTCGTAGCGGCCCTGCTGCCAGTAGCGCAGGAACACATCCTGCACCAGATCCTCGGCCGCATGGCTGCTGCGGCACAGCCGCAGGGCGAGGCGGTAGACCGCCGGCCCGTAGGCGTCATAGAGAGCGGCCAGATCGCCGTGGTCGACGGCGGGATCCCCCTGGTCCCGGGATGCCTCCCGGGGCCGGGGGCCTGCCGCCGGCAGGATCGGCTCGATGGCCATGGAGGCAATTCTGGATGTTGGATGACTACCCGCGGGGCCGGAGATCGGATTCGGCCCGGGGGCCGCTTCGATCCAGCACGAGCAGCAATCCGCCCATGATGGCCAGGTTCTTGAACAGCTGGATGCGTTCCTGGGGATCGTCCAGGGCCGTGTGGAACACGAGCGTGGCCGGAATCAGGAACACCAGCAGCAGGGCCGCGCCCAGGCCCCGGCGCCAGCCGCTGATCACCAGGGCCGAGCCCACGCCCATCGCCACCACGGCTCCGGCCAGCAGCAGCTCCGGCACAGGCAGTCCGACCATCCTCAGCTTCCCGGCCACGGCCGCGAAGCCGCTCAGCTTGCCCAGGGCCGCCTGCACGAACACCAAGCAGAGCAGAACCCTGCCGAGGGCATCCAGCCAGGAGAAACGCGACGCCATGGTTGCTGAGCCGGGGGTCAGGGGGTGTGGATGGACGTGAGGGCCGGGGCGAACAGGAACACCGCATCGGCCAGGCGCAGCGCCTGGCCGTCCATGGCTGTGATGCCCCCACAGGCCAGGTCGATCAGGCGCTGGCCATGGCTGGATGCCATCGCCGCCAGATTCACCACCACAGTCTTACCGGCCCGCACCGCCTCGATCACGGCGCGGCTGTCGTGCAGCTGGCGGGGCTCCAGCAGCAGCACCTCGGGGCCGGGAAGCGGGGGAGGGGAGGCCATGGCTCAGGCGGTGGCGGTGCCGGGTTCCCTGGGGGTGGACTCCCGCCGGAACAGACCATTGAGGTAGTGCCGGGCCACGGCCCGGTCCTGGCAGCCGTGCTGGAACAGGAAGCCGGCCAGGGCCGCCTGCATCAGGCGGTACTGGTCCCACTGGGGGTGGGTGCGCACGAAGTCCCGCATCGCATCGAACAGATCCTCCGGGAACTGGTTCTCCACGGACACGGTGGCGGGGGGGTGATCAGGAACGTGACTCACTCGGCTCATGGCGCTTCTCCTCCATGACGCCATGCCGTCCTGCCCCCGTCAAAGGGGCCCGCCGGGGCCCCATCCCGTTGGGACCACCGGTAAGAATGCAGTTGTGGCAAGCCTTCTGGCCGTCCCCTGTCAGGGCGGGCCCATGGTCAGGGGGCGCATCCGCCAGGGCGTCAACGGGAAAGCCCCTTTTCCCCTGAGATTGGGGCCGCTGCCGCCCCCCGGGGGGCTCGACACCACCGCGGCTGTGGAAAAGCAGGCTGCGATCTGTGGAAAAAGGCAGGGAGCCGCGGAAAATCCCATTGCTAAGCATTGGTGATCGGTCGCAGCTGCTGTGATCGCTTCGGCAGGCGGCCCAGGGGGCGGGCTTCGGGAGGCCTCACTTCGCCGGGCGGTATCAATCGATCCATTGGATGGGGTGGGTCGGGCGCTTGGCTGATCTCCATAACCTTTGAACTGCCCCATGCCTTCGACCGCGCGGCTCCAGGCCATCCAGACGATCCTGAACCGGCCTTCCGTGCCGACCCAGCCCGCCAGCGCCCTGGAGGAGCTGTGGGCTGCCGATGTCTTCACCCTCGAGAAGATGAAGTCGGCCCTGCCCAAGACCGTCTTCAAGTCGATCCAGCGCTGCATCAAGGAGGGCAGCAAGCTCGACAACTCGGTGGCGGATGTCGTTGCCCAGGCGATGAAGGACTGGGCCACCGGCCGCGGCGCCCTCTACTACGCCCACGTCTTCTATCCCCTCACCAACCTCACCGCCGAGAAGCACGACGGTTTCATCTCCCCCCAGGGCGATGGGGTGGCGATCACCGAGTTCACCGGCAAGCTGCTGGTGCAGGGCGAACCGGATGGTTCCTCCTTCCCGAACGGTGGCATCCGCTCCACCTTCGAGGCCCGCGGTTACACCGCCTGGGACGTGACCAGTCCCGCCTACCTGATGGAGACCCCCAACGGGGTCACCCTCTGCATTCCCACGGTGTTCGTGTCCTGGACCGGCGAGGCCCTCGACAAGAAGACCCCGCTGCTGCGCTCCAACGCAGCGATGAACAGGCAGGCCCAGCGGCTGCTGCGCCTGCTGGGAGAAACCGACATCGCGCCGGTGAACTCCAGCTGCGGTGCCGAGCAGGAGTATTTCCTGGTGGATGCCGCCTTCGCGGCCCTGCGGCCCGATCTGCAGCTGGCCGGTCGCACCCTGGTGGGAGCGCCCCCCGCGAAAGGGCAGCAGTTTGACGACCACTACTTCGGGGCCATCCCGGAGCGGGTGCAGGTGTTCATGCAGGACGTGGAGCGCCAGCTCTACCGCCTCGGGATCCCCGCCAAGACCCGCCACAACGAGGTGGCTCCCGGGCAGTTCGAGATCGCGCCCTTCTTCGAGGCCGCGAACGTGGCCACCGACCACCAGCAGCTCACCATGACCGTGCTCAAGGCCACGGCCAAGAAGCACGGGTTCAGCTGCCTGCTGCACGAGAAGCCCTTCGCCGGAGTGAACGGCAGCGGCAAGCACGTGAACTGGTCGATCGGCAATCCCACCCAGGGCAATCTGCTCGATCCCGGCTCCACCCCCCACGAGAACATGCAGTTCCTGCTGTTCTGCTCCGCGGTAATCCGCGGCGTGCACCTCTACGGCCCGCTGATGCGCGCCGCCATCGCCACCGCCAGCAACGACCATCGCCTCGGGGCCAACGAGGCGCCGCCCGCGATCATTTCGGTGTACCTCGGCAGCCAGCTGGAGGACGTGTTCAACCAGATCCGCGCCGGCAACCTGCAGGGTTCCGCCGCCGCGGCCCTGATGTCGCTGGGGATCGACACGCTGCCCGATCTCAACAAGGATCCCGGCGACCGCAACCGCACCTCGCCATTCGCCTTCACCGGCAACCGCTTCGAGTTCCGGGCCGTGGGCTCCGGCCAATCGGTGGCGGGCCCCCTCGTGGTGCTCAACACCATCCTGGCCGATTCGCTGCAGTGGGTGGCCGACCAGCTGGAGGCCACGATGGCCTCAGGCCAGTCGCTCGATGAGGCGGCCCTGGCGGTGATGAAGCAGGCCATGGACAACCACGGCGCCGTGGTGTTCGGCGGTGATGGCTACTCCTCCGAGTGGCACAGGATGGCGGTGGAGGAGCGGGGCCTGGAGAACCTGCCCACCTCGGCGGACGCCCTGCCGGTGCTGCAGCGTCCCGAGATCCGCGATCTCTTCGAGCGCCAGGGCGTGCTGACACCGCTGGAGCTGGAGAGCCGTTTCGAGGTGTACGCGGAGCAGTACGTGCAGGCCATCGAGGTGGAGGCCCGCCTGGTGCTGCGCATGGCCCGCACCCAGATCCTGCCGGCCGTGGGCAACGCCCTCGGCAAGCTGGCTGAGTCGCTCAAGAGTCAGCAGAAGGTGGGTCTTTCCCCCGACGACACCATGCTGCACCAGATTGATGGGCTCAACGGCAAGCTGCTGGCGGGCTGCCGCCAGCTCGAGCAGGCCATGGAGGGACACCCCGATGGCATGCAGGCCCACTTGCGCCACTGCGTGGATGCCCTGCTGCCGGCCATGACGAGCATCCGCGAGGCCGCCGACAGCCTGGAGCTGCTGATCGACGACGACGCCTGGCCGCTGCCCACCTACCAGGAGATGCTCTTCGTGCGCTGAACGCGTTCCTGGACGCCTCGTGCAGGATGGGGTGGTTGTCCACCCCGCCGAGCGAAGCATGGATCCGGATGTGGCGCTCCCGATCGGGGCAGGGCTCGTGCTCATCGTGCTGATCGTGGTGGGGGCTGTCGTGGTGGTGCTGCGGCCCAGCGACACCCCCGATCGCGAGCCCTGAGCCGGTCGGCCTCCCTCGCCCCCGCATGCGTTGCCTCCTGTGACAGGCCTGTGTTGCGGGTCGTTCCAGCTCGCTGCGATCTGTGCCACTCCACGGGTCGGCGCTGGTAGCCGCCGCTTCAGCTGCCTATCACAGATGCATCCGTTCAGGTTCGGGAGTGAACCATGCGCCTGGTCCCCGCCGACTGCCCATCCGCCCACCCGGCCCGGAGTCGTCTGGTGGTGGGTCAGGCGCTGCGCTATTTCGCCGAGCATTTCCGGCAGCCGATCACCATGCCGGCGGTGGCCGATGTGCTGGGCATCACGCTGGAGTGCCTGGATTTCTGCTTCGACCAGTCGCGAGGCATGACGCCCTACGAGGCGTTGCAGCACCATCGGCTCAACCGCCTGTTCGCCGTCATCACCTCGGAACCGGGGCTGTCCCTGCCCCGGGCCATCCGGGCCTGTGGACTGCAGCGCAGTGCCGAGACGGTGAGCCAGTTCGAGGAGACCTTCGGCATCACCATGCCCCTGTTCCTGCTCACCTGTCGCAGGGCCGCCGAGGATCGGGCCTTCCGGCGTCACCATCCCCAGCGCGAAGCCCTGGTGGTCGCGGCGCTGCCCCTGGACCCGGCCGTCTGAGTCTTGGCCCGAACGCCGGGCCGCGCCAGGGTGTCCTGGTGCGCTCACTAGGATGGATTCTGCACGGACACTGCGCTGCACCATTCTTCCGCGGGCACCCATCGCCCCCCCTTGCTCCGCCGCCTGCTCCACGGTGTCGGGCCTGTTCTGATCATTGCGGCGCACCTCGGTTGCGTCCTGCTGCTCTGGACCGGCCTCGGTCTGGCGGCGGCCGGCTGGGCCTTGCTGCTCTACCTGGTCAGGATGCTGGCCACCACCGCGATCTATCACCGGTTGATCACCCACGGCAGTTACCGGGCCCCCCGGCTGCTCTGGTGGCTCGGTTCGGCCATCGCCGCCTCGTCTGGCCAGATGGGGCCGAGCTGGTGGAAGGCCCACCATCTGGCCCATCACCGGTATGTGGACACGGCTGCCGACCCCCATTCCCCCCTCCAGCCGAGGCCCGGCTGGGGCCGCTTCTGGCACGCCCAGATCGGTTGGCTGCTCAGTCCCGCCTTCCACCCGGCCCAGCTGCCTGCCGACATCGAGGCTGACCCCGTACTGCGCGGCATCGACCGGCTCCATGCCCTGCCGGTGCTAGCCCTGGCGCTCCTCTCCTGGCAGCTCGGCGGCCTGGAATGGCTCGGCGCCTTCTGCCTCAGCACCACGCTGCTGTTCCATGGGGTGGCCAGCGTCAATTCCCTGGCCCATCTGGCCGGCGAGCAGCCGTTCGATACGGGGGATGCCAGCCGCAACAACGCCTTTGTCGCCCTGATCACCCTCGGAGAGGGGTGGCACAACTGCCACCACGGCTTCCAGGGATCCGTGCGCCAGGGATTCACCGTGCGTGACGGCGTGCCTGTCCGCCTGCCTGATCCCACCTATCGCTTCGTGCGGCTGCTTGAGCGCCTGGGCTGCGCCAGCCAGCTGCGTGTGCCCTCCGATCGCGCCCTGCTGGCACGGGCCGTCCAGCCAGCAAAAAGCCGCCTGGTGAGGGGCGGCTGTTCGGTGGGATGAAGGTGAGATGAAAAAAAGGGAGGAGACGGCATACCGCTCCCCCCAGGCTGTGATGAAAAAGGCTTTGAGCAGCCAGGCTGGGATCAGCGTGAGCCGGTGATCACCAGCGGTTGCCACCGCCGCCGCCGTAACCGCCACCGCCGGCACCGGCAAACTGGCGTCCACCGCCACCACCGGTGCGGGGCTCAGCTTTGTTCACCCGGATGTTGCGGCCCATCCACTCGACGTTCTGGAGGTCGTCGATGGCCTTGGTCTCGTCGGCCTCGTTGGCCATCTCGACGAAGGCGAAACCGCGCTTGCGTCCGGTGTCGCGGTCCAGGGGCAGGGTGCATTTGCGAACGGCACCGTATTCGGAGAACAGGTGCTGAACGTCATCAACCTCGGCGTCGAACGAGAGGTTGCCCACGTAAATGGTCATGAAGTCTGGTCTTGAAAACTATGAACGGATTCGTTGAACGCCCTGAAGAAAGTTGCTGGCCTAGTGGTCAAATCCTGGTTGGAGCCGCCGTTTCGGAGAGAAACCTGCTGAAGACTGGTTCTTGAATCCCCTCAACCCTACACCACGAAGGTGGGCGGCCCCCCAGGCGTCTTGCGGTGGATGCGCTCAGACCAGATGGGTGGTGGTGGCCTCCACCGGCACGGGCGACACCTTCCAGATCCGCTCGGCGTACTCCCGGATCGAGCGGTCACTCGAGAAGAAGCCGCAGTTCATGGTGTTGGCCACCGACATCCGTGCCCACTGGCTGGGATCCTGCCAGCAGGCATCGACCCGGTCCTGGGCCTGGCGGTAGTCGGCGATGTCGGCCATCACCTTGAACGGATCGTGGCTGGTGAGGTTGGCCAGCAGCGGATAGAAGAGATCGCGATCGCCCTCGCTGAAGTGACCGGCCCCGATCAGCTCGATGGCCTCCCGCACCACCGGGTCCTTCTCGATCCAGGGCATCGGGTGGTAGCCCATCCGGTCGAACTCCCGGATCTGCTCGGCGGTGTGGCCGAAGAGGAAGAAGTTGTCCGGGCCCACCCGCTCACGGATCTCCACGTTGGCGCCGTCCAGGGTGCCGATCGTGAGGGCACCGTTCAGGGCCATTTTCATGTTGCCGGTGCCTGAGGCCTCCTTGCCGGCTGTGGAGATCTGTTCGGAGAGATCCACGGCCGGGTAGATCTTCTGGCCGAGGCTCACGCTGAAGTTGGGCAGGAACACCACCCGCAGGCGCCCTTCCATGGCCGGATCCATGTTCACGATCTCCGAGATCCCCACGATCAGCCGGATGATCAGCTTGGCCATCGCGTAGCCCGGGGCTGCCTTGCCCCCGAAGATCACGGTGCGCGGCGGCAGATCCTCGCCGTTTCGGAGCCGCAGGTAGCGCTCCACCACGTGCAGGGCAGCCAGGTGCTGGCGCTTGTACTCATGGATCCGCTTCACCTGCACATCGAAGATGGAGCCGGGATCCAGGAGCAGGCCCTGGGTCTGATGGATGTGCCGCACGAGCCTCTGCTTCGAGGCTTCCCGCACGCCCATCCAGCGCTCCAGGAAGGCCGGGTCGTCGCGGTGCTGGGCCAGACCCTGCAGATGGCTGAGGTCGCGGCGCCAGTGGCTGCCGATCGCTTCATCCAGCAGCTGGGCCAGACCTGGGTTGGACACCACCATCCAGCGGCGTGGGGTGACCCCGTTGGTGACGTTGGTGAAACGTTCCGGCCAGATCTCGGCGAAGTCGGCCAGCAGGTGGCGGCGCAGCAGATCGCTGTGCAGCTCGGCCACCCCATTGGTCTGGTGACAGCCCACCACGGCGAGGTTGGCCATCCGCACCTTGCGGTGGGGACCCTCCTCGATCAGGGAGAGCCGGGCCAGCTTCTCGGGCTGACCGGGATAGCGGATGCGCGCCATCCGCAGGAACCGGGCGTTGATCTCGTAGATGATCTCGAGCTGGCGCGGCAGCAGCTGCTGGAACAGCTCCACCCCCCAGGTCTCGAGGGCCTCCGGCAGGAGGGTGTGATTGGTGTAGCTGAGGCTGGCGGTGGTCACGCCCCAGGCGGTGTCCCAGTCGAGGCGGTGCTCATCCAGCAGCAGCCGCATCAGCTCGGCCACGGCGATGGCCGGGTGGGTGTCGTTGAGCTGGACCGCGAACTTGGTGTGGAACTGATCGGCCGGCAGCCCCTGCCCCTTGAGGATGCGGAACATGTCCTGCAGGGAGCAGCTCACGAAGAAGATCTGCTGCGAGAGGCGCAGGCGCTTGCCCTGATCCATCTCGTCATTCGGATAGAGCACCTTCGAGAGGGTCTCCGACTGCATCTTGTGCAGCACCGCCTTGGTGTAGTCGCCCGCATTGAACGAGGCGAAATCCAGCTCCTCGGGAGCCGCCGCGGCCCAGAGCCGCAGGGTGTTGGCCGTGCGCACGCCGTAGCCGAGGATCGGGGTGTCGTACGCCACGCCGATCACGGTGTGATGGCCGATGGTCACCGGGTAGCGCCACTCCGGCCGGATCACTTCCCAGGGGTTGCCCTGGGCCAGCCAGGCATCGGTGACCTCCTGCTGCCCGTGGGGTGTGATCTGCTGGCGGAAGATGCCGAATTCGTAGCGGATGCCGTAGCCGATGGCCGGCAGCTCCAGCGTGGCCATCGACTCCTGGAAACAGGCCGCCAGCCGCCCCAGGCCGCCGTTGCCCAGGCCGGGCTCGGGCTCTTCCAGGATCAGTTCATCGAGGTCGAGCCCCAGCTCGCGGCAGGCCTCTTCAGCCTCCTGGCGCAGACCCAGGTTCACCAGGTTGTTGTCGAGGTGGGGGCCCAGCAGGTATTCCGCGGAGAGGTACACCGCCGTGCGCACCTGGGCGCGGGTGTAGGTCTCGGCGGTGTCCACCCAGTTGTGCAGCAGGCGGTCCCGCACGGCCAGGGCCAGGCTGCGGTAGTGGTCGTGGCGCGTCGCCAGCGACGGGGCCTTGGCCTGGCTGAAGAACAGGTGCCGCTGCATCTCCTCGGCCAGCGGCCGGTGGATGAAACAGGAGCGGCTGCGGGTGGAGCTGGTATCGGCCATGGGAGCCGTCGAGCGGTCTGGGGTGAATCCGTTCTGGTGCCGGCTAGCACCCCCATGCTGTGGGCATGGCTACAAAGCCCGGGCCATGTGTGGGAAGCGGGTCGCAGGGGACGGCTCGGGGGCGCCCCGCCTCCGGTCGAAAGCGCGGTTCAGAGCTCGTCCTCCATGTCGGGTTTGATCGTGCAGTCCTCCTTCGGGTAGCTCACGCAGAGGAGGGCGAAGCCCGCCGCGATCTGGTCGTCGTCGAGGAAGCTCTGATCCGATTGATCCACGCTGCCGCTGAGCACCTTGCCGGCACAGGTGCTGCAGGCACCGGCCCGGCACGAGTAGGGCAGATCGATCCCCGCTTCCTCGGCGGCATCGAGGATGTAGGTGTCGTCGCTGCAGCTGAAGCTGCGGCCGTCATCGAGGCTGATGGTGTAGCTGGCCATGGCGGGTCGTCCGGGTCTGGCGGGAACAACGGTGGGTCCATTGCATCCCCGACGCCGGGGCCGCCGTGTGATCGGTGACACCTCTGTGGGCATCCGATCACAGTCCTGCCGCCGCGGCCAGGCTGCAGGCCGTGCAACCCTGGTGCCCATGAGCCTCGATCCGTCGCCGTCCTCCTCCGCTGCCCGGGAGCACGAGGTGGTGCTGGTGCGTCACGGCGAGACCGCCTGGAGCCGGGCGGGGCAGCACACCGGGCGCACCGATGTGCCGCTCAACGAGGCCGGAGAGGCCGAGGCGCGCCGGCTGGCGCCGGCCCTGGCGGGGCGTTCCTTTGCCCAGGTGCTGTGCAGCCCGCTGCAGCGCGCCCGCCGCACCTGCCAGCTGGCAGGTCTGGCGTCCCGGGCCGAGTTCGACCCCGACCTGCAGGAGTGGGACTACGGCCGCTACGAGGGGCTCACCTCCCCCCAGATTCACGCCGACGTGCCGGGCTGGCTGGTGTTCCGCGATGGCTGCCCGGGGGGGGAAACGCCCGAAGCGGTGGCCGCCCGGGTCGACCGGGTGATCGCGCGGGTCCGGGCCGTGGATGGCCCCGTGGCGCTGTTCGCCCATGGCCACCTGCTGCGGGTGCTGGCCGCCCGCTGGCTGGGGCTGCCGGCCGCCGCCGGCGCCCATCTGCTGCTGGACACCTCCACGCTCTCGACCCTGGCCTGGTACCAGGGGGTTCCGGCTCTGGGCTGCTGGAATGCCCCCCTCGCTCAGAGCTGATCGAGGGCCGCTTCGATGGCGGCGTAGCAGCGCTCCAGCTGGGCCTCGCTGAGGCAGAGGGGCGGCAGCAGGTACACCACGTTGCCCAGGGGCCGGATGTACACCCCTGCCTCGAGGCAGAGGCTCTGGAGGCGTCGTCCCACCGCGCTCAGGTAGCCCGGCTGCTCCACCTTCACATCGAAGGCGGCCACGGTGCCGAGGCAGCGGGGCCGCTCCACCCGGGGATGCCGGCGGAGCCGCTCCAGCAGCGGCCGGTGGCGGGCCTCGAAGCCGCGGTAGCGCTCCGGCGCCGCCTCGAGCAGATCCAGGCTGGCCAGGGCGGCCGCGCAGCCCAGGGGATTGGCGGTGAAGCTGTGGCCGTGGAAGAAGGTGGCCGTCGGGTCCTCGCTGATGAAGCCCTGGTACAGCCGCTCGCTGGCCAGGGTCACCCCCATCGGCAGGAAGCCGCCGGTGAGCCCCTTGGAGAGGGCCATCAGGTCGGGCTGCAGGCCGGCCCGCCGGCAGGCGAACAGCGCGCCGGTGCGGCCGAAGCCGGTCATCACCTCATCGGCGATCAGCAGGGCGCCGGCGGCCCGCACCCGCTCCTGCACCGCCTGCAGGAAGCCGGGCCGCACCATCGCCATGCCGGACGCTCCCTGGATCAGCGGCTCCAGGATCACGGCGGCGGTGGGCAGCGTGAGGGCCTGCTCGAGGGCGGCGAGGGCGGCCTGCTCCTGCCGCTCGGGAGCGGGCTCCTCCCAGGAGCACTGCGGCCAGCTCACTCGGGCCACGGAGAACAGCCAGGGTTCGAACGGTGCGCTGAACAGCGAGCGGGCCCCCACCGCCATGGCCCCCACGGTGTCCCCGTGATACGCCCCCTCGAAGGCGATCAGCTGGTCCCGCCGCTCGCCCCGGTTCCGCCACCACTGCCAGGCGATCTTGAGGGCCACCTCCACGGCGGTGGAGCCGTTGTCGGAGAAGAAGAGGCGCTCCAGACCGCTGAGGGCGCTGAGCCGCTCGGCCAGCCGTTCGGCCGGGGGATGGCTGAAGTTGGCGAAGATCACCTGCTCCAGCTGGTGGGCCTGGGCGGCGATGGCCGCGGCGATGCTGGGCTCGGCGTGGCCGTGCAGGGTGACCCACCAGCTGCTGATCGCGTCGATCAGCCGGCGTCCGTCCTCCAGCTGCAGGATGGCCCCCCTCCCCTGCACCGCCCGCATCGGCGGCGCTGCCAGGGCCACCTGGGTGGTGGGGTGCCAGAGGTGGGGATGCCAGCCGGGGGGCGGGAGGTCGGGCTGGGTCATCCCCACGCGCACGTGATGGAGAGGAGTCTGCTCCGCGAGGGCTGGCAACAAAGGTCCATGAACTCCGGTCACGCTCTGTGAGTTTTTACCCAGACATCGGCTGCGAACGAAGGGGGCTGGATACGTTCGCTCCGTCGTCCACCCTGCTCCCCACCCTCGCCATGGCCCTGCCCCTGTTGGATGTCAAGCCCACGGCACTGAACGCGCGGGTCCGCAATTTCATGCCGGCCACCGAAGAGTCGCCCCCGAAGCCCCCCCTGACCCTGGGGCAGGTGCAGGACGCCGCCAGCATGGACGTGCAGATCGATCAGGCCTACCGCCAGATCTTCTTCCACGCCTTCCGCTGTGATCGCGAGCCGGTGCTGGAGTCGCAGCTGCGTTCGGGCCAGATCCGCATGCGCGACTTCATCCGGGGCCTGTTGCTCTCGGACAAGTTCCGCCGGGATTTCTACCGCTGCAACAGCAACTACCGCCTCGTGGAGCAGGTGGTGGGCCGGGTGCTGGGCCGGCCGGTCTACGGGGATCAGGAGCGGATCGCCTGGTCGATCTTGATCGCCGAGCAGGGATTGCCCGCTTTCGTGGACGCCCTGCTCGGTTCCGAGGAGTACCTCGTCCATTTCGGCGACGACCTGGTGCCGTTCCAGCGCTCGCGCACGCTGGCCGGCCGGGCGATCGGTGAACGTCCGTTCAACCAGCAGGCACCCCGCTACGGCGCCGACTGGCGCGACACCCATGCCCGCCGCGCTCCTTCGGCGGGCGCGAGCCCCTGGGTGCCCGGTACGCCACGGCCTGCCTGGCTGCGGGATCAGCCGACGCCGGCGGTGCAGACGGTGTGGCTCGGCGCGATTGCGGCCGGTGCGGTCATCCTGAGCGTGTTTGGCCTGATTACCGTGGCCGCCATGCTCAGCACCTGATCGATCCTCAGGCGGCGGGGGTGCTGGAGCCTTCGCCGTCCCGCAGGGAGGGGAAGGTGGAGCGGATCTGCTCCGTCAGCTGCTGCCGAACGCGCTCCCGGAAACGGGCCAGCGCCTCGCCGGCCAGCACCGGGTAGGTCTCGTCCTGGTTGCTCTCCCCCCGGAGCGGCTTCCAGCTGGTGCTCTCCTTCACTCTGAGCTCCTCCAGCGGCGCCTGAAAGTCGAAACTGAGCAGCCTGGATTCGGGCTTCGCCTGCTCCACCCAGGCCTCGCGCAGCGGTTGCAGATCGCGGGCCTTGAGGGTGTCCGGCAGCCCCAGCACAGGTTGCTCCTGCTCCAGCACCTGCAGCTCCTCCTCCAGCAGCACCCTCCAGGCGCCGGCTTCATCCCCGGCCAGCTCCTGTTCTACCGGCGCCGCGAGCATCGCGTCGCGGTGGAAGGCCAGCCAGCGGAAGTACGACTTGTCCTTGAGGGTCTTCTTCTGGGCTGCCTTGCCGGTGAGGCGCTTGGGCAGGGCCGCCTCCGCCCGCCGCAGGAAGGCCCGGTCCTCCGGTTCCAGGTTGATCGCCCCCCAGCGCTGGCGGTACTCCCACAGCTCCGCGTAGCGCCGCACGTCCTCGGCAGCCCAGCCCAGGGCCGTGAGCTCGTCAGCTCGACTGATCTCGTCCTTGGCCACAGCTCACTCTCGCGCTCGGGGCAGCGTAAGGGTCAGCCCAGGGCCTGGCTGATGGCCGCCAGACCGAACAGCAGGAACAGCCCACCGCTGAGGCGGTAGAGCAGGCGTTCATCCACCCGGCGCCCGATCCATTTGCCGGCGCCCACCGCCAGGGCCGTGACCAGGGCATGGCCCAGAAGCGTGCCCACCAGCAGGCCGGCGAAGGTGAAGGCGGGGGATGTGGCCAGAAACACCGTGGCCAGTTGGGTGCGGTCGCCCAGTTCGGCGATGAACACCAGGGTGAAGGCCTCCCAGATCACGGCGGGCGGCTGGCTGCTGCGCAGCTGGCGATCCGCCGCGATCACGGCCTCCTCGGCCTCCTCGGCCTCCTCCTGGGCCGCATCGGCGGGCAGGGCCTGGGCATCGAGCAGCAGCTTCACCCCGAAGCCGAGGAACAGCAGGCCCGCCAGCCAGGGCAGCAGCGCGGCGGGAAGCAGTTCCCTCAGGCCATACCCCACCGCCAGGGAGAGGAGGGTCACCGCCGCCAGGGCCGCGAAACTGCCCACGAACACCCAGCGGGGCCTGTGGCGTGCCGCCAGGATCAACGCCATGAAAAAAGTCTTGTCGCCCAGCTCCGCCAGGGTGATGGCACTGAAGCTCGAGCCGAGGGCGGCCAGGCCAGGATCCATCGTCAACGGCGCGTGTTGCGGAGACGCTCTGTCTTACCACTGAAGGGGCGCCGGGTCGGTTCGGCGGCAGCGCGGGGTCAGCGCACCACCAGCACCGGACAGGGACTCTGGGTCAGCACCCGCTGGGTCTCGCTGCCCAGCAGCAGGCCCTCCAGACCTCGGCGGCCATGGGAGGCCATCACGATCAGATCACAGCCCTCACGGCGGGCCTCCTGCACGATCGCCTCGGCCGGCTGGCTGCTGAGCCGCTTCACCACCTCCACGGGCACGCCAGCCGCCTCGGCCACCCGGCGGGCGGCCGCGAGGATCTGCTCGGTCTGGGCGCGGGCCGCCTCCATCAGGGCCTCGATGGCGCCCGTGTCCACCAGCTCGCCCACGCCCACCAGGGACACCGGGAAGTTGCTCTGCACATGCAGGATGCGCAGCCGTGCACCGAGTTTGCGGGCCAGCGCCACGGCCTGATCCACGGCCCTGCCCGAGAGGTCGGAGCCGTCGGTGGGCACAAGCAGGTGCTGGTAGGTCATGGCGGGGGAGGGGCACACCCTGGTTTAGTCAGATCCAGGGCTTGCGGAGCACGGCCGCGGCCGCGGCCATGGATGGGAGTCTGTGCGGGGATCAGTTCCGGAGATCAGTGCCGGGGTTCAGTGCAGGGGATCACTGATCACCAGAACGGACCCCTCCAGGCGGCGCAGCAACCGATCCACCCGATCACTGGCGGGAATCGGCAGCCCGGCCACCAGCCGGCGCTGGGAGCGCAGGATCACCAGGTCATGGTGCCGGGCTGCCGCGCTGATGCAGCGCTCCACGCCGCCGCCGCTGCCCTGCAGCACGACCCGTACCTCGATCGGCACGCCCGGGTCCGATCCCCCGGCCCCCCGCCGCCAGCTGGCCAGCCGCTGCTCCACCTCCTGGCGGGCACGCCTGCTGCGGCCTGATTCGACCACATGCAGCAGGGTGATGCTGCCGCTGCGGGCGACCGCCAGCCGCTCGGCCAGCTGAAACTGCTCCAGCGCCCCGGCGGTCAGATCCTTGACGGGCACCAGCAGGCGCCGCAGCGACTCCGGGTCCTGCTGCAGCCGGGCCACCACCACCGGGCTGCTCACCTGCCGGCAGGTGGCGTCCACCAGATCGCCGAACAGCCACTGGCCCAGGCCGGCGGGCGGTGCGAGCCCCATCACCACCAGGTCGGTGGCCTGCTCGATCGCCACGCGGGCGATGCCGGCCGCCACATCACTGTCCACCCGCAGCAGGGTCTGACAGGGCACCCGTTCGGCCCCGAGCAGGGAGGCGGCCCTGGCGAGCAGGGCGCGGGCCTCAGCCATCGCCGTGGCCATGGCGGTGGCCACGGCCTGGGCCGGCGACACCACCACCAGCGGAAGCACCTGGCCAGGATCCTCGCCATCGCCGTGGATCAGCAGGCTGGCCAGGCCCAGCAGCGGCGCTTCGGTGCTGGGATTCGACACGGGCACCAGCACCCGCAGCGGGCGCCGGGCCAGGGCGAGGCTGCCGTTCAGACCGGCGCCGATCGCCGCCGCCGCCGCCTGGCCCAGCAGGGGCATGGCCTTGGCCGTGAGGGTGGGCCCGAGGCTGGCCGTCACCACCATCATCGCCAGCACGCTGTTGAGCACGGTGGCGTCGAACAGTCCGGCCCGGTACCCCACAAAGGTGGCGGCCAGGGTGGCCGCCACCTGGGGCAGCGACAGCGACCAGAGGGTGAGGATCTGGGCGTGGTTGTAGCGGTAGATCCGGCCGGCCCACCAGGCGGCCAGTCCCTTGGTGGCGATCAGGGTGGCGATCAGGGCCAGGGCGAAGGGGCCCGCGAGCATCGTGCCCAGAAAGCCCGGCAGATCCAGCAGCAGACCCAGATCGATGAAGAAGATGGGGATGAACAGGGCGGCACCCACGAAGATCACCTGCTCCTTCACCCGGCCCTCCGGCAGCACGTGGTTCACGGCGAGGCCGGCCAGGAAGGCCCCCACGATCTTTTCCACGCCGGCCAGCTCGGCGCCGAGGGCGGCCAGGAACAGGGCCAGCACCACGGCCACGAACAGCTGACTCTCGTTGTTCACGCTGCGGCGCACCAGGTCCCGGCCCAGCCGCGTGATCAGGGCCACCACCACCGCGGCGAACAGCCCCACCCTGGTGAGGAGGGCCAGGATCCCGATCGGCGTGAGCTCGCCCCGGTTCAGTCCCATGCACAGCGCCAGCAGCAGCAGCGCGGCGAGGTCGGTGAAGATCGTGCCCCCAATGGCCACGATCACCGACTCCTCCCGCATGGCGCCGTAGCTGCGCACGATCGGGTAGCCCAGGGGCGTGTGGGAGGCCAGCACCGAGCCGAGCAGCACGGCGCTCAGCCATCCAAAGCCGGAGGCCAGCCCCAGCGCCGCGCCGCCCAGCAGGGGCAGGCTGAAGGTGAGCAGGCCGAAGCGGAAGGAGCGCTGGCGGATGCGGGCGAACTCGGCCAGGTCGATCTCCAGGCCCGCGATGAACAGCAGGTAGATCACCCCCACGTCGGAGAGCAGCCCCACCGTGGGGGTCTGGCTGTCGACCCAGCCCAGGGCGTGGGGGCCGATCAGCACCCCGGCGGCCAGCAGACCCACCAGATCCGGCAGTTTCAGCAGCCTGGCCACCGGCGGCACCAGCACGCTGAGCCCCAGCAGCAGCGCGAACACCGCCAGGGGCGTCTGCTCCAGGAAGGGACCGATGGCGCCGCCGAACGGGAGGGCCGGCTCAGCCACCCCGGCGCCCCCCTTTCCAGCCGGCCAGATGGCTGGCGGCTGCCGAGCGGGCCAGGGCCCGGGCCGCCGGCAGGGCGGGCTCCAGCTGGGCTGAGCTGAAGGGGGGAAGCGAGCGGCTGCGCAGCCAGGCACCCCAGCGGAATTCGTGAAACGGGATCAGGGGCGCCGGCTCGATCACCCCGTCCTTCTTGAGGCGCCAGACGAGGCTGCGGTAGGGGTCATCCTGCAGACCCGTGAGCCCGGCTGGCAGCACGCTGGGCTGGAGGGGGCCCAGGCCGCGACCGTCGTAGAGGTAGAGCCACCCCCGGCGGCGCAGCTCCTCCAGCACCGCGGCGCGGTCGCCGGTGTCCAGCTGAAGAGCCACATAGCCGAAGGCGGTGGCCTCCGGCTCCAGCTCCAGCAGGGCCCGCAGGCGGTGGTGGCGGTCCACCATCCACACCTCCCCCGCGGCGCTGCGCACCAGGGGCACGGGCTTGCTGCCGAGATAGTCGCGGCGCTCCCGTCGGTCCTCCGCCTGGAAGTCGCGCTGCCGGCTGCGCACCTCGGCCATCCCGACGCACAGCTGGGTGGGCCTCAGCCGGGCGACCGGCAGTTCGGTGAGGGCGACACCGGGCTGGGGCGGAGGCAGCTGCTGGAAGGGGGGGAGGCGCAGCGCCATCGCGCGGGGAAACCTGATGCCGGCCATCCTCGCCCGGGCGCCGCGATGCACGGTCCGGGTGCACCGTTGTGTCCCGTGGTCGCGACCGGGATAGGGTCGCTGCAGGCACACGCTCCCATGCATTCCCCTGCCCCTGTTCCGGCTCCGGTCGCCTCGGAGGGCTCGTCTCTCGCTGATGGCGGCGACTCGCTCGGCGTTCTGGTGTGTGGCCACGGCAGCCGCAACCGGCTGGCCGTGGCGGAGTTCGCGAGCCTGGCCGAGCAGTTGCAGCAACGCTTCGCCCCGGTGCCGGTGGCCTATGGCTACCTGGAGTTCGCCACGCCGATCCTGCGCGAGGGGCTGGAGTCCCTGCGGCAGCGGGGCGTGACCCATGTGCTGGCCGTGCCGGCCATGCTCTTCGCCGCCGGCCACGCCAAGAACGACATTCCCTCCGTGCTCAACACCTACGCGGCCGAAACCGGCCTGCGGATTGATTACGGACGGGAGCTGGGGGTGGATCGCCGCATGATCCAGGCCGCCGGGGCGCGGCTGCGGGAAGCCCTGGCGCGCACGCCCGGAGATGTCCCCCTGCAGGACACCTTGCTGGTAGTAGTGGGCCGGGGCTCCTCCGATCCGGATGCCAACTCGAACGTGGCCAAAGTCACCCGCATGCTGGTGGAAGGCTTCGGTTTCGGCTGGGGCGAGACCCTGTACTCCGGCGTCACCTTTCCGCTGGTGGAGCCAGGCCTGCGCCATGTGGTGCGTCTCGGTTACCGCCGCATTCTGGTGCTGCCCTATTTCCTGTTCTCAGGCGTGCTGGTGAGTCGGATTGGTCAGCACACTGACCGGGTGGCCCAGGATCATCCCGAGGTGGAGTTCATCAAGGCCTCCTATCTGGGTGACCATCCCTATGTTCTCGACACCTTTGTGGAGCGGGTTGAGGATGTGGTGCGTGGCGATACCAATATGAACTGCTCGCTGTGTAAATACCGCGATCAGGTTCTTGGTTTCGAGCGTGAAGTTGGATCCCCGCAGCACAGTCACCATCACCACGTGGAGGGGCTCACCGAGAGCTGTGATCTCTGTGAGCACGAGTGCACCGGCGCCTGCCAGCCCGATGGGGTTCCCGTTCCCCTGGCAGGTCACCAGCACCACGACCACCCCCATGGCGGTTCTGATCACGCCGCCCACCACCACGCCCCGTACCCCCATGCCGACCATCCCCTCGGTCCGCGCACCCTTCGCGGCGGCCGCGGCTCCGATGGGGTGGCCCAGACCAGCCTGGATGTCTCGCCCGGATCGGGTCTCAAGAGACCAGTGACTGATCAGAAACACTGATCTGTCTGGAGTTTCCCCATCTCGGCGTGGTTTTCCCCAGCTTCAAGGGGGGTTTTCCACAGAATGGGTCCCCTCCTCGCCCTTCTGGCCCGCAGGCTGTGGATTCCCGCCTTCTGTTCATAGGGCTCTTGACAGAGGTGACCAGGGGCTGGGCGTCCCGCTGACCGACCCGGGGACCTCCCTGCAGATCCCTGTCCGATCGGTCAGTCTTATCGTGCAAGCCGGTGGGTCTGTGGCGATGGCGCCGTTTTGACGCCTCGGGGCTCCTGTGGCGTACTTGGCGCGGAGCGACGTCGGGGGCATCACGGCATGGGTGACATCCAGGGATGGGGGAATCGCATCACCAACCCGGGGGGTGATTCCGTGCGCGCCCTGGAGAGTGGGTGGGCGGATTCGGCAGCCGCAGGTTCAAGGCCGCCTTGCAGCCCCTCTCCCGGCCACGAGCCTGCTGCGCAGCTGGAAGCCGAAGTTCCCGAGGTGCTGTTCGAGGGACTGCGCCAGTTCCTTGAGAACCACCCCGAGTGGACCCAGCATCAGGTGGCCACGTCGGCGCTGGCCACCTTCCTGTTCCAGAACGGCTGCAAGGACACCTGCGTGCATCAGCACTATTTCGGCGCACTCTTTTTGCGCTGATCCGTTTTGCGCTGATGCGTTCTGTGCTGAAGGGTTCTGGGCTGAAGGGTTCTGCGGTGCAGCGTTCTGCGCTGACGCGGGTTGCGTAGTAGCGCCGCCTCCCGATCTCCAGCCGGTTCACTCCAGCCGGTACAAGGCAATAAAAAAGGGCGACGGTGCCAACCCTCGCCCTCATTCTCCCTTGCCCGACCCTGTGAAAGGTCGCCTTGTCATTGTGCAGATGCCGCTCCACACCGGTTGTGATCATGGACACCGGATCGAATCGCATGTCGGCATCCGCTGACTACCCGTCCCCCCGCCTGAGCCGCTCGGCCGCCGCCTCACAGGCCCGCCAGGTGATGGCCATCTCCGTGAGCGTGGGGCTCTGCCAGCCGGCACTGGGCCAGCAGGCGCCATCGGCCACCAGCACGTTCGGAGCCCGCCAGCACTGGTTGAAGGGGTTCACCACCCCGTCCTCTTCCCGGGCGGCCATGCGTGCCCCCCCCAGTTCATGGATGTAGTAGCCAGGGGGCGGGGCGCTGCTGCCGGTGGCGAAGCTGCGGCGGATCCACGGTTCCAGCAGCGGCAGCACGAAGAGCTCCTCCACCGGGCGCACCGTGCCGCCCGCCGCGCCCACAACCGCATCCATGCGCTGCTGCATGTGGGCCACCATCGCCGTTTCGTTGGGGCCCCAGGCCAGGCTGATGTGGGGTGTGGGCAAGCCCCAGGCATCCAGTTGCTCGTGGTTCAGGCTCACGCCGTTGGTGGCCTGCGGAAGCACCTCGCCATGGCCGATCAGGAACCCCACCGCCTCACCGCGCCGCCGTTGCAGCACGCCGGGCGGGTCGAAGCGCTGCACCGCCGCCCAAAGGCCGTAGCCCCGCTGAAATCCGGTCTGGCTCGCGGCATCGAGGTTCACGGTGTTGGGGATGAAACAGCTGCCCGCCCCGGAGAGTTCGGCCGGCTGTGGCGGTGCCTCCACGTCGGGGATGGAGAAGAAGCGGCTGGTGGAGATGTGGTCCATCAGGAAGTGGCCCAGGCAGCCGGAGGGATCCTCCAGCCCGCCGCGGCGGCTGGAGGCACTGGAGTGCAGCAGGATCCGCAGGGTTTCGATGGTGGAGGCGCACAGCACCACAAGGGGGGCATCCAGCCGCTCGCGCGCGCCGCTGGAGCTGTCCACCACCACCACCCCCTGGGCCCGCCGTCCGTCCGGTCGCATCACCACGTGGCTCACCACCGCGCCGCTGCGCACCACGGCACGCCCGGTGGCCAGGGCCCGCGCCAGGGTGCTGCCCGGGCTGGAGGAGCGGGCCCAGCCCGGGCCGCGGTGCAGGGGGAAGCCGCGCGAGTGGATCAGCGGCAGGTCCAGCTGGGCGGCCGCCGCGCGCTGCAGGTGCCGTTCGCCGGGGGTGAGCGGCAGGGGGTCGAGAAAGTGGCCGTCCGGCAGCTGGGGCAGCCCATCGGCGTGGCCGTGCACCCCCAGCAGCGACTCGATGCGCGTGTAGTAAGGCGCCAGGTCGTGTTCGCCGATCGGCCAGGAGGGGCCGCAGCCATCCCGTTCGCCGGCCTTGAACTCGTAGTCGCTCAGGCGCAGGGTGATGCCGCCCCAGGTGAGGCTCTTGCCACCGAGCTGGCGCCCCCGGGTCCAGAGAAACGGGCGCCCGGGCGGCGTGGAGTACGGGTTCCGCCGCTCATCGATGAACAGCTCCGGATTCTGCTTCCAGTAGCCCGGATGGTGCGCCTGCAGCCGGTGGCGGCCGCTGGAGAGGTGGGCCAGCCGCCGCACCGTGTTCTCCGGCTCGCCCCGGTAGGCCCGCCGGGGGGTGAGGGCGGGGCCGGCTTCGAGGACGAGCACCCGCAGCCCCGCCTCGGCCAGCACCATGGCCGCCACCCCGCCCGTGGCGCCGGAGCCCACCACGATGGCGTCCGGCTGCGGCAGGGTGGCCTGATCGCTGCGAGGCGCCATCGGCGAGGGTTCAGCTGCCGGCGAGGCTGGCATCCAGCCGGATCAGGCTCTGCAGCAGCACGTTCACGCCCTGTTCGCACTGCTCGGGGGAGGTGTACTCGTCGGCGGAATGGGACACGCCATCGCGGCTGGGCACGAAGATCATCCCCATCGCAGTGAGCCGGCCCAGCTCCTGGGAGTCGTGGCTGGCCCGGCTCGGCAGGTGGGTGTAGCTCAGCCCCAGCTGCTGGCAGCTCTCGGTGATCACCTCCTGGATCCTCGGATCGGCGGGGCTGGGGTCCACCACGAACTGCGGCGTCATGGCGATCCGGGTGCGGCTGGCCACGGCGATGTGCTCGATCTTGCGCTCCAGGTGGGCGCGCATGTGGTCGATCACGCTGTGGGAGAGATCGCGCATGTCGAGGGTGAACTCCACCCGTCCGGGCACGATGTTGGCCGCGTTCGGCCACACCTGCAGCTTGCCCACGGTGGCCACCGGATCACCGGGGAAATGGAGCGCCATGTCCTCCACCGCCAGGATGATCTGGGCGGCGGTGGTGAGGGCGTCGCGGCGCATGCCCATGGGTGTGGTGCCGGCGTGGTTCGCCTGACCGCTCACACTGATCGTGTAGCGCTGCTGCCCCACCACCCCCTCCACCACGCCGATCTCCTTGCCCACGGCCTCGAGCACGCCGCCCTGCTCCACATGGAGCTCCAGGAAGGCCGCGATCTCCTCGGGGGCACGGCGGGCGCTGGCGCGCTGCTCCCAGTCACCGCCGATGCTGGCCAGGGCAGCCTCGATCGGCAGTCCCAGGGCGGTGACGTAACTGGCGGGGTCATCGGAGCCCCGTCCCACCAGGGTCTTGCAGCCCACCATGGAGCTCTCCTCGTCGGCGAACACGATCACCTCCAGCGGGTGGTGCAGCCGCTGCCCCTGCCCGGCCAGCACCCGCACCACCTCCAGCCCGGCCATCACGCCGAGGGCACCGTCGTAGCGGCCCCCTTCCGGCACCGTGTCGATGTGGGAGCCCGTGGCCAGCACCGGGGCCTGGGGGTCGAGGCCCTCGTAGCGGCCGATCAGGTTGCCGGCGGCATCGATGCGCACCTCCATGCCCGCCTCCAGCATCCACTGCCTCACGAGGCTGCGGGCGGCCCGGTCCTCATCGCTGAAGGCCAGCCGGCGCACGGCCCCGGAGGGGAGCCGGCCGATCTGCGACAGCTCCTCGAGGCTGCATGCCAGCCGTTCCCCGTCGGCGCGCAGGCCCGCGGCCGGGGCCGACGGCCGCAGGGGTCCGTTCAGGCTGGTCGGGATACCGACGCTGAGCTGGGTCATGGCGGAGCGGAGCGTGGGGGCCGATGGTGCGCTACGGCACAACGCGCCGGAGCCGGATCGACAATCATTCCAACACGCTGAATTTCACGGCCCTAGCGTGATTCAGAGGCCTTCTGACATCACACCCGCCACCACCAGACCCTCCTGCGATGACCTACTCGATCGTTGCCTGGGATGCTGAGACCGGAATGACCGGTGTCGGGGTGGCCACCAAGCATCTGGCCGTCGGATCCCTTGTGCCCCATGCCCGGCCCGGCGTCGGTGCCGTGGCCACCCAGGCCAGCACCAATCCCTACTTCGGCCCCTGGGGCCTGGATCGCCTGGAGCAGCTGCAGCAGGAGAGCCAGGGGGAGCTCGGCGCCGAGGCCGTGCTCGAGTCCCTGCTGCAGGACGACCCCGGCCGCGACGGGCGCCAGGTGCATCTGGTGGATGCCCAGGGCCGCACCGCCGCCTGGACTGGACCCGATTGCGCCGGACTGGCGGCCCACCGCTGCTATCCCGGGTTCTCCGTGGCCGGCAATTACCTGGCCTCCGAGCTGGTGCTGCTGGCGATGGCCGAGGCCTACATGGCCGCGGAGCGCCATGGGATGCCGTTGGAGCACCGCCTGCTGCTCGCCCTCGAGGCGGCTGAGGCCCACGGCGGCGACCATCGGGGCCGCCAGTCGGCGGCGCTGCTGGTGATGCACCAGGAGAGCTATCCCCACATCGACTTCCGGGTGGATCACCATCCCGAGCCCCTGGTGGCGCTGCGGGAGATCCTGGCGGAGATCGAACAGCCTTACTACACCGGCTTCCGGGCCACCCTGCCCACCACCCTGGGGGTGGCCCAGAACGCCGAGCTGCAACCGGCCGAGCCTCAGCCCTCAGACATGCCGATCAGCGCGTAGGCGGGCTCGGCGGCCTCCTCCTGGTGCAGGCGCCAGCCGAGCTTCTCGGCGAGCTCCCGGGCCTGGGTGGGCAGATCCGCCGCCACGAACAGCCGGTGCATGATCTGCACACAGATCAGGTGGTTGATCACGGCGTCGAGCTGCACCCGGGTGGCCGCGCTGGTGTCCGGATCGTCGTGGCGACGGAACAGCTCGGCCACGCCGGCGGCATCCAGCAGGCCCGCCTCGGCGATGGCCGCGGGGCTGAGGTGGCGGTCGGCCAGGGCCTGCATCGCGGCCCGCTTCTGCTCATCGGCGTGGGCCGGTGGGGCCATGAAGGCGAATTTCTCCCGGCGGTAGAGCTGCTCGGGCAGCAGGCCCCGCATGGCTTCGCGCAGCACGTATTTCTCGGTCTTGCCCTTGATGCGCAGTTCCGGTGGCACCTGCACCGCCACGGCGGCCAGATGGTGATCCAGGAAGGCCGGCCGGGCCTCCATGGCGTGGGCCATGTCGACCCGGTCGCCCCCCCAGGTGAGGATCTGCCCTTCCAGCATGGTCTTGATCCACACGTACTGGGCCCGGTCCAGGGCATGGCGCCCCTCCAGCTGGGAGGGATCCAGGGTGGCGGCGATGGCGGCGCCGGGCTCGTAGCCGGCGCAGGCCCGGCGATGCTCCGGGGCCAGCAGCGCCGGCACCAGCGGGGCACAGGCCAGCCAGGGCTGCAGGCAGCTGGGGGTGAAGCCCACCACCGCCTCCAGGGCCGGATCGTGCACCTGCTCCTCGGCCAGCATGGCGCCCTGCACCAGCTGGTTGGCCTCCTGCAGCAGCTGCTCCCATTCCTGCCGGTCGGCCTCCGGCAGCTCGGCCAGACCGTGCAGGAACATGTCGCGGCGGAAGGCGGGGTAGCCGCCGAACAGCTCATCGGAGCCTTCGCCCGTCATCACCACCTTGTAGTGGGAGCGGTTCACCTCCCGGCTCATCAGGAATTTGGCCACCGCCAGGGTGTTGTAGATCGTGCGTTCGGTGTGCCAGATCGTCTCCTCCAGGTGGCCATAGAGCTCGTTGCCGGAGAGGCGCATCACCAGCTGGTCGGCGCCGGTGGCCTCGGCCATGGCGGTGGCGATCGGTGTCTCGTCGTAGCGGCTGTCGTCGAAGCCGATCGTGAACGCCTTCACCGGGTTCTGACTCACGGCCGCCGCCAGCCCCAGGATCGAGCAGGAATCGATGCCGCCGGAGAGGTAGCAGCCCACCGGCACGTCGGCCACCATGCGCACCTCCACCGCCTCGAGCAGGGCCTGGCGCACCGCGGCGATGTGCTCGGCCTCGCTGCGGCCGGGATCGCGCTCGCCGGATCGGGGGAAGTCCACATCCCAGTAGGGCTGGTCGTCGATCACGAACTCGCCGTTCCGGCGCTGCACCGTGAGCACGTGGCCGGGCTTGAGCTGGTGCACCCCCTCGAAGGCGGTGGTGCCGGGCACCATCGTCTGCATCAGCTGATGGAAGAGCCCTTCGGAGCTGAAGCGCCGCTGCACGCCAGGGTGGGCGAAGAGCACCTTGAGCTCGGAGCCGAACACCAGGCCCTCATCGGTGAGGGTCCAGTACTGGGGTTTGACGCCGAAGCGGTCGCGCACCAGCACGAGGGTATCGAGGCTCTGGTCGAACAGGGCGAAGGCGAACTCGCCCCGCAGCAACGGCAGACTCGCCTCCAGGCCCTGGCGCTGGTAAAGGCGCAGCAGAATCTCCGAGTCGCTCTTGCTGCTGAAGCGGGCCCCCTGGGCGGTGAGCGAGGCTCTGATCTCCTGGAAGTCGTAGAACTCGCCGTTGTGGGCCATCAGCAGCTGGCCGTCCTCGGACACGAAGGGCTGGCGGCCCCGGTTGGCGTCGAGATCGATGATCGAGAGCCTGGCGTGGCAGAAGCCCACCCCCTGGCCCGGCAGGCTGCGCACCCCGAAGCCGTCGGGGCCGCGGTGCACCTGGATGGCGGCCATGTTGACGAGCAGCTGCTCGTCGATCGGCCGCTGGGCCTGGCGGTGAAAGATTCCCCCGATGCCACACATAGGTTGAGAAGCTGCTGGTGAATGAAGTGAAAGAGAAGAACACCTGGAGGCTGGCCTGGAGCCGCCCTCAGATGATGTCCATCACCTGGGCGGTGCGCTCCACCATGCAGGTGAGCAGGGCCATGCGGATGAACACGGCGCCGCGGGCCTGGGAGAAGTACCAGTTGTGCGGGCTGTGGTCCAGGCAGGTGCCCAGCTCGGCGCCGCGGGCGAGGGGGTGGAGGATGATGGCCTCCGGCTTGTAGGGAAGGTCGGCCGTGAGGTGAAAGCTGCGGCCGTGCACCTCGTAGTTGTCTCCCACCCAGGCGATGGCATTGATGTAGATCACATCCAGTTCCGGGATGGCCGCCATCAGGTCGTCGCTCGTGATCACGCTGATGCCGGCTGCCTCCAGCTCCTGCCGCTGGCCGGGGTCGAAGTAGGTGTCCGGCGCGCTGGGGTCGATGCCCGGCTCGTGGAACAGCACCAGCTCCCGGATCATCTGCGGAAACTTGGTGAGGATGCGCAGCAGCGAGCGCACGGTGCGCATCCGACAGGGGATGCCCACCACACCGATGCGGATCCGGGCTTGCTCGGTGATAGCTTTCTCCACCAGATCGGGCCGCCACTTGAAGATGGTGTAGAGGTCGGCCATGGCCTGGGTTGGGTGCTCATCGATGCCGTTGCCCGCATTGATGATCGGAATTCTCAGCGACTCGCTCATCTGGTAGATCGCCTCGGCATTGGTGTCACGCAGCACCACACAATCGCCGTAGTTGTTGAACATTTCGGCCACATCCCGCAGCGATTCGCCCTTGGCAATGCCGGTGGTGCTCCTGTCGGTGATGGTGATCGTGTCACCCCCGAGGCGGTGCCAGGCACTGTCGAAGGACAGGCGGGTGCGGGTGCTGGGTTCGTAGAACGCGTTGATCAGAATCTTCCGCTGCAGCGGGCTGTTGAAGCGGATGTAGCGCTCTGGGTTGCTTTCGAACTTCGCCGCCAGACGGAACACCTGCAGAAGTGATTCAGGGCTGTACTGCAGCGTGGAGATCACATGCTGATTCATCAGATCCTGCAGCGCCTTGCCGTTCTCCCGGATCTGCTCCAGCAGGGCCTGGGGGTGGGCGTTCCCGTAGACGTCTGGGCCGAGCCGGGTGAAGTGGGGCGTGTGCATCATCAGACGTGATCCCGGGGCTGGGGATGTTGCGAATGAAGTGTGGAGTTCTCCATCATTAGGCGTCTTCACCAAGGTGGTCCGTAAATCTTGTGTTTTCTGCAACATCCCTGCAGCTGGAGGTAGCAAGAAGCACCGTTTCTCGGTGTCACGCCGTGTCCTGCGGTCGGCGAGCGATCCCTGACCTCCCTGCAGGCCTCGCCCCGGGGCTCACCACAGGCTTCACCACACCTTGCCGCCGCGCCACTCGATCACCCAGATCGTGAGGATCACCAGGGTGGCGAGCACGAGGCCGGCAATGCTCCCCACCACCACCAGATTGAACAGGGACCGCGGCAGCAGCCACTGGGTGGTGCCGGGCGCCGCTGCGGCAGCCGCGGTGAGGGAGAGGGTCAGGGCCGGCAGGGGCATGGCGGAGGCGGGGCGTCGCGGCAGGACTGGAGCGGTGGAGCGGGTTCAGGTGGATTCGGGCGTTCCGGCCAGCCGCCGCCACTCGAAGCGCTCGGGCCAGAGGTGACTGCCGAGGCCCATCACCACGGCGGACACCGCGGCTGAGATCAGGGCGGCGCAGTAGGGGGCGATCAGCCCGTAGGCCAGCAGCCCGGTGATCGAGCCCAGCACCATGGCCAGCGAAGCCGCCTGACGGTTGGCCTGGCGCCAGTAGAGCCCCATGGCGATCGGCCAGATGGTGGAGGCCACCAGCGCGCCGGTGAACAGCAGCAGCTGGTACATCGAAGTGATGTACTGCCACGACAGCACCATGGTGAGCAGCCCCAGGCCCACCACCACCTGGCGGGCCACCTGACGGATCTGCTGGTCGCTGGCATCGGGCCGCAGCCAGTGGGCCACCACGTCCTCGGCGATGAGATCGGCACTGGCGGCCAGCAGGGAGTCGAGGGTGGAGGTGAGCGAGGCGAAGATGATCACGAACACCACCGCGGCGCCGCCGCTGCCGAGCAGCTGGGCGGTGACGATCGGGAACACCATGTTCACCTGGGGGATCGGCAGGTTCTGGGCCAGGGCCGTCAGGGCGATGGCGCCGGTCACGATCGGCACCGTGACCCAGGCCAGCCCCCCCAGCACGAAGGAGGTGAACACCACCGAGGAGCGGCTGGCGAACACCCGCGACCACCAGATGTTGTTGTGGAACACCTCCCCCATGCTGAACAGGCCGGTGTTCCAGGCGAAGAGCAGGCCGGTGGGCAGCAGCAGGTTGAGCCGGGAGGGGTTCTCCGCCGCCAGGGCCGCATACACCTGGTCGCTGCTGAAGCGGCTGAAGCCCAGCACCGCCACCAGCACGAGCAGCCCCATGATCAGCATCGACTGGATGAAGTCGGTGCCCACCACCGCGCGCATGCCGCCGAACAGCGTGTAGATGGTGGACACTCCGATCACGCACACCATGCCGAGGCGGTAGTCGAAGCCCGAGAGCGACTGGAGCAGCAGGCCCGCCCCCATGCCCTGGGTGATCAGGAAGCCCAGGGTGTAGGCCATGGTGATCACCAGGAAGATGGCCCAGCAGACCCTGCCGTAGCGCAGGCGCACGAAGTCGCCGCTGGTGCGGGCCGTGGGCATCAGCCGCTTGATCCGCACGGCCAGCGGCGCGAACAGGAACAGGCCCAGGCCCGCCAGGGCATAGCCGAACATGCCCCAGAGCCCCAGGGTGTAGCCCACCTCCGGTGCGGCGAGGGTGGTGTTGCCCGTGACCCAGCTGGCCATCAGGGTGGCGGTGCTCAGGGCCAGGCCGATGTTGCGGCCGGCGAGCAGGTAGTCGTCGGCATCGCCCTTGCCGCGCTTGCCCCACCAGATCCCCAGGGCGATCCAGAGCACGGAGAAGCCCACCAGCAGCATCCAGGCCGTGCCCTGGGGCAGCATCGGCGGGCCGGCATCAGTCATGGCTGGGGTCGTCGAAGGGATCGCGCCGGTGCCAGCGCCGGTGGCCGCGCAGGATCATCACCACCGTGGCCAGCGTGACCAGCCCGCCCAGCCCGAAGATGAGGAGGGCCTGCTGCAGCTCGGTGGGGGCCAGAGGCATCAGGCGGATGGGAGGCTGAACACAAAAAAAGCCCCGGAAATCCGGAGCTTGGTTGGGAGCAATCAAGTGGTGGCGGGGGCGAGATTTGAACTCGCGACCTTCGGGTTATGAGCCCGACGAGCTACCAGGCTGCTCTACCCCGCGGCACAAAAGAAATTGTACCAGCCGGTGTCCGCCGCTACAGGTGGGCCCGCTCTGGCCAGGCTTCTCAGTCGAAGCGCAGCTCCCCCACCACCTCCAGCTTCAGATGGGGGGCCGGCTCCATGAACTGCTGGCGCAGCTCCTCGAGGGTCATGGGGGTGAGCCAGTCGAGCTGCTCCAGCAGATGGAGGGCCACGGCGTGCTTGGCACGGGCCGATCCGTCCTCCACCTTCACGGCCACCCCCAGCCCTTCGCCGACCCGGCTCAGGCACTGGATTCCCTCCGCTCCCCCCTTGCTGAGCACCTGGCCGTGGCCGCGCCGCATCAGTTCGGTGTCGAAGCGCCCCTCGCCCGCCACCAGATCAGGGTGGCTGAGCATGGCGCGGCTGAGCCGCTCCAGATCCGGCTGGGCGCCGGCACCGAGGTGGGCGTAGAGCAGGGCCATCTGGGCCAGCTGCAGCTGCAGGGTGGGCGCCCCGCAGTCATCGCGGGCCGCCACCAGCTCCGCCGCCGGCAGGCCCAGCAGTTCGGCCACCCGCTTGAGCACCTCCTGCTGCAGCGGGTGCTCCAGCTGCAGGTAGCTCTCCAGGCTCCAGCCCATCCGCCGGCAGGTGGCCAGGAAGGCGGCGTGTTTGCCGGAGCAGTTGTGCTCCAGCGGGCTGCTGCCGAGCTCGGGCACCGGGCTCTGCAGCTGTTCGGCCTCCACTTCGGCGCCCCAGAGCAGCCGGAACGCCTCGCGGGCGTGGCGGGAGGTGCCGGCGTGGGAGGCACAGGCGATGGCCAGGCCGCGATCGCCGCAGTTCACCTGATCCGCCGCCCCGCTGGCCACGAACACCGAAGCCTGGAAGGGTTTGAGCGCTGAGCGCACGAAGCTCAGCTGCTGGGGATCACCGGCGCGCATCAGCACCCGTCCCCGCCCATCGCAGACCACGGCGTGGACCCGGTGGTGCGACTCGACGATGCTGTTGCGCAGCAGCCGCACCTCCAGGGGCGGAATGCTGGAGCGGCCGGTACCGCCGAAGCTGGAGGACAGGGTCATGGGGAGCCGGTCGGTCTGGCCGTGCTCACAGAGCCTGACAGAGGCTCGCCCCCAGCAGCATCAGGGTGGCGGCCAGGCCGATGGCCTGCTGCAGCCGCGCCAGGATGGGCCGCACCTGGTGGCGGGCCACCAGCAGATCCTGCTGGCGCCAGGCCAGGGGCTTCTCCCAGACCTGGCCGTCGTACCAGCCGGATTCCTCGTACTCCACCCGCTCGCTCACCAGCCGCTGGTGGATGGTGCTCCAGCCCAGCCACTGCCGCACCAGCAGCAGGGTGGGCAGGGCGATGGCCGCCACCGCGCCCGCCGCCACCATGCGGGCCGGGTCGTGACGCAGCACCCAGCTGCCGCTCGCCACCAGCACGGTGATGGGCAGCACGGACAGCCAGCTCACCGCCAGCGGACGCAGCAGGCCGGGGAGGCTTGCGGCGGGCCAGGCGAAGAACCAGGAGCGGCTCAGTTCCTCGTACTGCCGCAGCGGACGCTGCTCGACAGGCACCGGACAGGGCCCCAGCAGCTCCATGGCGAACGTCAGACGGCGGGTGCGGGATCCGAGCCTAGGTAGGGCACCTGTTCGCCGTGACCCCAGAAGGATTCGAGGTCGTAGTAGCTGCGCTCGGCCGGGGTGAGCACGTGCACGATCACCTCGCCGTAGTCGAGCAGCACCCAGCGGCCCTCGGCCTGGCCTTCCCGGCGCAGGGGCAGCCGTCCCAGCGTCTCCTCGAGCTTCTCCTCCACCGAGCGGGCGATGGCACGCACCTGCACGTCGGAGAGGCCGCTGCAGATCACGAACCAGTCGGCCAGCGACGACACTTCATCCACCCGGATCAGGCGGATATCCACGGCCTTGCGGTCGTCGCAGGCCTCGGCCACCAGCATGGCCAGCGCCTCGGTCTGGGGATCCCGGGGTGTGGCGGAGGGCTGCAGGAGTGGCTCAGCCATACACGTTCTCACTGGTGACCGACTGGCGGGATCCCTGCTGCTGGGCCATTTCCGCACGGGCTTTGGCGGCGCTCTTGCGCAGGGCTTCGAGCCGGTCTTCGTAGAAGGAGCGCTTCTTCTTCTTGCGGGTCTGCTCGGCGAGCTCCTTGAGCGCTCCCCCCAGGCTCTTGTAGGCATTGGGCAGGGTGTAGCCGAAGCGGCAGGCCAGGTCGATGGCCCGTTCGTCGGCGCTGATGGCGTCCTGCAGGCGCTTCTCGGAGTTGTTCTTCAGGTAGAGCCGGTAGCCGGCGAAGCCCGAGAGGCCGAGCGCCATCAGCAGCAGCAGACCGTCCTGCACCCACAGCTCCCCGATGGCACCGCCGAGGCCGATCGCCAGCGCGGCCATCTCCCAGCCGTCGCGGGGCACCGCATCGTTCTGAATGCGGCCCACCTCATGCCAGAAGAGCAGGTTGCGGTGGTCCAGGGCCAGCGCGTCCCACTTCTCGAGGTCGAGCTGGATTTCGATCTCGTCGCGGCCGATCTCCTCGATGGTGATCAGCGGGGGCTCCACCGAAGCTGCGGCTTCCACGAACACCCAGCTCTGCATTTCGGGAGGCAGCAGCCCCTTCAGGCGCTGGAGTTCGCTCATCGACGGGTCTGGAGGATTGGGGCCACCACCCTAGCCACCACCGGCGGTGAGGCCCCGTTGTCCCTGAACGTTCCCTGCCGCTGGGGCATGAGACGCTGGACCGGTTTGGCCGCTGCCCACGCCCATGCCCCGCCGCACGGACCTGAAACGGATTTTGCTGCTGGGCTCGGGCCCCATCGTGATCGGCCAGGCCTGTGAGTTCGACTACTCCGGCACCCAGGCCTGCAAGGCCCTGCGGGCCGAGGGCTACGAGGTGGTGCTGGTGAACAGCAACCCGGCCTCGATCATGACCGATCCCGACATGGCGGATCGCACCTACATCGAGCCGCTCACGCCGGAGGTGGTGGCCCGGGTGATCGCGATCGAGAGGCCCGACGCGCTGCTGCCCACCATGGGGGGGCAGACCGCCCTCAATCTGGCGGTGGCCCTGGCGGAGAACGGCACGCTGGCGGAGTTCGGCGTGGAGCTGATCGGTGCCGACCTGGAGGCGATCCGCAAGGCGGAAGACCGCCAGCTGTTCAAACAGGCGATGGAGAAGATCGGCGTGGCGGTGTGCCCATCCGGCATTGCCAACAACCTCGAGGAGGCCGAGGTGGTGGGCGAGGCCATCGGCAGCTACCCGCGCATCATCCGCCCGGCCTTCACCCTCGGCGGCAGCGGTGGCGGCATCGCCTACAACCCCGAGGAGTTCCGCGCCTTCTGCAAGAGCGGCCTGGAGGCCAGCCCCGTCTCCCAGATCCTGATCGAGCAGTCGCTGCTGGGCTGGAAGGAGTTCGAGCTGGAGGTGATGCGCGACACCGCCGACAACGTGGTGATCGTGTGCTCGATCGAGAACCTCGACCCCATGGGAGTGCACACCGGCGACTCGATCACCGTCGCCCCGGCCCAGACCCTCACCGACCGGGAATACCAGCGGCTGCGGGACCAGTCGATCGCGATCATCCGCGAGATCGGGGTGGACACCGGCGGCAGCAACATCCAGTTCGCCATCAACCCCGCCAACGGCGATGTGGTGGTGATCGAGATGAACCCGCGCGTCTCGCGCTCCTCCGCCCTGGCCAGCAAGGCCACCGGCTTCCCGATCGCCAAGCTGGCCGCCCGCCTGGCGGTGGGCTACACCCTCGACGAGATCATCAACGACATCACCGGGGCCACCCCCGCCTGCTTCGAGCCCACGATCGACTACGTGGTGACGAAGATTCCCCGCTTCGCCTTCGAGAAGTTCCAGGGCAGCTCAGCGGTGCTCACCACCTCGATGAAGTCGGTGGGGGAGGCGATGGCCATCGGCCGCAGCTTCGAGGAATCCTTCCAGAAGGCCCTGCGCTCGCTCGAAACCGGCCATGCCGGCTGGGGCTGTGACCGCCCCGACCCCACCCCGGATGCCGGCGCCCTCTGCACGGCCCTGCGCACCCCCACGCCGGAGCGGATCTTCGCCGTGCGCACCGCCATGGTGGCGGGGCTGAGCGATGCCGAGATCCACCGCCTCAGCGCCATCGATCCCTGGTTCCTGGCCAAGCTGCGCGGCATCGTGACCGCCGAGCAGGCCCTGCTGCGGGGGCGCAGCCTCGAGGAGCTGGACGCTGAAGCCCTGCTCCAGCTCAAGCAGCTGGGGTTCTCCGATCCCCAGATCGCCTGGGCCTCCGGCAGCGACCAGCTGGCCGTGCGCCGCCACCGCCAGGCGCTGGGGGTGAACGCGGTGTTCAAGACCGTGGACACCTGCGCCGCCGAGTTCGCCTCCCAGACCCCTTACCACTACTCCACCTACGAGCGGCCGCTGGAGCGCATCGGTGCCGATGGGGTGGTGGCGGCGCTGCCGCCCGAGAACGAGGTGACGCCGGAGAGCCGCCGCAAGGTGATGATCCTCGGCGGCGGGCCGAACCGCATCGGCCAGGGCATCGAGTTCGACTACTGTTGCTGCCACGCCTCCTTCGCCCTGCAGGACGAGGGGTTCGCCACCGTGATGGTGAACAGCAACCCGGAAACGGTGTCCACCGACTACGACACCTCCGACCGCCTCTACTTCGAGCCCCTCACCCTCGAGGACGTGCTCAATGTGATCGAGGCGGAGAAGCCCGCCGGGGTGATCGTGCAGTTCGGCGGCCAGACGCCGCTCAAGCTGGCCCTGCCGCTGCTGCGCTGGCTGGATTCACCCGAGGGGCAGGCCACCGGCACCCGCATCTGGGGCACCTCGCCCCAGTCGATCGACACCGCCGAAGACCGCGAGCAGTTCGAGGCGATCCTGCGCCGCCTCGAGATCCGCCAGCCACGCAACGGCCTGGCCCGCAGCGAGGAGGAGGCCCTGGCGGTGGCCGACCGCGTGGGCTACCCCGTGGTGGTGCGCCCCAGCTACGTGCTGGGGGGCAGGGCCATGGAGGTGGTGTTCCACGAGCAGGAGCTCAGGCGCTACATGGCCGAGGCCGTGACCGTGGAGCCCGACCACCCCGTGCTGATCGACCAGTACCTCGAGAACGCGGTGGAGGTGGATGTGGATGCCCTCTGCGACCACACCGGCACCGTGGTGATCGGCGGCGTGATGGAGCACATCGAGCCGGCCGGGATCCATTCCGGCGATTCGGCCTGCTGTCTGCCCACCGTGAGCCTGGGGGAGGCGGGCCTGGCCACGATCCGGGCCTGGAGCAAGGCCCTGGCCCTGGCCCTCGATGTGCGCGGCCTGATCAACCTGCAGTTCGCCGTGCAGCGCACCCCCGAGGGGGAGGAGCGGGTGTTCATCATCGAGGCCAACCCCCGCGCCTCCCGCACGGTGCCGTTCGTGGCCAAGGCCACCGGCGTGCCCCTGGCCAAGGTGGCCAGTCGCCTGATGGCCGGCCGCAGCCTCGCCGACCTGGGGCTGCTCACCGAACCGGTGCCCCCCCTGCAGACCGTGAAGGAGGCGGTGCTGCCCTTCAAACGCTTCCCCGGCTCCGACACGGTGCTCGGTCCCGAGATGCGCAGCACCGGCGAGGTGATGGGCATCGCCCCCGCCTTCGGCATGGCCTACGCCAAGGCCGAGCAGGGGGCGGGCGAGAGCCTGCCCACCGGCGGCCGCGTCTTTCTCTCCACCCACGACCGCGACAAGCAGGGGCTGGTGCCGGTGGCCCGGGGCCTGGCGGAGCTGGGCTTCGAGCTGATCGCCACCGCCGGCACGGCGGCGGTGCTGGCCGAGCAGGGGCTGACGGTGGAGCCGATCCTGAAGGTGCATGAGGGGCGTCCCAACATCGAGGACGCCATCCGCTCCGGCCTGATCCAGCTGGTGGTGAACACGCCGATCGGGCGCCAGGCGGCCTTCGATGACGCCTACCTGCGGCGCGCCGCTCTGGACTACGCCGTGCCCACCCTCACCACCCTGGCCGGGGCACGGGCGGCGGTGGAGGCGATCCGGGCCCTGCAGGATCAGCACCTGCAGGTGACGGCCCTGCAGGACATCCATCCCGCGGCGGCAGGACAGCCCCCGGTGCCCGCTGGGTAGCGTTGGGGGCCCCGCGCCCGTTTCCTTGACCGCCACCCTCTCCAGCCCCATCCAGGCCGGCAGCGACTGCACGGCCGCTTTCCGTGCCGCCTACGAGAACCGCTACACCTGGGATCCGGACTTCGGCGGTTACCAGGGCCGCTGCGTCCTGGAGCAGGACGGCCGTGTGGTGGAAGGTCGCTTCAGGGTGGGCGCCGATCTCAAGGCCAGCGTGGAGGGGATCGAGGCCGAGGCTGACCAGAAACTGCTGGCGGGCCAGCTGTGGGAGGTGGCCATCCACCGGGTGCGCCGCAGCTTCGAGCAGACCCACGGCGCCAACACCTTCACGGCCGGCAACACCGATGCGGTGGGCACCGAGGTGATCGTGGGCGGCAAGAACGCCGGCGACCGCTACCGCATCAAGGACAGCGTGGTGACGATGGTGCACCGCCACATCCACGGCACCGTGGTGACGATCTTCACCGAGGCGGTGACCGACACCGGCGCCGGCTACCTCAGCCGCTGCTACACCAGCCAGTACGCCGATCCGGCCAGCGGCGAGGCCCGCGGCGGCCGCAGCCACTTCACCGACACCTTCGTGCCGCTGGCCGGCAGCGGGCCCTGGGTGCTCGGCGAGCGCGTGGTGGAGGTGGAGGCCCATGGAGAAAGCCCGGCCAGCCGCCAGGTGTTCCGTTTCGAAGACCTGCAGCCCCTCGGTTAGGGCTGGCCGCAGCCTGCCCCCCATGACACCATCGCGGCAATCTGACGCGGCCCGGTGGACCTTCTCTCCCAAATCAACGGCGTGGTCTGGGGGCCGGCCACCCTCTGGCTGATCGGCCTCACGGGCCTCTATCTGATGCTGGGACTGCGGTTCATGCCGCTGCTCCGGATCGGCTTCGGCTTCCGCCAGGCGATCGCCTCGATCCGCTCGTCCAAGGGGGAGGGCGATGTCTCCGCCTTCGAGTCGCTGGCCACCGCCCTGGCGGCCACGATCGGTACGGGCAACGTGGCGGGCGTGGCCGGGGCCATCGCCGTGGGTGGTCCCGGCGCCGTGTTCTGGATGTGGGTGATCGCCTTCGTGGGGATGGCCACCAAGTACGCCGAATCGCTGCTGGCGGTGCACTACCGCGAGGTGGATGAGCTCGGGGAGCACGTGGGCGGGCCGATGTACTTCATCCGCAACGGCCTCGGCCCCCGCTGGGCCTGGCTGGGCGGGCTGTTCGCCCTGTTCGGCACCCTGGCGGGCTTCGGCATCGGCAACGGTGTGCAGGCCCACGAGATGGCCAAGGCCCTGAATGAATCGCTGGCGGTTCCGCCCCTGGCCACCGGCGTGGTGATGGCCGTGCTGGCCTATCTCGTGCTGATCGGCGGCATCGAGCGCATCGGCAAGGTGGCCGAGGTGGTGGTGCCGCTGATGGCCGCGGTGTATGTGCTGGGCTCCCTGCTGATCCTCCTTGTGCACATCGACAAGGTTCCCGCGGCCTTCGGGGTGATCTTCAGCAATGCCTTCACGGGCCAGGCCGCCGCCGGCGGCGCTCTGGGCACGGTGATCCAGAAGGGCATTGCCCGGGGCATCTTCTCCAACGAAGCGGGGCTGGGCACCGCACCCATCGCCCAGGCGGCGGCCAAGCCCGGCGATCCGGTGCTGCAGGGCAGTGTGGCCATGCTGGGCACCTTCATCGACACCCTGGTGATCTGCACGATGACGGCGCTGGTGATCGTGGCCAGCGGCCTCTATGACAGTGGCGCCCAGGGGGTGACCCTCACCATGGCCGCCTTCGACTGGGGCCTGCCCGGTGGCAAGTGGCTGGTGACCTTCGCCACCGTCTTCTTCACCGCCACCACGATCCTCGGCTGGGGCTACTACAGCGAACGCTGCCTCGAGTTCCTGGTGGGCACTGGTGGCATCAAACCCTTCCGCTTCGTCTGGGTGGCCGTGGTGGTGCTGGGTTCGGTCGCCAGCTTCGAGGCGATCTGGACCATCGCCGACATCCTCAACGGCCTGATGGCGATCCCCAACCTGATCGGTCTGCTGCTGCTCTCGGGCACCGTGTTCCGGCTCACGCGGGCTTACCGGTTCGAGCGGGCCGACTGATCGAGCGATCGAGCGGGCCGAGCGCTCAGGGCAGGGGGGCGATCATCTTCAGCTTCTCGTTGAGCTGGCTGGCCATCGCCTGGCGTCCCACGGCCAGCACCTTGAGGGTGTCCTCATGCATGCGCAGCTGGGCATCGGCCACCTGCATGCCCCGCACCAGTTCCTTCACATCCTCGGGAAGGGTGTTGAGGTCGTAACGCTGGCCCTCGAAGGTGAGCACGGGTGGCTGCTGGGGGGTGGCGGTCACGGGCGGGCACTCTGGGTCTGCCCGCTCAGGATACGGATGGACCCCCACCCCCAGGCCGCTTGAAGAAGAACATCAGCAGGGGCCCCACCTGGGCCGCCTCCACCATCTCCCAGTTCTCGCGCCCGAGGGCGTTCAGAAAGAACTGGAGCTGCTCGGCGGGATGGCGGGGCCTGGCATTGAGCGGGCCGTATTGCTGAGGAAACTCCTTCTGCAGGAACTCGGGGCTGAGGGCTCCCCCCAGCTTCTCGCTGTCCGTCTTCGGGGAGGGGGGCTCCGGCGGGGCGCCGCTCTCCACGTTGATGTGAATCACCCGGTACTCCCAGCCCATGGCCGTGCGCGTCAGGATTCGAGGTGGATGAACTGACGCTCGCACAGATCGCGGTAGCGACCGGCCTGCGCCATCAGCTGATTGTGGCTGCCCTGCTCGACAATCCGGCCGGCTTCGAGCACCACGATGCGGTCGGCGCTCTGCACGGTGGAGAGGCGGTGGGCGATCACCAGCACGGTGCGGCCCGCCATCGCCGCTTCCAGCCCTGCCTGCACAGCTGCTTCAGCCTCCGCGTCCAGCGCGCTGGTGGCCTCGTCCAGCAGCAGCACGGCGGGATTCCCCAGCACGGCCCGGGCGATGGCGAGCCGCTGCAGCTGGCCTCCGGAGAAGTTGCTGCCCCTCTCCTCCACCCGGCTGGCGTAACCCTGGGGGAGCGACTGCAGGAACCCATCGGCATTGGCGATGCGGGCCGCCTCCCGGATCGCCTCCGGGCCGGCCTGCCGGCCGAAGGCGATCGCCTCGGCCACCGTGCCGGAAAAGATGCTGCTCTGCTGCGGCACCAGGGCCACGGCCCGGCGCAGATCGGCGGAACGCAGATCGGCCAGGTCGTGGCCGTCGAGCAGCACCCGCCCCCGCTGGCAGGTGTTGAAGCGCAGCAGCAGCGAGAACAGGGTGCTCTTGCCGGCGCCGGAGGGCCCCACCAGCGCCACCACCTCCCCGGGCCGCACCCGCAGGCTCACCCCATCCAGCACGGGCTGGCCGGGGCTGTAGGCGAAGCTCACATCCTCCAGCACCAGTTCCCCCCGCACCGGCCCCAGCGGCAGGGCATCGGCGCGGTCGGGGGGCTCGATTGGTTCCAGCTCGATCGCCCGCAGCCGCTGCAGGGAGGCCTGGCCCTGCTGGAACTCGTTGAAGTTGGTGGTGAGGTGGGCGATCGGGTCGATCAGCATCAGCAGGGCAGCCACATAGCTGCTGAAGCCCTGGCTGTCGAGATCGCCGGCCTGGATGCGCCAGGCGCCGATCAGCAGCACCGCCAGGATGCCCGCGGCTTCGAGCAGGCCCACCACGGGATGCTGCAGCGCCAGCAGCCGCAGGGTGCGGTAGCGGGCACGGCGGTGCAGCGCGATCTCCTGGTCGAAGCGCTCCTGCAGCCAGGGTTCCGCCGCAAAGGCCCGCACCAGGGGCAGCCCGGCGATCGCCTCGCCGAGCAGGCTGGCCAGCTCGCTCACCTGCTGCTGGCTGCGTTCGGCGGCCCCCATCACCCGGGCGCCGAAACCGCTCACCAGCAGCGCCACCACCGGGGCCAGCAGCAGGGTGGCCAGGGCCAGGGTGCCGTCGAGCCACACCATGTAGCCCAGCACCGCCAGCAGTTGCAGGGCGCTGGGGGTCGTGTCCTGGATGGTCTTGTAGACCACCTCCCCCACCCGGTCGGCATCCTCGGTGAGGCGGTAGGTGAGGTCGCCGGTGGAGAGTTTCTCCAGGGCGTTGAAGTCAAGCCGCTGCAGCCGGGCGAACAGCTCGTGCCGCAGGGTCTGACTCACGTGGAGGGCCGGGGCGGCCAGCAGGGTGTCCTGGCCGAACTGGGCGGCTTTCTGCACGACGAACACCGCCAGGGCGGCCAGGATCGTCTGCAGGGTGACCACCACATCACCGGCTCCGATCGCCGGGATCAGCCGTCCCGCCAGCCAGGCCAGCAGCGGCCAGCACAGCACGAAGACCAGGATGCAGACCCCACCGGCAGCCAGTCGCCTGCGGTGGGGCCGCAGCAGGGGCCACAGCCTGCGGACGGTGCTGCCGAGGGCGGCCGGGGGCGACCGACGGGCCGTGGGCGATGCGAGCATCCGGGCACGCTATCTCCCGTGCCCGCGGCCATTCCCTTGAAGCTCGATCAGTTCCTCAAGTTCCAGGGTCTGGCCGCCACCGGCGGCGAGGCCAAGCTGCGGATCCAGCGGGGTGATGTGCGGGTCAACGGAATCATCGAAACGCGCCGGGGGCGCCAGCTGGCCTGCGGGGATGCGGTGAGCCTGGATGGCCGCGAGATCCTCGTCACCCCGGTCCGGCGTGAACGCTGACAGGCGGCCTATTAGCTTTTCCCCACGTCGCTGGGAGTGGACCATTGGCCAAGGCTGTGATCGCAGGCAACTGGAAGATGCACATGACCTGCGCCCAGACGCGGGAGTTCGCCGCTGCCTTCCGTCCCCTGATCAACGATCTTCCGGATGATCGCCAGGTGCTGATCGCCCCGCCGTTCACCGCCATCCCCACCCTCAGCCGACACCTGGAGGGCACCGGGGTGTTCATCGCCGCCCAGAACGTGCACTGGGATGAACAAGGCGCCTACACCGGCATGGTGTCGGCACCGATGCTGGTGGAGCATGGCGTCACCCATGCCATCGTGGGCCACAGCGAGCCGCGCAAGTACTTCAGCGAGTCGGATGAGCAGATCAACCTGCGCGCCCGCACGGCCCAGAAGCATGGCCTGATCCCCATCCTCTGCGTGGGGGAGAGCCTCGATCAGCGGGAGACCGGCGAAACCGAGCGGGTGATCCATCGCCAGATCGAGCAGGGCCTCGAGGCCGTGGATCCCACCCGGCTGATCGTGGCCTACGAGCCGATCTGGGCCATCGGCACCGGCAAGACCTGCGCGGCGGATGAAGCCAACCGCATCTGCGGCCTGATCCGGCAGTGGGTGGGCCAGCCCGACGTCACGGTGCAGTACGGCGGCTCGGTGAATCCGGCCACGATCGATGCCCTCATGGCTCAGAGCGACATCGATGGCGTGCTGGTGGGGGGAGCGTCGCTGGAACCCTCCAGTTTTGCCCGCATCGCCAACTTCCGCGTGTCAGCTGCCGTTTGATTTGAGCCAGTCCGGCCTGGATCAGCTGCCTGGCTGGGGGCGTCGCCCCCTGGTGATGGGGATTCTCAATCTGACCCCCGACTCCTTCAGTGACGGGGGCCGTCTGGACACCCCGGAAGCCGCCCTGCGCCAGGCCGGGCGCATGCTCCGGCAGGGGGCCGATCTGCTGGATCTCGGCGCCCAGAGCACGCGCCCGGGGGCAGGGCCCATGCGTCCTGAGCAGGAGCTTGAGCGACTGCTGCCTGCCCTGCGGGCGATCCGGTCGGCCTACCCCGGCGCCTGCCTGTCGGTGGACACCTTCGAGCCTCTGGTGGCGGAGGTGGCCCTGGCCGAGGGTGCCGACTGGATCAACAATGTGCGCGGTGCTAATCCGGAGGCGCCGGCGGCGGCGATGGCGAGGGTGGTGGCTGCCTCGGGCTGCCCCTATGTGCTCATGCACAGCCGCGGAGACAGCCGGAGCATGGACCGCAGGGCCTCCTACGGCGATCTGCTGGAGGAGGTGAGGGGCGAACTGCTCCAGGGCACGGACGCGGCCCTGGCGGCCGGAGTCAGGCCGGGGCAGATCCTCTGGGATCCTGGCCTGGGGTTCGCCAAGACCAACGACCAGAATCTGGAGCTGGTGCGCGGGCTGTCCCGGTTGCGTGCCGAGGGATTTCCCCTGCTGGTCGGACCCTCGCGCAAGCGCTTCATCGGAGCGGTGCTGCAGGAGCCGCGGCCCCGGGCCCGTCTCTGGGGGACGGCGGCGGTGTGTGCCCTGGCGGTGGCCCAGGGCGTTGCCGTGCTTCGGGTCCACGACGTGGGCCCCATCGCCCAGGTGGTGCGGATGGCGGCGGCGCTGGCCTGACCGCTGACGCTGATCGTGGGGGGTGGCCCCCCCCGGCTGGGCGGCGTCAGGCGTTCGTGACGCCTTCGATGCGGTCCTCGATCTCCTGGTAGAGCTCCTGCAACTGCTGGATGTTCTCGTCGGAGGTGTCCCAGTAGCCGCGGCCGTTCACTTCGAGCAGGGTGCCCACGATGCGGCGGAAGCTGTGGGGGTTGAGCTCCATCAGCCGCTGGCGCATCTCCGGATCGTTGATGAAGGTGTCGTTGGCCTCCTCGTACACGAAGTTGTCCACGGCGCCACTGGTGGCGCTCCATCCCAGGGTGAAGTTGAGCCGTTTGGCCACCTCCCGCACCCCCTCATAGCCCGAATTGAGCATGCCTTCGTACCACTTGGGGTTGAGCAGCTTGGTGCGGGAATCGAGCCGGATTGTTTCGCTCAACGAGCGCACCTGGGCGTTGGCCGTGGTGGTGTCGGCGATGTAGCTGGCCGGTGCCTTGCCGTCGTCCCGCAGGCCCTGGATCAGCTTGGTGGGATCGGAATCGAAGTAGTGGCTCACATCGGTGAGCGAGATCTCGGCGGAGTCGAGGTTCTGGAAGGTGACATCGGCGGTCTTCATCACCGACTCGAACACTTCGCGCTTCTGGTTCATCTCGCCCGGGTTGTCGGCATTGAAGGCGAAGGTCTTGCGGGAGAGGTACATCTCCTGCAGTTCCCCCTCCTCCTCCCAGGTGCTGTTCTCCACCGCCAGGTTCACGTTCGAGCTGTAGCTGCCGCTGGCATTGGAGAACACCCGGGTGGCGGCATCCCGCAGGCTGATGCCCTCCTTGGCGGCCTGCTCCTGGGCATGCTTGCGCACGAAGTTCATCGCCAGCGGCTCATCGGCCTCGGCGGCCATCTTCACGCCCTGGTCGATCAGGCCCATCTGGTTGATGAACAGATCCCGGAACACGCCGCTGCAGTTCACCACCACATCGATGCGGGGCCGGCCCAGCTCCTCCAGGGAGATCAGCTCCAGCTTGTTCACCCGCCCCAGGGAATCGGGCACGGGCCGCACACCGATGAACCAGAGGATCTGGGCCAGTGATTCGCCGTAGGTCTTGATGTTGTCGGTGCCCCAGAGCACACAGGCGATCGTTTCCGGCCAGGTGCCCTGCTCGGCCTTCTGGCGCTCGATCAGCCGGTCGACCACCACCTTGGCGGCGGCGATGGCGGCCCTGGTGGGAATGGCCTGGGGGTCGAGGGCGTGCAGGTTCTTGCCGCTGGGCAGCACCCCGGGGTTGCGGATCGGATCACCGCCCGGACCGGGCAGCACGTATTCGCCATCGAGGGCCCGCAGCAGGCTCTCCATCTCCATGTCGGCGCAGATCTGCTCCAGGCAGAACTGCAGGTAGCCGAACAGTTTGTCGAGCTCGGCCTGGTCCACCTGGGCGAAGCCGGCGGCGCAGCAGGCGCCCAGCCAGGGACTGGGCAGCTTGAAGCCGAAGCGCTCCAGCAGGTTGAAGAACCAGGCGAAGTTGCGCCGCAGGGTCACCCGGCCGTCGCTGCCCGTCACCGCCTTCACCATTGCCCCCACGGCGGCCCGCGAGGTTTCGGTGATCACCCGGTTGAGCTCCACATCGGCGAGCACCCCGGCGTCGTTGCCCTTGTAGATCTCGGCGATGGTGCGGCCCCGGCTCTCGGCCAGCAGGGCCGGCAGCGAACGGATGCCCTCCTCCTCGCGCTCCAGGGCGGCGATGTTCACCAGGGTGGCGATGGCCTCCTCGGCGGTGGGAGGCTTGCCGATCGTGTGCAGGCCGCAGGGCAGCAGGCGGCTCTCGATCTCCATCAGCTGGCGGTACACCGCGCCGATCACGGCATCGCGGGCGTCCAGATCCAGCTCGGCGCCGTCCACCTCCGGCAGGGCCACGTCCTTGTCGAGGTTGCAGAGGCGGGCCGTTTCCACCACGGCGTTCACGATCTGCACACCGCGGCTGCTTTCGCGCAGCTGCTGGTAGGAGCCCACCAGTTCGCCCAGCTCCTTGAGCCCCTTGTAGAGGCCGGCATTCTCCGCCGGTGGGGTGAGGTAGCTGATCGTTTCGGCGTAGCCGCGCCGCTTGGCGATCGTGGCTTCCGAAGGGTTGTTGGCGGCGTAGTAGTAAAGGTTCGGCAGGGCGCCGATCAGCGAATCGGGGTAGCAGGTGTCGCTCATGCCCATCTGCTTGCCGGGCATGAACTCCAGCGAGCCGTGGGTGCCGAAGTGCAGCACCGCATCGGCCCCCCACACCTTCTCCAGATAGGTGTAGTAGGCCGCGAAGCCGTGGTGGGGGCTGGCGCTGCGGGAATAGAGCAGCCGCATCGGGTCGCCCTCGTAGCCGAAGGTGGGCTGCACCCCCACGAACACGTTGCCGAAGTGGCGGCCGTAGATCAGCAGGTTGGTGCCGTCGCTGTTCAGGTTGCCGGGTGGCTTGCCCCAGTTCTCCTCCAGCCGCCCGGAGTACGGGGTGAGCCGTTCGTATTCGGCCACGCTCATGCGGTGGGCGATGGCCAGCTCGGGGGCTCCCTCCAGCGCTTCGGGGTCCTGCAGCACCGACTCCATCAGCGCCTTGGGGGTCTTGGGCAGTCCGCTCACGTCGTAGCCCTGGGCGGCCATCTCCTCCATCACCCGATGGATCGAACCGAACACATCCAGGTAGGCGGCGGTGCCCACGTTGCCCTTGTCCGGGGGAAAGCTGAACACCGTGATCGCCAGCTTCTTGGTGGCGCGGGGCTTGATCCGCAGCGAGGCCCAGCGGATCGAGCGCTCGGCGATCGCCTCCACCCGGTCCTGCAGGGTGTGGGCCTTGCCGGTGGCGTCATCGCGGCCGCTCAGCACGATCGGCTCGATGGCGCCATCGAGCTCGGGGATGGCGATCTGCAGCGCCACCTGCACCGGGTGCAGCCCCAGGTCGCTCTCCTCCCACTCCTGGGTGGTCTGGAACACCAGGGGCAGCGCCACCATGTAGGGGCGGTTGAGCTTCTTGAGCACCTCGATCGCCTTGGGGTGGTCCTGGCGGGCCGGCCCCCCCACCAGCGCGAAGCCGGTGAGGCTCACCACCCCATCCACCAGGGGCTGATCGGGGTTGAGCGGGTCGTAGAAGAAGGCGTTGACGGGGCGGGTGAAGTCGAGTCCGCCGCAGAACACCGGGATCACCGTGGCGCCGCGGTATTCCAGCTCCTGGATCACCGCCACGTAGTGGGCCTCATCGCCGGTGACGATGTGGCTCCTCTGCAGCACCAGGCCGATCACGGGCCCATGGCGGGCCTGTTCGGAGAGATCGCGGCGGCTGGCGCTCCAGTTGAGGTACTCCTTGATGTCTTCGAACATGCCCGGCGCCAGCGGGTGCCAGATGCCCAGATCCGGGAACACCACCGGGTCGGCCACCTGCACGGCGGGGCGGTCGGCGCCCTCCACGCCCTTGCCGCTGCGGGGGAAGACGTACTTGTCCGCCAGCATCAGCAGGAAGTTGCGCAGGTTGTCCGGCGTACCCCCCAGCCAGTACTGGAAGCTGAGCATGAAGGAGCGGGCGTCCTGCGCCTTCTCCACCGGCAGGTACTTCAACACGGTGGGCAGCGTGTTGAGCAGCTTCAACATCGCGTCCTGGAAGCCGGCGCCGCCGGCCTCCTTCCGCTTCTTCATGAAGCCGGCGATGGCGCTCTTGCTCTGGCCCAGCTGGGCCATCGAGAAGGTGCCGAGCTTGTTGAGCCGCATCACCTCCGGCATGGAGGGGAACACCACGGCGGCCTTGAGCCGGTCGCGGTGGGGCGCCACGGCCTCCACCACCTTCTGGGCCAGGTCCTCGATGAAGATCAGCGAGGCGATGAACACATCGGCCGCCGCCACATCCGCCTGGAAGTCGGCGTAGTTCTGCGGATCGCGCAGCTCCTCGATCAGGTAGCCGCTCAGCTCGATCGCCAGGGGGCCGTTCTGGTCGTTCAGGGAGGTGGCCGCCTGGGTGAGGGCGTTCTGGTACTGGGGCTCGAGCACCACATACACGGCCTTCATCACCGCACCGGAGTGGGAGGCGGCAGGGCTGACCCGACGGTTGGCGGAACGGACCTGCGTGAACATGTGGGCGCGGGAGCTGGTGGCCTGAGCTTACGAAGGCCCTTCCTGGGACGTGAGCCGCCCCATAGGCTCTGCTGCAACGGTTTACGTGAACGGTGATCAACCCATGACCAGCAGCAGTGCCGCCCGACCCATCGCCGTGGTGGTGGCCGGGGCCCTCGGCCGGATGGGGGCCGAGGTGGTGCGGGCGGTGAGCGCCGCCGCCGACTGCCGTCTGGTGGGAGCGATTGACACCACCCCCGGCAAGGAGGGGACCGACGTGGGCCTGGAGCTGGGCCTCGGCGAGCTGGAGGTGGCCGTGACGGCCGACTTCGAGGGCTGCCTCTGCCAGGCCAGCCAGCTGGTGCGCAACGACGGCCCCGGCCAGGGCGCGGTGCTGGTGGACTTCACCCATCCCAGGGTGGTGTACGAGCACACCCGCGGGGCCATCGCCTATGGCGTGCACCCGGTGATCGGCACCACGGGCCTCAGCCCGCAGCAGCTGGCCGACCTGGCCGCCTTCGCCGACAAGGCCTCGATCGGCGGCGCCGTGATCCCCAACTTCTCGGTGGGGATGGTGCTGCTGCAGCAGGCCGCCGCCGCCGCCGCCCGCTTCTACGACTACGCCGAGCTCACCGAGCTGCACCACAACCGCAAGGCCGATGCCCCCAGCGGCACCTGCCTCAAGACGGCCGAGCTGATGGAGGAGCTGGGCAAGAGCTTCAACCCGCAGCAGGTGGAGGAGCACGAAACCCTGCCCGGCTGCCGCGGCGGGCAACGCGAGAGCGGCCTGCGGCTCCATTCGGTGCGGCTGCCCGGCCTGGTGGCCCACCAGGAGGTGATGTTCGGCGCCCCGGGCGAGACCTACACCCTGCGCCACGACACCATCGACCGGGCCGCCTACATGCCCGGGGTGCTGCTCTGCGTGCGCCGGGTGCGCCAGCTGAGCGGCCTGGTGTATGGCCTCGAGAAGTTGCTCTGATGCTGATCCCCCTCAAACCCGGTGAGCTGCAGCGGCTGATTCCGGCCGTGGCCAGCGGCCCCCAGTTCAACGCCTGCAGCGGCTCCCCCCGCAAGCTGCTGCAGCGGGTGTTCATCTCGGTGATCGGCGGGGTGATCAGCCTGCTGGTCAGCCAGACCCTGCTGTTCTCCAGCCAGGCCGGGCCGATCATGCTGGTGACCGGCTTTGTCTTCTTCCTCTATGTGCTGTGGGGGCCGATCGTGGAGGCCGGCCGCCGCAACGCCACCCTGCGCCGCTATCCGGCCGCCGCGATCTTCGAGGGGGTGGTGGCCGATCTCTACACGCGTGAGGTGGTGGAGGACCGCCGTGAGCAGGCGGACGGCAGCGGGCGGCTGGAGCTGGTGGAGAACCGCCGCACCTGGCTCACCCTGGAACTGGAGGACGAGGAGGGGTACCTGGGCAAGCTGCGCTTCCCCATGGACAAGAAGAACCAGCTGATCCGCCGCGGCATGGTGGTCCGCACCCTGGTGCTGAGCGAGCGGCGGGATTTCTCACGGATCGGGGCGATCACCGATGCCTGGCTGCCCCAGCTGAAGCTGTGGGTGGGGGAGTACCCCTTCCTGCTCAAGCCAGCGTTCGAGGAGCTCTGCCTGCGCCGCTTGCGCTGAACCTTTGGTGACAGATGGACACACTGCGCAACATTGTGTTACATTGCACTCAGCAAGCCAGGCCATCCATGACCCAAGCCAATCCCGCCGTGATCCGAGGCGCCACCGTGACCACCGAAGACGGCGGCCGTCTCAATGCCTTCGCCAGCGAGCCCCGCATGGAAGTGGTGAGCGCCGAGCGGGGCTGGGGTTTCCATGAGCGCGCCGAGAAGCTGAACGGCCGCATGGCCATGCTCGGCTTCATCGCTCTGCTCGCCACCGAGCTCGCCATGGGTGGCGAGGCCTTCACCCGCGGCCTCCTCGGCATCGGCTGATCGCTTCGGAGCCAGCCGCTCCACAGCATCCCGTTCCCTTGAGCCGCAGACTGTCTGCGGCTTTTTTCATGCCCAGCTCCAGCATGGCCACTGCCGACCTCCGGGCCCTGGTGCACGGGGCTGGTCCCACGGGGGCGCTCACGGCCCTCGCCCTGGCGGAGGCGGGATGGCGGGTGCATCTCAGCGATCCCCTCGATGCGGCCCAGCTCAGGGCCCGCAACCGCGCCTACGCCTTCAACCACTCCAGCCGGCGCCTGCTGGATCGGCTGGGTCTCTGGGAGCTGTTGCAACCCAGCCTGATCCCCTTCCGGCGGCTGCAGCTCTGCGATCTGGGAACAGGTGTGGAGGTGCCGTTCACGCCAGCGGATCTGGGGCGACGTCTGGCGGGTGGCGCCGATGCAGCCGCCGCTGCCGTGGGGTGGATCGGCCTCCACGGGCCGCTGATGGAGCTGCTGCAGCGGCGGCTGGCCGGCGAGCCCCGGATCACCCAGGCCATGGGGGTGGGTTCCGGGGCGGAGCCCTGGCCCGAGTCGCCCCCCGATCTGGTGGTGGCGGCGGATGGCCCCCATTCCCCCCACCGCGAGGGCCTCGGCATCCGCGTGTGGCAGCACACCTACCGTCAGAGCTGTCTCACGGCCCAGGTGGCCCTGCGCGGCACCGACCCCGACCAGGCCTGGGAGCTGTTCCGGCCGGAAGGTCCCTTCGCCGTGCTGCCCCTCGGACCCGGCCGGGCCCAGCTGGTGTGGAGCGCCCCCAGCAGCCGCTGCCGGCGCCTGGAGAGCCTGGGGCCCGATGGCTTCCTCGACGCGCTGGCCGAAGCCCTGCCGGACCGTTTCCAGCCGGATGCGCTGCTCGAGCCACCACGCACGTTTCCGGTGGGTCTGCTCCTGGCCCGCCGCCTGCAGCGCGGTTCCACGGTGCTGCTGGGGGAGAGCGCCCACCGCTGCCATCCGGTGGGGGGGCAGGGGCTCAATCTGTGCTGGCGCGATGTGGCGGTGCTGCATCGCCTGGCCCGGCGGGTGGCGGCCGGTGGCCTCCAGCCTGGCAAGCTGCCCCGGGCCTACGCGCTGCGGCGCTGGCCTGATCTGGTGCTGACCCTGCTGGCCACCGACCTGCTGATGCGGATCTTCTCCAACCGTTCCCGGCTGCTGCTGCCGCTGCGGCGGCTCAGCCTGGCAGCCCTGGGCTCGCTGGCTCCCCTGCGCCGCCTCAGCCTCGGGGCCATGACCAACGGCCCCTGCCGGCCATGGTGAGCTGACCCCATGGTGAACAGCTCCAGCCCCCAGTCCCCCCCACCCCAGGCCCTGCTGCGCTACCTGCGCCACCAGCTGGGTCTGGGGGAGAGCGCCCTGGCCCTCGGCATCAAACAGGCCCAGCAGGAGCAGGCTCCCCTGCCCGTGGTGCTGTGGCGCTACGGACTGATCAGCCTGGAGCAGCTCGAACAGGTGCTGAGCTGGCAGGACACCAACCTCTAGCCCCAACCCTGCGGTTGACCCGGTCCGTCCGGTTGTCAGTCGTAGATGATCAGCGACTCCACCGGCTGGGAGGTGGGCAGCCGCCGCCGCCCCTCCAGGGCGGCGAGCTCGGCCACGAACCCGAAGCCGCAGAGACGGCCCCCCGCCGCTTCCACCAGCTGGGCGCAGGCCGCGGCAGTGCCGCCTGTGGCCAGCAGATCGTCGATCACCAGCACCTTCGGCCCCCCATGGAGGGCATCGCTGTGGATCTCGAGCCGGTCGCTGCCGTATTCCAGGGCGTAATCCACCCCGGTCACGGCGCCGGGGAGCTTGCCTGGCTTGCGCACCGGCACGAAGCCCAGGCCCACCCGCGTGGCCAGCGCCATCCCCACGATGAAGCCGCGGGATTCGATCCCCACGATCAGGTCGGGCTGCAGCCGCTCGCACACCTGCTCGAGCTGGCGGGTCACCTCCTGCCAGCCCTGGGGATCACGCATCAGCGGCGTGAGATCGCGAAAGAGAATGCCGGGCTTGGGAAAGTCCGGCACATCGCGCACGTACTGCCGCAGATCAAGGGCCATCGGCGTGACGGTGGGGTGCGGGAGCTGGCATCATCGCAGCCATGAGCGAAGCCGCCGCCCCGCCTGCGTCCCTCCGGAGCCCTGCCGAGGCCCGGCTCCCCCGCAGGGGCTTGGAGCGCCTCGACCTGCTGCTGCTCGCGGTGGAGGCCCTCGACCTCAACGGCGGCGAGGCGATGGTGTGGATGAGTGAGCAGATGGGCTTCACCGGCCTGTTCCCCAACCGGGTGGAGCTCTGGAAACGCCGCTGCTACAACCCGCTGCGCCGCACCACCCGCCGCGGCGAGCTCGACCCGGCCGAGACCGACGCTCTCATCCGCATCCTCTGTGCCCTGGCGGATCGGCTCTACCCGCTGCTGCGGGCCCTGCTCTCCAGCAGCGATCCGCCGGAGGTGGTGGCCAAGCGCTGGGAGCTGTTCCAGGGCCGCCTGGCCGCCCTGCTGCGGGAGCGGATGAATCCCCGCCGGGTGGGGGTGCAGCGCCTGCTGGATCCCGAGCTCGGCGCCAGCCAGCGCCGCCAGCTGGTGCAGAGCCTGGCCCTCGGTGGCGGCGTGGGAGGCTTCGAGCGCCTGCGCGCCAGCCTGCTCGATCCGGTGGTGTGATGGCCTGCCCCGCCCGGCAGCGCCCAGCCCTCTCTGTCCATCCCCTCTCCGCCAGGCGTTGGCCATGGTGATCGTTCCGACCCAGCCATGAAGCAGACGCTGCGCTACGAGCAACTGAGCTGCCGCCTCCAGGTCGACGGCCTGCCCGACGTCTCGGCGGGTCAGTCGGGCGAGGCGCTCGGCATCATCACCGGCTGGAGCCTGCAGTGGCTGGGCCGGCCGGAGCTGGAGGGCCGCAAGGAGCATCTGCTGGCCCTGATGCAGGTGGTGCTCCCCTACGCCCGCCACCTGCTGAGCGGCGTGGAGCGCCGCTTCGGCCAGGAGGATTCCCCGGTGGAGATCGGCCCCCGTCCCGGTGGGGGCCATCGCCTGCTGCTGCGCAGCAGCCAGCCCGACACCCCCCCGCTGGAGGTGGCCCTCGACGATGCTGAGCTGGCCGATCTGGTGCGTGTGCTGGATCAGCTGCGGCTGGACGCCCGCCTTCAGCTGCCGCTGGATCTGCCCCCGATCAGGCCGCTGCGGCCGCGGGAGATGCAGGAGCGGGTGCCGCGGCGGCAGCGGCTGGCGGCGCCGCTGGGCGGTGCCCTCGTGCTGGCCCTGGCGGCCGGCCTCGGCCTGCTGCTGCCGGAACCCCGCCCCCTGCCGGCACCCTCCAGCCCGCCCACCAGCCCGCCCACCAGCCCGCCGGCGGCCCAGGAGCGGCCCTGAGCCCAGGTGGGCCCCGAGCTTGACGCCACGGCCAGGCTGGTCACACTGTGGCCATGACATCGCTGACCTGGTCGGAGTTGCGCATCCGGGTGGCCCGGTTGGGGGCCGCCCTGGAGGTGGTGGTGCGCAGTGACCCCGAAGTGTGCGGCCTCAGCGGCACCGACTTTCGCCTCTCCCTCCACCACGGCGGCCAGGGCGACTGCTCCGTCGGTGCTCTCCACCTGATCGACTGCCCCAACGAGCTGGTGCTGATGGAGTTCGAGCGCTGGATGCGTGGCGCCGGTCACACCCTGGAGGCATGACGTCGTCCCGCCGGCCCCTGCTGCAGCTGCCGATGAACGCGTCGCAGAGCCGCAAGGCGTTCCGCCGCAGAAGGCTCCCCTCCCGTCTGCGGCAGTTCTCCACCGGGGTGCTCCTGGGCAGCCTGGGCAGTGGGGTGCTGGTGGCCCTGATGCAGATCCCGGAGCGGCTCAACACCTTCCTGCTGCTCAGCAAGGCCATCGCCAACCTCATCGGCGGACTGCAGGAGTTTCTGCTGGGCCTGGTGCAGCTGCTCGCGGTGGTGCTGCTGGTGGCGGTGGCCCTGGCGGCGCTGGTGCTGATCGTGGCGGGTGTGGTGCGCCTGGTGCGCGCCTGCCTGCCCCGCCCCCGCTCGCAGGGCAAGTCCTGAGTGCTCAGTTCATCCCTCCACCGCCCACTCCATGGAGACAATGAAGAAGAAAAAGAAGAAGAAGAAGTCGCAGCGCCCAGCCGAGGAGCAGGCGCCGCTACAGCCCCACTTCGGGCCCTTCTCCGATCGGTACTACCCCTCGGGTCTGCTGGATGATCTCCGCAACGGGGATCCGGCTCCGCTGCCCCCCCAGACGGCCGGCCTGGGCAAGCTCGACCGCAAGCTCTACGAGAAGGAGCTCACCCGGCTGCAGGTGGAGCTGGTGAAGATGCAGTACTGGGTCAAGGCCACCGGCTTTCGCCTGATCGTGCTGTTCGAGGGACGGGATGCCGCCGGCAAAGGGGGCACCATCAAGCGCATCACCGAGCCGCTCAATCCCCGCGGCTGCCGGGTGGTGGCGCTGGGAACCCCGAGTGATCAGCAGAAGAGCCAGTGGTACTTCCAGCGCTATGTGGAGCACTTCCCGAGTGCGGGGGAGATCGTGATCTTTGATCGCAGCTGGTACAACCGCGCCGGCGTGGAGCGGGTGATGGGGTTCTGCAGCCCGGAGCAGGTGGAGGAGTTCCTCACCAGCTGCCCGGAATTCGAACGGATGCTGGTGCGTTCCGGCATCGTGCTGCTGAAGTACTGGTTCTCGGTGAGCGACGAAGAACAGGAGGCCCGCTTCCAGGCCCGCATCGATGATCCCACCCGCCGTTGGAAACTCAGCCCGATGGATCTGGAGGCGCGTGAACGCTGGGCCGACTTCTCGATGGCGAAGGACGAGATGTTTGCCCACACCAACATTCCCGAGGCTCCCTGGTTCACGGTGGAGGCTGATGACAAGCGCCGTGCCCGCCTCAACTGCATGGCCCACCTGCTCAGCAAGGTGCCCTACACCGACATGACCCCGCCGGCGCTCAAACTGCCGCCGCGGCCCAAGCACGAGCCGGTGGAGCGTCCTCCCCGCTGGGAGCAGTTCTTCGTGCCGAACCGCTATGCGTAGGAGACTGGTCTAGCCGTGCAGCCGGGCGAACCAGAGGCCGGCCAGCTGCCAGCTCGACCACAGGAAGGCGGCGAGGAACAGCCAGTTCAGCCAGGCTGGACGCTGAGGTGGCTCGGAAGCCATGGCACACACTGCTCACGGTCCGTCCCAGCCTGCCATCCGAACAGGCAGGGCGGGGAGGCCCGGCTGGGGCATGACGTTCCTTTTCGCTTCGCACCGCTGTGGGGAACCTTGCCTAGGATTGGCTTCATGGGCAACCCGATCAGTCGCGAACTGTTCCTGCAGCGGGCGCTTTCCCGTTTCGGCGACCGCTACGACTACAGCGAGATTGTCTACAAGAGCTACAAGACACCGGTGAAGATTCGCTGCCGCATCCATCCGGTGCGGCAGATCTGCATCACCCCTGAAAAGCATCTCCAGACCACAGGCGGCTGCAAGTTCTGCCTGCGGGAGATGCGCATCCAGATGCTGGAGCGGGAACTGCAACGGCAGAGTGCGCTGCACCCCCCGCTGCGGGCGGCCGAGATCTCTCCCAGCTCTCCCAGTCGGAGTACACCCTCCTGATCCTGCGGCCCATCCCGATGCCCCTACTGCCCGGAATCTGAGGGAGCAGGCCCTTGGCAATGCTGGACCTGCCGATCAGGCCAGCTTGAGCAGGTGGTTCGTGAATCCGGATGTCGACATGGGTCTGTGTTCTCCAGCCTTGCTACGTAATCTTCATCACGCAAGCCAGGTGGTGATCACGACCACCAGGAATCACCTCCTGAATGGCGTTTGACCGTCCATCAATCTTCAGTCGTCCCCTCGCTGGTTGAAGATCCATCCGGGGGGACCTGGTCGTGGGTGTTGTCGCGGGTGTTGTCTCAGTGAGGGATGAGCAGGCGTACTGGCCACAAGGCAAGGAACCTCACAGGGCTTGAATGGGAACCTGTGCTGGATCTGGCCTGCGATCCCGGGGCACTACAGAGCGTTTTCAACCGAGAGAACGTCCTCTTCAGCTGGACTCGGGTTGACGGCAGCAGAAGCTCTTCTTAAGCCAAGACCTCAAATACACCAACAGTGTTCAAGGGACGTAGCCCTACTGGGAAACTCCTTCCCTTGCCAAAGATGCTGGATCCATTGAGCTCAGCTCACGCGGTGTTCAGCCGGGCTGGCTCCCAGTCCTTTCACCTCCATTTACGAGGGTGATGGTGCCCCCTCTGCCAGGAACGTTGACGCCACTCCATCCCCGCGATTTCCACCACTTGGGGCCTGCTGGAACCGATCGATGCGTCCTTACAGCGAGGCCGCCAAGGTTGATGTCCGGCGGCAGCAATGGCCTGACTGCCAAGGGCTCGCTGTGATCGATTTCCAAGTGCTCCCGCTGGTCTGCCAGCGCTGCTGCAGTGACGTCCCCATCAAGACGTATGGAGTTGTAGCGATAGCGCGCTTTGGTGATACCCAGCGCGCGCTGGTCTTTGCCAGAGTCAGGGACATCGGTTCATTCATCCCTTTCCGGGTGGCACGATCCTCCTTGAACTGACGGCGCGTTGTGGCGGTTTCTCGTGTCCTGAACCGCTCTGCTGGGGCCGCAGCGGCCATCGCTGCTCTTCTGCCGCTGGCCTGGCAGCCTGCTCCGTCCTGGGCAAGGCCGCCCTCCTCCGCCATCGTTCAGGAGATTCTCGATGGCGACGAACTCTTCATCGAATCCCGCCGGGCCCGCGTGATGGACAGGGCCCGCACTCCCCAGCACGTGCGCACCGGCGACAGCCGCGGTCAGCTCAGATTCGACACCGGTGCCTCCAGTCGTCTCAGCCGATTCACCCGTATTCGCCTCGGCAGCACATGCTTCCACCTGGGGGGCGGGCAGATCCTCGTTTCAGGCCCCCAGGAGGGCTGTGTCCGCTCCTTCCGCACCAGCGTGCGCGGCACCAATTACATCCTCAGGCTGGTCGACCAGGAGGCGGACGCGGAGGTCATCGTCCTGGAGGGCACCCTGGAGGTGGAACGCTTGGTGGATGGGTTGCCCAGCGGTGAGCCTGGAATCCTCCTGCAGGAGGGCACCCGCTCGCGGCTGTCGGCCGACGGACGGGTGCTCTTCACCAAACGGCTCACGGCCGAGGAGGTCGCCGCCGAGCTCCAGGGTCCCCTTTTCAGGGGATTCCGCTCGCCCCTTGCCGATGGGGAGGCCCTGCGCCGTTCGATCGAACGCAACTGGCCCGAACTGGGACAACCCTCCCCCGTGGGTGGGCCCGCGGCCGACCCCGAGGCCTCGCGCGATCCCCTGGTGAGAAGCATCAACGCCACACGGGTGGCGAATGGCCGCCCGCCGCTCAGCCCACTCCCACCCGAGCTGGCCAGGGCGAACATCAGTTATCTCCAGCCGGTTCTGGTCGGCATCATGCGCAGCAACGACTGCAACCATGACCTGGGGCGCTGGCGGGCCATCCAGGAGGAGATGGCCGCCCGCCACCCCCTGATGCCCACCAGTGAAGTGATCGCCTGTCCACGGCCTACGCGCCAGTGGAACGCCGATCAGATCGTGGCCTCCTGGCTCACCTCCACCCACCACCGCAGCATCCTGCTCGACAGACCCCGGGCATCTCACATCGGCTGTCTCAGGGCTGACATCGGCGACCGTTCCCTGGCGGTCTGCACGATCTGGTCGCCAGTGGCTCCCTTGACGTGACCCCCTTTATCGGTCCAGTCCTTATGAGAGTGGGTGGTCATGGTCATGCTGCAGCTCCTTGTTGAGCTGCCTCCAGGGGCGTACGCCCCTGGAGGGCCGAATGCGGCCTGAGTGAGTTGTACTCCCATCGCCAGCGATCGGCCAGGATCTGCGCCTCCGGGGCTGTAGTGAACAGCTCGGTGTTGAGGAATTCATCGCGGAAGCGGCCGTTGAAGGATTCTGCGAATCCGTTCTCCCATGGGGATCCCGGCGCGATGTAGGCCGTGCTGGTGGCGCTGCTGGCCTCGCACCAGTCCCGTAGGGCCTGCGCAATGAACTCCGGGCCGTTGTCCGATCGGATGAACGCCGGTGCTGGGTAGAGGCTGGTGAGTTCCTCCAGCACGGCCACCACGTCTTTGGCCTTGCAGCGCCTGCCCACCCGGATCGCCAGGCAGAGGCGGCTGTGCTCGTCGATCACGTTCAGGAACTTGAGTCTGCGGCCATCAGCTGTGGCATCGAACTGGAAGTCCATGGCCCACACCTGGTGGGGATGCTCAGCCCGGTGACGCCGCACCGAGCCGTCAGCGGGCCGTGCCCGCTTTCGCTTTCTGGGTGTCGGCCGCTGCAGGCCTTCCTCCCGCCAGAGTCGTTGCACGCGCTTGTGATTGATGGTCCAGCCCTCCCGCCTGAGCAGCCGGTAGGCCATCCGGCGGCCCCAGCGGATGTGCTCCGCTGCGATTTCGCGGAGGCGATGGCGGAGCTTGGCCTCTTCAATGCCGACAACCTTGCCGGGATTTCGTTGGGTGCTCCGGTGCTGCCCCACAACACGGCAGGCCAGGCGTTCAGAGGCCCGGTAACGCTCACGCAGAACCGCGACGGCTCTGTGACGGCGTTCCGGGCTCAGAAGTTTCCCTCGGCGAGATCCTTGAGCATCGCCTTTTCCAGCTCGGCTTCTGCCAACAGCTTCTACTCCTGCGGAGAAGCCTTCGGCTAGAGCCGGGCGTTCTCCTTCTCCAGCTGCGTCAGCCGGCGGGCCTCCTCGGCCTGCATCCCGCCGTACTGCTGCTTCCAGCGGTGATAGGTCGGCTGTGTCACCTCGATGACGCGGCAGACATCGGCGACGGTCTTGCCCTGGGCGATCAGCTGTTCGGCGGTCTTGAGCTTGCGGATGATCTGCTCCGCTGTGTGCCTGGTGCGTTTCATGCTGGAGTCCCCGGCCCAGTCTGGCCGGCTGATGACTCTCATTCACCCTGGACCGGTTTCCGGGGTCCACGTCACCCTGAGCCAGGGCTGCGCGGCCCAATGCTGCGGGATCAGGCGTTCACGAGCGATCGGTGTCAGGCGGGCATGGGTGTGTATGAATGGGTTGTGAGGCCCAGGGCTGTTGGGTGGAACCGCAACCCTGTTGGCCTCAGAGCTGTGATCATCGGGAACAACCTGATGGCACGCCATCGTGATCTTTTCTGAGGCGCTGATCCCATGCCCGAGCGATCTATCCCCCTGGATGAACAAGGCTTTCGCCGGATCGGAGATGCCTGTGGCACCGACAAAACGCTCCACCACGGCTACCAGCGCTTCTATCCCCAGTTCCTGGCCCCCCTCCGCCGCCGCCGCAGGCTGGCCATTGTGGAGATCGGGTATGGGGAAGGCAAGAGCATTCCTCTCTGGCGTGCCTTGTTCCCCCAGGCACAGGTGATCTGCCTGGATCGGGATGTGAGCGCATCGGGTGAGGGCTATGACGTGTTCCAGGTGGATCAGTCGGATCCCGAGGCGGTGAAGGCGGTGATCGAGCGCATCGACCAACCGGTGCATCTGATCGTGGACGACGGCTCCCACGTACCCGCCCATCAACTCAGCTGTTTTTCGATCCTTTTCGAGCATCTCCTCGTACCCGGTGGGATCTACATCGTGGAAGATGTGGAAACGTCGTACTGGACCAATGGCGATGTGTATGGCTATCCCACACGATTCGGGCTGTACACCCCCTGGTCGGCCGTGGAAGCCCTCAAATTGGCGGTGGATTACCTCAACCGTTCCTGCCTTGCACCTCAGGACAGGACCCTGGTGGAGCATTCCCTCGCGATGGCTGGACTCTCGCCCACAGCAGTAGGCCTGATCTCCATGCTTAGCTTTGCCCAGAACTGTGCGATCGCTACACGCATGCTGCCAGAACACCTTGCCTTTTTTGAGCGTCCTTACCTCTACCCGGCACTGACTGCCAGAGAGTAACGAGGCACCGCCCTCGGGCATAGTATTGATTCAAACGGACCGATATAGGGTCGCGTCAATCAAGGAGATCAGGGTTCTGAGACGTTTCCTGCTGCGGGACCCTTGAGAAGGTCGATGCCGAAAAGCATCTGATCGCGGCAACCCACAATCTGCTGAAGTTGTTTCGGTTCCGCCGATCTGGCCAGGAGCTGATGACAGCGGCGGTATGAAGGGTGGTGGCCCTGGCCAGCAGCCCTCGAGCAATGCAAAGCTCTGTCAGGGGGATAGCACTGCTAAACTCCACCATTTATCAACACCTTATGCGGCTATAAGTGGTCGTCCTGTGTCCCTCTGAATGCCGCTAATTGAAATAGCTTCTTGTGTTTCTGATCGGGTGTGCAACACTGAAGGGTTCGGGGGAAAAGCGGTATTCCCGTTGCATATAGTGGCCGACAACTTGATCCGGCTAGATCCGGCTGGCCAACCTGCTCAGTGCGGGAGAGGTGCTGGGATGAAGAGTGCGGTGAGGGGCGGTCGGGGTCCGCTCAGTTCGCTACTAGAGGAAAAGATGCGAAGCGGAATGGCCCGATTGGCCTATTGGAATCCCAACATCGGGCCAACCATCGCCGCACGGAGGAGGACTAGCACGATAGCACTCTATTGAATAGAAATCTAAGCAGTCTCCTGATTGGTTAAACCATTAGAATGGCTCATTCATCTTGCATTATATCAGAGATCTTAACACTTATGCTATCTCAGCTGACTCACCCTCTAGACAGCTGAAAAACGTCATATTGCTGAATGAGTTCACCCCATCCACCCTGATTTGGATATGTGCGTGGAAAGTTGATTTCAAGCGTTCCAGATGGCAGTGGGCACATTGCGTCAGAATCAAGAAAGCCAGCAGAAAACCAAAATACATCACCAAGTCTCACCTTTTCGACAAGCTGCCACCATGTTAAATCGACTGGGTCAGGATCGCCCGGCCCCGGACCTTTGAATTCAAAGGTATGCTGAATGTGCTGGGATGTCTGTAATCCAATTTCGCTTGATGTCGTGCGAGTTTTTGACCCAGAATTCTTTTCCGCTCGGGAGAGCGTTCCGGCTACACTCGCACTAATAAAAGGAATGTCAAGGCCTGCACTTGCCGTCACTGATTGACCTGTCTCTACTGCCCACTCAGACGCTACAGACTGAGTATTTGACGATGTCATGCTCGTGCCAGTAACTACTGTATGAGTTTCCGAGGTGGTAGCAGTGCCTTTTCGTACGCCGTACTGACTGAGAATGTGCTCCCAGTAACGGAACACTTCTGTAAACTTTCCAGAAGTTACGTAGAATCCGGTATCTTCGTGATCGTCGATGTATTCCATGACGTCTGTCAAAAGAGCTTGGTCAACAAAGGTCCGAGCGTTCAGATCAAATGGAGCGGCTTTGATAATATTCATATAGATCCCATAGAGAATCTTCTGGTCGTCGTGGAGATTGTGATTGCTGTAATACTTGTCAAAGTAAGCCTTGTATTGATCAATATCTTTCTTTGTGATCTTTTTACTTGCTGTAAAGTATGTACATGCTTTTGCGCACAGCTTTGGAGCACCTGTAGTGGAGCGTGGGGCAGGCACTGCGGGTGCAGAAAAGTCTACGTCTGACAGAATGAAGGGCGTTTTTGACATGGCTGATTAGCTGTTAAGGTCTCTAATTAGATTATCTCCAAGGCCCAGTAAGGTTCAGGTTGTTGGGATCGTTGCCACAAATAATCATATTTGGCCCGTTTGTTCGCCCTGAACAGCAGTCCTTCTCGCCAAGGCTTAATATCTTGACAAGCTTTTTTTGTCTCATTCATCTGAAGGCCATTGTTCAGGCTGACTTCTTGAGGCCAATTGTGTGGTCCCATGCAAGTGCTTCCTTCTGATCATGGGGTGTTCAGCCAGCAGGGTTGTGGTCCGACCCAGCAGCCCCAGGCATGCCTCCCATGCATGCACGTCCCCAAGCCCGCCTGAACCGATCGGTCTGGAACGCCTGTTTCGGCAGCATCCCGACGAGGGCAAGCGCCTCGCTCAGTTGGCCGCGGGACACGGATCAGTGCGTGCACGGCCCGCAAGTGGATGGCACGCTTCCCTCAAGGCGGGCCAACGGCCCCGGCGGATCCATCAACGGCTTCTTCTGCCAACCATCACCCTGGCCCGGGCGATACGGGGCCTGGGCCTTGACCGGAAGCGGACAGTCGATTCCTTGTGTTTGCGCTTCTGCCAAGCAGTACCCACCAGTGCAGCGCTACCAGTGGGCATAGCCGGGCGCCTTGATCGATGTCGGCACCCAACAGCTGGCGCGCCTTGAATGTGGATGCCAGCCCGACGAGAGCGGCCTGAACACCGTGGGCTTTCCCTGAGCCGTGTGGTGGCCTGGTTTAACGACCAGGGGAACGAACGCTGACGGCTTGTTACAAGTAACGAGGCTTCTTTCAAGGCCGGTGTCTGGTGCAGAACCTGCCAGGCCCTGCACCCCTCGGATCAACGGGAATGCTGAGGATTCATCAAAGTTTTGCCGAAGGAACGGGCCCTATGTGGTGCCCTACGGCTTCTCAGCGTCTCACCGACCTGCTCAGCTGTCAAACGTGATGCGACACAACAGCCAGGGATCCCTGTAGACCCCCATCACAGCCGGTGATCCCCTCAGATCCTTTGCCGGAACTGGCATTTGCAGAACGGAGAGGGTGGGATTCGAACCCACGGACCCTTGCGGGTCGCCGGTTTTCAAGACCGGAGCCATCAACCACTCGACCACCTCTCCCGGCCTGCCCGCAGGACAGGGTGATGGGATTGTCTCATGCCCTCAGCTTCGCCGGGGCCAGGCCCTGCGTCAGCGTTTGGCCAGGGGCAGCAGACACTTGTCGGAGTCGCATCCGGCTGGGCCGGCCTCCTGCAGCTCTCCACCGTCATAGCGCTGCAGGGCTTCGAAGAAGTCGGCGGTACGCCGGCGGGCTTCCACTTCGGCGTTCAGCCGTTGGTAGGTGGCCAGGTCGATCGGCTCGAACGGCAGCCGCGGGAACGTGGCGTTGGCATCGAAGCGGGCCAGCAGCGCCGCCGAGATGTAGCCGAACCCCTCCTCGATCGCCTCGTGGATCCGGTGAGCCAGCGGTTCGATCTCGTTCTCGCGGAACTCAATCGTGGCGCTGGTGTTGTGGGCCGTGTAGTGCCGCTGCACCTGCATGTAGAAGTCGAACTGGGCCAGGGCGGAGAAGTTGTTGATCTCCACGGCATCGGCGCCCGGGATGTTGGCCCAGCTCACCTCGGTGGGGATCTCCACCAACCACTCGGTGCAGCGGGGATCGAAGGGGTCATCCAGCAGCCGCCCCAGCTCGTCCTTGTCGGACTGGGAGGGCACGATGGCGTAGCCGTAATCCAGGCAGGCCAGAGCCACCGGATCGTTCTTGCGGAAGGTGATGCGGCGGATGAAACGCTGGGCCTTGGGCGGATGCCAGCCGGGTGAGGCGCCGGTGAGCAGGCTCTTGGTTCCAGCAGGCTGCACGGTGGTGCAGCGGTTGGGCCGGCGGATGTTGTGGCGGTCGCAGTACTCCCAGACCGCCTCGTGCACGATGCGCTTCCAGCGCTGCAGGTAGTCGGCTTCGCGCGCCTTGAAGGCCCGGCCCTCCTCCGAATCCGGCCGGCCGGCTTCCCACCAGCGCAGCCACGGGGTGCCGAAGGCATGCACGAAGAAGTCGAACAGGCCGGTGAAGCTCACCCCCACGATCGGATCCCAGGCCCGGCTCTGCCGGTACCGCTCCACTTCAAACTCGTGATTCAGCAGGCACGCCACGGCAATGGCGCCGGCACGGAAGGCTTCCTCCTGGGCCTGGAAGTCTGTGGGGTGGATCTGATTGAGGTGGACCTCGGCCAGGTTGCAGTGGAAGTCGGCGCCCAGAATCTCACCGCAGGGGTTGAGCCCGTAGCGGCCCAGCCGGTGCTCCAGCTCATCGGGCTCGAGGCCCGGGTGGTGCAGCTTCAGCCAGGCACCGGCCTGCTCGCGGCCCTGGTCGCAGTAGATCCCCACGAACTCCTCGCGCAGTTCAACGGTGGGGAGGAGGTCGGCATTGGAGCGGGCGATCGCTTCGGGTGCGAACTGGATGGCCCCCTCACCGCTCTGGAACTGCTTGGTGACGGCCTCGAGCACCGTCTCCCGGCTGGGACGGCTGTGGAACACGCGGGTGTGGTTGGCCATCCGCAGCGCGTCGCGCTCCGGGTCGATGCTCCAGTTGCCCGCGTCATCCTGCTGCCAGAGGTTGTCCTTGGCGCTGGCCGCCAGCGCGTCATCGGCGGCGAACTGGCGCATGCCGGCGCTGCGGCGGATGTTGCCGGCCACGATGGTCACCGCTGCCTCATCGATCAGCAGGCAGCACTCCACCGAGCTGAGCTGCCGTCCCTGGGCCCTGTTGAGAATCTGGGCGACGCGGCCGTAGAGGTCTTTGAGCTTCACGGGATTGGCCATGCCCCCGAAGCCCTTGAGGGTCTCGCCCACCGGCCGCACGTCGGAGAGATCCACGCTCACCCGGATCGGCGTGGCGGCATCGAAGCGTTCATCGCTGCTCAGCTCCAGCAGCAGCTGGTAGCTGTCCACCCAGCCGCGGCGGGTGTCGCCCACCTTCACGGCCACGGTCGCGCCGTCAATGGTGTGGGTGGTGCCCTGCTGGCGCTGGCCGGCCGGGGTGGCGCCGATATCGGTGACTCCGGTGATCTCCAGCCGGTTGCGCACAACCGGCAGACGGTCGATGAGGCGCGGCTCGATGATGGCGCCGGTGCCGCAGCCCATCATCGCCAGGTCCATCATCAGCCCGAAGGCCTCCCAGTCCACCAGGTTGGTGGAGGTGCAGTTGTAGGCGCCGCTGAAGTTCTCCTGCCGGGCAATCCAGGGAGTTCCGCCGATCCAGAGCCACCGGCCCGAAGGCAGCGACTTCTGCTCCAGCTGCATGCGGCGCAGCAGCTGCACCTCCGAGTCGTTCAGACGGCCCAGCTGGCGCAGACCCTCCAGATTGCGCTCCGCCACCGAATGCCAGCTCTCGCGCCCGGCCGCGGTCTTGCGGGAATAGGTGCGGTAGAAGACGGGGTTGGCGGCGGGAGCTGTGGCCGGGAAACCGCCGCTCAGGGACCTCGACGCCGTGGCCCCAGGCTCCGTGGCCCCGGCGGGCTCGTGGACGGATGGAGCCTGATCGCTGGCACCGGCACGCGTGGGGGTGAGGGTCACGGAAGGTCGCTGGCCGTCGGGTGAGCGCCACCATAACGCCACCGATGGGGGCAGCAAGGGGCCCGCGCCACCATTGGCAGTGCCTGGCGGTGCGCTGGCCTGGGCGCCCGTGCTGCCTGTGGCTGCTCCCGCCGCCGGCTGGCAGGCTGGGGCCATGGCCAGCACGACTCCCACCGCCGGTGGCGCCGCCACCACCAGCTCCACCACCAGCTCCACCGCCAGCCCCAATCCCAGCCAGACCGGCATCGGGAGCGCCTCGAGCGTGTCTGCCGAGCTGGCGGCGCTGGCCGAGGCGGTGGGCCGGCGCCGCAACTTCGCGATCATCTCCCACCCCGACGCGGGCAAGACCACCCTCACCGAGAAGCTGCTGCTCTACGGCGGTGCCATCCAGCAGGCCGGTGCGGTGAAGGCCAAGGGCGAGCAGCGCAAGGTGACCTCCGACTGGATGGAGCTGGAGAAGCAGCGGGGCATCTCGATCACCTCCACCGTGCTGCAGTTCGACTACGCCGGCAGCACCATCAACCTGCTGGACACCCCCGGCCACCAGGACTTCTCCGAAGACACCTACCGCACCCTCGCCGCCGCCGACAACGCGGTGATGCTGGAGGACGCGGCCAAGGGCCTCGAACCCCAGACCCGCAAGCTGTTCGAGGTGTGCCGCCTGCGGCGCATCCCGATCTTCACCTTCATCAACAAGATGGACCGGCCGGGGCGGGACCCCCTGGAGCTGCTCGATGAGATCGAGCAGGAGCTGGGCCTGGCCTGCTGGCCTGTGAACTGGCCGATCGGCAGCGGCGACCGCTTCCGCGGCGTGATCGACCGGCGCAGCCACGCCGTGATCCTGTTCCAGCGGGCCGAGCGGGGCCGGGCGTCGGAGGAGAAGGTGCTGAGCGTGGAGGAGGCCCGCAGCTCCGGCGCCGTGGAGCCCGAGCTGCTGGAGGCGGCCCTCGAGGAACTGGAGCTGCTGGAGGGGGCCGGCGCCGAGCTCGATCTGGAGCGGGTGCATGCGGGCGAGCTGAGCCCGGTGTTCTTCGGCTCGGCGATGACCAACTTCGGTGTGCGTCCCTTCCTCGATGCCTTCCTGGAGCTGGCCCAGAAGCCCACGCCCCGGGCCAGCAGCGCTGGAGCGATCGATCCGATCGGACCAGGTTTCAGCGGCTTCGTGTTCAAGCTGCAGGCCAACATGGATCCCCGTCACCGCGACCGGGTGGCCTTCGTGCGGGTGTGCTCCGGCAGATTCGAGAAGGACATGACGGTGCAGCATGCGCGCACCGGCAAGGCGATCCGCCTGTCGCGGCCCCAGAAGCTGTTCGGCCAGGACCGGGAGGTGGTGGACGATGCCTACCCCGGTGATGTGATCGGCCTGAACAACCCGGGCATGTTTGCGATCGGGGACACCCTCTACCTGGGGCCGAAGGTGGAATACGAGGGCATTCCCTGCTTCTCGCCCGAGATCTTCGCCTGGTTGCGCAATCCCAACCCCTCGGCCTTCAAGAGCTTCCGCAAGGGGGTGAATGAACTGCGCGAGGAGGGGGCCGTGCAGATTCTCTACGACACCGACCAGAGCAAACGCGATCCGATCCTCGCCGCCGTGGGCCAGCTGCAACTGGAGGTGGTGCAGTACCGGCTCGAGAACGAATACGGCGTGAAGACCCGGCTGGAGCCGATGGGCTTCACGGTGGCCCGCTGGGTGAGTGGCGGCTGGCCGGCCCTGGAGTCGGTGGGGCGGATCTTCAACTGCAAGACCGTGCGCGATGCCTGGGACCGCCCGGTGCTGCTCTTCAAGAATGAGTGGAATCTCAATCAGCTCCAGGAGGACCACCCGGACCTGCTCCTCAGCGCCGTGGCTCCGGTGGTGAGCGGGGTCGAACCGATCAGCCTCTGAGCTGTTCAGTCTCTGAGCTTCGGCCACACCGGCCGTGGCCTGGCCGGCGGCTGGATCAGTGGTTGGTGCTGAGATCGGGCGTGGGTTCCCACTCGATCTTCACCACATCCACCGGTCCCCGCCCGGTCTGGTTGAGCTGCTGGGCGGCCCGCAGGGCGGCCTCATGGGTGTGGAAGAGGTAGGCCTCGCTGGCGACCTTCACGTCGTAGACGCGCTGTTCGCCGTCTTCGATGGCCAGATAACTGCCGTTGTCGAGCCGCTGGATGGCGTAGCGCTCCGGCTGGGTGCACTCCATCGGATGGGATGGATCGATGTCTGGTGCCCAGAAGTGCATCACCGCGTGTGCCGCCCGATTGGTGTCGTCCGGATCAGCCTAGTCAACCCGGGGGGGCACAACCGCATCGGGATGGGTTTGTCCACCAAGTTCACGGCTCTTTACATGAACATAAATATTCAATGAATCTGCGCAGCGGCTGCCTTGACTCCCCGTAGCGTATTGGCGCGCACGGGGCGCGATCCGCGTCACGGTTGCCGCATGTTCCCTTCCCGACATCCGCCCTTCGCCCCCCTACGCCCATGGCTTTGGTCAAGGCCCCCATTCTGGGGATTGAACGTTTCGCAGGTGCCCGAAACAAGGAAAACTGGGCCCACGCCAGTGACGATGACCGCGCCACCATCATTCGCGCCGTGTACCAGCAGGTGCTGGGCAACCAGTACATCATGAGGAGCGAGCGGCTGGAGGGGCTGGAATCCCTGTTCCGCAATGGCGATCTGAGTGTGCGTGAACTCGTGCGGCTGGTGGCCAAGAGCGGACTCTACAAAGAGAAGTTCTTTGAAAACTGCAATCCCTACCGCTTCATCGAGCTGAACTTCAAGCATCTGCTGGGCCGTGCTCCGAACAACAGTCACGAGATGCTCGAGCATTTCACGATCCTGCAGGAGCAGGGTTACGACGCCGAGATCGATTCGTACGTCGACAGTGACGAATACCAGCAACGTTTCGGCCAGGATGTTGTTCCCTACATCCATGGCTGGGATTATTCCCCCGGTCAGCAGGGCCGGCAGTTCTCCTGGGTGTTCCAGCTGGCCCGGGGTGCCGCGGCCTCGGTGAAGGGCGATTCCGCCGGCGTGCAGTCGCGGCTCAACCGCGTGGTGCACCGCAACCGGCCCGTGGCGGTGAATCCCCCCAGCTCCGGCCCCGCCTACTTCCGTTCCTCGGTGGGCTCCGGTGCCTACAGCAGCGAGGCTGGCGATGCGCCGGCGGCGGTGTTCAACACCGAGCGCACCGACCGCATCAACGGCCTGCCCGTGATGGCCGGCGCCCGGGGCTCCGACAGCAGCAGTGGCCGCCTGGTCACCCTGCTGGTGACCGGTGTGGCCAACAACGCCTATTCCCGCACCGCTGAAACGGTGATCCGGGTGCCCTACACCCGCATGAACGAGGCGTTGCAGCGGGTGAACCGCCTGGGTGGCCGGGTCGTGGAGGTGAGCGTGCGCTGAGGCCTGCTCAGCGCTCTCCCTGGCGGGGGGGCAGGGTGCTCGGTTCGTGCGGCAGGATCAGTTCCAGCAAGGCGCCCCCTCCCGGGTGGTTGCTGGCCTGCACCCTGCCGCCGTGGCTCACGGCGATCTGCTGCACGATCGCCAGCCCCAGGCCGCTGCCGCTGCGGCCATGGCGTGTCCGGGCGCTGTCGCCCCGGTAGAACCGCTCGAACATGTGGGCCAGGTCGTCCTCACTGAGGCCGGGGCCGTGATCGCGCACGCTGAGCTGGCACCAGCCGCCGCGGCTGGTGAGCCTCACCTCCAGCCCCCCCCCTTCCGGACTGAAGCGCAGGGCATTGTCCAGCAGGTTCAGCACGGCCCTGTGCAGGCGCGCCCCGTCGCCCCGGATCTTCGGGTTCGGGCCGGAGTCCTCGCGGCTGGCCAGCACCAGATCGATGCCCCGCTGTTCCGCCAGGGGCCGGAGACCCAGCCACACCTGCTCCACCAACTGGGCCAGGTCCACCCCATCCACCCGCAGACCCTGGCCCGGCAGGGTGTTCTCCAGCCGCGAGAGCTCCAGCAGGTTCACCACCAGATCCTGCAGCCGCCGCAGCTCCCGCTGCAGCCGTTCCACCAGCCGGGCGTTGCGGTCGTTCACCTGGGCGGCCAGGCTGTCGCCCACCAGCAGCAGGGCCGTGAGCGGTGTCTTGAGTTCATGGGCCACATCGCTCACCCAGCGCTCCTGCTGCTCCAGCTGGGCCTCCAGCGAGCGACGGCTCTGCAGCTGCACCGCGATCCAGCCATCCAGGCCCGGCACCACCGCCAGGTTGAAGTCTGCGCCGCCGAAGCGCCATTCGAGCCGTTGGTTCCGGCCCTGGCGCCGCGCCAGGGCGATCGAGCCGATCAGGCCGGGATCGTCACACAGGGCGTTCAGAGGGCTGCCCTCCAGCCGCCGGTTCGCCTCCTTCTGCCCCAGCCCGCGGCAGAGGATGCGCTCGGCCAGGGGGCTGATGTGGCGGATCCGCCCGTCCCCGTCCAGCAGCACCCAGCCCACCGGGGAGCTGTCCATCCAGCTGAGCAGCTGGCGCGCGCTGGGGCCGCTGCCGCTGCTGCCGGCACGCCTCCACCAGCGGCCCACCCCCAGGGAGCCGGGCGGGCGGTGGCTGCGGCCGGACTCAGCCAAAGCGGTAGCCGAATCCACGCACGGTGACCAGGTGCTGGGGGGAGGAGGGTTCCTCCTCCAGTTTTTCCCGCAGCCAGCGGATGTGCACATCCACCGTCTTGCTGTCGCCGAAGTAGTCCACGCCCCACACGTGCTCCAGCAGCTTGTCGCGGCTCCAGACGCGACGGGGGTGCTGCATGAACAGCTCCAGCAGGCGGTATTCCTTCGGGGAGAGGTTCACCGGCAACCCGTCGCGGGTCACCCGGCATTCGTCCTGGTAGAGCTTCAGGTTGGCGTGTTCGAGCACCTTCTCCACGGTGCCCTGGCTGCCGCTGCGGCGCAGCAGGGCCCGGCAGCGGGCCACCAGCTCCCGCATGCCGAAGGGTTTCACCAGGTAGTCGTCGGCCCCCACCTCCAGGCCCAGCACCCTGTCGGTCTCGCTGTCCCGGGCGCTCACCACCAGGATCGGCGTGAAATTGCTGGCCGCGCGCAGCGCCCGGCACACATCCAGTCCCCCCAGGCCTGGCAGCATCAGGTCGAGCACCACCAGGGCGTAGGGCGCGGCGGGCTCCCCCCTGCCGGACTGGGGCTTGCCGCCGGGCTGCAGGGCGTTGAGGGCATCGCGGCCGTTGGCGCAGGCCGTGACGCTGAACCCCTCCAGCTCCAGGGCTTCCTGCAGGGTCTCGCGGATGGTCTCGTCGTCTTCGACGACCAGGAGGCGCGCACGCATCGCCCCATTGTGGCCCGGGGCCTCCAGGCCCCAGAAGCTGATGGGGCGGGGCGGTTCGCGGAGGCCCAGGGGTCGGGAGCCCAGCTGGCGCATCAGCCCAGGGGCTGGTGCGCCAGCACCAGATGACGCTCGCCATCCAGCGTGAGCCAGCCGCTGCTGCGCAGCTGTCCCAGCTCCCGGGTGATGGTGACGCGGGTGGTGCTCAGGGCGCTGGCCAGGTCGTGGTGGGTGAGCCGCAGCGGCAGCCGCAGCCCCTGGTCGCAGGGCTGGCCGTACTCCTCGGCCAGCAGTTCCAGAAAGCCCCGCAGCCGATCTTCGATGCGGCGCAGGCCGAGCAGGGCGAGCATCGCCTCGCTCTGCCGGTAGCGCGCGGCCAGACCCTGCAGCAGCCCGATGGCGAGGTGGGGGGCGGCCAGCACCTCGTCACAGCTGAGGCAGAGCAGGTCGCTGTCCACCATCGTGGTGGCCTCGTAGCTGGGCTGGCTGCTGAGGGGATCGCCGAAGGGCTCGTTCGATCCGGCGAGCCCCAGCATCAGGGCATCCCCCTGGAACGAGATGGTGCTCAGCTTCACCATGCCCCGCACCACCACCCACACGCTGCGGCGCAGCAGCGGCACCCTGCTGCCGGCGGGCAGGTGCACCAGCTGGCGCCGGGCATAGCTGTCCTCGAGCAGGATCCTGAACCCGTCGCGCTGGTTCGTGGCCTCGGAGGGCGTGAACACCATGGGCGGAGCACCCGGAGAGCCCCTCGACGCTATGGACAACGGCGAGGCCGGAGATCAAGGTGCGGTAGTCCGCCGTTTAAGAGTTGGTTAGCCCCGGCCACCGTCACCCTGACAGCGCCCCGTTCCGCTGGAGCGTGCTGCTCAACACCGGCCTGGTGGTGGTGCAGCTGGTGGTGGGCTTCGGCTTCGGCTCCCTGGCCCTGATCGGAGATGCCCTGCACAACGTGGGGGATGTGCTGGGGCTGGCCCTGGGCTGGGCCGCCGAGCGGCTGGCCCTGCGGCCGGCCAGCAGGCGCTTCACCTACGGCTACCGGCGCAGCACCCAGTTCGCCTCCCTCGCCAATGGCGCCCTGGTGCTGGCGGCTGGCGGGGTGGTGGTGGTGGAGGGGGTGCAGCGGCTGGGACGGCCTGCCGCGATCCAGCCGGAACCGGTGGCCTGGGCGGCCCTGGCCGGTCTGGTGATCAACCTGGCCTCAGCCCGGCTGTTCGGCCACGGCCATCAGCACGACCTCAACCGCCGGGCCGCGGTGCTGCACCTGCTCACCGATGCGGCGGTGTCGGCGGCGGTGCTGCTCAGCGCGCTTCTGATCCAGCTCACGGGCTGGAGCCGGCTGGACGCCCTGGCGGCGATCGGGGTGGGCCTGGCCGTGCTGTGGAGCGGCTGGGGTCTGCTGCTGGAATCCGGGGCGTTGCTGCTCGATGCCGTGCCACGCGGTGTGGATCTGGCGGCGATCGAGGCGGCTCTGCTCTCGCTGGAGGGGGTGGAGCGGGTGCATCACCTGCATGTCTGGAGCATGAGCACCTCGGCGGTGGCGCTCACCGCCCACCTGCAGCGGGACCCGGCGCGGCTGGCGGACCGGGAGCTGCTGCGGCAGGCCCGCCACCGGCTGCAGCAGCTGGGCGTGGGGCACACCACCCTGCAGCTGGAAACCGACGAGGAGGATCCCGGTGGGGAGCAGTGCTGAGGGGCTGCGGTCCTAGTCGGGGCAGGCAGGCGCGGGGCGCTGGCTGTGGACCACGAGGCGGTCCAGCCACTGCTGCAGGGCCCCGATCGCCTCGGGTTGCAGCCGGTAATAGGTCCAGCGGCCCTGGTCCCGGGCCGCCAGCAGGCCCGCCTCCCGCATCACCTTGAGGTGAAACGAGAGCTTCGACTGGGCCAGGCCCAGATCGCCGCCCAGGTCGCACACACAGCGCTCCCCATCCCCCAGGGCCTCGAGCACCTGCAGACGGAGGGGATCGGCCAGGGCCTTCAGCAGGGCCCGGGCCCCCGCCTCTGTGAGGCTGGGCGCGGGCGCGGTGGCGCTGCTGGCGTTGACTGTGTGATCCAGAACACGCATGAAACAAAATCGGTTGGTTGATCAACCCTGGTTGATCTGGTTTGCGGCGGCGCTGGGCCTGCCGCCATGGTCGCGCCCTCCGCGTTCCTTCGCCGGCACGGGTTCGCCATGCGTTTCGGGATCAAGGGCTTCGGCCGCATCGGCCGGCTCGTGTGCCGCGCGCTGGGGGATCGCCCCGGCCTCGAGCTGGGGCACAGCAACGACACCGCCGCCGGGGGCGGGAGGCAGGTGGACGTGGCGATGGTGCTCGACGGCACCGGGCGTCACAGGACGCCCCCGGCCCTGCAGCCCTGCTTGGCGGTGGCCGGTGTGCAGCGGGTGCTGGTGGCCTGCCCGGTGAAGGGGGTGGATCGGTGCCCGCCACGGCCTGCGGCTTCACCCTCCGGGTGGGCACCCTGCTGCAGGTCGGCGCCCTGGGGTGGCGGTTCTGGGAGGTGGGCGGCTTCATGGGGCTGTGGGTGGTCGCCTACGGCCTGGTGCAGGTCGCCGCTCCGTCGCTGCGCCGCCGCGGGGGCCGTGGTGCGCCTCCGGGCCCTGCCGCCGTGCAGTTCTGGAGCGCCCTGCTCATGGCCATCCCGGCCCTGATCGCCGTCGCCCGGGCGCGCCAGGCGTGGACTCCGGCGGTGCCGGTCGTGGCGGGACTGGGGGCCTTCGGGGGGGTGATCGCGATGAACTCCTCCATCCACAGCGACCCTGTGCTGGCCCACTCCGATGCCGCGGCGGTGAGCCTGAAGGTGGGCTTCCTCCCGATGGCCGATGCGGCGGGTCGGCTGCTGGGCACGCTGCTGCCGGGCCTGCTGGTTCTGCAGGGAGGGCTGCCGGCGCTGGTCCGTGGCGGCATGTAACGCGATTGAGAATCGCTTGCAGTTTCGGCGGCAGGGGCCTACGGTTCGTCCCATCCCGTGGAGCGCCGTCGGTCCTTGACTTCCCTCTGCTCCGACAGCCTGGTCGGCAGCCTCTGCCGGGAAGCTGATCGGCTCAGGCAGCGCTGCCGCAGCCTTTCGCTGGCCCTGGAGCGCTGCATGGATCCCCCCCTGCGCGCCCGGCTGGCCGCCGAAGTGGCGCAGCTGCAGGGGCGCCGCGGGGAACTGGAGCGGCTGGCCCAGGGCTGGCGGCGGCGGGGAGGGCTGGATCCCCTGGCGCTGGCTTTTCTCCTGGAGATCTGCAGCCGCTCCTTCGATCGCGCCATGGGGGAGGCGCTGTAGAACCACCCCCCCACCTTCTGCCCCCGGCGTGGCTTCAGGCCAGGGTGGCCGGCCCGTGCTGGTCCGCGCTGAGTTCGCCGTCGATGATCAGAACGGCGGCGGGCTGGTTCTGGGCGAAGCGAAGCCGGCCCAGCAGATGGGCAGCCTCGTTCTCCGCGGCGATCTGCTTGTCCACCATCGGATCGAGAAACACGGTGGTGCGCACATCGCTGCCCCGCTCGGCCATGCCGTAGAGCTGCTGCAGGGACGCGGTGACATCGGCCTCCATCTGGAACACCGCAGTGAAGATCTCCTCGAGGGAGTCCCAGTGCTGCCGCGGAGCCGGAATCTCCTGCAGGGTCACGCTCTGGCCGCGGGCAATCAGGTAGTCGGCCACCTGGGCGGCATGGCCCTGCTCCGCGGCGGACTCGCTCTTGAGGTAGTGCGCGAAACCGCGCAGCTCCCGCTCCGCGCACCAGAGGGCCATGGCGAAGTAGGCCGCACTGGCTCTGCGCTCCAGGCTGAGGTGCTCCTGCAGGGCCTCCAGCAGGGAGGGGTCCATGGGCTGGGCCATGGCCCGTCCCGCGGGGCCGGTGGCCAGCGCCGGTGTGGTGAAGCTGGTGGAGAGGGTCATGGGTGGGACTGGGGGGCTGTGGTGGGGGCTGTTATGGGGGGGGGGCTGTGCCGGGCCCGTCGCGGGGCGGGCTGTCCTGGGAGCACCGAGGGGTCACCAGTGTGGCCCAGGCACGGCTCGCCACGGCCTTCAGGAAGGGTCAGCAAGCCTGTTGGACTGGGCTGGTCCGCTTGCCTGTTCAGCGTGGTGTTTCAGCGTGACTGTTCAGATTGGGGCAAGAGGGTGCAGGCCACCAGCCGGCAGGCAGATCAGGTGCGGAAGACGTTCAGGAATCGCGGAAAAAGATAGCCAGTTTCTGAACTGAACCTACTCCCCACACCCTACAGGGGATGGGTATCAATCGGCGGCCTTGGGATGGCGGCTTTCCTGAATCCTGCAAATGCTTCTCAGCATCAGTGGCCTGGTGAATGGGCTCCGTTTGTGCCATGGCTGCCATCATCAGGCACTAAGCAGCGCGGGGGGTAGGCTTCATTCTTTCTGATTCCCGTGTGGTCGTATCCCGCCCCGGCCACTATCCCGACGCGGTACCACCCGTGAATCAACAACCTGACGAAGGCGTTGACAGCGCTGGACCCGCTCAGCAACAAGGTGTCAGGCATCATCCCCCGGACGCTCTATTGCGCCGAAGCGGCCTGATCCTGCTGGTGATGGCGGTCGTGCTGGTGGTGTTGTTCTGGGGCAGCAACATTCTCTATCCGCTGGATAAGACGGAATCGCTCCAGCTGGATATCGCACGCACCATGCATGCCGAGCACAGCCTCGTGGTGCCGCGCGTCAGCGGCGGGCCTTACTTCGACAAGCCGCCGCTGCCCTACTGGGTGGCCTGGCCGGTGTTCCAGTTCTTTCCAGCGGAACCGTGGCTGGCGCGCCTGGGGGCCGCCGTGGCCAGCAGTCTCGGTGTTCTGGCCACGGTGCTTCTGGTGCGCCACCAGGGGGGGTGCGACACGGAGTCACCGCGTCGCTCCCTGCGCCGGGCCCTGCTGGCGGGCCTGATCCTGGCCTGCTTGCCGGGCTACGCCGCCTTTGCCCATGTGGCCGTGCACGACAGCTACATCACCACCTGCATCACGGTGGCGGCGGCCGGCCTGTATGTCCTGCTGTTCGGGCAGCCCCACCCTGCCCTGGGCCCCCGCAGGCTGGCCGTGATCGTGGGTCTGGCCATGGGCCTGGGCTTCCTGGCCAAGGGGCTGCTGGCCTGGGGCCTGCCGGTGGCCGTGGTGCTGGCCTTCACGGCACTCACCCGCCAGGGCGGGCTGCTGCTGCGCCGGCTGCCTCAGCTGCTGCTGAGTGCCGCCCTGGCCGTGGCGCTGCCCCTTCCCTGGCTCCTGGCCGCTCTCCATGAGGCCGGACCGGCCTTCATCGCCGGCTTCCTGGGTCGCAGCAACCTGGCCCGCGTCACCAGCACCGTGGACGGCCACAGGGGGCCCTGGTTCTACTACCTGCCGGTGGTGCTGCTGCTCAGCTTTCCCTGGGGCCTGCTGGCCATCCCCAACCGGGCGCGCTGGCGTCAGCTCGCTGGCCAGGCGCGGCGGCGGCATCCCTCCGAGCGCAGCGCCGACCTGCAGCTGTTCGCCCTGGTGTGGCTGGTGCTCACCGTGCTGCTGCTCAGTGTGGCCAGCACCAAGCTGCCCCACTACATCCTCTCCTGTCTGCCGCCGCTGGCCATCCTGGCGGCGTTCAATCTGGTGCCGGAGCCTCCGACGGGAACGGCGCGTCAGGAGTCCTACAGCCGCAGTTCCCGCTTCTACGGCCTTCTGGGGGCAGGCACGGCTGGGGTGCTGGCGGCCGGTGGGCTGGTGTTCGCACCGGTGGCGGCCAGGCTGATCAAGCCCGACCGGGTCTTCCCCGACTACACGGCGGCCCTGGTGGCGCATCTGGAGGGTGCGCCCCTGCGGGGGCTGCTGGTGCTGATGGCCGCGGCGGTGGTGGGCGTGCTGATCTGGATTCCGCAGCGCCGCACCGCCCTGGTGACGGCCTGGACGCTGGTGGCGGTGCTCAACTTCAGCACGCTGGTGCCCGGGGTGGCGTCGGTGTACCGGCAGCACCGCCAGGCGGCGATCCTGGAGCTCGCCGATGCGGTGGCCCAGCACACCACCCCGGGGGTGCCGATCGTGATCCTGGGCAAGAGCTACCACTCGGTGGCCCTGCGCAGTGGCCACCCGATCCTGCGGCTGGATGGCTGGCCGGAGGTGGTGGCGTTGCAGCGCTCCACCCACGGCCACGCCTTCGACCGGGGGCTGGTGGTGGTCGCACCGCGGCATCGGATGCTCACGGAGCCCCAGGTGAGGGAGGCCGGCCTGCGGGTGGCTGGGGTGGATCAGCGCCAGAACCTGCTGGCGGTGCGGCTGCGCAGTGCCGGCCCGGCCCGCTCCTAGGTGCCGATCCGGCCCACTGCCTTCTTGGCGGCGTTGAGGATGTTGCCTTTCAGCGGCACATAGCCCAGATCATCGGCCCGGCTCTGGGCGGGCCCCAGCAGATGGGTCATGGCCTTGCGGATCTCGCCGGCCTTGGCACCGTTGCCTTTCTGGTAGGCCAGGATCCAGGTGAGGGTGGAGATCGGGTAGCTGTCGGCCCCGGCAGGGTTGGGATTTTCACCCGCGAGGTTGCCGTCCAGCTTGATGTTGTTCAGAGCTGCGGCACCGCTCTTCACATTCGGCAGCACATACTTGCCGGCCTTGTTCTGCAGCGCTGCCGCCTTGAGCTTGCCCTTCACGAAGGCCTGGTTCACGTAGCCGATCGAGCCCGGGGTGTTCTGGAGGATGCCAGCCACGCCCTCGTTGCCCTTGCCGCCCACACCCACGGGCCATTTCACGCTCTTGCCCTCCCCCACCTTGCTCTTCCATTCCGGCGAGAAGGCGGAGAGCGAATTGGTGAAGGCGAAGGTGGTGCCGCTGCCGTCGGAGCGGTGCACCACATTGATGGTGCCCTTGCCGCATTTCAATTGCTCCCAGGTCTTGATCTTGCCCAGGAACACGTCCACAGCCTGCTTCTGGCTGAGCTTGAGCCCCTTGCAGCTGGGGTTGTTGTAGGCGATGGCGATGGTGCCACCCACGGCGGGGAACTGCACCACGCCCCGCTTCACCTGGCTCGCTTCTGCGGCCTTGATCGGTTCATCGGTGGCACCGAAATCCACGGTGCCGGCGATGAACTGGCGCACGCCGGCGCCGGATCCCACCGACTGATAATTCACACGGATTCCCTGCTTCGCCGCCGAGGCGAAGGCGGCCTGATAGAAGGGGGCGGGAAAGCTGGCACCAGCGCCGTTGAGGGTGGCGCCGGCCAGGCCTGCACTGCCGGCGGCCATGCCGGAGAGGGCGAGGGCAGCGGCTCCGTACAGGGGGGCCTTCTTCGCGAAGGACATGGATGAAACCAGGTGGGTCTATCCCATGCTCGCAATACACAATAGGCTGAAGATTATGGGAAGATTAATGCTCGGTAAACTCATGCGGCACGGCCTTCAGCGATGGCTGTGCTGATGGTTTTCCGGCCAGATTGAAGGAGGAGCCAATAAAAAAGCCCCCCGGCATGGGGGGCTCTGGCGCAGGAGCTGCGCCGCGGAGGTGTGAGGTGGGCGAGGTGTGTGGAGTGCTGGAGGTTTGGTGACTCAGAACTTGAAGGTGGTCTGAATCACGCCGCCCCAGGCATCGTCGCCGCCGTTGGAGGCCGCATTGGTGCCGTAGAAGAGGGCAGGGGTGATGGAGATGTTGTCGGTGACCTGGAACTTGTAGAAGATCTCGTACAGCCAGGCCTCATCGCCCTCATCGCCATCCACGAAGGGCGGCATGCCGAAGGCGAAGCCGGCGGCGTTGCCCTTGGCGAAGGCGTCATCCCACTGGAAGCCCACCATCCAGGACTGGGAATCGGGGAAGCCGCCGCTGCCGTCGTTGTAGCCGTAGCCCAGGCTGATCGAGGGGATCCAGCCGGAGTCGGAGGGCTGCCAGTAGGCACCCACGGCCACACTGTTGGTGTCCTCACCGCTGAGCACGGTGCCGGAGAAATTGGGGTTGCGGATCCGGGAGGCCTCGGAGCCGTAGCGGTAGGCCACGGCAGCACCCCAGTTCGGAGCTTTCACACCCAGCTGGGCCAGGGCGTTGATGCCGCTGTCTTCGCTGAAGGCACCGATGCTGGAATCAGCAAAGCCTGAGCTGGACACGTAGTTGGCGGAGAAGGTGGCGTAGGGGCGGCCCTTCTCCACGTTCTGCTTCCAGCGGAAGCCGGCGCCGGCGCCGGTGGCCTTGTTGTAGGTGCCGGAGGCGCCAGCCAGGCCGAAGTAATCGAGAATGCTCGACTTGTAGGCGCTGGGCAGGAAGGCGATCATCTCGGTGTTGCGCACCAGGGCGCCCACCGTGAGGTTGAACGACTCACCCACGGGGAAGTCGTAGAACAGACGATCGATCTTCACGGAATCATCCGTGCCGGTGGCCTTGTCGAGGGTGAAGATCTGGGAGCTGCTGCCGAAGGGCAGGGAGCTGAAGTTGCCGGCGCGCAGACGGGTGCGGAGCAGGTCCTTGCCGCTGAAGCTGGTGTCGAAATTCAGCCGCACGTCGTAGTTGAAGGTGGTCTGGTCCGGATCGGCGCCATCCACATTGTCGAAGTCGGGCATGCCGCCAAGGATCATGCTCACCTCGCCCTTCAGCTTGGTGGTGGTGGAGAACTGGGTGGCCTCCAGTTCACCCACCTTGGCCTCGAGGCCATCGACGCGGCCCTTGAGCACGGCGAGCTCCTTCTCGAACTCGGCCATCAGGCGCTTGAGCTCGTCGGTCACCTCGGTGACGCGATCGAGGCAGGCGTTGAGCAGCGCGGCGGCCTCGAAACGGGTCATGGCCTTCTGCCCGCGGTAGGTGCCGTCGGGGTAGCCGGCCACGCAGCCGTAGCGCTCGATCAGGTTGGACAGTGCCTGGTAGGCCCAGCTGGTGGGCTGCACGTCCGAGAACTGGGAGATGCTGGTGACTTGCTCCTGGGAGGCGTACTGGTTGACGCCGTCCAGGTTGAGCTCGGCCCTCACCTCGGAAGCGTTGGCGGCCACGGGGGCCAGCAGACCAAGGGCCGCAGGGGCCACCAGCAGGCGCTGGAAGAATTTCATCGGGTCCTCACACCGATCGGGAAGAGACGCCAGACAGGCGTCCAGGGGACCTTATCGATGGCTCAGCGGCTGCGAGGTGCTCCACAAGGCCGACGCATGTGATCTGCGCTACAGGTCCAGGTGGTCTGGATCCAGCAGCAGCCCCTGCAGCAGCTGGCGGCGCTGCGGGAAGCCCAGCAGCCGCTCGGCGAGCAACCGCCAGCTGGCCCAGCTGGCGGCCTGCTGCTGCTGGAGCAGGGCGTGGAGCCGGGGCAGCCGCCGGGACAGGGGGCCCTTGAGCCGGGACTCGATCACCTGCCGCAGCACGGCGATATCATGGAGGTCTCCGAGCAGCTCCTGGGCCTGTTTGAGCTGCTCCAGCCAGTGGCCGGCGGTGGCGCCAGCCAGCGGCTGGAGGTTTTCCAGCCGGTAGCGCGCTCCCTTGAGGCCCTTGCGCAGGTCGTGGAGCTGCTTGGCCGCGGCTCCACCGGCGGGCTCCTCCACCCACCAGGCCGGATGCAGCAGCAGTTGGCCGAGCCAGGGCCACTGCCACTCCACCAGCCACTCCACCAGCGGCCGCTCGCCCAGCGGGGTGAAGCGGGGGTCCCGCAGCCAGCCCTCCAGGGCCTGGCCCATGGGCCGGTAGCTGCCGCCGGTGAGCTCGCGCCGCAGTGGCTTCTGGGCCTTGTGCCGTTGCCGCCGCAGCCGCTTGATCACAGGGGCGAGCTGGTGCACCTCCTCGGTGGGCAGATGCGCCAGCAGCCGGGTCTCCAGCCGTTCCTGCAGCACGTCCAGGTCGCGGGCCATGCCGAGGCGCTGGCCTGATCGGGCCAGTGCGCCGGCAGACACCTGCGGGGGCATCACCAGGGCCGGCTCGAACTGGATCAGGCAGGTGCGCAGGCGACGCATCGCCACCCGCATCTGATGCAGGGGCTCGGTGTCCCGAGACTCCAGCACCTTGGGCTGGAGCTTCACCAGGCGCCTGGCCTGAGCGCTCAGGAGCCCATGCAGGTGCTCGCCGCTGCTGCGGGCCCCCGGCCCGGCACCCCCTGCCGGAGCAGGGAGCGGTGTGACAGGCCTGGCCATGGTTGGTGCCTTCCGCATCGCGCCTGCCCCTCCACTCTGGTCACGTTGCTCTGGCCCCGTCCAGGGGGGCAGGGGGACCCGGCCCCATCACCTCCACCAGGTGATGGCAGATCCGCTGCAGATGCTGGCTCACCCGCCGCAGCCAGCGCATCGCCTCCAGCAGCGCTGTGCCCTCCTCCACATCGAGGGATCCCGCGGCGATCCGCTCCATCACCTCCTGCCGGAACGGATCCACCCGGCGGTGCAGTCGCCGGGCGCAGGCATCGGCCACGGGACCGGCCGCCTGCCACGATCCCTGCCCCAGCAGGGGAATCAAGGCGTCCAGGCCGTGGAGCAGCAGGTCCCGTTCCCGCTGCAGGGCGGGCGCCGTGGCCACGGCCTGCCGGCGCTGTTCTTCCTCGGTGCAGCGCTCATGCAGCCGCTGCAGGTGGTCGAGACCATGCAAGAGATGCAGCAGCCTGGCGCTCACGGGGTGGGGCAGCCCCGGCAGCTCCACCTGGTCCACGAAGAGTTCCAGGCGCTCCAGGTCGGTCTCACCGAGTCCCGTCTCCCGCACGAGGGCGGCCGAGGTGGTCTGCGGTTGGGTCAGGGCCTGGCGCAGCCCGGTGAGGAGGGCCACGAAGGACTGGCCCAGCACGGTGGAGGCCTGGTCGACGGCCAGCATCGGATCCTTGGGTGGCGTGTCGGTCAGCTCCTCGGTGGGGCGGTCGCGGCTGGGGGGCACCAGGCGGCGGATCAGGCCGGCGAAGCCGGAGGCGAAGGGCAGGATCAGCAGCACCCCGGCCACGTTGAAGCCGGTGTGGAAGGCGGTGAGGGCGAACTCCGGATCGCGCGCCAGGAACGCCGGCCACCCCTGCCGGAGGCCCAGCAGGTACAGCGGCAGCAGCGTGAAGGCCAGCAGGGCCGTGAACAGGTTGAACGCCACGTGGGCCGCGGCGGTGCGCCGGGCCCCGAGCCCTGCGCCCATCGCCGCGATCAGGGCGGTCACGGTGGTGCCCAGGTCCATGCCGATCACCAGCGCGCAGGCCTGGGGCACGGCGATGGCACCGGCTCCGATCGCGGCCAGCGCGGTGGCCACCCCAGCCCCGGAGGACTGGGTGATCACCGTGGTGAGCAGGCCGAGCAGAAGCAGCTGGAACCGCCCCGTCAGCTGCTCGGCGTCGAAGCGGGCCGGATCCAGGAGCAGGCCATGCCCCGCCATGGCCTCCTGCAGCCCGCCGATCCCGATGAACAGGAGCGCGAAGCCCGCCAGCGCCAGGCCGGCCTGGGCCTGACGGGCGCGGCCCAGCAGGCGCAGGCAGGCACCCACCAGCACCAGCGGCAGCATGAGGCGCTGCAGGTTGAGCTTGATCCCCAGCAGGGCCACCAGCCAGCCCAGCCCCGTGCTGCCCACGTTGGCCCCGAGGATGATGCCCACAGCCGCCTGGAAGCTCAGCAGCCCGGCGCTCACGAAGCCCACCGTCATCACCGTGGTGGCGCTGGACGACTGCACGATGGCCGTGGTGAGGGCCCCGCTGCAGGCGCCGCTCCAGGGTGAGCGGGTGAAGCGCAGCAAGGCCTGGCGGAGCCGGTGCCCGGCCAGGTTCCGCAACCCCTCGGTCATCAGCGCCATGCCCAGCAGGAACAGCCCGAGTCCGCCGGCGGCATTCAGCAGGGTGGTGCCTGGGGACATCGCGCGTGGGACGGGCGTCGGTCAGGGGCCGGGACCGGGCGGCCGGCTCCCGGTGGACAGGCGTAGCAGGACCCTAGGGCTTGCGGGTGGTTCAACAATGGGCCCGCAACCAAGCGGGAGGCGCCCCCGATGCCCGCCCCGATCCCCCCAGCGCTGGTGCTGGTGGTGAATGCCGGCAGCTCCAGCCTCAAGGCCTCGCTGGTGGATGGCCGCGGCCAGCGTCCCTGGCAGCAGCAGCGCTCCCTGGATCCCGGGGCTGCCGGAGGGGTTGAGGCGCTGCTGGAGGGGTGGCTGCTGCCGGAGATCACCCCCTGGCTGCCCCGGCTGGAGCGGATCGCCCACCGGGTGGTGCATGGCGGGGAGCGCTTCACGGCCCCCACAGCCCTCACCCCCGCCGTGGTCGAGGCCCTCGAAGCTCTGGTGCCGCTGGCCCCGCTCCACAACGCCGCAGCACTGGAGGCCATCCGCTGGTTCAGCGCCTGGGGCGAGGCGCAGGCCCCGGGCCTGCGCCAGTGGGCCTGTTTCGACACCGGCTTCCACGCCACCCTGCCGGAGGCGGCGCGCACCTACGCCATCCCGGCCGGGTGGCGGGCCGCCGGCCTGCGGCGCTTCGGCTTCCATGGTCTCAGCCACCAGCATGTGGCGGAACAGGTGGCGGTGCTCCGGCCCGGCGCACGCCGGCTGATCAGCTGCCATCTCGGCGCGGGCTGTTCCCTCTGCGCCATCCGCCTCGATCCCTCAACCGGTCCCCGCAGCGTGGCCACCACCATGGGATTCACCCCCCTGGAGGGTCTGGTGATGGCCAGCCGCAGCGGCAGCGTCGATCCCGGGCTGTTGCTGCACCAGCTGCGGCAGGGGCTGACTCCGGAGGCCATCGATGAGGCGCTCCAGTGCCACAGCGGCCTGCTGGGGCTTTCGGAGCTCAGTGGCGACATGCGCACCCTGCGGCAGGCGGCTGCGCAGGGGCACCAGGGTGCCCAGCTGGCGCTGGCGGTGTTCCGGCAGCGGTTGCTGGAAGGGATCGGGGCCATGGCCGCCTGCCTCCAGGGTGTGGAGGTGATCGCCCTGACAGGCGGCATCGGCGAGCACGACCAGTCCCTGGTCGGGGAACTCGGCGCGGCCCTCGGCTGGCTGGAGCCCTTCACCCTGCTGCAGGTGAGCGCCGATGAAGAGGGGCTGATGGCCCGGCTCTGCCGTGAGGCTGGCTAGGGCATCGGCCTAGCGCTTCACGCCGGGAATGAAGCGGCGCTCGTGCTGGGCTCCGGCGAGCATCCGGTTCCAGTAGAGGGAGGGCAGGATCTTGCGCTTCACGAACCACATGCTCCAGCGCTCCTTGGTGGGGTCGAGCGGGAAGGAGGGCACCGGCTGCTGTTCGTAGTTGAACTCGGCCATGATCACCTTGCCGTAGCCGGTGATCAGCGGGCAGCAGCTGTAGCCGTCGTAGGCCGCCTCCAGGGGCCTGCCGTCCAGGTGGGCCAGCAGGTTGGCCACCACCACGGGGGCCTCGCCGCGCACGGCGGCGGCGGTCTTGGAGTTGGGAATGCCGCTCACATCCCCGAGGGAGAACACGTTGGGGTAGCGCACGTGCTGCAGGGTGAACTTGTCCACCTCCACGAAGCCGCTGGCGGCGGCCAGCGGACTGGCGGCCACCACATCGGGCGCCGCCATCGGCGGGGTGACATGCAGCAGGCCGTAGGGGATCACCTCCTGGCGGCTGGTGTCGCCGTCCTTCACCTCGAACACCGCCTCGCGGCTGTCCGCGCGCACCTCGGTGAGCACATGGTTGTAGCGGGCATCGATGCCGTGCCGCTTCACCACGTCCCGCAGCGGGGCGGCGTAGGTGGGCACGCCGAAGATGCCCGGGGTGGCGGTGGCGTAGATCACGCGGGCCTGCAGCCCCTTCTTCCTGAACACGTCGTCCGCCATGTAGGCGATCTTCTGCGGTGCCCCCGGGCACTTGATCGGCATGGGCGGGCAGGTGAACACCGCATTGCCGGCGCCGTCACTGCCCCCCTGGAAGGCCTGGATCGCTTCCCAGGTGTAGGGGGCGAACTCGCGGGAATAGTTGCTGCACACCCCGCCCTTGCCGAGGGCTTCGGGCAGCCCCTGGATCCTGTCCCAGCAGAGTTTGAGGCCGGTGGCCACGATCAGCACGTCGTAGCTGATCTCCTGGCCTCCGGTGGTGCTCACCACCCCGCGCTCCGGGGAGAACCCGGCAGCAGCTTCACGGATCCAGGTGACGCCTGCCGGCATCACATCGCCTTCGGCCCGGCGGGTCTCCGCCATGCTGAACACCCCGCCACCCACCAGGGTCCAGCCCGGCTGGTAGTAGTGCTCGTCGGCGGGCTCCAGGATGGCCACCTCGAGGGGGTTGCGGGCCCGCTTCAGCTGGGCGCCCACGGTGATGCCGGCCGCGCCGCCGCCGACGATCAGGATCTGGTGGTGAGGCATGAACAGCGCGGCGCGCTGGGCCGCTCAGGAAATGACTTTCTCCATTGAGTCACGCTGAGCAGCCCACGGGAAGGCCAGGCGGCGGACTGTTGGGAAACTGATGGGAATCGTTCTGCAAGCGTGGGCCTGCCGGCTCAGGCGGCCATCTGCTCCACTTCCCGTTTCAGCAGGGCGTAGAGGTAGTCGGGCGACTTGTAGCGGGTCGGCAGGCTCTTCTGCAGGAGGGTGAGGCGGTCCCAGCAGATGGTGCGCTGAATCGCCTCCAGGGACTTCCCGTTCTTGATCAGCATCCGCAGTGCCTTGCAGTACGTGGGATAGCCCGCTTCCAGTTCTCCGATCGTGAGTTTGGCCTCACTGCCCATGGCATCCCCACAGCAGAGGCAATCCTAAGGACACTCCGGCGGTCCCCCCGGGCTGGCGGCCACACCCACAGATTTCTTTGGAATGCCGTGGGGTGGGCTGGCAGGGTGGGGGAGAAGGACTGTCCGATCCCGCCTCCGCGTCGCGATGCCCCCTCCACCTCCCCCCGCAACGCCACCGCAAGCTTCCCTGCCAGGGCAAGCTCCCCTGCCGGGGACGGGGTCGATCAGCCTGCGTCAGCCCGACGACTGGCATGTTCATCTGCGCGACGGGGCCATGCTGGAGGCGGTGGTCGGTGCCACCGCCCGTCAGTTCCGCCGGGCCATCGTGATGCCCAACCTGCAGCCGCCGATCACCACGGTGGCGGCGGCGCGGGCCTACGGCGGCCGCATCCGCCGGGCGCTGCCCCCGGGCAGCAGCTTCGAGCCCCTGCTCACGGCCTACCTCACCGACAGCATCGACCCCCGCGAGGTGGAGGCCGGCTTCCGGGAGGGCGTGTGGGTGGCCGCCAAGCTCTACCCCGCCCGCGCCACCACCAATGCCGAGGCCGGGGTGAGTGATCCGCTGGCCATCACTGCCGTGCTGGAGGCGATGGAACGGATCGGCATGCCGCTGCTCATCCACGGCGAGGTCACCGATCCGGCGATCGACATCTTCGATCGCGAGGCCGTGTTCATCGAACGCCACCTGGCGCCCCTGCTGCAGCGCCATCCCGGTCTGAAGGTGGTGCTGGAGCACATCACCACCAGCGACGCGGTGGAGTTCGTGCGCAGCGGTCCGCCCCAGCTGGCCGCCACGATCACGCCCCATCACCTCCACATCAACCGCAACGCGATGTTCCAGGGGGGCCTCAAGCCCGACTTCTACTGCCTTCCGGTGGCCAAGCGGGAGTTGCACCGCCTGGCCCTGCGGGCCGCGGCCACCTCGGGAGATCCCCGCTTCTTCCTGGGCACCGATTCGGCTCCCCATGGGCGCTCCGCCAAGGAATCGGCCTGTGGCTGCGCCGGCATCTTCAACGCGCCCTACGCGATCGAGAGCTACGCCGCGGTGTTCGAGCAGGAAGGGGCGCTGCAGCGGCTGGAAGGTTTCGCCAGTGAGTTCGGCCCCCGCTTCTACGGGCTGCCCCTCAACACCGCCCGGATCACCCTGGAGCGCCAGCCCCATGCGGTGGAGCCGCGGCTCGCGTTGGCGGATGCCGCCGGGGCGCCGGTGGCGCTGGTGCCGTTCCATGCCGGTGAAACCCTGGCCTGGCGGCTGGTCTGCTGAGGGGGTGAGCTGCCCCTGTCACGGGGCCAGCGGACCGGTGCCGAGACCCACGCGGCGGCACACCCGCGGCAGGGTGAAGCCCTGCAGCATCAGGTTGAGCACCACCACCACGAACACGATGCCCTGGGCGTTCCGGGCGAGGGGCTCGACCAGGGCGGGATCGAGGCCCCGCAGCTCGGGAATCGCGCTCACCACGTGATACGAGAGGGCCAGGGGCACCGCTCCCCGCAGACCACACCAGGCGATCAACAGCGATTCCCGCCGACTGAAGGGGGAGAAGGGTTGAAACAGCAGCACCCCCAGGGGCCGGGCGACCAGCATCAGCGCAACGGCAGCGGCGATGCCCATGGGAATCGCGCCCAGCAGATCGCCGGGCGACACCAGCAAGCCGAAGATCAGGAACACGGTGATCTCGGTCATGGTGTTGAAGGGCAGCAGCACCTCCTGGATGCTCTCGTGGTTCACCTCGGCCATGCGGTAGTCCATGTTGGTCATGAACACGCCGGTCACATACACCGCCACGAAGCCCGAGCCCCCCAGCAGATCGCTGACGCCGTAGTCGATGAAGGCGATCGACATGGCCACCACCAGCAGCTGGGCCCGCTCGTTGACCAGGTAGTCGATCACGAACTTGGCCACATAGCCGAACAGCACCCCCACGATCAGCCCGGAGCCGATCTGCTGCACGAACCCCTTCAGCCCCTCCAGGAGCGCAGCACCCAGAGAGGGATCTGCGCTGAGGCCGCCGGCGCTGGCCGGGCTGGTGAACAGCTCGATCAGCAGCCCGTACACCAGCAGGGCGGCCGGATCGTTCACCGCCGATTCGAATTCCAGCAGGTGCTGCAGCCGCAGGGGCACCCCGGGCCGCACCTGGGCCAGCACGCTGAGGGTGGCGCCGGCGTCGGTGGACCCCAGGCATGCCGCCACCAGGAAGGCCGCGCCCAGGGGGATGCCGTTGCCGAAGCCCAGGGCGATGGCCCCACCGGTGCCTGAGGAGAGCCACCAGATCAGGCCACCGAGGGCCAGCGAGGTGATCAGCACGCCACCCAGGGCGAGCAGCAGGCCGTATTCGAGGAAGCCGCGGATGGCCTTGAGATCGGTCTTCAATCCGGCATAGAACAGCAGCAGCGCCAGGGCGAAGATCTGCAGGTTCTCGGCCTCTACATGGGTGATGTCGAGGAAGTTCACATTCACCAGCAGGCCGAGCAGCAGCACCCCCAGCACCCCCGGGATGCCGAGACGGATCGAGAAGCGGCTCACGGCCAGCGTGCCGAGGAAGAGCACCCCGATGAACAGCAGACGCCCCTGGATCGGCACATCGCTGAGGTTGGCGGACATGACGCTGGCGAGGCTCCAGGGCATCAGCTGGATGGGCACCGGCATCGGCGGGGGTCTGTTGCGGCGACCGTAGGCACCGAGGACCGCTGCTGCCAGTGCCGCTGCGCTCCGGAGCAGGTAGGGCCCTGATCAATAAGAGCTATGTCAGCGGTTGTCGCCCGGTTGGGTCCATGACTTAGCAACAGCCCTAGCCAGCCTCAGGCCGATGGGGTTCTTCGTTCGCCTCACCGACGCCATCGCCGATCGCCAGTCGCTGCTGGTCACCGGTCTGGACCCCAACCCGGAGATGCTGCAGAGCTGGGTGTCTCGCCGCGGCATGGCGGGGCGCTCCTTCCTCAGCCAGGCGCGGCACTGGATCAAGGCGGTGATCGAGGCCACCGCCCCCCACGTGTGTGCCTACAAGCCGAGCCTCGGCTTCTACCAGGCCCTCGGCCCGGTGGGCCTGGAGCTGCTGCTGGAGGTGCGGGATCTGGTGCCGCCCGATCTGCCCCTGATCATCGACAGCAAGCACGGGGACCTCAACTCCTCCTCGGCCCTGGCCCAGTACGTGTTCCGGGAGCTGGCGGCCGATGCGGTGACCCTCTCGCCCCTGGCCGGCCAGGACATCGCCGCCCCGTTCCTGCTCTATCCCGACAAGGCGGTGGTGATCACCTGCCACAGCTCCAACGAGGCGGCCCGCCTGATCCAGCACTTCCCCAGCGAGGAGGAGCCGCTCTATCTGCGCATCGTGCAGGAATGCCTGCTCTGGGCCACGCCCGAGCAGCTGCTGCTGGAGGTGGGCACCAGCGAGCCCGATATCCTGGCCCGGGTGCGCCGGGAGGCGCCGGAGCGCTTCCTCATCCTGCGCAGTCTCTGGGGCGTGGAGGAGAAGCTCGAGGCCATGCTGCAGGCCGGTCTCTCCTCCGCCGGCGACGGTCTGCTGCTTCCCCTGCCGCAGAACCTCCTGGTGGAGGACGACATCGCCCAGCGGGCCGAAGCCCTCAAGCTGCAGATCAACGCCACCCGGGCCGAGTGGCTGGACCAGCGCGGTGCCGGCGTCGCCGAGCGCTGCGACCTGTGGTTGCCGGCCCCGCCGCCGCGCCCGGTGCTGGACCGCGGTCCGGCCGGCCAGCCCCAGCTGACGCCGGAGGTGACGGCCAGCCTGAACGCCATGGCCACCGCAACGGTGCCCCCCCCGGCCCCGGCGGCCGTGGCCCTGCAGGAGTCGCTGCTGCCCACAGCGGATGCGCTGGAGTCGCTGATCGTGGATCTGTTCGACATCGGCTGCCTGCTGTTCGGTGACTACGTGCAGGCTTCGGGCGCGGTGTTCAACTACTACATCGATCTGCGCCAGATCATCTCCGATCCGAACCTCTTCCACCGGGTGCTGCATGCCTACGCCGGCCGGATGGAGGAGCTGGTGTTCGACCGGATCGCCGGCATTCCCTACGGCTCCCTGCCCACGGCCACCGGTCTCTCCCTGCTGCTGCACAAACCGCTGATCTACCCGCGCAAGGAGGTGAAGGCCCATGGGGCCCGCCGCCTGATCGAAGGGGATTTCGAGGAGGGGGACCTGGTGGTGGTGGTGGACGACATCCTGATCACGGGCGGCAGTGTGCTCGAGGGGATCGGCAAGCTGGAGAGCTCCGGCCTCCAGGTGCAGGATGTGGTGGTGTTCCTCGACCACGGCGGCGACCACGACCGTCGCGCCAAGGAGCGGCTGGCGGCGGCGGGCTACCGCTGCCAGGCGGTGCTCGGCATCGACGCCATCACCCGCGTGCTCCATGGGGCCGGGCGCCTCAGCGATGGCCAGGCCGCGCTGCTGCTGCCTTAGCTGTGACACCGGCTGCCCGTCGGGGGCGGCAGACCATGGACACCTAGGGTGAGTGTGCGTCCCTGAACCTCCCGGGCGCCACCCTCGCCATGAGCAGCAGCACCGGCCTCACGATCGGGGAACTGGAGGCGAATTACTCCCTCTATTGCAAGGCGCTGCGGCGGCTGCTCCAGGAGGGCCGCAGCCGCACGGCGATCGAGCGCACGGTGTGCTGGAGCCGCCTGGCCCAGCTGCACATCTGCCTGCCGGGCCGCTACAAGGCCCCGGACTACCTCTGCGTGGTGCTCAAGCGCGATCTTCTCAATCCCGTATAGGCACGTGTAGGGCCGATCTCGCCTAGAACAGCCGGCCACAGCCCTGAGCGGGGCCTGTTCAGCAGAGCACACCTCTCTCCTGCGCAGCTGTATTTCACGGCGCAACCCAGTCCAGCGCACCCAGCCCAGCGCAACGCAGCTCGACCCAGCCCTGCGCCACCCAGCCCTGCTCTACCGCGCTGCCCAGCCCCGCCTGAAGCCCCCGCGTGAAATCGATCTCGGATCCCTTTCTGCGCCGGCCGGTGCTCACGCTGGTGATCAGCCTGCTGGTGCTGCTGGCCGGATTGGTGAGCCTGCCTGGCCTGCAGATCGAGAACCTGCCCGCCATCGCCCCCGGCCGGGTCACGGTGAGCGCCAGCTATCCGGGGGCCAGCCCGGAGGTGGTGGAGCAGGGGGTCACCACCCTGCTGGAAAAGCAGCTCAACGGCCTCGAGCGCCTCGATCAGGTGCGCTCCACCAGTTCAGCCGGCAGCAGCAGCATCACCCTCAGCTTCGAGGGCGGCGATCCGGAGATCAACCAGATCAACGCCCAGAACGAGGCGGCGGTGGTGAACCCGCGCCTGCCGCCCCAGGTGGCCCGCTTCGGGGTGCGGGTGCGCCGCAGTTCCGACGACCTGCTGATGGTGCTCAGCTTCAGCGCCGATCGGGGCCGCTACGACGACACCTTCCTGAGCGGCTGGGTGGAGCAGGTGGTGGTCGACCGTCTGCAGCGGGTGTCGGGGGTGGGGGAGGCGCGCCTGTTCGGCGGCAGCCCCCTGGCCTTCCGGCTCTGGCTCGATCCGGCCCGGCTCAACCAGCTGGGGCTCACCATCACCGACGTGCGGGACGCCCTTGAGGAGCAGAACGTGCTGGCGGCCCTGGGCCAGGCCGGTGACGCCCCTGCCCCCGAAGATCAGATGCTCACCCTGCCCCTGCGCATGGAGGGGCGCCTGCGCAGCGTGCAGGAGTTCGAGCGGCTGGTGGTGGCGCCCACGCCGGAGGGCGGGGTGACCCTGCTGCGCGATGTGGGCCGGGTGACCCTCGGCAGCGAGAACTACGACGCCATCGCCACCAACCTGCAGGGCAGGGCCACCGTGGCCATGGGCATCTTCCAGCGGGACGGCAGCAATGCCCTGGAGGTGAGCCGCGGCATCAGCACAGCCCTCGAGGAGATCAGCGAAAGCCTGCCGCCGGGGGTGGAGTTCCAGGTGATCATCGACGAGGCCGAGACAGTGCGGCAGAACATCGACCGCACCGTGGCCAGCCTGCGGGATGCGGTGCTGCTGGTGTTCCTCGCCCTGCTGCTGGGCCTGGGCAACAGCCGCCTTGCCTTCATCTCCGCCCTGGTGGTGCCGGTGGCGCTGGTGGGGGCGCTCACGGTGCTGCGGCTCACCGACAGCTCGATCAACACCCTCACCCTGTTCGGCATGGTGCTGGCCACCGGTCTGGTGGTGGATGACGCCATCGTGGTGAGCGAGGACATCGGCCGCCGCATCGAGCAGGGCCACCCTCCCCTGCTGGCGGCCCGGGAGGCCATGGCCGAGCTGGGGGGGGCGGTGGTGGCCACCTCCCTGGTGCTGATCGCCGTGTTCCTGCCGGTGCTCACCCTGGGCGGCAGCACCGGACGGCTCTATGCCCCGATCGGCCTCACCATCGGCGCCACGATCGTGTTCTCCACCTTCAACGCCCTCACCTTCACGCCGGTGGCGGCCAGCCGCCTGCTCCGGGCCGATGGCCGCGGCGAGCCGGCCTGGCTGCGCCGCTGGATCGATCCCCCCCGGCGGGCCCTCGAGTCCCTGGAGGGCCCCTACGACCGCTGGCTCACCCGGGCGCTGGGCTGGCGGCGCCGCATCGTGGCCCTGCTGCTGGTGGGGCTGCTGCTCACCGCGGCGGCCTACCAGCAGCGGCCCAAGGCCTTCATCCCCCAGGAGGACGGCAGCCAGCTGCGCGGCGTGGTGGTGCTGCCCGACGGCATGGCCCTGGCGCGCACCCAGGCGGTGATGGAGCGGGTGCGGCAGGTGATCGCCCGGGACCCCCTGGTGGTGACGGGCAACTTCTACGCCGGCCGCTCCTTCGGCGACAGCGCTCCGAACAAGGGCATCTTCTTCCTGCGCCTCAAGCCCGTGGAGGAGAGGCCGGGCAGCGATCAGACCCCCGCCGCCCTGGCCAGCCGGCTGAACCGCCAGCTGGCCGCCAGCATCGATGACGCCCAGGTGGTGGTGATCGAGGCCCCCACGGTGCGCGGTTTCGGCAGCGAGGGGGGCATCGAGTTCGACCTGCTCGACACCAGCGGCGGCCGGCTCAGCCTCCGCGAGTTCGAGCAGGCCGCCCAGGCCTTCATCGAGGCGGCCGAGGCCACCGGTGCCTTCGAGCGGGTGAACACCCGCTTCGTGGCGGATGCGCCGCTGGTGCGGCTGGAGCCCGACCGCCTCAGGCTGGCCTCCCTCGGGGTGGATCTCGAGGACGTGGTGGAGGTGCTGGGCGCCAGCTTCGGCAGCGACTACGTGAACGACAGCTTCGAGGGCGACCGGGTGCGGCGGGTGATCGTGCAGCTCGAGGGTTCCGAGCGCCGCAACGTGCAGGATGTGCTCTCGCTGCAGGTGCGGGGGCGGGACGACGTCCTCATCCCCCTGGCCCAGGTGGTGCGGGTGGTGGAGGGCACGGGCCCCACGGTGATCAACCACACCCGCCTGGTGCGCTCGATCGGCATCCGGGCCCAGCCGCGGAACGGGGTCAGCACCGGTCAGGCCATGGCCCGGCTGCAGGAGGTGCGCCAGCAGCTGGGCAGCTCCGCCACCGACCTGGAGTGGGCGGGACTGGCCCGGGAGGAGGCCCGCGCCGGCGGGGCCAGCGAGCAGGTGTTCCTGCTGGCGGTGCTGGTGATGCTGCTCGTGCTGGCGGGCCTCTACGAGAACTTCATCGACCCGATGATCATCCTGGTCACGGTGCCCCTGGGCCTGCTCGGCGGCATCGCCGGGCTGGCGATCCGCGATCTGCCCCTGGATGTGTACGGCCGGATGGGGCTGCTGGTGCTGGTGAGCCTGGCGGCCAAGAACGGCATCCTGATCGTGGAGTTCGCCAACCAGCGCCTGGCGGCCGGGATGCCGCTGGAGCAGGCCATCCACGGCGCCGCCGTGGCCCGTCTGCGCCCCATCCTGCTCACGGCCATCTCCTCGCTGGCCGGCTTCCTGCCCCTGCTGTTCGCCTCGGGCGCCGGGGCGGCCAGCCGCACCAGCATCGGCACGGTGGTGTTCGCCGGGCTGCTGGTGGCCACGGTGCTGAGCCTGTTCGTGGTGCCCGTGATCTACAGGATCGTCAAGGGTTGGGAGTTGCGCCGCCGTCCCCCTCAGGCATCCCCGGACAGCGGCTCCGAAGCCTTCTAGCTGGGCGCCTGCCGTCCGCATCCTGGTCTGGTCCCTGGTCTGGCCCCCGGCCGCGGCGGTGCCCCGGCTGGCCCCGTCGCGGCTGCTGGCCCCGGCGATGCCGCTGGCTGGTGGAGAGGCGGCTGATCAGCAGGCCCATCACCGCCGCGATGTAGAAGGTGCCCACTACGGCGAGGCCCACGCTCAGCATCTGCGCCATCGGCGTCAGGGGCGTGATGTCGCCGTAGCCCGCCGTGGTGAGACTCACGAAGGCGAAGTAGTTGAGCCGCACGAAATTCAGGCTCCAGACCGGGTACACCTCGGCCTCGCTGGCGGGGATGGTGCCGGCGAGGTCGATGTTGCTGAAGCTGCCCGGATTGACGGTTTCCAGGGCGGCGCAGATCAGCCCGCCGGCCAGCCCCAGCATCAGGTATCCGGCCATGGACCCCCGCAGCACATCCAGGCCCACGTGCTGCTCCTGCGCCAGGCCCCGGATCAGCCGGATGGCACTCCAGTGGCTGAACAGGGCCCAGAGAATCAACACGGGCACGCCCGACTGGCGCAGCTGCAGCGGGGTGAGGAACCAGATCAGCCCCGTCATGACCGTGGCCCAGCCGAGCAGCTTGAACAGCCGGCGGGGCACGGCGCCGAACTGGAGCTGATCCACCGGATCCCCCAGGCCCCGCACCATCACCAGCCCCAGCAGGAGATAGCCCACGCTGGAGATTCCGTACCAGGGAGGCGGCAGGGTGAAGCTGAGCAGCAGCAGCAGACAGGCCGCCAGCAGTGCCTTGTAGGTGCGGTGGAGTCGGCGGAGGCTGAGGTGATGGGGCGGCATCCCGGCCGGGCGATCAGCAGCCACTCTCCAGTACGCAGTTCACGGCCAGCTCGAAGGGCACCGCCGCCGGCGGCAGGGTGAGCAGGTGGGCCACGGTGGCGGCCAGATCCTCAGGCTGGGTCATGGCGGCCTTTGGAATCGTGTCCACCGCTGCCGCCATGGCGGTGTTCACCCAGCCCGGGCACAGGGCCGTGACGCGGATTCCGGCCTCCCAGCCCTCGTTGCGCATCGCCTGACACAGCCCCATCAGGGCGAATTTGCTGACGCCGTAGGCCGCCAGACGGCCCTTGATGCGCTTGCCGCTCATCGAAACCAGGCTGATCACCCGGCCATCGCCACTGGCCACCAGGTGGGGCCAGACGGCCCGGCTCAGGCGCCAGGGGCCCATCAGGTTCACCTCCAGCAGCCCCTGGACCGCGGCCTCCTCGCCCGGCGGGAAGAGAAAGGGGGTGCGCGAGACGATGCCGGCGCTGTGCACCACGGCGTCGATTCCTCCCCAGGCGCTGGCCGTGGCGGCCACCCAGGCCTCCGCACTGTCGTCCGCCCCGCATCTGGACCGGGCGTCGTAGGGGTGGATCTGCAGCTGTCCGCCGTCCGGCCGCCGGCCCTGCCGCTCCAGACCAGCGGCAAGCGCCGCCGGGTCGCGCACCCCCAGGCTGAGCCGGTGACCCTCGCGCAGCAGACGCTCGGCAATGGCGGCACCGATGCCGCGGCTGCCGCCGCTGATCATCACGCTCCGCTGCATGCTCCTCCGGGTGTGGTGCGCGGATGAGCGCGCGCAGCGCTGGCCCTGGGCCGTTCTGCTCCAGGATGGAGCACTCGGCGGTTGCCCGCTGGCTGCGTCATGGCGATGCCCGTTCTTCCGGCGAAGGTGCTCAGTCAGCGATTCCAGGAGGACGCCACCCTGGATCAGGAGTTCGTGGTGCTCTCCACGGCCTCCAGCCTGATCGCCACCATGGGCCTGCTGGCCAATAGCACCGCCGTGGTGATCGGGGCGATGCTGATTGCCCCCTGGATCCTGCCGCTGCGGGCCACGGCCTTCGCCATCCTGCGCGGCCATCTCCGGTTGGTGGGCCGGGCCCTGCTCACCCTGGCGATCGGCGTGTTCACCACCGTGGCGATCTCCACCACCCTGGGCTGGATGGTGGGGCTGCCGCTGTTCGGCTCCGAGGTGATCGGCCGCACCACGCCCAACCTGCTCGATCTCGGGATCGCGATCGTGGCCGGTGCCATCGCCACCTACGCCAAGGTGCGCACCAAGGCCATCGGCTCGGTGGCCGGCACGGCCATTGCCGTGGCCCTGGTGCCGCCGGTGTGCGTGCTCGGGCTGCTGATCGCGGCGGGGGAGTGGCAGCGCGCCCAGGGGGCCGGCCTGCTGTTCGCCGCCAACCTGCTGGGGATCCTCAGCGGTGCCCTGGTCACCCTGGGCATCACCCGCCCGGAGCTGCGCCAGAAGCTGTTGAGCAGCAAGCTCGGCTTCGTGAGCCTGCTGCTCACCGGGTTGCTGCTGGTTCCCCTCACCACCAGCTTTCTCACGCTCACGGCCGAAGCCCGCCGCCAACTGGCCCTGACCCGGGTGGAGAACGACATCGCCGAGAGCCTCCGCAACGAAACCATCACCCTGGGCAAGGATGCGGAGCTGGTGGACGTGAGCATCGACTGGGCCCAGAACCCGCCCCTGATCCGGGCCTCGGTGCGGGTGAGCAAACCGAACCTGCCCACCCCCCGCCAGGTGGCCGCCGTGCAGGACTTCATCAACTCCCGCCAGCCCTACCGCTACCGGCTGCTGGTGCAGCGCACCTCCATCGATGTGATCGGTCCGGAGACCACGCCCAATCCCGAGAACCTGGTGATCTCGCCGGAGATCCTCGGCGCTCCGGTCAGCACGCCCTTCGTGCCTTCGGTGCCGCCGCTGCCCGGTGGGGGCGAGCCGGCAGACACCGGCTCGGACGGCCAGCCGCGGCTCGACCCGCCGCCGCTCCAGCCCGCCCGGCCGGGTTCCGGCACGGCTCCTTCCAGGGCCCCGTCCACGGCCCCGTCCGGCGATGAAGGGCCGCGGCGCTAGGCCGGAAAGGCACCCCGGGCTGGCCGCAGCCGGCTGCGCACCGCTTCGGCCAGCGCCCGGGCCTGCTCGTCGTCCCTGTCCGGCTGCGTCTCCGCCCGGGTGCCCGTGCCCGTGCCGGTGCCGGTGCCCGCCAGGCCGGAGCCCGGAACGCGGAAGGGCACGTCGATGCAACAGGCTCTCTCCGCGGCCGTGAGGGGGTCCCCCTGGTGCCACTGGTGCTGCAGCACGGCCAGATCGGCGTCCGAGGGGTCGTCGCCCCGCTGGTGGCGGCGGTGCAGCCGCTGTTCGAGCACGGGCCGCGGGGCCGAGCAGGCCAGGATCACCAGCGGCACGCCGGCCTGCGCAGCCACCGCGGCCATGCTGCGGCGGTGGCGCCGCAGCAGGAACGTGGCATCCACGATCACGGTGAAGCCGGCCTGAAGCAGCGTCTGGGCCAGCCCGGGCAGCACCTGGCCGAACAGCTCCTCGGTGACGCTGGCGGCATAGAGCTGTTCCGGCCCCACGGATTCGCGGGCCGTTGCGCCCTCCGCCACCCCCCAGAGGCCGAAGAGGCGCTTGCGCTCCACGTCCGAGCGCAGCCGGATGGCGCCGAGCTGCTCCAGCAGCCTGCCGCTGTGGTGCGACTTGCCGGATCCGGACACCCCGTGGCAGAGCACCAGGCCCTGGGGGCGGCGCTGGACGGTGCGCTCCGCCAGGCTGAGGTAGCGCTCCACCGCTGCCTGCTCTGCGGCCAGGGCCGCCACCTTGGCGCGCACCAGGGCCCGGTAGCCCATGTACCAGGCCCAGAGCTCCAGGCCCGGGTAGTCGCCGCTCTGCTCCAGCCAGCGGTTGAGCAGCCTGGCGCCCAGGCCCCGCTGCCCCCGCTCCTCCAGGTCCATCACCAGAAAGGCGATGTCGCTGATCGGATCGATCCAGCTCAGTGCCGGGTTGAACTCCAGGCAGTCGAACACCTCGATGCGGCCGTGGCCCAGCAGCAGGTTGCCCAGGTGGAGATCGCCGTGGCACTCGCGGATCCTGCCGGCGGCGAGCCGGGCGGCGAAGCGGTTCTGCAGCTGCCGGTTGGCCTGCTCGATCCAGGCGTGCAGCTGCTCCAGCCGCGGCACCAGGCGGGCATCGGCGTGGCGCCGCAGGCTGGTGATGTTGGCCAGCACCGGCTCCAGCACCGCCTCGGGGGTGCCGTAGGGGCCGTCGGGGGCAGCGGTGGCGGCCTCGGCATGGAAGCGGGCCAGCTGCTCGGCCAGCTGGTCGATGTGGCGGGGGCTGACGCTGCCCCGCTCCAGGGCGGCGGGCAACAGCGCCTCCTGGGGGAACTGCTCCATCCGCACCGCGTACTCCAGGGTGTCGTCCGCGGCGGCGGACTCCAGCACGGCGGCAGGGATGCGGGGCCGGTCCGGGCTGCCGCCGATGGCCACAACGCCGTGATACAGCCCCCGGTTGAGCCGCCGGTTCAGGCGCACTTCCTCGTGGCAGCACCGCCGGCGCCGCTCCAGGGTGCTGAAGTCCACGAAGCCGAAGTTCACCGGCTTCTTGATCTTGTAGGCCAGGCTGCCCGTGAGCAGCACCCAGGAGATGTGGGTCTGCAGCAGCTGCACCGCACCCACCGGATGGGGGTAGGCCTCGGCCCGGAGCAGACCCTGGATCAGCTCCGGCAGGCCATCGGGCTCCTGCGGCGGCATCGCCTCGGTTCAGCGGCAGGCCTCAGTCGAAGCCGAGCAGATCGAAGATCTCGCGATCCTTGAGCGATTCGGCCTCCAGGGGCCGCACGTTCTCGAGCATGGCCTGGGCCAGCCGCAGATATTCCTGCTGCACCGCCTCCACCTCGGGCGTGGGCTCCATCTCGAAGATGGTGCACTTCTTCAGCCGCGAGCGGCGGATGGCGTCGAGGTCGGGGAAGTGGGCCATGGTGCGCATCCCCACCCGGTCGTTGAAGCGGTCGATCTGGTCGGTGTCCTTGCTGCGGTTGGCCACCACACCGCCGAGCCGCACCTTGTAGTTCTTCGCCTTGGCCTGGATGGCGGCGATGATCCGGTTCATGGCGAAGATCGAGTCGAAGTCGTTCGCCGTCACGATCAGGCAGTAGTGGGCGTGCTGCAGCGGCGCCGCGAAGCCGCCGCACACCACATCACCCAGCACATCGAAGATCACCACGTCGGTGTCCTCCAGCAGGTGGTGCTCCTTGAGCAGCTTCACCGTCTGGCCGGTCACGTAGCCGCCGCAGCCGGTGCCCGCCGGCGGCCCGCCCGACTCCACGCACTGCACGCCGTTGAAGCCCTCGAACACGAAGTCCTCCGGCCGCAGTTCCTCGCTGTGGAAGTCCACCTCCTCGAGGATGTCGATCACCGTGGGCACCATCCGCTTGGTGAGCGTGAAGGTGGAATCGTGCTTGGGGTCGCAGCCGATCTGCAGCACCCGCTTGCCCAGCTTGGAGAAGGCCGCCGAGAGGTTCGAGGAGGTGGTGGATTTGCCGATGCCCCCCTTGCCGTAGACGGCGATCACGAGGGCGCCGGTCTCGATGCCGACGCTGGGATCCTGGTGGACCTGGAGGCTGCCTTCTCCGTCGGGGCGGCGCAGGGTGGTGGTCATGGAAGGGGAGCTCCGGGAAGGGAAGGAAAGGAAGGGAAAGGGAAGAAGGAAAGGGAAGAAGGAAGGGGATGGGGCGGCGGGAGAGCCCCGCCGCCGCCGGTGCGGGGGGCCGGCCTCAGGCGGAGAAGTGGGCCTTGGCGGCGTAGAGGGCCTCGCTGTCGATCCGGGCGAGGCCGTGGTCACGGGCGTAGGCCTCGGTGTTGCGCCGCACCTTGCCCCGCACGAAGAAGGGGATCTTGGCCAGCTCGGCCTCGCCGCTCGGATCCCAGCTGGGGGCACCAGCCGGGGAGGGGGCCACGGCCGTGGCGACCGCCGTGGCGGCTGCGGGCTCCTGCGGCTGGGCCGCGCCTGCAGGCGGCTGGCCTCCGGCGGGCGGGCTGCCGCCCAGGTGGCTGCGGTGGCCCTCCACGAACTCGAAGTCGTGGCGGAACATGCCGATCAGGTGTTCCTCCAGGCCCATCATCAGCGGGTGCACCCAGCTGTCGAACAGCTCGTTGGCCCCCTCCCAGCCCATCTGGGGGGCGTGGCGGGCCGGCACGTCCTGCACGTGCAGCGGCGCGCTGATCACGGCGCAGGGGATGCCCAGCCGCTTGGCGCTGTGGCGTTCCATCTGGGTGCCGAGCACCAGCTCGGGCATGGCCTCGGCCATGGCCCGCTCCACGGCCAGGTAGTCGTCGGTGATCAGGGCCTCGAGGCCCAGCTCCTTCGCGGCCGCCCGCACCTCGCGGGCCAGCTCGCGGCTGTAGCTGCCCAGGCCCACCACCTGGAAGCCCAGCTCCTGGCTGGCCACCCGGGCGGCGGCGATGGCGTGGGTGGCATCGGCGAAGATGAACACCCGCTTGCCGGTGAGGTAGGTGGAGTCCACCGAGCGGGAGTACCAGGGCAGGCGGCTGCGGCTATCCCCGGCGTCCCCCGGCTCCGCCGCCGCGGACGAGCCGGCGGGTTCCTCCATGCCCAGCACCTGCCGCAGCTCCGCCAGGAAGGCGGTGGTGGCGCCCACGCCGATCGGCACCGTGCGCACCACCGGCTGGCCGAAGCGGCGCTCCAGCCAGCTGCACACAGGCCCGGCCACCTCGGGATAGAGGCACACGTTGGCGTCGGCCGCCGGGATGCGCTGCAGATCGGCCGGCCGGGCGTCCAGGGGGGCCACCACGCTCACATCGATGCCTTCGGCCCCCAGCAGCCGGCTCACCTCGCGCACGTCATCACGACAGCGGAAGCCGAGCAGGCTCGGGCCGAGCAGGTTGACCCGCGGCCGGCGCCCCTCCTGGCGCCAGCGCTGGGGGGAAGGGGCGGGCGTGCCGGGGGCGGGCAGCTGGTCGGCGAGCAGCTGCCGCACCAGCTGGTAGAAGGTTTCGGCGGCCCCCCAGTTCTCCTTCTTGGAATAGGCGGGCAGCTCCAGGCTCACCATCGGGATGCCGCCCAGGTCCATGCCGGCCGCCAGGGCGCCCGGCTGGTCCTGGATCAGTTCGGCGGTGCAGCTCTCGCCCACCAGCAGGGCCTCCGGCTGGAAGCGCTCCACGGCCTCGGTGATCGTGCGCTTCACCAGCTCCGCCGTGTCGCCGCCCAGATCCCTGGCCTGGAAGGTGGTGTAGGTGACGGGCGGGCGCCGGTCGCGCCGCTCGATCATGGTGAACAGCAGATCGGCGTAGGTGTCGCCCTGGGGCGCGTGCAGCACGTAGTGCACGCCCTGCATCGAGGCGGCGATGCGCAGAGCCCCCACATGGGGCGGGCCTTCATAGGTCCAGAGGGTGAGTTCCATCAGGCGAAGCGCAGCAGGTGGCGCCGGCGCAGGGGCCGGGAGAACAGTTCGGCCAGATCGCCGGCCTGGTCGCAGCCGTGGATCGGGCTGAACACCAGCTCGATCGACCACTTGGTGGCGATCCCCTCGGCCTCGAGCGGATTGGCCAGGCCCAGCCCGCACACCACCAGATCCGGCCGGGCGGCCCGCACCCGATCGAGCTGGTTGTCCACGTGCTGGCCTTCGTTGAGCTGGGTGCCGGCGGGCAGCAGGGCCATCTCCTCGGCCAGCAGGGCACGGTCGAGGTAGGGGGTGCCCACCTCCACCAGCTCCATGCCGCATTCGCGCTGCAGGAAGCGGGCCAGGGAGAGCTCGAGCTGGGAATCGGGCAGCAGGAACAGGCGCTTGCCCTCCAGGATCCGCCGGTGCGGCTCCACGGCCCGGCGGCCCCGCTCGATCAGGGGCTCGAGCACCGCGGTGACGTTCGCCTCCGGAATGGCGAAGGCCTCGGCGGCGGCGCGCATCCAGGCGGCACTGCCCTCCACCCCAAGGGGGTAGGGGGCGGCGATCAGCTGGGCGCCGCGGGCCATCAGGGCCCGGGCCGTGGCCGAGAGGAACGGCTGGGCCAGCAGCAGCCGGGTGCCAGGCCCCACGGCCGGCAGGTCGCGGGAGCTGCGGGGCGGCAGGCTGCGCACCCGCTCGATGCCCATGCGGGCAAAGAGGCTCACCAGGCGGTCTTCCACCGCGTCGGCCAGGGTGCCCACGATCAGGAGCTCAGAGGCGGGCGCGTCTGCCGGGTCGCCCGGGGTGCTGGCTGGGGCAGAGGGCATGAGCGGCACCATCGCCAGCAGGGCCTGGTCCTCGCCCTGGGTGAAGGTGGTTTCGATGCCGCTGCCGCTGTAGTTGAGCACCCGCACCTGGCCCGCCAGGCGGGTGTTGAGGCGCTCGGCCGCCTTGGCCAGATCGAGCTTGATCACCTCGCTGGGGCAGGAGCCCACCAGGAAGAGGGTGCGGATCTCGGGGCGGCGCTCCAGCAGGTCGGCCACGAGGCGGTCGAGCTCCTCGTTGGCATCGGCCAGCCCGGCCAGATCCCTCTCCCCCAGGATCGCGGTGCCGAAGCGCGGCTCGGCGAAGATCATCACGCCGGCGGCGCTCTGGATCAGGTGGGCGCAGGTGCGCGACCCCACCACCAGGAAGAAGGCGTCGGGCATGCGCCGGTGCAGCCACACGATCGAGGTGAGGCCGCAGAACACCTCGCGCTGGCCGCTCTCCTTGCGCAGCGGCAGCGCCGGCGGCGATGGCTTCGGCTCCATCTCCCGCTTCACCTCCTGCGCCACCTCCCGCGCCACCTCCCGCGCCGCTGAGGCGGTGGCCGCCGCCACCGATGCCGATCCACCCATGCGCAGCTCCGCTGCAGCGTTACTCACCACTGCTAAGGGAGAACGGTGCGCTTGGCAGTGCTCAGGCCGCGAAATGGGCGGGATCGGTGCGCTTTGTCATGGCGGCGCCTCCCGCGTCGCCCTCACGGCCCGGCCAGGCGCAGGTCGACGGTGCAGGGCCGCTCCGGCTGGGCCTGCCACGGGGACGCCAGAGGGAGGCTCACCGGCTCAACGGGTTCCGGGGTGAAGGCCCTGGCCCCGGCCTCGAGCCGCCACTGGGCCAGGGGCATGCGCGCTCCGCCCGTGCTGGCGCCGTCTGTTGGCTCCAGGGGCAGCAGTTGCAGCACCAGGGGCATGTGGGGCTCGATGCCGGGATGGAAGCAGGGGTAGAGGCGGCTGGCCCGGTAGCGCACCGCCAGGGGCTGGCCGGCCCGCAGCGGCAGCGGCCGGCCGTTCAGCACCAGCTGGTGATCCCTGCACAGGGCCGGATCGGTGATCAGCTCGAAGCGGCGCAGGGAGCTGTCCACGAAGCGGCTGGTGAAGCCCCCCTCCCGCGGTGTGTCGCAGATCAGGGGCCAGGGCTCGAGCGCCGGCCGCAGCTCCAGCCGTGCCGGCGCGGCCGCGGCTGGAGCTGCGGCTGGGGCCTGCCACTGCAGCAGGGCCGGGAAGCGCCAGTCCCACACCGCCCGGTAGGGCTCCGGATCCAGGGGCAGGCCGGCAGCGGCCAGGTCGGCGAGGATCGCCTCGAGGTCGGCCCAGAGCTGGCTGGGCAGCAGCATCCGGTCGTGCAGGGCGAGCCCCCAGGGCTTCAGCTGGCGGGGGCGCCGCGCCGGATCGAGCAGCAGGGCGGCCAGGTGGCTCCAGAGCAGGGCGATGGCGGCCATCCACGGGGCCCGGGGCAGCGACTCGAGCGCCCGGAACTCGATCAGTCCCAGGCATCCCGCCGGCGCCCCGGGATTCCAGAACTTGTCGAGACTGATCTCGCTGCGGTGGTTGTTGCCGGAGCGATCGGCATGGAGGTGGCGCAGGGTCTCCCCGATCAGCTGGCGCTGCTCGCCCTCGCTGGCCTCCAGCACCCGGTAGGCCAGCTCCAGATCGAACAGATCGCCCAGGGCCTCATCCGGGCGCGGCGCCTGGGATGCCGGCCCCACGCTGGAGCCGCTGAACAGGTAGGCCAGGCTCGGGTGGTGCTGGAAATAGCGCAGGATCCCCACCAGCCAGGCCGGCCTGGGGAAGAAGGGGTGATCCTCAAGATCCCGGCTGCCCCAGAGCAGGTGGTTGCCACCGCCGGTGCCCTCCTCTCCTCCCCCCGGGGTGCGCTTCCAGCTGCGCATGCCCACGGATGCCGCGGCCTCCTCCAGCAGCAGCAACCAGTCGCGGTAGTCGCTCCAGCTGTCGCACACCGGCAGGTTCACCTCCAGCACGCCGGGATCGGCGGTGAGACCCAGCACCTCCCAGCCCTCGGCCGCATCCACCGGCAGCAGCCCGCTCAGATCCGGCTGGCACAACGGCGTGCCGGTGCGGGGGCAGTGGGCCAGGGCGCTGACGGCGCGCAGCAGGGTTTCGGTGGGCTCCCGTTCCAGGGGAGGTAGGAACAGACCCCAGCCCGCGGCGCCGAAGCTGCCGCCGATCTCCAGGGTGAGCAGCTGGCAGGGCAGCGCCTCGGGGAAGTGCTCCAGGGGCAGGCGCAGCCCGGCCGGACCGGGGGCTCCGGTGAGACGGCGCTCCCCGGGGGGCAGATCCCAGTGGCCGCTGCGCCATTCCCCCAGCTCGCAGGTGAGGGGCACGGCCCAGACCGTCGCCTCGGGATGCTGGGCGTCCTCGAAGCGCAGGGGGTGCAGGGCCGCGCCCAGCCGCTCGCCCAGCCGGGCCAGCCAGGCTTCGGCGGCCGCGGCGTCGAGGGGATCCCCAACCTCGGACGGCCGCGGCCAGGGGGCGATGGGCCTGGCCTCCCGGCCGGTGACCAGCCGCAGGGCCCAGCGGGGGTTCACTTCGCCCTCATAGCGCTTGCCGCTGCAATAGAGGAGGGTGCTGCCGGGCCAGGTGCGCTGCTGGATCGCCCGGGCCAGGGCCCGCGCCATCGGCAGCTTGGTGGGGCCATCGGCCGCCACCGACCACTCCAGCCCCTCGGGCTGGTTGGGCACCAGGGTTGGTTCCCCCCCCAGGGTGAGCTGGATCCCCGCCGCCTGGAGCCGCGCCTCCGCACGCCGTGCGGCTTCATCCATCCAGGGCATCGTGGCTGCGGGGAGGGGAAGAGAGGAGAAGGTTCGGGTGAGGAGCCGGCCGACGCCCGCTCCAGCCGATGCCCGCCCCATTGTTCTGCCCAGGGATGCGGGCAGGCAAGGACCTTGGTTTAATGACGCAGCGATCCGGGACTGCGGATCCGGATCCCCATGGCCAGCTCCAGCTGGCGCCCCTGGCGCCGACGCCGCCCTCCCTCCACGCGGATCCGCCGGCCCTGGCGGGCTCCGCTGGCGCTGGTGCTGCTCGTGAACCTCGCCGCCATCGGCTACCGCCTCACCGAGGGCTGGAGCTGGGCCGACTGCTACTGGATGGTGGCGATCACGATCAGCACGATCGGCTACGGCGAGGTGCAGCCCCTCTCCCCCGCTGGCCGGGTGGTCACGGCGCTGCTGATCCTCGGTGGCGTCGTGGTGGTGCAGATCAGCATCCAGGGGGTGCTGGGGCTGTCTGAATCGGGCTATTTCCGGCGCCTGCGCGAGCGCCGCTTCCGCCGCTGGCTCAAGACCATGCAGAACCATGTGATTCTCTGCGGCTACGGCCGCATCGGCCGTGAGATCGCCGAGCAGCTCACCCGGGAGCGGGTGCCGCTGCTGGTGGTGGAGATGGACCAGGAGCGCCGGGACGCTGCGGAGGACCGCGGCCTGCCGGTGCTCGTGGCCGACGCCACCCTCGACGAGACCCTGCTGGAGGCCGGCATCCACCATTGCCGCTCCCTGGTGGCGGCCCTGCCCAGCAATGCCGCCAACCTCTACGTGGTGCTGAGTGCGCGGGGCCTGGCCCCCAACTGCCGCCTGATCGCCCGCTCCGACAGCGACGAGGCCGAACGCAAGCTGCGGCTGGCCGGGGCCGACCAGGTGGTGAGCCCCTACGTGAGCGGCGGCCGCATGATGGCGGCCACCGCCCTGCGGCCCCTGGCGGTGACCTTCATGGATCTGCTGGCGGGCAGTGACTGCGAGGTGGAGGAGTTCCGGCTCAGCAGCGATCCCCAGGCGCTGGGGCGGCTGCTCGGCATGAGCCTGGGAGAGCTGCAACTCGGCCGCCGCACCGGCGCCCTGGTGCTGGCGGTGCAGCCCGCCCCGCTCGCCAGCGAAGCCATGCGCCAGTACCGCGGCGCCAGCTACGTGCGCGAACAGCAGACCCTGATCGCCAACCCCGGCAGCGAGCACCGCCTGGCCCCGGGCCAGATGCTGGTGGTGATGGGCAGCAAGGGGCAGCTGGAGGGCGTGACCAGCCTGCTGGGGGAGGCCCTCAGCAGCGTGGACCACATGGCCGGCTGAGGGCGCGGTCCGATTCCCGGCTCAGCTCTGGGCTCAGCTCTCAGCTTCCTCGAGGATCTGGCGCTGCAGCTCGATCTGGTAGCCCTCCACCATCGCTTCGAGGGCGGCCTCCTCCTCCTCATCCACCTGCAGGGCCTCGGCGAGGGTGAGATCCGGCACCTGGGCGGTGCCGATCGCCGTGAGGGCGATGCCGAGGGAGGCGCTGTCCCGGTGCCAGATCGAGGCCGCTTCCGCCAGCTTGCTGAGCACCTCGTCGTCCACGGCCTCGCCGCTGCGCTGGGCCAGGGCCACGGCGAGCCGCCGGTCATCGAACACCGCGGCGGCGGCCAGATGGGCGGCATGCAGGGCGCCGAGGCTGTACACGGCTTCCGAGCGCAGGGTGAGCAGGCTCTTGCTCAGGGCCCGCTCCCGCACCCCCTGCCAGGGCACCGAGGGGGTGGTGTCCAGGCCAGCCGCCGGACCGTCGTCCTGGCTGTCGATCGCCGGCAGCTTGGGGTTGCCGGCGGGCAGCGCGGCGCCGGTTGTCTCAGGCCTGGCGGCGACGTTCTCCGGGTCCAGCCGCTCCCCGATCTGCCGCAACCACCGTCCCACCCGTGCGCGCATGCCCATGGCCGTCTTGCCTGCCGCTGGGCCCACTGTGGCGCCTTCCGCCGTGGCCTGCCGCGCCACAGGCGGAGACCCGCACCCCCACACCGGACCAGGTTTTGTAACGTGATGTGAACACACCGCAGCCACCCCCTTGGACTCCCTCTCCCTCAGCCGCCAGTTCGCCATCGAGTCCCATGCCCGGGCGATCGACTCCTGCGACGACATCGACGACTTGCGTGCCGTGGCCAAGAGCCTGCTGCAGGCCTGGCAGCTGCAGGCCTCGATGAGCGAGGACCTGGTGGGTCAGCTGATGGGCCTCCAGCCCCGCGTGCCCGGTCACTGACCGTGCCCGACGGGCTCACCCCGGTCGCCGCGTCTGCGGCTGACGGCCCACGGCCGCTGCCCCGCACCGGCGCCCTCAGCGGTGTTCTCGAAGCCCTGGCCTTCTTCCGCGATCCAGGTTTTGCCGAGCGCCGGTTCGATCGGCTGGGCAATGTGTTCGAGACCGTGCTGCTCGGCCAGCCGCTGGTGTTCATCCGCGGCGAGCGCGCCCTGGTGGATCTTTTCGCCCAGCCGGACGCCCTGGAGGGCTGGTGGCCCGCCAGCGTGAAGCAGCTGCTGGGCTCGCGCTCGCTGGCGAACCGCAACGGAGCGGACCACCGCGCCCGCCGCCGGGTGGTGGGCCAGCTCTTCTCGGCGTCCGCTCTGCAGCGCTACACCCCGGCGATCACGGCCCTGGTGGAGGAGCTGCGCGATGAGCTGCTGGTCTCTGGCCACCCGGTGCCCCTGGCTGCCCGGCTTCGGCGCTTCGCCTTTGCGGTAATCGCCGGCGTTGTGCTTGGGCTGGAGGGGGAGGATCGCGAAGCCCTCTTCCAGGATTTCGAGATCTGGACCCGGGGGCTGTTCTCCTTCCCCGTGGCCCTCCCCGCCAGCCCCTTCGCCAGGGCGCTGGCTGCCCGCGAGCGCCTGCTCGGGCGTCTGACGCTGGTGCTGCGCCGGGCCCGGGATCCGGGCCGGCCCGCCAGCGGCGGCCTGGATCTGCTGGCCGGAGGGGTGGATGAGGCCGGCGTTCCCCTCAGCGATCCCGATCTGGTGGAACAGCTGCTCCTGCTGCTGTTCGCGGGCTACGAGACCACCGCCTCCTCGCTGAGCTGTCTGATGCTGGCCCTGCTGCAGCATCCGGCCCAGCGGGCCTGGCTGCTGGAGGAGATCGACACGCTTCCCTGGCCGCCGGAGGACGGCAGCGGCTCCAGGGCCGTGGGCGGTCCGCGGCTCGATGCGGTGGTGCGGGAGGTGATGCGGCTGATGCCACCGGTGGGCGGATTCTTCCGTCGCGCCCGCCAGCCGCTCGTGCTCGATGGGGTGGCGGTGCCGGCCGGCCGGGTGATCCAGGTGGCCCTGGCCTCCTCCAACCGCTATGGAGCCTGCGGCCAGGAGAGTGCGCCGGAGGCGTTCCGGCCTGAGCGCCACTGCGATGGCAGCTGGACCTCCACCCTCTGGCCCTTCGGCGGCGGCGAGCGGGTGTGCCTGGGCAAGGCCCTGGCGGAACTGGAGATCCGCCTGCTCACCACCGGCCTGCTGCGCGGCGTGGAGTTCGACCTGCTGCCGGATCAGGACCTCGGCCTCGCGGTGATTCCCAGCCCGATGCCCCGTGACGGGCTGCTGGTGCGGGCCCGGCTGCGCTCAGCCCAGGGCGCCCCAGAGCACGGTGGCGGCCCCGATCAGCATCAGAGCGGCGGCCCCTAGCCGTCGCAGCGCCTCCGGTTCGCCCAGCGCCAGCACGCCGGCGCCACTGCCCAGCAGGGTGCTCAGCCGCTTGAGCGCGATCACGTGCACCACCGCCGTGCGGCTGATCGCCTCCATCTGCCACACGGTGCCCACCGCGCCCGCGAGGCCGGCCAGCAGCAGGCCCACAACAAGCACCGGGCCCGCCCGGGATGGCTGGCCCAGCGGCCGCCCTCCGGAGCGGGAGGGCAGGGAGAGGCCCAGGAGGGTGCCGCCGATCGTGAGCTGCAGTGCCATCACCCAGAGCAGGCTCCCCCCGGCCCGCACCCCGAGCTTGTCGATGCTGGCGCCCACGCCCCAGAGCAGGGCCACCAGCAGCATCCAGCGGCAGCCGGCGCTGGTCCACAGCCGCCGCAGGCCAATGGCGCCGGGCTCCTGTCGGCTCTGGCCCAGCAGCATGGCCCCCAGCACCAGCAGCCCCACCCCCAGGGCGGCCGCGGCGCTCGGATGCTCCCCGAGCACCCACCAGCCCGCCAGCAGCAGCACCAGGGGGGAGAGGTTGATCAGGGGCAGCACCAGGCTGAGGTCCTCCAGGGCCAGGGCGCGGCCATAGCCCCAGAAGGCCAGGGCGTTGAGGCTTCCCCCCAGCAGCAGCGCCGCCGCGAAGGGGGGCCAGTGCACCCCTGACCCGCCTGTCAGCATCACGGGCCCCACCAGCAGCAGGGCCGCCAGGGCGCTGCTGCTGCCGATCACCCGCAGCGTGCTCCACCCCGACCGGCGCAGAACCATGCGCAGGGCCAGGTCGCGCACGGTTTCGCCCAGGGCGGTGCCGAGGGCAAGCAGCACCCAGGAGGTGGGTCCGGCGATGGCGGTGATCGGCGAACCGGCCCCCATTGAACCAACGTCACCGGCTCGGCGTCATGGGCCGCCGCGGCCCAGGCGCTGCAATTCGGCCGCCGCTTCCGGCCCCAGGGTCACCCGGGCGGGGGCCAACGGCTGCCCTGCCCCATCCTCCAGGGGGATGCGCAGTTCCAGGGGCCAGGCCTCCCGTGGCGCGGGCCGCAGGGGCTTCCCCCGGAACTGGGCGGCTGAGGCGGGCAACGGCTGTGACGCGCCCGCCACCAGCTCGCCGCTGCTGTTGGCCAGCGTCCACACCTGTCCCTGGGCATCGGCCAGTGTCAGGGGCTCCTGGTGATCGGGCCGGAGGCCTGCCGAGCGGGCGGTGAGGCGCAGACGCCAGTCCTGGCCAGCCCCAGCCTCTCTAGCTGGGGCGTCCCCCACCGGCAGCAAGGTCAGCCCCCAGAGCTGGCCATCCCGGTCGCGCACTCTCCAGGTTTGGGGCAGGCCGTCGCCAGAGTCCAGCGCGCCAGCAGGCAGGCCCGCTCCCAGCAGCAGCAGACAGACGACGACCAGGCAGCACGACCGCCTGAGGATTTGAGTACAAAAGCGCATAGCAGCCGATGCGTCATAGACGCGTAAAACGCTAGCGTTATGGACGGAGGCGTTTCCTCGGGACGCCCACCCCACGGCGCCCACCCGTGGCTCCGGTCCCCGCGGCAGGGCCTCCCGATCCACTTCCCTGTGAATCCGATGACCACAACTCCTCTGGCGCCCCCGCGGCGCCAACCCTGGACAGCCTTCAAGGACTGGATCACCAGCACCGACAACCGCCTCTACATCGGTTGGTTCGGCGTTCTGATGATCCCCACCCTGCTGGTGGCGGCGCTCTGCTTCGTGATCGCCTTCATCGCCGCTCCCCCGGTCGACATCGACGGCATCCGTGAACCCGTGGCCGGCTCGCTGCTGAGCGGTAACAACATCATCACCGCGGCGGTGGTGCCCACCACGAATGCCATCGGTCTGCACTTCTATCCGATCTGGGAAGCCACCAGCCTTTCGGAGTGGCTGTACAACGGCGGCCCCTACCAGCTGATCGTGTTCCATTTCCTGATCGGCATCTTCTGCTGGATGGGCCGGGAATGGGAGCTGAGCTACCGGCTCGGCATGCGTCCCTGGATCGCCGTGGCCTACTCGGCGCCCGTGGCTGCGGCCACGGCCGTGCTGCTGGTGTATGCCGTCGGCCAGGGCTCCTTCTCGGATGCGATGCCCCTCGGCATCTCCGGCACCTTCAATTTCATGCTGGTGCTGCAGGCCGAGCACAACGTGCTGATGCATCCCTTCCACATGCTGGGCGTGGCCGGGGTGTTCGGCGGGGCCCTGTTCTCCGCCATGCACGGCTCCCTGGTCACCAGCTCCCTGGTGCGCGAGACCACCGAAACCGAGAGCCAGAACCGGGGCTACAAGTTCGGCCAGGAGGAGGAGACCTACAACATCGTGGCCGCCCATGGCTATTTCGGCCGGCTCATCTTCCAGTACGCCAGCTTCAACAACAGCCGCAGCCTGCACTTCCTCCTGGCCGCCTGGCCGGTGGTGGGCATCTGGTTCGCCGCCCTGGCGGTGGCCAGCTTCTCCTTCAACCTCAACGGCCTCAACTTCAACCACTCGGTGCTCGACAACCAGGGCCATGTGGTGGACACCTGGGCCGACGTGCTCAACCGGGCCGGCCTGGGCATCGAGGCGATGCACGAGCGCAATGTGCACAACTTCCCGCTCGATCTGGCCCTGGTGGAAACAGCTCCGGTGCCGTTCACGGCCCCGGCGATCGGTTAGTGGGACTTTGACCCCCACCCAGCCGAAGCTCGCTCCCAGGCCCGGATCCCGCCGGGCCTTTCTCCCTTTCCCCGCCAACTCCCCCACTGCCCTCGCCATGAACCCCGTGCTGTCCACCCTGCGGAGGGTGGGGCCGCTGATGGCCACCTCCGCCGCCCTCGCCCTGCTGGGAGCCTTTCTGTTCTGCCTGGCTCCCTCCGCCGCCCAGGCGGTGCCGGCGGAAGCCCCGGTGAACCCTGAGGTGCTCGCCAGGGCCGTGGACCAGATGGAGCAGCTCGACCGGCTGCGCATCGGCCTGGCCGCCACGCTCGAGGGCAGCACCGAGGAGCCCACCCTGGACACCATGAAGGAGGTGTGCATGCCGGTGGGCCGCCGCGCCGCTGCCATCGGCAAGGAGAACGGCTGGACCGTGCGCCAGGTGGCCACCAAGTACCGCAATCCCGACCATGCCCCCGCCAACGCCCAGGAGCGGGAGGTGATCGATCTGTTCTCCCGCCATCCCCAGATCCAGGGCCTGTGGCAACCCAGCGCCGAAGGCCAGCCCGCCGGGGTGAGCTACTACCGCCGCATCGCTGTGCAGCCCAGCTGCCTGGCCTGCCACGGCAGCAAGGACAGCCGGCCGGCCTTCGTGAAGGAGCGCTACCCCCAGGACCGGGCCTTCGACTTCAAGCCGGGGGATCTGCGCGGCATGTACGCCGTGTTCATTCCGGAGGTGGCCGAGGCCCTGGAGTCCGCCACCGGTGGCTGAGCTCCATGCCCGGGTGCTGATCGCCGGCGGGGGTACCGGCGGCATCACCCTGGCCAGCTGGCTGCGGCGGCTGCGGCCCGACCTTGAGGTGGCGGTGATCGAACCGTCGCCCTTCCACGACTACCAGTCTGGCTGGGTGCTGGTGGCCGGTGGCTTCGTGGATGTCGCCAGTACCCGGCGGCCCGAGGGCGAGGTGATCCCCGAGGGCGTTCGCTGGATCCAGGCCGCCGTGGCCGCGTTCGAACCGGATCAGAACCGGGTGCGGCTCGCTGATGGCCAGTGCGTGGGCTACGACGTTCTGGTGGTGGCCCTGGGCCTCGAACTCCAGTGGAGTGCGGTGCCGGGCCTGGCCGAGAGCCTCGGCCGCCACAGTGTGACCAGCATCTACCGCCGCGACCTGGCGGCCCACACCCGCCGCGTCCTGGAGAGCTTCAAGGGCGGAACGGCGATCTTCACCCACCCCGCCACGGCCATCAAGTGCGGTGGGGCGCCTCAGAAGATCATGCACCTCGCGGATCAGCAGTTCAAGGCGCGAAGTGGCGTAGGGGTCCGGTCACGGCTGCTCTTCTGCACAGCTCAGCCGGCCCTCTTCCCCGTGGCGGCCTACAGCGAACGGATGGTGGCCATCGCCGCCGAGCGTGGCGAGGAGGTGCGTTACCACCACGATCTTGTGGCTGTGAACGGAGCGGAGCGTACCGCCACGTTCTGCGTCAAGGAGCCGGGGAAGGTCTCGCGGGAGGCCGTCCTTCCATTTGACCTGTTGCATGTGGTGCCGCCGATGGCAGCGCCGGCGGTGGTGGCCCGCAGCCCCCTGGCCGTGAACCCCGGGGAAGGCTGGGTGGCCGTGGATCCCCGCACCGCCCAGCATCGCCGTTACGGCAATGTGTTCGCCATCGGCGATGTGGGCTCCTTCCCGACCGCCAAAACGGCCGCGGCGGTGCGCCAGCAGGCTCCTGTGGTGGCGGCCAATGTGGTGGCCGTGCTCGAAGGCCGCTCCCCGGAGTCCGCCTACGACGGCTACAGCGCCTGTCCCCTGATCACCAGCGACCACTCGGTGATGTTGCTGGAGTTCGATTACCGCCAGCAGCCGGTGAGCAGCTTTCTGGTGAATCCGGTGAAGGAGCGATGGTTCACCTGGCTGCTGGAGCGCTTCGGCTTCCCCTGGATCTACTGGAACCGCATGCTCACCGGCCAGCCCCACGAAGCCGCCTACCTGAAGCCTCTGGAGGGGATCGCTCGTCGGCTGGGTCTGATGCGCTGGCAGCGGAGCCAGCGCCCTTGAGGGCGAACAGCCCTCTTCACACCGCCGTGCCGAACAGCCGCCCCACGGCCGCGGTGAGGCCCATGGCCAGGGCTCCCCACACCACCATCCGCAGGGCTCCCTGCCGCAGCGGCGCCCCGCCGGCCCAGGCGGCCAGGGCCCCCAGCCCCGCCAGCGCCAGCAGGGCCGTGAGGGTGGTGGCGGCGGCGATCCGCGCCGCCGGGGCCAGCAGGATCGCCAGGATCGGCACCAGGGAGCCCAGGATGAAGCTGGCGGCGGAGGAGAGGGCCGCCTGCACCGGCCGGGCCCGCAGGGTCTCGGTGAGCCCGAGTTCGTCGCGGGCGTGGGCGCCCAGGGGGTCGTGCTGGCTCAGCTGGGTCGCCACCCGGAGCGCCAGTTCGCGATCGAGGCCCCGCTGCACGTAGATCTCGGTGAGCTCGGCCAGCTCCCCGGCCGGATCTTCGCGGAGCTCGGTCCGCTCGCGGGCCAGGTCGGCCTGTTCGGTGTCGGCCTGCGACTGCACCGACACGTACTCGCCGGCGGCCATCGACAGGGCCCCTGCCACGGTGGCGGCCACCCCCGAAAGCAGGATCTCGCTGCGGCCGGCGCCGGCGGCGGCGATGCCCACCACCAGGCTGGCCACGGAGATCGTGCCGTCGTTGGCGCCGAGCACCATCGCCCGCATCCAGCCCACCCGGTCGGAGCGGTGGTGCTCGCTGTGGTGGCGCCGCGCCCGGGGATGCCGTTGGGCCATGCCGCTGTCCTCAGAGGATCTGGTCGAGGAAGCGCCGGGTGCGCTGGTGGCTGGGGTTCGAGAAGAACTGCTGCGGCGGCGCCACCTCCACCACCTCACCCGCGTCCATCAGCACCACCCGGTGGGCCACCTGCTGGGCGAACCGCACCTCGTGGGTCACCACCACCATGGTCATGCCGTCGGCCGCCAGGGCCTGCATCACCTCCAGCACCTCCCGCACCATCTCGGGGTCGAGGGCGCTGGTGGGCTCATCGAACAGCATCAGCTGGGGATCCATGCACAGCGAGCGGGCGATGGCCACCCGCTGCTGCTGGCCGCCGGAGAGCTGGCCGGGAAACTTGCCGGCCTGCTCGGCGATGCCCACCCGCTCCAGCAGCTCCCGCGCCCGCCGCTCCGCCTCGGCCCGGCTGCGGCGGCGCACCAGCACCGGCGCCAGGGTGAGGTTCTCCAGCACGGTGAGGTGCGGAAAGAGGTTGAACTGCTGGAACACCATCCCCACCTCGCGGCGGATCGCGTCGATGTCGCGCAGATCGGCCGAGAGGGGGCGGCCGTCGATGTGGATGCTGCCCTGCTGGAAGTCCTCCAGGGCGTTGAAGGTGCGGATGAAGGTGCTCTTGCCCGAGCCCGACGGCCCCATGATCACCACCACCTCCCCCCGCTCCACCGTGAGGCTGGCCCCCTTGAGGGCCTGGAAGCCGTTGGGGTACCACTTGTGCACGGCCTCGGCCTGCAGGATCGGGCCGGTGGGCCCGGCAGAAGAGGGGGTGGTCATCGGGTGGAGGCGGTGTGACGGGGATCGAGGCGGTGTTCGAGGGCGCGGCTGCCCAGGCCCAGGGCGGTGCAGCAGCCCCAGAACAGCACCGCCAGGGTGAGGTACACCTCGCCGTAGTCGCCCAGGAAGGCCGGGTTGGCCATCACGGCCCGGGCGGTGCCGAGCAGCTCGAGCAGCCCGATCAGCGACAGCAGGGTGGTGTCCTGCAGCAGGGAGATGAACTGGCTCACCATCACCGGCAGGGCCACCCGCAGGGCCTGGGGCAGCACCACGTGCTGCAGGGTCTGCCGGGGGCCGAGTCCGAGGGAGCGGGCGGCCTCGTGCTGCCCCTTGGGCACGGCCGCCAGGCCGGAGCGCACCGCCTCGGCCAGGTAGGCGGCGGCGAAGAAGGTGAGCACCCAGGCGGCGCGCCACACCCGCTCGGGGGCGAGCCCTCCCGGCAGCAGGAAGCCGAGGATGTTCTGCCCCAGAAAGAGCAGGGTGATCAGCGGCGCCCCGCGCACGAACTCGATGTAGAGCACCGAGCCCCAGCGCAGCAGGGGCAGGTTGCTGCGCCGCCCCAGGGCCAGCAGCACGCCCAGGGGAAAGCAGAGCAGGATCGCGAAGCTGGCCTGCAGCAGGGTGAGCAGCAGCCCGCCCCACTCGGCGCTCGGCACCGCCCCCAGGCCGAGGCCGCCGCTGATCAGCACCATGCCGATCAGGTAAAGGGCCGGCCAGAGCAGGGCCAGGCTGCGCAGGGCCCGGGAACCCTGGCGCTGACTCAGCCCCTGCCCCAGCCGCCCGCTCAGCCAGCGCAGGGCCAGCAGCAGGGCGGCCAGGCCCGCCCAGCGCAGGCTGATGGCGGCGGAGAGCTGCAGGGCCCAGGGGGTCCAGAGGGCCAGGCCGGCGATCAGCCCGCAGGCCCAGCGGTCGGCGGCCGGCCACAGCCTGCCGCTCCGGTCGGGCCGGGGCTGGCTGCGCAGCAGGCCCCAGGTGAGGCCGGCCGCGGCGCTGAGCAGGGCCAGCAGCCACCAGAGCCGCCACTGCTGCTCCAGGGGGTAGCGCCCCACGGCGAAGAGGGTGCTGTTCAGCCGGATCACGGCCCAGTCGGTCTGGGTGAGGGCCCAGCGCAGCAGGCCCGTGAGGCCGCCGCCGATCACGCCGAGCAGCACCAGGGTGATCAGGCCATCGACGGGGGTGGCGAACAGCTCGCGGCGCAGCCGGCCGGCCAGCCCTCGCAGGGGGGAAGCCGATGGGGGGGAAGATGGTGCCATCTCAGCGCTCCCGGATCTGCACCAGCCGGTTGAGGCCGTTCATCACCGCCGAGATCAGCAGATCCAGCACCAGGTAGGCCGCCAGCAGCAGGATCACCACCTCCACCGCCCGGCCGGTCTGGTTGAGGGTGGTCTCGGCCACGGCGTAGAGGTCTGGGTAGCCCACGGCCACCGCCAGCGAGGAGTTCTTGGCCAGGGAGATGTACTGGGTGTTGAGGCCCGGCACGATCACCCGCAGCGCCTGGGGCAGCACCACGTGCCGCACGGTGGCCAGCCAGCCCAGGCCCAGGGAGGAGGCCGCTTCCCACTGGCCCGCAGGCACCGCGGCGATACCGGCCCGCACCACCTCGGCGATGTAGGCCCCCGAGTACACCACCAGCCCGCACAGCAGGGCGCCGAACTCCACGCTCAGCCGCAGGGGGGCCTGCCACACCCCGTTCACCAGGGTGGGCCCCGTCCAGCCGCCCTGGGCGAACCCGGCCAGGTAGAGCCCGGACTTGGCCAGGGTGAGCCCCGGCAACTGGAAGGCGGCGGCGCCGTTGGGCAGCGCGAGGAACACCACGAAATACCAGAACACCAGCTGCAGCAGCAGGGGGATGTTGCGCACCACCTCCACGTAGCCCCGCACCAGGCCCCGCAGCAGCCCGTTGCTGCTGAAGTTGGCCATGCCCGCCAGGGTGCCCAGCACGGTGGCGCCGATCAGGCCGCTCACCACGGCCCGCAGGGTGTTGGCCAGGCCGGCCAGCAGGGCCCGCCAGTAGGGGAGGGCGGCGTTGAAGGGAAGGGTGGTTTCGCTGATGTCGAAGCTGGCGGGCTGGCCCAGCCAGCGCCAGGTGAGCAGCAGCCCCGCCGCCGTGAGGTTGCGGATCAGGTTGCCCAGAAGGAAGGCGATCAGCACCAGCACCACCAGGGCCACCGCCGCCTGCAGCAGCCAGGGCAGCAGGCGCCGGTTCCGCCACCAGGGGATCGGGAGCGGTTGCGGGGGCAGCGCCATCAGCGGAAGGGCTGGGCGTAGATCAGGCCGCCCTGGGTCCACAGCCGGTTGAGGCCCCGCTCGAGCTTGAGCCGCGAGGTGGTGCCCACGTTGCGCTCGAAGATCTCGCCGTAGTTGCCCACGGCCCGGATCGCCCGCACCGTGAAGTCGGCGGGCAGGCCGAGCTGGCGGCCGAAGTCGCCCTCCACGCCGAAGAAGCGTCGCAGGTCGGCCAGGTTGGTGTTGGCCTTGGCCTCGGCCAGCTTGCTGTCGAGGTTGGCCTGGGTGATGCCCCACTCCTCGGCCTGCATCAGGCTGAACACGATCCAGCGCAGGGCATCGGCCCAGGCCGGATCGGCGTTGGTGGTGGCCGGTGACAGCGGCTCCTTGCTGAGCACATCCGGCAGCAGCTGGTGGTCGTCGGGGGTGGGGAAGCTGCTGCGCTTGCCGGCCAGCTGGGAGCGGTCGCTGGTGACGGCGGCGCAGCGGCCGCCCAGGTAGGCGGCGTAGGTCTGGTCGCTGGTCTGGAACTTCAGCGGCGTGTAGGGCACGTTGATCTCGCGCATCCGATCGGCCAGGTTGAGCTCGGTGGTGGTGCCGCTCTCCACGCAGATCGCCTTGCCGGCCAGGCCCTTGAGGCTGGTGATGCCGCTCTTCACCGGCGCCATCACCCCCTGGCCGTCATAGAAGGTGGTGGGGGCGAAGCTGAGGCCGTTGCCGCCGGCGGCGTCGCGGCTGAGGGTGGCGGTGGTGTTGCGGGCCAGCATGTCCACCTCGCCGCTGGCCAGGGCCGCGAAGCGCTCGCTGGAGTTGAGGTTGCGGTATTCCACCTTCTCGGGATCGCCGAGCACCACGGCGGCCACCGCCTTGCAGGTGTCCACATCGAGGCCGGAATAGCGGCCGTCGGGCTCCACGAAGCTGAAGCCCGGCAGGGTGCCCTCCACGCCGCACACCAGCTTGCCGCGGCCGGTGATGCCACTGAGTTTCGGGCTCTGCAGGCCGGAGCCGTCCTGGGGAGCGCAGGCGGCCAGGGGAATCAGCCCGAGCAGGGCCACCAGGGCAGCCCGCCGCCTGGGGCGCGCCGGCGGTTGCCAGCCGCGCGCAGCGGCGGGGACGGGGAGCGGACGGGTGGAGCCGCGCAGGGCTTCAGGCATGGCGCCGAACCTGGAGAGGGCCAGAGGTGGCGCGATCCTGTCATGGTCTGCCCTGGTGTGCTGTCTGGTGTGCTGTCAGTGGCGGCAGCCCCACGCGGGTTGGGGTGGGGGCAGGGAGGGCGGCCCGGGCCGGCTTCAGGCGGCCCCGAGCTGCTGCAGCTGGGCCTCCAGGCGCTGGCGCAGGCGGGTCTGCACCAGGGTGCAGAGGTCGTCCACCAGCTCGCTGTCGGCGTGCCAGATGGTGCGGACCCCATCGCGTTCGCAGCGCACCAGGCCGGCCCGCTGCAACTGGCCCAGCTGGCGGCTGATGTGCGACTGGGAGAAGCCCGTGGCCTCGATCAGGGCGGCCACGTCCAGCGGCCCCTGCTTGAGCTGGCAGAGCAACTGCAGCCGGGCCGGCTCGCTCAGGATCCGGAAGAAGTGGCAGTACTCCTCCAGCAGCTGGGGAGAGGGCATGGAGCCCGGGCCGGCCATGGTGATTCTCTATGAGTCTAGAAGCATTCTGCCATGGCCTTCCGCCTGCCGCCGGGGAGCGGGGCAGGCGTGCCCCGGCGAGGGCGATTGCGTTATTCCCCTCTATGCGGCTATCGTCATAGCAGTCTGCAGGGATGCCGCATGGCCGCCTCCTCCCCCGGTGCTTTCGCTCCCGCCCCCGCCCTCCTGGCTGCCGCCGCCGGTGGCGGCCCGCTGCTCTTCCGCCAGCTCTTCGATGCCGCCACCGGCACCTTCACCTATCTGCTGGCCGACGTGCCGAGCCGGCAGGGCGTGATCATCGATCCGGTGTTCGAGCAGCACGGGCGCGACCTCTCCCTGGTGCAGGAGCTGGGCATCGCGCTGGTGGCCTCGCTCGACACCCACGCCCATGCCGACCATGTCACCGGCAGCTGGCTGCTGCACGAGGCCACCGGCTGCGCCATCGGCCTGGCCGCGGCCGCCGGCGCTGAGAACGTCACCCTGCCCCTGGCCCATGGCGACCGGGTGGGCTTCGGTCAGCGCGTCCTGGAGGTGCGCAGCACACCGGGCCACACCAACGGCTGCGTCACCTATGTGCTCGACGACCACAGCCTGGCCTTCACCGGCGATGCCCTGCTGGTGCGGGGCTGCGGCCGCTGTGATTTCCAGCAGGGCGATGCCCACACCCTGTGGACCTCCATCACCCGGCAGATCTTCACCCTGCCGGAGGCCTGCCAGCTCTATCCGTGCCACGACTACACAGGGCGCGGCGTCACCTCGGTGGCGGAGGAGAAGGCCTACAACGCCCGGCTGGGCGGCAGCGCCACCGAACGGGACTTCGTGGGCCACATGGAGGCCATGAAGCTGCCCCATCCCCACCGCATCGCCGAGGCCCTGCCGGGCAACCTGCGCTCCGGCAGACCGCGGCAGCCGCAGCCGGCCGTGAGCTGGGCGCCGCTGCAGCGCAGCTATGCCGGCCTGCCGGAACTCACGCCGGCCTGGCTGGCCGCCCACCGCGCCGATGTCGCCGTGGTGGATGTGCGCACCCCCGAGGAATATCACGGTCCCGACGGCCGCATCCCCGCCAGCCAGCTGCTGCCGCTGCCGCAGCTGGAGGCCCGTGCGGCCGAACTCCCCGCCGACCGGCCCCTGGTGCTGGTCTGCCATTCCGGCAGTCGCTCGGCCCTCGCCACCCAGCAGCTGCTCAAGGCCGGGCGCCCGCAGGTGGCCAACCTGCGCGGCGGCCTGCGCCGCTGGACCGACGAGGGCTACCCGATCGAAGCCGAGGCCCCGCTGCCCGAAGCCTGAGCACCCGGGTCTGAGCACCTCTGGCCCCAGCGCCCCAGGGCCGCTGGGCCCCGATCTCTCCCCCGATCCACCCCCCTGCCTGCCTGAACCATGACCACCACCACAGCCCACACCAGCCCTTCCGGCCCCACCCCCGCCCCGGCCGCCCGTCTCTCGCCCCGGGAGCTGGCCGACCGCCTTGCCGCCAAGGCGGTGCATGTGATCGATGTGCGCGAGCCGGTGGAATACGCCAGCGGCCACATCGCCGGCAGTGTGAACGTGCCCCTCGCCCAGCTCACCCGCACGGAGCTGCCCGGCGGACCGCTGGTGCTGGTGTGCCACAGCGGCAACCGCAGCTCCCGGGGCCTGGGCCAGCTGCTGGAGCAGGGCCATCCCGCTCCGGTGATGGATCTGGAGGGGGGCATCCCCGCCTGGCAGCAGGCCGGCTTTCCCCTGCAGAGGCGGGCGGGAGCCCCGCTGCCGCTGATGCGGCAGGTGCAGATCGCCGCCGGCTCCCTGGTGCTGCTGGGAGTGATCCTCAGCCAGACGCTGGCACCGGGCTGGATCTGGCTGTCCGGCTTCGTGGGGGCGGGCCTGGTGTTCGCCGGCATCAGCGGCTTCTGCGGCATGGCGCGTCTGCTGGCGGCCATGCCCTGGAACCGGGTGAGCCTGTGAGCGAGGCCACGGGTCTGCTGCTGCTGGCCGGCGGCGGGCTGATCGGCTTCCTGCTGGCGGTGCTGGGGGCGGGGGGCTCGATCCTGCTGCTGCCCCTGCTGGTGAGCGGCGCCTCCCTGCCCACCCGCCAGGCGGTGCCGCTCTCGCTGATCGTGGTGGCCCTGCTGGCCCTGGGCAACGTGGGGCCCTACCTGCGCCGCCGCCAGGTGGTGCTCCGCCCCGGCCTGATCCTCGGGGTGCCCGCCCTGGCCGGCAGCTGGATCGGCGGCAGCCTGGTGAAGGCCGGCCTGATTCCCGAATCCGTCCAGCTGGGGCTGTTCACCCTGGCGGCGCTGGTGGCCTCCTGGCTGCTCACCCGCCGCGGGGCGACCGACCCTGACGCCCCTGCGCCGGGCGGTGCCGCCGGCGTGCTCGCCCTGGCCGCCCAGGGGGTGGTGGTGGGGCTGCTCACCGGCATCGCCGGCGTGGGCGGCGGCTTCGCGATCGTGCCGGCCCTGGTGCTGATCGCCGGCCTGCCGATGGCCCAGGCCAGCGGCACCAGCCTGGTGCTGATCGCGCTGAATGCGGGGGTGGCCCTGCTGGCCCTCGGCCACTGGCCCGCCAGTGCGGTGCCGCTGCTGCTGCCCCTGCTGGTGGGTGGTGCCGCCGGGGCCTTCGCGGGCCAGTGGCTGGCCCCCCACCTGAATGACCAGCGGCTGCGGCAGGGCTTCTCGGCCCTGCTGATCGGCTCGGCCCTGCTCACCGGCGCCGAGGCCTGGCGCCGCCATGGCCCCGTGCCCCCTGCCGCCGTTTCCGCTGCCCCATTGCCCCTTCCTGATGGACGAACGCCTGTTTCAGTTCCGGCTGCGCAGCAGCCACCCCGCTCCGGAGCGCGCCACCCGTGACCTGGTGGTGGAGTTCCTCACCCCGGACGGGACGTGGGAACCCCAGCAGCTCAGCCTCACGATGCCCGGGTTCCGCCTCAATCTGATCTCCCTGCTGCTCTGCCAGCACACCTACCTGGTGGCCAATGCCCGCGAGCGCCAACTTCCGCTGCAGCGGGTGGAGGCCAGCTTCGAAGTGGCCACCAGCAGCAGCTTGATCGTGGAGCGCGTGGCGGGCGACTTCCGCATGGCCCTCGACCCCACTGCCGGTGCCGAAGACCGCGCGCGGGTCGATGCCGAAGCGATCGCCTGGATGCAGGAGCGGATGACCCACTGCCCGATCTCGCGCAACCTGCCCGAGGGGGTGTCCAAGCGGATCGGTCTGCGGCTCGTCGAGGCCTGAGCCGGATGCCGGCCTCAGGCGTCTGACGGGGCTCAGTAGCCCGAGGAGCCCGGCGGCGGCGCGCTGGCGGGTGAGCGCTGCAGGAAGGCCGTCACCGGGATGCGCTGGCTCTGGTCGTAGCCCACCGGCAGCCAGAGGTCACCGGCGGCGGTGCCGAAGTGGATCTCCCAGTGGTAGAGGCCGAGGTAGGCCCGCGGATCCTCCTTGATCAGGGAGGCGTAGTGGAGCACGGCCCGGCCGTAGTGGTCGCTGTTGTTGTAGCCCCAGAGGCCCTTGCGGATGTCCTGCAGTCCGCCGCGGCGCACCAGGTAGCGGGCGGCCGCCTGAATGGCGTCGTGGGGGTCGCGGATGTCGCCCTTGCCGATGCCGCGCTCGCTCCAGGTGGTGGGCAGGAACTGCATCGGCCCCTGGGCATTGGCCACCGACACGCCGTCGATGCGGCCCATGCCGGTTTCCACCAGATTCACCGCCGCCAGCACCTCCCAGGCGATGCCCGTGGCCGCTTCGGCCTTTTTGTAGTGGCCGATCAGGACCTCGGGGGGCTCGGGCGCGATGATCCGCCAGGCCGGCAGGGAGGTGGGCTTGCGGCCGCCCCTGTGCATGGCCAGGAATTCCCGCCGGGCGGCGAGATGGCGATCGAAGACGCTCTGCCAGCGCGGCGGCAGCTCCCGGCGCACCTGGGCCGAGAGCTGCGGCTTGTGGGAGAGCACCCGGTAGATCACCTGCTGCTGGTGGCCCAGATCCGGCAGCTCCGCCGCGGGGGTGCCCGGGGAGCGGATGGCGGCCTCCACCCGGGCCAGCAGGGCGGCCAGCTCGCCGGGGTCGGCGGGCACCAGCGGGTAGTGGCGGCCGTCGGCGGTGCGGCTCAGCCCCGGAGCACTCGGCAGCAGGGCCGTGGTGGTGGGCGGGGCAGCCTGGGCGGGCTGGAGGTTCGGGGTTGACTCCCCAGAGGGCAGGGTGGCCGCCAGGTAGGGGTGCAGCCACGCCCCCAGCCCCCCCAGGGCCAGGGACACGCCGAGGACGATGCCGGGACGGCGATGGGCGGGCCGGGGCATGGCTGGGCTGCTGCGTGGGCCAGGCCAGGCTATGGCCCCCGGCCGGCAGGGTCTCCGGCCATCGGCCGCAGAGCAGGCGTCAGTGGAGGTCGAAGCGGTCGAGCTCCATCACCTTGCACCAGGCCGCCACGAAGTCGGCCACGAACTTCTCCGCGCCATCGCTCTGGGCGTACACCTCGGCGATGGCCCGCAGCTGGGAATTGGAGCCGAACACCAGATCCACCCGGCTGGCGCTCCAGCGCAGGGCGCCGCTGGCGCGGTCGCGCCCCTCGAAGCTGCTGGCCGCCTCGCTGGTGGGCGTCCACACCGTGCCCATGTCCAGCAGGTGCACGAAGAAGTCGTTGCTGAGGCTGCCGGGCCGCTCGGTGAACACCCCATGGCTGGAGCCGCCGGTGTTGGCGCCCAGCACCCGCAGGCCGCCCACCAGCACGGTCATCTCCGGAGCGCTGAGGCTGAGCAGCTGGGCCCGATCCAGCAGCAGCTCCTCGGCCGGCACGGCGAAGGAGCGCTTCTGGAAATTGCGGAAGCCGTCGGCCTGGGGTTCCAGCACCGCGAACGCCTCCACATCGGTGAGCTCCTGGCTGGCGTCGGTGCGGCCGGGGGTGAAGGGCACCGCCACGGCGTGACCGCCGGCGCGGGCGGCGGCCTCCACGGCGGCCGCGCCCGCCAGCACGATCAGATCGGCGAGGGACACCCGGGTGCCGTCGCCCTGGCCGGCGTTGAAGCGCTGCTGGATGCCCTCCAGCACCGCCAGCACCCGGGCCAGCTGCTCGGGCTGGTTCACCTCCCAGCCGTTCTGGGGCGCCAGGCGGATCCGAGCGCCGTTGGCGCCGCCGCGCTTGTCGGAGCCGCGGAAGGTGGAGGCGGAGGCCCAGGCGGTGGCCACCAGCTCGGGCACCGTGAGCCCTGAGGCCAGCACCTCGGCCTTGAGCGCCGCAATGGCGGCTTCCTGGATCAGGGGATGGTCCACCGGCGGGATCGGGTCCTGCCAGAGCAGCTCCTCGGCGGGCACCTCGGGGCCGAGGTAGAGGGCCTTGGGACCCATATCCCGGTGGGTGAGCTTGAACCAGGCGCGGGCGAAGGCATCGGCGAAGGCCTGCTGGTCCTGGTGGAAGCGGCGGGCGATCGGCTCGTAGAGCGGATCGAAGCGCAGCGAGAGATCGGCGGTGGTCATGATCGGCGGGTGCCGCTTCGCCGGGTTGTGGGCGTCGGGGATGAGGTGCTCCTCGCGCACGTGCAGCGCCTGCCATTGCCAGGCCCCGGCCGGACTCTTCACCAGCTCCCAGTCGTAGCCGAACAGCATCTCGAAATAGCCCCGGTCCCAGGTGGTGGGGTTGGGCTTCCAGGCCCCTTCGATGCCGCTGGTGATCGCATCGGCTCCCTTGCCGCTGCCGTGGCGGCTCCGCCAGCCCAGGCCCTGCTCCTCGAGGGAGGCGCCCTCGGGGCCCGGCCCCAGCAGATCCGGATCGCCGGCGCCATGGGCCTTGCCGAAGGTGTGGCCGCCGGCCACCAGGGCCACGGTCTCCTCGTCGTTCATCGCCATGCGGGCGAAGGTCTCGCGCACATCGCGGCCGGAGGCCACCGGATCGGGCTGGCCGTTGGGGCCTTCCGGGTTCACGTAGATCAGCCCCATCTGCACCGCCGCCAGGGGACTTTCGAGCTCGTGGGTCTCGCTGTGGCGCTCATCGCCCATCCAGCTGGTCTCGCGGCCCCAGTAGATGTCCTCCTCCGGCTGCCACACGTCCACCCGGCCGCCGCCGAAGCCGAAGGGGGTGAAGCCCATCGACTCGAGGGCGACGTTGCCCGCCAGGATGATCAGGTCGGCCCAGGAGATGCGGTTGCCGTAGGTCTGCTTGATCGGCCAGAGCAGCCGCCGGGCCTTGTCGAGGTTGCCGTTGTCGGGCCAGCTGTTCACCGGAGCGAAGCGCTGGTTGCCGGTGCCGCCGCCGCCGCGGCCGTCGCCGGTGCGGTAGGTGCCGGCGCTGTGCCAGGCCATGCGGATGAACAGGCCGCCGTAGTGGCCCCAGTCGGCCGGCCACCAGTCCTGGGAGTCGGTCATCAGGGCGTAGAGATCGCGCTTGAGGGCGGCGAAATCCAGCTGACCGAAGGCCTCGGCGTAGTCGAAATCGGCCCCCAGGGGATTGGAGGCCGGCGCGTGCTGGTGAAGGATGCCCAGGTTGAGCTGCTGGGGCCACCAGCGGCGGTTGGGGGCATCGGCGTGGGCCGTGGCGGCCCCGCCCCGTGCCGCGAAGGGGCAGCTGCTGATGGCGGTCATGCGGAAGCGGTCATGCTGGGTGGTTCAGGGGGTGGCGGTCCTGCGGATCTCTGCCCTGCGGGGGCGGTTCCCTGCTCCTCCTGGACCGTAATCAGCCCCCGCGGGACCGGGATCAGGGCGTCACATCCCTTCAGGGCGCCAGATTGGTCTGCCGCGGTGTGCCCAGCCGGATTCCGGCCTGGCGCAGGTTCTGCAGCAGGCGCAGGCGGAACTCGCGGCTCACGTCCCACTGGCGGCCGGGGGCGGTGTCGATCCAGGTGGTGATCGCCACCCCGGCGTGGCTGATGGCATCGATCCCGAGCACGGCCGGGGGCGCCAGGATGCTGGCCGCCCAGTCCGGATCCCGGTGCAGCGCGTCGCCGGTGGCACGGGTCACGGCCAGGGCCTGCACGGGGTCGGCGTCGCAGTCCACCTCCACGCTCACGTTCACCCGCGACCAGTTGCGGGTGAGGTTGTTCACCTGGGTGATGGCGCTGTTGGGAATGGTGATGAACTCCCCGGCGGGGCTGCGCAGCTGGGTGACCCGCAGGTTGAGGCTCTCCACCAGACCCACGGCGCCGGCGGCGCTGATCACATCGCCGATGGCGAACTGATCCTCCGCCAGGATCAGGAAGCCGTTCACCAGGTCGCGGATCAGGTTCTGGGCGCCGAAGCTGATCGCCAGGCCGAGCAGGCCGCCGATGGCCAGGATCGAGCTGCTGGGCACCCCCAGCACCCCCAGGCCCGACAGCACCCCCACCAGGGCGATGAGCACCACCAGCATGCCCTTGGTGGCATCGGTGATGGTGGAGAAGCGCAGCCGCAGCCTGCGGCTCTGGTCGGCGGCACCGCCCTGCACCGGATGGCGGGCCTCCCAGCGCGCCTCGAAGCGATCCAGCAGGCGTGAACAGAAGCGCATCGCCAGGGTGGTGCAGAACCACACCACCAGCAGCTTCAGCGGCAGGCCGGCGAAGTCGCGGCTGAACATGGCCAGCCCCGGAAACTGCCGCAGCAGCAGGTAGGTGCCCACGTACCAGAGCAGCAGCACCGCCCAGAACAGCAGCCACTGCAGCAGGCCCCAGCCGTTCAGACGCCGCTTGATCGGCAGGCGGTCCAGGGTGGCCTCCACGAACTGGTGGCGGCCGCGGAACAGCGCGTCGGGGCCATCGTTCCCGCCCTCCTGCGGCGGCGAGGGGGCCTCCTGCTCGGCCTGCTCCCGCATGGCCTGCAGCCTGTTCTGGAGCACCAGCTGCCGCCGGGCGATGCGCCGCTTCAGCAGAAGGATCACCCAGGTGGCCGCCACCATCGCCAGCAGGATCCGCACGAAACGCCAGAGGCTGCGCCTGAGGTTCTCCGGCTGCAGGCTGATGTCGTAGTCGCGGACTTCCTTCTCCAGTTCCCCGCGCCAGCGCTTGGCCAGCTCCTCCACCGCCACGCCATGGAAGGTGGCATCGGCGCCGGTCACAGAGGCCAGCACCATGGGGCGGGGGTGCTCCTCATCCCGCACCGTGATCACGGTGACGTTGTTGAGCCTGGCCGTCTCCACCCGCAGGCTGTCGTCCCCCATGCGCCGCTCCAGCGCCGCCAGCTCCAGCCGCGCATGGATCTCCCGGGCCCGCTGCTCCACCGGAACGGCTCCGTCCGGCGGCTGGTTGCGGTCGTAGACGGTGGGGGAGGCGATCTTGAACAGCTGCCGGCCGTCGATCGGGGAGGTCACGGCGGACACCTCGATGTCGCCGAACCGGTTCACCCCGTCCGGGATCACCCGGCCGTTGGAGCCGGTGAGGTTCTCGCCCAGGCTGATCTGGCCGTGGGCCGGCGCGACCGGCGGCAGGGCCGGCGCGAGGGCGAGCAGCAGGGTGAGCAGCGCGGCCAGGGCCAGGCTCACCACCGTTCTGGATCCGGGGAAGCAGTTCCGTCGGTGGATCGGGCGGGTCTGCACCATGCTCCGGACGCTGTTGCGGGGATGGTTGCACAGGTGGCCAGGGCGGTTGGGCAGGCTGGGGCGGTGCGCGCGCGGTTGCCATGGCGATTCGAACGGTGCTCCGCCTCGGCGATCCCCGCCTGCGCCGGGTGGCGGCCGCGGTGCCTGCCGAGGCCTTCGGCACTGCGGAGCTCGGCGCCCTGCTCGCTGACCTGCGCGACACCATGGCCGCCCGCGACGGGGCCGGTCTGGCGGCGCCCCAGATCGGGGTGCCGCTGCGGCTGGTGATCTTCGGGGTCACGGCCAACCCCCGCTATCCCGAGGCGCCGCCGATCCCGCAGACGGTGCTGATCAATCCGCTGATCACCCCGCTGGGCCCAGACCGCAGCAACGGCTGGGAGGGCTGCCTGAGCGTGCCCGGCCTGCGCGGTTCGGTGCCCCGCTGGAGCCGCATCCGCTACGAGGGGCTCGATGCCGAAGGGCGCTCCCTGAGCCGGGAGGTGGCGGGATTCCATGCCCGGGTGGTGCAGCACGAGTGCGACCACCTCGACGGGGTGCTGTTCCCCGACCGGATCGAGGACCGCACCGCCTTCGGTTTCACTGACGAGCTGGCGGCGGCGGGGCTGCTGGCGGCAGGGCTCTCTCCGCCAGAGCAATGATGGGGCCGCGCTCAGGCAGCCGGGGCCGCGGCCGCAGCGCCGCCGCCGTCGACGAAGCGGCGCAGGTTCACACCGGCGTCGAAGGCGGCGCGGTTGAGGTTGGCCTGCTGCTCCGGGCTCAACCCGTCCCAGAAGGCGTGGAACAGATCGAGCGAGGCCTTGCCCAGGCCCACCGCTCCCACCAGGGTGAGCGGCAGGGTCATCCAGGGGAACACCAGCAGCACCACCCCCAGAGCCGCACTCACCACGGCGCCCTGCTTGCTCGATTCCCACACCGTGGTGGCGATGGACTGGAGCTGGGTGGCCCGGTCGATCTCGCCGCGGCGGCGCATCGCCTCGGTGCGCATGGCGCTGAGCAGGGCCTGGTAGATCGCGTAGACCGCGATGCCGCCAAGGGTGGATTCGGTGACGAACTCGCCGCCGCCCAGGGCGGTTCCGCTGCCGTTGAGATCGAGCGAAGCCAGGCCTGCCGCCGGGGCGACTTCCCAGCCGGCGCGGGGAATGCGGAAGGGGTCCCGTTCGCGGCCCATCGGGGTGGGATGCAACTGGGCTTCAGTCTGCCCGGTTTTTCCCGCGGCGGGCCTGGCAGCAGAAAGCCCCCGGCGGGAACCGGGGGCGGGATGCTCTCATGACCTGGACCCTGCAGACGGCTTCAGCCCTCCACCTTCACCTTCACCGTGGTGTGGGTCTGGGCCTTGGGAGCCGTCACGGTGAGCAGGCCGTCGCGGTAGACGGCGTTGAGGTGCTGGGCCTCGATCGGGGTGGGGAAGCGGAAGCTGCGGCTCCAGGTGCCGTAGCGGAACTCACTGAGCAGCGGCTCCGGGCTGGCGGGCCGCTCGGATTGGGCGGGGTCGCCGCTGGAGGCCTGCCGCTGGGAGCGGCGTTCGGCGCTGATCGCCAGGGTGCGGTCGGTGGCCTTCACATCGAGGCCGTCACGATCCACCCCCGGCAGTTCGAGGATCACGGTGTAGGCGTCGGCGCTTTCGTGCACTTCAGCGGCCGGCACCCGCTCGCTGCCGTGCAGTTGCTGGGTGAGCTGGTGCTCCAGGCGGTCGAACAGGTCGAAGGGTGTGGTGGTGCGCAGGCTCAGCATGGTTCTGGTGGCGAAGGTTGGGGTTGTGGCGGGGTCGCATCGCCCCCGTGGCACAACCTTCGCCGCTGGAACATTTCTGCGGTAGCGGGTGAACCGAACGCAAGGATTCGGCCCTCACACCCATGGCCGGCATACCCGAATCTGTGGTGGTGAGAACCGATCTTCCCCGAAACAGAGCCGCCCCACAACAGAGCTTTGCCAAAACGCTTTGCCAAAACAGAGCCCGGAGCGTGGGCCCCGGGCTCTTGTCTGCTCAGCCGTGGTGCCCGTTACGGGAACGGGGCGCAGCTGCGCGGTCGGTGGATCGTCAGATCGCTGTGGATATTGGAGTTGTGGGGGCGGAGCTGCTGGCGCTGGCACCTGGGGCCATGGGTCCAGGAGGACGTTCCGTTGGAATCCGGGGCACCTGGGAGCAAGGTCGAGGACTTGCCCGTGAACGGCGCAGTGGACGGCGAAGGCTGGAGAAAAAGAGAGCGGAACTGCTCAGACAGCCTGCGACAGGCCAGGAACGTCAGTGATCCGTTGAGAGTGTTGGAGCAGGGGCCGGATCGTCAGCGCGCTCCTGCTGTCTGCTGCGGGGGGGTGTCATCCATCCGTGGAGCCTCCGAATCCCGATGTGTCCACCCTCGTTGAAGAGGCCTGGCGGGGCAATGGGTGTTTCTGCCTGTTCCCGCAGCACTCCCAGCCAGCCCCCTGATGGCCGGCAACCCGCTGCGGCAGGATGGCGGTCCGGTGCCGGGCTGTGATGTGCTGGGCCTGACGGCACTTCCAGTTGCGGCCCTGATCCAGCTCCGTGGCCCGGCCCTTCAGCCCGGCGTGTTCTCCGGCGCGGGGATCCTGCCCTTGGAGCGGGCCTTGGGCGGCGATACCCCGGTGCTCAGTTTTCACACGCTCGGCCAGGGCCAGGGCCAGGGCGGGTCGGCGGGGATGCCCGTGCGCCTCCTGCTCGACACCGGCGCCTCGTCCAGCCTGGTGTCGCCCGCCCTGGTGGAACGGCTTGGACTGGCCAGCACGGCCATTCCCCCGGCTGCCTTCGGTCTGGCCGGGGCCGGCGTGGGGTGCGGGAGCCTGATGCCGCGCCGCAGCCGGCTGCCTCCGCTGCGGCTCGACAGCCCGGGGGGCGGACACCCCAGCGCTCTGCCCACCCTGCGTGGCGCCGACGTGCTCGTGCTGCCGGTGGGCGGCCTGCCGGCCGATGTGGACGGGGTTCTCGGTGCGCCCCAGTTGCGGCAGCTGCCGTTCTGGGTGGATCCCCAGGGCGGCCGGCTGGCCTTCGGGCCAGCGGCCCTGCAGCTGGCCGCTGCAGCCTCCGGCCGCGGTGAGGCGCAGCCCACCACCCACACCCTGCGCTGGCAGCGGGGCGTGCCGCTGATGGCCCTGCCCCTCCGCCAGGTCCCGGGGCAGGGGCCAGGGCAAGCGCCAGGGCAAGGCAGCGTGCCGGCCCTGGCCGACACGGGGGCCGAGGGGCTCTTCATGACCCCCCGGCTGACGGCGACCCTGCCGGCCGTGGGGGAGAGCCGGCCCTTGCGGGTGGCGGGGTTCTGCGGCGAACAGCCGGCCAGCTGGACCCTGCTGCTCGGCCCCCACCTGATCCCTCCGGAGCGGAGCGGCGGGCACCCCCCGGCGGTGGTGGAGGCCATCACCACCACCAATCCGGTGTTCGAGACCCTCGGCGTGGAGGCGATCGTGGGGCAGTCCCTGCTGCGATTCCACCGCCAGCTCTGGCGCCTGGATGCCACGCCTCCGTCGCTGAGCCTGTGGCCCTTGCTGCCGCCGCAGCGCCGTGCCGCTGCCGTGCTTCAGCCGATCGGCATCAGCACCCGGGCGAAGCCGAGGGCGAGCACGATCTGGCGGATCGGGACCCCGAACACGGTGGAGACAAGGTCGATCGCCAGGGTTCTGAGCACGGCCGTGGAGTGTACGTCTGTGAAGCGTTGCTAAGAAACGTAACACGTCTTCTCAGGCTTGCCTCCCCTGGCTTCGCCGGGGCCGAGTCTTCAGGGCCGGCCCTGGAGGCTGCGCATGGCCACCACCTGCGGTTGTGGGAGCGACGGGGCCGAGCGCCTCGAGCGCGGCACGCTCCAGTGGCTGCTGGCGATCAACGGGGCGATGTTCCTCGTGGAGCTGGTGTTGGGCCTGTGGGGCCAGTCCACCGGCTTGATCGCCGATGCCCTCGACATGCTGGCCGATGCCGCGGTGTATGCCCTCAGCCTGCTGGCCGTGGGCCCGGGAGCCGGGCGCCAGCGCAGGGCGGCCCGCCTGAGCGGCTGGCTGCAGCTGGGGCTGGCGGTTCTGGTGCTGCTCGATGGGCTGCGGCGCTTTCTGCAGGGCAGCGAACCGATGGGGGTGCTGATGGCGGCCGTGGCCGGCCTGGCCCTGGCTGCGAACCTGGTCTGTCTGGCGCTGTTGCAGCGCCACCGCCATGGCGGGCTGCACATGCGGGCCTCCCTGATCTTCTCCACCAACGACACGATCGCCAATGCCGGGGTGATCGTGGCCGGGCTGCTGGTGGCCCTGCTGGGCAGTCCGCTGCCGGACCTGCTGATCGGCCTGGCCATCAGCCTGCTGGTGCTGCGCGGCGGCATCCGGATCCTGCGGCAGACCGCTGCTAGCACGTGAAGGCCAGCAGCCCCCTGTCCGTGACCACCACCAAGCGGATCACCATCACCGGCATCGCCATCGAGGTGCCGACCGAGCCCCCCTCGCCGGACCAGTGTCCCGTGCAGAGCAGGATCGAGTGCAGCTACGGGCTGTGGAGCATCGATGTGTGGCAGGGGGGTGAGCGCTGCGCCAGTTACGGGCCCGAGTCGTTCACCACTGCGCTGGTGCGCGCCCTGCTGCGGGAGGATCTGGGTGAGGTGACCCCCGACCAGGTGGTGCTGCGCTGGGTGGACTGAGGGTCTGCCCGACCCCGCGTCGATCTGCAAGAGTCGGCGCGGATGCGACCTTGCGGATGGCCACCAGCATGGAGGTGCTGAGCCTCTTCCCCCGCCACCTGCTCAAGGGGGTGCTGGCGCCGGAGCAGCTGGGCGGGCTGCAGGCCCTGGCCCGCACCGTGCTGGCGGAGCCCGCCCTGGCGCCCGATGCCTCGGCGAAGCTGGCCGGCCAGCTCTCGCTGCAGCGGGAGCTCGGGCCCCAGTACCCCGAGGTGGTGAGCCTCTGCGCCGACGTGCTGCTGCCGGCCTGCGAGCGCTGGATCCGCCACGTGATCGATCAGCAGCCCCCGGAGGCCCACGGCCCCTGGGCGCGGGGCCGCTACCGGCTGCAGATGATCGACATCTGGCTGAACGTGCAACGCGCCGGCGACTACAACCCCACCCACACCCACGGCGGCGCCTTCTCCGGGGTGGTGTTCCTGGAGGTGCCCCCGCAGATCACGGCGGAGCGTTTCGACGGCCAGCTCTGTTTCTACGGCCCCGAGGACTGGCACATCCAGAGCTTCCGCACCGGCATGGTCCATTACGTGGTGCCCGTGCCCGGGGAGTTCTACGTGTTTCCGGCCTGGCAGCCGCACTCGGTGGCGCCGTTCCGGGGGGAGGGCGAGCGCCTCTCGCTGGCCTTCAACGTGGTGGCGGTGCCGCCCCAGCCCGCCCCAGCCACGCCAGCGCCCGGGGGCAATGTGTCCCTGTCCACCAGCCGCCGCAAGCCGGGCGGCTTCCGCTGATCCCGGGAGCTCCGCTCAGGAGCCCAGCAGGGCCGTGCACTCCAGCCGCTCGTGGCGGATGTCGGTGAGCTGCAGCCGCAGCCGGATCGTTTCGGCCAGGTGGTCGGCATCCTCGGCCACGCCGCCGAAGCGGCCGGAGCCCCAGGTGTGCAGCCAGGGCAGACCCAGGAAATAGAGGCCCGGGCTGGGGCTCACGCCCCGGTCATGGGCGGGGTGGCCGCTGCCATCGAACACCGGCACCTCGATCCAGCTGAAATCGGAGCGGTAGCCGGTGCACCAGATCACGGCCGCAAGGGGTTCCCCGCCCAGATCGAGCTCGTCCCCGGCGCCGGCGGGGGGATGCCAGCAGGGCTCGTAGGGCGGCTCCTCCGGTGCCTCCAGCCCTGCCCGCTCGATGTAGCTGTCGATGCTGGCCCGGATGCGGGCGTACACGGCATCGGCCTGGTCGAGGCTGGCCGCCAGGTCGCCGCCGAAGCGGATGCGCTGGGGGCCGAGCTCCTGCAGCCGCCCGTGCAGCACCATGCCGTTGCTGGCATGGCGGCGCAGGTCGATCTCCCGGCCCCCGTCGCGGCCGGTGAGGTAGTGGTTGGTCTTGCCGCGCACCACCCGCGGGTCGGGGTGCTCGCTGATCGGCATGGAGTAGTAGCCCATGCGATCGAGCCAGTCCACCACGTCCTTGCCGCGGTAGCGGCGCGGCGAGCGGGGGGCCGACCCCACGCTCAGGTGCACGCGCCGCCCGGCCAGGAAGAGATCCTCGGCGATCTGGCAGCCGGACTGGCCGCTGCCTACCACCAGCACCGCTCCGGCCGGCAGCTGGTCGGGGCGCCGGTAGTCGCGGGCATCGAGCTGCAGCACCGAGGCCGGCAGGCGCTGCGCCTGGGGATGGCGCCGCGGGGTGTGGTAGCCGCCGGTGGCGACGATCACGTGGGCCGCCTCGATCGTGCCGTCGCTGGTGCTGAGCACGTAGCTGCCGCCCTGCTGGGCCAGCCGCTCCACCTGCACCCCTTCGCGCACATCGGCGCCGATGGCGGCGGCGAAACGGCGCACGTAGGCCACGATCTCGTCGCGGCCCATGAACCCATCGGGGTCCTCGCCGTCGTAGGGGAAGTCGGGCAGGCGGCACTGCCAGTTGGGCGTGACCAGGCAGAAGGAATCCCAGCGCTGCTGCTCCCAGGCGTGGGCCACGCGGTGGCGCTCCAGCACCAGGGGGCGGATGCCGCGGCGCTGCAGGCAGGCCGCCGCCGCCAGGCCGGCCTGGCCGCCGCCCACCACCACCACAGCACGCTGTTCGACCTCGTGCTGGTCGGCGGCCTGCGACTCGGGCGAAACCTGCACGGGCGGAACCAACACATCCAGGCCACCACCTTCGTTCCATCCGGAGTTGGGGCTGGTAGCCGATGCCACCGGGGGCTGGCCTGGATTTTCGTCACATCGGTCACATAAATTAAACGTGAAGCTGTGGGACGGTCGGCGCTGATCTAGCCTTGCGGCCGCCACCCTCCATGCCTGAAGTCACCCGTCCCGCCAACCAGCCGGGAGAGTTTCTCGTTGACTACGAGGAGAAGGTCTTTCCCGATGTCAAAGCGGAGCCCGGTGAGAAAGCCCTGGTCACCTTCCACACCGTGGCCTTCGAAGGTTCGATCGGCCTGGTGAACCTGCTCCAGGCCAGCCGCCTGATCACCAAGGGCTTCGAAACCTCCATCCTGCTCTATGGCCCCGGCGTGACCCTGGGCGTGCAGCGGGGCTTCCCCAAGCTCGGCGATGCGGCCTTCGACGGCCATCTCAACTTCAACGCCCGCCTGCAGAAGTTCATGGGGCAGGGGGGCAAGGTGTACGCCTGCCGCTTCGCGCTGCAGGCGCTCTACGGCCACGGCGAAGGCGCGCTGATCCCGGGCATCACGCCGATCAACCCGCTCGATGTGCTCGACATCGTGCTGATGCATCGCAAGGAAGGGGCCTTCATTCTCGACACCTGGACCCTGTGACGTCCGTTCCCTCCCGATGATGTCCATGGCCCGATCCATCACCGTTGCCGCGGCGCAGATCCGTCCGGTTCTGTTCAGCCTCTCCGGGTCCGTGGCGCGGGTGCTGGCGGCCATGGCCGAGGCGGCCGAGGCCGGGGTGGAGCTGATCGTCTTCCCCGAAACCTTCCTGCCCTATTACCCCTACTTCTCGTTCGTGGAGCCGCCGGTGCGGATGGGGGCCTCCCATTTGCGCCTCTACGAGCAGGCGGTGGTGATTCCGGGCCCGGAGATCGGGCAGATCGCCGCCGCGGCCAGCCGCCACCGCCTGCACGTGTTGCTCGGGGTGAATGAGCGGGAGGGCGGCAGCCTCTACAACACCCAGCTACTGATCGACGCTTCGGGCGCCGTGGTGCTCAAGCGCCGCAAGATCACCCCCACCTATCACGAGCGGATGGTGTGGGGCCAGGGCGATGGTGCCGGCCTGCAGGTGGTGCCCACGGCCCTGGGTCGCATCGGGGCCCTGGCCTGCTGGGAGCACTACAACCCCCTGGCCCGCTTCGCCCTGATGACCCAGGGGGAGGAGATCCACTGCGCCCAGTTCCCCGGCTCCCTGGTGGGGCCCATCTTCTCGGAGCAGACCGCCGTGACCCTGCGCCACCACGCCCTCGAGGCCGGCTGCTTCGTGGTGAGCTCCACCGCCTGGCTGGATCCGGCCGACCATGCCGCCATCACCCCGGACACCACCCTGCACAGGGCCTTCCAGGGGGGCTGCCACACGGCGGTGATCAGTCCGGAGGGCCGCTACCTGGCCGGGCCGCTGCCGGAGGGGGAGGGCCTGGCCATCGCCACCCTCGACCCCACCCTGATCACCAAACGCAAGCGGATGATGGACAGCGTGGGCCACTACAGCCGGCCCGACCTGCTGGGTCTGCGGCTGAACGCCACCCCGGCCACCCAGGTGGAGCCGACGGCGCCCGTCCTTTCGGCGGCGGTGCCCCCCCCGCTGTCCCCCCCGGACTCCCTGCCGGACGCTCTGCCGGATTCCTTTCCGCCGAGCCCTCCCGCGGCTGCGGAACCCGCGGCGGCGGCCCGGGGGAGGCAGCTCCATGGCTGAGCGCTCCGGCAGCGAGGCCTCCAGCCCGCCCCTGAGCGGCGAGCAGCTGGGCCGCTTCCTCACCGACCTGCAGGTGCAGGGGGTGGTGGACCCCGCCGTGGCCGGCAATCCGGGGCGCCGCGGCGGGGCCGGCCCGTCCGACCACCGGGCCCTCACGATCGCGGGCACCACCGTGATGGTGCCTGTGTACAACGCGGCATCCCAGGACTCCCCTTTCCAGCTGGTCGAGGCGGCCGATGGAGCCGTGGCACTCCAGGACAGGGCCGGCGGCGCCGCCAGCGCGGTGCAGCCGCCGCCGCTGCCGCGCTTCTATGACCTCAGCACCGCCGAGGGGATCCCCTACAGCGCCATCGCCCTGCTGCACGGCCGTGACGTGCTGGCCACCACCCTGCTGCAGACCTGCATCCGCTTCCGCGACCGCAGCCAGTCGTGCCAGTTCTGCGCCATCGAGCAGTCGCTCGAGGACGGCCGCACCGTGGTGCGCAAGACGCCCCAGCAGGTGGCCGAAGTGGCGGAGGCGGCCGTCCGCCTCGACGGGGTGCGCCAGCTGGTGATGACCACCGGCACCCCCAACAGCGACGACCGCGGCGCCCGCCTGATGGCCGAGACGGCCGCGGCGGTGAAGGCCCGGGTGGCGCTGCCGATCCAGGGCCAGTGCGAGCCGCCGGAGGATCCCAGCTGGTACGCCCGCATGAAGCAGGCCGGCATCGACAGCCTCGGCATGCACCTGGAGGTGGTGGAGCCCCAGGTGCGCCGGCGCATCCTGCCGGGCAAGAGCGAGCTCACGCTGGAGCGCTACTACGAGGCCTTCGCCCAGGCGGTGGCGGTGTTTGGCCGCGGCCAGGTGAGCACCTACCTGCTGGCGGGGCTGGGGGACAGCGCCGAGGCGCTGATCGCCTGCAGCGCGAGGCTGATCGACCTGGGCGTGTACCCGTTCGTGGTGCCCTTCGTGCCGATCGCCGGCACGCCGCTGCAGCACCATCCCGCCCCCAGCACCGACTTCATGGTGCAGGTCTACGGGGCGGTGGGCCGGCTTCTCGCTGCCTCCGACATCCGCGCCGAGCGGATGGCGGCCGGCTGCGCCAAGTGCGGCGCCTGCTCCGCCCTCTCCCTGTTCGAAACCGCCGCCTCCTGAGGGTCTGCGCCGCCCCCCTTGTGCCGCCCCCCTGTACTGCCCATGTTCTTCATCGATCCCAGCAGCCACGACATCGGCCGCAGCCCCAGCTCCGCCCCGGCCGCCTTCACCCCCTCGGTGCGCTGGGGCATCCCGCTGGAGGCGGAGGACTTCGAGCTCTCCCCCACGGCCAGCTCCCAGGACTTCTCCTTCCACGTGCTCGGCCCCGACTCCCGCCTGCTGCCGAGCTACTGGGACCTGCGCAGCCGCATCTTCTGCGAGGAGCAGCACCTGTTCGAGGACTCGGACCGGGACGAGCTCGATGGCCGGGCCCACCCGATCGTGGCCCTCTCCCACCACAGCGCCCGGGCCGGCGAGGCAGTGGGGGTGGTGCGGATCGTGGAGCTCAGCCCGCGGGTGTGGCAGGGCGGCCGGCTGGGGGTGGATGCCGACTTCCGCCGGCTCAACCAGATCGGCAAGGGCCTGATCTGGAAGGCGGTCACCACCGCCCACGGCTGGGGCTGTGACCGCTTCCTCGCCACCGTGCAGCGCCAGAACGTGCCCTTCTTCCGGCGGCTCCACTGGCGCGCGATCGAGGCGCTCGAGATCCGTGGCCTGCCCCACCAGCTGATGGAGGCCGACCTCAGCTACTACCGGCCGTCCCGGGAACGCCGGCCGCTCGCCCCGGCCGCATGACCCCCGATGAGCTGGAGGCCCTGCGCCTGCGGCTGAGCCGGCATCCCGGCCTGTGCGGCAAGGAGGAGATCCAGCTGCCGGCGGGCATGTTTCCGGCCCTGCCCTTTCCCGCCCTGGGGCCGGCGGCCGCCCTCGGCGACGACGCCGCCCTGCTGCCCGGCCTCAGCGGGGCGCTGCTGCTGGCCTCGGAGGGGATGGATCCGGCCCTGGTGGCGGAGGATCCCTGGTTCGCCGGCTGGTGCGGGGTGCTGGTGAACCTCAGCGACATCGCGGCCATGGGCGGCCGGCCCGTCGCTCTGGTGAACAGCCTCTGGGCCCGCGGCGAGCCCCAGGCGCGGCAGCTGCTGGCGGGGATGCGCCAGGCGGCCGACACCTTCGCGGTGCCGGTGGTGGGGGGGCACACCAACCTGCACAGCCCCTACGACGCCCTGGCGGTGGCGGTGCTGGGGGTGGCGCCCGGCCCGGTGCTCTCGGCGCGGGCGGCCCGGCCGGGCGATCGCTGCCACCTGCTGGTGAACACCCGGGGGCGGCTGTACCGCCACTACCCCTTCTGGGATGCCGCCACCCAGGCCGAGCCCGCCCTGCTGCGGCGCCACCTGGCCCTGCCGGTGCAGCTGGCGGCGGCGGGGCTGGTGCGGGCCGCCAAGGACATCAGCATGGGCGGCCTGGTGGGCACGGCGGAGATGTTCGCCGAGGCGGCGGGCTGCGGGCTGGAGCTCCAGCTGGAGGCGCTGGAGCCGCCCGCCGGGCTCAGCCTGGAGGCCTGGCTCACCTGCTTTCCGAGCTTCGGCTTTCTGCTGGCGGTGCCGCCGGAGCGGGCGGAGGAGCTGCGGCGCCGCTCGGCCTCGCACCCGGAGCTGCTCTGCGCCGACATCGGCGGCTTCCAGGCCGGCGACCCCGGCGTGGTGCTGCGGGCCGCCGGGGCGCGCTGCCCGCTGCGGCCGCCGCGGCAGCCGCTCACCGGCTTCGGGGCCCTGGCCGATCTGTGACGGTCGCCACGGCGATGCCGTCGGGATCCTGGAACGATGCCCGGCAGCTCACCGCCCCCGCTCCGTGCCCGAAGTCCAGCTCACCCTGCAGTGGCCGGATGGCTCCCGCTCCCGGCTCTATTCCCCCTCCACCGTGATCCTCGAGCACCTGCCCCCTGGGCAGCAGCTCACCGTGGCGGAGCTGGAGGCCCGTGGCCTGGCCGCCCTGGCGCAGGCCTCCGAGCGGGTGCGGGCCCGCTACGGCTTTGCCTGCACCCGCACCGACGAGGAGGCCCGCAAGCTGCAGCAGAGCGTGGCCGGCTTCAGCGCCGAGCAGCTGGTGCGGATCCAGGCGGCCTGAGCGCCGCCTAGCCACCGCCCCCATTCACCGCCCACAACCACCGCCCCACAACCGCCGCCCCACCGCTTTCCCCAACCCCCGCATGACCCCGAAGCCGCCCCTGCCCCCGTTCGATCGCGACAGCGCCATCCTCAAGGCCCGCATGGCCGAGAACGCCTGGAATTCCCGCGATCCGGCCCGGGTGGCGCTGGCCTACAGCGAAGACAGCGTGTGGCGCAACCGGGCTGAATTTATCCGCGGCCGCGACGAGATCGAGGCCTTCCTGCAGCGCAAGTGGGCCAGGGAGCTCGACTACCGCCTGATCAAGGAGGTGTGGGCCTGGCAGGGCAACCGCATCGCCGTGCGCTTCCAGTACGAGTGGCATGACGATGCCGGCAACTGGTTCCGCGCCCACGGCAACGAGAACTGGGAGTTCGATGAGGAGGGCCTGATGCGCCGCCGCGAGGCCAGCATCAACGACGTGCCGATCCAGGAGAGCGAGCGCCGCTTCCACTGGCCCCAGGGGCCCAGGCCGGATGACCACCCCGGCCTCACCGAGCTGGGGCTCTGAGGCGGGTGGCCCCGCCCCCATCCAGGTAGCGTTCTGGGTTCCCATGCTCTCTGGGCCATGCGCGGCCAGTCAGTTCCGACCACGGTCCTCCCAACTTCGAGGCGGCCTGGCGCGCCCCGCTTCCGGCGGATGGATCGGGCCATCGGTGCTGTGCTGCTGGGCCTGCCGGTGCTGCTGGCGGGCGGAGCAGTCCAGGCCCAGAGCCAGCCGGAACCCCATCAGGGCTGCCGCTTCCTGCTGCCGATCGGCGGCAGCGGCGGGCCGGTGGTGGAGAAGCGCATCAGCCCGGATGGCCTGATCCGCCGCACCAACTGGAACACCGACTTCGCCGTGGACCGGGCCTTCACCAGCTACCGGATCACCCTGCAGTCGGCCTCCAGCGATCCGGGCGTGTTTCCCACCGCGGCCTTCCTGCGCTTCACCGACAACAGCGACCTGCGCCTGGTGAACGAGAACCTCAACCTCCAGCCCCGGGAGGAGCGCCAGTTCGGGCCCTTCCCGGCGGTGCCCGGCAAGCGCACCAGCCAGGTGAATGTGCGGGTGGGATCGAGCGCGATGCCGGGCTCCACGGGCTTCAGCTACCGCGTTTCCGTCCAGGGCTGCGGCGCCTAGGCGCTGTGTTGCCCAGGCCGGCCGGGCGTTGAATGGAGGAGTGACAGCGACCTCCGCTCCCCCCCTGGTGCTCGTGCACGGCCTGCTGGACACGCCCGCCGTGTTCCGGGGCCTGAAGCGGGAGCTGGCCGGGCGGCGGGAGCCGCTGCTGATCCCGGCCCTGCCGCTGCGGCTGGGCCGCACGCCGGTGCTGGAGGCCGCCGAGCTGCTCGGCAGCCACATCGAGGCCGCCTTCGGGCGTCAGCAGCCGATCGACCTGCTGGGTTTCTCGATCGGCGGGGTGATCGCCCGCTGCTGGATCCAGCTGCTCGGCGGCCACGGGCGCCTGCGCCGCTTCATCAGCGTGGGCAGCCCCCAGCAGGGCACGCTCACGGCCCAGCCCTGGCCGGCGCGGCTGTTCCGCGGCATCGGCGATCTGCAGTGGGGCAGCGCCCTGCTGGAACGGCTCAACCGGGATCTCGACCCCCTGCGCCGGATCGAGTGCCACAGCTTCTACTCCGGCCTCGATCTGGTGGTACTGCCGGGCTGGCGGGCGGTGCTGCCGGTGGGGGCGCGCACGATGCTGCCGGTGCTCACCCATCCCCAGCTGCTGCGCGACCGGGCGGCGCTGCGGCCGCTGGCGAAGGAGCTGCTGCGGCCCTGAGCCCCGCCCGGGGGGAGTTCCTAGGCTGAGAGCCCCCAGGAGGGCAGGCCGCGATGGGATGGCTGGGAGTCTCCCTGGTGGTGCGCTGGCTGCTGGGCTGGGGCCTTGCCCTGCGGCTGCCGCAGCTGCCCGCCGCGGTGCAGGAGCCGGAGGGGCGGCAGGTGTCGCTGCTGATCCCGGCCCGCAACGAGCAGGCCACCCTGCCTCACCTGCTCACGGCCCTGGCGGGCCAGACGATCACCCCCCTGGAGGTGATCGTGGTGGACGACCACTCCAGCGATGCCACCGCCGCCATCGCCCGGCAGGCCGGGGCCGAGCACACCGGATCCCTGTCGGTCCGGGTGCTGCAGCCGCCGCCGCTGCCCGAGGGCTGGTGCGGCAAGACCTGGGCCCTCCACCACGGCGTGCTCGCCAGCCGCGGCGCGGTGCTGGTGTTCCTCGATGCCGACACCGAGCCGGAGCCCGGGTTCCTGGCCCGGCTGCTGGAGCGGCACCGCGAACTCGGCGGTCTGGTGTCGGTGCAGCCGTACCACCGCACCGAACGCCCCTACGAGCAGCTCTCGCTGCTGTTCAACCTGGTGGGACTGATGGCGGTGCCGCTCGGGCCCGGCTGCGGCGTGGCCTTCGGGCCGGCGATGGCGTGCAGCCGGGCCGACTACGACCGCGCCGGCGGCCATGCGGCCGTGGCCGGCCGGGTGGTGGAGGACTGGTTCCTGGCCCACCGCTTCGAGGCGGTGGGGCTGCCGGTGAGCGCCTTCATCGGTGCGGACCAGATCGCCTACCGCATGTACCCCGGCGGGCTGGGGGAGATGGTGATCGGCTTCGACAAGAACTTCGCCACCGCCGCCGGCGAGGTGCGCTGGCCCTGGATGCTGGCGGTGCTGCTCTGGCTCTCGGGCCTGTTCTGGGCCGCCTGGTGCCTGCCGGCGGCCCTGCTGGGCTGGCCCCTGGTGGGCGATCGCTCCCTGCTGCTGAACGGGTTGATCTACGCCGCCTTTGCCCTGCAGCTGCTGGTGCTCACCCGCCGGGTGGGCCGGTTCCGCTGGATCAACCTGGTGTTCCCCATCCCGGTGCTCTTCTTCCTGGGGGTGTTCGTGCTGGCGATCCTCAACCTGGAGCGGGGCCGGGTGCAGTGGAAGGGCCGGGTGTTCAGCACCCGCTCGCCATGACCGCTGCCCCTGCCCTGATGCCCCTGCTCAGCTCGGTGGGCTACTGGCTGCTGCTCTCGCTGCTGGTGGGGGGTGTGGCCAACCGGCTGCCGCCCGCCTGGCTGGCCTGTCCGCCCCTGCGCCGTGCCGGCCCCGCCGTGCCGGGCATCCGCCGCTGGAAGCGCTGGATCCCGGATGCCGGCCCGGCCCTGCCGGGGGGCGTGCGCAAGGCCAGCCTGGTGCAGCGGGATCCGCAGGCGCTGGAGCGGCTGGCCCTGGAATGCCGCCGGGCCGAGTGGGTGCACTGGCTGCTGTGGGCGGGCTGGATTCCCACCCTGTTCTGGTTGCCGCTGGCGGGGGTGGTGGTGAATCTGCTGTTCGCCACTGCCGCCAACCTGCCCTGCCTGCTGCTGCAGCGCCACAGCCGCCGCCGCGTGCAGGCGACGCGGGAGCGGCTCAGTCGGGGATGAGGGTCTCCTCCAGCTCGAGGGCCACCGCCTGGCCCGGGTCGTCGGCATGGCGGGCCACCACCAGCCGGTGGCGGCCGGCTTCCACCACGAAGGCATCCCGGGCGGCATCGAAGCAGGCGAGCTGGCGCAGGGGGATCACCAGCGCCACGCTGCGCTCCTCCCCCGCCTCCAGCGGCACCCGCGCGAAGGCCACCAGGGTGCGGGCCGGCCGCTCCATCAGCTCCCCCGGGGGCTCCAGGTACACCTGCACCACCTCGGCCGCGGACCTGGCCCCCTCGTTGCGCACCTGCAGGCGCAGCTCCACCCGCAGGCCCGGCTCCGTGCCTCTGCGGAGCACGGCCTCCGGAGCGCCCAGGTGGAAGCGGCCGTAGCTGAGCCCGAAGCCGAAGGGGTAGGCCGCGGGCCGGCCGAGCCGCTGCAGCAGCCGGTAGCCGTGCCAGAGGTCGTAGCGCACCCTGGGTGCCCGCGGCTCGAACGAGGGCAGATCCGCCCCCTCGCGGGGCAGGCTGAAGGGCAACCGACCGGAGGGCGACACCGCGCCGAACAGCACGTCCGCCAGGGCATGGCCCCCCTGCTCGCCCGGATACCAGAGCAGCAGCAGCCCCGGCACCAGGTGCCGCCAGGCCTCGCAGAGGATGGCGCCGCCGCCCATCAGCACCACCACGGTGCGCGGATTGGCGGCCGCCACGGCTCGGATCAGGGCCACCTGATCGGCGGGCAGGCACAGGTCGGTGCGATCGCCGGCAGCGAAGTCGCCCCGCACGGAGGGGGTGGCATGGCTGGTGAGCCAGGCGAGCAGATCCGCCACGGGCTGCCACAGCCGGCGCCGCAGGCGGGGGCCGAGCCGGCGCTCCAGCCACTGCGGCGGCGGGATCAGCCGCAGGATCGGGGCGATGTCGCCCGGGTGGATGTGCTCCCCCTCCAGGCTGCTGTCCAGCCCCACCACCACCACGGCCGCCTCACAGCGGGCCGCCAGGCCGGCAGCCGCCGCCGGGTTGCGGCCGTCGCCATGGTGGAGTGCCAGATCCGGCCGGGCCGCCCGCAGGCCCTGCAGCGGCGTCACCACCGCGCCGGCGGGCGGCCGGGTGTCGGAGGAGCCCCGATCGCCCAGGTTTTCGTCCTGGGCGAGGCGGCCCAGCACCGCCAGGGAGCCGAGCTCGCCGAACGGCAGCACGGGTTGGCCGCCGGCCACGGGCTCGTTGCGCAGCAGCACGAAGGATTTCTGAGCCGCCTCCCGGGCCAGGGCCCGATGGGCGTCGCAGCGGCGCAGGGCGGCGGGATAGGAGCCGCTGGGGAGACGCAGTTGCAGGCGCAGCTGCCGCGCCACCGCGTCGTCGAGGCGCTCCAGGGGCACGGCCCCGCTGGCCAGGGCCTCGGCAACGCAGCCGTGCAGCACCATCTGGAACGGCATCTCCAGGTCGAGACCCGCCTGCAGGCCGGCCACGCCGTCGCGCAGACCGAAGATAAAGTCGGTCACCACCAGCCCCTGGAAGCCCCAGCGGCGCTTGAGGATGGCCGTGAGCAGCTCCGCGTGTTCGCCGCACCAGATCCCGTTCACCCGGTTGTAGGCGCTCATCACCGAACCGGCGCCGGCGGCCACGCAGTCGCGGAACTGGGGCAGGTAGAGCTCGTGCAGCACCCGGGGGCTGGCCTCCACATCCACCAGGAAGCGGGAGCTGTCGATCGAGTTCAGCGCCAGGTGCTTGACGCAGGCGATGGTGTGCCGCTCCAGGCCGCGGGTCATGGCCGCGCCCAGGGCGCCCACGTGCTGCGGGTCTTCGCCGTAGGTCTCCTGGGCCCGGCCCCAGCCGGGGTGGCGCAGCAGGTTCACGCACACCGCCGCCACCCAGTTGGCGCCGAAGGAGCGGGCCTCGCGGGCGATCGCCTCGCCGATCCGCTCCTCGAGATCGGCATCCCAGCTGGCACCGCGGGCGATCGCCACCGGGAAGGTGGTGGCGCCGCCCTGGAGCACCACCCCGCGCGGACCATCCACGAACTGCAGCCCCGCCAGCCCCAGCCGCGGCACCACGCCCGCCGGCCAGGGGTGGCGGTGGGAGGCGTCGTGGAGGGCGATGTCGGCCATGCCCGACCAGAAGGGCGTGGAGCCGCTCAGCAGATCGAGCTTCTCGGCGGGGGTGAGCTGGGCCAGCAGCTGCTCCACCCGGGCCTCCAACTGGGCCTTCCCCCGGGCTTCCACCGGGTCCGGTCTGGGGTCCGGAGTGGGGTCGGGGCCCCGGGGTTGCGTGGTGGTGTCCATGCTGGGGCGGCGATGGCTGGGCCCTGAGCGGCCAGGAAGGAAGGCGCCCCGTGGGGGGCGCCTTTGCACCGGTTGCGGAGGGTCACCCGGGCGAACGGGTGTGCTCCGGTCGGGTGTCTGCAGGTGAGGGTCAACCTGTCGGGGGCCTGGCAGGCAAGGACATGCAGGAGTTACGGCGCTGGGGAGAGATGCTCGAGGCTTGACCTCCGCAGCTGTCAACTCCGCCCGGGTGATACAGCCCGGGGGTTCAAGGAACGGGAGACAACAGTGGCGTCTGGCTGATCAACAACGGTGCGATGGCGTTCGCGCTGCGCCAGCGGCACCTGCGCTGGTGGGTTTCATCCAATCGCACCTCCATGGCGGGCACCGGCTCGGGCAGAACCTGGCCGGACTCTCAAGGAGGAAGAGGGCGGCCCGGAGGCCGTGCCTCCCCTCAACTTCAACGTACGCCTCCCGGCTGCCAGCGGCGCACTCCAGGCGTTCCTGTTTCCGTACCGCCAGGCGATGGAGCAGCTCAGGCATAAAGGCCTATTGCCCTCGCCGGGCCGGCGGACGATGCTGTGCACATCGGGATTCGGAGGTTCCAGTCCATGGAAGACACCCCCCCTGAGCAGCTGAAAGGAGCGAACTGACGTTCGGACCCTGCTCCAACAATCTCACCTGATTTCCGGTTTCCCCGGCGCCTGTCCTCGTCGCCGTCCATTGCACCGTTCACGAGCAGTTTGTACAACGAGAACGCGCCCGCGCCCGTTCTCGAGCCACGCTCCCAGGTGCCCCGGACCCAGCGGGAAGCCCCACTCGAGCCATGGCCCCAGGTGCCATCGCCAGGCAGCTCCGCCAACAACTGAAGACTCCGCAGATCTGGCCATCAAGATCTGACGATCCGATCGATCGCCAAGGCAGCCATCCCAGGGGCCGACCCCGCTGATGACCTGTACCGCGAAGCAAAGCCCGGGGCCTGCGCCTCGGGTTTTGTTCTGTCTGGGTTTCTCTCTGGGATTTTCTCTGGTTTCCGTCTGGGAATCGGTCCGGGTGTCGTGATCATGCAGCGCGTGCATTGCTTCCGAAAGTTCCTGCCGAATCGCGCAGAATGACCCCGCCCAAGGTCGAGGCGACGGCGACCTCACGTCTAGCCTTGCTGCCAGCATTTCTGCCGTGGTTGGGAGATGGCCACGTTTGATTTCTCGCGGGTTCGCAGTAGCGGTGTGTCCACAGCTGGGCGTGTGTCTGCCCTGCCGCGCGTGTCTGATCTTGTGGTGAGGTCTGTATCCAGATCCCGGGTTGTGGCTTCTGCCAGGGTCGGGCTGCCGGGCTTCTCCTCCATCAGGGCCCTGATCACGATCTCCGGGCGCTTCCAGTACTCCGGAGGGGATCTCAGCGGCGGTGTCGTGTCCGCTCTGGGCTACAGGCTCGATCGCCTGGGCAGCTTCTCGATCCGCGGGCTGCAGCTGGGTGTAGCGGAGCTGGCTCGCCTGGGTGGCTCGGTGTCCGGTGTCCAGGCCCTCTGGCGCCGGATGATTGAGGGCGACGACACCATCATCGGCTCCCGCCAGAGTGACTGGCTGCTCGGCTCCGCCGGCGACGACCTCATCCTCGGCGGCCCCGGCAATGACCTCATCAACGCCGGCACCGGCTTCAACCGCGTCACGGGCGGCCTCGGCGCCGACACCTTCGCTTTTCAGATGGGCGCGGGCTTCACGGAGGTCACCGATTTCCGCCCCGGGGTCGACCGGCTTTCCCTGGCCGGCCTGGGCCGTGTGACCTCGAGGCGGCAGGGCAGCACCTGGCAGCTGTTCTCCGGCGCAGACCTGGTGGCCGAATTCAGGGGCACGCCCACGGATCCGCTGGCGGCCTGAAGGCAGCCGCTTGGGGGGTCAGCCCGGATTCCAGAGCCGCAGGCCGTGGTGCCGCCGGCGAACCTCCACCACCTCGCCCCAGGTGCGGAAGGGAGGCGGGGGCAAATAACACCCCTGCTGGGGGTCGTAGGCCCCCGCCATGCCAGTGATCACCGCCATGGCATCGGTGGCGGCGGCCTTGACGCCGTCGTCGGTGCAGCGGGCGCCGCCGTAGAAGTCGTTGCCTGGCCAGGACACGTGATCCCAGGCCACCAGGCTGTAGAGGCGGCAGGCGCTGAAGTCTTCCGCGCTGACCTCAGCCTCGGGCCCGGCGTAGGCGGAGGGGGCGCAGAGCTGCGGGATCGGCTGGTTGCCCGCTGCCTTCGAGGGCCGCACCTGATAGAGGAGGCCGTGAATCCACTCCCGGCTGTTGGCGCATGCGCTCCAGGGATCGAAGTGGATGGCCCGGATGTGGGGCAGCTCCTGGCCGGCCTCCTGCAGCAGGGTCCGCAGCACCCGCTCCAGCAGCGGTCCCAGCTGGCCGCGGAAGGGGCCCGCGAACTGGCCGCAGCCCAGCCCCGGCACGGTGATCAGCGCCGAGCGCGGCGCGGCGGCATCGGCGTTGATCCAGCGCAGCAACGGCAGCAGGCGGCGGCGGTAGAGCCCCAGCAGGCCTGCGGGCGAGAGGTCGCCGCGCCCATCCACCACCTCGCGCCAGTCGGCGGGCTCCTGGCCCTGATCGTTGCGCAGCAGGGCACCGGCCACGAACACGAGCGTGGCCGGGAAGGGCCGGGGGTGGGCCACCGGAGCGGTGTGGTCGCCGTTGTCGAACACCGTCACCGGCAGCGCCATCGAGCAGTCGCCCAGCAGGCCCAGCTCGGCGAGGGTCCAGTCGGAACCATCGCCGGCCACCTCGCTCTCCGCGAAGATCCGCGGCCGGCGGGTGTCGCAGAGCAGGCCGAGCAGCTCCAGGGGGGTGAGCTGGTCCAGCTGCCGCGCCTGCCCCTGCCCCAGCCCCTGCAGTTGTTCGGCCAGCAGCACCCCGGGCTCGGCGGCGCCGGCGATCAGCGCCTCGCGGTACCTGGCCGCGCGCTCGAGAGTGTCGGCGGGGATGATCGGGGTGCAGCCGCTGGAGCTGCTGCGGCGGTGGGCTGCCATCAACCTTCAGTGCAGCTCCAGCCAGCCGCGCAGCGCCAGATCCAGCTCGTGCAGCGGCTGGAGCTCCAGTTGGCCCACCAGCTCGCCCACGGCCTGGATCGGCACCGTGAACAGCTTGTCCACCATCAGCTGCGAGGGCTTGCGCAGGCCATTGTGCGGCGTCGGTGCCACGGGGATCCGCACCAGCGGGGCATCGATCAGGGTGCTGGTGAGGGGGCAGAGCGTGACGCTGGGATGGGCCTGCAGCCAGCGGTCGGCCTGCACCACCAGCGCCGGCCGGGGCCTGCCGGAGTAGGCGCCGGGGCTGGCCACGGTGACCACGGTGCCGCGGCGCAGGGCGAGGCGGGTCATGCCGTCCAGTCGCTCCAGTCGGGCAGCTGCTCACTCCAATGCCGGTGCCCCTGCGCCGCCAGCTGCTGCGATTGCCTGCGGGCCTCGTCGCCATCGTCGTGGCGCATCAGGTACTGGCTGATGGCCTCGCGGATGCAAGCACTGCGGCTCTTGCCCAGTTGGCGCGCCAGCTGGTCGAGTCGCCGCTCCACCTCGGGGTCGACGCGCACACCGATCACCATGGCGGCGTACGTACAACGATTTGTGCAACAGCCTAGGAGGGGAGGCTGGTCAACGGGAGCTCAGGGCGTGCTCAGGGCGTGCTGCCCGGCTTGTGGATGCCGTCGAGGCGCATCACCACGGGCGGCTGCAGAGGCTGGAGCTGGCCGGCGGTGGCCTCGAGCAGGGCCACCAGGAGGGTGATCAGCAGGATGTAGTCGCGCAGGTGGGGATCCAGCACGCCCTGGGGGGAGGGGTGGGGTTCCCCCTTGGCGTTGGTCACCTCCCCGAGCAGCGGGATCTGGTACGCCTCACCACCGATCAGGACAGGTTCGGGCTTGGGGGCGTAGGGGTACCCCAGGGCCTCGCATAGCGGTTGGAAGAACAGCTCACGCTGAAGCCGCAGGCGCTCGGCGGGATCCGCCGTGATGCCCAGCTCCGCCTCTCGCAGCTTCTGCCAGGGTTTGCGCAGAGCCTTGAACAGCGCCTCTGGTGTGGAGACATCGGCAAGGGGATCGGCCTGGAGTTGAGCCGTGGCCTCCTCCGCCCAGCGTTCACGCACCTTCTTGATGTCGTTCGTCAGCACACTCTCGAGGTAGTGGGCGGAATAGAACTCGTTGGCGTTGCTGATGCCGGGGAGGGCCATGGTCAGGGTTTGCGAAGCGTGAGCAGGGATGTGATCGGGTCGTTGATGAAGGTTTCGATCGCTGTGGCATGGGCCAACAGAATCCGTACCATCTCCGCCGTACTGGTGTTACCCACCACCAGCCAGACCACCTTTGGTGGAGCACCTCGCAGGAGGCTCATGCCGCGAAAGTCATCGTCTTTGGTGACGATGGTGTAGCCGTTCTCGGCAGCGAATGTCCAGATCTGCTGATCGCTCTGGCCTTTCAGCTGGACGTCGCGAACATGCACGCTGCTTGGAAACACCTCAGAGAGCGCAGGGGCCAGTCGAGGGCTCAGATTCTCATCCAGCAGGAAACGGCTGCTCACCGCGATGGTCAAGCCACGGTGAGCTCACTGAGCCGCTTCTCGCGCTCAGCGGCGTAACGCAGCACGGCTTGGATGTGCTCAGCTTGCAGATCGGGAAAGTCCGCCAGGATCTCCTCCTGGCTCATGCCGCTGGCGAGGTACTCGAGCACATCGGAAACGCTGATGCGCGTTCCCGCTACGCAGGCTTTGCCGCTGCGCACGCCTGGGGTGCAGGTGATCAGGGGAGTGGGGGAGCTCATCGTGTCACGGCTGGGGAGGAGGGTGTCAGAACGCTATGCAGGGTGAGGGGCGAGGCATGGTCAACTGCTGTTGCGGTGCAGCACGGCCACCACCTTCAGATAAGGGGCGGGTTCAATGGTCATCACATCATTCACAAAGCGTTCGTGATCGTCGAAACGCACGTCGATCGCCTTCTGCTGGGCCAGGCGCTGCTTCTCCTTGATCTGCTGCGGTCGCTGATCCGCCGCGAAGCTCAGCTGCAGCTGCTCCTCCTGGCGGCCTCGCAATCGCTTCAGACGCTCGCGCTGGGCCTGCAGCTCCGGTTGCATGCGGGCGGTCCAGCTGTCCCCGCAATCGCGCAGGTATGCATTGGCCCGCTGCACCGCAAACGGAAGCTGCTTGGCCAAGTGAATCGGGATGGCCGCCTTGGGGTTGGCGTAGGCCTTGCGACCCAGCTGCAACCGTTCGGCCACCGCCGCGAACGGCTCCACGGCCACCACATTCAGCCCCGATCCTGCGAAGCGCACCGCCACCCACTCCTGCACCACCGGCATTCCTTTCTGGTTGGGGATCGTGCCCTGAAACACCATCAGCACCTCTCCAGGGTCCAGGCCATCGCTGAGCTGGAGCACCGGTGCGCAGTGGCGTGGATAGGCGATCTGGCCCCGGTCCGCCAGCCAGTCCACCACCGGGTGCAGATCCCACAGGTATTCCAGCTCGGGCCGGGTGGCGTCCTGCCGGCGGCTCTGCTCGAGAGCCCGCTGCAGGGCCGCCACCTCGGTGGAGAGGACCAGGCGTTGGCCGGGGGGCGGCTGCAGTTCATGGGGGTAGCGGCCGTAGCGGCGTTGCAGGTCGCTCGGCGGCGTGATCTCCAGCCGCTGGTGCTCCTGATCCGCTTGCAGATCGAGCTTCTCGCCGCGGCGCTCCATCTGCTCGGCCACCGCCTCCAGGGCCGACTCCACGTAGCTCCAGAGGCTGGGGAAGAGGCTGAAAGGTGCACGTTGCTGCACCTGCGGCGGCGGTGGGGCAGCGGCGTCACCGTGAACGGATGAGCCGCTGCCGAACAGCTCCTCGAACAGGTTGTCGCCCCTGCCCTGCTCCAGATAGGGCCTGGCGTTGGCCTCCATCCGCTGCTCCAGCACGTCCACCATGCCGCTCTCCCATGCCCGGCTGATCTCCTCTTCCTCGCTGGCTGCGTCATAGACACCCAGGAACACGGCCGGATCGCCGATGTTCTGCTGGGCCTGTTCGTCCTTGCGCTTCAGCAGCCGCAGCACCTTCTCGGCATCGCCCATCCCCTCGCTGCGGGAGCAGCTCAGCAGGTAGCGGATCTGGGGCTGCTGGCTCTGGCCGTAGCGATCGATGAGCCCGTTGCGCTGCTGCAGCGTCATCAGCGACCAGGGGATATCCACATGCACCAGCCGGTGGCTGAGGTAGTGGAGGTTCAGGCCTTCGGAGGCCACCTCCGTAGCCACCAGGATCCGCACCGCCTTGTTCTCCTGGGCGAACTGCTCCACCACCTTGGTCTGCTCCACATCCGGCATGGCGCCATCAAGCCCCACCACCGCGCCCTCGGGCAGGCCCAGATCCGCGGCCAGGTGCTGCAGCAGGAAGCGCTGGGTTTCGCGCCGGCCGGTGAACAGCACGATCCGGTCCCTGGGATCCTGGCCGCTCCAGCCCCAGTCGGCACGGATCAGCTGCAGCAGGCGCTGGTATTTGGAGAAGTCGGCCGGGCCGATGGCGGCCAGCAGGGGTTCGAGCTCCTGCAGAATCGCTGCGTCGGCGGGGGCCGGTGTGGGAGCCACCGCCAGCCGCTTGAGCCGGTTGCGCACGGTTTCCAGCGCCGCCATCGGGCTGGAGAGCAGGCTCTTGATCAGGGTGGTCTTGAACAGCTGGCCCGCCTTGGCCTTGGCGTCGCTGTCGGGGAGCTTGAGGTCTTTGAGCAGGGCGAACACCCGCTCCTCCCTCCCGCTGGCCGGGCACTCCACATCGGCGCTCTCCCGTTCCTTCACGCTGCTGCGCAGGTCGGCAATCACGTCCTTGCGGAAGCGCCGCACGTAGAGGTCCTTGATGTCGTCTTTGGTGTAGTGGCTCGGATCGGCGATGGCCGTGGGATCGAGCATGTTCATCAGGCTCGCGAAGCTCTCCGGCTTGCCGTCGTGCGGCGTCGCCGACAGCAGGATCAAGGTTTCCGACCGGGTGGCCAGGCGTTCGGCCAGCCGCGCCCTCTGGCTTTTCTGAGCGCCGCGGGCCCGCTCTGCCACGTTCTGGCACTCATCAATCACGATGATGTCCCAGCCGGCGTTATCGAGATAGAAGCGGTAATCGCGGTCGTTCTTGAGCGTATCCACCGACACGATCGCCTTGTCGTAGTAATGAAAAGGGTTCTGATTGGTAGGGATCTGCTCGCGGATCCGCTGGATGCCCACCGAATCCAGCCGCACCAGCGGGATCGAAAAACGGGTCCAGAACTCCTTCTGAAACTGCACCAGCATGCTCTTGGTGGTGACCACCAGCAGGCGCTTCCCCCGCCCGCGCCGGATCAGCTCGCTGCAGAGAATGCCGCACTCCAGCGTTTTCCCCAGACCCACCGCATCGGCGATCAGCAGCCGCTGGCGCGGCATCGCCAGCGCCTTGGCCGCCGGTTCGAGCTGGTAGGGCAAGGCATCCATGGCCGCCCGATGCCCCACCACCAGGGCGCCATCGGTGGGCACCGTCCGGCGCAGATGGGCCTCCAGGAACAGCAGGCTGTCGCGGTAGCGGGGCGACGGGTCGCTCACCAGGGCCGTGTCTTCCGGCTGCAGCACCTTGAAGCTGCCAGCGGCCTTCTCCACCTCCACCAGGAAGCGGGCCTCCTTCTCCCGCAGGAACGGCGACACGCCCACCACATCCACCACCTGCTGGCCGTCGGAGCTGCGGCCCAGGCTGCGCACCAGCCATTCGGCGCTGCGGCACTCGATGCGGGCCCCGGGGGCGAGAACGGATTCGGGCATCAGCCTCTGGCCTGTGTGCCTGGGGGCGTGGCCTTGCAAGGCATCGTCCGGGCAGTGCAAGCAACTCACCCCACTTTGGGGCTGCTGCCCACCCTTGGGAAGCACACCCCCTGCGGGCAGCCGGGAAATCACGACTCCGATGCACCAGGCGCATGGCCCTGGGCACCGTTGCGCACCAACCCCGCCTGCTCCGCCACCAGCCTCGCCAGCTCCGCCAGCACCCCCTGCCCCCGCCACCCCGCCGGCAGCACCAGCAGCACCGGCAGGCTGAGCGGATGGGGCAGCGGCAGCCGCTGCAGGGTCTGCCACCAGCCGGGGGGTTCCAGGGCGGGCAGGGGCATGGCCAGGGCTGAGGCCTCCAGCTGGCGGCGCCACTGCTCCGGGCTGTGGCTGGTGTTGCCGGCGGTGATCAGGCGCAGGCCCCGCTCCTGCAGGGCGCGCTGCAGGCCCCGCGCCACCCCCCGGTGGGGCACCAGCACCGGCGGCGGCTTGGCGTGGTTGCCGGCCGGCGCGGCGGTGGCCAGGCTGAGCGGCAGCGCGCCCAGGGGCAGCAGCTCCAGCTCGCGGCGGTCGACCCCATGGCCGTCGAGCTCCGCCGCGGCCGGCAGCTCCAGGCCGGAGACCAGGGCCCCATCCAGCACCCCCTGGCGCACCAGCTCCAGCCAGGTGTCGGCGGCGCGGAAGCGGGGCGGGGCGGGCAGCAGCTCGGCGCAGCCCGCCAGCAGCGGCTGCAGGAACAGATCCGCCCCAAAGCGGGCCACGCCGGCCTCCAGGCGGTGGGCGCGGCAGCCCAGCCGCAGCAGCCGCATCGCCGTGGAGGTGCCGTAGCAGCAGCCCACGCGGCGGCGGCGCTGGGGCACGAAGGCGAAGTCCGCCGCCAGGGCGCGGTAGCGGCGGCTCACGGTGGGCTGGCTCAGCCCCACGTGGCGGGCGGCCTCGGTGGTGGTGCCGCTCAGCTCCAGCAGATCCAGCAGGCGGATGTCCTGCAGCAGGGCCGGCAGGCGGTAGGCGGCGGCGGGCGGGGGCTCGTCGGGAACGGAGAGGGGCACCGGAGGAGGGTGGGCGCTGCTGACAGCTTCCGGCCGGCGCGGCGTTTCCGGGCGACAGCTCGTGCGAACGAGCACGACCCGCCGCGGCCATCGGCGCTGCGTCTGGCGCCCTGGCTGCTCCTTCGCATGAGAATTCGCCAGACAGCAAGCGGCCCCCTGGCCCGGTGAGCAGACTGCGCCGATGCCCTCCCCTTCTCCTGCCGGCGCAGCGGCGTCCCCGCCCTCGCGGGCAGTGGCTCCCCTGCGCTGCCATCTGCTGATCGGGCCGCCCGCCAGTGGCAAGACCACCCTGGCCCGGGCGCTCGCGCCCCTGCTCAGCGGCCCCGGTGACCCAGCGGCGCTCGTCCTCTCCACCGATGCGATCCGCGCCGAGGTGTTCGGCGATGCGGCCGTGCAGGGCCCCTGGCTCGACATCCAGCAGCGGCTGCATCAGCGCCTCCGTGAGGCGGTGGCCGCCGGCATTCCGGTGATCGTGGATGCCACCCATGCCCGCCGCCCCTGGCGGCTGGCGATTACCCAGGCCCTGGCGCTGCCCGCGCCGGTGGAGTGGATCGGCTGGTGGCTCTACACCCCCATGGCCACCTGCCTGGAGTGGAACACAACACGCCGGCGCCGGGTGCCCGAGCCGGTGATCCGCGAGATGGCGGCGGCCCTCGCCGATCCGGTGTTCGGGCCCTCCCGCGCCGAGGGCTTCGCGGCGGTGGTGGCGGTGGTGCCCACCCATCAGCACGCGCTGGAGCCGCTGCTGCGCGATGAGCTGGCCCGGCTGGACCGGCGCATCCGCTCCGCCCGCAACCGGGAGCGCCATCTCGAGCTGCACGGCTACTCGCGCCTGCTCGATCTGGAGCGCCTGCTGCATCTGCTGCGCCTGCTCAGCACCCACCCCGGCCTCGAGGCCGCCGATCCGGCCAGCCGCGGCGCGCTGGAGGCGATCGTGAGCCCCTTGCCTGAGGGGGATCTGGCCGACCGGGCCGCGGTGTTCCTGCGCCGGCTGCACGGCGAGTGCTACGGCGATGCCGCCGCGATCCGCAACGATCTCGCCTGGCTGGCGGCCAACGGCCTCTGCGACGCCGGGCCCGGGCGCAGCCCGATCCGGCTGGCACCGCCGCCCGATCCCCGCCATGCGGCCAGCGGCGCCCTCGGCGGCGTGAACGGCGGCTACCCCACCCCGGGCGACGGGCCGGTGTTCCAGCGGCTGTTCACCCTGCTGCGCCACCTGCTGCAGCAGCCCTTCGACCATCAGGCCGGCCGGCCCCTGCCCGAGCACCTGATCGAGCGCACCGGCGCCATCCCCGGCGCCTATCTGTCCGGCGAGGCGGCCACCCTGCGCAAGGACCTTGAGAAGCTGCTCACCCCCTACGGCTTCCGCTCCCGCAACGACAACGTGCGCCACGGCTATGCCCTCGGCACCGCCCTGCTCTCGGCCCACCGGCTGCGGGAGGTGCACGCCGTGGTGAGCCAGGCGGCCGGGCGGCTTGAGGATCCCAGCGCCCAGGACCTGCTGGCCGAGCTGGAGCAGCGGCTGCAGTGGGGCGGCATCGGCCTGGATCGGCAGGCGCCGGTGCGGGCCTTCGCCAACCGCTCGATCGTGAGCGGCGCCCTGGTGCGGCCCGACTGCCTCGCCGCCGAGCGCCAGGCCGAGCGGCTCGAAACCGCCATCGTGGAGCGTCGGCGGGTGGTGCTGGAGCGCTACAGCGCCGCCGGCACCTTCGCCGACAGCCCCAGCGGCCTTCTGCTGGTGTGGCCCCTGCAGATCCTCTTCCACAACATCGGCTGGTACCTGGTGTACGAGGACGACAGCGTGGGCCGGGAGGAGGGTCTGATCCGCACCGAGCGGCTCGACCGGCTGGCCCTGCGCCGCAGCGAGGGGGGCAATCGCCGCGAGGACGGGCCCCACCATCGGGCGCTGGCGCGGCTGGCCGCGTTGCTGCACCACTGCGGCGGCATCTACTTCGGCGACAACCTCGAGGCCCAGCTGCGGCTCTGCAGCGCCAGTGCGTCCGTGCGGGCCCGGCAGCTCACCACCCTGCGCTTCTGCTGCCAGGGCTGGAGCTTCGCCTTCATCCGCGAGGGGCTGCAGCGCTACCCGATCGAGCACACCCGCTTCTCGCGGCCGCTGCCGGGCGACAGCTGGTGGCACCACCCCAACGCGCCGCACCGGCTCGATCCCGGCCCCGCCACAGACACCCACCCCTACCCGGTGGAGCTGGACCTGCCCAGCTGGACCGTGGAGCGCGACATCGACCTGCGCAACTGGCTGTTCGGCTTCGGGGCCGGCATCCGCATCGAGAGCCCGGCGGCGCTGCGGCAGGAGCACATCACCCGGCTCCGGGAGGCGCTGGCGGTGTATGGGGAGCAGGGCTGAGCAGCGCCTGTGTTTCACAGGCAGTACTTCTCCACAACCCAGCGCACCTTGCCGGGCTTGGTTTCCATCCACAGCGCCTCGTGTTCCATGGGCTGGCCTGAGCGGCCTGAAGACCGCAGGCTGTTCCTCAACGACTCCATCTGCACAGGCCCCAGGGGCATAGCGCTCTTGGCGATGCCAAGGGGTTGCCCCTCGCCGTTGTTGTGCTTGCAGTCCTGAGCCGCATGCACGAGCTCGTGCCAGAAGGTTTCTTCGATGGCGTGGTGCGGCTGGGGGCGCGAGATGATCCTCTCCGTGCTGATCGAGAGCTCAGACTTCGGGAAGTCATACCAGCCGTAAATCTCCTTCTGGCGGCAGATCGGTGCGTCTTCCCGGATGCGGATGTGCCGCGCCATCCGGCGGTAGAAGGCCACCGTGTCGTCGGAGAGGACTTCGAGAAACACCATCGTCGTCAGCGGTCTGCGTCCTGCTGAAGCCATGGTGCCGGGCTGCGGCACCTGGATCAGGGAGCTGGTGCGAATGACCAGATGCAGCTCTCAGTCTTGCGGAATCCGGCCCTCTCAGCGGCGCCCGTGGTTGGGGCTGTGCAGGTGGCCGCCGCAATGGCCGATCACCACCTGGCCAAGCTCGTCATCCCAGGCGAAGTGAATGCGCAGGGTGCGGTTTGTTGAATCCTTGATGCCGATCTTCAGGTGCTGCCACATCACCACCTCCTTGCCGTTGTAGGTGAAGGTGCGGCTGCGCCGGCCTCTCCAGTTGCGCTCGATCGTGCTCGACTCCCGCGCCGCATAGCTGGCGCCCAGCGCCTCTCCGGCGATCCGATCGGGGGCGCCATCGAGCTTTCTCCGCCGGTACTCCGTGGCCAGCAACCAGAGCAGATCGAACAGCTGATCACCCAGCTCGAAGCCGGCGGCCGCATCGGCCGATTTCCAGGCGCTCTCCAGCACCAGCAGATGCCCCGGGCAGAGCTGTTCGCTCACCAGCTCCAGGCAGGTTCGGGGGGAGAGCCGCTCCGCTTTCACCAGCTCCCGCCTCCCGCAGGCGGCGGCTGGCGCGGGCGATCGGGATGGCGATCTGCACCCGGAAGGCATCGCGCCGCGAGGTGGTGGCCAGCCCGCTCACCACGGCCTCCAGGCCGGTGGCGACCTCCGGCACCTCCTCCACGAGCAGGGCGGCCATCGATCGGGGGATGTAGCCGATCGCCTGCTGCTTCCACTCCACCGCCACGGCCTTGGCATCAAAGGCGTTGCCGGGCTCGTGGCGCAGGGTGAGCGGATCGCCGATGGCGATGCCGAGGGCCATCTTCCCGGCCGCATCGCTGAGCCTGTAGGCCAGGAAGGTCTGCAGGATCTCGGCACTGCTCTGCTGCTGCCGCCGGCGCCGGGCGGCCTGCCGCTCCGCCGAGGCGGCGTTGTCGAGATGCTGCAGGCTGCGGAAGAGGTGGCCTTTGGGGGGCCTCGGACAGCCAGGCTCGACCGGGTCGACTAAGCTGGTTGAGCAGAGCGGATGCGGGTCCTGATGCGTCAGGTGAACATGCACGAAGCCAAGACCCACCTCTCCCGCCTGGTGGAGGAAGCGGCTGCCGGTGAGGCGTTCGTGATCTGCAAGGCCGGCCGTCCGATGGTGCGTGTCACCGCCCTCGATGACGCCGGCTCCGCCCCACCTCCGCGGCGGCGCCTGGGTCTGCTGCAGGGCCAGTGCCAGGTGCCCGATGACTTCGACCGGATGGCGGCCGCGGAGATGGCCGATCTGTTCGAGGGCCTCGAGCAGAGGGGCTGAACCCACCCATGCATCTGCTGCTCGACACCCACCTGCTGGTGTGGGCCATGGGATCACCGCAGCGGCTGCCCGCCGCTCTGGCCGGGATGCTGGAAGACCCGCGCAACACGCCGGTGTTCAGCGTGGCCAGCCTGTGGGAGCTGGTGATCAAGCAGGCCCTGGGGAGGCCTGACTTCACCGTGCAGCCGGCCGTGCTGCGCCGTGCCCTGCTGGAGGGGGGCTGGCAGGAGCTTGGCATCGAAGCCCGCCATGCCCTGGCCGTGGCGCAGCTGCCGCCCCTGCACCGCGACCCGTTCGACCGGATGCTGCTGGCCCAGGCCACAGCCGAAGGCCTGCTGCTGATCACGGCCGACAGCCAGCTGGCGGCCTACCCGGGGCCGGTGCGGTTCATGGCTGCTGGATCCCCATGACGCCATCCCCTGGCAGCTCCAGCCTGGCCGCCCCCTTGAGCGTGCGGCTCCGCTCCGGATCACAGGTGAGCAGGATCACCTGCAGCCCTTGCCCGGCCGCCGCCTCCAGCATTCGGTACACGCCCAGCTGCCGCTCTGGGTCGGAGTAGGCGAAGGCGTCGTCGAACACCACCGGCAGGCTGCCGTCGTAGGCCTCCGCCAGCACCTCGGCCATCGACAGCCGCAGGGCCGCCGCGAACTGCTCGCGGGCGCCGGTGCTGAGCACGTCGAAAGCGAAGGCGGCCTCGCTGCCCCGGCGCCACTCCAGCTGGGTGAAGCCGCGGCGGGCGTCGTAGGCCAGATCGGACCGGGGCGCCTCGGGGAACACCGCCGCCAGATAGGTACCGATCCGCTCGGTGATCGGCGCGGTGTATCGGCTGGCCATGGCGTTCTGCTCCTCCTCGAGCAGCTGGCGCAGCAGGGTGAGCAAGGCGGCCTCCTTGCTCAGGCGCTCCTGCTCCTGCAGACAGCTCTCGAGCCGGGCCTGCTGCTGCTCCAGCTCGGCCTGCAGATCCCGGCGGCCATCGCCGTGCAGAAGGGTTTCGGCGCGGAGGCGGGCGTCGCTGGCCTCCCGCTCCTGCTGCTCCAACGCGGCGATCTCGCTCAGCAGCTGCCGGTCCCGGGCGGCCAGGCGCTCGGGATCCAGGACCGCCAGCTCGGAGCGGAGGGCAGCCAGGTGGGCCTCGAGCTCAGCCTTGCGATGGCTCAGCTCTCCGATCCTCAGCTCCAGCGCCTCGGCGGAGCCGCAGCGCTTCAGGATGGTGTCGATGCGGGTGCGGGCCTCCAGCAGCTGCTCGCGTCCGGCCTTGAGCGCCTGCTCCAGCTGCTCGATCGCAGCCTTCAGCTCGTCCACCGCCTGCTCCGCCCGCTGCAATGCGGAGCGCTGCCCATTTTCTTCCCTCTCCGCAGCGTCGCGCTGCTGGCGAGCCGTCTGCAGCTCCTCGCTGAGTTGGGCGAGGTGGGCGGAGGCATCCAGCGCCACGGCCTCGTCGTCCAGGGGCTCAGCGGGCAGGGCCTCGAGCTGCTCCTGCAGGGCCTGCAGCTGCTGCTGGAGGGCGGCCTGATCCTGGGGACCGCGCTGTTCCAGCAGCCGTTCCCGTTCCGCCACCAGGTCGCTGCGGCGCCGCTCGGCCGTGGCCGCCTCCTCCACGGTGGCCAGCTTCCAGCGCGCCAGCTCGCTGGCAAGAGCTGCCCGCGCCGTGTTCAGCTCCTCCCGGGCGGTTTCGATCGAGCCGCCGCCCCCTGGCAGCAGCCGCAGCTCCACGCCGTCGCCCACCCGCACCACCCCGGGCTCGGACAGCAGGCGGCGCTCGCCGGTGGCCAGCGGCTCCCCATCGAGCAGCACCGGCTGGGCGGGGTCAGCGCGCACCAGTTCGATGCCGGCCGCCATTGCCTCCAGGCGCGTCTGGGCGGTGCTCTGGCGCTGCTGCAGCCGGCGCAGCTGCTCCACCGCGTTGGCATCCATGGGCGGCAGCAGGGCGATGTCGCGCTCCAGCTGCTCCAAGCGGCCCTGCAGCTGCTCGGCGGCCGCCAGCTGGCCCCGCAGGCCCTGGAGCCGCACCAGCAGGCGCACCCGGTTCAGCCGCTGCTCGATCGCCTGGGCCGCCCGCTGGCTGCTGGCGCGGGCCTGCTGCAGCGTCTCGAGCTGGGCGCGGCCCTGATCGCGGGCGGCGATCAGCTCGGGCTGGCGGCCCTGGAGTTGCCCGAGCTCCTGGCTCTGGGGGCCCTGGGCAGCCTCGAGCTCCTGGGCCTGTGTCAGCAGCTGCTTGAGCTGGCGCTGGTCCTCGAGTGGCTGGTGCAGCTCCGCTGCCACCGCCGCGAGCGCCGGCTGCTCCTTGTCGATCTGCCCCTGCAGCTCCCGGCAGCGCTCCAACCCAGCCCTGAGGGCCGCTCTCTGCTGCTGCCGCCCGGGCAGCTCGTCGGCGATGCGGGCCAGGGTGGCCGCGGCGGTTTCGTAGGCGTTCTGATCGCGCTCCTGGTCAGCGATCAGCTCCTTCACGGCCTCCAGATCGTCCTGGGCTTCGATGGCGGCCCTCCGGGCTGCGGCCAGGGCGGAGGCCTTGCGCACCTGGGGGGCGCGGCTGGCGCCACCGGCGGTGTACACCTCCTCCCAGCGCTGCTGGATCGAATCGCGCACGGCCTGATCCAGGGCCGATTGCACCCCGATGCCGGCGCCGGCCTGCAGCCGTTCCACCAGCCGGTCGTGGTCGTAGGCGTCGGTGGAGAGCTCCAGCGGGTTGGTGCTGGAGGACCCCTGCCATACCCACAGGTGCCCCCAGCGCTCCCTGAGCTGATCGGCGGCGCCCCGGTTGCGGGCTACGGCGGCGGTGCCGAGCAGCTCGGCCAGCCGCTCCTCGGCGGCATCGCCCTGGAGGCTGCGGCCGCGGCTGTCCTGCAGCGACACGCTGCCGCGGGTGCCGGCGAAGCGCTTGCGCAGCGTCCAGGCTTCGCCGCCGCTCTCGAACACCAGCTCCACGTCGGGGTCGGCCATGAACGGATCGGTGCGAATGCCCTCGAGCAGCGCGCCGCCGGTCTTGGCAGGCAGGAACAGGGCGCGGTGCAGGGCCTCGGCCAGAGTGCTCTTGCCGGACTGGTTGGGGCCGGCGATCACCGTGAGGCCTGGATCGAAGCTCACCGCCAGATCGCGGTGGAGGCGGTAGTCGCGCAGGCGGGCGGAGTGCAGTCGCATGGGGAGCTCGGTGGCGGGGGGCAGTCAGGTCGGCGTGGGTTTGGACTTCAGGCGTTCACACAGGCGCGGTGCAGCTCCCGCAGGGCCATGCGGGCCAGTTCTCCTTCCTCCTCCCCGGCTTCTGCCATCTGCTGCAGCCGCTGCGCCACCCGGGCCACCAGGGGATCCCCCGCCCGCTCGGTGAGCTGCCGCAGCTCGGCCGGATCGGGGGCCACGCTGGTGCGATCGCGCAGCTTGAGGCGCAGCAGGCGGGCCTCGAGGCGCTGCAGCAGATCCTGCAGCCGGCTGGCGGCGGCCAGGCTGAGGCTGCCCTCGAGCTCGAGCAGCAGCAGATCCTCGTTGCTGCGGGGGCCAATCGCATCGCGGATGCGCTGCTCCAGGCGGTCCAGGTCGTCGTCGCTGGAGAAGCGATGCGCGATCTGGTGCCAGCGGATGCCGCCGGTGGCCACCGGGAACACCTCCGGCATGGCGCTCCGCTCCACCTGCACCACCAGCACCTGGCCGGAGCGGTAGTCGGCGGCGCGGGGGAAGCGGTCCATCTCGTGGCAGCCGGCGTACCAGGCGCGGGGCCCCACCTGCTTGAGGCCGTGCCAGTCGCCCAGGGCGACGTAGTCGATCTCCCCGGCGGGCAGGGCCGCCAGGTCGATGCGGTTGGTGGGCACCGGCGGGTTCTCGTCGTCGGTGTCGCCGCTGTCCTCGCTGCCGAAGCCCTGAATGGAGCCATGGGCGAGCACGAGGCGAGGCGCCTCAGACCAGGGGGAGAGGTCGAGGTTGCGCAGCCAGGCGGTGGGATCCACCGACTCCGCCTTGCGCAGCAGCGGGCAGGGCAGCACCACACCGGTGGGCAGGCCGATGGCGCTCAGCTCAAAGGGGTGCCGCTCCAGGAGCACGTGGAGGTTGGGTGCCAGCTGCTGCCGTTCTTCGCGGAAGTAGCCCTCCTGCCAGAGGCTGCCCGGACCGCCGTGATCGTGGTTGCCGGGGATCACCAGCACCGGCAGCTCCAGGGCACCGATGGCGCTGCAGGCCGCCGACACGTCGGCGCGGGTGGGCTGGTGGGAATCGAACAGATCCCCCGCCACCAGGATGAAGGCGGCGCCCTGCTCACGGGCCACGGCGCCCAGCCGGCGGATGGCGTCCAGACGCTCGCGGCGCAGCTGGGCGCGCTTGTCGCCATCGGCGACCCGGGCATAGGGCTTGCCGATCTGCCAGTCGGCGGTGTGGAGGAAGCGGAGCATCGGGTGGGTATGGAGTCTGAATGGGGAGTGCTGTGGGCGAGGCTCTGAACGTACGCAGCTGGAGCGCGGGTTCTGAAGATCTACGTGCGAATGACAGCGGAATCAGTCGATTCCGAAGCGTGGCGTCGACCTAGCCGATCAACCGACACAACCGGCTGAGCCGCTGCACGTTCTGGATGCTGCTGCTGATGCCGGTGGTCAGCTCGGGGGATCCCACCACGATCGAGAGACACCGGGCGCGGCTAATCGCCACATTGAGGCGGTTGGGATCCAGCAGGAAGTCGATGCCCCTTGGGGCGGCGTCGCCATCGCTGGCGGTGAGCGAGTGGATCGCCACGGGCGCCTCCTGGCCCTGGAACCTGTCCACAGTGCCCACCCGTGCCTTGCTGCCCAGGCGCCGCTGCAGGCGGTTCACCTGCAGGTTGTAGGGGGCAGTGACCAGGATGTCCTCGCCGCTGAGAACGCCGTCGCAGGTTTCCATCTGGCCGTTCACCAACCTGGCTCTCTGGTAGGGCCTGCCCAGCAGCTGTTCCACCAGGGCGGCGATGTGGTCCACCTCTTCATCGCTGAGGGTGCTGTTGCCGCTGTGGGCCACCGGCTCGAACACCAGACCCTGCTGCGGCCCCTTCCAGAGCACCCGGTTGGCCGTGTTGGCCGGGGATGCCTGCAGCTGGCCCGCATAGAACAGTTCCGACACCACGGCGGTGAGCGATGGCGGCATGCGCCAGCTGGTGGCCAGGAACACGCCCCGATCGGGCGGCACCACGGCGTGCTCCTGCATCACGTAATCGAGGCACGACAAGCCGCTCTCGCCCGGGTGGGCGGCCCGGTTGGGCTGGGAGAGCTGCTGCTGGTCGCCCACCAGCAGGATGTTGCGCGCCACGCGGCTCATGTAGAGCAGGTGGCTGAGCGACACCTGGCCGGCTTCATCGATCACGAGCAGATCGAAGGGGGCGCCGTCGTAGGCCTCCTTCACCAGGGTGTAGATCGTGGCGCCGAGCACATCGGGACTCCCGGGCAGATCCTTGGCCTTGAGGGCTTGAACACGGGTTCCAGCCAGGGCCTTCACATCGCTCTTCTCACTGGAGCTGCTGGCCGCCTTCACCACCAGCGCGGAGGAGCCGCGGCTGTCCAGCTCGCCTTGAACCTTCTTCAGCACGTTGTTGATGGCGGCATTGCTGTTCGAGCTCACGGCAACGCGCTGCCCTGCGGCCACCAGCTGGGCGATGACGGCACCGGTCACCGTGGTTTTTCCGGTGCCGGGCGGCCCCTGCAGGGACACACCCACGCCATCGGCCTGCTGGAGGAAGGCGCTGAGTTCAGCCGCGGTGCTGGCCGGGTTCTGCCGCACCCGTTCATTGAGGGCCACCAGCTCGGGCACGGATCGCCGCTCCAGCAACTGCAGCAGGGCCGGCGGCAGGGGCTGGCGCTCGAACACCCAGCCCTGGGCCAGGCGCACCAGATCCTTGAGCATTGTGCGGTAGATCAGTTTCGGCATCAGCACCAGATCGGCCTGATCGGGCAGCTGGCCTCCGGGCAGGTTGACGATCCTGGCCAGCGAAGTTGGTGACGCCTTCAGGCTGACCTGATCGATCCTGGTGTCGTCGAGCAAGCCTGCAGCGCTCCAGGTCTTGCCATCAGCCAGCGCCAGCGGCTCCAGCGGCTGGAGATGCTCGCCGTCGCGAACCAGAGGGATCACCGCAAAGATGGGATGGCGGCCCTCCTTGGCGGCCAGCTTCAGCGGCTGGTCGGCATCGAACCGGTAGTGGAAACCCAGTGAGCTCTTGATGGGGCCCTTGCCCTCCAGCCGCGCCCCGGCGATCACCTCGCTGTCGTTCTCCCGCTCGTCGGGTGTCATCTGCAGGCGGTGGAAGAACTCCCACCACTCCACCTTTCCTTCGCGCTCGTGGAAGTTGATCAGCTGGCCCAGCAGCCGCTGCACGCGCCAGCTCAGACCCCGCGGCCCCATGGCTTCTTCATCCTCGAGAAGGTCCGGCAGCTCGCCCTGCAACTCGCGGGCCGCCACCTCGAGATCCCTTTCGAAGGCCTGGGTCTGGACGTCGGCGTCCTCCCCGTTGTTCTCCCTCGCGGTTGAGCCCCACCGGTTGGCCCGGAAGGGAATCTGCCTCAGCTCCGGCAGCCCCAGCAGGAAGCGGTGCAGGCCTTCGGTCACCTGGCAGTCCTTTTCGTTGTAGTCCTGCAGCGCCTGCAGCAGCGGGCTCCGGCCGGGGGCCTTCCCTGGCACCCCTGGCTCGCCGGACTTGCGCCATTCGGCGTACTGCACCACCGAATCGGCCGCGCTCTCCACCTCGCCGCTGTGGCCCTCGTCGTAGAGGCGTTCCACCTTCTTGATCGAATAGCTGGGTGCGCCCACCAGCAGGCCGTTGCGCACGATCGGATAGAGGTCCACCAGCAGCTCCTCGCGCAGCCACTGATCGATCCGGGCCTGGTGGATCTGGTGGCGCGAGGCCAGGTTGCCGAGCGCCGTTTTCTCGTAGCTGGCGTAGTGGTAAACGTGCAGATCGGGGTACCGCTGGCGGCGCTCCTCCACCCAGGCCACGAACTTGTCGAACGCCCGTTTCTCCTCGGCGGGGGTGTGGGCCCACCAGCCCTGGAACGCCAGCTCCCCAGCGGCGTTGCGGTAGCAGGCACCGAACAGGTATTCGAGCTTCTCGCCCGTGATCGGATCCGGGTAGCCCTCCATGTCGAACCAGATGTCGCCGGCATCCGGTGCCGGCAGCATCGCCAGGCCGCGGGCCTGCTGCTCCCGCGGCCGCACCTGGAACGCCGGCCGGCCATCGCTGCGGGTTTCGCTGGCGATCTGGATGCGGGCCTGATCGCGCAGCCGCTGCAGTACCGCCGCATCCAGGCCGGGCACCGGCTCACCGTCGGCTGAGGCCGCCAGGGCGTCGATGGTGGTGAGGCCGGCGGCGCGCAGTTTGTCGCGCTGGCTCTGGCGCATCCCGGCCACCAGGATCAGGTCGCGCTTGCGCTCCAAGCGCTCCTGGATGAACGGCTCCCACAGGCCGTGATCGCCGGGGGCATCCTCCGGTTCCAAGCTGGGATCGAAGCCGGCGCGGAAATCGCGGTAGCGCTGGCGCAGCTGCTCATACCAGCTCCAGAACTCCTGGCTGGCGTAGGTGCGGAACAGCTCGCCGCCCTTCTTGCCCCCCAGGTAGAGCCTGAACTGCTCCGGCCGCGACCCCAGGATCGGCGTGAGCAGCTCGCAGTAGGCGCAGGCCTGCACCAAGTAGATCGGCTTGGGATGGCTGGAGAGCTTGCACTCGATCGGGATGTAGCTCCAGGCCCCCAGCGCCGAGGGTTGCTCGATCCGCTCCAGCAGATCCGCCGAGCCACGCATCTCGCCGTTGCGCAGCGAAGCCTGCCAGATGTAATCGGCCCCTGACCGCATGGCCGCCAGGGTGGCCGCGTAGTCGGAGTCGTCCTGTTGGCCCCGCAGCTTGGCGACCGTCTTGCCGCGCTCCTCCAGCAGGGCGATCAGCACCTCCTCATGCTTCAGACCGGCGACTTTGAGCAGGTCATCGAGGGCCTTCGCCTTGGGACGCGGCGCCCGCTCGGGATCGGTGGCGTGCACCTCCTCCCACCAGGCGCCGATTACGGGGCTGCGGCTGAACAGGGCGAGCTGGGAGGGGGTGATCAGGCGGTCGCGGCTGGCGGGCATCGAGGCGGTGATGACGGGGTGGATGGTGATGGGATTGGCGTTGGGAAGGGATCAGTCGAGATCCACGCTCTCCAACAGCAGCCGGGCCCGCATTAGCCGGTCGGCATCGATGGCCCAGGCCACGATCTGGCTGTGCTTTGCATCGGCGTCATCCTGCATCTCCTTCACCACGCCGTCGTGGAAGTCCTCCAGTCGACGCACCAGGATCAGGGCGATCTGTTGATCCTCAGCGGCGCTGGTTTCCAGCGTGCCGATCAGATCCAGCACCTGCTTCAGCTTGGGGTTCTGCTCGCGCTCGGGCTTCTCGGGGCGGGTCTGCCTGTTCTGCATGGCGATCAGTTGCTGGGGGGTGTTGGGGATGCCGGCAGCCAACGGCCCAGCGGAGTGCTCAGCAACCATCTCGGGATGAACGCCGGTCTCGGGATCCAGGGGCTGACCGCCTTGGAAGCGGTAGCGGCCGAGGGGACGGCGCGGCTGATTGGGCTGGGTCATGGCTTGTCTTTCGCGATGCCCGTAGCTTCGCGGCGATGCCGCTCGAGCGCTGCTTCTTCGTGCGATAGACCAGCGCAACCCCGAATCAAGGTGCGAGGCGTCGCCCTTCAGAAGTGGGCGTCAAGCTGCTGCTGTTGCTGCTCAAGTTCGCGGCGACGGGCCTCCATCTGGCCCCTCAGCCGAGCAGTGTCGTCACTCAGGGCCTGCCAGCGCTGCGCCAGCACCTCCAGTTGCTGCTGCGCCAAGGGCTCATGGCGGGCTGACGGTTCCGGTGGGCACGGCGGCGGCTCCTGCTCCAGCTGGCGCACCACGGCCTTGAGCTGGCGGCGCAGGTTGTGCTGCAGCCCCCGGCCGATACCAGGGAGGTCGGCGATGCGCTCAATCCGGCAGTAGAGCTGGTCACCCCGCACCAGCCCATGCCGCTCCAGCAGTGCCAGCCGCCCTTCGGCGAATCCCTGTACCCGCCAGCTGCGGATCGTCTGGTTCGCCAGTTGCTCCAACAGCCACCACTCCCGCTGCGACGCCTGATCGATCTGCAAGGCCGCCGCTTCAGCCACGGCGGCCACGTTCAGATCGGCCAACTGCTGGAGCAAGTCCCGCCGCAGCTGCTGCAGCCGGGTTGCCCCCTGATCCCAGTCTGCGCAAGCTTTCCACCAGTTCACAGGGAACACGCCACATCCGTCGGCCCCAGGCTTCCGGTCAGAGCATCGGGCTCAGGGATTAGCCAGCATCGTCACCACAATGAGCGCAGCTGGCGGGGACCGTCGAACTCGCACAAGAAGATGTTCCGCCAGTGCGACATGCCCAGTTGACGACCGGTCAGCGGAATCATCTCTGATGGCAGCAGTCCTGCCTTGAGGTGGGCATCAACATTACCGCCCTGGGCGTCATGCTTTCACATGCCCTTGGGAGTTTGCTGGCTGAGGAAGTGGATCACGTCCCCATGCACACTGTCGTCCCAGTCCTCCTGGATCATCACTGCGGCTGTAGCGCCATGGGCGTAGAAAGGCACCAGGCCGTCGCTGATGCCGCTGCGCCGAACAACTGAACTGACAGCATCGGTAATGCGCACCAGCTGCTAGTTGCGGCTGGTGGGGAAATGCAACAGATGTCGCCTCGCGAGGGCAAAGGCAAGGAGATAACACCATCCATGCTCGCCGCCACCCGAGCTGGCGTGCATGTGAATGCATATATTACGCCTGTCAAAATAACATCTCAGCCTGTCTTTGCCAATGTTGCCTTGGAAAGAAGTGATTAATCCTTTAGCGGTCATTGGAAGTGATGATCACCAAGCATGTATCTCTTTATGCTTACACGCATCCTTGGCAGATTAAGACACGCACGGAGAGTGGGCAAGGCATCTGAGAATCGTTCCGAATGCATCTCTGCCAAAGAGAGAATGTCATGCATTTCATTGGCCCTGATGCCGTCACAGAGCAAATGGTGATGGATAAAGCAAATTAAGGCCTTGTCTTTGTCATTTAACTGCTCAAAACTATCCACACCTCCTACGTAGCTGGCCGGGAAACTTCGTTCGCAGGCCTTACAATAGTACTCAATTACGTGAAGGAAAGCATCGAGCATGCCCTGTACGTGTCTCTCGGCCTCGATGTATTCAGGAGTTTTTGGAGTAAGGCCAACATACCACCGATCAGAAAGGCAGGGCATAAGTCCGATCTTCAGTCTTGCCCGACTATAACGGATACGCTACCCAGTTGCAATTACTAGAGTGCTGGGGTATTGTAGTGCTTGGCTGACGGCACTTTCATCCCATCGCCTTGCAAGATCTGTGTGGCTCTTTTTTTCCGACGCATTTCTCTCCATTGTCGCTGACAAAGCAGAACCGACCAATGATCGCTTGCTTGTTCGAGCCCGTAGAGAGGGCCATATCGAGCGTGTCTTTCCAGAGGCTGAGGTCTTTAGTGTTGAAGGGGCTGATTATTCGTTCCGTGCATGGCTGCCGCGTGCTCGAGTGGCACAGGCCTGCCTGGAACAGGTGCAAGCAATTGATTACGTGAATTTCAAGGATTCAATTAGTGATTCTGACTATCACGATGCCGCAATGGACGCGTGGCTCGCAATGTACCGCTATCAGGGTAGCCGTCAAGCCTGAATATCCTCTTGCTACTAGGTTTATATTGTTTTTGCCTTTTGCTGTCCTGCGCAAGGATACGCAAGCAATAGTGAGAGATTGGCAGTTGTGTCAAGTGTAAGAGTCTCACGGGATTAAGGAGAGGCGTCCCCGGTTTCATTGGCATCGGTCAGGGGCTCACCTGGGTGATGTGTATGACGTGGACCCCGGAAACCGGTCCAGGGTGAATGAGAGTCATCAGCCGGCCAGACTGGGCCGGGGACTCCAGCATGAAACGCACCAGGCACACAGCGGAGCAGATCATCCGCAAGCTCAAGACCGCCGAACAGCTGATCGCCCAGGGCAAGACCGTCGCCGATGTCTGCCGCGTCATCGAGGTGACACAGCCGACCTATCACCGCTGGAAGCAGCAGTACGGCGGGATGCAGGCCGAGGAGGCCCGCCGGCTGACGCAGCTGGAGAAGGAGAACGCCCGGCTCTAGCCGAAGGCTTCTCCGCAGGAGTAGAAGCTGTTGGCAGAAGCCGAGCTGGAAAAGGCGATGCTCAAGGATCTCGCCGAGGGAAACTTCTGAGCCCGGAACGCCGTCGCAGAGCCGTCGCGGTTCTGCGTGAGCGTTACCGGGCCTCTGAACGCCTGGCCTGCCGTGTTGTGGGGCAGCACCGGAGCACCCAACGAAATCCCGGCAAGGTTGTCGGCATTGAAGAGGCCAAGCTCCGCCATCGCCTCCGCGAAATCGCAGCGGAGCACATCCGCTGGGGCCGCCGGATGGCCTACCGGCTGCTCAGGCGGGAGGGCTGGACCATCAATCACAAGCGCGTGCAACGACTCTGGCGGGAGGAAGGCCTGCAGCGGCCGACACCCAGAAAGCGAAAGCGGGCACGGCCCGCTGACGGCTCGGTGCGGCGTCACCGGGCTGAGCATCCCCACCAGGTGTGGGCCATGGACTTCCAGTTCGATGCCACAGCTGATGGCCGCTGTCCCGTGTCAATCAGGTTGAAGGGTGGCGTCAATCAGGTTGACCGGTGAGCGGCACCGGTTTTGCCCCTGCTGCAGGCCTGAACTGCCGATGAGGACTGGATCGTGACCAGGCATGTCGCGGCGCGTCAATCTGGTTGGTTGCGCGGGGAGATTGCCTCGACAGGTGGGCCAGTTGTCGCGTCGCCGCCCTGGTCTTGGACGTCTGGGCCGCTGATGCCGGTGATCGTGCCGGTGCTGACGCCCGCGTCAATTACGTTGGCGGGTCGCTGGAATCGCTGGAAACCCTTGCAGCAGCTGCCTTCTGCCGGTAGCTCTCGCCCTTGATGCCGATGATGTGGCAGTGGTGCACCAGCCGGTCCACCGCTGCCACGGTCATGGAGCCGCTGGGGAAGATGTCGTCCCACTCGCGGAAGGGCTGGTTGCTGGTCACCAGCAGTGATTTGCGCTCGTAGCGGTGGCAGATCAGCTCGAACAGCACCGAGGTCTCCAGCTCGCTGCGCCGCACGTAGGAGATGTCGTCGATCACCAGCAGGGCGTAGCGATCGAGCTTCTGCAGCATCGCCGGCAGGTCGTAGGCCGCCTTGGCCTTCTGCAGCAGCTGCACCAGCGTGGTGGCGGGGAAGAAGCGGCAGACCTGGTCCTGCGCCACCATCGCCATCGTGATGGCAATGGCCAGGTGGGTCTTGCCCACCCCGCTGGGACCGAACAGCAGCAGGTTTTCCGCCTGCAGCAGCCAGGTGGTCTGCCGCGCCAGGCTCTGGAGCTCCTGCCACTGGCGGGGATCGAGGTGCTGGTGGTCAAAGCCGTCGAGGCCCTTCTGCCAGGGGAGATGGGCACCGCGCAGCAGCCGCTGCTGACGGGCGGTCTGCCGCTGTTCCAGCTCCTGCTCGCAGAGGGCGTAGAGGAACTGGCCCGGGCTCCAGCCCTGGGCCTCAGCCTGCTCGGCCAGCGGCTGCCAGTGGCTGCGAAACCGCGCCAGCTTGAGTTGTTTGAGCAGCAGCGGCAGGGCCGCTTCCACCGCCTGTGAGCGCGGCAGCGGGGACGAGGTGGTCATAGGAGGCCAGCAGGTGTTGGGGAATGACGGGATCGGGGAGGCTCGGGCAGCGGGGCGGCACGCGAAAGCGCTGCTGCAGAGCCGAGAGGGACAGGGACTGGCGGCGCTGGGCCTGCTCCAGGAAGGCGAGCACCAACTCAAACGAGGCCACCCGCACCGCCACATACAGGGCCTCCGCCATCAGCCGGGCCGCACCGTCACGCTCACCGCCGGCCAGCAACTGCTGCCAGAACTCCCACCAGCGCTGATCCGGGAACAGGTGGCGCTGGTAGCGGCAATGGAGCAGGGCCCGGGGCTTGGCCCGCAGGCCATCGATCAGGTGCTCCAGATCGATGCACCAGGCCCGCTTCTCACCTGCGGCGCCATAGGCGCGCGGGAGCTGGCAGACCCAGCCGCTGCCCAGGAACACCACCAGCCGGTCGTGGTGCAGCCGCACCGTGACCTGACGGCCGATCAGGGTGGGCGGCACCGAGTAGATCACCTGCCTCACCTCGATCGTGCTGGTGCTCCGCACCCGCACCGTGAGCCGCTCGTAGTCGGCAAAGCGGAACGCCGGCAGAGGGGCCAGATGCTCCAGCTCCTGCTCGTAGCGCCGTTGCCGGGGGGCGTTGAGGGCGCTGAACACCTCAGCGAGAAGCTCGCCGTATTCGGCCGGCTCCTCGAAATCACAGCTGCCGCGCAGGATCAGCTTCTGCTCCAGCCGCCGTTTCACATGGCCGTTGGGTCCCTCGACGATGCCGTTCTCGTGGGCCACACCCCGGTTGTTGCGGCTGGGGGACAGGCCGTAGTGGGCACACAGGGCCTGGTAGCGGGGGGTGATGTCGAGGGCGTAGCTGCCATCCCGGTTGCGGCTGGCGGCCGAGAGCCGATCGGTGCGCAGCTCTCTGGGCACCCCACCGCAGGCGGCCAGGGCGTTCTGCAGACCCTCGGAGAGGGCCACGAAACTCTCTCCGCCGTGGACGATCTGCCCGTAGGCCCAGCCGCTCCAGGCCAGGCGGTAGTGAAAGAGAAGGTGGGGGAACGGTTGTCCGCGCAGGGTGATCGCCACCCGTTTCACCCGGGTGAAGTCGCAGAAGCCGATCTCGCCGGGCTGGTAGGCCAGCGGGAACATCACCTCCGGCGCCGGGCCATGCAGTGCCTTCCACTGCTGTACCCGCCGCTGCAGGGTGCGTTTCACCGAACTCCAGTCCTGATCAGGCTTTTGCTCCTGCAGGTGCTCCAGCAGGGTGGTGGGCGTGAGCGCTGGATGGCGCTCCAGCAGCGGCAGTAAGAGTGGTTCCCAGACCTCCGCCAATGGATCGGGTCGGCGCCTGGTGCGGGGCTTGGCGGCTTTGGGTTGGAGGCGGCCTGCATCAATGCGGTGGGCACTGCTCACCGAGATGCCCGCCGCTGCGGCAGCCACCTCCTGGCGGCTGCCGGCTCGTCGTTTGGACATGTAGGGCCTCCTGAGAAAGTGAGCCGCGGGCAATGCGCACCACAATGAGCCTGCCCGGGCGACCTCTGAGTGATCCTCAGGCCCCGCTGAGCTGACAACTCAGCTCTCTGCTGCTGGAGCTCAGAGCCCGTGCGGCGGAGACCAAGAGTTGCCAGCAGAGCACAAAATAGAGACAAAGAAGCTCCAGGAGCTTCTGGAGGTTCATGACCAGGACATTCATCGCGATGGATGAACCCTGTGTTGCCGGCAGTTTCTCTCGGATCAATCCCAATCCATAGCGACGCTTGCCTTGACCGATCTTGCCTTCAACAGCATTGCGCCGCCTTTGATCATCAACGAACTGCCGCCTCTCGGCTGCCACCAACTCCGGATCATTCTTCGGGCGACCAAGACGAGGCCCACTCAGCCGAATGCCGTGACGCTGGCAGAATGCCCGATTTGATCTTGTGCGGTAGATCTGATCAGCGCAGATCACCTCCGGATAGCAGCCGTATCGACGACGATAGGCTTGGGCCTGAACTTTCAGATCTTCCCCTTCGTTGTAGGGGTCAAAGCTCAGCCGATCCAGGAAAGCAAATCCTTCATCGGTGACAGAAAGTGAGATCTTGGCGCCGAACTCAACATTGCACCTCGCCTTGCCGCGAACAATTGGCCTGATGTGCGCTTGACAGAGGCTGACGATGCGAGCGGGAATACTTCTGGTGTCTGAGCGATAGAGAATGTTCTGCTGGCGGACCAGCTCACTGACAACCAACAGCTTCTGATAGGCATGCCGCCCAGCCGCCAGAAGGCTTGCGCCACAGGCTGTCAGGGCGTCAATGTTGGCAAGGTTGCGCTTGAGATGCCCAAGCTGTTGCTTGATCGCTTTGCGGATCTTGAGAAACCGAGGGCGTTTTTTCTTGGCCACGGCGAGGAACTGCTGCCTGGCCTGCTTCCGATGCGTTCGTGGTTTGTGACCAAAGGACTCTCTGACCTGCGAATACATGGCATCGATCAGAGTCTCGGTGAGCTCTCGGCCTTCATTGAGCAGCGAGAGATCCGTTGGATGCCGAATATCTGCCGGAACGCATGTCGCATCAATCAGCAGTGACCCCTGATTTGGCCGTGGCGTTTTGGATTCAATCTTCTGATCAGCTGCGCTCCCGGCTCCGCCTCCATCGCTGCTGTCGTGCTCATCAACTGCAGACGAACGGATCACGTTCAGACCGTGACGCACGATTCGTTCATTGCAGTCATTCACGACCGAATCTGGCAGCCGCTTCCGGAAGTACACCATCATTGATGGGTCAAACGGAGCCGAGTACTGAAATGCCTCCAGGCCGATGAAGAACTGGAGATAGGGGTTCTCTTTGATTTGCTCAACCAGTTCTTCATCAGTCAGCCCCATGCGGGCCTTGATGATCAGGGCGCCCAGTGCCATGCGAAATGGCTTTGCCGGGGCGCCAAAGCCCTTGCAGAACTGAGCTGCATAGTCACCTTCCAGCTCATCCCATGGGATCAGCTCAGCCAGCTTGATCCAGCGATTGTCACCAGAGAGCTTTCCTCCAAACGGCAGGAAGAAGTCCTCGAACGAGAGCTGATCACGATGCTCACGTCGGTACATGTGGAAAACTCTGGGCGGCTTTTGGGCGCAAACGAGCCCAATCTCGTACATTTTAGCCGAGAAAACTGCTCACATCCATTGCGCTGCAGTGGATGTGGCTTTTCTCAGGAGGCCCCATGTACAGCGCAATCTGTTGAGCGGTGAGGGGAGCAGGCATGGCCCGGTGCCCTGCGCATGGCAACCGGATTCAGCAGACCCCCTCAGAAGCGGTCAACCAGATCGGCGCGACCCCTCAACCAGATTGTCGCCGGACAGCCGCAGACTCAAGTTCCTGAACGTGATCGACGAGCACAGCCGCCTCTGCCTGGCGATCCGGGTGGGCAGGCGCTGCAAGGCCAAAGACGTGGTGGCCGTGCTGGAGGAACTCACCAGCCTCTACCCAGCACCGGCGTTCATCCGATCGGACAACGGCCCGGAGTTCATTGCGCAGGCCCTACGGGACTGGTGCGAGGCCAGCAGCGCCACCAGCACGGCCTACATCGCGCCGGGATCCCCATGGGAGAACGGATTCGCAGAATCCTTCAACGGCCGCTTCCGCGATGAATTCCTCAACACCGAGCTGTTCACTACAGCCCCGGAGGCGCAGATCCTGGCCGATCGCTGGCGATGGGAGTACAACTCACTCAGGCCGCATTCGGCCCTCCAGGGGCGTACGCCCCTGGAGGCAGCTCAACAAGGAGCTGCAGCATGACCATGACCACCCACTCTCATAAGGACTGGACCGATAAAGGGGGTCACGTCATGTAGAGCCGGCGATAGACGCAGCCTGCGAAACCTGCGCGACAGTTGTCAACCCGATAAGTGAGCGGGGTTGATGAAGTCGGGGTGGGGGCAGGAACCCACCACTACCGGATGGGATTTGTATGATTCCTATCCAGGCTCGATCATCACGTAGGTTTTCTCTGTCACTTCGAATTCATTCTTGCCCCATGTGCGCTTGACAAAGTCAAGCCCTTTGTCGAACGTGACGAGATAAGATGAACGATCAGCACATACAATCTTCAACGTGCGTGCATGCTCAAGCTTTGGACCTGGCATGTTGTAGTTACGCCAACGCAAGCGGAAGTTCGGATAATCTCTAAGCTGAAGCTTAATTGCTTCTTGCCGCGAGAGGTCGTTGCCACCGAGAAACTCTTCTCTTAACTGGTTGGTATGGATAGTGATCTGACTTTCCTTCTTGAGCCAGGGCCCATCTAGTAGCTCCACAAGCATTAGTGCATAATGCCCTCTCTGATTTTCGAAATAGCGATCAGAGTAATCCGCTGATGCCAGCACTTTATCTTTTAAGACGTCCGACAAGCCCATCATGGTACGAAGATCATCAATGCCGTAGGAATAGCTGGTGGGCTTAAAGCGGAAGACCCTGGTTCCAGGATCCTCCAGCTGTGAGGAAGATACTTGCTTGCTTGATTCTGCCAGAGACTGGATCTTCAGGTATGCATCACCAACTCCCTGCTGACTCCTTGTGATGATACTTCTTGGCTCTCGATCAGCGAGAGTCAACATCTGGCCTGCCACAGCATTGGCAGATCCATGACCAAGGCAAAACATCTCCAAAGAAGAATCAGGATTATGATAAAGGTCTAGGTAGCCAGAGTCGATCCAATCGGCCAGCTTGCGCCGAGTGAACTTGCTGGCAGTATTCCCCTCATTGACTGGAAGAGCATTAAGAACACAGAGTACTGGCTGATCATTCTCCTTATGAGAGTCTATTGCCCGTTCGAGCATGCTCATCGAAAGGAAGCCTTTGAGATCCCTAAGTGCAAAAGCCGTGCCTTGACGTGCTGTTGCAACATACTGAGTCAGAAGCTCTGGCAGTTTTTCGACATCAAAGTAGCTGGAGTGACGTGCGAAAGAACGTTGGAACTGATCTGGGCTCAGCTCACCGACGATTGGCTCCAGGTATCGACGAACAAGATGGCGATCCAAGTCAGCGTGAAAACTCTGGTTCGAATAAGTACGCAAGCAGTTGTAACAGCTAGCGCCACACGAACAGGAACTGACCAGTTGAAGGGTACGCTTGAGCACATCATCAAACATCTCGGCAATCTTCTTGCTGTGACCGGCTCCAGACGCCACGTTGTCATAGATAACAATCTCGGCAGCGTTAACGTTATGTTCTACAGGGCGAAACAGGCCATCAAGCTCCGACCGATCGATATCAATGACATCAGAAGCAGCAGCGAGCAAGGCGTAGGTCAGCGAGCGCCAGAAACTGGACCCATCGGGATCGACCTCGTCAGTCGCCTCCTCATCCTGGGAAACGGAATCAACGCTGTTTCCTGATTCGATATTCATGAACTTGCCAAGGAGGGGAGGCAGATTCGCTTCCTCGGTAAAGCGGAGTTTTAAGAAGTCACTGCGAAACTGATGTGCAAGATGCAAAAGTAAAGGATTGCCCGTGCAAACCTTACCAGTGATGGGATTTGAATGCTCCATCTTCTGAAAAGGCTGTTTACCACGAGAGTTCTTCCCACATTTACTCTTAATCTGCGAAGACAGATCCAGGCCGCAGAATTTACATAGTCTGTAGCCACTCGTTGCAAATGAACCGGATCGACCTCGAGGTCCTTGGTTGGATAAAAAGAAGACTCCTGACCTGCTAGTTACCAGCTTATAAAACTTACTCGGCTTAATAGCCGTCAGATCAAGATCCTGGTCCGATTGTTCCTGGGCAAGGAAGACCTGAGAGGTCGGCTGCCGCAATGGTTTTCTGAACGGTGTAATCTTGGGAGTCTCTGACCAGTTGGTGCTGAAGGATCGAGGGATCACATAGGCTCTTCCAACACCTGCCTTGCCTTCCTTGACCTCAGCTCCGCAAACACGACATTCCAAGTCACCGGCTTGATTTTCAAGGTGCTTTTTAATATCAGCCTGACTGCTCTTGTTGACAAATACATTGCATTGGTCACAGACCCAGTAGTATCTCATTGCTAGGTCAATGGGGCGCACGACAGCAACCGACCGATGGACGCGGTCATCAACGACGACGTCTTGGCCTGGTGCATATTCCGTAAGGGCCATGCGACGGTCGCGCTGCAGACGATGGCCTCCGATACCTCCCACCCATGTGTCGTTTCGCTGCGTCAGCAGCTGAACAACATCGATTGGGAAGCCGTAGATCGGAAGAATGCTGGCCTGAGCCAGAACATCATGAAGCTTTAGCGCACGGATTTTTTTAAGTTCGCTTATGATCGCACTACGAGCCTTGCTAAGACGATCAGACTTAATCGCTGATTGTTTATCAATGCGGTCACGCACTTCCTTCCACTCTGAAAAGACATCGGCATAGTTTCTTACTTGGCCGTTCCAGTCCGCCACTTGCTCGTCCGCAAAACGCTCAGCTTCTTCTCTTAAGCCGATAAGAATCTCCTGCTCAGAATTCTCACTTCCTAGAAGTCCCAGAATTTTTTTGCAGTAAGTCTTGGCTTCGTTCCCACCAAGCCAAAGATGCAGTTTGGCGTAGTAGGCGGAGAGTTGCTTGCTTTCAACTTCAACCGGCTCTTGACTATCCAAGTCAGGGAGTCCAAGAAATTCACCAACGGTTAGGTCTTCTGTACCTAGTTGATGACTAAACCGTAGAAAATGTCCGATCAACTCGGCCTGTGCATGGCGTTTGGATATGGCATAGTTGCCAATATCCAGACTAGGAACCTTGTTTGATCCGGCAATCAGGTGGCGAGGCTGTTCGAAGAAATAGCGATCGTGAGGGCGACGCTGACCGTACATCACAGTGACCGCTAACCCATCCGCTCGACGGCCCGCTCGTCCGGCCCGCTGCTGGTAATTGCTGACGAATGGAGGAAAGTTTCGAAGTGCCACAACCTGCAGCTCGCCGATATCTACGCCGAGCTCAAGGGTCGTTGAGGAACTCAGCAGATTGATCTCGCCAGATCGAAAGCGATTTTCCCGTTCTGACAGTTCTTCAGGTTGTAGTTGAGCGGTGTGCTCTTCAGCTGTCAAGGAGATGGGCCGACGTTGAATCAGTGAAACATAATGCTGCTTGACCAGATTTCCATTTTTACGCTCCCTCAAAGACCCCTGGCATTTATGGGCTGGGCAGAGAAAGGCGTTTGGAGTGCGGCTGACCTCCAACAATCTCAGTCCTGGCTTGTGGAAGATTTGCTTGCATTGAGGACATTCATACCAATCGACTTTTGATGCTGAGAGGCTGTTTTGTCTCCATGCCAATTGGTAGCCTTGGCCTGGGTAAATAACAAGCAATCCACATTCAACAAGCGCGTCAAAGAGTTCACTCATCGTTTCGCCGCTGGGTATATGACCAAGACCCTTCTCAACTAGTCGAACAATCCTGTTCTGGACCTGGCTCCACTGTCCATCCTTATTCTTCCTTGGCTGGAATGAGATGATGTCTCTTTCATTCGTCAGCTTTGCCTTTTTAAGAAATACTCGGGGCTGCCCCCTGTTGCCTAAGATTCCTGGCCGACCGGCCTCGTCTCCGCCTGTCTCGCTGTAATAGTTCGAGGCATCCTGGATATCCACTGCACCCAATAGTCTGATCTCATCCGTCAGCCCAAAAAGGAAGACCTCGGCCCACTTTCGACTCCATTCCTCGTCCCAACCCAATATTGAACAAGTCTGGTCGATAAGCTGATCTGGTATGGCATCAAGATGACAGGCCACTAGCCCAAGGGCTTCCATGGATGTCCTCCTCGCTGACGGCAAACCAAACTCACAGAGCAACACCTCGCGAGCTCTCCTTGCCGCTAGTTTGTCGAGGTCCTTGCCCGCTCTGTTCAGCCTTAGATGTTGATTCAGTTCATTACTGGCATAGCTCTTATGATGAAGCTCAGGATCTCGATCGGGATGGGGGATGGAAGCCGCTCTGAGTAGCTGTCTTAATTCTTCCTCAACTTCTGTGATCGTGGCTGATTCATCAGTGGCCACTCTTAAGAAAGCTTTCCAGATACTCTGGCGATACAGAAACTCCGTATGCGAGCGTTGAAAGTCTGAGGCAAAGTAAGCCGCATCCTGGCGGCCATCTGAAAAAGTGAGAATCTTCGAATCTGGCTTTTCAATCTTGTCTGATTCCCCGTCAGTCGTGCTTGCAGGACGATGATTAGTCTCGCTGAGGAGATCAAACAAACGGTCAATGACCACAGACAATGGCGCATCGGTAAACGACGTGAAACGGCTCATCCAGTTCTGCCGAAGCCTCCTGGCACCACAGCCCGGGCAGCAGTTCGGAGATGGATCAATACCCTCTGCATCAGGCTTAGCCTTAGGTTTGACATACCTGTACAGCTGAAAGGTGTCCGCCGACAGAAACCTCTCCTTCTTTGAAGCCCTTGCTTCTGTTTCAATTACTTGCCACTGGCTGTTATCGTCCGCGATCAGAATAGGCTTTAGCTGATAGCCGCCATTCAAGGTAATGAGTTTCTCCAAAGCTGTGGGTTCCTCATCGCCTTCATCCTCTTCACCTGTTTCTTCATCGCTGCTCAAGAGTTGCCTCGGGACGGGAGTCAGAAACAAAATGCTCTCATTCTCCTCGATGTTCTCAATCGCGCGCGGCACCTCAGCTAGAATATTGCCTTTGCTTATGGCGAGAGAATAGACTTCACCGCATTTTCGGCACGAGGATAACTCCAAGACTGGACCTTCGCAGGATTCGCAGTGCGTGCGCCGATCTAGATACAGCCTTCCATAACCCATGACATTTCGGGTGTTTTCATCGCTTGCAGGAGCACCTGGACAACGGGGATTGATACATGCAAATAGTCCCTCCATGCTTCGGTAGAGAAGATGCAAGCGAACGGGAACAAGCGGTTGTTCATCAGGTCTGAGCCGTGCACTGGTCACGAGCTGGACCAGATTGGAGAGTGCTTTCAAAACACGGGGCAGCTCCTTCGGTTCCACATCCCCGTCCAGTGAACGAGGAATCGACCACAACTCAGGGCTTGTTGCGACTTGGGTCCACGGCAACGGCCCGTTGCCAAGAACCTTCATTAAGCGACGAATATGGGGATGACCTGCGAGAGCGTGCCAAAGGAACACGTGTACATCATCCCCAGCTTCCTTGAGCGCAGTTTGTATTTGCACCGAGGGAACAAACTCCTTAAGAGCTTTTGAGGCAGCCTCTACGGATTCATAGATAGATCCAACATCAAGAGACTCATAGTGTTCATACAGCTCTTCGTCGGGACATGTATCCACTTCGTAAGTAAGGCCGAAGCGCTTGTCTGGGCTAACTCTGGTGCCCCAGACCAGATGCTGTTCGCTGAAGGGCTCATCAAAAAGCTGCGAGGCAAAGCTGCAGACTTTCTGCTTGATCCCCGGCTGACGTGGATCACCTAAGGAAGCACTGGTAGCAATGGCTTGTATTTTTCCACTTGCATCAATTCCCATTGACAGCTTGAAGCGCCGCAGCAACATCGCCACTTCTGTCCCGGTTGAACCGCTGTAGGTATGTGCTTCGTCCAGAATCAGCATGCTGAAATGCTTGGATGACTCGAAGATATCCCCTCTTTCTTTTGGCCGCATGAGCATATGCTCAAGCATCGAATAGTTCGTGATCAATATCTGGGGAGGTGTCCTCCAGATTTCCTCTCGTGAAATGGCCTGAACGCGCATCACCCTCGTTGCGGCTTGTTCAACAAGCTCGACGGGGGGAAGACCTACTATCCTCTTCCTTTCAGATTCATCGAAGAGAGAGAGCAGTTCTTCACGGTCCGTTCCCATCAGCTCACGTCGCAGTGCTTCCTCAGCTTTGCCATGAGTTTTTTCAGTACGACTTGTATAGAAGCCAAATCGAATCAGATTTGGGCCTTGATCTTGTTTGCATAACAGCTTCCGCAGCCTTTTGACTTGGTCGTTGACCAAGGCATTCATCGGATAGAGAATCAACGCTTGCATGCCTGGGCGAGGATCCTGGAGCAGGCGCTGCAGCATTGGGATCAGGAAGCATTCCGTCTTACCCGAGCCGGTTCCTGTCGCCACAACGATGTTTGCATGATTCTTGACAGCGGCTACGACGGCTGCCTCCTGATGCGCGTACAACGGCCGGTCAGCTTCGAACAGCTGGAGCATCCTCTGATCGAGGAGACCTTCGTCCGACAACTCCCGAAGGGTCTTTCCAGCCTCATAGGGTTGGTTTCCCTCCAGGTAGGGATCCTGAGAAATTGTCCCCGGTTGCCTCAGTAGCTCCTCAAACCCGCGCCTGAGAGCAGCGTCGTTAATCGGGTAGGCAGCAATGAGATAGTCAACCAGGCTGTCCCTGGTGGTGGTGGCTGAAGAGACTGCGTCGAGGGGCATTGGTGGAGTGGCGGGAGCTGAAGGGATGGATATTGTTTACGCCAGCGGCTTGTTAATTCCTAGCTTTGTTTCAAGCAGTTTCGCGAATAAGTCTTTGTGCTTGAATCGGACTTGCATATACCTTGGGCGTCTATCACCGCTGTCGCTCGTAAACTGGGTGTCCGGAATTCTTTCAGTGTATCTATCAATCAATGCACGATAGGCGCTTGGTAATTCGTTTCTGATATGGGCTGGGATAGGCCTATCGAGATCAAGTAGTCTTGACTCATTTCGGTCAAGATCAATACGGTACGACGCAAGCATTGCCTGATCCTTGCTCAGCTTATACAGGCAAGCTGCTGTCTCCCAGAAATACGTTACGTCGTATTTTCGAGTGAGGAATGAACTCGCTCTAGCTCGGCGAAGCTGACTCATCTCACTTGGAAGAGCTACATCAGAATTGACCCAACGGCTTGCGAAGAAATCCTTACGCCGTGGAATATAGACTTCCAGATCTCCCCGAATATCTTCGTCACAAGCCTGCTCTGACATCGATAGCTCTATTTCAGTTGGCAGTGCGGGTTCGGGAAGGAACTGAAACAGCATGTCCTCCGTTTGCACAGCTATTCCTCTCGCTTCAAGGATTTCTCTGGATTCCCCAGCGGTCTTGGCAGTCTCTATCAGCCGAGTATCTATATCACACTCAGCATCAAGGAGCTCAACAACTGTAGTGAAGTAGGCTCGGTCGCCAACATACTTAGCACGCAGTGGCGCTTCACTCTCGATGATCAAACTGGGGGCGCCCATTCTGTACGACTTTCGACTCTCACCACTTGAGGCGATCTCAAATTCGCTTTCAAGAGCCTCAAGCTGTTCAATGACTCGCTCCCTCAACCCTTTTTCACCTACAACTTCTTGATCTGGTGGAAGAAGCGCTTCAATGTGAGTACAGATCTGCCAGTATGTCATCCCAAGACAGTGACTAGGATCATCGAGCTTGCGAGCACTCGATAAGAGTGTGACAATAAGCTGCTTTATTTCGGATGGCCTCATTCTCTTCCCCTCTTCCACTCAGCTCTGAAATCAAGGCCCGACTTTTTCGCAGTTGAGCCAACTAATGAATCCATCCCAGCACGCAACTTGTCTTTATCTTCATTATCAAGACTGGGAAGACTGATTCTGTGAAAAACAAACCGTCTCCCTGGAGCACGTTTTGTATCGGGGTACTCTACCGTTCTTCGTTCTAAGTGCCCAAAACTATCCTCCATCAGAGCTTCAATCTCTACGGCCAGCATGTCTTGGACCTTTTCGCTTCTCATGCCATAGACGACAATCTCAAGCATGTCAACACTTCTTCTTTTTTTTGCTGGAGCTTTAGTTGATGTAGCAGTAGATGGCGCTGTGGCTTGGGTTAATTGTTGGTCAACTCTGATTGTTGGCCCGTTAAGCACGCCCAATTGGTATTGGCAGATAAACCCCTGTCTCTGAATTGAGAAAATTACTGATTCTCTCGATAGCAGATACGGTTCGAATGCAGAAATGGGGATCTCGCAGCTGCCTGAGCTGTTTGCTGAAAGTACTCGTGAGTAATTCTCCTCATCCCCGGCCAGGCGCACGCGAATCTTTTCATGTGGCCACAGGCCAATTATCAGCCAATCGGCATTCCAGAAATCATGAGACTCCTGAAAAACCAAGGGTGAAACATCTCTCTCAATATCTAGCACTTTCAATATATCTTTGAATCTGTATTTGGCTTGCAATGATGCTGGCTTAAGTATGCGGATATCGGGTTGTTCGGCAATCATGATATTTCTGGACCATTTTCGCGTCTTTGTGCTTGTGTTTTCAAGATAAGATACACGAACCGAATAGAGGCCTGGACTGGCAATGAGTTTTCGTGCCCCTGCTTGCTGCCAGCCTTCGGTAGAGGGCACCTGAATAAATCCGATGGGCATATAAAACTCGTCATCTTCTATTTTAACAATCTCAATCTGTGCATCTGTGACTGCAGGTGGAAGCCATAGTTCTGGGTTCTCTGCCAGCATAACGAATCGATTGGCTTGCCCTGGGAGACTCAATCCTTTGAGAACTGGCTTGCTGTTAGGTTTGCCAGCGCCAGTGTTGACCCAGCAAATATCACACTTCTCGCCTTGGGCATTGGCAAGAGAGATTGTTCCAGGCTTCTCTGGTGGGCCCGTCTTTGCCAGCAGAAAAAGGCGCCATTCTCCTAGTTTTGACACTCTTATTGGCTCCTCAGTTTCTTCTACAATGCCGTCCGAAAGATCAACATCCCAACTACGTCTGACCAGAAGAGACAAGCTGCATCCAATCAAAGCTCCATCCTTGATGATTTCGTTTGTCTCGGAATCAAATAGGATATAAGGCTTGCTATTTATCAGGCCCTCACATCTCCACTCAGCAAGGACCGCGTTATCAAGGCCTTCGTGCCGAAGCGTTAAAACATATTCTTCGCCTTCTTCTGCAATCTTCACCCGTAGCTCTGGGATGATCAGATCCTCTTGTTTGCCATCAATATCAAGCTCGCCAATAACTCGCGGCGTTTTCTCCTTGGTTTCAAGCGTGATTGCGCAGTATGTCTTGTGGCTGAGGCGTCTTGCCTTCTCGATGGCAACTGATTGACTGGGAACAACCATCTCGAGATAGCAGTCCTCGTCGTCTAGATGAAGCACTACCCTCGGAGGGATGTCTCTTAGTCCCTTGGTTTGTCTCTTTTGCTCTGATTGAACTTGACTTGATCCTCCCGCTTCAATCTCCCGTCGAATGATCGCCGATAGCCATTCCTCTGGTTGGCTACCTTTCTGTAAAAGATCAATCTGCTGCTTGAGTGCAGCTGTGAATTCAGGGGTGAAGCCACCTTGATAATTGATACTAGAAATAAGTTGCAAGTCGACGCTCTTCTGCGAAGTCTGCGCCTTATCCACTCTCCCTAGGATGTCATGCAACCTCTTGCGATCAGAGCGACATGGAAATGACAGCTTCCAGGAATGCGAAATAATAGACCGTCGGGGGTCTGTTCTTGGTAAGACTAGTCTTCTGTGGGCATGGGCGTCAAAAATATCGTCTCTATCAAGCCATTTTGAGAGTCGTACCCAGGCGGCCGGGAGATTCCTGCTAAGAAACTGAGTTTCATTGGCACCATACACATCATCTCGCTCATAGCGTCTGTGAAACTCACCCTTCTCAAAGGGGGATGGGAAGCCCTGAGCAATAAGGCATGTCGTCCACAGGAAGGCAAAATATCTTGGCGGACCAGGTTGCTTGTAGTCCCATGTCTCTAATCTCTTGATGAGAAGCCGCGCAGGCGACAATCCACGATTAAAAGAGAACTCGCGCACGCGGTCCACAAGGGCCTGGGCTATAGCGGCGGGATCGGCCTCTCTGTCGCCCGTTACGAAGGCAAGGTCTTCTTCCGTTGACGGAATCCCCTGGCTGCTATTCTCGTTTGCCTTTTGAACAAAGCAATAATCAAGGAGCTTGATATTCCAGTGCTGTTCTGACCAGTCAGACCAGTGTTCCGGGATCCCTCTCAGGTATGGCGCAAACGGTTCGGCCGGTTCAAATTCCCCATCCAGGTCAGCTTCTGTCAGCTCGTCTTCGGACTGCTCGACTGCTTCTCCCTCTCGCTCAAGCCTTCTTAGCCTCGCTAGTTCTCGACGCTCTTCTTTTTCTTCTTCGCGAGACATTCTCCTCGTAATCCCTTTGCTCGGAGGCGTTTGGGAAAAGCTCCCTGAGGCAGCATCAGGCCTCGCATCTGCCTCGGCACGCTCTTCGAGTTGACGGCTCGCAGTGAGATCCAGATCTGGCATTACCCAGACCTCGGCTTCCAGTCGGGCCTTCTCGGCGGCGGCCTCCCTGGCCTTCCGTTCGGCCTCCTTCCGTTCAGCCTCCTCACGCTGAGCCTTGGCTTCGGCTTCCAGTCGGGCCTTCTCGGCGGCGGCCTCCCTGGCCTTCCGTTCGGCCTCCTTCCGTTCAGCCTCCTCACGCTGAGCCTTGGCTTCGGCTTCCAGTCGGGCCTTCTCGGCGGCGGCCTCCCTGGCCTTCCGTTCGGCCTCCTTCCGTTCAGCCTCCTCACGCTGAGCCTTGGCTTCGGCTTCCAGTCGGGCCTTCTCGGCGGCGGCCTCCCTGGCCTTCCGTTCGGCCTCCTTCCGTTCAGCCTCCTCACGCTGAGCCTTGGCTTCGGCTTCCAGTCGGGCCTTCTCGGCGGCGGCCTCCCTGGCCTTCCGTTCGGCCTCCTTCCGTTCAGCCTCCTCACGTTGAGCCTTGGCTTCGGCTTCCAGTCGGGCCTTCTCGGCGGCGGCCTCCCTGGCCTTCCGTTCGGCCTCCTTCCGTTCAGCCTCCTCACGCTGAGCCTTGGCTTCGGCTTCCAGTCGGGCCTTCTCGGCGGCGGCCTCCCTGGCCGCTCTCTGTGCCTTTGCCTCCGCTTCGAGACTTGACTGCTCAGCAGCGCTCTCTTCCTTCGCTTTCCGCTCGGCTTCTGCTTTTTCTGCGTACGTGGAAAGAAGGTTTGCTCTTAGTTCTGAAATCTTCTTCCTGTCAGACGAAATCGGTAATCTGATCCTCTCAATTCGGAGTAGCTGATCTGCAATTCTTGTCTTGAGCCGATCTCGCCGTTCTGGCGATGTGATCCGGTAGGTAAGTTCATCAAATATTCCGAGGAGCCTGAAGGTTTCTGATGCGGAGGATGACTCATCTATTAGAGCCTCCAGATCTTCTAGGGAAGCCTTTAAGAAAGGCCGTTTGCCTGATGAAGTAATGAATTGATACAGCAATCTGCCCAGGCTCCTAAGGCTCACCGGTCTCATGGCTCCTCTTGGCTAGTGGACGTCTCTGCACCTGCCGGTGGCAAGTCCCATGCCCAGCTGCCCGCGCATGCCAGTTGGCTGAGCAACGCCAACTGGGGTCGGGAGGTGGGGTCCGCATCCCCAAACCTCCGCAGCATCCGGAACAGGGGCTTGGTGGGATCGAGGCCGTGTAGGGCAGTCAGCCGGCAGGCTGTTTCCTTGCGCGAGGCGAGGGTGCGCTTGCCAAAAACGTTCTCGTCCACGATTGCAGCTCGGTGGGTGCTCTGTCTGAGCAGGTTGGTCAGTGACAAGGGGTGTGGGGTTCCTTCGATTTCGTGGACAGCGATCAGGGGGACACAAGGGTGAGTGTACGAGCGGCGATGAACTGCTGCCTGTAGTCGATCGGACATAGATAGCCGGTCGTTGAATGAAGGCGTTCGCAGCTGGAGTAACCCTCGATCCAGAAGTCCAGATCCCACCGAAGCGGCTGAGGGCTGATCAGTTCCCTGCGGTTGTCGTCGAGCTCCAGTTCCAGCTTTAGGGTGGAGAAGAATCTCTCTACCACGGCGTTGTCCCAACAACAGCCCTTGGCGGACATCCTGCAGACGATCTTCTTCCCACTGAGCAGATCCTGGTAGTCGATGGCCCGGTACTGGCTGCCCTGATCCGTGTGAATCAGCAGCTGCTCGGGCTCCACATGCCGCTGGCCGAGGGCTCAGTTGAGTGCCTCGACCACCAGAGCGGCATCCATCATCTGATCGAGCTTCCAGCCGACCACACGGCGGCTGAACAGTTCTATCCACACCGCCAGGTACCGCCAGCCCGCTGTGGTGCGGATACAGGTGATGTCGCCCGCCCAGCAGCGGTAGGGGGGGCGGGGGCTGGAAGTCCTACTGCAGCAAGTTCTCCGCGACCCCAGAGCCGCCTCTGCTGCCGTTGCGGCAGGGCCGGAACGCCTTGCGGGTCCTGGCTCTCAGTTCCGCACCCGTTCAAACCAGTAGTCGAACAGGGCCTTCTGATCGGCGCCATTGAGCGGTGCGGCCACGGGGCGTTGCCAGGCGGATGGGGTAGTGAGGTTAGGGCGATCCAAGGGGATTCACCTCAAGGCTTGCGCCCACCATTGCCCGTACCACGGGCGGCGCAGCGTTCCAGATGCAGGATGCGCTGGGCATGACGATCGAGCTGGGGGCTCCACACGGGTTCACCGGGTTGCACCGGTTGCACCTCAGGTTCTTTGGAACCAGCCAAGTCTGCGGGGGGTGAGGTCTGGGTGTCCGGCTGGGTATCCAGCGTGGCCACCAGCAGCAGCACGAGCACCAGTTCGGCGGCGAGAGGGAGGTCGATCATCGGGATGGGAGGTGGTCTATCTGGTGGATGTCGTCATGCTGGAGCGGCTGGCTGGAGCTGAATCACTTCTCCTGCGAAAGACCACTCCTCCAAGTTAGCCGGGCGCCTAGTCCGCCGCGCCCAGCCGGGCCTTCTCGGCCGCCTCCTGGCGGATGGTGTCCAGGCGGGCCTGCAGCGGCTGGTTCACCTGGCCGAGGGTGAGACCGCTCATGCCCATCAGCTCCATCATGAACTGATTGGCCGGCACGTTGTTCCGGAAGCCCACCACGGCGTTCTGCAGGTGGCCCGAGCCGTCCCCATGGGTCACGGTGAAGCTGTAGTCGTGCGTTTTGGCGCCGAAGCCCAGTAACCCCGGGATGCCGAACAGCACGGTGGTGGCCACGCCCAGGCCCACATCTGTCTTGCTGCCCGAGCCGCCCTGCGACCAGGAGAGGATCTGCTCGCGGGGGATGCTCTGGCCCGGAAGATTCAGCGCCCCGTTGGCGATGGTCACGGTGCACTCCTGCCCGCCTGCGCACAGGGCCTGGTACACCCCGGCCATGGCTGGAGCGGCCTGAAGCGCCACCCCGGCGAGCAGGGCGCCGGCCCATCGGCGGCGGTGGCGAAGCAGCTCCATGGCCGCTGGTCATCCAGGTGCCTCCGCATCCTGGAGGTCTCCCTGCGGCCACGGGGCTGCACCGCAGATCTCGCGGGGCAGGCCTCTGGTGATTCGCATGAAGAGCCGGGGACTGCCCGCCCGATCCCCCCATGCTTGGAGCAACCCACGGCAAAGCGTTGACACCTGCACTGCAAGCGTCTATGATTAGGCGCATGGTTCCTGCCTCTCCCCCTCCCGCGTTCGACGCCGATGGCCTCTACGGCCTCGACGCCCTGCTGGCCGCCGCGGGCGAGCGGCTGGGGGAGGAGATCAGCGCCCGCACCGTGCGCCTCTACGCCACCCAGGGCCTGCTCGACCGGCCGGGCCGCACAGGCCGGCATGCGGTCTACGGCCAGCGGCAGCTGCTGCAGCTGCTGCTGATCCGCAGCCTGGCCCGGCGCGGCCTCAGCCTCTCGGCGATCGCGCCCCTCTGCGCCCTTCCGGACGCCGAGATCGCCCAGCAGCTCGCGGAGGTGGAGGCCACCGATCCCGAGCTGGCCGAGCGGGAGGCCTTCCGCCAGCCCGCCCTCGACTATCTCCGCAGCCTGCGCCAGCCCCCTTCAGCGCCCTCCGACCTTGACGACGCGGTGACCCCGGTGGAGTCGAGCCGTTCGCTGTTGCCGCTGCTCGGGGCTCCCGTGGGCCGGCGCAGTGAATCCGAGGGCGCTGCCGCGGCGGTCAGCCGGGAGGCCAGCAGCCGCTGGCATCGCTTCACGCTGATGCCGGGGGTGGAGCTGCACCTGCGCGACGGCGTGGTGCTGCCGCCGGCCGGCCCGCGCCGCCGCCAGTGGCTGCATCGCCTGAGCGAGCGCCTGGCCGCCCTGCTCGACCCCGAGGACGGCTGAACCTGACTCCCTCACATTCTTCGTTCCTCACCCTCTGCGCCCCGAGTCCCTCAACTCCCGCCCCTTGCATGTCCACTCCGATGACCCAACCCACCCTCCGCTTCCGTCCCCTGCTGCCTGCCGTGGCCGGTGATGCCGCCAGCAGCCTGGATCTGGTGATCACCGTGGCCACCCCACCGCCACCCCCGGACGATGCCGCCGCACCCCGCCGGCCGCTGAACCTGGCCCTGGTGATCGACCGCTCCGGCTCGATGAGCGGCACCAAGCTCAGCCATGCCCGCAAGGCGGCCCGCTTCCTGGCCGGCCAGCTCACCGCCGCCGACCGGCTGGCGATCGTGAGCTTCGACGACGAGGTGCAGGTCGTGATGCCGTCGCGGCCCGCCGGCGATCCCCAGCCCTTCATCGCCGCCATCAACACCATCCGCAGCGGCGGCTGCACCGCCCTGCACGACGGCTGGCTGGCCGGGGCCCAGCAGGTGGCCGAGCAGCTCGAGCCGGCGGCGATCAACCGCGTGCTGCTGCTCTCCGATGGCCAGGCGAACCAGGGCCTCACCCACCGCGGCCAGATCGCCGAGCAGGTGGCCGGGCTGAGCCAGCGGGGCATCAGCACCAGCGCCTTCGGGCTGGGCAGTGGCTTCGACGAAGACCTGATGGGCGCCATGGCCGCCGCCGGGGGCGGCACCCTGGCCCACATCGAGAGCCCGGCCCAGCTGGCCGATCTCTACGCCAGTGAGCTGCGCGGCCTGGCGGGCACGGTGGGCCGGCAGGTGAGCCTCGGCATCCGCGCCAAGCACGGCGCGCGGGTTGCGGACGTGCTCAACGACCTGCCGCGCACCAGCTACGGCAACCATCAGCTGCCGGCCCTGCGGCTGGGCCAGGAGCTGGCGGTGGGCCTGCGGCTGCAGCTGCCGGCCTGGGTGCCGAACCAGGAGATCGCCAGCGTGCGGCTGGCCTGGGATGCTCCGGGCGAGGCCCGGCGCCAGACGCTGATCGAGCACCTCACCCTGCCGGTGCGCTCGGCCGCTGATCTGGCCCAGCTGACGCCCGATGCGGCGGTGGCCGAGGAGCTGGCGCTGCTGCAGGCCAACCGCGATCGCCGCCGGGCGCTTGAAGAGCTCGACCGTGGCGACTGGCTGGCGGCGGACCGCACCCTCTCGGCCGCCCATGCCGCCCTGGCCGCCCTCTCCCCCACGCTGCGCACCATGAAGGAGCTGCAGCTGCTGGAGCGCAAGCGGGATCTGCTCAGGAACGACCGCAACCGGGCCCGCAAGGGTCTGAGCCGGGAGTCGCTGCGCTCCAGCCTGCAGGTGTGGGACGACGACGGCGATGCCAGCTGAGCGGGTGGTGGCGATCGGCGATGTGCACGGCTGCGCCACCCTGCTGGAGCAGGAGCTCCAGCCCCATCTCCACAGCGGCGCCGAGCTGATCATCCTGGGGGACCTGTTCGACCGGGCCCCGGAGCCCGGCGGCGACCTCCGGGTGCTGGAGCGGGTGCGGCAGCTGCAGCAGGAGCCCGGCCGCCACGGCCTGGCCGGGGTCACGGTGCTGCGGGGCAACCACGAGCAGATGCTGCTCGATCTGCTGGAGGCTGAACGCGGCGGTGATCGGGCCCGGGCCGCCGCTGCCAGGGGGCTCTGGCGCAGCAACGGCGGCGACCCCGGCTTCCTGCCGGCGGCCCGCGAGCACCGCCGCTGGCTGGAGGCGCTGCCCCACACCGCCATCCGCGGCCGCCACCTGTTTGTGCATGCCGGCGTGAGGCCGTGGGTGCGGCTCGAGCGCCAGAACCCCGACGACCTGCTCTGGATCCGCCGCCCCTTCCTGGAAGCGCCCGAGCACGGCCTGCCCTACACCGTGGTGCACGGCCACACCTTCCGGCCCGACTTCCGCATCACCCGCCTGCCCCACCGCATCGGCATCGACACCGGCGCCTACTGCAGCGGCCGGCTGACCGCCCTGCCCCTGACCCCATGACCTTCCGCTTCCGCCGTTCCGCCCGCCTCGGGCCGCTGCGCTTCAACTTCGCCCGGAGTGGGCTGAGCTCGATCTCGATCGGCGGGCCCGGCGCCTCGCTGAACGTGCCGGTGGGCCGCTCGGGAACGCCCCGCACCACCGTGGGGCTGCCGGGAACGGGCCTGAGCTGGAGCCTGGAGCACCCGGCCGGCCCGGCGGCTGGGTTGCCCAACAGCCGCCGGCTGCGGCCCGGCCAGCTGGAGCGGCTGCGGCTGTCGCTGCTGCAGACGCTCCAGCAGGAGCTGTTCGGTCCGGGCAGGCCCGGCGAGCGGCTCTGGAGGGAGGGTCGGCTCAGCCGCCTGCTGGCGGACGACCGCCTCAGCCCAGCCGCAGCCGGCCTGCTGGCGGTGATCGAAACCCCCGAGGCGATGGAGGCCTACCTGCTGCGCTCCCGCAGCCAGGACGATGCCCGGCGCCGCGCCCAGCGCTGCATCCAGGCCGTGGAGGAGGCGTGGCGGCTGGCCGGGGTGCCGTGAGCGGCCGTCACAGCACCCGCAACGCCGCCTCCAGCCCCTCCGTCACCGCCGCCAGAAAGGGCAGATCGAGGGTGTCGATCGTGTCGCTCATCTGGTGGTAGTGGGGGTTGCGCATGAAGGAGGTGTCGGTGACCATCACGGCGTCGTAGCCGCGGTCCCAGAAGGGGCTGTGGTCGCTGAGGCGCACGTCCGGCAGGGCGCGGCCGGCATCCGGCACCGGCAGCATCTTGGTGGGCACATGCCGGCCCAGGCGTTGTGCCAGCCGCGGCAGGGTGAGCGCCATGGCGGGGCTGGCATTGCCCACCAGGGCGATGAAGTCGCCGCGATCGCCATAGACGAGGCGCATGGCGGGGTGGGGATAGTCCTGTTCCTCGGCGGTGTAGCCGAGCATCTCCAGACTCACCATGAGCTCGAGCGGTTGCCGGCGATGGCGCAGCTCCCGGGCGAGGGCTTTGCTGCCGACCATGCCCCACTCCTCCTGATCGAAGGCCACCAGCCACACCGGCCTGCGGGGGGGCTCCGCAGCCCAGCGGCGCGCCAGCTCCAGCAGGGCCGCCACGCCGGTGGCGTTGTCGTCGGCACCGATCGACTGCAGCGGGCCGTCGTAGTGGGCGCCGACCAGCAGGGGATCGAGCTCCGCGTGCTGACCCGGCAGGCGCAGGATCAGGTTGACGCCCGCATCGGTGCCCTCCTGGAAGCGGTGCTGCTCCACCGGGCCGCAGCTGTGGAGCTCCTCGAGCACGTAGGCGCGCACACTCATCAGCCCAAGCGGATCCCAGCGGGCGTGGCGGGGCCGGGCGAGCTGCACGAGGTGGGCGAGGAGGCGCTGCTGAGGTTCTGTGCGCATGGACATGCCGAGCTCACGGGTTGGTGATCCGCCGGGTTGTCCCTGCGGACGCAGTGCTGATGGATCCAGCCTGGGACCTCAGTGCTCTCGCTGGGAACTCTCCTGGCGCCTCACCCTTTCCGGCTTTAGCAGAGGCTGGATGCCCATCAGGACGCCATCGCGATGGTGTTCGCCGCTCCAGCGCAGCTGTTCGGTGAGGGGAGAACTGGAGGATGCGGGCGGCCACCTGCTCAGCTTGGAGCTGCTGGGCCCATAGGTTGAAGCTCCTGTTCCCTGCAGCCCTGGGCCGCTGGTGTGATGCCTGCTCTCCTCCAACCCCGTTCGCTGGCCCTTCTGCTGGGCGGTGCCGTTCTGGGTCTGCTGCTCAACCACGTGCTGGCGGCGGCCGGGGTCATGTCGGGGGGCAGCTGCCTGCCCCTGCGGGCGCTTGTCTGGCCCCTGGCGGCCGTGGCGATCGCCGCCCTGCTGGCCCAGGCGCTGGTGCTGGTGGCACGGCTGGGCATCCGGGTGGAGATCTTCACGCGCAGCCCGGTCGACATCAGCACCCGGCGCGCACCGATTCAGGCCCAGGTGACCCGGGTGCGGCTCTGACTGGAGGCCAGGTTGGCGGGCCGGCACGGCCTGGTTGGCGGGCGGGTGCGGCCTGGTTGGGCCCTTCCCGAGGATGCGGTGAGATTCCTGCCAATGTGAATCCATGTCATCCTCACGTTCTGCCGGGCTTGTTGCTTGCCAGCGAATCCATAGAGAGATCTTGCCGCCTCGGTTGTGCTGATGATTCGTTCCCGAGCCAAGGGTTGTCTGGTGGCCACTGTGATGGCTGTGTCTGCCCTCATTGTTCCTTCCCCTTCTGCGGCAGCATGCCGTGATCTGGTACAGGGTGATCCTTACTTCAAAAACTGGTCACGCTGCTGCGATGCGCGCGGTGGCAGCAACTGGACAAGGAGGAGCACCGGCAAGACGAGCTGGTATTCCAAAACCTGTGCTGACTACGGCGTGCAAGATTCAGCCAGCTCGGCAGCTCGGCCGGTGTGTCGAGCGCTTCGGCCAGGGGATCCGTATTTCAACAGCTGGAGGCGTTGTTGTGATGAAGGCACCGGCAGCCGCTGGTGGAAGCGGTGGGGTGGTGACGATGAAGGAACGCTCTACGGCAAGGACTGCCGTGGCTATGGAATCGACCCATAGCCATCGCCATGGCGGTTCCGCTCTGTTGCTCTTTCCTCGCCCGGTCCAAGACCCCGCGCAGCCCCAGCTGCCGACCGTTCACCGGTTGATCAACCGTGGACCAAGGTTTCAGGCTTCAGTGCCAGCAGCAATGGGTGCCTGGCGTCATGGGCGCGATCAGGGTGCCGCAGCGCGTTCGGTGACCCTGGCCGCACTCCGGTTGGAGCGCTGGGAACGACGGAACTCCCAGGGCCGGGTGATCCCCCCGGGCACCTGCCAGGCGCCGCGGCGGCGCCGGCTGGCCCTGGATTCGGCCTCCTCGTACGCCCTGGCATCGCACTGGTGCAGGTAGCGCCGGTAGACGAAGGCCTGGCCGTCCTCCACCAGCGCCAGCCCGAGATTCACCTCGCCGATCACCTCCGCCACCAGGCGCCCGTAGCGGTCGGTGCTCTTCACCAGCAGCCGCACGGGAGCCCCGATCGGCAAGCGGTTCTGCAGCGCGTTGCGGGCCTGCGCACCGTGGGGCCGCTGGGCCAGTTCGGGGGCGTCGATGCAGGCCAGCCGCACCGTGAGGGTGGTGCCGCTGCGGCGCACCCGAATCGTGTCGCCGTCACCGATGGACAGCACCGTGGCCTGCCGGGGCTGGCCGGCTGCGCCGTCCGGCAGCGAGAGCCCCAGCAGCAGCACCAGATGGGGCAACAGAGCTCTGGGCATCGCTGCAGCGGCTGGAGAGAGCCAGATTGGAATGAAGCCCGCTCTGCAGGGATGCTGCGTGACGCCTGACCCCGTTTCCTCCCCGTCTGACCCCGCGCTGCAGGCGCCCGTGGAGAAGACCGTGGAGAAGACCGCGGGGAAGCCAGCGGTGTGTGGCTCGATCGTGCTGGCGGCCGATGAGCCGGCGGCCCTGGCCTGCTTCTACGGGGCCCTGCTGCAGGTGGAGCCGCAGCAGGGGCTGAGTGCCCGTCACTGGCGGCTGCCCTGGCCCGCCGGCGGACTGCTCGAGTTCTATGCCCCCTCCCGCAGCCGGCCCCAGCCCCGCCAGCCGGGCCGGCTGGCCCTCTGCCTGCAGCGCTCCGCGGCCGGAGCCGACCCCGTGGCGGTGCTGGAGGCGTGGATGGTGCAGGCCCTGGAGCTGGGGGCCGTGCCGCTGCTGCCGCCCGTGCGCGAATCGTTCGGAGCCGAGGCCTGGCTGCTCGACCCGGAGGGCAACCGGCTGCTGCTGCTGGTTCGCTGAAGGCCGGCCGGCCCGACCCGCCGCCGCCCGCCTTCAGACTCCACGAGACTCCAGGGCCCGCCCCGCACAGGGCCCGCACCGCACAGTGCCCGTGCCGCCCATGCCCACCATCGAATCGGTTGAGCTGCTGCTGCTGGTGGCCGCGGTGGTGGCCATGGCGGCCCGCCGCCTGCGGCTGCCCTACAGCGTGGGCCTGGTGCTGGGGGGCATCGCCCTGGCCTGGCTGCCCTTCGGGCCCAGCCTGGTGCTGACGCGGGAGCTGATCTTCAACGCCTTCCTGCCGCCGTTGATCTTCGAGGCCGCCTTTTACATCGCCTGGCCGTCGCTGCGCCGCGACCTGCCGGTGGTGCTCACCCTGGCCACCGCCGGGGTGGTGCTCTCGGCCGGCGTCACCACGGTGGGGATGCACGTGCTGGCCCACTGGAGCTGGCCGGCCTCCCTGCTGTTCGGCGTGCTGATCTCGGCCACCGATCCGGTGTCGGTGATCGCCACCTTCAAGGAGGCGGGCGTGCATGGCCGGCTGCGGGAGCTGGTGGAAGCCGAGAGCCTGCTCAACGACAGCACCGCCGCCGTGGCCTTCGGCATTGCCATCGCCTTCGCCAGCGGCGCGCCGATCACCCCGCTGGGCACCTTTCAGGTGCTGGCGGTCACGGTGGCGGGCGGCGTGGCCTGCGGTGCCCTGGTGGCCGCGGGCGTGCTGGCCCTGGCCGGCCGCACCGAAGACCCCCTGGTGGAGATCACCTTCACCACCGTGGCGGCCTACGGCTCCTTCCTGCTGGCGGAGCACCTCGGCGTGTCGGGGGTGCTCGCCACCCTCACCGCCGGCATCCTGCTGGGCAACATCGGGCCCCTGGGCGCCATCTCGCCGCAGGGCCGCGAGGCCGTGCAGTCGTTCTGGGACTATGCCGCCTTCGTGGTGAACTCCCTGATCTTCCTGCTGATGGGGATGCTGGAGGCCCATCAGAACTTCAACCGGGTGCTGCTGCCGATCGGCATCGCCATCGCCCTGGTGATCGCCGGGCGGGCCCTGTCCACCTACCTGTGCTGCAGCGTGTTCCTGGGTTCACCCCTGCGGGTGAAGGCCAGCCACCAGCACGTGCTGGTGTGGGGCGGGCTGCGCGGTGCCCTGGCCCTCGCCCTGGCCCTGGGCCTGCCCACCAGCCTCCCCTACCGCGATGCGGTGGTCACCGTGGCCTTCGCCGTGGTGGCCTTCTCGGTGATCGTGCAGGGGCTCTCGATCACGCCGTTGATGCGCGCCCTGGGGGAGATCGGGCCGGCCGCCCCCGAGCCTGCTGGCGCCGGCGGCCTGGATGCCGGCCTGTAGGTCGGCTGGGGACAGGGGAACAGGCCTGGATCAGGCCTGGATCAGCGGGCGGATCTGGTCGGCCATGGCGCGGCCCGGCCCATCGGCCGTCACAATCTCGATCCTCTCGGCAGAGTCGACCCCCAGATTCAGTTCCACGGCCCGTTGGATCTGCTCCAGCTCCCAGATGGAGCCCCGGGACACCGCCGACGTGGTGCCCAGCAGGCGCAGCAGGGCAATCCCCACCACATCCACCGCCACCCGGTCCGTGCCGGCGAGCATCACGTCGGCCCGGGCGAGCGTTCCCCGGTCGGGGCCCCCGTCCACGAAGGCTTCCACCCCGTCGAGCAGCACCAGGGCCGGCGCATAGGCCTGGTTGATCTCGGCGATCATCCGCCGCTGATGGGGGGAGGAATGCAGATCGCCCATGTAGTTGTGGGCATCGCCCGGAACGGTTTTCGCCACCAGGCCCACGCTGTTCTTCAGCGACAGGGTGAACTGCCCACCGAAGCGATGGGTCTTGAGGCAGCAGGTGCTCACCACGGCGCCGGCGTCAAGGGCGGGCCGGGCGAAGGCGTAGCCCCGGGGCCAGTGGGTGCCCTCCGCAGGCACCTGCAGCCACTGGTTCCGCTCCAGTTCATCGAGCACCAGGGCCCGCAGGCCGAGGCGATCCGCCAGGCGGAACACCCCCTTGCTCTCCATGGCGGCGCGGGAGTCGGCCATGCCGGAGCGATCCCCGATCGTGATCGTGCCGGCGCCAGCCTTCTGCAGATCCCGCACCAGGGCCTCCAGCAGCACTGGATCCGTGGCGGCGGGCGCTGGATCCGCCGTGTTGAAATTCGGTTTGAGGAACACGCTGTTCCCCTCCAGCCCCGTGGGCTGCAGCAGATCGAGGGCCTGGTGGGTCCCGGCGGCCCGATCCTGCGTGCGGATCAGCGCGACCCGACTCACCCCTGGGGCTGGCCGAGCAGCTGGCCCAGCCTGGGATGGGGCGGAGCTGCTGACCGGCGCCCCGACGGACCCGGAGGAGGAGCCGGCCTTGCAGGCCACCGAGAGTGCCGCACCGCCGGTGGCCAGCCCGGCGAGCCTGAGCAGTCGGCGTCGGCTCCAGCTCTGCAGAGGATCGGAAGGGGGCATGGACAGGCGCACGCGGCCCGGTCCATCAGCTGCCGGACGTGCAGGTTCACTATGGCCCCGCTGAGGCTGGCTGGGGTGGCTGGCCGCGGGGCCGCCGCATCCGCCAGGCTGGCCATCCCGCCCTGCTCCCTTTCCGTTCCATGCACCCTCGCGTTTCGGGCCAGGCCCTGCTGGCCTGCCTCACCTCCCTGCTGCTGGTGCTGGGCCTCGCGGCCCCCGCCTGGGCTGAGTTCACGCTGCCGCCGCTCCCCTATCCCGCCGAGGCGCTGGAGCCGGCGATCGACGCCACCACCATGACCCTCCACCACGACCGCCACCACGCCGGCTACGTGGCCAAGTTGAATGCGCAGATCGACGCCAATCCGGCTCTGGCGAACCTCAGCCTGGAGGCGCTGCAGGGCCAGATCTCCCGCTTTCCCGAGGCGGTGCGCAACAACGGCGGCGGGCACTGGAACCACAGCCAGTTCTGGGCCGTGATGGCACCGGCGGGGCAGGGCGGCGAGCCGTCGGCTGCGCTGCTGGCGGCCATCGAGGCCAGCTTCGGGTCGCTGGAGGCGATGCAGGGCCAGTTCAACCAGGCGGCGGCCGGCCGCTTCGGTTCAGGCTGGGCCTGGCTGATCCGCCGGCCCGATGGGCGCCTGGCGATCACCAGCACCCCGAACCAGGACAACCCGCTGATGGACCTGCCCGGCCTTGAGCGGGGCACACCGCTGCTGGGGCTCGATGTCTGGGAGCACGCCTACTACCTCAACTACCAGAACCGGCGGCCTGACTACATCCAGGCCTGGTGGACTCGGGTGAACTGGAACGAGGTGAACCGCCGCTATGGCGCTGTGGTGGCGGCGGCTCCAGGATCCGTGAGCCAGGGTCTTCGCCAGACCAGTTGACTCAGCTTGACCGATCGCCATCGCCACATTCTCCCCACCAGCTGTCAGGGAAGGGCCCACGGCTGTGCAACCAGGGTCGCAACAGATCCAGACGGGCCTGTACGTCGTCAAGCTGGCCCAGATGACTGAGGAGAGGCTGATCAATCCACCGAAGATCCTCTGGCTGCTCTGTTGTGTTGTTACCCGCTTCGTGCTCTGACGCTCGCAGCCACTCCGCGTGCACTGTGAGCTGCCGGCAGACCGCCTGGCGCACCGCAAAAGGCAGATCCAGCAGCGCCCGCTGGCAGCCTGGTTCGATCGGCCCTGAGTCGCTACTCGAGTCCATAGGGGTCGGGCGGGTCAGGGCTCGCGCCAGGCCAGTGACGAGCGACTGGCTATGTTCCAGATAGCTGTAGTAGTACTCCAGCAAGTTGAAGACGGTTGTGATATATCCAGCCAGGGTGGTGACTGCTGCTGCCGGGCACACGCCCTGCTGTGCTGAGTTGCCATCCTGGATCTTGCTCTGACAGCACGTGCACTGCGCCCCTGGTGTCAGATTCAGCAGGATCCTGCCCTGAAGTTGATCCTGGCCGGGCTTGCGGCTGTACCAGGAGCCCGGGGCCTCGACCCGCCCATCAAGGACCCGGCTTGGGGCATAGAAGTGGAAGCCCTCGATCCAGAGTGTGGTGGGCAGATTCGTGGCCATTTCGCAGATCAGAGGAATCCATGAGTACTCCTTTGGCACCCGCTCGGGGCTGATTCTGCAGTTCTCCAGCACCTGCTGCTCCGTGATCTCTGGGGCATGCAGCGCCGCTTCGAGCATCGAAGCAACGTTCGTGACGAGCTGGTGGATGGTGTGGCTGATGACCTCGCAGCAGGGAGCTTCTGTATGGCCTGATCCCACCCGCAGGGCTTCAAAGAGTACGTCCCAGAGCTGCGCCGCCTTGATGAGCTTGAGTCTGTCGATCAGTTGATCCAAGTCCTGATCACCTGGATTTGGTAGGTTTTCATCCTTGACTGCTTTCCAGATTTTCCACAGACACGGATCATCGCCCGACTCCATGGTGTCGCCGCGAACACTGCCTCCGCCTTCCTGCTGCTGCTTGATCAGGCGGGCTGCCACTCGGGCGTGACGCACCTTCCGCATCACCGCCGTCTCGCGATAGGCTTCCTCCAGATTGTCGTTGAGAGCATTGAATGTCTGCACTGGCAGCGTGATCAGCTCGGATGCATAGTCCGGGTCAGATTCGGCGCCTTGGATAAGCTCGAAGACCATATTCCTGACCAAGTGAGGAGTGGCCTGATGGATCTTCTTGCTGCGGCCTCGCTTCTCTCGCTCATCATCATATTTGCTCTGGAGATAGCCGTAGGTAAGCGCGCGTGTGCGCTTGAGGTAGCCGCTGAACATGGGCACTGGCTGGCTTGCTCGCTGCAGCCAAAGGTTGGATTTCAGTGTTGCCAGCAGCCCTGGCTCTGCAAGAACCAAACGCAGTGTTGCGCCCATTAGCGCCCTGGTATCACTTCTCCCGCGCTGCCTGACAAATCCATCCGTGAAGCCTAACGATAGCAACATGGTGGAGACACTGTTGCGCAGAAAAGCCCACAGAACCAAGCCCAAGAGCACAAGGACGAGGAATGCCCATGGAATCCATTGCTTGATTGCTATGATGATCAGAGCAGTAAGAATTGCAATCCAGTACAGTAGTCTTAATGGATTGCTGCGGCGAACTGTGGAGTTGGTCCGTTTCTGTGCCGCGTTGTAAAAGCTTAGTGATGGCTGGATATTGTCGACATCCGTGGCGATCACCAGGAACAGATCATCATACCGATCTGCTGAGGATTCTCTTCGTTCGGTGGGCTGTTTTTTGCTGTCCAGCAACGTACGGATATCCTCCACACTGGCGAGGCCGAGATTGTCGTAGAGGCCGCCATCCAGCAATCCCAAAGCCTGTTGTCTCTCGCACACCTCGGAGCTGGCAAAGGCGGCCTTGGCTTTTTCGCCTCCTCGGTGAGGCGAGAAAAAGTCGCTGGGGAAGACCATCGGCTCCAGACCTACTGGGAAGGCGTGGGAGGCGGCCACACAATCGGCTATGCGCAGCAACTTGGTGAAACGGTATAAGTCTCGGGTGGGATTGCGGTAGAGCCTTGGTGTGAGGATCCACCTGCCCACCACAAAGGCCACATCATTGCCGTCGTCAAGTTGGTGCTTCTGCAACCCAAAGCGAAACAGATTCAGGCTGCTGATGTCGGTCGCGTTGAAGAAGGCATAATCGGGAGAAAATCGCTCATTGGAGAGCAGGGCCTGGATTCGGTCGCTTCCCATCAACGCCTGCTCGCCCAGCAGTCTCGTGAACAGATCATCATTCGACTTGGCGGCTGCCTTGATCAGTTTCCTGTTCTGAACTAACCAGGAGAGATGGACGAATTCTTGTGCCATCTTCTCCGTAGAAAGATGGCTCAGAAACGGAGTGAAAAAGCTGTCGTAAAATGATGCTTCCTGATCATCATGCTTGCAGGTGGGATTCGTCCGTGCTGCGCCCGCCTTGGCGCACAGATAGGCACCCAGGGCGATGCTTCCACCCGATACGCCTGAGAGCACCGCTGTCTTGTCCAGGAGCTCCAGATCCTTGAGCAGTGCCAGAGTGCCCAGTGAGAAGGCCGCCGCCCGGTAGCCGCCGCCTGAAAAGGACAGCCCCAGAAAGCGCTTCACGGGCTCTCCCTGGCTTCGTGCTACTTCCAATTGTCGCCTGCTCTGAGTTGAAAGTTGGAGTTGAACGGCGGGCTCTTCCTGCAGGATGGCCCGATGTCCAGGGCATAGCCAGAGCTGAGTGACTTGGCAAGCCCTGCGACCCCTAGCTTTCACTGCCGCATGACATTCGGGGCGGGTGATCAACGGGAGCTTGTGTGGCTGATCAGCCGAATCGAGCACTCTGGTGGTTGGACCTGATGCTCTTCCTTGCAATCCCTTTGGGGTCGGCAGACCGCGGTGATCAACCCAGTGGGGGCTGGGCAAGGGAGAGGCTCATGCCCCCGCATGGCTCAGGACTTCAGGGCTGCGGCCACATCTGAGAGCCGCAGCACCAGGGTGTTGGGATCGGTGGGTGAGGGATCGAAGCCCGTGTGGAGATCGAAGGCCCTTGCGGCGGGGGAGATGGCATGCCCCAGGATCCCGCGCACCCCGATCTGCTCGCTGGCCTGGAGAACCCGCTCGAAGGCATCGGCCAGAGGGGCGAGGGTGATGCCATGTGCCTGTACACGGCGGCAGACCGCCAGGCGGGCCAACAGCACCACTGGAATGGAATCCGGCATGTTGCGGCGGAACTGGCCGCTCTGCCGTGTTCATCACCGCTACGCGGAAGGGTTCGCCTACGCCAGGAACCTGCTGCAGTGGGTCTCGAAAGCCCATCAGGGCATGGTCACCGCCGCGCTGCGCTCGGTGTTCGCCCAGGAGAAGGCCGCTGAGATCGAGGCCCGCTGGGATGACCTGGCCAGCTCCCTGGCGGAGCGTTTCCCCAGGGCGGCAGACCTGATGCTCGAAGCCCGGGAGGACGTGCTCGCCTTCCGCCACTTCCCAGACCAGCACTGGCGCAAGGTCTGGAGCACCAACCTGCTCGAGCGGGTGAACGAGGAAATCAAATGCCGCACCCGCCTGGTGGGTGCGGTGCTGCTGGAGCAGGGCGAGCACTGGCAGCTCGAGGGCCGGCAGGTGAAACAGAACGCCCCGGATCACTGGTATCGCCAACAACCAATCGCTTGCCCCGACGAAAGACTTGACAAGTCAATCGTCCGGGTTCATCGTGAAACAACGAGGCGCCCACGCACCACGCGAATGACCGCCCGTCATTCACTTCTGTTCACTATTGAATCAGGGTAAACGGGCCTCGGGAATTACACCTCGCAAAGGGACATGGCTGATTTTGGCTGGCTGGTCGAGCCAGGCGACGAAGATAAATGGGGTCCGCAGGAGCTACAGGCCACATTCATAACCCCGTTCAAGCTGGACTTCCGCCACGAAGCCTTGTATTCGGCCGATGTGGAGATCACGTTGATCAGCAAGGGCGTGGCCCAGGCCGAGCTGCTGAAAACTTATTCGAAGCTCAATCTCTGGGATGTCAGGACCTACCATGCTAATTTTTATAATCCCTTCGTCGCGGCTTTAGAGGTGAAGATCCAGGTATACAGTTGGAGCTTCTTCCAGCGCCACCTCTTCTCTACAGAGACTGTCCCGGCGACTTCTGGCTCGATCTGCCGCAAGATCTGGGGAACCGTATTCAGCCGCCACTACGGTGCTTGCTAGGACTTTGTGAATGTAGAGCAGCAGCCCGCCAGACACGGCAAAAGCCAAAGCTGATCTGATCTCTTCGGCTCTGTTCTTCTACTGTGAGTACCCCCGTCGACGTGGGCTGATTCACCCATTGCCGCTTTAACTGGGGCTATGGTGCTTCATCCGGTGGTTGTGGCCAGCGCCTGCTGCTTTGTTCACTTATGCGTGAACAACTTGAGCAAGTAGTAGGTGGTAGCGAGCAGGTGCCATTCACTACTCACCTTCTCCAGCCGTCTCAGCAGGAAGCGCCGCTGGGGTTCCCCCGATTTCAAGGACAAGTCGATAGGGGTCACGCCATGACCATCAGACTGTTCATCGATGAGCAACCTCACCAAGACCCGGCGCCGGTTCACGGCGCAGAAGAAGGCGGAGGCCGTGGACCTCTGCCTGCAGGAGGGCCTCTCCTGCAATGCCGTTGCTGAGCGGCTCGGCCTTCCTTCCAGCAGCCTGGCCCGCTGGGTGCGTCAGGCCCGCATTGATCGCGGCCAGGCCGGCCCCCGCGACCAGGGCCTGCTCAGCAGCGAGGAGCGCGCTGAGCTCAACCGGCTCCGCAAGGAGAACCGGGAACTCAGGAGGGAGAAGGAATTTTTCAGGCTGGCGGCAGCGCACTTTGCCAAAGAGCAGCTGCCGCCGAGAGGTTTCGCCTGATCGATCAGCTCGCTGATCAGCACTCGGTGGCCTGGCTGTCCCGGCAGCTGGGTGTGGCCCGCAGCGGCTTCTACGCCTGGCGGCAGCGGCAGGAGGCGCCGGGAAAGCGGGCGGCCGAGAACGCCCGGTTCACCGCTGAGATCCAGACGGTGTTCGGCGAGCACCGGGGCTTCTACGGCTCTCCTCGGATCCACCAGGAGCTGCGCGCTGCAGGCCATCCGGTGGGCCGCCACCGTGTCGCCCGACTCATGCAGAGGGCTCGGCTCAAGGCCAGGACCCGCAAGCCGTTCCGGCCCTGCTCCAAGGCCGGCGGCGGGACTGCTGGGGTGGTGGAGAACCTGCTGGAGCAGGACTTCCTGCCCCCGGCTCCCAACCGCTGTTGGGCGGGCGACATCACCTCTATCCGCACCACGGCGGGCTGGCGGTATCTGGCCGTCTGGATCGATCTGTTCAGCCGCCGTGTCGTCGGCTGGAAGCTCGATCACCGCATGGATGCTGCCTTGGTGATCGAGGCCCTTAAGAGTTTGCAGAAAAAATCTCGTCGCGAGGCGAGTTCTCCCCCTCCGTGACCCAGCCAGCTGGTCATGGCGAGGCGATTATTGGAATGACTCAGGCTCGCTGTGAGTCCCTGATCCTCGGGATTGGTACCTCGCTCGACGCTGAATCTCCTCGCAGGCTCCCATCTCTGGAGAACGGCCTGTTCATGCCATCGCCTCCACAGGCCTGAGCAGGTTGCTCAGGCGGATCAGGTTGTAGGCGATCACATGCAGTCCGAACATGGCACTGACATTGGCCTGGCCGCGCAGCTTGAACTGGCGCAGGCCGCCGAACTGCTTGATCCAGCCGAAAACCTTCTCGATGCCGCGGCGTGCATGGATCGACTTGGCATAGCCCTCATGGCGAGTGGTGCGGCCATCGATGGCGGAGCCGCCGGAGCGTCCTGCGTTCTGGGCGACATGCGGGGTAACGCCGATCCGTCGCATCTCTGCGACGAATCCATGGGTGTCGTAGTTCTTGTCAGCACCGATGGTTTTCTGGTGGTGCCCGGGGAGATCGGCGGCCATCTCCTTGGCCGCATCCCGTTCGCCGTAGCCGTCAGCCTGGGTCACCCGGCAATCCACCACCAGGGCATGGCGGTTGTCCATGAGCACATGCCCCCGGTAGCTGGGCAGGGCCGGGTGAACATTCGACTTGCGGGCCAGAAGAGCGTCGGGATCCGTGCCGGAGCGATGGGTCTTGTTGCTGAGACGCACCCCGCGGAAGTCGCCCTTGGCCCGCTTCCTGCCATCCTTGGCCGCCCCGAATCCCTCGCCAGGGCCTGATGGCGGAGGCGGCGGGTCATCCTCTCCGTCGATTCGCTCCAGGGAGGCATGTGAGGCCCAGGCTTGGAGCAGGGTGCCATCGACGGAGAAGTGTTCATTGCTGAGCAGCGGTTTCACCTCCGGTGCCGCCATCAGCTTCTCCAGGAACCGGCCCATCAACTGCTCGTTGAGCAGCCGCTCACGATTCTTGGTGAACGTGGTCGGATGCCAGATCGGATCGTCAGGACTCAAGCCCACAAACCAGCGGAACAGCAGGTTGTAGTCGAGCTGCTCCAGCAGCAGGCGCTCCGAACGGATCCCGTAGAACGCCTGCAGCAGTGAGGCCAGCAGCAATTGCTCAGGCGGTATCGATGGCCTGCCTTCTGAGGCATAGAGATGGCAGAAGGTGGGATTGAGGCGATCGAGAGCCTGATCCGCCAGCTTGCGAATCCGCCGCAGCGGATGGCCGGCCGGAATCCGCTCCTCGATCGAGACGTAGGAGAACAGTGAGCCTGTGCGCTCCTGCTGACCACGCATCAAGCCTGAGGCGGATACTCCATTTTCGCAGGGGTGGGCGGGTTTTTCAGCGAACTCTTAACAGGGCGCTCGGCCACCGGCAGGTGGAACCGGAGCTGCTGCTGCTGCACACGGATCAGGGCAGCCAGTACCGGGCTACCGACTACCGAGTCCTTCTCAAAAAGCACGAGATCAGCTGCAGCATGTCCGCCAAGGGCTGCTGCTGGGACAACGCCGTGGTGGAGAGCTTTTTCTCCACCCTGTAGCCGAAGGCTTCTGCGAAGCAGTAGCTGGAACTCGACCTCGATGACAACCGAGAGGAACTGGTTTCACCCCAGCAGCTGCAGCGTGATCTGGCCTTCTGGATCGAGGGCTACTACAACCGCGAACGGCGCCATTCAACGATTGGCTACATCAGTCCAATCGACTATGAGCAGCAGTTCATTGCAGCTCGTAGACTCAACCCTGTGAACCCCTGATCGGTGTCCACGAAATCGTGGGAACCCCATGGACAGCGAAGAAAGAAAGTGGCTCGACGGTGTGGTCGTTCAACCATCTCACGGCTGATAGGTGTGGATCGGGAAACTCTTTGGCGATCCAGACGACTATCTTTGCTTCCAGGCCTGCGAGGTAGGTCAGGATCTGGCCAAGGTGATTGTGATCGGTTATTTCAAGTTGGTTCTCTATCAGTATGAGGCCGTCGTCTTGGGGGTTCCTTGCCAGGATGTCAGCAGAAAATGTTGATACGGATACTTCTTGCCCTTCTAGCTCTAGCGGTATTCCGATGGCTTGAGACAGGCGATCCAGATTTTCGGCAAGCCATGGGGTGAAGCTGTGTGCCTCGTGTGACCAAGCCTCTCGGAGATCCACAGACTCCAATGTGCCCAGATTATTTGTAGGGCTTGTCATCTCGATGCCTGGCTGGGGCCGAGTCACTTGATGGGTCCATGATACAGCTTGCAGGTTGCGGGTTCCTGTCTCACAAGTTGCCTTGAGCTTCAACCATCTCCTTGATGCCCCTTAGCAGTTTGCGTATCCAGTCTGTGTCGATGTAGCCCATTCCTCCGCTATGCCGATCACGTCGGGCCTCAAATAAAAGGGCGCAGCGCATCTCGGTGAGGGTCTTGGCCGATTGTTCATTGGCAAGTTCGGCACATGCTTTAAATGAGCCCGCTTCTTCATAGCCGTTAATCGTATGAGCGAAGTCGAACCACTCATTCAGATCTCCATCGGGATCTGGGATGTCATAGGGCTTGAGTTTGTCGTTGGGTATCTCTTTCATGGTTTCTGTGGCTGCTTTGCTATCCGATCAAGATTGCAGGCAGGATGTGATGTCAGATTTCAACAAATAGCCTATCCGCCACCAGCCTCTGAAAGTGATCGCTGATCTGCTTGGCACGCCAGGGCTGTGACACCAGCCAGCCGGCTTCGAAGTTGTGGCGCTGGGCTGCCTCACTGAAGTTGGCGCTGGTCACCAGAGCGCTGGCGCGGTCGGTTTCGGCGTCGGCGATCACAACCTTGGCGTGCTGGCAGCAACGCTCGGCAGGCCCGCTGAGCAGTCTCCGGTCAACGTAGGCCCGAGGCTTGGCTGGCCAGGGCCACACCTCGGCATGGAACCAACGGCGGATTGCGGCCAGGGGATCAGAGCCAAAGCCCTCAGCGATCTGAACGGGGTGGAAGAACAGATCTACGCGCTGCAGGTCCTCCGACTCCAGGCGCAGGGCGATCGACTCCAGCAGCCCACGGAACTCACACGAGAGCCCGATGTTGTAGGTGGCGATCAGCAGGCTGGACCGGGCGCGTCGGATCAATTGGTCCACCGTGGCGAAGGTGTCGGCCGTCTTGGCGTGGAGGGGCTCAGGGCCTGACCACACAAAGCTCCAGGCATCGCGCTCCCGTTGCAGGGACTCCTGCTGATCGGCCAGCTGGTCCAGCACCAGCGCCATCAACCGTGGATGGCCGCCCTCGCGTGTCATCGCCACCAGGAAGGGTTCGAGCTGGCCGCGGCCGTCAGCGTTCAGCCCTGCCAGCACCCCCTGCCAGCTGGTGGGCACATAGCTGAGTTGCCGCAGGGAGGCCGCGACAGCTCTAAGAGTTCGCTGAAAAACCCGCCCACCCCTGCGAAAATGGAGTATCCGCCTCAGGCTTGATGCGTGGTCAGCAGGAGCGCACAGGCTCACTGTTCTCCTACGTCTCGATCGAGGAGCGGATTCCGGCCGGCCATCCGCTGCGGCGGATTCGCAAGCTGGCGGATCAGGCTCTCGATCGCCTCAATCCCACCTTCTGCCATCTCTATGCCTCAGAAGGCAGGCCATCGATACCGCCTGAGCAATTGCTGCTGGCCTCACTGCTGCAGGCGTTCTACGGGATCCGTTCGGAGCGCCTGCTGCTGGAGCAGCTCGACTACAACCTGCTGTTCCGCTGGTTTGTGGGCTTGAGTCCTGACGATCCGATCTGGCATCCGACCACGTTCACCAAGAATCGTGAGCGGCTGCTCAACGAGCAGTTGATGGGCCGGTTCCTGGAGAAGCTGATGGCGGCACCGGAGGTGAAACCGCTGCTCAGCAATGAACACTTCTCCGTCGATGGCACCCTGCTCCAAGCCTGGGCCTCACATGCCTCCCTGGAGCGAATCGACGGAGAGGATGACCCGCCGCCTCCGCCATCAGGCCCTGGCGAGGGATTCGGGGCGGCCAAGGATGGCAGGAAGCGGGCCAAGGGCGACTTCCGCGGGGTGCGTCTCAGCAACAAGACCCATCGCTCCGGCACGGATCCCGACGCTCTTCTGGCCCGCAAGTCGAATGTTCACCCGGCCCTGCCCAGCTACCGGGGGCATGTGCTCATGGACAACCGCCATGCCCTGGTGGTGGATTGCCGGGTGACCCAGGCTGACGGCTACGGCGAACGGGATGCGGCCAAGGAGATGGCCGCCGATCTCCCCGGGCACCACCAGAAAACCATCGGTGCTGACAAGAACTACGACACCCATGGATTCGTCGCAGAGATGCGACGGATCGGCGTTACCCCGCATGTCGCCCAGAACGCAGGACGCTCCGGCGGCTCCGCCATCGATGGCCGCACCACTCGCCATGAGGGCTATGCCAAGTCGATCCATGCACGCCGCGGCATCGAGAAGGTTTTCGGCTGGATCAAGCAGTTCGGCGGCCTGCGCCAGTTCAAGCTGCGCGGCCAGGCCAATGTCAGTGCCATGTTCGGACTGCATGTGATCGCCTACAACCTGATCCGCCTGAGCAACCTGCTCAGGCCTGTGGAGGCGATGGCATGAACAGGCCGTTCTCCAGAGATGGGAGCCTGCGAGGAGATTCAGCGTCGAGCGAGGTACCAATCCCGAGGATCAGGGACTCACAGCGAGCCTGAGTCATTCCAATAATCGCCTCGCCATGACCAGCTGGCTGGGTCACGGAGGGGGAGAACTCGCCTCGCGACGAGATTTTTTCTGCAAACTCCTAAGCGTTTCAGCCGGAAGCTTGAGGGCCATCAGGAGGCTCCCGAGTTGATGAAGCTCCAGAAGCTCAGATCATCGGCGTCGTCCACCACCGCCACCGTGCGGCTCACCAGGGCCCGATCAAGGAACTCATTGCGCTGCTCACAGGAGGTTTCGGCGATCAGCTCACAGCCGTGGCAGGCCGCGCCATGGGTGGGCCGGATGTCGAAGGGGTGGTTGGGATCGTGCTCGGAGCAGAACGGATCGTTGCTGCACAGCTGCCCCCGCTCGAAGGCCCGCTCCAGGTAGGGCACGATCCGCTTTCCGGCATCCACAAGGCCGCCCAGGGTTCCCTCGGACCCCGAGCTGCTGGTGAGCAGCAGGATGCCGTAGCCGATCTCCGCGTTGGCGTAGATCCGCTCACGGATCGAGCTGGCGCCATAGCCACACTCCAGCGCCATCTCGGTGATCAACAGATGGCTGAGGCTGTGCAGCAGGAGGTAAGGCGCTCCGGGGAAGGGGAACTGCTCGGCATCCAGCCCCCGCGACTTGAGCCAGTCGTTCTCGAAGGCCTGGCTGAACTGGCCGGCGCGGCTAACCACAGCATCGCTGGCCGCCCAGGCCTTGATCGTGGCCGGCTCGAACTCGATGAAGATGCCCTCCCCCTTGTTCTCGGCCGCCGGCAGCCAGCGCAGATCGTTGGCCAGGGGAGCGCGGCGGTTGGCTCCGGTGGTGTCGATCGGCAGCCCGCCCAGGCTGCTGGTGCGCGGTGTGAAGCGAGTGAAGCCCACCAGAGCCTGCACCTCCCGCAGTCGCCGCACCAGCAGCACCCGGCGGATGGCCCGCTGAAACCAGGCCGGTGGATCCGGCGGTGACCACACGCTCGCCTCGAACAGGCTGTCCTCCGCCGTGCTGGAGACCCCCTCCATCGGGCCCACCAACAGCCGCAGTTCCTCGTCCTTCGGTTGGGGCATGTCGCCGCTGCTTCCGCCGCGAAGGGCTTCGATCGCCTGCCAGAGCGCCGCGGGCTCCACGCCTGCGAAAGCGCTCTTGAGCCGGGGGTTGAATTTCAGCGCCGCTGCGATGTCGTCCTCAGCCTCAATGCCTTCCAGCTCATCCTTGAGTTCGGTGACCCGCTTGGCCAGGGCGCCGGCCTCCTCCGGCAGGGAGATCACCGAGATCGTCTCGCTGAAGTAGGCGTTGGTGGCCGATCGCACCAGCAGGCGGTTCAACGTGGGTTCGCCATCGGTGAGGCAGCGCTCCTGATCACGGCTGTAACGCCCCAGCCAGGGGGTGTGCCCCTGGCAGGTGCCGAGAGCCTTGGTCTCGGGGATCAGGGCATCGGCGAGCTTGCGGGTGACGCCACCCTCCGACTGCACGAAGATCTGGGTGAAGTCGTTACCGGTGCCGGCCTCCAGCAGATAAAGCCGTTCGTCGTTCTTGCAACCGAACTGGTTGAAGCAGAAGTCGCGCCAGCGGATGTCGCTGAGGTGCCCGTGCGGGCACGCCATCACGAAGCGCACCGGCACCAGCGCATGTTCGCCGTCGGCGTCCTTGTACTTCTTCCAGTCCTTGATGCAGCTGTCGTTGAAGTGCACCAGCAGGCGGGCCCTGCATGGGATGCCGAAGGCCTCGCGGTCGGGCAGCTTCTTCTGCACTACCGACCACTCCGGAAACCGCAGCGCCTTGATCGAGCCGCTGATCTTCTTCAGGGGATCCACCTCCTTGGGTGGGGTGCGCAGATCCACCCGCGCCGCGCCGGTGGCCTGCCGCGCCAGGCGGAGCAGCCGGGGTTCATGGATCTGATCGCAGCCGCGGTCGTTCCAGAAATCGAGCCCGCCGATCAGCACCGCGTAGTCGGGCAGATCCACCATGGCGCCAGGGCCAGCAAGCTGCAGCACCTGGCTCTGGCGCACTTCTCCCAGGGGCGGTGGTGCGGATTGGCGGCGGCTGCTCGGCGGCATGGTTCAGCTAGTCCTCAGCGGTGATCTCTTCCCGGAAGTTCACCAGCCGGATCGGCACCGCGGGCTCCACATCGCGCAGGCTCCAGTTGGTGGTGAACTGCTTGTAGCCGTCGCTGGCATAGAGCGTGTCGTTGTCCAGGGGGGTGTGCAGCAGGCCGGCGCCAGCGCCCTTGTCCTCATAGGTCCAGTACTGGAGTTTGACCTCGGGTTGCTGGGTGAGCTTCCACCAGGCCTCCATCAGATCGATCACCTGATCACGCACCTCCGTGGGCAGCAGATGGCTGTGGCCATCGTCGGCAGCGCCGGAGGCCATGCAACGGCTCTGCAGGGCCGCGGCGATCTGCTCCTTGATCTGCTGCAGCGCGTCAGCGGCCATCGCCCCCTTGGCCGGCGCCAGCCGGGCATCGGTGTGACGGGCCATGGCCACCACCACCCCAGGCAGGCCGCGATCAAGCGCCCGGCTGGCGAAGGGGGTGCAGCTGGTGGCTTCCACGTGCCGATAGAACGTCTGGTGCCAGTAAGGGAACAGCTCGAAGTGGGAGCGATCCCGGGGGCGGTTGGGGTTGAGCAGCACCAGGACGAGGCCCGGCTTGTTCTCCTCAGGATTCCCGCTCAGTTGCCGGCCCACCCGGCTGGTGGCCTGGATGTACTCGGCGGCCGTCTTGGGCTGGTTGAGCACCACCATCAACCCCAGCCGGGAGATGTCGAGGCCCACCGAGATCATGCTGGTGGCCAGGGCCACATCCAGGCGTTCCTTGTCGACGTAGGGCTTGGAGAGGCGATCCTTGGTGGCACTGATCTGTGCTGTGCTCACCCGCGAGGTGAGCTCCTCGGGCATGGCGGGCCGGCTGCGGCTGGCAAAGGGGTTGTCGACGCCCTCCATCGGCAGGGCCCGGTTGCTGGCGAATGCCTCCAGCTGGGCGCCGAGTTCGTCCTCGAGGATGCTGCGGGTGACCCCCAGCTCCTTGAGGTTGGAGAAGTAGCCCAGCAGCGTCATGTAGGGATCCGCCGGGTTCCTGGCTCCCATGCCCTTGTGGTCATCCCAGGCCTTCTGGGCCGCGGCCATCAGGCCGAGGTAGCTGCGCAGCAGCACACCCTTGAGGTTGCGGCCCGGCGCGGAAAGGCCCACATAGAGGCGGGCCTGGTTGGGGTCTGGCTCCGTGCGGGAGAAGAAGTTGTCGCCCCGCTCAGGACCAGGCGGCGGGAACACCCGGGCCTGGCCACGGCCGAACAGGGCCCGGATCTGGGCTTCCGCCCGGCGCACCGTGGCGGTGGAGGCAATGATCTTGGGCGGTGGCGACTCGGACGTGGGCCGCATCAACCGTTCGATCACCGCCTCGTAGAGGCCGGCCAAGGTGCCAAGGGGGCCGCTGATCAGGTGCAGCTCGTCCTGAATCACCAGCTCAGGCGGCAGCAGCCGGCCGTGGGGGATCGTCAGGCCCATGGCCTTCTCGGCCGGGCCCCAGAAGCCCGCTACTGCTCCCCCTGTGGGTAACTGGTAGTGGCTCACGTTGCCGAACAGGGCCGAGGTCTTCCCCAACCAGGGCAGGGCGGCGAACTTGTCGATTGTGGCGATCAGGAAGCAGGGCAACCGCCGATAGATCTGCTCATCTACGGCGAGCACCGGCAGCGGCACATCCTTGTGGAAGGGGCAGGGGCCCATGTGGGTGAACTCCTGGCGATCCTCAGGAACGATCGGCTCTCGGCAGTAGATCTCCAGCCGATCAGGCTTCTTGGGGGGAAGGAGCTTGAAGCCTTCCGGCCGCAAGGGCCGATTGCACCAGGGGCAGGTTTCGATCGGGATGGGTCTCTCGCCGCCCCGCTTTGTCCAGCGGTTCAGCACCGCGTGGGTGCACTTGTCATCGGAATCGCCAGGCCCGCCGAGCTTGTTGGGGGTGGCGGCCTTGCCCACCCACATGCCGATCTCGAACGGCCACTCCCCCAGCAGGAAGCGATCGCCGGCCTCGGCCCGCTTGAGGCGCTCCAGCTCCAGGGCGCAGATCAAGGTGGCGGCGCGGCCCAGCTGATCGAGGGTGAGCAGGCGCAGGGTGTAGCGCATCAGCACGGTGACACCCGCCGATTCGATGCCGGGATGGGCCAGGCGCCGGTGCACCAGCGTGAAGGCCGCCAGGCCCAGATAGGCCTCGGTCTTGCCGCCACCAGTGGGGAAGAACAGCAGCTCTACCGTCTCGCGATCCAGCCGGCCGCGTTCGGTATCGGGCTGGGCCAGACCCGGCAGGTTCATCAACACGAACGCCAGCTGGAAGAACCGCCAGCCGGGCGTGCGGGTGCCGGGCTGCTTGCCGATCCGCTCCGGTGGCACCCTGGCGCTGAAGGCCGAGCGCTGGCGCTGGGCCCGGGCCATCACCAGGTTCATGGTGCGGAAGGCTTCGCGCACCAGCGGATCGGCGAGCAAACGGATGCCGGCCTCGATACGATCGGCACAGTCCTGGGCCTGGGCGCGCAGCTGCTTGGCCGTGTCGTTCTGATCCTTCTCGCTGATGGGGTGCTTGGGTTGCTGGGTGATCCAGCCCCGGTAGGCCGTCACCATCGGCAGGAGCTTGGCGATGATCTGCTCGCTCTGGGCCAGATCCGCCAGAGCCTCCATTCCCATCGGCACGTTGGCGGCCGTCGCCGGCGGTTCCGGCAACACGCGCATCACCTCGGCCGTGGGCAGCCAGGTGGTGGTGAGTGTGAAGGCGCGATCCGGCCGATCCTCGTGGATACCAGCGGCGATCACGGCCACGTTGTGACCGCTGGCAAAACAGAAGTCGCGTCGATACTGCAGGGCCGCGAGCGCTTCATCGCTGTCCTGGTTGGCAGCGCTCTGCAGCGCGTCCCGGCGCGGCGGGAAGCCCTGGGGGCAATGGAGGCTCAGCTCAGCCTGGAAAGCCGTGAAGGGATCGCGGTAGCGAATCTGGTTGGCCCTGGGCGGCTCGCGCTTGTTCAGCAGAAACAGCGACACCGAGAGCTGATCGCTGGGATAGCCGAGTTTCTTCGGGGCTGTCCGGGCAATCCAGCGCAGGCACAGGCCTTCGGGGTTGGCCTCCAGAGGGATGTCGTAGCTGCTGCCGGGGCCGGCGATCACGAAGCTGTGCTGCACCCGTTGAGGCGTGCGCAGCCAGTGCCTGGGCTCTTCTCCGTCGGCGGGCGGGGTGTAGTCGCCCCAGCTCACGGTGGCCTCCAGGGTGGAGCCCCGCTCCAGGATGAAGCTCATTCCCAGGGACGACGGGAACCAGGTGCGGCGCTTGTTGGCCTGGGCCAGCGAGTCGTTTGCGTCTTCGTCGGGCTCCTTCTTCTCCAGCCGAATGGAGGCGTCATTGCTGGGTTCCTCTCCCGCCTGATCGGCGTTGGAGTCCTCTCCCGGCTCGGGTGGCCGTCCCGCTTCCTGTTGGAACTTATGCGGCACCAAAAAGCCCGTGGTGTACCAGACCGACGGGGGCTGGCTGAGCTGTTCATGGCGCCGGGCCACGTCCTGCCAGCCGGGGCCGATCAGATCGCTGCGCAGGGCGGCGACCAGCTGCTGACGGATCTCGGCGGAGGTGGCCATGGGGGCATTGTGGTGGCCCCATGCACCGGGGGCAGCTTATGGGCATTTATGGCTCAGCCATAATTAGTGAGCTGCCGTAGTTCCCCCTAAGCCATGGCCGCCGTCTTCCGCCGTCCCGCTCTGGCCTCCGAGCTGGCGGGCCGGCTGCTGCGCCCTGGAGTTCTCGACGAGGGCCTGCGCTCAGGCCTGTTTCTCTCAGGGCTGCGCCGCACGGGGAAAACCACCTTCCTGCGCACCGACCTTGTGCCGGAACTGGAAGCTCAGGGTGCGGTGGTGATCTACGTGGACCTGTGGAGTGACATCAAGGCCAGCCCAGCCGCGCTGGTTTATGCCGCCGTCCGCCGCGTGCTGAAGGAGCTGGCGACTCCGGCCTCGGCGCCGCTGGCCCGGTTGCGACGGCTCAGGGGGCTTGAGCTTGGCGGAATGGGCTTTCGCTTTGGGTTCCAGTTGGAGCAGCTGGGAGAGCCCGGTGGCGCCAGCCTGGCTCAGGCGCTCACGGAGGTGGTGGATCAGGCCAAGGGTGATGTGGTGCTGATCGTGGATGAGGTGCAGCAGGCGATCACAACCGAGGAGGGCAATCAGCTGTTGCTGGCCCTCAAAGCCGCCCGAGACGCCATCAACCCCAGACCGGAGACGCCAGGCCACTTCCTGTTTCTCGGCACCGGCTCGCATCGAGCCCTTGTGGGTGAACTGACCGCACGACGCAACCAGGCGTTCGCCGGGGCCACCTCGCTGCCTTACCCCGTTCTGGATCAGGACTATGTGCGCCATGTGCTGCAGCGGTTGCAAGACGACGCTGTGCAGGCCCTGCCATCGGAGGAGACGGCTTGGAAGGCCTTCCAGACCCTGGGCCATCGGCCTGAGGAGTTTCTGCGTGCCCTGCAGCAACTTCAGCTCAGCAGCCGTGGTGACTCGGACTTGGAGCCGGATGAGCTGTTGCCGGTGATTGCCGCCACCCTGCGCGGCTCCGCCGCAGACCTGGAGTTGCAGAAGGTGGAACAGCTCGGCGGGTTGGCCATGGCGATCTTTGAGCGGGTGGCCCGGGAGGAGGGCCCAGCCAGGGGTCTGTTCTCAGCCGAAGCGGCCGCGGCCTACGGCGAGGCGATCGGCCGGGAGGTGCGGGTGGAGGAGATCCAACCGGTGGTGAACGAACTCCTTGGAGACAATGTGCTGATGCGGCTGGGCCATGGCCTCTACGGGGTTGCCGATCCCTTTGTGCAGGAGATCTGGAGGGAGCGGCAGCGCTGATCCTGGATTGCGAAGGCATGGCGGCTGCACCAGCCTCCGGAGAGTCCGCCAGTCGACAAAGGCCCGCCCACGCCCCGAACACAACGTCAAGCCATCTTCTAATTTGAAGCAAGTTTGAAGTTCATCAGCCCTTGCCCACCCGGCTGCCCCGCAAGCCCCCTCCCCTCAAGGAGCTGCTGAAGCACTGCGGCGACCTACGGGAGACGCTGCGGCTGCTCGCCGGTCTCGCAGGCGAAGCCAGTGGTGATCGCTACCTCCACTGGGATGAGCTGCGCTATCGCACCCCGCCTGAGGGGCTGAGCCATGAGCAGTGGTGGCTGGCGGAGAAACTCTCCAGGCGGCCCACACCCCTGCCACTGCTGGCCGCTGACGGCCAGGCCTTCTGGTTCTCGCAGCCGCTTGTGCTTCAGCAGGCGCTGCACCAGATCGATATGCAGGCCGGGGCGAGCGTGATGGCGCCCGAGGCCGTCACCACCCGGTCGACGCGGGATCGCTATCTGCTGAGCTCACTGATGGAGGAGGCGATCACCTCCTCGCAGATGGAGGGCGCTTCCACCACGCGGGATGTGGCCAAGGCGATGATCCGCAGCCGCCGGCCACCGCGCGATCGTTCCGAGCGGATGATCCTCAACAACTTCCTCACGATGCAGCGCATCCAGGAGGTGAGCAAGCAAGCGCTGACGCCGCAGCTGGTGCGGGAGCTGCACAGGCTCGTGAGCGAAGGCACCCTGGATGACCTGGCCGATGCTGGCCGCCTGCGCCCAGCCGGCAAGGAGGTGGTGGTGGATGGCGCCAAAGGCACCGTGTTCCACGTGCCGCCACCAGCGGAGGAACTGCCCGGGCGGCTGGAGGAGCTGTGCCGCTTTGCCAATGGCGAGACCCCCAAGGTGTTCATCCACCCGGTGGTGCGGGCGATTGCCCTGCACTTCTGGCTGGCCTACGACCACCCCTTCTGCGATGGCAACGGCCGCACAGCCCGGGCGCTCTTCTACTGGGCGATGCTGCATCAGGGCTACTGGCTGTTCGAGTTCATCTCGATCTCGTCCGTGATCAACAAGGCCCGGGGGCAGTACGAGCGCTCATTCCTGCTCAGTGAGAGCGACGACAACGATCTCACCTACTTCCTGCTGGCCCAGGTGAAGGTGATCCAGCAGGCCATCGCCAGCCTGCATGCCTACCTGGAGCGCAAGGCCGGCGAGGTGGGGGCCCTGCAGCAGCGGCTGGAGGGGATCGCTGGCCTCAATCACCGCCAGCTGGCGCTGCTGCGTCATGCCCTGCGGCATTCCGGGTTTCGCTACACGGTGCTCTCGCACCAGAACAGCCATGGGGTGAGCCATCAGACCGCTCGCAGCGATCTGCAGAAGCTGGCTGCGCGTGGGCTGCTGATCGCGGGCAAGGATGGGCGTCGCGAAGTCTTCCGGGTGCCGGAGGATCTGGCGGCACGGCTGCCGGGCTGAGCTGGCGGAAGACGTTGACGGGGTTTTGTCCGGCGACAATCTGGTTGAGGGGTCGCGCCGATCTGGTTGACCGCTTCTGAGGGGGTCTGCTGAATCCGGTTGCCATGCGCAGGGCACCGGGCCATGCCTGCTCCCCTCACCGCTCAACAGATTGCGCTGTACATGTCCAAACGACGAGCCGGCAGCCGCCAGGAGGTGGCTGCCGCAGCGGCGGGCATCTCGGTGAGCAGTGCCCACCGCATTGATGCAGGCCGCCTCCAACCCAAAGCCGCCAAGCCCCGCACCAGGCGCCGACCCGATCCATTGGCGGAGGTCTGGGAACCACTCTTACTGCCGCTGCTGGAGCGCCATCCAGCGCTCACGCCCACCACCCTGCTGGAGCACCTGCAGGAGCAAAAGCCTGATCAGGACTGGAGTTCGGTGAAACGCACCCTGCAGCGGCGGGTACAGCAGTGGAAGGCACTGCATGGCCCGGCGCCGGAGGTGATGTTCCCGCTGGCCTACCAGCCCGGCGAGATCGGCTTCTGCGACTTCACCCGGGTGAAACGGGTGGCGATCACCCTGCGCGGACAACCGTTCCCCCACCTTCTCTTTCACTACCGCCTGGCCTGGAGCGGCTGGGCCTACGGGCAGATCGTCCACGGCGGAGAGAGTTTCGTGGCCCTCTCCGAGGGTCTGCAGAACGCCCTGGCCGCCTGCGGTGGGGTGCCCAGAGAGCTGCGCACCGATCGGCTCTCGGCCGCCAGCCGCAACCGGGATGGCAGCTACGCCCTCGACATCACCCCCCGCTACCAGGCCCTGTGTGCCCACTACGGCCTGTCCCCCAGCCGCAACAACCGGGGTGTGGCCCACGAGAACGGCATCGTCGAGGGACCCAACGGCCATGTGAAACGGCGGCTGGAGCAGAAGCTGATCCTGCGCGGCAGCTGTGATTTCGAGGAGCCGGCCGAATACGGCGAGCTTCTCGCTGAGGTGTTCAGCGCCCTCAACGCCCCCCGGCAACGGCGCTACGAGCAGGAGCTGGAGCATCTGGCCCCTCTGCCGGCGTTCCGCTTTGCCGACTACGAGCGGCTCACGGTGCGGGTGCGGAGCACCAGCACGATCGAGGTGAGGCAGGTGATCTACTCGGTGCCGCCCACCCTGATCGGCCGTCAGGTCACGGTGCGGCTGCACCACGACCGGCTGGTGGTGTTCCTGGGCAGCGGCTGGGTCTGCCAGCTCCCGCGCGCCTATGGCGCCGCAGGTGAGAAGCGGGCCTGGTGCATCGATCTGGAGCACCTGATCGATGGCCTGCGGGCCAAGCCCCGGGCCCTGCTCCATTGCCGCTACCAGCGCCACCTGTTCCCGGATCAGCGCTGGTGGGAGTTCTGGCAGCAGTTGCTGGCCGGCGGTGAGCGTGACGGTGCGGCCCGGCTGATGGCGGAGGCCCTGTATGTGGCGGTGCGGGTGGCCTCGTTTGAGTTGGTGCTCGCCTTCCTGGAGCAGGCCCAGCGCCGCCAGTCCCTGTCCCTCTCGGCTCTGCAGCAGCGCTTTCGCGTGCCGCCCCGCTGCCCGAGCCTCCCCGATCCCGTCATTCCCCAACACCTGCTGGCCTCCTATGACCACCTCGTCCCCGCTGCCGCGCTCACAGGCGGTGGAAGCGGCCCTGCCGCTGCTGCTCAAACAACTCAAGCTGGCGCGGTTTCGCAGCCACTGGCAGCCGCTGGCCGAGCAGGCTGAGGCCCAGGGCTGGAGCCCGGGCCAGTTCCTCTACGCCCTCTGCGAGCAGGAGCTGGAACAGCGGCAGACCGCCCGTCAGCAGCGGCTGCTGCGCGGTGCCCATCTCCCCTGGCAGAAGGGCCTCGACGGCTTTGACCACCAGCACCTCGATCCCCGCCAGTGGCAGGAGCTCCAGAGCCTGGCGCGGCAGACCACCTGGCTGCTGCAGGCGGAAAACCTGCTGCTGTTCGGTCCCAGCGGGGTGGGCAAGACCCACCTGGCCATTGCCATCACGATGGCGATGGTGGCGCAGGACCAGGTCTGCCGCTTCTTCCCCGCCACCACGCTGGTGCAGCTGCTGCAGAAGGCCAAGGCGGCCTACGACCTGCCGGCGATGCTGCAGAAGCTCGATCGCTACGCCCTGCTGGTGATCGACGACATCTCCTACGTGCGGCGCAGCGAGCTGGAGACCTCGGTGCTGTTCGAGCTGATCTGCCACCGCTACGAGCGCAAATCACTGCTGGTGACCAGCAACCAGCCCTTCCGCGAGTGGGACGACATCTTCCCCAGCGGCTCCATGACCGTGGCAGCGGTGGACCGGCTGGTGCACCACTGCCACATCATCGGCATCAAGGGCGAGAGCTACCGGCAGAAGGCAGCTGCTGCAAGGGTTTCCAGCGATTCCAGCGACCCGCCAACGTAATTGACGCGGGCGTCAGCACCGGCACGATCACCGGCATCAGCGGCCCAGACGTCCAAGACCAGGGCGGCGACGCGACAACTGGCCCACCTGTCGAGGCAATCTCCCCGCGCAACCAACCAGATTGACGCGCCGCGACATGCCTGGTCACGATCCAGTCCTCATCGGCAGTTCAGGCCTGCAGCAGGGGCAAAACCGGTGCCGCTCACCGGTCAACCTGATTGACGCCACCCTTCAACCTGATTGACACGGGACAGGGTTTCATGGCTCAGCCAGAAAACCAGGTCTGAGTGAGACCGGGAGGTGGGCTCAGAGCTGCGGCGAGTGAGGTTCTTCGTGGCAAGGAGATCCTTGTTCAGAGGGCCAGGGCCTGCTCCAGGATCTGGGTGCGAATCAGTGGATGCAGGCTCTCCGCTTCGGTCACGTCCACCGAACAGCCCAGCAGGTCTTCCAGGTCCTGGCGCAGGCTGATCAACCCCAACAGGGACTGCTCCGCTGGGAGGTCAACCAGTAGGTCGAGATCGCTGGCGGATCTCGGCGGAGGTGGCCATGGCTCAGGGGCTCTCCTTGCTGCTGGCTTCCAGCGTGCGGATGGCTTCCAGAACACCTGGCAAGGCCTCATGGCAGATCAGCAACACCTGCTCCGCGTCGAGATCGAAGTACTGGTGGGCGATCACATCGCGGAAGCCCATGGCGCCCTTCCAGTCGATGTGAGGGAACGTTGTTGCCAGCAGCCCTGGTTGGAGCTTCTCCAGACGCTTCAGGGCCTCGCCAGCTGCCAGGAACTGCATGCAGATCACATCGAGCAGATCCTGCCCCTCCTCGCTGTCCAACAGGCCGGGGTTCGCCAGCAGGGGACTGGCCTTGCGCTCGATCCGCTCCAGGGCCTGGCGCAACGGTGTGAGCAGCAGCAGAAGGTCGCCGCTCACGCGCTGACGCCCTCCCGCAGGATCGCCTGGCGCAGGGCGGGGTTCATGCGCTCGCGGAGGCGCACGAGGTCAACGGGCCGCTGCAGCAGGGCTTCCAGCTCCTGCTTCAGGTGCACCGTGGCGAAGGGGGTGAGGGGATCGAGTTCCACCCACACATCCACATCGCTGCTTGCCGTGGCCTCGTTGCGGGCGGTGGAGCCGAACAGGCCGATGCGCCGCAGGTGAAAGCGCTTCGCCCAGCCCTCCTGGTGGGACCGCAGCAGGGGGAGGAGCTCCCCAGGCGTGGGGGCTGTCGCGGATGTCTGGCTGCTCACAACCCCAACCCCATCTGCTCAGCCTTCTGAGGCTCAGTCTCGCCCGGCTGGCTCGTCTTTGGTGGCCTCCCCCGGCGCTTTCCGCCACCTGGGCCCGCAGCTGGTGCGGTCCTTTTCCCGCCCTTGCCATGCAGCCCCTGAGCAACCTCTTCCTGCTTGAACTGTTCATTCAGGGCAAGAAGCCTGGCCAAGATCTGGTCCTGGAACTCTTCGGAGAACCGTAAGCGCCAAGGCAAGCGCGTTTGGCTACTGGTGGCCAAAGAATAGCTGTCTTGAAACTGTGCTGCTTCCTCTTGGGTCCCGAATTCGGTCACCGCAAAGTAATCCGCATTGTGGCTGCCATCTAGCAAGATGTCGTCTAACTGAACTGGCTCATCTAGTCCATAAACATACTGCGCGCATCTGGAGGACGGAAACCCATACGCCCTTAGAGTCAAGGCATCAATCTCGCTCAGCAACTGTCGAGTTTGAGCAATCTCAGGATCTTGGCATCTGGGATCATTTATCATTCTGGTAAAGTCCCTGAGAACAAGGCTGTTCTTGGTCATAAACTGCTGCCTCGTTCTTACATATACGGACGTCGCTTGTTCAAGAGAGCTCAATATGCGATAGAGAGCTTCGCCCTCTTCGGATTGAGTTGGCGCCTGAGGCGGGCTCGAAGGCAGAGTTATTATTTCTGGCAATGGGAATCTTTCAAAGCATCTGTCTTTAGAATAAATGATGGAACCAGATTCTGTTGTGGCGGCAAAAAATAGCACCCATGCTAAATGAATTCTTGACTGCAGGATGCCAAGCGCTGCCATGCGGGAGCTTGGAAATGCGATGATCTGCTTGTCTATAAGAATACTCCTGGGCGCTATTGCAAACTCCTTGTAGAAGCTGGTTTGAGGCGTCACAATTGTAAAGGTGCTGAGATATTCTGGATTTTTGCTGGAATCCTCTGCCTCCTCGATCCTTCGATAAAGGTCTTGCGCTGAATGATAGTGCTGCCACCAATTAGCGCATCTATCGCCATGTGCTGAATTGCTGCTGCTAACCGATTTGATCCGATCCTCATAGGCGCGGGATCTTAAGTGCTCAAACAGCTTGGGATATGCACTAGAAGCAGAGTCTTGATCGGCGACTCCAAAATCAATTGCATATCTTCGCGGCCTGCAATCGCTCGTGCCGGTTATGTCTCCCGCTTTAAGGTAGCGCTTAATAGCATTCTTGGATGCGGGCTCTTCCTGCAAGATCTCCTCCATCGTCTGCAGGCTTGACGAAGAAGATGCACTCCTCTGGTTGTCGACGTCCTCAAATACAAAGCCTTCGCTCTGCAATGTAGTGCCAATAAAGCAAAGGCTTAGGTTGCGAGAAAGCTTGCTGGGCTCGCCAGATGGTCCCTCCTCAAGTAGATAGGGGGTGATTATCCTTGCGGGCTTGCCGTTTATGATTCGACGAATGCTTGGATCAGGATCCTTAAGAATGCACACATAGCTTACTTTGACCGAAGCATCTCCGGGCCACGGGAATCTCTTCTTTGCGGAGTAGATAATGCCGCCAAGGGCCGCTATCTTGATAAGTGAGCTGCTTGCGGTGTCTCCTTGGGAAATTGTCTTTGTGGCCAACAGTGCGAGGGCTCCCTTTGGGGAGAGTAACTCGAAGCACCTTCTGAAGAAGTATGCGGACAAATCGCATTTCCCTTGCACTCCAGGGAGGCGGCTCTTTGGGAACTCGACATATCCTTGTGGGCCAATTCTTCCTGTCAGCGAGTGTCCAGCAAAAGGTGGGTTGCCCAGGAACACATCGAAGCCCGGCTCGGGCCGCCCGAACACATCCGGGAAGGCCAGCTGCCAGTGCAGCGGCTGAATGCCCTTCTCGCCCTCTCGCAGGCGCTCCAGCGGTTCCGCCAGCTCGTCTTCCAGGTCCGTCGCTGAGCTGTGCCGCAGGGTCTCCCCCAGATAGAGCTTCTTCAGCTCTTCGCGGTCCTTCGGCTTCTTGCCATTGAAGAACGCCGCCACCAGCAGATCACCCACGGTGCGCAGGTAGGCCGTGCTGGCATTCAGTTCGTCGAGGGCCTGGCGCTTCTGGGCGTCGTCGGCATCGCTGCGGCTGTCGGCATGGAACAGGGCGAAGCTCCTGGCCTCCTGCTGGCGCACCTGCTCCAGGTATTCGATCTGGAGTGCGCGCTGCAGGCTGGCTCCCTTCAAGGCCGCTTCGATGTCGCTGCGCTCCATTCCCACCAGCGAATCGCCGCACTTCAGGGCGTGATCCACAAACGTGAACGGTGCGTCCTTGCTCAGGCTCACCAGCCAGAGGCTGAGACGGGCCAGGTTCACCGCAAACGGGTTCTTGTCGACCCCATAGAGGCAACTCTGAGCGATCAGCCGGCGGGCGTAGATCAGGGGCTCTTCGCCGTGGGCGTGGCCGCCGGGCTTCAACGCCTCCGGCAGACCCTCACGGGTCCAGGCCTGCTCCAGCAGTTCGGCCAGATACCTGCAGCTCTCCACCAGGAAGGCGCCAGAGCCCATGGCCGGATCGCAGATCTTCAGATCGAGGATCTGGGCCGCCGTGGGGCGGTGATGGCAACGCTCCAGCCAGGGGCGCAGGGCCTCCTCCACAATCGGCCGGGTGAGCGCACGTGGGGTGTAGTGGCTGCCGCTGCGGCGCCGCTCCTCCGTGGGCTGGAACACCAGGCCGCCGGCCGCCTGGGGGCCATCGAACAGGTCGCGGTTGATGCGCGGGGCCAGGGCTTCCAGCAGCTCGGCTTCTGAGCTGGCGGCCTTCAGGGCGTTCGCGGACTTGGTGGGGAGCGCGGTGCCCGCTTCCGTTTCCAGCCAGGCCTTGCGTTTGCCGCCGGGCAACGCCAGCAGGGCCTCGAGATCCACCGCCGTGGTGATCTGCTTCTTGGCCCCCTGCGGCTTGCTCTTGAGGCCGATGCAGCGGCCGGGAATGCGGCGCACCGCATAGCCCATGATCCCCTCGTACACCGAGCCGATCTGCTCCACATCCAGTGCCCGGTAGCTGATGCGCTCGCCATGCACGATTAGCAGGTTGCGCAGCACCGCGAGCACCACGCCATCGCTGATCCAGGGCGTTTCCAGCCAGGGGTACTCCCTGGGATTGAACAGCTGGCCTTTGCGGGCCGGCAAATAGTCGGCCGTGGGGCCACCGCCATCGAACACCAACCGGCACAGGCTCATCAGCCCGGCCCATGCCCCGAAGCGCTGCTCCATCGTGTCGGGGTACTCGCTCTCGTCCTGCTGCAGCTGCTCGAAGATCGCGCTGAGCTTGTAGTTCTGCTCGTACACCGCATCGCTGGGCATCAGCGCTTCGTCTTCGGCGTAGAGCAGAAACACCAGCCGCATCAGCACGGTGATCAGCCCTCCGTAGAGCTGCTGGGGATCGCGGTCAGGCAGATCGCCCAGCAGGGGGTTCTGCTCGTCCTGCACGCGGCTCAGCGCATCGGCCTGCTGGAAGCCCCGCAGCAGATCCCACAGCGCTGCCAGCACCTGATCGGCCAGGGCATTGCTCACCACCGCCTGGAAGCTGCGGCTCTTCTTCAGCACATCCGTGAGGCGGTAGCCGGCTGGATCAAGGAACACATGGCTCTGGCCCAGCAGCAGATCCAGACCGGAGAACATCAGCCGGCCACTCACCTCTGCCAGATCGGCCAGGCGGAAGGTGAGGTGGCCTGAGCTCTCGCCCTTGGGGGCCACCACCAGCCGCAGCTGGCCGCCGTTGAACAGCAGGCCGGCTTCCACCCCCGTTTCACGCAGCAGCCGCTCAAGGCGCTCCTGGGCACTGGCCCGCCAGAGGTGCTCACCATCCGTCACCTTCTGATCGAAGGCCGCGGCCGGCAGCAGCTCTATCACCAGCAGCTGGGCCCCCTCACCCGCCGCGGCCGGCACCACGGCTGTGGGCGCGAGGGTTTCTCCCAACTCATGCAGCTCCCGCGTGTAGGCCGCGATTGTTCCTGGATCGCTGGCGAGCTGATCGGGATGCCAGCCCAGGTGCTCGGTGAGCAGATCGGCCAGCCGCCGAAAGCCCCGCTCACCGTCGTTGTCTTCTGTGTCGGCGCCGTTGCTGATGGGTTCGAGGGCTTCGCGGTAGCGCTCCTGGCGCTCCAGCAGTTCGCTGCCGCTGCGCGTCAGCACCCAGCCCGCCTCCACCATCGCGGCCGGCGCCACCACCAGACCCACCGGCTGCAGGTAGCCCATCCACTCCTGGTGGGCCCTCAGTTCGGGGTCAACGGCGGGGGGGCGACGGGGCATGCCTATCCGCTGATGGGCCAGAGATACACAAGCCCGGCGGGCTCCAGCCGGTGGGTCACCACCTCGTAGCTGGCCTTGATGCGCTTGGGCTCACTGCCCAGTTCCACTTCGATGGCCTCCAGGCGCCGTTGCCAATGCTTCTGATCGGCGGCCAGTTGGCGCCGCTCCTGGCTGGAGAGCCTGGCGAGATCCAGAGCCGGCACGTTGATCTGCTCCTCCAGGCCGGGGATCAATCCGGTGGGATCGGCCGCGGCCGTCTGCCTGTCGAGCTTGGCCAACTCACGGGTGCGCTGACGCAGGGTGGCGTTGATCCGTTTGCGCTGGCTGCGCAGCACCTCCCTGAGGGACTGAGCCTCGCTGTTGCCCCTTTGCTTCAGCAGCTCGGCTGCCGCGTCCAACGCGGTTTCCGACTCCTGCTTCAACAGCGGCAGCAGGGCCATCACGTCCTGCTCGGCCATGGCCTGGAAGCGGCTGGTGTCGATGCTGGGCAGCCCGCCGTTCTCGGCTTCCTGCAGAGCCGCCTGCAGCAGCCCCCAGGTGCCTGTTCGGCTCGATCCGCCCAGCGGGCGCAGGGCGGCCTGGCGGTCGTCGCCGGGATGCCAGTCCGCCGCCACCGTGATCAACTCGTCATGCAGGCGGGTCGCCCCCTGGCCGAACAGCGACAGGCGCCCGAGCACCACCACCTTCGGCTGCGGATCACTGGTGGGCAGCACGCAGGCGCGGCTGAGTTCGTGGTGCAGGAAGCCCTGGCTGAGGAAACGGCTCAGCAGGCGCTGCACCAGCCGATGCTCCAGATGCAGGTGCACCGCCTCGGCGCTGAGCCGGCCTGGGTCTGAGAAGATCACCGGCCGCACCGGGTTTTCCCGACGCCAGTCGGCCAGATAGGCCTTGGCGGGCTTCACACCACGCAGGCTGTCGAGGGTGCCCTCCCAGCTTCTGTCGCGCGTCTGGGCCACCAGCTCCTCGGGGTTCGCCAGTCGCCAGCAGGGCTGGCCCCGCTCATCGGTGTGGGGCTCCAGGCCCGACACCCCAAGCAGCTCCAGCGACACGTTCAGCGCCTGGCGGAAGGGGTCGTGGGCAAAGGACAGCCACTGCTGCGACCTGGCCAGCAAGTGCCGCAGCCCGTCCTGCTGCTGCTCCAGCTCCTCCACCCGCCGGCTGGCCTCCAGGTCCTCGCGTGCCTTGGTGAGGAGGGCGCCGCGATCGGTGTTCGCGGCAGCCATGCCCTCCAGCTGGCCCTGGAGCGCATCGATCCGCTCCAGATCGATGCCGGCCTCCAGCGCTTCATCCACCTGCCGCTGCACCAGAGGCGAGAGCGAACCGAGTTCCTGGCGGATCACCTCGGTCTTACGCACCAGCACGTCCATCACCCGGTCTTCCGGCCGGTCTTCCAGCAGGAAGTAGTGGCACCACACCTGCGGGGCCTGCTGCAGCTTGCGGTCGATGCGGCCGTTGCGCTGCTCCAGCTTACTGGGGTTCCAGGGGATGTCGAAGTGGATCAGGTGTTTGCAGTGGTTCTGCAGGTTCACCCCTTCCCGCGCCGCATCGGTGGCGATCAGGATGCGTAGGGGCTCCTGGTCGGGGTCGGCATTGAACTGGGCCTTCAGCCGTTCGCGGTTGTCTTCGCTCATGCCGCCGCTGAAGCTCGCCACGCGCTGATCGGCTTCCCTTTCTCCCAGCAAGTGGTGCAACTGCCGCTCCAGGTAGCGCTTGGTGTCGACGTAGTCAGTGAAAATCAGCAGCCGTGTGGGCTGCCACTGCAGATCGGCGGTGCCCAGGCCAGGACAGAGATGCTGACGGAGCCACTCAGCCAGCCTTTCGACACGGGGATCGGGGCGGTTGCGATGGGCCGCGGCGATCGTCGCCATCTCCTCCAGCAGCGCCTGGTCGCTCTGATCAGCAGCCAGGGTCTGGCGGAGAGCGGAGCGGGTCTGCGCCTCCTCCAGGTTCAGCACCTCGTCATCGCTGAGGTCGGCCAGCTCGCTGTCAGCACTTACACCGCCTTCCAGCAGCTCGAGTTGGGCTTCGCGTTGCTGCTGTTGCTTCTCGGCCAGGCTGCGTTGATGCACGGCCAGGGTGCGGGCGAAGGCATCCACCGAGCTGAGCAGCCGTTTCTGCAGGTTGGTGATGACCAACCTGTCAGCGTTGAGGAGCCGTTTAAGAGCAGCCTGGGTCGGCGCTCCTTCGGCCAGGAGGCGGCGCTCCCGTTGCTTGCGGTACTTCTGCAACAACCGTGATAGGGCCAGCTCCGGGGTGTCTGGCGCCAGTGAGCCCTTGGGAATCCGAAGCGGCTCCACAATCCGCTCCGGGAACTCCTCCCCGATGTGGCGCAGGTCGTCCTTCAGGCGCCGCACCAATACCGAGTCGAGATCAGCCTGCTCGAAGGGCACCCCCCGCGTGAAGCGCGCTGGATCCAGCAACTCCAGCAGGGCCGTGAAGCTGTTGCTGTGGCCGTTGTGGGGAGTGGCGCTCAGGAAGATGCGGTGCTCAAAGCGAGGCGCCAGATCCCTCAAGCTGCGGGTGAGGCCCGAGTCGATCGCGTAGCGCAAGCTGTTGCTGGCGGGTGCCGCGTTGTGGGCCTCATCGAGGATCAGCAGGCTCTGGAGCGGTGCCTGGTCGTCGTTGCCGCGGCCCTGCTCCAACCAATCGATCAGGGGTGCGGCGTAATCGCTGTTGCGCAGCAGAGCGTGGGAGATCAGGAAGCGGCTGCCGGTGCTCCAGGGGTTGGTGCCGTAGCCCCGCTCCTGCCGCACCCTGGCCACATAGGCCCGGTCCATCACGGTGAACGCCAACCCGAAGCGCTGGGCCATCTCCTCTTGCCACTGCCGCAGCACCGAGGGCGGGCAGCTGATCACCACCCGACGGATGCGCTGGCGCAGCAGCATCTCCCGCAGGATCAGGCCGGCCTCGATCGTCTTGCCCAGGCCCACGTCATCAGCGATGAACAGGCCGATGCGGGGCATCTGCAGGGCCTTGCGCAGCGGTTCGAGCTGGTAGGCCTTCACGCCGATGCCGGCCCGGTAGGGGGCCTGGAACAGCTCGGCGTCGGTGGCGGTGACGCAGTTCCAGCGCAGGGTGTTGAGGTAGGCCGAGAACTGGCGCGGTTGATCGAAGCCCCGGCTGGCCACCATCTCCCAACTGCTCTCGCCCAGCAGCTCAAAGTCGATCTCCCGCTCGAGGAACACCGTGAGGCGCTGGCCGATCGCCTGGTCCTCCATGCAGGCCAATGACACCACCGTGTCGCAGCCCTCCGGAGGCCTGCGTGGGTAGGGCGGCTGGACGTCCTCCACCAGGTAACGGCGGGTGCGGCAGCGCACCACGGCCCCTGGCTTGAGCTTCTGGCGCCGGCTGGGTTTGGTGGGGGTGGCGGTCATCCCAGCTGAGCCATCAATTGCTTCACCAGGGCCACCAGTTCGCTCTTCTTCAGGCTCTCCACAGGACGCGGTGGGGGCTCAATGCCATGGTGCTCAAGCAGCTTGGCTAGATCAGCCTTCTTCATCCGGCTGTAGCCCTTGATCCGGTGCTCTTTGCACAGGGCCTTGAGCGTGGCCAGGGTCTGATGGGTGAAGGACCCCCTGCCCAGCAGGGCCTCCACCTCGGTCGTTCCTGGCAACGCGCTGGTCGCCGCAGCAGCGCTGGCCTGCTGCAGCTCCTGGTCCAGCGCCCGCAGGCTGCGGGCATCGGACTGGGCGATCGTTCGCAGGTTGTCCCGCAGGGCGTCAGCGATCCGGCCCATCGCCAGCCTCCAGCTGCTGCTTCATGGCGGCCTGCTTCTCCAGCAGTACCTCCAGGTTCTGCTTGCTTCTGGTCCAGCGGTTGATGAAACGGATCACCGCCTGGATCATCCGGCCGATGAAGGAGCCTCCGGCGTAGGTCTTCCTGCCCTTCTGGTAGGCCGCGAACTCATTCACCAGGTCGTCACCCGCGTCTTCCAGATCCCCGATCACACCGGTCACGATCTCGAGCATCTCGTAGGCCTCTGCCCGCACCGAGGCCTCCCGGGCAGCGATTTGCCGCAGCTTCTCCTCCAACGCGCGCATGGCGTCCCGACTGCGCTGGGACTGGGAGCGGTGGATCCCCCGGCTCACCATGAGTGAGCGGTAGGAGCTACGGAGACTGAGGTAGGTGGTCTCGAGAGTCTCCCGCTCCAGTTCCGTGGGGTCCGGCGGGAAGGTGGTTGTCGAGGGGAGGTCGGCCACGTAAGCCCCAGAGACTGCTCCCTTGAATGGTGGTCGCGGGAATCCTCGACGGCAATGAACTCGGCGTCTGACCGGGCTGGTATGCAGGGAACGCATCAAGCCTGGGTCTTCTCGCTCTCGCTTGATCGGGGCAAGCCGGTTTGGCACCGAACTGGCGGACCCCCAAGACCTTGCTGGAGGAGTGGGCCTAAGAGTTTGCAGAAAAAATCTCGTCGCGAGGCGAGTTCTCCCCCTCCGTGACCCAGCCAGCTGGTCATGGCGAGGCGATTATTGGAATGACTCAGGCTCGCTGTGAGTCCCTGATCCTCGGGATTGGTACCTCGCTCGACGCTGAATCTCCTCGCAGGCTCCCATCTCTGGAGAACGGCCTGTTCATGCCATCGCCTCCACAGGCCTGAGCAGGTTGCTCAGGCGGATCAGGTTGTAGGCGATCACATGCAGTCCGAACATGGCACTGACATTGGCCTGGCCGCGCAGCTTGAACTGGCGCAGGCCGCCGAACTGCTTGATCCAGCCGAAAACCTTCTCGATGCCGCGGCGTGCATGGATCGACTTGGCATAGCCCTCATGGCGAGTGGTGCGGCCATCGATGGCGGAGCCGCCGGAGCGTCCTGCGTTCTGGGCGACATGCGGGGTAACGCCGATCCGTCGCATCTCTGCGACGAATCCATGGGTGTCGTAGTTCTTGTCAGCACCGATGGTTTTCTGGTGGTGCCCGGGGAGATCGGCGGCCATCTCCTTGGCCGCATCCCGTTCGCCGTAGCCGTCAGCCTGGGTCACCCGGCAATCCACCACCAGGGCATGGCGGTTGTCCATGAGCACATGCCCCCGGTAGCTGGGCAGGGCCGGGTGAACATTCGACTTGCGGGCCAGAAGAGCGTCGGGATCCGTGCCGGAGCGATGGGTCTTGTTGCTGAGACGCACCCCGCGGAAGTCGCCCTTGGCCCGCTTCCTGCCATCCTTGGCCGCCCCGAATCCCTCGCCAGGGCCTGATGGCGGAGGCGGCGGGTCATCCTCTCCGTCGATTCGCTCCAGGGAGGCATGTGAGGCCCAGGCTTGGAGCAGGGTGCCATCGACGGAGAAGTGTTCATTGCTGAGCAGCGGTTTCACCTCCGGTGCCGCCATCAGCTTCTCCAGGAACCGGCCCATCAACTGCTCGTTGAGCAGCCGCTCACGATTCTTGGTGAACGTGGTCGGATGCCAGATCGGATCGTCAGGACTCAAGCCCACAAACCAGCGGAACAGCAGGTTGTAGTCGAGCTGCTCCAGCAGCAGGCGCTCCGAACGGATCCCGTAGAACGCCTGCAGCAGTGAGGCCAGCAGCAATTGCTCAGGCGGTATCGATGGCCTGCCTTCTGAGGCATAGAGATGGCAGAAGGTGGGATTGAGGCGATCGAGAGCCTGATCCGCCAGCTTGCGAATCCGCCGCAGCGGATGGCCGGCCGGAATCCGCTCCTCGATCGAGACGTAGGAGAACAGTGAGCCTGTGCGCTCCTGCTGACCACGCATCAAGCCTGAGGCGGATACTCCATTTTCGCAGGGGTGGGCGGGTTTTTCAGCGAACTCCTAATTGTGTAGTCCCACCACGTTGTTCAGCTGACGATTGGGTGTGAGGTCGCCAGGGTCGGGGTGTCACCGCCCATCCCAAGACCTCACACCCCATGCATAGCCACCCCAATGCCCGACTGACGCCGATCAGTCGGGAACGCCTGATTCGTCGGCACCTCAATGAGGGCGTGCCTGACGTGACCCCCTTTATCGGTCCAGGGCTTATGAGAGTGGGTGGTCATGGTCATGCTGCAGCTCCTTGTTGAGCTGCCTCCATGGGCGTACGCCCTTGGAGGGCCGAATGCGGCCTGAGTGAGTTGTACTCCCATCGCCAGCGATCGGCCAGGATCTGAGCCTCCGGGGCTGTGGTGAACAACTCGGTGTTGAGGAATTCATCGCGGAACCGGCCGTTGAACGACTCGGCAAAACCGTTCTCCCACGGGGATCCTGGCTCGATGTAGGCCGTGCTGGTGGCGCTGCTGGCCTCGCACCAGTCCCGTAGGGCCTGGGCAATGAACTCAGGGCCGTTGTCCGATCGGATGAACGCTGGCGCCGGGTAGAGGCTGGTGAGTTCCTCCAGCACAGTCACCACGTCTTTGGCCTTGCACCGCCTGCCCACCCGGATCGCCAGGCAGAGGCGGCTGTGCTCGTCGATCACGTTCAGGAACTTGAGTCTGCGGCCATCGGCGGTGGCATCGAACTGGAAATCCATGGCCCACACCTGGTGGGGATGCTGGGCCCGGTGACGCCTCACCGAGCCGTCGGCGGGCCGTGCCCGCTTCCGCTTCCTGGGAGTGGGCCGCTGCAGCCCCTCCTCCCGCCAGAGCCGTTGCACCCGCTTGTGGTTCACGGTCCAGCCCTCCCGACGCAGCAGGCGGTAGGCCATGCGGCGGCCCCAGCGGATGTGCTCAGCTGCAATCTCCCTCAGGCGGTGCCGAAGCTTGGTCTCCTCCAGGTCGACGACCTTCCCGCAATGGCGCTGGGTGCTGCGGTGCTGCCCCACAACACGGCAGGCCTGGCGCTCTGATGCCCGGTAACGCTCCTGCAGGACCGTGACGGCCCTGCGACGGCGTTCCGGGCTCAGAAGTTTCCCTCCGCAAGGTCCTTGAGCATCGCCTTCTCCAACTCGGCTTCTGCCAACAACTTCTTGAGCCGGGCGTTCTCCTTCTCCAGCTGCGTCAGCCGGCGGGCCTCCTCGGCCTGCATCCCGCCGTACTGCTGCTTCCAGCGGTGATACGTCGGCTGTGTCACCTCGATGACGCGGCAGACATCGGCGACGGTCTTGCCCTGGGCAATCAGCTGGTCGGCGGTCTTGAGCTTGCGGATGATCTGCTCCGCTGTGTGCCTGGTGCGTTTCATGGTGAAGTCCCCGGCCCAGTCTGGCCGGCTGAGGACTCTCATTCACCCTGGACCAATTCCCGGGGTCCACGTCATGCCGCTCAAGGCCCTTGCGGCACAAGCCGGGATCAGCCTGCGCAGCGCCTACAAGTGGCTGGCGCGTTTCCGTGATGGCGGCGTAACGGCACTGGCGGATCGACGGAGTGTTCGCCGCACCCAGCGGCGGACGCTCGATCCGCAGCAACTGCAGCAGGCTGTGGATCTACGGCACCAGCGCTGCACTCTCCGGCGCATCGCCAGGGCCGTCAAGGCGCCCCTCTCGACCGTCGGACGTGTGATGAATGCCCTGGGGCTGGGACGGCTCAGAAATCTTGAACCCAAGGTTCCAGTTCGCCGCTACCAGTGGGAGCGGCCTTGACGTGACCCCCTTTATCGGTCCAGGGCTTATGAGAGTGGGTGGTCATGGTCATGCTGCAGCTCCTTGTTGAGCTGCCTCCATGGGCGTACGCCCTTGGAGGGCCGAGTGTGGCCTGAGCGTGTTGTACTCCCATCGCCAGCGATCGGCCAGGATCTGAGCCTCCGGGGCTGTGGTGAACAACTCGGTGTTGAGGAACTCATCCCGGAACCGGCCGTTGAACGACTCGGCAAAACCGTTCTCCCACGGGGATCCTGGCTCGATGTAGGCCGTGCTGGTGGTGGTATTGGTCTCACACCAGTCCCGTAGAGCCTGGGCAATGAACTCAGGGCCGTTGTCCGATCGGATGAACGCTGGCGCCGGGTAGAGGCTGGTGAGTTCCTCCAGCACAGTCACCACGTCTTTGGCCTTGCACCGCCTGCCCACCCGGATCGCCAGGCAGAGGCGGCTGTGCTCGTCGATCACGTTCAGGAACTTGAGTCTGCGGCCATCGGCGGTGGCATCGAACTGGAAATCCATGGCCCACACCTGGTGGGGATGCTGGGCCCGGTGACGCCTCACCGAGCCGTCGGCGGGCCGTGCCCGCTTCCGCTTCCTGGGAGTGGGCCGCTGCAGCCCCTCCTCCCGCCAGAGCCGTTGCACCCGCTTGTGGTTCACGGTCCAGCCCTCCCGACGCAGCAGGCGGTAGGCCATGCGGCGGCCCCAGCGGATGTGCTCAGCTGCAATCTCCCTCAGGCGGTGCCGAAGCTTGGTCTCCTCCAGGTCGACGACCTTCCCGCAATGGCGCTGGGTGCTGCGGTGCTGCCCCACAACACGGCAGGCCTGGCGCTCTGATGCCCGGTAACGCTCCTGCAGGACCGTGACGGCCCTGCGACGGCGTTCCGGGCTCAGAAGTTTCCCTCCGCAAGGTCCTTGAGCATCGCCTTCTCCAACTCGGCTTCTGCCAACAACTTCTTGAGCCGGGCGTTCTCCTTCTCCAGCTGCGTCAGCCGGCGGGCCTCCTCGGCCTGCATCCCGCCGTACTGCTGCTTCCAGCGGTGATACGTCGGCTGTGTCACCTCGATGACGCGGCAGACATCGGCGACGGTCTTGCCCTGGGCAATCAGCTGGTCGGCGGTCTTGAGCTTGCGGATGATCTGCTCCGCTGTGTGCCTGGTGCGTTTCATGGTGAAGTCCCCGGCCCAGTCTGGCCGGCTGAGGACTCTCATTCACCCTGGACCAATTCCCGGGGTCCACGTCAGCCTGGCGACATGATCCATGTCGACACCAAACAGCTGGCCAGGTTTGAGCGGGTCGGTCACCGGATCACCGGTGACCGTCGTCAAGGCTCTTCCCGAGGCGCCGGCTACGAGAAGGTGCACGTCGCCATCGACGACGCCACCCGCCTGGCGTATGTGGGGCCTCCTGAGAAAGTGAGCCGCGGGCAATGCGCACCACAATGAGCCTGCCCGGGCGACCTCTGAGTGATCCTCAGGCCCCGCTGAGCTGACAACTCAGCTCTCTGCTGCTGGAGCTCAGAGCCCGTGCGGCGGAGACCAAGAGTTGCCAGCAGAGCACAAAATAGAGACAAAGAAGCTCCAGGAGCTTCTGGAGGTTCATGACCAGGACATTCATCGCGATGGATAAACCCTGTGTTGCCGGCAGTTTCTCTCGGATCAATCCCAATCCATAGCGACGCTTGCCTTGACCGATCTTGCCTTCAACAGCATTGCGCCGCCTTTGATCATCAACGAACTGCCGCCTCTCGGCTGCCACCAACTCCGGATCATTCTTCGGGCGACCAAGACGAGGCCCACTCAGCCGAATGCCGTGACGCTGGCAGAATGCCCGATTTGATCTTGTGCGGTAGATCTGATCAGCGCAGATCACCTCCGGATAGCAGCCGTATCGACGACGATAGGCTTGGGCCTGAACTTTCAGATCTTCCCCTTCGTTGTAGGGGTCAAAGCTCAGCCGATCCAGGAAAGCAAATCCTTCATCGGTGACAGAAAGTGAGATCTTGGCGCCGAACTCAACATTGCACCTCGCCTTGCCGCGAACAATTGGCCTGATGTGCGCTTGACAGAGGCTGACGATGCGAGCGGGAATACTTCTGGTGTCTGAGCGATAGAGAATGTTCTGCTGGCGGACCAGCTCACTGACAACCAACAGCTTCTGATAGGCATGCCGCCCAGCCGCCAGAAGGCTTGCGCCACAGGCTGTCAGGGCGTCAATGTTGGCAAGGTTGCGCTTGAGATGCCCAAGCTGTTGCTTGATCGCTTTGCGGATCTTGAGAAACCGAGGGCGTTTTTTCTTGGCCACGGCGAGGAACTGCTGCCTGGCCTGCTTCCGATGCGTTCGTGGTTTGTGACCAAAGGACTCTCTGACCTGCGAATACATGGCATCGATCAGAGTCTCGGTGAGCTCTCGGCCTTCATTGAGCAGCGAGAGATCCGTTGGATGCCGAATATCTGCCGGAACGCATGTCGCATCAATCAGCAGTGACCCCTGATTTGGCCGTGGCGTTTTGGATTCAATCTTCTGATCAGCTGCGCTCCCGGCTCCGCCTCCATCGCTGCTGTCGTGCTCATCAACTGCAGACGAACGGATCACGTTCAGACCGTGACGCACGATTCGTTCATTGCAGTCATTCACGACCGAATCTGGCAGCCGCTTCCGGAAGTACACCATCATTGATGGGTCAAACGGAGCCGAGTACTGAAATGCCTCCAGGCCGATGAAGAACTGGAGATAGGGGTTCTCTTTGATTTGCTCAACCAGTTCTTCATCAGTCAGCCCCATGCGGGCCTTGATGATCAGGGCGCCCAGTGCCATGCGAAATGGCTTTGCCGGGGCGCCAAAGCCCTTGCAGAACTGAGCTGCATAGTCACCTTCCAGCTCATCCCATGGGATCAGCTCAGCCAGCTTGATCCAGCGATTGTCACCAGAGAGCTTTCCTCCAAACGGCAGGAAGAAGTCCTCGAACGAGAGCTGATCACGATGCTCACGTCGGTACATGTGGAAAACTCTGGGCGGCTTTTGGGCGCAAACGAGCCCAATCTCGTACATTTTAGCCGAGAAAACTGCTCACATCCATTGCGCTGCAGTGGATGTGGCTTTTCTCAGGAGGCCCTATGTGGAGGTGCTGGCCGACGAGCAGAGGGCAACGACTGTTGGATTCCTGGCCCGTGCAGTCGGTTGGTTCTCGGAGCAGGGGATCACCTGCCGGAGGATCCTGTCGGATAACGGCTCCGCCTACCGCTCAGGGGATTGGCGAAAAGCCTGCCGGGCATTGGATCTGAAACCCATCCGCACCAAGCCCTATACGCCGCAAACCAACGGCAAGGCCGAGCGGTTTATCAAAACGATCCTGGCGGAATGGGCCTACGTGATCGCCTACCAGACATCGGAGGAACGCAACCGCTGGCTACGTCGCTATCTGGCCATCTATAACGGCAACAGGTGCCACATGGCTCTCGGTGGCCTCACGCCTCAGCAGTCCCTCCAGCGATTGCTGATCGCTGAATGACCTGGTGAGAAAACACACCTAATGGGCCTAAGGGTTGTGTATCACCATGTTGTTCAAGCGAGCAGCTCAGCGAGCCTCTGTTGAGACAGAACCCCATGAAGGACGCAGCGCACTATGGTGGCGGCTCGAGCAGTGACCCACATTTGATCGGTGGGGCTGAGGGCGCCAAGACGCGGGCGCCTCGGATCAGCGGGCTGGATTGAGGGAGTCGCTGGAGGTGACTTCTCAGGGGTGGGGCTGTGGGCTGACGTTGCTCCATGCCAACATTGTGCTAGGCCCTATATAGTCTATTCCCCTAGGAAGCTCCTTATTGAGAGCACAAGAGGCAATCCTGCAACAGCGCCTACGAGTCCGAATGGTGGTGGGGAGTAATTTGTAGATGATTCTCCACCTGCGCCATTTTGCATGCTGTTCTCGGTCTACGTGGGGCCTCCTGAGAAAGTGAGCCGCGGGCAATGCGCACCACAATGAGCCTGCCCGGGCGACCTCTGAGTGATCCTCAGGCCCCGCTGAGCTGACAACTCAGCTCTCTGCTGCTGGAGCTCAGAGCCCGTGCGGCGGAGACCAAGAGTTGCCAGCAGAGCACAAAATAGAGACAAAGAAGCTCCAGGAGCTTCTGGAGGTTCATGACCAGGACATTCATCGCGATGGATGAACCCTGTGTTGCCGGCAGTTTCTCTCGGATCAATCCCAATCCATAGCGACGCTTGCCTTGACCGATCTTGCCTTCAACAGCATTGCGCCGCCTTTGATCATCAACGAACTGCCGCCTCTCGGCTGCCACCAACTCCGGATCATTCTTCGGGCGACCAAGACGAGGCCCACTCAGCCGAATGCCGTGACGCTGGCAGAATGCCCGATTTGATCTTGTGCGGTAGATCTGATCAGCGCAGATCACCTCCGGATAGCAGCCGTATCGACGACGATAGGCTTGGGCCTGAACTTTCAGATCTTCCCCTTCGTTGTAGGGGTCAAAGCTCAGCCGATCCAGGAAAGCAAATCCTTCATCGGTGACAGAAAGTGAGATCTTGGCGCCGAACTCAACATTGCACCTCGCCTTGCCGCGAACAATTGGCCTGATGTGCGCTTGACAGAGGCTGACGATGCGAGCGGGAATACTTCTGGTGTCTGAGCGATAGAGAATGTTCTGCTGGCGGACCAGCTCACTGACAACCAACAGCTTCTGATAGGCATGCCGCCCAGCCGCCAGAAGGCTTGCGCCACAGGCTGTCAGGGCGTCAATGTTGGCAAGGTTGCGCTTGAGATGCCCAAGCTGTTGCTTGATCGCTTTGCGGATCTTGAGAAACCGAGGGCGTTTTTTCTTGGCCACGGCGAGGAACTGCTGCCTGGCCTGCTTCCGATGCGTTCGTGGTTTGTGACCAAAGGACTCTCTGACCTGCGAATACATGGCATCGATCAGAGTCTCGGTGAGCTCTCGGCCTTCATTGAGCAGCGAGAGATCCGTTGGATGCCGAATATCTGCCGGAACGCATGTCGCATCAATCAGCAGTGACCCCTGATTTGGCCGTGGCGTTTTGGATTCAATCTTCTGATCAGCTGCGCTCCCGGCTCCGCCTCCATCGCTGCTGTCGTGCTCATCAACTGCAGACGAACGGATCACGTTCAGACCGTGACGCACGATTCGTTCATTGCAGTCATTCACGACCGAATCTGGCAGCCGCTTCCGGAAGTACACCTGACGTGACCCCCTTTATCGGTCCAGGGCTTATGAGAGTGGGTGGTCATGGTCATGCTGCAGCTCCTTGTTGAGCTGCCTCCATGGGCGTACGCCCTTGGAGGGCCGAGTGTGGCCTGAGCGTGTTGTACTCCCATCGCCAGCGATCGGCCAGGATCTGAGCCTCCGGGGCTGTGGTGAACAACTCGGTGTTGAGGAACTCATCCCGGAACCGGCCGTTGAACGACTCGGCAAAACCGTTCTCCCACGGGGATCCTGGCTCGATGTAGGCCGTGCTGGTGGTGGTACTGGTCTCACACCAGTCCCGTAGAGCCTGGGCAATGAACTCAGGGCCGTTGTCCGATCGGATGAACGCTGGCGCCGGGTAGAGGCTGGTGAGTTCCTCCAGCACAGTCACCACGTCTTTGGCCTTGCACCGCCTGCCCACCCGGATCGCCAGGCAGAGGCGGCTGTGCTCGTCGATCACGTTCAGGAACTTGAGTCTGCGGCCATCGGCGGTGGCATCGAACTGGAAATCCATGGCCCACACCTGGTGGGGATGCTGGGCCCGGTGACGCCTCACCGAGCCGTCGGCGGGCCGTGCCCGCTTCCGCTTCCTGGGAGTGGGCCGCTGCAGCCCCTCCTCCCGCCAGAGCCGTTGCACCCGCTTGTGGTTCACGGTCCAGCCCTCCCGACGCAGCAGGCGGTAGGCCATGCGGCGGCCCCAGCGGATGTGCTCAGCTGCAATCTCCCTCAGGCGGTGCCGAAGCTTGGTCTCCTCCAGGTCGACGACCTTCCCGCAATGGCGCTGGGTGCTGCGGTGCTGCCCCACAACACGGCAGGCCTGGCGCTCTGATGCCCGGTAACGCTCCTGCAGGACCGTGACGGCCCTGCGACGGCGTTCCGGGCTCAGAAGTTTCCCTCCGCAAGGTCCTTGAGCATCGCCTTCTCCAACTCGGCTTCTGCCAACAACTTCTTGAGCCGGGCGTTCTCCTTCTCCAGCTGCGTCAGCCGGCGGGCCTCCTCGGCCTGCATCCCGCCGTACTGCTGCTTCCAGCGGTGATAGGTCGGCTGTGTCACCTCGATGACGCGGCAGACATCGGCGACGGTCTTGCCCTGGGCAATCAGCTGGTCGGCGGTCTTGAGCTTGCGGATGATCTGCTCCGCTGTGTGCCTGGTGCGTTTCATGGTGAAGTCCCCGGCCCAGTCTGGCCGGCTGAGGACTCTCATTCACCCTGGACCAATTCCCGGGGTCCACGTCACACCATCATTGATGGGTCAAACGGAGCCGAGTACTGAAATGCCTCCAGGCCGATGAAGAACTGGAGATAGGGGTTCTCTTTGATTTGCTCAACCAGTTCTTCATCAGTCAGCCCCATGCGGGCCTTGATGATCAGGGCGCCCAGTGCCATGCGAAATGGCTTTGCCGGGGCGCCAAAGCCCTTGCAGAACTGAGCTGCATAGTCACCTTCCAGCTCATCCCATGGGATCAGCTCAGCCAGCTTGATCCAGCGATTGTCACCAGAGAGCTTTCCTCCAAACGGCAGGAAGAAGTCCTCGAACGAGAGCTGATCACGATGCTCACGTCGGTACATGTGGAAAACTCTGGGCGGCTTTTGGGCGCAAACGAGCCCAATCTCGTACATTTTAGCCGAGAAAACTGCTCACATCCATTGCGCTGCAGTGGATGTGGCTTTTCTCAGGAGGCCCTACGTGGTTTGTTCTTATGCAAGCATCTCCGCCACAGCTGTTATCTCCCACCCAGTACACTCTCATAGCCCTAGGTGAGCAGATGATGTGTCAACACACAAAGTATTGCCTGGATGGTCTGTGTCTGGATCTTATGCAGGCATAATCATGCATGTCATTTGTCCAGCTGCATTGCTTTGTGCCCAGCCCTAGAACCTTGTATATTCTACGTGGCAAGCGACATTCAGCAAGATGTCGGGCGGAAACTGTTTCAATAGCGTTATCTTCTGGCTCTATATAAACGTGTTGACATTATAGTATTGCACGCGGATCCAAGCGTTATCGATTCTGTAGGAGCTGCCGTCCGCACACCGGCTGGTGTCACTGTTGACAGGTTCTTTCAATTCTTTGTGAGTGCCCTCATATGTCAGGGCGTATGAGCGCTAAGGGCTAATCACCTCAGTGGCACTAATGTGGCGTCGGCAAAAAGCGCTTGAGATGCACGCTTCATTACGGTAAAGTGATTATCAGGCAATGCATTATTCATCGTGATAGTTCTTGGCCCATAAATCGACCTTTGGAAGGTTGCTGATAAAGCTGCTAACTCAAGACCGGCCCCAGTGGTTTTTATGGTTTAAAACTAGTCCCCTCAACCGGTAGCTGATCTCGACGAATTGGGCCTCGCTCCATCCACTGCCCTCCTGGTCGAAAACCTGCGGGACCAAGGCAAGAGCGACTCAGGTCGGCCTATCAGGCGAGCAGGCATCCAGCAACGCCAGCCCGTGCTCTAGCACCTGGCGTAGCGCCTGTACCTTGATCGGGTCCATGGCGACAGTAAATGTACGGGCATCCATGTGGGACTGAATCTCCGAAGTTGGCGACGGACTCGATCAATAGCTGGATGCAGTAAAACCGACCGGTAGCAGAGATTCATGCTGGCTTGATCTGTGTCTCATTGAATGGCAGGGGGAGACTTTGAATTGGGATCACAGGGATTTGCCTGGTCTTCCGTTGTTACGCATCCCAGTCTTTGCCCGTACGCAACACTAGCTTTATACATTAAACGTGGTAGGCGGGTTCTGAAAATTAGAGATAATATTGGCGCCAATATCGACCATTCTCGCACTCTTCTTGATTCAGCTTCCTGAAATGTAGGCCATGGCACTGCAATGCTGCATTCGTCTGGGCACAGATGCTTGTTGCGCTCGAACCAATTGCTGTAGGCATCTTGTGATGACGACTGCGCAGCAGCTTTTGCATTCTTCTCAACCTGCTCATGGTCATCTCCTATGGAAAATGACCATTCGCCAGGTATGTGATAGACAACATCTTCCTCCTTTTTGGGGTTGCAACCGCACGCAAAAGCCATCGGCAGCCTCGGATTGGACCCTCTCGCTGTAGCCACTGGGCGCACAATTGTCAACGCTATGTGAACTTTCTCCGAAGCAGCTGCATTGTTCTTCTTGAGTTATCAGACGAGCTTGGGCCCAGCAGGGTCAGCACCCTGCTATTTGTTGTGTATCCCCACGACAATCAGGCGAGCGAGCAGCTCGGCGAGCCGTTGCTGAGGTGAGCGCCAGCCGAGGGCCGAGTGCTTCCTGAGACGGTGATAGATCGACAGGTGCCGAGGCAGCCACCGGTTCCGCTGCTCCGAGTTCTGGAACGCCATGGCGTAGGCCCTACCCCGGCAGAGGGTCTGGATGAACCTCTCAGCCTTGCCGTTGGTTCTGGGCGTGTACGGCCTGGTGAGGATGTGCCGCAGACCCAGGATGCGGCAGGCCTTGGCGAACGCTTTGGAGACGTAGGCAGGGCCGTTGCCTGCCATTACCCGCCGGCACTCGATTCTCTGCGCGTTGAACCAGGCCTGGCACGGCTCAGAAAGCCGATCACGGTGGGCTTCTGCTCATCGGCCAGCACCTCCACGTAAGCCAAGCGCGTGGCATCGTCCACGGCGACATGGATCTTGTCGTAGCCGACGCCGTAGGACCGACCCTGCTGGCGATTGCCGGTGATCCGGTGGCCCACCTGGCGGAACTGGGCCAGCTGCTACTCCTTCGGAGAAGCCAGCTGCTCGACATCGATGTGAATCAGGTCGCCGGGCCGCTCCCACTCGTACCGCTGCACCGGCGGTTTGGGTTCCAGGTTCCGGAGGCGTCCGAGGCCGAGCCGGCTGAGGACTCTCGTTCACCCTGGACCGATTTCCGGGGGCCACGTCACCCAGCCAACTCCTGAAATACACGACCAACACCATCCGGGAGATCGCGAGTCGGATCATTGGCAGAACCTTCAGCGTCGTTCACAATTCAGAGCTGGGACCGGAGCTCCGGCGGGTGCTCGACGATCTCCTAGAGGCTTTGGAAAGTACCTGCCCTGACGAGGTGATCTCATCTACCACTCCGGCTCAACGCGAGCCCAGCCTGCCTGTTGAGCGTTTGCCACTGGTTCGCTGCCAGGGTCGGCGAGAGTTGCCCTAATCCCCATGGGGCGGGAGTTGCCGCCAGTCCGATGGGCTTCTGTCCAATCCATGTCCAACCGGAACCTGCACCAGATCCCTGAAAAGTCAGTCGGGGCGACAGGATTCGAACCTGCGACCTAGTGCTCCCAAAGCACCCGCGCTACCAAGCTGCGCCACGCCCCGTCGGGCCGACTTTACCCCTCGGATCCACCACGGCTGACCGGGTGGGGGGACGCCGGCAGCACCTGGTGGAAGCCCCCCACGCTCACCACCTGCAGGGGCGTGTCGAAGAGGGCACTCAGGGGCCCGGCCTGCAGCAGCTCCGCCGCCGGACCGTCCCCCACCACCTGCCCCTGGCTCAGCAGCACGCAGCGCTGGATCTCGGGAACGATGGCCTCGATCTGGTGGGTCACCAGCAGCAGCGTGGTGCCCCGTTGGGTCAGCTGCCGCAGCAGGGCGAGCAGCTGGTGGCGGGCCTTGAGATCGAGGCCGTTGGTGGGTTCATCCAGCACCAGCACCTCGGGGTCGTGCACCAGGGCCCGGGCCAGCAGAAGGCGGCGGCGCTGGCCGTCCGAGAGTTCGCCGAAGGGCCGCTCCGCCAGATCCTCGAGCCCCAGCTCCTCCATCAGCGCCGCCACCCGCAGCCGCTGGGCTCCGCTGGGCTGCTGGCTGCGGCCCAGTCCCACCGAGCCGAAGAAGCCGGAGAGCACCACATCCGCCCCTCTCACCCCGGCGCTGTAGTGGGCATGCAGATCAGGGGACACCAGTCCGATCCGATGGCGCAGCGCCCAGAGGTTCACGGTGCTCCTCCCGAAGACCCGCAGCCACGACCCCGCCTGCACCACCGGATAGATCTCGCGGCTGAGCAGCTTGATCAGGGAGCTCTTGCCGGAGCCGTTCGGGCCCAGGATCACCGTGTGCTCCCCGGTGCACAGCCGCAGGCTCAGGTTCTCGAACACCCGCCGCCGGCCCCGGTAGGCCGTCACGGCCTGCAGCTCGAAGTAGGGCTCTGGCATCGCCGCCGGCCACGCCGCTCGGATGTGGCGATTCTGGCGGTGTCGGGGAGGCCGCCGGCCGGTGCTGCCTAGGTTGAGAACCCGCCCACTCCGGATGGCCCGGCCCGCTCTGCGCCTGAGCAGCAACGCCCCTGGCGCCTTCTACGTGGATTCCACCTGCATCGACTGCGGCACCTGCTGGCAGTGGGATCCCCACCACTTCGCCCCCACCGGCGACAGTTCCCACGTGGTGCACCAGCCGGAGGGGGAACCGGAGATCGGCCAGGCCCTGCTGGCCCTGCAGGCCTGTCCGGTGGCGGCGATCGGCGCCACCACAGAGCTGCTGCGCCACACCCCGGCCGACGGCTTCCCCGCCCTGCTCTTCTCCCATCCGGCCGGTGAGGTGCACTACTGCGGCTGGGCCTCGCGCAAGAGCTTCGGCGCCAGCAGCTACCTGGTGGTGCGCCCTGAAGGCAACGTGCTGATCGACAGCCCCCGCTTCAACGGCCATCTGGCCCGCCGCATCGAGGCCCTCGGCGGGCTGGCCGCGATCGTGCTCACCCACCGCGACGACGTGGCCGACCACGAGCGCTGGGCGAAGCACTTCGGCTGCGAGCGCTGGATTCACCGCGCCGATGCCGACGCGGCCCCCGGCGCCGAGCGGCTGGTGGAGGGCCAGGCTCCCGCGGCACTGGATGCCGGGCTGCGGCTGATCCCCACCCCGGGCCACACCGCCGGTTCGATGGTGGCGCTGCTGGGCGGCCAGATCCTGTTCAGCGGCGACCACCTCTGGTGGAGCCCGGTGCAGCAGGCCGTGGTGGCGTCCCGCACCTACTGCTGGTGGGACTGGCCCAGCCAGGTGGCCTCGGTGGAGCGGCTGCGCGACCTCGACGTGCGCTGGCTCCTGCCCGGCCACGGCGATCGCCATCACTTCGAGCCGGGCGCCTGGGGCCCGGCGATCGACTGCACTCTGGCCTACTGCCGCGGGCTCGTGGCCGGCTGAGCGTCTGTGAAGCGGCATTGCCGCCGGTGAAGAGAGATGTGCGTTGCCGCCCAGGGCCTCGACGCCGCCGTGGTTTGGGCCGAGGGTGTGTGCAACCGATCTCGGAGGCTCCCTGTGGACGACACTCCGCCCAACCAGATGTCAGGAGCGCACTGACGTTCGGACCCTGCTCCAACAATCTCAAACCATCTCAGGTTCTTCTCTGCTTGCTCCCAAGGCCACGTCAAGGCCACGGCCGGATCCCGACGCTTTCCAGAGCGTGAGTCCGCGTTCAGCCCTCAGGCAAGCTCGCCCCATGCACCGCCCCGCAGCTGGTTGATTCCCTCTGCTTGAAGACCTCCGGTCCAGGTGCCCCGGAAGCCACGAAGAACCCCGCTCGTGCCATGGCCCCAGGAGCCATCGCCAGCAAGCTCCGCCCCTCCACAATCGAAGAACCCCACGTCATTCGACGATCCGTTCGATCGCAGCGCCGTGCCCCGTCTCCGCTCCCTGTCATGGAGACGGCCACCACGGTTGAGTCCACAACAGCCCGGGACCAGCGTCCCGGGCTTTGTTGTGCCGGTCTTTGTCGTGCGAGGTTTTCTCCGGAGTGCCCCCGCGCCCTGCCATGGCCCGCCATGACCCGATCACCCTGAGCCTGAGGGGCCGTCTGGCGTTCGCGCTCAACCGGCTGCGCGAGAAGCTCTGGGTCAAGCCGCTGCTGCTCTGTCTGGTGTCCCTGGCGGGCGTGGCCCTGGCCCAGCTGGCCGATGGGCTGGTTCCGGATCTGCTGCTGCCCGACATCAGTGTCGACACGCTCGAGACCCTCCTGCGCATCATCTCCTCCAGCATGCTGGTGATCGCGGTGTTCGCGGCCGGCTCGATGCTCTCGGCCTACGCCTCGGCCGGCACCGTGGCCACGCCGCGGGCCCTGGCGGTGGTGCTGTCCGACGACGTGTCGCAGTACGCCCTCTCCACCTTCATCGGTGCCTTCATCTTCGGCATCGTGGCGCTGATCGCCCTGATGAACGGCCTCTACGGCCGCACCGGCCGCTTCGCCCTCTTCCTGCTCACCCTGCTGGTGTTCGCGGTGGTGGTGCTCAGCTTCGTCACCTGGGTGGATCGCATCGCCCGGCTGGGCCGCGTCACCAACACCATCAGCCGGGTCGAGGCGGTGGCGGCCCGCGCCCTGCTCGATCGGGCCCAGCGCCCCACCCTCGGCGCGCTGCCCCTGGTCTCCCCCGAGCCGGCCGGCAGCGTGGAGGTGAGGAGCGACCAGGTGGGCTACCTGCAGCGCATTGATCTGGGAGCCCTGCAGCTGCTGGCGGAGATGGCGGAGGTGCAGGTGTCGGTGCGTTCGCTGCCCGGTGCGTTCATCACCCCCAGCCGGGTGCTGGCCAGGGTCTGGGGCGAGGCCGCCTGGGACCCGGACCTGCCGCAGCGGATGGCGGACACCTTCCTGATCGGGGAGGGCCGCACCTTCGACGACGATCCGCGCTTCGGGCTGGTGGTGCTCTCGGAAATCGCCAGCCGGGCGCTGTCCCCCGCCGTGAATGATCCCGGCACGGCGATCCATGTGATCGGCAGCTTCGTGCGCCTGTTCAGCCGCTGGGCGCAGGCCTGCGAGGAGCGTCAGGGGAGCGCCCCGGTGTCACCCCGCTACGACCGGCTGCGCCTGCCCCAGCTCGCCACCGCCGATCTGCTCGAGGATGCCTTTCAGGCCCTGGCCCGCGATGGGGCCGCCGCCCTCGAAGTGGGTCTGCGGCTGCAGAAGGGGCTGCAGCGGCTGAGCCTGCTGCCGCTGCCGGGGCTGGCCGAGGCGGCCCGGGGCCAGGCGAGGCTGGCCCTCGCGCACGGGGAGCAGGCCCTGCGCCTGGAGGCGGAGCGGCAGCGGCTGCGGCAGGCGGCCGCCTGGATTCACCAGGGGGCGGGACCGCGGCCGGCACCCACGTTGCAGCCCACCTGAGAGCCGAGCAGGGCGCCCAGCGGCACGGCCCAGTCCCGCCCCTCATCCTGGGAGGCGATGTAGCCGGCGCCGCCGCCCAGCAGCCCGCCCACGAGACGGCCGGTGTTGCAGCGCCGCGCCTCGCGCTCCAGATCGGCTCGGAGCTCATCCACCCGGGACTCGCGCCGGTACGGGGTGGTCTGCACCGGGTAGGTGTCGTACACCCTCTGGCTGCGCCAGTCACGGCGGTCCACGCTGCGCACCACGCGGCTGGCCGGCACCGGCCGGGCCGGCACCAGCACGTAGGTGGGCTGCTGCCAGGCCCGCGGCCTCGCCAGGGCGGCCGAGGGCGCGGCCACCAGGCCGCACAGACCCGTGGCGCCCAGCAGGGCGAGCAGCCGGGTGGGGAGAGGTTGGGTGGTCATGGTGCTGATTGCATGAGGAGGACTCCCCGCTGGTGGGGATGACCTCACTCAACCGGGCCCGTATGTCTGGCCCATGACCGGAAGCGCGGCGATCTGTGACCAGATGCATCCGGGCGGCTTAGTGTGGATTTCCAGACATGGGGCCGTATGGACAGCGACCGCCGCGATCCCGCCGGCCATTCCGCCAGTCATCCCTCCAGCCATCCCGCCAGGGACCCTGCCCGCGAGGGCACCTGCCTCGGCAGCACCTGCATGAAGTGGGGCGGCGACGGCGAACTCGCCCCCCAGGACCTGCAGGCGATCCTGGCCCGGCTCAGTGAAGTGGACGCGCAGGCCCAGGCCCTGATGGAGTGCCCGGTGGATCCCGGCTGAGCTCGTCAGCCCTCCCGCGTCAGCCCACCAGGGCGATGCAGTCGATCTCCACCCGGGCCCCCTTCGGCAGGGCGGCCACCTCCACACAGGCCCGGGCCGGGGACACCCCCTCGCCGAAGGTCTCGGCGTAGATCGCATTCACCGCCGCGAAATCCCCCAGATCCGCCAGAAAGACGGTGGTGCGCACCACCAGGGCCGGGGAGCTGCCGGCCGCCCGCAGCACCGCCTCGAGATTGCGCAGCACCTGGCGGGTTTCGGCCTCCACATCGCCGCCGCCCACCATCTGGCCGCTGGCGGGATCCAGGGCGATCTGACCCGAGCAGAACAGCAACTCTCCGGCCTGCACGGCCTGGTTGTACGGACCGACGGGGGCAGGGGCCTCCGGCGTGTGGATCGCCGTGGCCCTGGCGGATGCGGAGCTGCTCATGGCGGTGGTGGCTCCCTTCCTCGGAGATGGCGTTTCATCATGATGGGGCCGCGAGCCCCGGGCCCCAGCCACCGCCGCCATCGCCTCCCCCCTCACCGCCCTCACCCCCCCGGACCTGCAGCTCCGCGAGCACGTGCAGCTGCAGGGTCTGTGGCATCGCTACCCCGGCGCCGACCCTGAGGGCTGGACCCTGCGCGGTCTCGACCTGGCCCTGCGCCACGGTGAGCTGATGGGCCTGCTGGGGCCCTCCGGCTGCGGCAAGACCACCCTGCTGCGGCTGATCGCCGGCTTCGAGCGTCCCGAGCGGGGGGCCGTGCTGATCGACGGCCGCCAGGTGGCCGGGCCCTCCCGCTGGCTGGTGCCCGAGCGCCGGGGTGTGGGCATGGTGTTCCAGGACTACGCCCTCTTCCCCCACCTCGACGCCTGGCGCAACGCCTGCTTCGGTCTGCGCCGCGGCCAGGACACCAGCCGGGCCGCCTGGCTGCTGGAGCTGCTGGGGCTCCAGGGCCTGGAGCGCCGCTATCCCCATGAGCTCTCCGGCGGCCAGCGCCAGCGCCTGGCCCTGGCCAGGGCCCTGGCGCCGGGGCCGTCGGTGGTGCTGCTCGATGAACCCTTCTCGAACCTGGATGTGGAGGTGCGGCTGCGCCTGCGCAGCGAGCTGCCGCTCGTGCTCAGCCAGTGCGGCGCCAGCGGCCTGATCGTGACCCACGACCCCGAGGAGGCCCTGGCCATCTGCGACCGGGTGGCGGTGCTCTGCGGCGGTGAACTGCATCAGTGCGCCAGTCCGCGGGATCTGGTGCAGCATCCCGCCACGGCCTTCGTGGGCCGCTTCGTGCTGCAGGGCAACCTGCTGCCGGTGCAGCGGGGCGACGGCCTGCTGATCACACCCCTGGGGCGCCTGCGGCCCCGCGACGCTGCCGCCGCCCCGCTCGGCGCGCCCCTCGACGGGCCGGCCGAGGTGCTGGTGAGCCCCGAGGCGATCGAGCTGATGCCGGAGGCCGGCGGCGAGGCCTGGGTGCTCGGCCGTGAGTTCCTCGGCAGTGCCTGGCTCTATCAGCTCCACCTCGAGGGGCTCAGCCTGCGGTTGCGGCTGCCGCTGGAGCAGGAATACGGCCGCGGCCAGCGCTGCCGCCTGCGGCTGCGCCCGGGCCATGGCGCCATCCTGTTCCCCCAGCGCCTGCCGCTGGTGGCGCTCTGAGGTCGCCCGGCCCGGGCGGTGCCGCCGCCTCAGCCGCGCCAGTGGTCCTTGTGCCGTCGCCGCCGGGCCAGGGTGGGGGCGTCGGGGGCCCGCAGAAACAGGTTGGTGGCCTGCTCCACCCCGATCCGGCTGGGCACGGTGGCCTGCCCCCTGGCCCGTTGCTCGAGCACCTGCTCCAGCCGCGCGCCGATCGCGGCGGCCGCGGCCGGATCCTCCTCGGCCGCCACGGCCCGGGCCCAGCCCAGGTTGGCGGCGGTGTACTCATGGGCGCACCACACCTGGGTGTCGGGGGGCAGTGCCGCCAGCTTCTGCAGGGAGTGGTGCATCTGGGCGGCCGTGCCCTCGAACAGGCGGCCGCAGCCGCCGGCGAAGAGGGTGTCGCCGCAGAAGAGGTGGCCGGAGCGGGGCAGCCAGAAGGCGATGTGGGCCCGGGTGTGGCCGGGCACCGCCAGCACCTGCACCGGTTCCCCCAGCAGGGTGAAGCGTTCGCCATCCGCCACCCCCCGGGTCTGGAGGGGAATGCGCTGCCGGTCCGCGGCGGCGGCCACCACGGCACAGCCGGGCCAGCGCCGCAGCAGCTCCGGCGTGCCGCCGATGTGGTCGCTGTGGTGGTGGGTGTGGAGGATGGTGCCCAGCCTCAGGCCGCGCTGCCGCAGCACCTCCTCCACCGGTGGCGCCACCGCCGGATCCACCACCGCCGCCTCGTCCCCCCGCGCCAGCAGGAACACGTAGTTGTCCTGCAGCACCGGGATCCGCGTCACCGTGAGCGGGAGCAGCCGGGGCTCACGCTCCGGCGGGCTGTCCTGCGGGCTGTCCGGCGGGCTGTCCGGCACACCGGCTGGCTCGCTGTTCGGCTGGCAGCCCGGCTCGGCGGTGCTCTCTCGGGCGTTCGGGCCCATCGTTAAAGTCCGGTCTGCGGAGTGTCTCCATGATCACCGTTGCCCTGGCCAAGGGTGCCCTCCTCAAGGATTCGGTGCGTCGCTTCGCCGCCGCCGGCCTCGACTTCGCGGCGGTGCTCGAGCCCGGCAACCGCCAGCTGATGGTGCCCAGCGCCTGCGGCACGGCCCGGGCCCTGCTGGTGCGCAACGCCGATGTGCCGGTGTACGTGGCCTACGGCCAGGCCCAGCTCGGGGTGGTGGGCTACGACGTGCTGCGGGAGCACCAGCTGGCCGTGGCCCAGCTGGTGGATCTGGGCTTCGGCGGCTGCCGCATGAGCGTGGCCGTGAAGGCCAGCAGCCCCTACCGCCGCGCCGTGGACCTGCCCGCCCACTGCCGCGTGGCCAGCAAGTTCACCCGCTGCGCCGAGGCCTACTTCGAAGCCCTCGACCTCCCCGTGGAGCTGATCCATCTGGCCGGTTCGGTGGAGCTGGGCCCGATCACCGGCATGAGCGAGGCGATCGTGGATCTGGTGGCCACGGGCCGCACCCTGGAGGAGAACGGCCTGATCGCCATCGAGGACCTGTTCCACTCCACCGCCCGGCTGGTGGGCCATCCCCTGGCCCTGCGGCTGGACGACGGCCCCCTGCAGGCCATCGTGGATCGCATGGCTGCGGTGTCGGCCTCCCCCCTGCCGGCCGGAGTGGCCTGATGGCAGCCCTCGACCGCGAGCGTCTGCGGCGTCTGCTCCCCTACCTGGGGCGGGATCGGCGCCGTCTGCTGGTCACCCTGGTGCTGCTGATCCCCGTGGCCGGCGCCGCCGCGATCCAGCCCCTGCTGGTGGGTCAGGTGATCGCCGTGCTGCGGGGGGAACCCACCCTGACCTTCCTCACCGGCATGCCGGTGCCCCAGGCGCTGCGCCTGCTCGTGCTCGTCCTGCTGGGGGCGGTGCTGCTGCGGCTCGCCCTGCAGGGGCTGCAGAGCTACAGCGTGCAGGCGGTGGGCCAGCGGCTCACCGCCCGCATCCGCGACGACCTCTTCGCCCACGCGATGGCCCTGTCGCTGCGCTTCCACGACCGCACGCCCGTGGGCAAGCTGCTCACGCGCCTCACCAGCGATGTGGATGCCCTCGCCGAGGTGTTCGGCAGCGGGGCGGTGGGGGTGCTGGCCGATCTGGTCACCCTGCTGGTGATCGCCCTCACCATGCTCAGCATCGAGTGGCGCCTCGGCCTGTTGCTGCTCTGCTCCCAGGTGCCGGTGGTGCTGGGCATGCTCTGGCTGCAGCGCCGCTACCGCCGCGCCAACTACCGGGTGCGGGAGGAACTCAGCCAGCTCAACGCCGATCTGCAGGAGAACCTGCAGGGGCTGGAGGTGGTGCAGATGTTCCGCCGGGAGCGGGTGAACAGTGCCCGCTTCGCCCGCACCACCGATGCCTACCGCCAGGCCGTCACCGGCACGATCTTCTACGACAGCGCCATCTCCGCCTTCATCGAGTGGGTGGCCCTGGTGGCCGTGGCCCTGGTGCTGGCCCTCGGCGGCAGCATGGTCACCGCCGGTGCCCTGGGGCTGGGCACCCTCACCACCTTCATCCTCTACTCCCAGCGCCTCTTCGACCCCCTGCGCCAGCTGGCGGAGCGTTTCACCCAGATCCAGGGCGGGCTCACGGCGGTGGAACGCATCGGCGAACTGCTCGAGCAGCCGATCGAGATCCAGGAGCTGCCCGCCTCCCAGCGCTCTGCGGCGGCCCGGCGCTCCGGCGGCCAGCGCAGCAGCGCCGGCGAGGTGGTGTTCGAGCACGTGTCCTTCGCCTACCGGCAGGACGACCCGATCCTCACCGATCTGTCCTTCCGCATCGCCCCGGGCGAGCACGTGGCCCTGGTGGGTCCCACCGGCTCGGGCAAGACCACGGTGATCCGCCTGCTCTGCCGGCTCTACGAACCCCAGCAGGGCCGGATCCTGCTGGATGGCATCGACATCCGCGAGCTGCCCATCCCCACCCTGCGCCAGCGCCTGGGGGTGGTGCTGCAGGACACCTTCCTGTTCAGCGGCAACGTGGCCGACAACCTGCGGCTGGACGCTCCGATCGCCAACGACGAGCTGGCCCAGCTCTGCCGCGAGCTCGGCCTCGATCCCCTGCTGCGCCGTCTGCCGGAGGGGTTGGCCACCGAGCTGCGGGAGCGAGGCGGCAATCTCTCCTCGGGGGAACGCCAGCTGCTGGCGGTGGCCAGGGTCGCGATCCGCGATCCCTCCGTGCTGGTGATGGACGAGGCCACCGCCTTCCTGGACCCCTCCACCGAGGCGACCCTGCAGCAGGACCTGGACCGCCTGCTGCAGCAGCGCACCGCGATCGTGATCGCCCACCGCCTCGCCACCGTGGAGGCGGCCGACCGGATCCTGGTGCTGCAGCGGGGCCGGCTGATCGAACAGGGCACCCACCGCCAGCTGCGGGCCGCCGGAGGGCTCTACGCCCGGCTGGCCGAGCTGCAGGACAAGGGCCTGGCCGCCTTGTAAGCAGCCTCAGGGGCCGGGTCTGGCGTAGCGGTCGAGCCGGATCACCGTGGTGGGTCCTGCCGGGCCGCTGTCAGCGGGCTCCCCTGGGGCGCAGAGAGGTTCGATGCCTTCCAGCCAGGGGCGGATCACGGCCGCCACGGCCTCGGGTTGCCGCAGCATCGGCAGGTGGCCGGCCCCGTCCAGCACCCGCAGGTCGTGCTGGGGGGCGTAGCCGGCCAGATGGCGCACGTAGCGGGGTTCCATCACCTGATCGCGGCTGCCGGCGATCCACAGGCTCGGCACCCTGAGCCCGGCCGTGAGGGCGGGCAGCTGCTGCACGGCACTGCGCCGCATGCTGCAGGCCAGCAGACCCTGGGCCGCGTGCCGATCGGCCAGCAGGGGACTGCGCAGGGCATCACTGCCCGGCAGTCGCAGCAGCCAGCGGGGCCTCAGCTGCAGGAACACGGCACCACCGCGGCGCACCTGGGCGAAGGGCCTGGGTTGGTACACCCCGCCGCCCACGGCGATCTGGATCAGCCCGGCCAGCTGACTGCCCAGCTGCGGCGCGGCATGCAGCGCCAGGCTGCCCCCCAGGGAATGCCCCATCAGCACCACGGGCCGCCCGTTGCAGGCGCGCTCGCGGGCCTCGCGGGCCAGCCAGGCTCCGTAGCTGGCCAGGCTGGGCTGCAGCCCCCTCGGGCGCTCCCGCCCGCCGAAGCCGGGCAGATCCGGGGCCCAGAGCTCCCAGCCGGGAGCCAGGCGGGCGGCCAGCCGGTCCCACAGGCGCCCTGCCAGCAGCCAGCCATGGGCCGCCACGATCAACGGACGCTCCTCGGCGGGTCTCGACCCGGGCAGGGTGGGTTGTGCTGCTGCTGCTGGTGCCATCAGGCAGGATCGTGGCATCCCGCGCCCACCGTGTTCGTGGATCCGGTCGAGCTCCTCACCACTCTCTACGGGGAGCAGCATCGGCTCTGCCCGACGCCCAACCCCCAGATCCCCCTGGTGCTCAGCACGGAGCGGGAGATCGACCTGATCGAGCTCGAGCAGCTCTGTGATGCGGTGGGCTGGAGCCGCCGCCCGATGCGCCGCGTGCGTAAGGCCCTGCAGAACAGCCTGCTGCGGGTGGGTCTGTGGCGCCACGACCCCCGGCTGCCCAAGCTGGTGGGCTTCGCCCGCTGCACCGGCGACGGGGTGCTGGAGGCCACGGTCTGGGATGTGGCGGTGCACCCCCACTACCAGGGGGTGGGGATGGGCAAGGCCCTGATGCACTACGTGCTCGACCAGCTGCGCAGCATGGAGGTGGACCGGGTCAGCCTCTTCGCCGACCCCCAGGTGGTGGACTTCTACCGCGCCCAGGGCTGGGAGCTGGAGCCGCTGCAGCGCCGCTGCGCCTTCTGGTACGCCCCCTAGGGGCCGGCGTAGTAGCGGCGGGCCAGCGTGGCCGCATCCGCCCCCCGGCGCCACTGGCGCCGCAGGTGGGCGTTCTCCAGGGTGGTGCGCAGGATGCCCCGCTGCCGCCAGCGGCGGCCGTCCACCCGCACCGCGCTTCCCAGGCTGCGCAGCCTGCCCAGGCGCCGCAGCCGCTGCACCAGATCCAGGTCCTCCATCAGCGGCAGGGGCCGCAGCCCGCCACAGGCGCGGTAGAGGGCCAGGGGCAGCAGCAGGCCCTGGTCGCCGTAGGGCAGCTGCCGCCAGCGGCTGCGCAGGGCCACCCCCAGTTCCACCAGCCGCAGGCCGGGGTGGCCGCCGGCGATGGCCAGCCTGAAGTACCAGGCCGTCCCCGCCCGCTCCCGGGCGTTCCGGATCCGCTCGGCCCAGTCCGGCGGCAGCCGCACGTCGGCATGCAGCAACAGCAGCCACGGACCGCGGGCCTCCCTGGCACCCAGGCCGAGCTGGTGACCGCGGCCCGGTCCGGAGCGCAGCAGCCAGGCCCCGCCCAGCCGGGCCAGCTGGCCGCTGCCGTCGTCGCTGCCCCCATCCACCACCAGCACCTCCCGCACCAGATCCGGGGCGCCGCCCAGCTGGGCCAGCAGGGCCGGCAGGCTCCCCTGCTCGTTGCGGCTGGCGATCACCACACTCAGCCAGGGCGGCGGGGCAGCCATGGCTCAGCGCCAGGGTGCCAGGTCGGCGGCCCGGTCCAGATCGTGGTGCACCGGCAGCAGGGTGGGGGTGAGACCCAGGCCCGCCGCCGCCGCGAGCGTGTGCTCCAGCACCTGGCCGCTGCCCCAGGGGATGCCGGCCAGCAGGGCCGGTCTGGAGCGGTCCAGGCCGATCAGCCAGTAGCCCCCGTCGCCGGCGGGTCCCAGCACAAGGCCGCCCGCGTCGATCCCCTCGAAGGCCGCCTCCAGGTCACCGCTGGCCAGGGTCGGCAGGTCGCTGCCGATCAGCACAACCCGGCCAGCCCCCTCGCCCAGGGCCCGCAGCAGCTGCCGCTGCAGCCGCACGCCCAGCCCGCCGCGGCCCTGGGGCACCGCCGCATCGCAGCCCAGCTCGGCCCCCCAGCACCGGCAGGCCCGCGGCCCCAGCCCCTGCACGGCCAGCACCAGCCGGCAGCCGAGCCGGCGGCGGCTCTGGCGGGCGGTGGCGAGGGTGTGCTCGATCAGCCGGCGCTGCACCGCGGCGGCCCTGCTGGCGCCGATCCCAGCGGCCAGGCGGCTCTTGCAGCGTCCCGGGGCCGGCCAGCGGGCCATCACCACCAGCTCCAGGGGGGGTGGGGTGCTCATCCGGCAGGAGGTGTCAATCCTGCCGCGGCAGCTCGGCCGGCCGGATCTCCAGAGAGCTCGTGCCGCTGCCCCGACGCACCACCACGTCGAGGGGTTCGCCCACCCGGCCCTGATCCACCGCCAGCTGCACCTCGGAGGGATTCCGCACCTTGCGCCCCCCCACCGACTCGATCAGGTCGCAGGCCTTCAGGCCTCCCTTGGCGGCGGGGCTGCCCTGCATCACATCCACCACCACCACCCCGTTCACTTCGGGCAGCCGGCACTGGTCGGTGGTGGCGTTGATCTCGCGGGCCAGCTGGGGGGTGAGGGCCTGCAGCCGCACGCCGATGTAGGGGTGGCTGGCGTAGCCCCGCTCGATGATCTGGGCGGCGATCTGCTTGGCCACGTTGATCGGCACCGCGAAGCTCAGGCCCGCTCCCGGCGCCTGGCGGATGGCCGTGTTGATGCCGATCACCTGGCCCCGGTCGTTGATCAGCGGGCCGCCGCTGTTGCCGGGGTTCACGGCGGCGTCGGTCTGGATGTAGGGCACCCGCTGGCCCTCGCCCACCGCGTTGGTGCGCTGGATGGCGCTGATGATCCCCGCGGTCACGGTGTTGTCGAGGCCGAGGGGATTGCCGATCGCGATCGCCCATTCACCGGGCCGCAGCTTGGCGGAGTCGCCCAGGGGGGCCACCGGCAGGTCGGTGGCCACCACCTTCACCACCGCCACATCGGTGAGGGGATCGCTGCCCAGCACCTTGCCGGTGAAGCTGCGTCCATCCGGCAGGGTCACGCTCACCTCGCTGGCGCCATCCACCACGTGGGCGTTGGTGAGCAGCACGCCGTCGGAGCGGGTGATGAAGCCCGAGCCCTGCCCCTGCTGCTCCTGGATCGTCGGCCCGCGGCCGAACAGGCCCCCCAGCGGGTTGATCACCCGCTTGGTGGTGTCGATGCGCACCACCGCGGGGCCCACCTTCGCCACCGCGTCCACGATCACGTTGTTGCTGGGCTGCAGCGGCGGGGTGGGCCCCGCATCACTGATCCGCACGTTGCCCCGCTCCGGCTGGCCGGGCAGGCGGGGCAGTTCAGGCAGCCGTGGCATCCAGCCCGTGCAGCCCGTGAGCAGCAGCGGGCCGATCAGCACAGCTCCGGACCAGGGGCGGATTCGGGGCATGGGGGCTTGGCGGGGCCAGGTGGGGATGCGCTTCATTTAAGACCGACCGGGCCTGGGGATCTGCGTATATTCAGCACCCGCGAGAGGGGGGCCGTCGGTGCAGCAGGCAGAGGAGCTGTGGCACCAGGTTCAGCAGGCACTCCAGGGACGTTTCAGCAAGCCCACCTTCGAGACCTGGATCCGGCCGGCCCGCTGTCAGGGGCTGGAGGGCTCCGCCCTGCACCTGGAGGCCCCCAACAGCTTCGCCTGCGGCTGGCTGCGCAAGAACTACATCGACACCATCGCGGCGGTGGCCAGCGAGATCGCCGGCCGACCCCTGCAGGTGTCGGTGGACACCGCCCCCCAGGAGGAGCCGGCCGTGGGCCTGGCGGTGGGGGGGCGGCCGGTGTCGCGCGAGCTGCCCCCTGACCCATCGCTCCCCGACGGCGCCGGCGCGGCGGCGCGCCAGCCCGGCGGCCCCAGCGGCGGCAGCCCGGCCGTGGCGGCACCGGTGCCCGGTGGCGCTCCAGGGGCAGTGGTCAACGGCCGCGGCGCCCGCCGCTCGCCAGGAGCGGGGCTCAACCCCCGCTACGTGTTCAACCGCTTCGTGGTGGGCCCCAACAGCCGCATGGCCCATGCGGCCGCCCTGGCCGTGGCCGAGGCTCCGGGCCGGGAGTTCAACCCCCTGTTCATCTGCGGAGGGGTTGGCCTGGGCAAGACCCACCTGATGCAGGCCATCGGCCACTACCGCCTGGAGATCAACCCGGAGGCGCGGGTGTTCTACGTGTCCACCGAAACCTTCACCAACGACCTGATCCAGGCGATCCGCAAGGACGGCATGCAGGCCTTCCGCGACCGCTACCGCGCCGCCGATCTGATCCTGGTGGACGACATCCAGTTCATCGAGGGCAAGGAGTACACCCAGGAGGAGTTCTTTCACACCTTCAACGCCCTGCACGAGGCGGGGCGGCAGATCGTGATCGCCTCAGACCGTCCCCCCAGCCAGATTCCGCGCCTGCAGGAGCGGCTGATCTCCCGCTTCTCCATGGGCCTGATCGCCGACATCCAGGCGCCGGATCTGGAGACCCGCATGGCCATCCTGCACAAGAAGGCCGAACAGGAGCAGATGGCGCTGCCGCGGGAGCTGATTCAGTTCATCGCCGGCCGCTTCACCTCCAACATCCGCGAGCTCGAGGGGGCCCTCACCCGGGCCGTGGCCTTCGCCTCGATCACCGGGCTGCCGATGACGGTGGAGTCGGTGGCGCCGATGCTCGATCCGGCCGGCCGCGATGTGGAGGTGAAGCCCGAACAGGTGCTGGAGAAGGTGTCGGAGGTGTTCGGGGTGGGGGGCGATGAAATGCGCAGCGCCAGCCGCAAGCGGGCCGTGAGCCAGGCCCGCCAGGTGGGCATGTACCTGATGCGCCACAGCACCAACCTCTCCCTGCCCCGCATCGGCGAGGTGTTCGGCGGCAAGGATCACTCCACGGTGATGTATGCCGTGGAGCAGATCGAAAAGAAACTCAGCGCCGATCCCGCCCTGGCCCGCCAGGTGCAGCAGGTACGCGACCTGCTGCAGATCGACTCCCGCAAGCGCCGCTGAGGCTGCCGGCGAGCCGGGTGCGGCTGGCTCAGGCCGGCAGGCTCACATGCAGCCCTGCACCGAGATGCGGTAGCTGAACCCGAGGGCACCTGGATCACTGCTGGCGCCCACCTTGAAATTCATCTGGCTCGCCTGCTTCTCCGGTACTGCGGGGAAAGGCCCGAACTCCTGCCCCTGGCCGATCGGAGGATTCATCGTGGCGTTGATCACCTGCAGGCTGGTGCCATCGGTGAACTTCATGAAGCCCTCCACGGGATATTTCGCTTTCGCATCGGAGGAATTGGCCGTGAAGAAGAACTTGTAATTCCTGTAGGGTCGATCCACGATGAAATCGGTGTTCCAGTTCGTCTTGCCGAACAGCTTGGCTCTGCCCACGGTCTTCGACACCACGGGATTGCTGCCATCACCCCCGATCGGTTGGAGAAACGTGCAACGGTCCGTCTGAGCCTGGCCAGGAACTGCCGTTGTCGCCAGGATGGCCACCACCGAGCCTGCTGCCATCAGGAGTGGCCGAAAGGTGCGAGAGCCAGGCATGGAGGCGTGGATGGGAAATCCCATGATGGTGGAGTGATCCAGGTGGGTCGGTTCGATTGTACGGCGATGGGATGATCCGCACGGTGGGATGACGCGGGAATCAACCATTGACGGCTGTTGCAATCGCGGTCGTTGCAATCGCAGCTGTTGTATTCGCGGCTGTTGCTTCAGCGCCGCGGCCCAGCGTATGGTTCGGACTGTTCACCCAGGGGTGTGCTCCCGTGGCGAAGTTCCCTGCCTCCGTTCTCGTCCCGGTGCTGTTGCTGGCCCCTGTTGTGGCCGCCGCCTGCAGCCTGGCCGCCGCCCCGCTCCAGGCCCAGACCCAGACCTGGCAGCGGCGCGGCGCTCCGCCCGCGGCAGGCTCCACCGTGGTGCCCGACAACTGTGCCGTCGCCAGCGACGGCAGCATCACCTGCGACACCAGGCTGGAGGGGGGCACGGGCCGGCCGCCGGCATCGCCGCGCCTCGAGCTCTTCCCCAACTGAGCCGCCAACCCCACTGCGCCCTCGGAGCTGGGGAGCACTCAGGTGAGTGGCACCGCCGGATCCAGGCCTTCCACCTCACCCTGGAACACCCGCGAGGCGGTGATGTCCTCCGCTTCCAGGGTCATCAGGTCGAGCTTGGTGAGGGCACTGCCCATGCGGCTGAACAGTCGGTTGGCCTGGCGCATGCGGGCTCGGTCGATGGCATTGCGAATCGAGCGGGCATTGGCGAAGAACGGCAGCTGCATGCGCCGCTTGATGTATTCCTCGAAAGCCACCAAGGCTTCTTCACTGAAGCGATAGTTTTCATTGGCCAGGATCAACTGGGCGATGGCCAGCAGCTCGGGTGCGCTGTAATCGGGAAAGTCGATGTGGTTAGCCACCCTTGAGGAGAGCCCTGGGTTGGAGTGGTAAAAAATATCCATGCGGTCTTTGTAGCCCGCGAAGATCACCACCAGATCATCCCGGTTGTTCTCCATCACCTGCAGCAGGATCTCGATCGCCTCTGCCCCGTAGTCCCGCTCGTTCTCGGGTCGGTAGAGGTAATACGCCTCATCGATGAACAGCACACCACCCATCGCCTTCTTCAGCATCTCCCGGGTCTTGGGAGCGGTGTGGCCGATGTACTGGCCCACCAGATCGTCGCGGGTGGCGGTCACCACGTGACCCTTGCGCACATAGCCGAGCCCGTGCAGGATCCTGCTCATCCGCTCCGCCACCGTGGTCTTGCCCGTGCCGGGGCGGCCGGTGAAGGACATGTGCAGGGACGGCGGCGCCGTTTCCAGTCCCACCTCCTGCCGGGCCCGGTTCACCACCAGCAGGGCCGCGATCTCCCGGATGCGCGCCTTCACCGGGCGCAGACCGATGAGGTCGCGATCCAGTTCATCCAGCACGTCCTGGATTCCCGCCCCCTCGTAGGCGGCCCGCAGGTCCACCGCCGGGCCGGGATCGTTCACAGCGGGGCATCCGCCAGCAGGGCGTCGATCGCTGCGGCGAAGGCCTGCTCCGCGGCGCCGATGGGTTCCCCCTCCGTGTCGGCGCGGAGGGTGAGGTTCACGTAGGTGCGCCCGAAGCTGATGTCCGGATAGCGCGCCTGCTGCTCACTCAGATCGTTGAGCCGCTCGAGGAAATCCCGGGTGGCGCCGTAGTCCGCGAACTCGATCCGCCGCTCCAGGCGTTCCGGACGTTCAGGCTTGGGGCGGGGAGTCCAGGTTTGCTCCATAGCCAGACCCTAGGCCAGGGCTGGGCTGCTGCTCTCCGCTGCGGGCACGGTCATGGCGGGCATCCCGGGCATTGGCGCTGCGGCGAGGCAATCGGTGCGGCTGCTCACCAGCCGGTCGGCCCAGGCCTGCACATGGGCGTGGTTTGCGGCCTGGTGCGCCGGGTCGGTGCTGGCCAGGGGATGGGGCATCATCCCGTTGATGGCGGCGTTGGTGACGCAGAACATCGACTTCTGGAAGCTGCAGCAGATCTTCACCCGGATGTCCCCTTCTCCCCGGCTGCGCTGCAGGTACCAGGCGTGCAGGGCCGCAGGCAGATGGCGGTACATGTCCTGCATCAGCAGGCTGGGCGGGATGCCGGCGCCCATGGTGGGCAGCGGATCGGCGAACAGGGCGCCGTAGGCGAAGCGGCTCTGGTCCGGCGAGATCTGCTGGGCCTGGGCGTTGAAGCTCACCGTGCCGAAGAAGGGGGTGCCCCGCAGGAACACCGCCTCCACGTAGGGCACGGCCACATCCATCAGGAAGGTGAGGCCGGCCTCGGGAGGGAGCACCCAGAAGCGCTCCCCGTCCAGCTCCACGGCGTAGGTGATCGGCTCGGCGGCCGCGGCCACCAGGCCGGCTTGGATGAAGTCCACCACGGCGGCGATGCTGCGCACCGAGCCGTCCCGCTCGGCCCGGGCCAGATCGAGAAACAGATCACTCATCACCCGCCAGAACTGCCCCAGGGCATGGGTGGTGGCGGCGGTGCGGATCAGCTCGGGTAGGAAGGCCGGGAACAGGGGATCCAGCAGGGCCAGCAGGGGATCCCGCCGCCGCTTGCGGGCGATGATCGCCGTGCAGCTGGCGGCGAAGGCCTCGCTGTCGAGATAGGCATCCAGCCCGCCGGTGCCATGCCAGAGCATGGTCTTCATGCAGTACTCGGCGTACTCGAAATTGATGCGGTCGTGGTTGAGGTTGCGCCAGATCCGGGCCGGGCTGGGATCGCCGTTGAGGTACTTGAACAGCGGGAAGGGATTGAGGAACTGCCGCTCCGCCTGGAAGATCAGGTTGATGCTGTAGGCATCCAGCACCTCGCCGTAGCTCTCCAGGATGCCCACCACCTCAAGCAGGTGGTCGTCGCTCTCGGCCAGCAGGGTTTCGCCGCTCAGCAGGCGGCGCTCCAGCTCCCGGGCCGGCGGCATGCCGCCGTTGCGGGTGAGGTGGGCCGGAATCACAGGCATCAGCCGATCCTCGCCTGGGCCATGGCCGTGGTGGCGGCTTCACTGAGCTGGCCGAGGGTGCTGGGCACCAGCCCCAGGGCCACCACGGCGATCCCGAGGGCGATGGCCGGCACGGTTTCGCGGGGGTTCACCGCGGCGAGCTGGATGTCCAGCCGCGCGTCCTGCACCGGATCGGCAGGCGGGGTGATCGCCAGCCGGCCGAAGAAGGCCCGGTTCACCAGCAACAGGAAATACACCGCCGTGAGACCCGAGCCCACCAGGCACACCAGGGTGGCGATCGGGTAGGCCGTGATGCTGCCCCGGAACACCAGAAACTCGGAGATGAAGCCCGCCATGCCGGGCATCCCGGCGCTGGCCATCACCCCCACGATCATCAGCGAGCCCGTGAGGGGCAGACCCCGTTCGGGATTGAGCAGGCCGCGCAGCACCGTGAGATCGCGGGTGCCGGTCTTGCGGTACACGATCCCCACCAGCAGGAAGAGCAGGGCGGAGATCAGGCCATGGCTCACCATCTGGAACTCCGTGCCCAGCAGGCTCACCGGCGTGGCCGCCGCCGCGGCCAGCAGGATGTAGCCCATGTGGCCCACCGAGCTGTAGGCCACCATCCGTTTCATGTCCTGCTGGGCGATGGCCGCCAGGGAGCCGAACACCACCGACACCGCGGCCCACACGGCCAGAGCTGGGGCAAGCTGCGCCCAGGCTTCGGGGAACAGCCCCATGCCGAAGCGGAGCAGGCCGTAGGTGCCCAGCTTGAGCAGCACCCCGGCCAGCAGCACCGACACCGGCGTGGAGGACTGGGTGTGGGCATCCGGCAGCCAGGTGTGGAAGGGCACCAGCGGCATCTTGATGCCGAAGCCCACCAGCAGCGCCGCCAGCAGCACCAGCTGGGCACCCATCCCCAGCCGTTCGCTGTCCACCGGGGTGAGGCTGAAGTCCACGCTGCCGGTGAACAGGGCCAGGCCCAGGAAGGCGCCGAGGATCAACATGCCAGAAATGGCCGTGAAGATCAGGAACTTGGTGGCGGCGTAGGCGCGGCCCGCCCCGCCCCAGATCGAGATCAGCAGCCAGAGCGGAATCAGCTCCAGCTCGTAGAAGAGGAAGAACAGCAGCAGGTTGTCGGCCAGGAAGGCTCCGTTCACGGCCCCGCTGATCAGCAGCAGCAGGGCGAAGTAGAGCCTGGGCCTGCGGCTGAATTCACGGGTGCACACCGCCGACACCAGGGTGAGGGCCCCGTTGATCAGCACCAGCGGCAGCGACAGGCCATCCACGCCCAGCCTGTACTCCAGGCCCAGGCCCGGCAGCCAGCGGTGCACTTCCTGCAGCTGCAGACCCGCTTCGCTGGGATCGAAGGGCACCAGCACGGCAAGGCTGGTGAGCAGTTGCAGGCCGAGCAGGGCGATGCAGGCGGTGCGCAGCCGGGCCGCACTGGGCTGGCCCGGCCAGGCGAGCAGGGCGACGCTGCCACCGAAGGGGATCAGCAGCAGCAGCGACAGCAGGGGCAGATCGGTCATGCCACCCCCCGCGCCAGCCAGCTGAGGGCGGAGAACAACAGCACGATGGCCACCACCACCGTGAGCACATACGACTGCAGCTGGCCGCTCACCCCGAGCTTCAGGCCCTCCGCGCTCTGCAGCGACAGCCGGCCCAGGCCATTGACCAGGCCGTTCACCACGCGGCGGTCGAGCCAGTCGGTGAGCCGGGCCAGCAGGGCCACCAGGGCCACCACGGTGCTGCGGTACACCCGCTCGGTGTAGAAGTCGAAGGCCAGCAGGTCCTGGAGCCCCCGCAGGGGCTGCTGGCTGGTCCGGGACCGGAACTGATCGAGGGGGATGGCGGCGCCGATCGCCACCCCCATCAGGCCGCTGCCGGCCACCGCCGCAGCCACGGTCCAGGAGAACGAGGCGATCCCCGGCACCGGATCCAGCCGGGCGATCAGCAGGGGGGTGAGCAGCACGAGCACGGTGAGACTCACCATCGGCAGGGTCATCAGCCAGTTCACCTCGGGGGTGCGGCGGGTCTTGGGCAAGGGATGGCCCAGGAACACGCTGCGGTAGACGCGGGTGAGATTCAGGGCCGTGAGCAGGTTGGTGAGCAGCAGCACGGCGGCGAACAGGGGCGAGGCCGCCAGCATCGCCTCCACCCCCAGCCCATAGCACCAGAAGCAGCCCAGCGGCAGCAGACCCACCAGTCCGGCCGCGGCCACCAGGTAGGCGCTGCCGGTCGCCGGCATGCGCGTGCCGATGCCGCCCAGTTCGGTGAGGTCCTGGCAGTTGGTGGTGGCGATCACGCTGCCCACGCTCATGAACAGCAGGGCCTTGGCCAGGCCGTGGGCGAACAGCAGCAGCAGGGCGATGCCGGGCAGCTGCAGGGCGATGGTGATGAACACCAGCCCCAGATAGGAGGTGGTGCCGTAGGAGAAGGCCCGCTTGAGATCCACCTGGGCCAGGGCCACCAGGGCGCCGCCCAGGGCGCTGATCGTGCCCACGGCCAGCAGCCCATCGGTGGCCACCGGCGACAGCGTCAGCAGCGGCATCAGCTTGAGCAGCACCAGAGCGCCGGCGGTCACCACGGCGGAGTTGCGCAGGATCGAGGCCGGGTTCGGGCCCTCCATCGCCTCATCGAGCCAGAGGTGCATGGGGAACTGGGCACACTTGCCCATCGGCCCGGCGATCAGGCCCAGGCCCAGGAGCGTGCCGGCCAGCGGCGTGAGGCTGCCGGAGCTGCGGGCTTCGGCGGCCCAGCTGTAGAGATCGGTGAATTCCATCGAGCCCGCCCAGGCCGAGAGGGCCACCACCCCCATCAGCAGCAGCACGTCGCCCACCCGCTTGGTGAGGAAGGCGTCGCGGGCGGCGGTGACCACCAGGGGCTGGGCGTACCAGAAGCCCACCAGCAGGTAGGTGGAGAGGGTGAGCATCTCCAGCAGGAAGTAGCTCAGGAAGAGGTTGCTGCTCAGCACCACGCCGGAGAGTGCCCCCTCGAAGAAGCCCACCAGGGCGTAGAAGCGGGCCAGCGACCACTCCTTGTCGAGGTAGCCGAGGGCGAACACCTGGGCCAGCAGGCTCATCAGGGTGACCAGCTCCAGGGCCGCCAGGTTGGTGAGCGAGAGATCCAGTCCGATGCTGAGCTGCAGATCGGCGGCGGTGAACCAGGGAATGGCCAGGTGGGCCGGACCGTGCAGCAGCACCTCCCGGGCCACCACGAAACCGTGCACCACGGCCAGCAGCGTCACGAGCACATTGAGGTAAGCCGCCGGCCTGGGGCCGTTGCGCCGGATCCAGCCGCAGGCCCAGGGCAGGGAGAGCACCATGCCGCTGAAGCCGTAGAGGGGGATCAGCCAGGCCAGCTGAACCGAGAGGGGCAGGGGGGGCGCCACGGCTGTCTCAGGCTGCCCCAGGGGGACGCTGGGATCGGCGGAAGCCGCCGATCGGACAGGGGCCTAGAAGGTGGCCCGCTCGTCGAGGCGGCTGCGGGAGCCCGTGAGGCCGCGCAGCCAGCGGCCCAGGTCCTCGGCGTGGTGCTGCTCGTCGGTCCACAGGTCGCGGAAGAAGGCCTCATTCTCGCTATCGCCAATCAAAAGACAGAAGCGCACGGCTTCGGCGTAATGATTGATGAGATCGTCTTCCAGGCTGAGATTCCCGCGCAGCAGTCCGGCCAGATCGGCCGCATGGCTCACGGGCCGCAGCTGGGAGGCGGCCGGGGCCACCCCAAGGCGAAGCATGCGCTTCACCAGCTGCTCGGCGTGCTGCATCTCCTCCACCGTTTCCTGACGGAAACGGGTGGCTGCCTCGCTGTCGCCCCAGAGCTCCAGCAGGGAGGCCTGGGTCATGTACTGCTGCACGGCCGAGAGTTCAAGACTGAGCGCGCGGCCCAGGTAGCCCAGGACGCGCGGATGCGCGGCGTCCATGCTCATCACAGGCGGCGGGTGGCCTCCGTGCCCTGCAGGGCGGGCTCCACCTCGGTGTGGGGACGGGCGATGATGTGGGCGGCCACCAGGCCGTCGCCCACCCGTTCGCAGGCATCGGCACCGGCGCGCACAGCGGCGTTCACCGCACCGGTTTCGCCCCGCACCATCACGGTGACGTAGCCGCCGCCCACGAATTCCCGGGCCACCATCGTGACTTCGGCGGCCTTGGTCATGGCGTCGGCCGCCTCAATCGCCGGCACCAGGCCCCGGGTTTCGATCATGCCGAGTGCGATTCCGTGAACGGTGGGAGCCATGGCGGGGGTTGCGGGAGAGGAGGGGGGACGGGTGGAGCTGCCGCCGCCGCCGGCACGGCCGGATCCGGCGGAACGGCTTGAGGCGGGGGAGGAACGGCGGGTGGTGGTGCTGCTCCGGGAGGTGCCGCGACCGCCGCGGGAGGTGCCGGCGGCTGCGGCGGGAAGGGCTCTGGCGCTGGTGCTGGACGCCTTGCGGGTCGCGGGGGTGGTGGACGCAGAGCTGCTGCCGGCCTTGACGGCCGCCGGCGGAGCGGTGGCCGGAGTGGGAGCCGCCGCGGGTGCTGGGCTGGCCGGCGTGGCCGCCACCGTGGGGGCGGGGACCGCGGCCGGAACCGCAGGCTTGCTGCCAGCAGCGGGGCTGGCGGCTGGCGCCGGCGTGGTCGCCTTTCCTTGGGATCGGGATGTGGGGCTGGCCATGGCGGGCGGCGGACGGCAGGGAAGGGAGAAGGGAGGCGCATCGGCACGGCCCCGGGCGGGCCGGCCGGCAGAGGATCACCTAGCCATCGGGTTCCCAGAAATCGATGATCCCGCCGATGGTCAGATCCGTCTGGGTGTCCGGCACCCCGCAGGCGAAGCGGGCGGCCGAGCCACTGGCGGTGAACACCCAGTTGCCGGGCGAGGCGCCGACCGGATCCACCGCCACGGCGAGCTTGCCCTTGGCGTTGCGCAGCGTGCGCAGATTCCAGTGCAGCAGCCCCTCAACCCGCTGGGTGCAGATGATCGAGCCGGTGACCTGCATGATCTCCATCACTTGCTCCCTCCACTGGAGGACCCGCTGGCAGGAGGGGCCTGTTTGCCGGCCTCGGGATCCCAGTGGTCGATGATGCCCACGATGGTGAGATCGCTGGGGTAGGACTTGCTGCCGGCGGCTTCCCGGGCCGCGGAGCTGCCGACGCAGATCACCCAGTCCCCCGGGATGCAGCCCACCGCATCGACCGCCACCTTCTGGGTGCTGCCATCGAGCACCACCTGCAGGTGCTTGTGCTCGAAGTCCGGGATGCGGTTCGTGGACACCAGCGGTTTCACCACCTTGCAGATCAGCATCTCAGTGCCCTCCTCCGGTTGCGAACACGATGGTGGAACCTACCGCCTCGGCCGGGGTGTGGCGGTCCTGGTCGCGCACGGTGAGCAGGGCGTGCAGCAGCCCTTGCTGGAACAGCTCGGCGTAGCGGCTCTCGATCGCGGCCTGCACGCGCTGGCAGTGGCGCACGGCGCGGTCGCGGGCCCCGGGCACCTGGCCGTGGTAGTCGAAGCGCACCACCACCGGCACCGGCAGACCCCTTGACACGTTCAGCCCCTTGAAGATCTTCACGCCCACGTCCAGGTCGGCGGCCCCCTCCTCCACCGTGTCCATGTAGGCGAAGTAGGTGAGGTTGCGCAGGTGGATCTCCTTGAAGCCGATCCCCACACCGATGAAGCGCTCGGCATGGCCGGCGTCGTCGTAGGCGCCACCGTGGAACTGGCGCACGTAGTCGATCTGGGAGATGTTGTGCTCCAGCAGCCGGGCCACCAGGGTGACCATGCCGGGGTCGGGCACGGAAGCGGCCGCCTCCTGCACCATGGCACGGGCCCGTTGCCTGGCCTGATCCGGCGGCAGGCCCAGGGTGGCGGCGTAGACCTCCCGGGCGTCGAGCCAGCGGTCCAGGCGGGTGCTGCCATCCATGCCGGGCATGTGCACCCGGATCGCATCGGTGTCGGTGTCGATGCCCATCAGCAGCAGGTCCACCGAGGCGCCGCAGCAGAAGCTGTTCTCCACGGCCTGCTGGAAGTCCTTCAGCCGGCTGAGGCCGCAGGAGGCCGCCAGGACGTCGTTGCTGCCATGGGCGGCGCAGCCCTCGTGCTCGGGGTCCAGGGAACTGAAGTGGTACAGCGCCACCTTCAGGTAACGGGTGTCGGCATGGGCCGGATTGGGCTGGGCCTCGCGGTAGCGCCGGTGCTCGGTCTTCACCCAGCGGTTCACCGTGTTCTCCACATCGAACAGGGCGCCGGCGTGGGGGCGGCGGCGCACCGAACTGAAGGGCAGCCGCAGGCCGAAGGCGATGGCGTGGGCCAGGCGGCCGTCGGCGCAGGGGGTGATGTCCAGCAGGTGGAAGCCGCAGTCCAGCAGGAAGGCGTCGAAGCTCTCGGCTGAGGGGCTGCCGGGCTGACCCTGGAGTGGGTCGTCGCGGAAAAAGGCCTCGCTGGCCTGCTCGTAGGTCTCGAACACGCACCAGGCAAACAGGGTGCGCATGTCGAGCTGGCTCACCCAGGCGGTTTCCAGGACCGGCTCGGGCAGGGGATAGCCGAGCTCCTCGAGGGCGATGGCCTGGGCCCGGCGGACGAAGTCATCCTCGTGCTGCAGGGCCGAGAGTCGCTTGAGCACCGGCACGATCCGGTCGAACGCCAGCTTCACCGCGGTGTCGTAGGCGTGCAGGGCCTCGTTGGCGGCCCCATCCGTGAGTGGATGCAGCTGGGCCTCGGTGGTGATAGGGCTCCGGGCAGCAGCGGCGGGTGCCGAGCGGCGGAAGCCCCCCGCGGGGCGCGTCGAGGGGCGCGCCAGTCCAGGGGCCGGCGACGCCGGCCTGGAGCTGCGCCGCCCCACGGGCCGGGATGCCGCCGGTGATGCCGGGGTGCGGCTGGCCTGCATGGCGGCCCGGGCCCGGGTGCCCCGCAGCGGCGGCCCGGGCTCGGCCGCATCGGCGCCAGACCCTGCGGGCCCGCGCCGTGGCTCGGCGGCGCCAGGACGGCGGCGCGCCGCCGTGGGCGCGAGCGGTGGTGGTGTGCTGGGGCGGTTGGTACGTCGGGGCATGGGCCGATCAGCCGCGGGCGCCGCCGGACACCGTGATCAGGGATCCGGCCTGGGTGTTGCCGCTGGAGCCCGTGACCCGGCTCACCGGTTCGGGCACCTCCTCGTTGCGCTTGGACTGGAAGCCGGGCATGGCGCTCATCGGGCCCACCCGGGTGGGGTTGCGCCGGCGGGCCGAGCTGCCTTCGGTGCCGGTGACCCGTTCACCCCGGTCCCAGTCGTCGCCCGTGATCTTGAGGCCGGCGGAGATCCCCTCGCCGGTCACCCGGGAGGTGGGCCTGGCGTCTTCATCGACGCTCACCGGTGCCGCCGACATGACGCTGGTCTGGATCGGTCCGCGCGACAGCTGCGGGCCGCGACGGTCGAAACGGAAGTGTTCGGTGCCGGTCACCTTGTCACCGGCCATGTCGAAAGGGCCGGTGATCCTCCCCCCCTGCTCGTAGCTGTTGCCGGTGACTCCCGACCTCTCCTGGCGGGCGACCTGGGCGGCCCGGGCCGGCGACTGCACGCTGAACTGCTGCCAGGGTGCACTCTCGAGCGGCTGGGGGAAGTCGGCGTCGCCGCTGCTGGCGGCGCCACAGGCGGCGGCCAGCTGGTCGGCACCCACGTAGGGAGTACCCGTGACGGCCTCGCAGGCGCCGCGCTCGGCACCGGTCATCACGCCGCCGATGCCCGGCTGGATGCCGCTCATGCGGCTGGAGCCCCGCACCGGAGTGCGTTCCCGGATCGTGCGCACGGCTGGGGTGGGGCAGTGGTCGGAGGCCTGCTCCAGGCCGGCGTAGGGCGTGCCGGTGACGGCCTTGCAGGTGCCGGGCTCATCGCCGGTCACCTTGTCGCTGCGGCCGGTGCGGGTGCCGCTCACCACCTGGGCCCGGTTGGTGACGCTGAAGCCCACCTTGGGGGCCTCGGGCGCGGGCCTGACGCCGCAGAAGCTCTCGTACTGCTGGGTGCCGATGTACTCGTCGCCGGTGATGATCCGGCAGCTGCCCGGCTCGTTGCCGGTGACCCGCTCACTGCGACCCACGGCAGTGCCGGTGACGCCCGTGCCCCGCAGGGTCTGCAGGCTCTCCACCTTGCTGGGGGCCCGGCCCGGAGCGGGGGGCTCGGCGCCCAGGTACTGGTCGCCGGTGAGCTGCAGGCCGGAGCCCGGTTCGTCGCCGGTGACCCGCTCGGATCGGCCCACCATCACCCCGGACACGGGCTGGCCGCCCAGGGTCTGGCTGCGGCCCACCTTGCGGGGGCTGGGGTTGGTGGTGCCGCAGTAGCTGGCGGACTGGTTGGCGGACACGTACTCGGTGCCGGTGATGATCTTGCAGGTGCCGGGCTCATCCCCGGTCACCTTCTCGGAACGACCCACCTCGTTGCCGGTGACCCGGTTGCCGTGGGTGGTGGCCGTGACCCGCACCTTGGCGGGCTGCAGCCGGGGTGCCTCGCTCTGGCAGAAGGTCTGGAAGACCTCGGCACCCAGGTACTCGGTGCCGGTGATCGCCCGACAGGTGGCGGCCTCGTTGCCGGTGGTCTTGGGCGAGCGGTTGGCCTGGGTGCCGGTCACCACCTGGCCGGAACTGGTTTCACTCATGCCCACCTTCCAGTGGGCGTCGGCGGCGGCCGCCTGGCGGGCCCCGTGCCGGTTCGGGCCCGTGGGCCGGGTGCAGCCGCTGCGGCTGGAGCCGGCGCTGCCCACCTTGGCCTTGAGCTCGCGCACCTTCTGGGCGAGTTCACGGGTGCTGATGTCCGGGTTGCCCTGCCGGGCCACGGAAGCGGCCGTGCTGTTGGTGGGGGCGTTGGCGGACTTGCCGCGCTTGGAGAGGGCTTCGCGGCGGGCGAGCACCAGGGCCCGGCTGGGGTTGTGCTGGGCCTGCGCCCGCCGGATGGAGGGGCGCTGGGAGGCCTGGCTGCGGCCTGAGCTGCCCAGGCCACCCGACAGGTTCAGGCCGGGTGCTTCGCTGCTGCGGTCCTTGCAGCCGCAGGGCTTCGCGGCGGATGGCGCCACCGGGGCCGGGGCCGGAGCGGTCGAGCCGGTGCCCCGGGTCAGCTCACGGCCAAGGTCCGTGCGGGTGCGGTCCCGGGAGGTGTTGGCCCGCTTGCCCTTCTGGGTGAGGGCCTCGCGGCGGGCCAGGGCGAGCTCGCGGCTGCGGTTCATCAGCCGCTTTGGCTCGCTGCGGCGTCCCGGCTCGGGGGCGCTGAGGCTCAGAGCGCTGCGGCCGCGGGGGGCGGAAGCGGTGCTGGGGGCGGCGACCTGGGCTGGGGCGGAGGTCTGGGGACCGGAGGGGGCAGGCGCTGCCTGGCCGGCGGGGCGGCTGAGACGCACATCAGCGGCGGTGCGCACCCGGCTCGGGCTCGAGATGAACCGGCCTGCGGCTTTCTTGCCACCGTTGGTGAGGGCCCGGCGGCGCTCGAGCGCTGCTTCCCGGCTGGATGTGCTGGCCATGTCCGCCCGTCGTCGAAGGTCGCTGTGGTTAGGCCGCAGCTCCGAGGTCAGGGCCGGCAGCACGGGGGCTGGGGGCTCTGGAATCGGACTGCCTGGCTCCCTGGCTGTGAACGGCTGGGCTCACGGCCGGGGGGTCAGACCTGCGGCGGGAAGGGGTGCGGTTCCTGAGGATCCAGGAACCGCGGAGGAGTGGTGATCCGGTAGGGGCGCTCAGCGGCCCTCGAACACCACGAAGCAGGCACCCTGGCTCTGGGTGTAGGCGTCGTAGCCCACCAGGCGCACGTGGTGGTCGGGGTAGGCGCGGTGGCAGGCCTCGAGTTCACTCACGATCACGCCGAGATCCTTCTCGCCGAAGAAGGGGAGCTTCCAGTACGACCAGTAAGTGGCCATCGAGCGGCTGGGGTGCACGTGCTCGATCAGCGGGCTCCAGCCCTGGGCAATGATGTAAGCGATCTGGTCGTAGATCTCGTCCTGGGTCATCGGCGGGAGGAAGCCGAAGGTCTCCAGGGTGGCGACTGTTTGGTAGTCACCCACGGTGCTCTTGAAGGGCATGGGGATCCTGTGGTGGATGGGATGGATGGAGGCTGGTGCCGCTTACCGGGGGAGGCAGGTTGGCGTGGGCCGCGCTGCCGCTCCCCTCAGCGCGCGATCACTGGACGTCGAGCTTGTCGACGGTGTCGAACTCGAACTTGATTTCCTTCCAGGTTTCGAGGGCGATGGCCAGCTCGGGGCTGTGCTTGGCGGCTTCCATCAGGATGTCGCGGCTCTCCTTCTCGATTTCCCGGCCGGCGTTGCGGGCCTTGACGCAGGCCTCGAGGGCCACCCGGTTGGCGGCGGCGCCAGCGGCCGAACCCCAGGGGTGGCCGTGGGTGCCACCACCGAACTGGAGCACGGAGTCGTCGCCGAAGATCGCCACCAGGGCCGGCATGTGCCACACGTGGATGCCGCCGGAGGCCACGGCGAACACGCCGGGCATCGAACCCCAGTCCTGATCGAAGAAGTTGCCGCGGCTGCGGTCCTCCGGCACGAACGACTCGCGCAGCTGGTCGATGAAGCCCAGGGTGGTCTGGCGGTCACCCTCGAGCTTGCCCACCACGGTGCCGGTGTGGAGCTGGTCACCACCGGAGAGGCGCAGGCACTTGGCCAGCACCCGGAAGTGGATGCCGTGCTTGGGATGGCGGTCGATCACCGCGTGCATGGCGCGGTGGATGTGGAGCAGCATGCCGTTCTTGCGGCACCAGTGCGCCAGGCCGGTGTTGGCCGTGAAGCCACCGGTGATGTAGTCGTGCATGATGATCGGCTGCCCGAGTTCCTTGGCGAACTCAGCCCGCTCGTACATCTGCTCCGGAGTGGCGGCGGTGCAGTTGAGGTAGTGCCCCTTCTTCTCGCCGGTTTCCTCCTGGGCCAGCCGCACGGCCTCAGCCACGAACTCGAAGCGGTTCTGCCAGCGCTGGAAGGGCTGGGAGTTGATGTTCTCGTCGTCCTTGGTGAAGTCGAGACCACCGCGGAGGCATTCGTACACCACACGGCCGTAGTTCTTGCCGCTCAGGCCGAGCTTCGGCTTGATGGTGCAGCCCAGCAGGGGGCGGCCGTACTTGTTCATCCGGTCACGCTCGACCTGGATGCCGTTCGGAGGACCCATGCAGGTCTTGATGAAGGCCAGCGGGAAGCGGATGTCTTCCAGGCGCAGGTGGCGCAGGGCCTTGAAGCCGAACACGTTGCCCACCAGGGAGGTGAGCACGTTGGTCACCGAACCCTCTTCGAACAGGTCGAGGGGATAGGCGATGAAGGCGTAGAACGCCTCCTTGTCGCCCGGCACGTCTTCGATGCGGTAGCAGCGGCCCTTGTAGAAGTCGAGGTCGGTGAGGAGCTCGGACCACACGGTGGACCAGGTGCCGGTGGAGGATTCAGCGGCCACGGCGGCAGCCACCTCTTCCTTGGGCACACCTTCCTGGCCTGTGCACTTGAAGCAGGCCAGCAGGTCGGTGTCGAGGGGGACGTAATCAGGAGTCCAATACGTGTCGCGGTACTCCTTGACCCCGGCGTCGTACTTCTTGCTCATGGAGTTTCTCCGGTTGGGTCGGTAAAGGGATGACGAGGGGAACGCCTCAGGCGTTCAGCGGCCTCAGTCCTTGGAACCCACGAAACCGGCGCTGCCGCTCAGAGCAGGCTCCACTTCGCGGTGGGGGCGGGCAATGATGTGGGCGGCCACCAGACCGTCGCCCACGCGCTCGCAGGCATCGGCACCGGCCCGCACCGCGGCGTTGACAGCACCGGTCTCGCCCCGCACCATCACGGTCACATAGCCGCCGCCGACGAACTCGCGGGCGATCAGCCGTACTTCGGCAGCCTTGGTCATGGCGTCAGCCGCTTCGATGGCGGGCACCAGACCGCGGGTCTCAATCATGCCGAGGGCGATGCCCATGGTTTCGTTAGCCATTACCTGCTCCTGGAGGAGGGGGTGGAATGTTCGCAGGCAACCATGGTCCGCCGCCAAACCCTCCGTCAAGCAAAAGCGCCGCCTGGGTCATCACCGTTTATGTCGGCACTCATAAGCACGGCTGATCCATCCCACACATTTCGTTAGTGTTTGCTTGGCGACCCAGTCGGCGCAGTCGGTCTGCTGCCGCTGACATGAAATGCCCCGGCACCGGCCCGCTGGCCGTCCTCCCTAGCCTGAAAGCGGATCGGCTTCGCCTGGACTTGCCGCTGAGCTTCCAGCTCCGTACCTGCCCAGGGGTGGACTGTTCAACCCCGCCGATCCCTCCTTCGGGGGCCCTGCTCTGGGAGACAATGCCGGCATCCGAGCCGAGCCCTTGCCCACCCTGGTGATCGCCACTGGCAATCCCCACAAGGTGCGGGAGATCGGGGCCATGCTCCAGCCCCTGGACCTGGAGGTCTGCCCCCAGCCGCGCGACCTCGAGGTGGAGGAGACCGGCGCCACCTACGGCGAGAACGCCAGGATCAAGGCGAGCGCTGCGGCGGTGCGCACCGGCCACTGGGCCCTGGCCGACGACTCCGGCATCGAGGTGGATGCCCTGGGCGGCGCGCCGGGTCTCTTCTCCGCCCGCTACGCCCCCACGGATCCCGAGCGGGTGGCCAGGCTCCTGGCCGAACTTGGCGACACCCCGTACCGCAGCGGCAGCTTTGTGTCCGCCATGGCCCTGGCGGATCCCAGCGGGACCGTGCGGCTGGAGGCCGAAGGGGTCTGTCGCGGGGTGGTGCTGGACGCCCCCCAGGGGCAAGGCCCTGGCTACGACCCGATCTTCTACGTGCGGGAGGCGGCCTGCACCTACGCCCAGATGGGCGAGCATCAGCGCCTGCGGCTCGGCAGCCGCGGCAAGGCCGCCCGCCAGCTTGCCCCAGGGCTGAAGGCCCTGCTCGGGCTCTCCTGAAGGCTGCCAAGGGCCCGGAGCAGCCCGGAGGCCCCTCAGCCTCGGGCCGTGGCGTTGATGTGGTGGATGGCCCGCATGGCGGCGGCGGCGGCCTCCTCCACGTCGCCTTCGCGGCCGGCCAGGGTGAGGCGGCCGAAGGCTCCCACCGCCTTCACGTCCACCACCGTGATGTTGGAGGCCTTTTCGGCCTCGTTGGCGGCGATCAGCACATAGCCGGCGGGCTCGGTCTCCAGGATGAACATGCTCATGCCGGCCTGGATCATCGAACCGCGCCGGTTCTGCCGGTTGATGAGCACGGCGTGGTCGGGCGTGATCGCCCGGATGATCTCCGTCCAGCTCACCTCGCAGCGGCTGCGCTGTTCGACGGTGTTGCCAATGGCCTCGAGCACCACGTCACCGGAGTGGAGCACGTTGCTCTGGTCGCGGTGGTAGAGCGCCAGCGAGCCGAAGGCCCGCTCCACGATCATCTGGCCCAGCCGCACGGTGCTGGCCTTCAGGGCGATGTCGGTGACGCGGTGCACCGCCATGCCGGGTGAAACCTCCAGCCACAGGCAGGCATCACCAGGGATCGGCAGGAAGCCCTGGCTCACGGTGCCCATGTAGGCGGCCAGCTGGGGTTGCAGCGAGTCGAGGAACACGTAGGTGCGCAGCTCGATGGACTGCACGTGGCTGTTCTGCCGCGCCAGCCGGCTGCCTTCGCTGTCCGTGGTGATCACACAGCTGGCGCCGGAGCTGTCCCGATCCACCGCAGTGCCCGTGATCAGACGCCCTCCGCCGAGGTAGCTGCCGCGTCGTTGCCGTGGGGCCCGATCGTCTGGGTTGAGCGGGCTGGAGGGCATGGGGTGGGCTGATTCTCCTCGTGATGCGCCAGTGGCTGAGCGTGGGGGCGGGGTGTGGAGGCTGGGTTGGCGGCGCCATGCCGGCGCTGCTCGCCCCGGCGGGAGTTGGGGCGACTTTACCTGTCGCCTCGGGCCGGCTCGCCCTTGCCCCGGGGCTGGAAGCCGATACCTTCCGCTCAACCCGATCGGAGCGCCATGGCCGCCAAGCGCAGCACAGCCCACGCCACCACCACCCAGGCCGATCCCATGCCGGAAGGCCAGCTGCCCTTGCCCGACTGGATGGCGGCCGCTTCGGCGCAGGGGATCAAGCCGGAGCAGGCCCTGGCCTTCATTGGTCTGGGCCTGATGCAGAAAATGGCGGGGTCCGCCGCGGAACTCCCCTGGGTGTGGAACGAGGTGGAGGACGGCGGCAGCGCCGATCTGGCTGCCCTGCGCCAGCGGCTCGAACTGGTGAACCTGGCTCTGCAGACAGGGGCGCCGCTCAGCACCGCGGAGGTGACGGTGCTGCTCGGTGCACGACCCGGCGCCTCGGTGGTCGAGCGTGGCGGTCTGAGGGCCCGACGGCTCAGCCGCAATGTGTGGAAGCTCAGCAAGGCCGAGACCTCCAACCCGGGTTTCAGCGACGGCTTCCGCCGCCGTCTCTGAGCGGGCGCGATCCCTCGACCAGCGATTCAGGCCTTGACCACCGATTCAGGGCTGAGTTCCACCAGCTTGCGGGAGTACTCCCACACCTTGCGGGCTGTCTCCGGATTGCTGGCCTTGTCGGAGAGCTCCTGGCTGAACTGGCGACCGCCGCGTTTCTGGCGGTTGCCCCAGCTCCAGTGCACTCCGGAGACAGCGAATTCAGGATCCGCCACCACCTGGGCCACCCGTTCACCGGCCAGGGACTGGCTCACGTAGCCGCCCGTGATGTTCTTCTGAAACCAGGGAAAGATCCGCTGGAACAGCCGCGGCGTGTTCCGGAACAGCGGCGTATCCGCCACACAGCCTGGGTAGAGCGAGGTGAACACGATTCCGGTGCTGGCGTGCAGACGGCGGTGCAGCTCCTGGGTGGTGATCATGTTGCAGAGCTTGCTGTCCTTGTAGGCCTTGCCGGGCTTGAAGGCCTTGCCGCTGGCCATGGCGATCGGCGCTTTGAAGCCCGCCGCGAAGCCGGAGAGATCCCCGAGGTCGGCCGGGGCTGGAATGGGGATCTTGCCACCCAGTTCCTTGGAGTTGGCGGTGACGGTGCCAAGGATGACCACCCGGCGTGAGGGGTGGGTGGAGCGCTCCAGATCCGGCAGCAGCAGCTGGATCAGCAGGAAGTGGCCCAGATGGTTGGTGGCCATCGACAGCTCATATCCCTGGGGCGACCGCTCGGGCTGCTTCAGCCGAGGTTTGTACACGGCGGCATTGATCACCAGGGCATCGAGGGGGCGTCCCAGTGACGACACCAGGGTTTCCACTCCCGCTCGCACGCTGTCCAGATCACCCAGGTCGATCCGCAGGTGGTGCAGGTTGTCCGAGGCGATGCCGAGGGATTCGGCCGCCGCGGCCGCCCGCACCGGATCGCGGTTGGCCGTCACGACGGTCCAGCCGCGGTCCACCAGGGCCTTGGTGGCATGGAGACCCACTCCTGAGGTGGTGCCGGTGATCAGGACCGTTCCGGGGGGCGGGGCGGCGGCCATGGAAGAGGGCAGGGTGGACAGGCGCCCAACTTACGGAGTGGCTCAGGGTTTCCCGGGGCCAGGCCGGTCCTGCTCAACAGAAGGAAATGGGGCCTGCTGCTTCCAGACCACGCGCAGGCGATCCGGTGCGATCCACTGGTTCTGCTCGCGGATCAGGTGCTGTTCCCCTTCCACGGTGAACAGCTGGTCGAACCGCTCCCTCGCCTTGGCGAGCTTGGCCTCTTCGATCTGGAGCACCGCCGAGAGCTCCCCCTGCCGTTCCATGCGGTCCTGGTAGGCCACGGCCAGGCGCACCAGGCTGACCGCCGCCACGATGGCCAGCCCCGTCTTCACCGTGAGGCCCACCACGCTGCAGATGAGCTCCCGCCGTTCCATGGACAGGCTGGCCGCCGAGGACAGGCTGGCCGCCGAGGACAGGCTCGCGGCTGAGGCGGGGGCTGGCCTGGAACTGCTGCTGGTCCCTGCGGGCCAGGGTCCCACGGCCGCCAGCGGTGACGTGGCGGGCCTGGCCGGGCGTGGGGAGGGGGCGGGCCGGAGCGCAGGAGCCAACGTGGGAGCCGTGGAGAGTGGACTGCTTCTAGCGGGTCGGGGGGGCCATGCCAAGGGTCTGGCTCTGGCCCGCAGGACAGCCGCGCGAGGCGTGACGGCCGTCAGGCCTTGTAAAGCGTGAAGCAGAGGCGCACCGCCAGGACTCCGGCGTGGGCCGCCACCACGAGAGCGATCAGAACCTCGGCCTGGTTGAGAGCGGAGACCATGGGGGCACACAACAGAACGTGACGGCACCATTCTTTGCGCTGGTCCCGCTACGGTCCAGCCCCGCCCTCCCTGCTGTCACAGCTCTTGATGCCCACCCCGCCCCTGGCTTCCGCAACCGATCCGGGGCCCGTGCTGGTCGGAGCCGCGGCCATCGCGGCCCTCGACCTCTCCCCCCTGGCGGCCTGGGCGGCCTTGCCGCCCGAGCAGCTGCTGCAGCGGAGCGGCAGCCTCGGCCTCAGCTTCGACTGGCCGCGCCAGCCCGATGATCCGCGCGAACTGTCCGAGATTCCCGAAGTCCGGCTCTGGTGCCTGCGGGCCGACGCGTCGATGCCCTGGCTGCCCCTGCTGATCGAGCGCAGCAGCGGCCAGCTCACCCGCCACGTGGCCATGCTGCTGCCCCACGGGTTCAGCCGCGGGGAGGGGATCCGCTTCGCGCCCGAGGCCCTGGAGCTGTGGGTCACCCACCGCCTCTTCCTTCTGGATGCCTGGTGCCGAGGCTGCGGACTCCAGTGCCGCCAGGGATTGGTGCAGATGGCGGCCGTGCTGGGGCTGGAGGTGGATGCGGCCTTCTGGCGGCCGATCGATGGAGACGCCTAGCACCGGGCCCAGACCGCCTGGTCGCTGGCTGCCCACCACCTGCCTGGGCGGCGCCTGGCAGATGGCCCTCGATGCCTGGTTGCTGGAGCAGCCCCGTCCTGCCTTCCGCCTCTACCGCTGGCGGCGTCCCACCCTGTCGCTGGGGCGGCACCAGCGCCGATACCCCAGCCACTGGCGCGAGCTGGGCGCCGCCGGCACGATCGACCTGGTCCGCCGTCCCAGTGGCGGGCGAGCCGTGCTGCATGGCGGCGATCTCACCTATGCCCTGGTGTGGCCCGATCCTCCCCGGCGCCGGGTGGAGGCCTACGGGGCGGCCAGTGCCTGGTTGCAGGAGGCCTTCCGGCGGCTGGGTCAGCCCCTGATGTTCGGCACCACCCCGGCGGGTGGCCACCTGGATTCCCCGAACTGCTTCGCGCTCGGCACCGCTGCCGATCTGGTGCATGGCGATGGCAGCAAGCGGGTGGGCAGTGCCCAGCTCTGGCGTGCGGGCCGGCTGCTTCAGCATGGCGCGATCCAGCTGGCGCCCTCGCCGCGGCTCTGGCAGCAGGTGTTCGGCAGCCCGCCTCCGGCGCTGCCCCCCCTCCCCTGCCAGGGCGAGGAGCTGGAGCGGCTGTTGCTGGAGGCTGCCCGCGACGCCCTGCCCTTCCGGTGTGGCCTGGACCTGCCGGAGCCGCTGCGGGCCGCTGAACTGGCTGCGGTGGCGCTCCACCACCTGGAGGATGGCGCCAGCTCAGCTGCCGGGTTCAGGGGCTGAGCTGGTTTCGCCGGAGGCCACCATGCTGCGCACCACCTGGGGAAGGGCAAGCCCAAGGGGATAGATGTTCTGGCGGCGGGCCGCCTCCAGCAGGGGGGCGGGCAGCTTCAGGCCGAGCTTCTGCAGCACGGCTTCACCGAGGTCCGGCCGCTCCAGGGTTCCGCTGGGGAGGCCGGCCGGCCCCATCACCAGCAACCGGCTGGTCTGGTCGGTGTCCAGCAGCTGGACGGCCTGCCAGAGCGGCGCCGCTTCCGGGATCGAGGGCAGGCTGGCGAGGGGCTTGAGATGGTCAGCGATGCGGTCGGTGTCCCAGCGCTGCACGGGAATCTCCTGCAGGGCCGCATCGTCGATCACGCCGCGCCAGCGGCCCCGCTCGCACACCAGCAACCAGTCCGCCTCCCCAACCGGGCTGGGCTCGGCCAGCCGAAGCCGGCTGACATCCCGCAGGGTTCGGTCGGCCTCGAGCACCCGGAAACGGCGGCGGGCGGCATCCTTGACCTGCAGGGTGTTGAGCGCGTTCTGAAGCACGAGCATCTGCTGCTGGTTGCGCACGGCCCCCAGACCGAACCAGCCCAGCAGGATCAGCCATGCACCGCCGATACCACCACCGCGCAGCAGCAGGACGGTGCCCAGGCCCATGGCCAGGTAGGCCAGGAACCGGCCGCAGCCATTGGCCACCTCGATGCCCCGGCGACGGCTGCCGCTGGCCTGCCACACCAGGGCCTTCACGATCAAGCCGCCATCGAGGGGCAGGCCCGGCAGGAGGTTGAACAGGGCGAGCACCATGTTCAGCGTCCCGAGTTCGGCCACCATCACCCCCAGCCAGGGGGCCAGGTGGCTGGCGGCATGGCTGCTGGCCAGCAGGGAGATGCCCAGCCCGAGGCTCACGGCGGGTCCGGCGGCGGCCACCAGTAGGGCTCCGATGGCGGTGCTGCATTCCCGTTCCACACTCGCCACGCCGCCCAGCAGGAAGAGGGTGATGCTGCGCACCTTCACCCCCTGGCTGATGGCCACCAGGGAATGGCCCAGTTCGTGCAGCAGCACCGACACGAACAGCAGCACCGCCGTTCCCAGGCCCAGGGCCCAGAGACCTGCCTCCCCCACCGCCCCACCCTTGAGGGCTGGGGTGTTGGTGTAGAGCTGCTGGAACGCCGCGGTGGCCACCAGGAGGATGACGAACCAGCTGGGGTGAATCCGCAAGGGGATCCCGCGGATCTTCATCAGCTGCCAACCCTCACCCACGCTGTAACATCACGGTGCCGGTGCCGGGCCGGTCGTTCCACTGCTGATCCTAGAAAGGGCGGCGTTGATCCGCTCCCGATGCGGCCCGCCACCCCGTTGTCCTCCCGCCTTCCCACCCAGATCAAGATCTGCGGGCTGCGGGATCCAGCCCAGGCCGCTGCCGTGGCCGCCCTGGGGGTGGACGCGATCGGGGTGATCGGGGTGGCGGGCTCGCCCCGCTATGTGGCCCCGGCCCTGCGCCCCCGGCTGTTCACGGCGGTGGGGGAAGCGGCCCCCGCATGCACCGGTGTGCTCGTGGTGGCCGACCCCGACGACGCCGACCTCGCTGACCTCGAGCCTGCCCACGGCCATCGCATCCTGCAGCTGCATGGCCGGGAAACACCGGAGCGCTGCAGCACCCTGGGGCAACGGCTCGGCTGCCGGATCTGGAAGGCCTTCCGCATCCGCTCCAGAGCCGATCTGGCCCTGGCCGATGCCTACCGCGGCCATGTGGATGCCCTGCTGCTCGATGCCTACGTTCCGGATCAGCTCGGGGGCACCGGCCATCGCCTTCCCCTGGACTGGATCGAGGGGTGGTGTGCGCCTTTGCCCTGGTGGCTGGCGGGAGGCATCAGTCCCGAGCGGGTCGGTGCCGTTCTCCAGCGGGTGGCCCCCACGGGGGTGGATGTCTCCAGCGGTGTGGAGCGCTCACCGGCCGACAAGGATCTGGCGCGGGTCGCCGCTCTGGTGGCCGCCGTGCGGTCTGCGGTCTGAGCGGCACCTGCACTCCGGGCGCGAGGCCTGCACGTGAAGCGCAGGGCCGCGCTCCGCAGGAGCTTCCCGATGGCGTGGAATCAGGTGGCCAGCAGGGCTTCCTGTTGCTTCACCAGCTCAAAGAACTCCGCCTTGAGGCTGGGATCATGGCGGAAATCACCTCGCACGATGGAGTTCACCATGCTGGTCTGGGGTTCTTTCACACCCCGCCACTTCATACAGTAGTGCTGGGCTTTGACGAGAATCGCCAGGCCCTGGGGCTTGCAGAGCCGCTCAATCTCATCGGCAAGGATCATCACCGCCTCTTCCTGGATGTGGGGCCGGGAAAACACCCAGTCCGCCACCCGGGAGAACTTGGAGAGGCCGATCACATGCTCACCGGGCTTGATGCCGATCCAGCAGTTGCCGAGGATGGGCACCAGGTGGTGGGAGCACGCTGAGCGTACGGAGATCGGGCCGACGGTGTAGATCTCATCCAGCTTTTTCACATTGGGGAAGCTGGCGATCTTGGGTTGCTGGTGGTAGCGACCCTTGAACACCTCCTGCAGGTACATCCGAGCGACCCGCTCAGCGGTTTCCTCGGTATTGTGATCGTTGTCGATGTCAATCACGAGGCTGCGCAGCAGCTCACGGACCTTGCCGGCAACCTCGATCTCCAGCTGATCCAGTTCACCCTCGAGCAGGTGATCGGCGATGTTGTCGTTGGCGAAGAAGGAAGCACCAGCCTTCTCGAGCCGATCGCGGATCCTGAGGGAAACGGGCAGCGGCATGGCCGCAGGGGCCGAGCCGGTGGTACTGAAACTGGAGGGTAGGGTTGAAGTCATAAGGATGGTCAGAGCGCGCCGGCGGCCGGCATGAGGGTCAGATCTTCCACCACTTGGGTGGCGGGCTGTTGGGCCAGGTACAGCAGGGCGTCGGCGGCCCGCTCAGGGTCAAGCATGGCACGCCGATCGAAGGAACTGTGGACGGTTTCACTATCCCAGAGTGGTGTATTCACCGCACCCAGGGTGAGCGTGCTGACCCGAATGCCGTGGCTCCGCTCTTCAGCGGCCAGGCAGCGGCTGAGCGAGGCCAGCCCGGCCTTGCTCACGCAGTAGGCCCCCCACTCCGGAAAGGCCTGGTGGGCCGCATGGCTGCTCACGTTGATGATGTGGCCGCCACCTCGGGCCCGGAGGCGCGGGATCACGCACTGGCACACCTGGAACACCGCGGAGAGATTGAGCTGAAGCAGCCGTTGCCACTGCTCCAGCGGCATCGCCGCCAGTTCCCCTGTGTAGGCCATGCCGGCGTTGTTGATCACCACGTCCGGCTCCATGCCCCGGGAGCAGAGCTCGGCGATGCCGGCCGGCAGACCTTCGGCCTCTGCCAGGTCGAGAGCCGCGCACTCCACCCTGGCGCCATGACCGCCGAGGGAGGCGGCCAGGCGGCTGAAGGCGTCGGAGCTTCTGGCGACCAGCAGCAGGTTGAAACCCTCCGCAGCGAAGCGGCGGGCCGCTGCCGCCCCAATCCCGCGGGAGGCTCCGGTGATCAGAACGGTGGGCAAATTTGAGCCGGGGACAAAGAACGGGGAAGGATCAGGAGCTGGGAATCCAGCCTCGGGGCGGCGAGCCGCTGATCCCGAAAGGAACCTTAAGAGCTCAGGGAGGGTTCTGGGGTGCCGGGTTCGAGCACCTTGCCAAGACGCCGGAACTTCTCGTAGCGCTGGGCCTGCAGCTCTGATTCGCCCAGCGATCGCAGATCCGAGAGGTGGTGCAGCAGGGCTTTCTTCAGCGTTTCGGCGGCCTGGAGCGGGGCCCAGTGGTTGCCCCCGGACGGTTCGGGGAGCACCTGATCCACGATGCCCAGCTGCAGGAGATCCGGACCGGTGATCTTGAGCGCCTCAGCGGCCACCGGTGCCTTGGTCGCATCGCGCCAGAGGATGGAGGCACAGGCCTCCGGGGAGGCCACGGTGTACACGCTGTGCTCGAACATCAGCAGCCGGTCGGCCACGCCGATCCCCAGGGCGCCCCCGGAGCCCCCTTCGCCGATCACCGTGGCGATGATCGGCACCCGCAGCCGGAACATCTCCCGCAGGTTCACCGCGATGGCCTCCCCCTGGCCCTGTTCTTCGGCCAGCACGCCTGCGTAGGCCCCCGGGGTGTCGATGAAGGTGAGGATCGGCAGGCGGAAGCGATCGGCATGGTCCATCAGCCGCATGGCCTTGCGGTAGCCCCCAGGGGAGGCCATGCCGAAGTTGCGGGCCACGTTCTCCTTGGTGTCCCGTCCCTTCTGGTGGCCGAGCAGCATCACACTGATGCCGTTGAGCCGGCCCACGCCACCCACCAGGGCCTGGTCATCGGATCCGCGCCGGTCGCCGTGCAGTTCGATGAAGCTGTCGGTGATCAGCTGGATGTAGTCCAGCGTGCTGGGGCGCTGCGGGTGGCGGGCCACCTGGATCTTCTGGGCGGCGCTGAGGCTGTCGAAGATCTCCTTGCGCCGGCGGGTGGCCAGGGTTTCCAGCTGCAGCAGCTGCTGGCTCACATCCACCTCGGAATCGCGGGCCAGCTGGCGGATCTGCTCGATCTGGTCCTCCAGCTCAACCAGCGGTTTCTCGAACTCCAGGAGAGCGCGGCGGGCCATGGGGTGGCGATGCGTCGGGACAGGGAAACCTGAGGCTGAGGGGCTCAGGGGGGAGGCTCAGGCAGCGGCAAGGGCTGGTGACACGGCGCCGGCATGCTGCAGACCCAGGGCCTCGAAACCATGGCGCAGGGAGGCCTCGCCGATCCGGTCCATCGCCGCGAGGGTGATGTTGTTGCGCCCCCAGCTGAAGTTGGTGTGCAGGTCTTCGAAATCGAGCAGCATGGCCTCGGCGAAGCAGGCGAACATCTGGCGCTGGGGCACGGCCATCTCGGCCACTTCCATCATCTGCCAGCCGATGTCCTGCCAGAACTCCACGATGCCGCCCTTGAGCACGTGGATGCCCTCGGCAGCGGCCTTGGCGTCCAGGTTCTTGGGGTAACCGCCATCGATCATCAGGCAGGGCCGTTTCAGGGTGGTCGTGTCGATCTGCAGGCTCTGGGGCAGGCTGGCCACCCACACCACCACGTCGGCCTCCGGCAGGGCCTCCTCCAGCGCGAGGATCCTGCCCTCCCCCAGGTTCTCCTGCAGCTCCACCAGGGGTTGGGGCCGCCGGGCCACCAGCAGCAGATCACCGACACCGCGGCGCTGCAGCCAGCGGCAGACCGCACTGCCGATGTCGCCCGAGGCTCCCACCACCGCCACCTTGGCGGTGGAGAGATCGATGCCGAGCTGGGAGGCATTGCGCTCCACCTGCTGGCAGATCACCCAGGCCGTGTGGGTATTGCCGGTGGTGAAGCGCTGCCAGTCCAGGTGAACGGCGCTCACCCGCTCCTCCCGCAGCAGGTTCATGTCCTCAAAGATGATCGAGGTGAACCCGCCCAGAGCCGTGATGTCGATGCCGGAGCGCTGCGCCAGTTCCATGGCCTTGAGCACCTTGCGCTTGGCCGTCTTGAAACGGCGCAGCATCTCGGGCACGAAGACCGAATCGATGTAGGCCCCCTTGATGACCTTGCCGGTGCGGCTGGTCACCTCCACCCTCTCCACCAGCTGGGGAGGGGCCGCGCACCACATGTCGAGGTCACCGTCGGCGTACTCGTCAAAACCAAGGGAGCGAGCCTTCGCCCGTGCCTCCTCAAAGCTGGTTGAGTGACCGATCAGGCCGAACATGCGGAATGCGGGAGGATGTCGCGGACGCTACATCCTCCCATGGGAGCGTGGGGCCGCCGGTCAGCCGACCAGAGCGGCAGCCGCCAGCTTGGCGATCTCGCGGCCCGTGAAGCCGATGTCCATGAGGGCTTCCTGGTAGGAGCTGAGGAAATCGGCCATCAGATCCTCCTTGTCCATCTGGAGCACGGCCGCATCTCCTGCCACCTGGTCCAGCATCTTGCGCACGAGGGGAAGATTGTCGCGGTTGGCCTGCTCCAGTTCGTCCCGCACCTCGGCCAGGTTGGCCTTGAGCCATTCCTGGCCGTAATTCAGATGGGTGTATTCGTCCTTCACCACCCCTTCGGTGATCCGCCGGGCGAAGGGATCAGCAACGGGGATGTAGATGTGATAGGCGGAAATGGCGAAGGCTTCGATCAGGATGGCCTGGATCAGCAGGCAGGTGGTCACCTTGCCCTCGGCCAGGGCCTTCTGGAAGTTGCCGTGGAGCGGGGCGAAGAACTCCTTGGCGAAGGGCATGTCCGCCGTGACGCCCAGGTTGTTGGCACAGGCGGTGAAGCCCTTCATGTGCTTGAGCTCCATGCGGGCCAGCTTGGCGAGCTCCTCCGCCTGCTCAGGGATCAGGGTGCCCAGGGCGATGTAGTTGTCGTGGGCTTCCTGCTCGCCCTCGATCACGATCGCGTTGATGCGGCTGTAGGCATCCTTGTAGGCGGCGCAGCCAAAGTCGGGAAGTCCGTCGGCCAGCGCTGCTGTGGTGTCGGTGGGCTGTTCGGCGACAGCAGGGTGGGCAACAGACGCCATGGGACTCCTGAACGCGAGGCAGTGGCCAGACTGTAACCACCCCGGGCTGATCCGGGCTGGCGTCAGGACCCGTGGCCGTTGGCAGAGTCCTTGGCCGCCAGGGACGCGGTGGGCGGCCAGCGGCTCGTCAGCAGGCTCTCGCAGCGGCGCACCCAGCCGTCCACCAGCCGTTCGAACAGCTCGGCGCCCAGCTCGGCGCTCGCCCCGGCACTGTCGCCGATCACCCCGCTGGCGCTCAGATCCGAGCTGAGCCAGGCGCACGGGGCCGCTCCTTCCAGGCTCCACCCCTGGGGTGGGGGTTCTGCGCTGAGGCCGTCGCACGGTCGCTCCGGCAGCACCAGCTCGGCGGCGAGGTGCAGCATCAGGCTCGTCTCCGCCAGGCCGGCATGGAGACCATGCCGGCGTTCAGCCTCGGGCAGCAGGGCGGCCACCCCTTCCGGGCCGCTCCAGAGAAAGCAGGGCAGCACCGCCATCTGCGGCGCCGAGGCCCGCAACTGGCGGGCGGCGGCCTGCAGCAGACCGATCTGACCCCCATGGCCATTGAGCAGCAGGAGGCGGCTGAAGCCCGCCGCGGCCAGCTGCCCCCCCACCGCCATCACCAGATCCACCACCTGGCCGGCGCTGAGGCTGAGGGTGCCGCAGAACCCCTGGTGCTCCGGTGAGAAGCCGATGCTCTGCAGCGGCAGCCTCCAGATCGGCCGCTCGGGCGGCAGCCGCTCCAGCACGGCATTCACCACCCGGTCGGCGAAGAGGGCATCGGTGCCCAGCGGCAGCTGGGGACCGTGCTGCTCGAGGGCACCCCACGGCCAGATCACCGTGCTGCCGGCCTGGCTGGCGGCGGCCTGCACCTGGGGCCAGGGCAGGGCCATCAGCTCCCGCGGCTGCCCTGGGTAGGTGCGGGTCTTGGGCTGGGGCGGCATGGCGGAGGACTCCCCGCCCGGAGGGCGGTGCTGGGGTGGCTCGGTCGGCGAAGAATCCGATCCCTACAGTGTGATGCTGTCAGCCCCACCGCAGATGGCCGGAACCGGCAATCAACCGCCAGCCCCGTCCACCCGGCCTGTGCCACCGGGAGCGCCACGACCCCCGGCCGGCTCTCCCCAGCGCAAGCCTCCCCAGGTGCTGATGATCAAGAAGGACGAGCCCGCGGCTGAAGGGTCCGCCTCGGAGGCCCCGGCAGCCGGGCCGGTGGCGCCCCAGCCACCAGCCGCCGCTGCCCCCCAGCAGCCGGTGCGGGAGCCGCAGCGGCCCCAGCCCCGCAGCGATGACGACCTGTTCGACATGGGGGCCATGGAGGGCCTCACCATGGCCGACCTGCTGGGGCCGGATGCCGCCGCCGGCCAGAAACGGCCCGCCCCCACCCCCCGCCAGGGCGTGAGCCGCAGCGTGGATGAGTTCGACTTCGACGAGCAGGCCTTCCTGGCCGCCCTCGACGAGCAGGATTTCGTCGGCACCACCGGTGAGGTGGTCACCGGCGAGGTGATCGGCCTGGAGAGCGACGGGGTGTACGTGGACATCGGCGGCAAGGCGCCGGGCTTCATGCCCAAGAAGGAGGCCGGGCTGGGCGTGATCACCAACCTCAAGGAGCGCTTCCCCAAGGGCGCCCGGGTGGAGGTGCTCGTCACCCGGGAGCAGAACGCCGACGGCATGGTGACCGTGAGCGCCCGCGCCCTCGCCCTGCGTCAGAGCTGGGAGAAGGTGCGCGCCCTGGAGAAGGAGGGCAAGGTGGTGCAGGTCAAGGTGAATGGCTTCAACCGCGGTGGCGTCACCTGTGACCTCGAGGGCCTGCGGGGCTTCATCCCCCGCTCCCAGCTGCAGGAGGGTGACAACCACGAGGCCCTGGTGGGCAAGACCCTCGGGGTCACCTTCCTGGAGGTGAACCCCGACACCCGCAAGCTCGTGCTCTCGGAGAAGCGGGCCGCCACAGCCGCCCGCTTTGCGGAACTGGAGGTGGGTCAGCTGGTGGAGGGCGTTGTGGCCTCCGTGAAGCCCTATGGCTTCTTCGTTGACCTCGGCGGCATCAGCGGACTGCTCCACCACAGCTGCGTCACCGGCGCCGAACTGCGTGATCTGCGTGAGGCCTTCAGCCAGGGCGAGCGGTTGAGCGCCCTGATCACCGATCTCGATCCCGGCAGGGGCCGCATCGCCCTGAACACGGCCCTGCTGGAGGGCCAGCCCGGTGAACTGCTGGTGGAGAAGGATCGGGTGATGGCCGAGGCCGCCGACCGGGCCAACCGGGCCCGGTCCGTGCTGCGGCAACAGGAGCAGAACGCCGGATGACGGGGGTGCGTGAGACCGGCTCTGCCGCGCCGTCAGGTGTGATCCAGGGCGTCGGCCCCGACTGGGAGCTCGACTTCTACTCGAGGCCGATCCTCGAGCCCGACGGCAAGAAGCGCTGGGAGCTGTTGATCTGCTCCACCCCGGCGGTTGCCGCAGACGGCCGCCTCCTGGCGGATGGGTTCCGCTGGATGCGGGCCTGTCCCGCCTCGAGCGTGAACTCCATCTGGCTGCGGGAATCGCTGCAGCTCGCCCAGGAGCAGGCGGCCGCCGAGGGCTTTGCGCCGCCCCGGAGGCTGCGCTGCTGGCGTGCCTCCATGCGCACGATGGTGCAGCGTGCGGCCGAAGGACTCGGTCTCGAGCTCATCCCAAGCCGCCGCACCTACGCCCTGGTGAGCTGGCTCCAGCAGCGGGAACGGGAGGTGTATCCCCAGGAGGAGGGCTACATGGCAGGGCCGCTGGCACCACCTCCCCAGGCGATCCGGCCGGTGCCGGTGCCCCTGCCGGAAGCCGCCCGCGGCGACAGCTGGGCCTGGGCCACCCTGCCCGTCAGCGCCCTGGCGGGGGCCCGGGACTGGGACACCGGATTCGCCGGCCTGGTGCCCCTGCCGGAGGGGGCTGAGCCGGAAGCGCCGGTGCCGGGTCTGCGCCTGTTCAGCGCCAGCCGGGCCCTGGCGTTGGCCGGCTGGCTGGCGGGTCTGGAGCCCGTGCGCCTGGAGATCGTGGAGCGCCAGCTGGTGCTGGAGGCGGGCCTGGAGGATCGCTGGCTGCTGGCCACGCTGCCCGCGCCGGAAGCCGAGGCGGCCCGCCAGGCGTTCGGCGAAGCCCGCGAGCGGGCGGGCGGGTTGCAGTTCATCGCCGTGCAGGCCCGCGAGAGCGACCAGCGGTTCGAGGGCTTCTGGCTGCTGCGGGATCTGCCCGATGGCTGAGGCGGTCGCGGCGCCGTTCGATCGCCCCGACGCCGGTTTCAATGCCCTTCCGGGTTGGACCTGGGTGGGGTGCTACGGCGGTTACTACCTGCAGTGCGACCTGCTGGCCGACTTCGAGCACGGATTCTTCAGCCGCCAGTGGCAGGGAAGGCTGCCGGGTGTGCTGGCCGGCTACCTCAGCGCGGGCGTCACCGTGCACCGCACCGTGCAGGTGCACGGATCCCTCGTGCTGCCGGCCAGCCAGGCGGCCGCTGAACCGCGGCCCCAGGCGGACGGCCTGGCCAGCGACGCCGGTGCCCAGAGCCTCTGGGTCTGCGGTGCCGACTGCACGCCCGTGCTGCTGGCCGATGGGGCCTCCGGACGGGTGGCGGCCTGCCATGCCGGCTGGCGCGGCGTGGCCGGCAGGATCGTGCCGGCGGCTGTGGAGCTGCTGCTGCAGGCGGGCACCCGCCTGGAGGATCTGCGTGTCGCTATGGGCCCCGCCATCGGCGGCCAGCGTTACCAGGTGCTCCGGGAGGTGAGCCAACAGGTGGCCCTGGGCCTGGATCCATCCCCCAGTGAGCCGGAGCAGGCCCTGGACGCCCTGCGCGGTTGCGGCGCCCTGCTGAGCGACCCGGAGCCTGGGCGGGATCGGCTCGACATCCGTGCGGCCACCCATGGCCAGCTGCAGCGGCTTGGACTGCTGCCGGAGCAGATCGCCACGTGTCCCCTCTGCACGGCGGCGGAGCCGGAGCTGTTCCACTCCTGGCGCCGCGACCAGGTGAAGGCTGTGCAGTGGAGCGGGATCGTGTCCCAGGGCTGACGAGGGCGGGGCGGGCACTTGATCCCACCCGGCCCAGTCCGGTTGCCGCTCAGCCCGCTCCGAACAGGCTGAGCTGCTGCGCCGCGCTGCCGTTGCGGCGGCGCTGGCCGCCCGGCGTGCGGCCCATCACGAACCAGCTCTCCAGAGCCCTCAGCTCCTCCCGATCCAGGCTGTCGATGTCCACGGGCACAGGCAGCAGGCTGTGGCTGCGGCACCAGTCCGTCTCGCCCCCCGCGAACCGCTCCGCCCCGAAGGGCGTCAGGTCGGCCGGCATCGGGCTGAAACCGCCTCGGGTCCAGCTCTGGCGTCGCGCCTCGAGCGCCTGCAGACGGGCGCGCCTGGCCGTGTCGTAGTCGAGCATGGGTGGCGGATAGCCCGCCATGGCCGGAGGCATGCCCAGCTGATCATTGGTGAGTTCGGCCAGCTCGGGCAGCCAGCGGCGGATGAACATGCCGTGGGGATCGCAGCGGTCCACCGCCACCTGCCCGGGGTGGTAGATCCGCGTCCACCCCCCGGTTCCGCCCACCGTCACCCCGGCCTGCATGGCCCATTGGTAGTGGTCGATCGGGCAATCACCGTCCAGCAGGTGTCGCATGTAGTGCAGGGCGCCGTAGCGCCAGTCGATGCCGCAGAGGTTGGTGAGGAAGCTGGCGTGGATGGCGCGGCTGCGGAAGTTGAGGTCGCGCCAGCCGCCCGTGGCCAGCAGGCAGCGGGATGCGGCATCGACGATCGGGAAGCCCGTGCTCCCCTCCTGCCAGCGCCGGTACATCTCCTCCTGGGCCCCGGTCAGCGCGGCATCGTGGCGGTGGCAGCGCCACAGGGGTTCCAGCTCCAGCTGGGGCAGGTAGCGAAAGCGCTGGGCCATGCCGGCACCCCAGCGCAGGCGGCTCACCAGCTGGCGCCAGCTGCGCTGCCGGCCGGTGTCGCCGTGGCGCAGCGGGGCAATCGCGTGCAGGCACTGGCGATGGGTGACCACGCCGAACTTCAGGTAGGGGCTGAGGCCGGAGCTGGCGCGGGCCGCGGGGTAGCTGAGCTGCCAGTAGTAGCGGGACGCGACCTCCTGCCGGCAGAACGCCTGCAGCCGTTGCAGGGCCGCCGCGCTGCCCGCTGGGGGGCGGGGCTTGCCGTCCTCGACCAGCCCGAGCGCCTCCAGGGTCGGTACGGCTGAGCGGGGCTCCTCGGCCCGGGGTGGGGGAGTGGCCAGCCTTGGCGGCGGGGGCAGGGGTTCGGCCGCCATCGCCCCATGCCAGAACCGCCGGTAGGCGGGGTAGGGCACCAGGGCCTCGAGCCCCCCCGGGGGTTCGACCCAGCGCAGGGGCACCCCCGCCTCCTCCAGGTGGCGTTGCACCCGGGCATCCCGCACCCGTCCGACGATGCGCTCACTGTCCACATGGGCGATCACACCATCGGCCCCGTAGGCCCGTACCACGGCCAGCAGGCTGGCGGCGGGCTCGCCCCAGCGCACCAGCAGCCGCGACTGAAGCCGTTGCAGATCCCGCTCGAGGGCCGCGAGGCTGTCGAGCAGCACTCCCACTCTGGCGACGCCGGTTTCCGGGTGCTGCAACAGCGCCGGATCCAGGATGAACAGGGGAAGAACCGCGCCTTCCGAAGCCGCCTGATGCAGTGCAGGGTGATCTCCCAGCCGAAGATCGCGTCTGAACCAGACAACCTGCAGCCTCATGATTGTGTTGACGACCTTGCTAAAGCGTTGTTTGGATGGTAATAATGCAGGCAGTGCATACGCATTACTATGCTGACCGGAACCGATCTTCTCAATAAAGTCAAGGAGCTTGGCGACGTTGGCAAATCGGATCTTGTCAGGGCCTGCGGGTATGTCTCCACCAAGAAGGACGGCTCGGAACGACTGAATTTCACGGCTTTCTACGAGGCCCTGCTCAGTGCCAAAGGGGTGGAATTCAGCAGCTCCCCATCCACCGGTAAGGGGGGCCGCAAGCTCAGCTTCTCCACCAAGGTGCAGTTCAACGGCAATCTGATGGTGGGGCGGGCCTACACCGACCTGCTCGGCCTCAAGCCCGGCGATGAGTTCGAGATCAAGCTGGGCCGCAAGCAGATCCGCCTGATGCCGCTCGGTTCGGAGGAGGAGGACGAGTGAGACGGGGGCTGCGCGAGGCTTGGCTCAAGGGCGGGAAGGCCCAGACTGCAGCGCCAGGGCCACCTGTTCCGCCAGTTTGATGCCATCGATGGCCGCCGAGAGGATGCCGCCGGCATAGCCGGCTCCCTCGCCGCCTGGGTAGAGCCCTGGCGTGTTGAGGCTCTCCAGGCTGGTGGCGTGTCGCGGCATCCGCACGGGAGACGACGTGCGTGTCTCGACGCCCGTGAGCAGCGCCTCCGCCGTCGTGAAGCCCGGAATACGGCGCTCGAACGCCGGCAGGGCCTCCCGTAGGGCAGCCACCACGGGGGCGGGCAGACACGCGCTCAGATCAGCCCAGCACACTCCCGGCTGGTAAGAGGGCAGCACGCCCGCCGATGCGGCAACGGGGCCACACCGGCTTTTGCCCGCCAGGAAGTCTCCAACGGTCTGGGCCGGTGCCCGGTAGCTGCCGCCACCGCCGGCGAACGCCCGGGCTTCCCAGTGGCGCTGGAAGGCCACACCGGCCAGGGGGTCGTCGGCACCCTGGCCGTAGGGCCTGAGGTCATCCAGCGCCACGTTGACCACCAGGGCGCTGTTGGCGTTGCGCTCGTTGCGCGAGTGCTGGCTCATGCCGTTGGTCACCACGGCGCCGGGCTCGGAGGTGGCTCCCACCACCAGGCCTCCGGGGCACATGCAGAAGCTGTAGACGCTGCGGCCCTCCAGTCCGGCTCCCGTGCAGTGGTGCACGAGCTTGTATTCGGCGGGTCCCAGGCGCGGGTGGCCCGCCGCCTCCCCCCAGCGGGCCCGGTCGATCAGGAGCTGGGGGTGCTCGATCCGCAGGCCGATGGCGAAGGGTTTGGCCTCCATCGCCACCCCCGCCCGCTGCACCATGGCGAAGGTGTCGCGGGCGCTGTGCCCCACCGCCAGCACCACGTGGTCGGTGGCGATGCGGCGCCCATCGGCCAGCACCACCGCCTCCACCTGCCGGTCGGTGGCCCGGCAGATCAGCTCATCCACCCGGCTCTCGAACCACACCTCGCCCCCGAGTTCCTCGATGCGGCGGCGCAGCCCCCGCACCACCGTGGCCAGCTTGAAGGTGCCGATGTGGGGACGGTGCAGGGTGAGGATGTCCGCATTGGCTCCGGCCGCCACCAGCTCCTCCAGCACCTTGCGCACGTAGCGCTTCGGTTCGCTCACCTGGCTGTAGAGCTTGCCGTCGGAGAAGGTGCCGGCACCGCCCTCGCCGAACTGGGCATTGGATTCGGGGTTGAAGGGGAGCTGCCCCTTCCAGAACCCGAAGGTGTCGGCGGTGCGGCGCTTCACGGCCTGGCCGCGCTCCAGCAGCAGCGGCCGCAGCCCCATCTGGGCCAGCAGCAGGGCGGCGAAGTAGCCGCAGGGTCCGGCCCCGACCACCACCGGCCGCCGCCGGCCGACCTCGCCCTCCACCGCAGGCGGAACGACGAACCGGTAGGTGGTGTCGGGACTGGGCCGCAGGTGGGGGTCGCCGCTGAACCGGCGCAGCAGGCGCTCCTCCTCGCGGCTGGAGACATCCAGCACCAGATCGAGGCTGTAGACGAGCCGGATCGGCTGCCCCCGGCGGGCATCGACGCTGCGCTTCACCAGCCTGTGCTCGCGCAGCTGCTGGGGAGCGATGCGCAGTCGCCGGCAGATGGCCGCCGGCAGATCCGCCTCGCTGTGGTCCAGCGGCAGCTTCAGTTCACTCAGCCGCAGCACGTGGGGTCCGGTCCGACCTATCCGTTGTAGATCGCGGCGGTTCCGTTGCAATCGCGTCGCCGGCTCCCCGGCGCCGCCATGGTGGGAAGGCAGGAGTCCTCACCAGCTCCCCCCACCTGTCTCCGTCACCCGCCTCGTCGCCATGGGACTCGCCCACTGCCCCCTCTGCGTCGCCCTCGCGGTGCTGTCGGTGCTGCGCTGCGGGGCCCATGCCGTGCAGCTGTGGCATCTGGGCGCCATCGTGGTGCCCACCGCGCGGCCGCTGCGTCTGCAACCGCTCTAGGGTCTGGACGGGTGTGGTCCGATCCAGCTGCCCGCAGAGTTCCCCGCCCGGTTCCCCCCCATTTCGCTCTCCCCATGCCGCTCGGCTTGCAGGCCACCTACTACGGAGCGAACGGCTGGCTGCTGCAGTTCGACCAGCTGAGGGTGCTGGTGGATCCGTGGCTCACCGGCGCCCTGGAGTTTCCCCCCGGCCCCTGGTTCTTCCGGGGCCAGCTGCCCCGCCCCTGGCCCGTTCCGGAAGGGCTGGACCTGCTGCTGCTCACCCAGGGCCTGGCCGACCACTGCCATCCCCCCAGCCTGGCGCTGCTGGATCGGCACCTGCCGGTGGTGGCTTCACCGACGGCGGCCCGCCGCGTGGGCGAGCTGGGGTTCCGTCACGTCACGGCCCTGGCACCGGGTGACAGCCACAGCCTGGGCGATCTGCGGATCCGGGCTACCGCCGGCGCCCCCGTGCCCCAGGTGGAGAACGGCTACCGCCTCGACCACCCGGCCGGCAGCCTCTATCTCGAGCCCCACGGCTTTCTCGACCCCAGCCTCCCCGCCGAGCCGCTGGATGCGGTGATCACCCCCGTGGTGGACCTGGGCCTGCCCCTGGCCGGTGCGTTCGTGCGGGGCCGGCAGGTGCTGCCGTCGCTGCTGGAGCGCTTCAGGCCCGCCACCGTGCTGGCCAGCACCGCCGGTGGGGATGGGCGCTTCGAAGGGCTGCTCACCCGGGCCCTGTGGCAGCAGGGCAGTGCCGAGGAGGCGGCGCTCCTGTCGGCCGGGGCGGGCCCCCATCGCCTCATCGACCCGGTGCCCGGTGAGCCCTACCAGCTCGCCGGATCCGGCTGACATCCGGCGACCCCCCTCCCATGGCCGCTTCCCCTTCCCCCGCCACGGCCCCCGCCTGGACCAGTGATCCGCTGCTGGCCAAGTTCATGGCGGCGGGCCTGGTGCTGCTGGCGGTCACCCTGCTGATCCGGATCAGCCAGGCCTCCCTCACCCGCTACCTGCGCGACAACGACACGCGCTACTACGCCCGCAAGCTGGTGGCCCTGAGCGGCTATTTCCTGGCCCTGGTGGGCATCACCGTCATCTTCAAGGACCGCCTCGGCGGTCTCACGGTGGCGATCGGCGTCGCCGGCGCCGGCATCGCCTTCGCCCTCCAGGAGGTGATCGGCAGCGTGGCGGGCTGGATCGCCATCTCCTTCGGTGGCTTCTACGCCCCGGGGGACCGGGTGCAGCTCGGCGGGATCAAGGGCGATGTGATCGACATCGGCATCCTGCGCACCACCTTGATGGAGCTGGGGGAGTGGGTGAACTCCGATCTCTACAGCGGCCGCATCGTGCGCATCGCCAACAGCTTCGTGTTCAAGTCGCCGGTGTTCAACTACTCCGGCGACTTCCCCTTCCTCTGGGACGAGCTGCGCATCCCGGTGACCTACGGCGGCGACCACCGCCTGGCCCGCCGCATCCTCGAGGAGATCGGTGCCGAGATCGCCACCGAGCAGTTCACGGCCACGGTGCGCTCGGCCTGGCGCCAGATGCTGCAGAAGTATCTGCTCGAGAACGCCGGCGTGGAACCCCAAGTGACCCTGGTGCTCACCGACAACTGGATGGAGTTCACCCTCCGCTACGTGGTGGATGTGAAGAGCCGCCGCTCCACCAAGGACCATCTCTACCAGCGCATCCTGGAGGCCTTCGAGGCTTCTGGCGACCGGGTGCAGATCGCCTCCTCCACCTTCCACCTGGTGCAGGCGCCGCCGCTGCGGGTGCATCTGGAGGGTCCCCCCCCGGCTCCCGGGGAGCGGCCTTCAGCTCCCGGCCTCTGACCTTCCCGGCCCGCCGGCGCCGCCACCGAGCTCCGTTTCGATGGCCGCCACCGAGAGGCGCGTCTGCAGCACGGCGTCGGGATTGAGGCTGATCGAGTCGATCCCCTCGGCCACGAGGAAGGCGGAGAAGTCCGGGTGGTCGCTGGGGGCCTGGCCGCAGATGCCGATCTTGCGGCCGCAGCGGCGGGCGGTGCGGATCGCCATCTGGATCATGGTCTTCACCGCCGCCTGCCGCTCATCGAAGAGGTCGGCCACCAGGGCGGAATCGCGATCCAGGCCCAATGTCAGCTGGGTGAGGTCGTTGGAGCCGATCGAGAAGCCATCGAAGCGCTCGGCGAAGGCCTCGGCGGCGATCACGTTGCTGGGCAGCTCGCACATCACGTACACCTCCAGGCCGTTGCGGCCGCGCTCGAGCCCATGGCGGGCCATTTCCGCAAGCACCCGGTCGCCCTCCTCCGGGGTGCGGCAGAACGGCACCATCGGGATCACGTTGTCCAGGCCCATCACCTCCCGCACCCGCCGCAGCGCCTGGCACTCGAGAGCGAAGGCCTCGCGGAAGGCCGGGGCGTAGTAGCGGGAGGCACCGCGCCAGCCCAGCATCGGGTTCTCCTCCCTGGGCTCGAACACCCCGCCCCCCAGCAGGCGGGCGTACTCGTTGCTCTTGAAATCGGAGAAGCGCAGGATCACAGGCCGGGGGTGGAAGGCGGCGGCGATCCGGCCCATGCCCTGGGCCAGCAGGTCCACGTAGTAGTCGGTGGGCTGCCCGTAGCCGGCCGTGAGCTCGGCGATCGCCTGCCGTTCGGCCGCCTCGGTCACCCGCTCGGGTTGCAGCAGGGCCAGCGGGTGCACCTTGATGTGGTTGGCGATGATGAACTCCAGCCGGGCCAGGCCCACGCCGTCGCAGGGGATGGCCGCCAGCTTGAAGGCCTCCTCCGGGTTGCCCACGTTCATCAGGATCCGGGTGCGGGTGGGGGGCAGGTTGCCCAGGTCCTGCTCCTCCACCGTGAACGGCACGGCTCCGCGGTACACCTTGCCCTCGTCCCCCTCGCAGCAGCTGGCCGTGATCAGCGTGCCATCGGGGATCCGCTGGGTGGCGTCGCCCGTGCCCACGATCGCCGTGATCCCCATCTCACGGGCGATGATCGCGGCGTGGCAGGTGCGGCCGCCCTGGTTGGTGATCACGCCGCTGGCCCGCTTGAGGATCGGCTCCCAGTCGGGGTCGGTGCGCTCGGTCACCAGCAGGTCGCCCTGGCGGAAGCGCTGGATCTCGCCGGGATCCCGGATCAGCCGCGCCGGGCCGCTGCTCACCGAGGCCCCGATCGCCCTTCCCCGGGCCAGCAGCTCGGCGTTGTGGGCAGCCAGCGACCAGCGCCGCAGCACGGTGCCGCTGCGCCGCGACTCCACCGTTTCGGGCCGGGCCTGGAGGATGAACAGCTCGCCGGTGTTGCCGTCCTTGGCCCACTCGATGTCCATCGGCGTGGGCGTGCCCCGCCGCTGGCTGTAGTGCCGCTCGATGGCGCAGGCCCAGCGGGCCAGCTGCAGGGCCTCGGCGTCGCTGATGGCGAAGCGGCGCCGCTCCTCCGCCGGCACGGACAGGGTGCGGGTGCTCGCCTGGCCCGGTTCATGGGCCCAGCTCACCGCTCCGTCCCCGGTCGGGGCCGCGGCGTCGGCGTAGACCATGCGGATCGCCTTGCTGCCGCAGCGCCGCTGCACGATCGGCGCGTAGCCCTGCTCCAGGGTGGGCTTGAAGATCAGGTATTCATCGGGATTCACCGACCCCTGCACCACGGTTTCCCCGAGCCCGTAGGCGGCCGTGAGCAGCACGGCATCGCGGAAGCCGGTTTCGGTGTCGATGCTGAACATCACCCCCGACGCCGCCAGATCCGAGCGCACCATCCGCTGCACCCCGATCGAGAGGGCCACCTCGAAGTGGTCGTAGCCGTTGATCTGGCGGTAGGAGATGGCCCGGTCGGTGAACAGGGAGGCGTAGCAGCGGCGGCAGGCGGCCAGCAGGGCCCCTTCGCCCCGCACGTTGAGGTAGGTCTCCTGCTGGCCGGCGAAGGAGGCGTCGGGCAGGTCTTCGGCGGTGGCACTGGAGCGCACGGCCACCGCGATCGGTTCGGGGCATTGCCCCGCCGGCACCGGCGGACTGAGCTGGCGGTAGCTGGCCAGCAGGGCCTCCTCGAGATCCCGCGGCAGGGGGGCCGCCAGCAGCAGGGAGCGGGCCGCGGCGCCGGCGGCCTGCAGGGCCGCCAGGTCGCCCGCATCCAGCCCGTCGAGGATCCCGTGCAGCGGCGCCTCGAGGGCGTTGGCGGCCAGGAAATGGCGGTAGGCGCTGGCGGTGGCCGCAAAGCCCCCCGGCACCTGCACCCCGGCGGCGGCCAGGGCCTGGATCATCTCGCCGAGGGAGGCGTTCTTGCCGCCCACCTGCGGCAGGGCCTGCAGGTCCACCGCCGCCAGGGGCAGCACCAGCGCGTCAGGGGAGGCCATGGCCAGCGGCAGCTTCCCTGAATCTGGCCACGATGGACACTCTGCGCTCCGACTGTGAATGGGCCGAAAGACTGGGTGTGCCGGGTCCTGGGTGCCACAGTGGTTCCAGTCCAACCGCACCACCCACGGTTTTCGTGTTCCGCTCCCTTCAGGCCTGCCTCACCGCCAAGGCTCGGGTCTCCGTCGTCGCCACCAGCGCCGCTGTCTCAGCGCTTGCCTCCGCCCTGGCGATCAGCGCCGGCAGCCTCCCTGGCATGGGCCGGCCTGCCCTCGCCCAGGCGGCCGCTGCCAAGCCGGCCTCCATGGAGCTGATGAACGACATGGCCCTGGCCGCGGCCGTGAACGTCTGTGAGCTGGTGGTGGAGTCGAAGATCCCTGTGGAGAAGGCGGTGCTCTCCAATGCCAAGGCGATCACCTACGTGGTGACCAATCGCTACGGCGGGCAGGTGGCCAATGCCGGCAAGTTGCAGCCGGAGCAGATTGCCAATGGCACGATCATCCAGGTGGTGGGGCGGGTGCGTCAGGGTTGTTACAACCGTCTGGGTGCCGCCGACAAGAAGTTTGTCGATGAGGTGCTCAGCGAGTACTCCAAAGCCGTGGACAGCAAGAAATAGGGCGGGGAGCCTGGCCAGGCCGGCAGGCCTGACCTGATCCCGTGCTGCAGGCTGAGCGGCCCGGACGCGCTTCGGGGCGGCAGCACCAGGCGGGCTTCAGTCCCTCCTGTCCTCCTCGGGCTCCGGCTCCGGCAGCAGCTGGGCCAGCAGTCCCGCGGCCATCAGGGCGCTGCCCAGGCCCGCGGCCAGGGACCGGTTGCCCTCGGCGGCACCTTCCCCCCAGAGCGCGGCCGCCAGGAAGGCCCCTCCCAGCAGCAGGGAAGGCACCAGAACGATGCCCTTGGCGGTGCGGTTCAGGCTCATCCCAGCTCCGGGCACCCCATGGCGCCGGCGCCCGTGGCCCGCTCCGCCAGGCCGGCCTCCAGCAGGCCCTGGCCCAGATCCAGGGCGTCGCTCCCGGCGCGCTCCCGCGGCAGGCGGGTGACCCGGGCCATCAGGGTGCCGGCCTCGCTGCCGAAGGGGCGCAGGTTCACCTTGCTGCGGCGCGGCAGCGCCTGGCGCAGCCAGGCCACGGCCTCCGGGCGCTGCTCCGGCGTGATCTGGATGCAGGCCAGCCCCACCGTGTAGCTGCGGTTGCCGTCGCCGATCTGCAGCTGCCCGCTGCCCCGCACCTGCAGCACCTCGGCGGCCGCGGCGGCCCCAGCCTGGCTGACCAGGGCGGTGGCAGCCAGGGCCAGGGCCAGGATCACCCCCAGGCCCCTGCGCAGGAGCGGCGTGAGCGGCTTCAGAGCTTGGCGCCGCAGCTGGGGCAGAAGCGGTGGTCGCTGGCCGTGCTGGAGCCGCAGCTGTTGCATTGCCGGGTGGTGTCGATGGCGAGTTCGGGGTGGGAGGGCAGGCCCACCATCTGGGCGTTGCTGGCGCCCGGGGGCACCATCGGGTAGCAGTTCTCGTTGCGGCGCACCTTCACATCGATGAAGACGGGCCCGGGGTGGGCGAGGGCTTCGGCCAGTTGCTCCCGCAGCCGCGACCGCTCGGTGATCAGCATGCCCCGCACGCCGAAGGCCTCGGCCAGGGCCTCGAAATCGGGCATGCCGCCGGTCATCTCGGAGGCGGAGTAGCGCTCCTCGTAGAAGCTCTCCTGCCACTGGCGCACCATGCCCTGCCAGCCGTTGTTCAGCACCACCACCTTCACCGGCAGCCCGTACTGGGCCAGGGTGCCCAGCTCCTGGATGTTCATCAGGATCGAGGCATCGCCGGCCACGCAGATCACCTGCTCGTCGGGGAAGGCCGTCTGCACCCCCATGGCCGCCGGCAGGCCGAAGCCCATGGTGCCCAGCCCGGCACTGCTGATCCAGTGGCGGGGAGCGTTGTGCAGGTACTGGGCCGCCCACATCTGGTGCTGGCCCACATCGGTGGTGTAGTAGGCCTTGGGGGCCAGCTCCTGCAGGGCGATCACCACCTCCTGGGGCGCGATCTCGCCCTCAGGGGTGGGAATGACGAGCGGGTAATGGCGCTTCCAGCTGGCGATCCGCTCCAGCCAGGGGGCGGTGCGGCCCTGCGGCAGGCCACCGTCCTGGCCGGCCGCTGCGGCCTGGGCGGCGTTGAGCAGGGCGTCGAGGGCCAGGCGCACATCGCTCACCACGGCCACATCCGGGATGCGGGTCTTGCCCACCTCGGCGGCATCGATGTCGATGTGCACCACCTGGGCCCGGGGCGCGAAGCTATCGAGCCGGCCGGTGACGCGGTCGTCGAAGCGGGCCCCGGTGGCGATCAGCAGATCGCACTCGGTGACGGCGAAGTTGGCGTAGGCGGTGCCGTGCATGCCCAGCATGCCCACGGCCAGGGGGTGGGTCTCATCGAAGGCCCCCTTGCCCATCAGGGTGGTGGTGACCGGGATCTGGAACAGTTCCGCCAGCTGCCGCACCTGCCCATGGGCGCCGCTGCTGATCGCTCCCCCTCCCACGTAGAGCAGGGGCCGGCGGGCCTGGCGGATCAGCTGCAGGGCGGCCTGAATCCGGTCGGGGTCGGGCTGGGGGGGGAGGCGGAAGCCGGCGGGGATGGCACTGCCGGGCTCCACCGGCACGTAGTCGAACTGCTCGATGCCCACGTCCTTGGGCACGTCGATCAGCACGGGGCCGGGACGGCCCGTGGCGGCGATCACGAAGGCCTCCGCCACGATGCGGCCGATGTCGCGGGGGTCGCGCACCACCCAGGAGTGCTTCACGATCGGCAGGGTGATGCCGAAGATGTCCGTTTCCTGGAAGGCGTCGGTGCCGATCGCCGCCCGGGGCACCTGGCCCGTGATCACCACCATCGGCACCGAATCCATATGGGCGGTGGCGATGCCCGTCACCAGGTTGGTGGCCCCGGGGCCCGAGGTGCCGAAGCACACGCCCACCCGGCCCGTGGCCCGGGCATAGGCGTCGGCCGCGTGGGTGCCGCCCTGCTCGTGGCGCACCAGGATGTGCTTGAGCCAGCCGCGGCTCTCGGCCTTGTGGAGCTCGTCGTAGATCGGCAGGATCGCCCCGCCGGGGTAGCCGAAGATGTGGGTCACCCCGTGGCGGTGCAGGGCGTCCATCAGGGCGTAGCCGCCGGACACCCGCAGGGGCTGCTCTGTGAGCGGCCCAGTGGGTTGATCAGCGGGCTGCCCGGCGGTGCCGCCCGGCGACTCCGGGGCCTCCCCGGCGGGGACCGTCGTCGTCGCGGACTGGACCGCAGGAGTGAGGGGCGTAAGCGTCACGGCTGCAGCAGGCCTGCCACGCGGGCCTTCTATCGAACACCAGCAACCCTAGGCCGTGGTGCTGCTTTTGGGGCCCGCCTGGCCCGCGCCATCGCCCGCAGCACCTTGGCCGGATCGATCCACCGCCCCCCGTGGCGCAGGCCCCAGTGCAGATGGGGGCCGGTGGTGCTGCCGCTCAGCCCCACGTGGGCGATCACCTGGCCGGTGCGCACCGCCTGCCCCACCCGCAGCTGCACGTCGCCGCTGCGGTAAAGCCCGCCCTGGCCGATGCCACCCAGGTGGCAATAGATGTGTTCGTAGCCGCCGGAGCGGATCACGAGGCCCACGCCGCAGCCGCCATCGTTGATCACTTCCTGCACCACTCCCGACCACCAGCTGCGGATCGGGGAGCCGAGCGGGGCGGCGATGTCCAGGCCGTAGTGGGGACGGACATCGCCGCGGAGGGGATGCACGCGCATGCCGAAGGCGCTGGTGTAGCCGGCGAAGCTGGCCACTGGAAAGGCCCCGAGCCTCCAGCTGTTGGCCCGTGCGGGCTGGGCAGGGGCCAGGCTGGTGCCCAGAACCAGGCCGATCAGCGCCAGGCGGATGGCGGGGCCCATCGGGTCACAGCAGGCCCAGCGCATGCAACGGGCCCCGTCCACTCAGGAGCTCCAGCAGGAACGCCGAGAACCCCACCATGGCCAGACGGCCGTTCCACACCTCGGAGCTGTTGTTCCAGCCCCACGCCCACTTGTCCTGCGGGTAGAGCTTCACCTTGGTGGGCAAGGACGCCGCCTGGTCCAGGTTCACCTCGGGTCCTTCCAGGGCGTGCTGCACGAGGTTGGCCAGGCCGGAGATGAACGACGCACTGGTGTCGAGGGCAGGAACGCGGCGGAAGTTGGTGATGCCCGCTTCGGTGGCGATCTCCCGGTACTCGATGTCGATCTCCTCCAGGGTCTCGATGTGTTCGCTCACGAAGCTGATCGGCACCACCACCAGATCCTTCACCCCCTGCTCCCCCAGGTCGTGGAGGGCTTCGTCGGTGTAGGGCCGCAGCCACTCCACCGGCCCCACACGGCTCTGGTAGGCGAGGGTGAACGGATTGGTATGGCCAAGGTCGGCCTCCAGCTTCTGCATGATCAGGCCGGCGCAGGCCTCGATCTCCTGCTGGTAGGGGTCGCCCGCCTCCTCCACGTAGCTCTTGGGCACGCCGTGGGCGCTGAAGAACACGTGGGCCTGGCTGGGGTCCGGGCAGGCCTGGATCTCCCGGGCGATCAGTTCGGCCATCGCCGCGATGTAGCCGGGGTCGTCGTAGTAGCTGCGGATGCAGCGGATCGGCAGCCGCCGGAAGGCGGGGTCGGCCTGGCGCAGGCGCTGCAGTTCCCGGAAGCTGGAGCCGCTGGTGCTGATCGAGAAGTGGGGGTAGAGGGGGAGCACCACCACCTCATCCACCCCGTCGGCCTTGATGTCCGCCACGGCGGATTCGGTGAAGGGATGCCAGTAGCGCATCGCCACGTAGCTGGTGGCATCGATGCCCCGCTGGCGCAGGGTGCTCTGCAGTTCCCGGGCCTGCTGTTCGGTGATGCGGCGCAGCGGTGAACCTCCGCCGATCGAGCGGTAGGCCTCCTGGGATTTGCCGGCCCGTAGGCTGCTGATCAGCCAGGCCAGGGGCTTCTGCAGGGCCGGGTTGGGCAGCCGGATGATCTCCGGATCGGAGAACAGGTTGTACAGAAAAGGGCCGACATCCTGGATCCGCTCGGGGCCCCCGAGGTTCAGCAGCAGCACGCCCACTTTGGCCATGCTCTCGGTTCCCTTCGCCGTCATGGCCGTGAGCGTAACGCTGCAGGCCTGGGGCTAGCCGTGTCCTGTGGGGATCGATAGGGTCTGGCCGATTCGGACTTCGGCCATCTCCTCCCGTTCCGCCGTTCCCGACGCGCTGCCGCCGGCCCGCCCGGATGCCGGAACCGTGGCGGCGGTGGATGGGCTGATCGGCCAGCACAATGCCCGCCTCGCCGTGGCCGGTCTGAATCTGCGGCTTGAGCGCCGCGGCGGCCGCATCGGCCTGCGCGGGCCCCTCCCCTGCCGCGCCGGGGGCGGCCGGTGGCGGGTGCAGAGGCTCAGCCTGGCCCTGCCGGCAACGGCCGATGGGGTGGCTGAGGCCCTGCGTTGCCTGCGCGAAGTGCAACGCCAGCTGGAACTCGAGGCCTTTACGTGGTCCAGCTGGAGCCGCACCACCGCTGCGGACCCCCCGGCCGAGCCCCGGTCTGCGCCCACCACCGGCCTTGATGGCGTTATCACGGCCTTCGAGCAGGCCTTCTTCCGCGATCCACGCCGCCGCCGCAATCCGGCCGGCAGCCGCACCACCTGGACCGCCGCCTACAGGCCGTACCTCCGGCGGCTGCGCGCCCTGGCGGGTGGGCAGCCGCCGGACGAGGCCCTGCTCCTCCGGACCCTGGAGAGCTACGCACCGGGAAGCCGCAGCCGCCAGCAGTGCGGCACGGCGCTGGCGGCGCTGGCGCGTCAGGCGGATGTCGCCCTGCCCTCCGACTGGACCCAGAGAGCAGCCGGCTATGGCCTTCACGTGGCCCGCTTCCGCCAGCTGCCGAGCGACGGCCAGATCCTCGCGCTGGTGGAGCAGGTGCCGAATCCGGCCTGGCGCCTGGTCTACGGATTGATCGCCTGCTACGGCCTGCGCAACCACGAGGCGTTCTTCAGCGACCTGTCACCGCTCGGGCCCGGCGGTGACCGGGTGATCCGGGTGCTGCCCACCAGCAAGACCGGCGAGCACCAGGTGTGGCCGTTCCAGCCCCACTGGGTGGAGCAGTTCGGCCTCGAACGCCTTGGCCATGGCGCGGAGGTGCTGCCGCAGGTCTGCACGGATCTGCGGCGCACCACCCTGCAGCAGGTGGGCCGCCGGGTGGCGGAGCAGTTCCGCCGCTACGGCCTGCCGATCACCCCCTACGACCTGCGCCACGCCTGGGCGGTGCGCACCATCCACATCGGCCTGCCCGACACGGTGGCGGCCCGGATGATGGGGCACTCGGTGGCGATCCACACCCGCACGTATCACCACTGGATCACCCGCCGGGATCAGCAGCAGGCGGTGGATGCGGCCCTGGCCCGTGGCACGGGGCCCGGCTCCCCCGCCCGGCAGGTGGCCTGAACCGGTCAGGATGCTGCTGATCCGCCGGTCTGAGCGCCCCATGAGCGACACCTCCCTCGACCAGATCGCCCAGGAGCTGGGACCGGGTGGCGCCCTGGCCCCGGAACGGGATGAGGAGGCCTACCGGCGCCGCATGGCCCGGCGCAAGGAGGTGCAGCAGCAGCGGGTGGGGGAGCGCAGCCTGGAGAAGGGCCTGGTGCTCGTGTTCACCGGCAACGGCAAGGGCAAGACCACCGCCGCCCTGGGCCTGGTGCTGCGCACCCTCGGCCATGGCGGCCAGGTGGCGGTGGTGCAGTTCATCAAGGGGGGCTGGCAACCCGGCGAGGCCCGGGCGCTGGAGGTGTTCGGCGAGGCGTTGCACTGGCATGCCCTCGGTGAGGGCTTCACCTGGGAAACCCAGGACCGGGAGCGCGACCGGGCCCTGGTGCAGCTGGCCTGGGAGCGCTCCCGCGCCTACCTCGCCGATGGCAGCCGCCAGCTCGTGGTGCTCGATGAGGTGAACGTGGCCCTCAAGCTCGGCTACCTGGAGCTCGAGCAGGTGCTGGAGGGCCTGGCCCTGCGGCCGCCCCTCACCCACGTGGCCCTCACGGGCCGCGGCGCTCCCGCCGGCCTGCTGGAGCGGGCCGACCTGGTCACCGAGATGACCCTGGTGCGCCATCCGTTCCGGGAGCAGGGGGTGAAGGCCCAGGCCGGGATCGAGTACTGAGCCCTGCCGCCGCTCAGCCCAGGTCGTCCTGGAGCTGGGCCAGCCCGCTGATCAGCACCGAGAGGCCGCTGATCAGCAGGGCGTGATGCACGGCGGGCTCCCGCCAGATGCCGGCGTCGCCGCTCGCCCGCTCCAGGGCCGAGAGGGTGAGGCGGGCCATCACCCCGCAGGAGCGCACCGTGGATGGGGTGGGATCGGCGGCCATGGGGCGTCAGCCTCGGCGGGGCGTCATCGCCAGTGAAGCGCCCCGCCGGGGCCGCGACAAGCCAGACGGCCAGGGCACGACTCCCTTCCATGCCATTGCTACGGTGCGGCAAATCCGTGGTGCCGATGGGTTATCAGCGCGTGCTCCTCAAGCTCAGCGGCGAGGCGCTGATGGGAGAGCAGGGCTACGGCATCGATCCGGCGATCGTGCAGGCGATCGCCGCCGACGTGGCGGCCTGCGTGGCCGACGGCACCCAGCTGGCGATCGTGGTGGGCGGCGGCAACATCTTCCGCGGCCTCAAGGGCAGCGCCGCCGGCATGGACCGCGCCACCGCCGACTACGTGGGCATGCTGGCCACCGTGATGAACGCCATCACCCTGCAGGACGGTCTGGAGAGGGCCGGCGTGCCCACCCGGGTGCAGAGCGCCATCTCCATGCAGGAGGTGGCGGAGCCCTACATCCGCCGCAAGGCCATCCGCCACATGGAGAAGGGGCGGGTGGTGATCTTCGCGGCCGGCACCGGCAATCCCTTCTTCACCACCGACACCACCGCCGCCCTGCGGGCCGCCGAGATCGGCGCCGATGTGGTGTTCAAGGCCACCAAGGTGGATGGGGTGTACGACAAGGACCCGGCCAAGCATGCCGATGCCCGCCGCTACGAGAGCCTCTCGTTCCTCGAGGTGCTCAGCGGTGAGCTGGAGGTGATGGATGCGGCCGCCATCGCCCTCTGCAAGGACAACGCCATCCCCATCGTGGTGTTTGATCTCTTCGGTGCCGGCAACATCGGCCGCGCCGTGGCGGGTGAAGCGATCGGCACCCGCATCCACCCCGCCTGAGCCCCACCCCCTCTCCCCCAGACTTCCCGCATCAGCCCCCAAGCCATCGCCATGGACCTCGAAGCCAGCATGCGCAAATCGGTGGACGCCGCCCTGCGCAACTTCAACACCATCCGGACCGGCCGGGCCAATCCCTCCCTGCTCGACAAGATCTCGGTGGAGTACTACGGCGCCGAAACCCCCCTCAGGTCGCTCGCCAGCCTCTCCACGCCGGATTCCCAGACCATCCAGATCCAGCCGTTCGACACCAGTGCCATGGGCCTGATCGAAAAGGCGATTGCCATGAGTGACCTGGGCCTCACCTGCAACAACGACGGCAGGGTGATCCGCATCAACATTCCCCCCCTCACCGAGGACCGCCGCAAGGAGCTCTGCAAGATCGCCGCGAAGTATGCGGAGGAGGGCAAGGTGGCCCTGCGCAACAACCGCCGTGACGGCATCGACCGCATCAAGAAGCTGGAGAAGGACGGCGAGCTGTCCGAGGACCAGAGCCACGACGAGCAGGAGAAGGTGCAGAAGCTCACGGACAAGTTCATCGAGGAGCTGGAGAAGCACCTGAAGGAGAAGGAAGCCGAGATCCTCAAGGTGTGAGCGGATCGCCGTGAGTTCCCTGGCGGGCTGCAGGCCCGAGGTGATCGTGGTGGGAGCCGGCGCCGCCGGTGCCGCCGCCGCCTTTCACCTCGCCCGGCTGGGCCGCGATGTGCTGGTGCTCGACAGTGCCACCTTCCCCAGGACCAAGCCCTGCGGCGGGGGCATGGCCGCCTCGGTGCAGCGCTGGTTCCCCTTCGATCTGCGCCCGGCGGTGGACACGGTGATCGAGCGGGTGCGGTTCAGCTGGGCCCTGGGCGATCCCGTGCTGGCGGAACTGCCGGGGGAGGCTCCGTTCTGGATCGTGCGGCGGTCCCGGCTCGATGCCTATCTGATCGAGCAGGCCCAGGGCGTCGGGGCCCGGCTGGCCTGTGGCATGGCCGTGGAGGGCCTCGAGACCACCCCCGGCGGCTGGTCTGTCCAGGTCAGGGAGCCCGGGGGCGCCCGGCTCGCGCTGCAGGCGCAAGCCGTGGTGCTGGCCGATGGCTCCGGCTCCCGCCTGGCGGCCCCGCTGGGGCTGGGTCCGCGCCAGCCCCGCTTCGCCGCCACCGTGTCGGTGGAGCTGGAGGGGCCCGTGCTGGATCCTGCCGCGGCCCGGTTCGACTTCGGCCTGGTGCGCCACGGCTTCTGCTGGGCCTTTCCCCGCCAGGGCGGCTACAGCATCGGCCTGGGCAGCTTCGTGGGCCGCGACGGCCTCGAGGAGAATGCCGTGCTTGCCGAGCTGCTGCCCAGCCTGGGGTTCTCCGCTGATGCGGGGGTGCGCACCCGCGGGCGGCTGCGGCTCTGGAATGGCCATTACCCGCTGCACGGGGCCGGCCTGGTGGTGGCCGGGGACGCGGCCTCGCTGTGTGATCCCTTCCTGGCCGAAGGCCTGCGGCCGGCGCTGCTGAGCGGTTGCGAGGCGGCCGCGGCGGTGGATCGCTGGCTGGGCGGCGAGCCTGAGGCCCTGGCGGCTTACTCGGCCGTGATGCGGCGGGTGTGGGGCGATTCGATGGCCTGGGGGCGGCGGATCGCCCAGGTGTTCTACCGGGTGCCGCGGGTGGGCTATCAGCTCGGCATCAAGCGCCCCACGGCCCCGCGCCGGATCGCCCAGATCCTCTCCGGGGAGCTGGGCTATGGCGACATCGCCCAGCGGGTGATCAGGCGGCTGCTGCTGCAGCGCAGCTGATCGGCGGCCAATCCCGGCCCCGCCGGGCTCAGATGCGGGTGCAGTCCTTCAGCTGGCGCAGCCGCATGTCGATCGACCCCAGCAGTTCGATCGCGAACATCGGCGACTCCTGCACGGCGAACAGGAACTTCTCGCGGTTCATCACCAGCAGCCTGCAGGGGGTGAGGGCGCGGGCATTGCCGTAGCGGCGGTGCTCGCTGGTGACCAGGGCTCCGGCGCCGAACACATCGCCGGCGTTGATCTGTTCGTGGCCCTGGTCGCCGTTCCAGCTCAGCTCGACCCGCCCCTCCAGCAGGCCGAACATGCAGTCGCCCGGCTCGCCGGAGCTGAAGATCAGCGTTCCGGGCTCCACCGTGATCACTTCGCCGGTGCTGGCGAGGGCCTGCATTGTCTGGAGGGCGTTCACGGCGGTGGATCAGCGGCTGGCCGCCAGGGCCAGGGCGGCACCAAGACCGCCGCGCACGTCCTCCGGAGCCAGCCGTCCGTCGTTGTCGGTGTCGAGGGCATCGAAGACCGCATCGCTGCCCAGCCATTCCTCGCGGGTGATGCAGCCGTCGCCGTCGAGGTCGTTGAGCAGGAAGATCTCATGCACCGCATGGCCGAAGGCAGCGCCGCCCTCCAGTTCGGCGAGGCGGTGGGCGAGCTGGGCCTCGAGGGTCTCGATGGCCTTGCAGAAGCCCCGGATCCCCTCGTCCAGCTTTTCGGTGGCCATGGGATCCTCTTCCATCATGGCCCGGAAGCGGGCCTCATCGAGGTGGATCTGGGGCTGGGTGGGGGCTGGATCGAAGGCGTTGAGCTTGCGGTCAAGGGTTCCCTGGGTTCCGCGCAGCTGGGCCAGCAGCGCCGGGGAGATGGTGAGCAGGTCGCAGCCCGCCAGTTCGATGATCTCGTCGGTGTTGCGGAAGCTCGCCCCCATCACCTCGGTCTTGTAGCCGTAGGTCTTGTAGTAGTTGAAGATCTCGGTCACGGAGATCACGCCGGGGTCTTCGGGGCCGGGATAGCCCTCGCGGCCGGTGCTCTTCTTGTACCAGTCCAGGATGCGCCCCACGAAGGGGGAGATCAGGGTGACGCCCGCCTCGGCGCAGGCCACGGCCTGGGCGAAGGAGAACAGCAGGGTGAGGTTGCAGTGGATGCCCTCCTTCTCCAGGGCCTCGGCGGCGCGGATGCCCTCCCAGGTGGACGCCACCTTGATCAGCACCCGCTCCTTGCCGATCCCTGCCTGCGCATAGAGCTCGATCAGCCGGCGGGCCTTGGCGATCGTGGCCGCGGTGTCGTAGCTGAGCCGGGCGTCCACCTCGGTGGAGACCCGCCCGGGCACGATCTTGAGGATCTCCTTGCCGAAGGTCACGCAGATCTCGTCGAGGGCTTCCCGCACCACGGCATCCGCTCCGGCGTCAGCGCCGATCGCCTCGCGCGATTCCCGCAGGGATCGGTCGATCAGCTCCTGGTAGGTGGGGATCTGGGCGGCCGCCAGGATCAGCGAGGGGTTGGTGGTGGCATCGCGGGGGGTGAACTGCTGGATGGCCTCGATGTCGCCGGTGTCGGCCACCACCACGGTCATGGCGGACAGTTGGTCAAGCAGGTTGGCCATGGCCGGCGATGATCCCTGGAATGTCCGCACGCTAGCCAGATCGGCTGTCCTGCCCTGTTCCGTGATGGGCTCGTTGCGTGAATGGCCACAGAGCTGATGTCAGTCCCTCTGGGCTCCAGCGGCCCCCTTCAGCGCGGTGGTGGTCACGGCTCCGGGATCGGAGGGCGGCAGCTTCTCGAGCACCACCAGCGCGTCGATGATCTTGCGGGCCACCGGGGCCGCCACCGTGGAGCCGTAGGTGTTGCCGCCCTTGGGTTCATCCACCACCACCAGCACCACGTAGCGCGGGTCGTCGATCGGCAGATGGCCCACGAAGCTGGTGATCAGGGCGCCGGGGATGTACACACCGCGCTCGGCCTTCTGGGCCGTGCCGGTCTTGCCGCCGATGCGGTAGCCGGGGATCTGGATGCCCAGACTCTTGCTGTTGGCCACCACGCTCTCCATCCAGCCCATCACGACCCGGGTCACCTTGGGATCGAGCACCTGCAGCCCGCCGCCGCCGGGGGTCGGCGCCAGCGCATCGCCGGAGCGCAGCCCACGGGTGATGTGGGGGCTCACCAGGCGGCCGCCGTTGGCCAGCATGGCGTGGAGCTGCAGCAGCTTGAGCGGGGTGAGCGAGAACCCCTGGCCGAAGGCCGCCACCGCCGGTTCGATCGGATGGCTGATGAAGGTCTTGCGGTCCTTGAGTTCGCCGGCCACCGCCCCGGGCAGGTCGGTGTCGGGGCGCTGGTCGATGCCGATCGTGTGCAGCCACTTCCAGAAGCGCTCCCGCTTCACCTGGCCCATGGCCTTCACCATCGCCACGTTGCTGGAGGCCTGCAGCACGGTGGGAAAGTCGATCAGGCCGTTGCCCTGGCGGTCGTGGTTGAAGATCGGCCAGCCCCCGATGCTGAGGGAGCCGTTGTCGTACACCTTGCCGTCGGGCTGGATCGCCTTTTCCTGCAGCGCGAGGGCCAGGTTGATCGGCTTGAAGGTGGACCCGGGTTCGTAGAGGTCCTGCACCGACCATTCGCGGAACAGCCCGGGCTGGAAGCTCCAGAACCGGTTCGGGTCGTAGGTGGGCACCGAGGCCAGAGCGAGCATCTCGCCGTTGCGCGCGTCCATCACCAGGGCGGCGGCCCGTTTGGCCTTCCACTTCTTCACCTGGTCGGCCAGGGCCTTCTGGGCCACCTGCTGCAGGCGGGCGTCGAGGGTGAGCTGCAGGCGCAGGTCGTCGCCGTAGAGGGATCCGGCGGCGATGCCCTCGGGCAGGGGAGTGCCATCGGCGCCGCGGCGCATCCGCAGGGTGGTTTCGTGCCGTTTCAGGTCGCTGTCCCGGCTCTGTTCCAGCCCGGCCTGCGGCACCCGCTCCAGGTTGAGGAAGCCCACCACATTGGCGAAGAGGCTGCCCTGGGGGTAGACCCGCTGGGGGTAGGGCTCCAGGTCGAGGCCGCTGATGTTGAGCTGGCGCAGGCGTTTGGCGGTCTCAGGGTCGATGTCGGTCTGCAGCTTCACGCCGCTGCGCCGCTCGCCCATGGTGGCCTGCAGCACCTGCTTGGGCTGGGCCAGCACCGCGGCCAGGCGCTCCGCCACCTCATCGGGGCGGCGCACCTTCTGGGGATCGTCCCCGGGGAAATTGAAGTAGCGGGGGTGGGCCCACAGCGTGAAGCGCTCCTCGTCGAGCGCCACCAGGCGGCCATTGCGGTCCACGATCGTGCGCCGCTTGCCGATCGGCGCCACCGACTGGGTCTGGATGGCCCGGGCCCGGCTCTGGAGGTTGGGGCTGTCGATCACCTGCAACCAGGCCAGGCGGGCGGCCAGGCCCAGCAGGCTGGCGCTCAGCAGCCCGTACACAAGCAGCAGCCTGTGGGCGGGCAGCGGCTGCATCGCCACCACCCGGCCCGACCGCTGCGGCCGCCCCGGCCGGGTGGCGGAGGGGCGAGGTGGTCGGTGCGGGGCAGCGGGCTGGGCCATCGAGGGGCGACCGGGCGAGGAGGAGGGGGGGGGATCCGAGCCGCTGGACGGTGGTGGGGCGGGCAGGGGGGTCGGGCCGGGCGGGGTCAGTAGCCCGCCGGCACGTTCTGGAGCCTGATCTGGTTGAGCAGGGGGGGCAGGGCGGGCTTCCGGTCCGTCTTCGGTGTGGCCAGGTAGATCAGCTGATGGCTGCTGGTGGGCACGAGCCGGCCGGGCTTGCCCACGGCCGTCAGGTGGTGCTGTTCGAGCAGAGCCGCCGATTCCTGCATCCGGTGCTCCAGCACCTGGGCCGCCTCCAGGGCCTGGAAGCTCTTGCCCCAGTGGTTCTGCCAGTGCAGGGTCAGGGCGCTGAGGCCGAGCATGCACACGCCCAGTCCCACCAGGGTGCCGTCCGCCACCCGGTGAAGCCCGGCCAGCCAGGGGGCCTGGCGGGCCACGGTCTGGGCCGAGAGGGAGCCGTGGATCAGGGTGAGGGGAGGCGTGCCGGAGAGGCGCTGCCGCCTGGGATCGGTGCGGCGACGGGCACTGGCCTCGGGCAATCGGTCGGCAGGCCCATCGGGATGCCGCTGTGGCGGGGCCTGCCAAGGCGTGAAGGAGGCGACCACGGATGCAGCGGAACACTGCGCAAGTGAACCATCCCGCCGTCTCCCCAGCAAGGCTGGCGGGCCCGTCCCGGCGACCTCACCCCGCCAGCAACAACAGATTGGTGAAGGTGAAGCCGTTCCACAGGGCATGCACCAGGGTGCAGCTCCCCAGCCGTCCACCCTGCAGGCGCAGCCAGCCCAGACCCAGGCCGAGCACCAGCAGCGGTGCCAGTTCATTCAGGCTGAGATGGGCCGCAGCGAACACCCCGGCACTCACCACCACGGCCGTGCTCCCCCCCCAGCGCTGGCCCAGCACCGGCAGCAGCACCCCGCGGAAGAGGGTCTCCTCGAACAGGGGCGCCAGCACCACGGCGGTGAGGGCGAAACAGCCGAGCGCCAGCGGCTGATCGGTGGTCAGCACCAGCTCCAGCAGTGGGTTGCTGCCCCCCTGATTGCCGAACAGCTGGCTGGTGAGCCAGCCCACCAGGGCCACGGCGGGCAGCAACATCAGCACCTGCTGGAGGGCGAGCTGCACGCTGGTGCCCAGCGGCGTCCAGCGCCATTGCAGCCATCCGGCGGCGGGGGCGGCGGCGGGGCTGGTGCGCAGCTGGCCCCAGAGGATCGCCAGGGGGGCGGCCATCAGGGCCAGGTAGAGCAGCAGCACCTGCAACCCCTGCTGCAGGGCCGGCTCCTGGGCCAGTGGGCGAAGCAGCGCCTGCACCGCCGGGGCCAGCAGTAGGGGCACGCTGAGCTCGCCGAGTAGCACGAAGCCCCCGGCGATCAGCAGGGTCACATCCACCAGATCGAGGGGGGGACCCTGCAGCGGGGGAGGGCTGGGGGCCAGCCCCCGGATCCGGATCCAGGCCTGCCGCAACAGCAGCCCGAGGCCCACCAGCAGCAGCACCCCGGGCACCCAGCTCACCCCGAGCAAACGCCACAGAGCACGGCGGGCTTCGCTCCCGCCGCCACAGGGGCCCGGTGCCGCGCTCAGGCGCTCACACACCAGGCGTTCGTTCAAGGGGCTGAGCAACCAGGGCTGTTGCAGGGTCTGCAGCAGCTCCGGGGCGAGCGGTTCCGCCCGCTCCAGGGCGCCCACCAAAGCCCGTTGCTCGGGTGGGATCTGCTGCTGCAGGCGCCGCCAGAGCTGGGCGGCGCCTGCAGACTCCCCGGCCTGGCTCTGCAGCAGTGCCAGCTGCAGCAGCTCCTCCGGCTGGCCGGGTCCGTCGCTGTCGGCCAGCTGCTCGGCGAGGGAGTCCCGCAAGGCCTCCAGGGGCTCGGCGCCGGTGAGCAACTCGCGCAGCCTTGCCGGGACGGCCGGAGCGGCCAGGGCGGTGAGCTCCAGCTGCCGCCGGTCCAGCGCCCCCACCACCGTGGGCTCCTCCAGACTCTGCAGCAGGGCGTTCACCCAGAGCAGGGCACTGAGCGACAGGCTGAGCAGGGCCAGGAGGGTTTTCCAGGCTGGGGGTCTGGGGCCACGGACGTTCAAGCGGATCGCTCCCTGTGGGCGTGTGCCGATTCTGTGCCGGTGCTCTGCGGCCTGGCGTCCGCCCGGGCGCTCCGGGGTGCTCCCATACGATGGCGCCAGCAGCCCGGATGCCGGTGGCCCTTCGGATCGTGTTGGTGCGCCACGGGCTGAGCAGCTTCAACGTGGAGCGGCGGATCCAGGGCCGCGACGATCTCTCCACCCTCACCCCGGACGGCGAGCTGCAGGCCCAGGCGGCGGGCAAGGCCCTGGCTGGAATCGGCTTCGAGGCCGCCTACACCTCGCCGTTGCGCCGAGCCAGCGATACGGCGGCCCACCTGTTGGCCGCCCAGGGCCACAACCTCACCGCCGAGCCCGTGGAGGATCTGGTGGAGATCGATCTGGCTCCCTGGAGCGGCCTGCTGCGGCAGGATCTGCGGGAGCGTTTTCCGGATCAGGAGCGCCAGTGGCGTGAGGCGCCCCACGGCCTCACGCTGCAGCGGCCGGACGGCAGCACCTACCGCCCCCTGCCGGAGCTGATGGAGCAGGCGGGCCGGTTCCAGGCCCTGCTTCTTGAGCGCCATGCGGCGGCGCTGGCCGGACCGCCCGCCGGCCAGCAGCCCGGGACCACGGTTCTGGTGGTGGCCCACAACGCGATCCTGCGGTGCCTCGTGCTGCGGCTGCTGGGGCTGGACGCCACCGAGTTCCGCCGCCTGCGCATCGACAACGGCTCGATCTCGGTGCTCAACCTCAGCGGTGGGGCGGGGGACTCCATCGCCGTCCAGCTGGAGTCGCTGAACGGCACGGCCCACCTCGGTGAGCCCCTGCCGGCCAAGGGCCCCTGCCCGCGGCTCCTGCTGGTGCGCCATGGCGAAACCGACTGGAACCGCCAGGGCCGCTTCCAGGGCCAGATCGACATACCGCTCAATGCCAACGGTCGCGCCCAGGCGGAGGCGGCGGGAGCCTTCCTGGGACTGGTGAGCATCCAGCGGGCCTACAGCAGCGTGATGGCCCGGCCCCGCCAGACCGCCGAGGCGATCCTGGCCCTGCACCCCGGCGTGCCCCTCACCACCACCACCGGGTTGGTGGAGATCGGCCATGGGCTCTGGGAGGGACGGCTCGAGGATGAGATTGAAGCCGGCTGGCCCCAGCTGCTGGCCGACTGGAAACGGGAGCCCCACACCGTGCAGATGCCCGAAGGCGAAACCCTGCAGCAGGTCTGGGACCGCTCCGTGGCCACCTGGAGCACCATCGTGCGCAGTCTCGCGGCCGAGGAGACGGCCATGGTGGTGGCCCATGACGCCGTGAACAAGACCATCCTCTGCGCCCTGCTGGGGCTTCAGCCCGCCGACATCTGGACCATCAAGCAGGGCAACGGCGGGGTCACGGTGATCGACTATCCCTTCGGCATCGAGGGCATCCCAGTGGTCACCGCCCTCAATCTCACCCCGCACCTCGGTGGCGTGCTTGACCGCACTGCGGCTGGGGCGTTGTAGGGCCTGAGCGCATGGCACCGCGTTGGTTGCAGGGGGTTCAGCTGCTGCGGGGCCCCGGAGCGGCTCTCGAGCCGCTCGATGCCCTGATCGGCGCCGATGGGGTGCTCGAGGATCTCGGCGCGCAGGCAGCTCAACGGGGGGGCGCCCTCGGCCTGCAGCCCATTCCCGCCTCAGGCTGGATTCTGGCTCCGGTGCTGGTCGATCCCCATTCGGTGCTGGAGGATCCCTGGGACGGTCGCTCGGAAACCCTGGCCACCCTGGCGGCGGCGGCGGCCAGCGGCGGCTACGGCACGGTTGCCCTGCTGCCCTGGGCCAGGCCATGGCGCGACCGGCCGGAGCGGCTGACGCTCCGCTGGCCCGATCCACAGCGGTTGCTGCTCTGGGGAAGCTTCAGCCGAGACGGTGCCGATGCCGATCTGGGCCCCCATGCCGATCAACTGGAGGCCGGCGCCATCGGTCTGGCCTGTGGTGCCGAGTGCCCCCCCCTGTCGCTGCTGGAGCGGGGCCTGCTGCTGGCCGAGTCCGCGCCCCGGCCGGTGCTGGTGGCCCCGCGCCAGAGCGCCCTCACCAGCGGCGGCTTCGTGCGCGAAGGGGTGGAGGCGCTGCGGGCCGGCTGGCCGCCCGACCCCCTGGCCAGTGAACTGCTGCCTCTGGCGGCCCTGCTGATCCTGGCGGACCGGCCTGGAGGGCAGAGCCTGATGCTGATGAATCTGTCCACCGCCGCCGGGGTGGACGCCCTGGCCCGGGCGCCGCGGCGACCGTCCGTCACGGTGGGCTGGTGGCATCTGGTGGCCGACAGCGCCAGCCTGGCGCCCACGGACGAGGGTTGGCGGGTGGAGCCCTCCCTGGGCACCCCCGCCGATCGGGAGGCCCTGCTGTCCGCCCTCCGCCAGGGCCTGATCCAGGCCGTGGCGGTGCATCACCAGCCCGTGGACGCGGAGGAACGCCTGCTGCCCCTCGACCAACGCCGCCCGGGCGTGGCTGGTCACGGCGGCCGTCACGGGCTGGTGCTGCCGGCCCTCTGGCAGGAACTGGTGGAGCGCCGCCACTGGACGGCGGCGGAGCTGTGGCAGGTGCTCAGCTGGGGGCCTTCGGCCCTGTTGCGGCAGCCCCCCGAACAGATCGCAGCGGGAAGCCGCCGCTGGCTGCTGTTCGATCCGAAGGCGCGCTCCGGTACCGCCCCCGGCCCATCGCCCTCCCGGGCCGCCAATCAGCCCCTGCAGGGGAGGCCACCCCTGGGGGTGGTCCGTGCGAGCGGGCTCACGGAGGCGGCGCAGTGGTGGCTGGATCCGCCGGAGGCGGAGGAAGCAGGGTTCCCGCCTGCTTGATCGGGTAGAAGCGCCAGAAGGCGCGGCCGATCACCTCGCGGGTGGGCAGGAACGCCCCGCCTGGCCAGAAGCGTCCATCCCAGCTGTTGGCCCGGTTGTCGCCCAGGGTGAGCACGTGGCCGGGGGGCACGATCGCCTTGAGCGTGCGACACGGACCCATGCCCTGGGCATCGACCGGGCAGTAGTTCTGCACATACGGCTCATCCAGCTTGCGGCCGTCGATGAACACCTCACCCCGGGGATTCACGCTCACCTCCTCGCCGGGCAGGGCCACCACCCGCTTGATGTAGGCATCGCAGGCGGGATTGGCGAGTCCGGGCAGGGACCCCAGGAAGGGGATGTTCACCAGCAGGCAGCGCAAGGGGTTGCGGTCGACGTCGCTGGCCAGCACAGGATCGAAGCTGTGGGGGGACTGGAACACCACGATCTCCCCCCGCTGCGGCGGCCGGCGCCGGTAGGTGAGCTTCTCCACCAGCAGGCGATCCTGCAGCTGCAGGCCCGGCAGCATCGATCCGGAGGGGATGTAGCGGGCTTCCACCACGAACTGGCGGATTCCCAGGGCCACGGCGAGGGTGAGCACCACGCTGCGCCAGAACAGCCAGGGGCTGTCGGGCTGGGTGGTCGGGGTGGGGCTGGCCGTGTCCGCTGGAACTCCGCTGCCGCTGGGTCCGTTCTGCTCGCTCAAGTCCTGATGTCTCCGCTGCGGCATGACAGCTTGTCCAGGGCAGATTAGGCACGCCTGATCCTCCGCCCTGCCGATGGCCCGACCGCGCTGGCAGCGCCCCCGTCCGCGATCCACCGGCGTCAGGGGCCTCGTGTGGGACCGCTTCGTGGCCATCTGGGCCACGATCAACCTGGCCTGGGTGGCGTTCGACCTCACCTACGTGCCGCTGCGCACCTTCTGGCTGCAGCGCAACCTCTACCCGATCCCCTCGGCGCCCCTGGCGGTGCCCCTCACCTTCATCCCGGACATCACCCCCTGGGTGGATCCGATCAAGGGGATCGAGCCCCATCGGGAAACCAGCACCTTCCTGCAGGCCTTCTCGGAGCTCGAGCGGGTGATGGCCAGCCCGGCGGCGGATCCGGCGCTGCAGACCCGCCTGCTGCAGCGCCAGGCCGAGCTGATGGCGCAGATGATCGACAGCAATCCGTTTCTGGCTTCCGACCGCGCCGGCACGCTCGAGAAGATCAAAAACCGTCTGCGCCAACGGGTCGACCGGGATTCGGCCAAGGAGTCCGCCCGGCTGCTCCTGAGCCGCGAGTGGCTCGAGCGCCACTCCTGGGCCCGGGAGCTGCAGTTCTGGCGGGAGCAGGTGCTGCCGCTGGTGGAGACCAACTACTGGCGCTCGATCGACGAGAACGGCCGCCCCACCGACCATTTCTGGCGGATCGATCTGCTGCTCTTCCAGAGCGTCTTCCTGCTCGACATCCTGCAGCGGTTGATCCGGATCAAGCGGCGGCTGCCAGGACTGCGCTGGGACGAGGTGCTGCTGCGGCGCTGGACCGACCTCCCCCTGCTGCTGCCGTTCTGGCGCTGGCTGCGGGTGCTGCCCGTGGCCGAGCGGCTGCAGACCTCGGGGCTGGTGAACCTGGAGCCCCTCAGGGCCGTGGTGAGCCGCGGGGTGGTGGCCCTGCTGGCCGTGGAGCTGTTCGAGGTGCTGGCCCTGCAGCTGCTCGACGGGATCCAGGGCCTGATCCGCTCACGCCACTGGCCCGAGCGGATCCGCGCCCTGCGCAGCCATCAGAGCGTGACCAGCAGCAGCGAGGAACGGGAGCTGGCCGAACTGGTGCGGATCTGGGCTCCGCTGCTGCTGGCCGAGGTGGCTCCCCGCCTGGCTCCCGAGCTGCAGGGGGTGCTGGGCTACACCCTGCGCCAGAGCCTCGACCGCACGGTGGTGCCTCCCCCCCTGCGGCAGCTGAAGCCGCTGCTGCAGGTGGAAAGCGGGGTCAGCCGCCAGCTGGCGGCCGGCATGGTGGACAGCCTGCTGGAGCTCTCCCGCAGCGCCGGCCAGCGGCTGGCCCAGAGGGATGACGCCCAGCTCGACCTGCTGCAACGGTTCGTGGACCGCTTCTGGGATGAGCTCGCCCTGGCGCTGGAGCGCGGGCCTGCTCTCGAGCGCTCCCAGGACCTGCTCTGTGCGCTGCTGGAGCAGTTGAAGGGCACCTACCTCAGCCAGATCAGCCGGGCCGGCATCGAATCGCTGCTGCGGGAGCTCGATGCCCTCACCGTGGCCGCGGCACCGAAGGGAAGCTCCAGCGTCAGTCCGCCAGCAGAGCCTCCCACTCCTCGGGCTTGAAGCCCGTCAGGATTCGGCCTGCGTCGGTGATCAGAAACGGCCGCTTGATCAGCTTCCCATCGGCGGCGAGGGCCTCCAGCGCCTCGTGGTCATCCATGGCCTTCACCGCGGCGGCCCCGAGGCTGCGGTAGCTCTGGCCGCTGGTGTTGAACAGGCGCTGGCGACCGAGCTGGGCGAGCGCCTGCTCCAGCTCCCCGCGGCTGGGGGGCTGCTGGGTGATGTCGATCGGTGGGGTCGTCACACCCCGCTCCTCGAGCCAGCGCAAAGCCTTGCGGCACGTGCTGCAGCCGGCATAGCTGTAGAGCCTGATCCCGCCCATGGCGATGCAGTGCTTCGGCCGCCGTTGGCCCGGCCGGTCAGCGGCCCACCAGGGCCTTGAGGGCACCCACCAGACTGTTGCTTCCCTTGCCGACGGCATCGGCGGGGCGGGTGCGCACGGTCACATCGCCGTTGACGCTGGTGCGGCAGCTCAGGCGGTAGTTGGCGGGTCGGTCGGCCAGGTAGACCTCCTCGACATCGCTGCGGGGCGAGAGGTTCTGCATGCCTTCAACCACCTCCATCACACAGGTGCCGCACTGGCCGAGGCCGCCGCAGTTGTTGACGTTGTTGAGGCCCTTGTAGGGATTGATCCCGGCATCCAGGGCCGCCTTGCGGAGGTTCGCCCCCTCGATGCAACCGACCTGCTGGCCTTCCTGTTCGAATCGGATGGTGGGCACGGCCGGTCAGGGATGAAACGCGCCCGCAAACTTAAGGCCCCCAGGGGCCCCCTGCCTAGCATCGACGCAGTTGTTGCGAGTTCTTGGCGGTTCCGCAGGGGTACGACCTGGTCGTGCAGCAGTTGATTCCTGGCTACGCCAGCCTGGCCCGGCTGGCCGTGGCCCTGCTGGCCGCCTCGCCGAAGGCCGGTCGGGCCGGGGCCCAGGTGCTGGTGGCGGGGTGCGGCACCGGCGCCGAGCTCGTGGAGGCCAGGGCCCAGCGTCCGGACTGGCGGGTGACCGCCATCGACCCCTCGGCCGAGATGCTTGCCGAGGCGCAGCAGCGGCTGGGGGAGGCCGGCATCGTCTGGCGTCAGTCCCGGGTGGAGGAACTGCAGGCCGATGCCTGTTTCGCCGGGGCGCTCTCGGTGTTGGTGCTGCAGTCGTTGCCGGATGACGGCACCAAACTGGCCTTTCTGAGTGCCCTGGCCCGCAGCCTCGAGCCCGGTGGCCAGCTGGTGCTTGTCGATCTGATGGCACCGGAGCGCTCACCGCTGCAGGCCCAGGTGGACGCGGCCTGGCTCGGCTTCCAGAAGGCCAGCGGCCTGCCGGCAGCGGATGGGGAGCTCTCGGCCCTCACCCATGGCCTCCACCCGATCGGCACAGCACGGCTCACGGCTCTGGTGAATGCCGCCGGATTCAGCGATCCCGCCAGGGTGTTCCAGGCCCTCGGCTATGAGGGCTTTCTGCTGCAACGGGCCGCCTAGCTGCCCCCGCCCTGCTCGGCAGCCCCGATGCAGTGCTCCAGCAGCGCCGGCACAGCATCGGCATCAAGCCAGCCCTGGATCTGGGTCACCCGGCCTTCCATGTTCTTGTAGGTGCGGAAGAACTCCGCCACCTCCTCCAGCGTGTTCGGTGCGATCTGGCGGATCGAGCGGATCTGCTGATGCCGGAAGCCGGCCTCCGGCACGCACAACAGCTTGCCGTCATGGGCCCCGGAATCCACCATGTCGAGGATGCCGATCGGCCTGGAGCGGATCAGACAGCCGGCAAAGGTGGGCTCCTCCATGATCACCATGGCGTCCAGCGGGGCGCCGTCGTCGGCCAGGGTGTTGGGCACGAAGCCGTAGTCGAAGGGGTAGCGCACGGAGGAGTGCAGCACCCGGTCGAGGGCCATCACGCCGGCGGCGGCGTTGTACTCGTACTTGTTACGGCTGCCGGCCGGGATCTCCACCACCAGGTTCACCAGCCCGGGTGCTGGGGATGCCGGCAGTTGGCTGAGATCCATAGAAGAGAGCGGGACCCGGCGGAGTCGGACGGCCTGCCATCACGGTGGCCAGGGGAACAATGGCTGTCAGCAGTCCGATCAGGCTGCCGATCAGGAAGTCGAGGGGTTGGGGCCCCGGACTGTGGGGGTCCTCGGTGGAATCCGAGGGCGCTGCTTGCGGTGGCTCGGTTTCGGCAGGACTGCCGTGCCTGGTCAGGGAACCGTCGGCAGGGCGTTGGGGCAGGGCGGATTGGGTCATGGAGGTGGTCTGAGCCGCGGCGCTACCCAGGCCAGGGGGCGAGGGCGCCGGACCGTGCGGCGGTTGGAGACCGAAACCTGAGTGGGCAGAAAGGTTGCCCCAATCCTGGCACCTTGAAGGATGGAATGTCAGGCCGCCGGCCGGGACTGGGGCTCGAGGCGCGGCGCCAGCTCGGTGGGGCCGACGGGCCTGGCGGCAGGCCCTTCGAGCCGGTCCAGCTGGCTCCGGATGGTGCGCAGTTCCTCGAGGATGGCGCCGAGCAGCTGCTGGGTGGCGGTGGAGGGCGAGTTCAGCACCTCCACGGTGACTTCCTTGATCCGCAGGACATCGCGGGCGAAGCGGGCCACCTCGTGGGGATGAAAGAGCAGGGGATCCTTCTGATCGCTGCGGTATTCCGGGTTGAGGCGTCGCGGGTTGAAGGGGGGATTGAGGTTGCGTGGATCGGTGTTCGTGTAGCGGTACACCGAGGCGCGGGAACGGTTCAGGGTCTTCTGCACCTCGTCGATGCCGATCAGGGTCTCCCCTCCTCCGGATTCCGGCGAGCTGCCGAGGCCGGCCAGGCCGGGGCTGGCGCCCGCGGCAGACGGCACGGCTGCGGATGCTCCAGGCCCCCTGAGCTCCGCCTTGAAGCCGCCTTCGCTGGGGCTGGTGATCATGAGACCCGAATGGGACATTCTGGACAGAACCTTGAAATTAGCAGAGTTCCCGGGCGGGTGCAGTGGCGGCCGCGACCGTCGTGCACCCCCCTTCCCCCAGTCAGTCCACCTCCCCCATCCCGCCGGGCTGTGGGGCAGGGGCCAGCGGCGCAGCGGTGGTAGTTTCCGCCCTCCCCGAGCTCTTTGCCATGCGCGTCTCCCGCCTGATGCTGGTGACGCTGCGGGATGATCCCGCCGAGGCTGAAATCCCCTCCCACAAGCTGCTGCTGAGGGCGGGCTACATGCGCCGGATCGGCAGCGGCATCTACGCCTACCTTCCCCTGCTCTGGCGGGTGCTCCGCAAGGTGTCCGCGATCGTGCGGGAGGAACTCGACGCCATCGGGGCTCTGGAAACCCTCCTTCCCCAGATGCAGCCGGCCGAACTCTGGCAGCGCAGCGGCCGCTGGAGCGGTTACACCGATGGCGAGGGGATCATGTTCCACCTGGAGGACCGCCAGGGCCGGGAGATGGGGTTGGGGCCCACCCACGAGGAGGTGGTCACGGCCCTGGCCGCCGATCTGCTGCGCTCCTACCGGCAGCTGCCGGTGACCCTGTATCAGATCCAGACCAAGTTCCGCGACGAGATCCGTCCGCGGTTCGGCCTGATGCGTGGGCGCGAATTCATCATGAAGGATGCCTATTCCTTCCACGCCGACGAGGCCTCGCTGCGCGAGACCTACGCCGCCATGGACGCGGCCTACACCCGCATCTTCCGCCGCTGCGGCCTGCGGGCCGTGGCCGTGGAGGCCGACAGCGGCGCCATCGGCGGCTCGGCCAGCCAGGAATTCATGGTGACGGCCGAGGCCGGCGAGGACCTGGTGCTCAGCAGTGCGGACGGGCGCTACGCGGCCAACCAGGAGCGGGCCGTCTCCCTGGCGCCCGAGCCTGTGCCCCTCCCCGGCGGCCCCCGGGCCGGGGGCTCGGGGGAGCTGTTCCCCACCCCGGCCCAGGGCGCGATCGACACGCTCACCGCCGCCCACGGACTCCATCCCAGCCAGCTGGTGAAGGTGCTGCTGCTGCTGGCCCGCTTCGAGGACGGCCGCAGCCAGCCCCTGCTGGTGAGCCTGCGGGGCGACCAGCAACTCAACGAGGTGAAGCTGGCCAATGGCGTCAGCCAGCGCTGCGGTGAGCACCACGGCACCCTGCTCGACATCACGCCCCTCACGGAGGACGCCCTCAGCCGGGAGGGTCTCGCTCCCCTGCCCTTCGGCTTCCTCGGCCCCGACCTCCCCGACGATCTTCTCGAGGGTGCCCGGCACTGGATCCCCCGCTTCCTGCGCCTGGCGGACCACACCGCCGCGGCGCTGCCCGCCTTCGTGTGCGGCGCCAACCAGGTGGATCACCACCGGCGCGGCGCCACCTGGGACGCGCTCGGCCCCCTGCCCGAGGCGCTGGACCTGCGGTCCGCCCAGCCCGGTGATCGCTGCGTGCACGACCCGGAGCAGTGTCTGCACTCCAGCCGGGGCATCGAGGTGGGCCACATCTTCCAGCTGGGCCGCAAGTACTCGGCGGCCATGGCCGCGAACTTCACCAATGAATCCGGTGAGGAGGAACCCCTCTGGATGGGCTGCTACGGCATCGGCGTGTCACGGCTCGCGCAGGCGGCGGTGGAGCAGCACCACGACGGCAACGGCATCCGCTGGCCCACGCCGATCGCCCCGTTCGAGGTGATCGTGGTGGTGGCCAATGGCGCCGATCCCACCCAGACGGCCCTCGGCGAGCAGGTGTACGCCACGCTGCGGCAGGCCGGTGTGGACACCCTGCTGGATGACCGCAGCGAGCGGGCCGGGGTGAAATTCAAGGACGCCGATCTGATCGGCATCCCCTGGCGGGTGGTGGTGGGGCGGGGTGCCCCGGACGGCCAGGTGGAACTGGTGCGCCGGGAGGATGGCAGCCGCGTCGACCTTGCCGCCGAGGCCCTGCTGGAGCAGCTGCTTCCCGCCCTGGCCCGGGAGCGGCGCGGACTGGCGAACGACCCCATGGATGGCGATCCGTAGGATCGACCCACCCGCTTCTCCTCGATGGCCGCTGTGATCCTCAACCCGGTGCGCCGTCTGCTGGGGAACTGGAGCCGCGCCCTTCTCGCCGCCTGCCTGGCCGCCTGCCTGCTGCTGACGGGCTGCAGCAGCAACCAGAGCCTCACCGGCAACTACGTGGATGACACGGTGGCCGTGGCCGACGCCCTGATCGCCACGGTGAGCCTCCCGGCTGATGACCCGGGCCGGGCCGAGGCCGAAACCGAGGCCCGCGGCCTGATCAACGACTACATGGCCCGCTACCGCCCCCGCACGTCGGTGCACGGTCTGGCCTCCTTCACCACCATGCAGACCGCCCTCAATTCCCTGGCCGGTCACTACGCCAACTACCCCAACCGTCCGGTGCCCGAGGCGCTGCGGGAGCGGATCACCAAGGAGCTGCAGAAGGCCGAGCGCGGGGTGGTGCGCGGCGCCTGAGGGAAGCCCCGGCAACGTCCCGGTTTTGACGAACGGGGCCTCGATCTGAGAGTCTCTGCAGTTGTGCTCTGAAGCGGCTGCGGGCCGCTGTGTCCTTGGCCAACGTCGTCGTCATCGGTGCGCAGTGGGGTGACGAGGGAAAGGGCAAGATCACCGATCTGCTGAGCCGCTCCGCCGATGTGGTGGTGCGCTACCAGGGCGGCGTCAACGCCGGCCACACGATCGTGGTGGATGAGAAGGTGCTGAAGCTGCACCTGATCCCCTCGGGCATCCTCTATCCCGACACCGTCTGCCTGATCGGCTCCGGCACCGTGGTGGATCCGCGGGTGATGCTCGAGGAGCTCGACATGCTCGCCGACTTCGGCATCGACATCTCGGGCCTGCGGCTGGCCTCCACCGCCCACGTGACCATGCCCTACCACCGCCTGCTGGACCAGGCGATGGAGCAGCGGCGGGGCGACCGCCGCATCGGCACCACCGGCCGGGGCATCGGCCCCACCTATGCCGACAAGTCGGAGCGCAACGGCATCCGCATCATCGATCTGCTCGACGAGCACCGGCTGCGCGACCGCCTCAGCGGCCCCCTGGCCGAGAAGAACGAGATCCTCACCAAGCTCTACGGCATCGAGCCGCTCGACTTCGAGGCGGTGGTGGCCGAGTATCTCGGCTATGGCCAGCGCCTGGCCCCCCATGTGGTGGACTGCACCCGCACCATCCACGAGGCCGCCCGCGCCCGCCAGAACATCCTGTTCGAGGGAGCCCAGGGCACCCTGCTCGACCTCGACCACGGCACCTACCCCTACGTCACCTCCTCCAACCCGGTGAGCGGGGGGGCCTGCATCGGTGCCGGGGTCGGCCCCACCCTGATCGACCGGGTGATCGGCGTGGCCAAGGCCTACACCACCCGGGTGGGCGAGGGGCCCTTCCCCACCGAGCTGGACGGCAGCCTCAACGACCACCTCTGCGACCGGGGCGGCGAGTACGGCACCACCACCGGCCGGCGTCGCCGCTGCGGCTGGTTCGACGGCGTGATCGGCCGCTACGCGGTGGAGGTGAACGGTCTGGACTGCCTGGCCATCACCAAGCTTGACGTGCTGGACGAGCTCGACGCCATCAAGGTGTGTGTGGCCTACGACCTCGACGGGGAGCGCATCGAGCACTTCCCCAGCAGCGCCGAGGTGTTCGCCCGCTGCCGGCCGGTGTACGAGACCCTGCCCGGCTGGCAGACCTCCACGGCCGACTGCCGCAGCCTGGAGGATCTGCCCGCCACCGCCATGAGCTATCTGCGCTTCCTCGCCGAACTGATGGAGGTGCCGATCGCCATCGTGTCGTTGGGTGCCGACCGCGATCAGACGATCGTGGTGGAGGATCCGATCCACGGTCCCAAGCGGGCCCTGCTCAGCGTCTGACCTCTTTCCCCATGCCCACCAAAAGCCTCGATGTCGTCGGCATCGGCAACGCCATCGTGGATGTGCTCGTGCAGGCCGACGACGCCTTCCTCGCCGACCATGGCCTCACCAAGGGCACCATGGCCCTGGTGGATGAGGCCAGGGCGGAGCGGCTCTACGCCAGCGTGGGAGCGGGCCTCGAGACCTCCGGCGGATCCGCCGCCAACACCCTGGCCGGCATCGCCCAGCTGGGCGGCAGGGCCGGTTTCATCGGCCGGGTGCGCGACGACCAGCTCGGCGGCATCTTTGCCCATGACATCCGCGCCGTGGGCGCCCGCTTCGAAACACCGGCGGCCACGGAGGGACCCTCCACCGCCCGCTGCCTGATCCTGGTGACTCCGGATGCCCAGCGCACCATGTGCACCTACCTGGGCGCCTCCGTGGGGCTCGATCCGGCCGATCTCGACCTCTCGATGGTGGCCGAGGCCCGGCTGCTCTATCTGGAGGGCTACCTCTGGGACAGCGACGCTGCCAAACAGGCCTTCATCGCCGCCGCCGAGGTGGCGCGCTCCCACGGCGGCCAGGTGGCCCTGAGTCTCTCCGACGCCTTCTGCGTGGAGCGCCACCGCGCCAGTTTCCAGGAGCTGGTCGACGGCCACGTCGACGTGCTCTTCGCCAACGAGATGGAGATCACGGCCCTCTACGAGACCGACAGCTTCGAGGCGGCCCTGGAGCAGGTGCGGGGCCGCTGCCGCATCGCGGCCCTCACCCGCAGCGCCCTCGGCTCGGTGGTGCTCGACGGCCCCGACACCCACACCATCGATCCCTTCAAGCTGGGCCCCCTGGTGGACACCACCGGTGCCGGCGACCTCTACGCCGCCGGCTTCCTGCATGGGCTGGCCCAGGGGTGGGATGCCGCCCGCTGCGGCCGGCTGGGGTCCCTCTGCGCCGGCCAGGTGGTCACCCAGCTGGGACCACGGCCGATGGTGGACCTCAAGGCGCTGATGGAGACCCACTGCAGGGCTGATCAGGCGGCCTAGGCGCGTCGTGCGGGGCAGGTCCGCAGCTGGCGTTCAGCCACGCCCCGTAGGCGCCGCTCGCCTGGGCGGGCCAGGTGATCCACTCCGGCGTTTCGTAGCTGTGGCGCTCATGCACCAGCCGCCCCAGGGCCTCCAGCCGGCTGGGGTGGGACTTGATCAGCAACTGCACCTCCTGGCTGTGCTCCAGGCCCCCCTGCCAGCGATAGAGCGAACGGCACGGGGTGAGGACCACGCAGGCCGCCAGCTCCGCTTCCAGCACGGCGGTGGCCAGGGCTTCGGCCAATGCAGCACTGGCTTCGGTGGTGAGCGCCAGCACCAGATCCCCGCCGGGGGGAACGGTCTGGTGCTGCGGATCGGTAGGCACCATCGGGGCGGGCGGATCAGGCTCAGCCCATGCTGCTCCCGGATCAGCCCCCGGATCAGCCCGGAGGGCGCCACTGGGCCAGATCGCGCAGCAGCTCGGAGCCACTCAGCGCGGGTACGTCGGACCCTGGCTCCGGCCGCTGCAGCAGCAGCAGCCGGCAGCCGTGCCGGGCGGCGAGCCGATGCCATCGCCGCTCGGGTTCACCGCCCGACTGGCGCACCAGGATCACCTCAATCCCCCAGCGCCTCACCAGGGCGGCCTCGATCGACCCCTCCGCCGTGGGACGCAGGCAGGCCACCCGCTGGGGGGCAAGCCTCGCCGCCATGGCCTGCTGCAGGCTGTGGGCGTTCGGCAACAGGCGCGCGTGGTGCACGGCTCCGGCCGTGCAGGCCACCGCCTCCGGCAGCCGGCGCGCTCCGATCGCCAGCAGCAGGCGCCTGCCGCTCAGATCCAGGCTGGAAAGGTGAGCCAGTTCTGGCAGCACCGTGCAGCCGGGCCCCAGCCTGCAGGGCGGCCTCGAGAGGCGCAGCAGCGGCGTTCCACTGGCCGCGCATCCCTGTTGCAGCGTCGTGTGGATCCGCTCGGCGAAGGGATGGGTGGCATCGATCACCAGGGCGAAGGGATCGCTGCGGGCTTCCGCCTCCTCCAGGGCAGTGCGCAGAGCCCCCACGCCGGCGAGGGCACCCACGCTGATCTCCACAGCGCTGAGCTGTTCGTAGGGTTTCCCAGCGGCCGGATCCACCACGCTCACGCGCAGGCGCCAGCCCTGGGCCTGCAGCTGCTGTGCCAGCCCCGGACCTTCCCCGGTACCCGCGAACATCCACAGCCTGCGCCCCTGCCCCGCCGCTGGCGGCAGGGGCGCAGGCTGTGGCGGCCGTGGCGTCACGAACTGGTGCTGGCTGCCCCCTTGCATCAGGATGGGGAGGATCCGCTGGTCGAAGGCGAGTGAACCATTGTCTGCTGGAAGTTGATGTGCTCGAGGCTCCCCAGGTTCGCTACACCCAGGACAACCAGACGCCGGTGGCCGAGATGGCGGTGCAGCTGGAGGGCCTGCGTCCCGACGATCCTCCCGGGCAGCTGAAGGTGGTGGGCTGGGGCAACCTGGCGCAGGACCTGCAGAACCGGGTGCAGGTGGGCCAGCGCCTGATGATCGAGGGCCGGCTGCGGATGAACACCGTCACCCGTCCGGACGGCATCAAGGAAAAGCGGGCCGAGTTCACCCTCTCCCGCCTGCATCCGCTCGGCGCCGCTGCGGGGCAGGCCGGCGGCGGTCCGGGGATGCCCCCTGCGGCGTCCGCCGCGCCGACCGCCATGGCCGCGGCTCCGGCGCGACCCCAGCCCCGCCGTTCGCCGGCTCCGGCCACCGGGGCCCCGGCCCCGGCTGCCGAGCCGCCCAGCTGGAATGCCTCTCCCCTGGTGCCCGATCTGCCCGAGGGCGACGACGACATCCCCTTCTGAGCAGGCTTCAGCTCGACGGTTCCTGCACCTCCGCCACCCGGTCGAGCAGTTCGCCGAGTTCCCGCTCCAGGGCCGCCAGGTCCAGCCTCCAGGCTGGCCAGGCGCCGGCATCGATCTGGCGCAGCAGCCAGAGCCTGTCGGCCTGGAGCTGGGTGATCAGATCCGCGGTGGAGGGTTCCGGCGCAGCGGGTGTGGCTCCGGCGGCGGCAGCCGCGCTGCCTGGCTCGGGCGGGTGGGGCTGGCTGGTCATCTCGGGGGCTCGCGGCATACAGGAAGATGGCGTCATGCAAGCACTTCTCTCTCCTGGCAGCCTGGTCACGGTGGCGGGAGCCGCCCTCTCGGTGATCGGCTGGATCGGTTACGCCACCGGCAATCCCAACCTCAGCCTGCCCACCATCTTTTACGGCATCCCGATCCTGCTGGGGGGCCTGGCCCTGAAATCGTCGGAGTTGCCGCCGCCCATGCGGGTCACGCCGGCGGCGCGCTTCCGGCACCTGCGCGAGCAGCCCGAGAGTGAGCCCCTGCGCAAGCTGCTGGCCGATGTGATGCGCTGGCGCTACGGCCAGAAGGCCCATCTGGAGAGTTCCCTCGAGGTGCTGAAGCTCTGGGACGACGACACCCCCCCCCAGCTGGTGGCCGTGGAGGAGATCGAGGAACAGGGCCACTACGGCCTGAAGCTGAACTTCGAGACAGGCGCCGTGCCCTTCGAGCGCTGGCAGGCCCAGCAGGAGCGGCTCGGCAGATTCTTCGGCCAAGGCCTGGCCTGCGCGCTGGACCCCCGGGAGCCCGGCCGCTTCACGCTGCGCCTCTGGGTGCAACCGTCCTGAGTTCAGGCCCGGAGTCCCCTCTGCCCGCCTGCCTGCCGTGGTCTGCCCCCCGGCCGCTCCTGTGTTCCTCCACCCTCCGCTCCGCCGTGAGTTCCGACGTCGTCATCAGCCAGACCGATGCCCTGCGGGTCTCGGTGCTCAGCGAGGCCCTGCCCTACATCCAGCGGTTCAGCGGCCGCCGGGTGGTGGTGAAGTACGGCGGCGCCGCCATGGCCCGTGAGGACCTGCGCGATGCGGTCTACCGCGACCTGGTGCTGCTCACCTCGGTGGGGGTGCGGCCCGTGATCGTGCATGGCGGCGGCCCGGAGATCAACGACTGGCTCGGGCGCCTGAACATCCAGCCGGAGTTCCGCGGCGGCCTGCGGGTCACCACCCCCGAGACCATGGACGTGGTGGAGATGGTGCTGGTGGGCCGTGTCAACAAGCACATCGTCAACGGCCTCAACAAGCTGGGTGGCCGCGCCGTGGGCCTGTGCGGCAGCGATGGCTCCCTGGTGACGGCCCGTCCCTACGGCGAGGGCCGCAACGGGCTGGTGGGGGAGGTGGCGGCGGTGAATCCCGCCGTGTTGTTTCCGCTGCTCGAGGCCGGCTACATCCCCGTGATCTCCAGCGTGGCCGCCGACCACGAGGGCCAGGCCCACAACATCAATGCCGACACGGTGGCCGGGGAGCTGGCGGCGGCGCTGCAGGCCGAGAAGCTGATCCTGCTCACCGACACCCCCGGCATCCTGCGCGATCGCCAGGATCCCTCCACGCTGGTGCGCCAGCTCACGCTCGCCGGTGCCCGGGAGCTGATCGCCAGCGGCGTGGTGGAGGGGGGCATGACCCCCAAGACCGAGTGCTGCATCCGGGCCCTGGCCCAGGGGGTGGGGGCGGCCCACATCGTGGACGGACGCATCCCCCACGCCCTGCTGCTGGAGGTGTTCACCGATGCCGGTATCGGCACCATGGTGGTGGGCAGTCCCCACCTGCTGGAGCCCTGAACCGGCGGAGCCGCTCTGATGTCAGACGATCCCTTGTCAGACGATCCCTTCCGCGAAGCCCGACAACGCCTGGAGCGGGGTGACTACGGCCAGGTGCTGCGCAGCCTCGAGCCCCTGGTCGCCAGCTACCCGCCGGCCAGTCCCGATGGGGCCCAGCTGCAGCTGCTCATGGCCACCGCCTGGATGGGGCAGGGCAACACCGTGCGGGCCATGGCCTGCTGCCGGCAGGTGAAGCGGTGCAGCGACGCGACCCTGCGGGCCCAGGCCCGGGATCTGCTGGAGGTGCTCGAGGCGCCGGCCCTGGAGCGGCCGCGCCACTGGTCGCTCACCCTGCCGGATCTCGGCGAGGCCGAGCCGGTGGCCGGCCGCCTGCAGCAGCTCGCCAGCCGGCGGCGGCGGCAGCGGCGTCCACCGCCGCCCCCCCCACCGCCGGTGGGGCCGACCCGGCCTCCGCTCGGCTTTGCGGCCGTGGCCCTTGCCCTGCTGCTGCTCACCGTGCTGCTGGGGGGGTGCGGTGCAGTGCATGCGGAACTCACCTTCCATTCCCCCGGCCGGCTGCAGGTGGGGGAGCGGCTGGTGCGCGATCCCGCCGCTGTGGCCACGCCCTGGGAACAGGCCCTGCTGGAGGCGCTGCGGCAGGCCGGTCTGCGCCCCACCGCCCCGGAACGGCCGGGCGTGGATCACCTGGTGGGTCCGGTGCTGCCGGCCGGCGCCGCGTTGCAGCAGCTGGGCGAGACCATCACCGAGGCCGGCCGCCTGGCTGGCCTCGACCTGCCGGCTCCCCGGCTGCAGTGGGAGGAACGCAACTGGCTGGTGGGGGTGCGCCAGCACCTGGTCATTGGCGTGGATCTCCGCCGCGCCGATCCCCTGCCCGGGGCAGACTTCAGCCTCGACCTCTCTCCCCTCGCTCCGGCCGCCGTGCGCCTGGCCACGCCGCGATCGGCCGTTCCCCTCGCAGTCGATCGCGGCGTGCGCTGGCCCCTGCAGCTCGGAGCTGACAACCGGCTGGACGTGCACTGCTGGCGCTGGAACCCGCTCGGGCTGGGCGCCCTGGCCATCGGTGTCGCGCTGCTGCTGGCGCTGCTGCTGGCGCGGCTGCGTCAGCAGCTCGGTTTCGGTCTGCCCCAGCTGCCGGCCTAGAGGCTGAGCGGGTCCGGGTCGATGGCCAGGCCCACGCCGGCCGGGAGCACCTGGCGCAGCTCGGCCTCCGGGGGCAGGGGCAGCCCGGAGTGGGCCGGGCCGTGCAACAGCAGTTGCCAGCGGCTGCGGCCCGCCACCCGCGCCACCGGGGCAGGGGCGGGGCCGATCAGGCACCATCCGCTCCGCTCCAGGGCCGGGCGCAGCAGCTCGGCCATGCTGGCGGCGGCCGTGGCCGTGGCGCCGCTGCCGCTGCCGCTGAAGCGCAGCAGGCAGGCCCGGCTGAACGGCACCAGCCCGCCGCTGCGGCGCAGGGCGATTTCTTCGTCCAGGAAGCGGTCGTAGCGGCCGTCCACCAGGTGCCGGATCACCGGGTGCTCGGGGCAGTAGGTCTGCACCAGCACCTCGCCGGGCCGCTCGCCACGCCCGGCCCTGCCGGCCAGCTGCAGCAGCAGCTGCAGGCACTGCTCGGAGGAGCGCAGGTCGGGACGGTGCAGCAGCCCATCGGCGGCCAGAACCGCCGCCAGGGTGACCTGGGGCAGATCCATGCCCTTGGCCAGCATCTGGGTGCCCACCAGCACGTCGGCGTCACCAGCGGCGAACCGTGCCAGCAGCCGGCGATGACCATCGCGGCCGCGGGTGGTGTCCCGATCGAAGCGCAGGACGCGCAACCCCTCCAGTTCGCCGGCCAGTTGCTCCATCACCCGCTGGGTTCCGGCTCCGAAGGGTTTGAAGGCCGTGGACCCGCAATGGCCGCAACGGGCCTCCATCTCCGTGCGGTGGTCACACCAGTGGCAGCGCAGCCACTCGTGCCCGCCCGCTGAGCGGTGGACGGTGAGTGCCACATCGCAGTGGGGACACAGCACCGCTTCCCCGCAACTGCGGCAGCTCAGGAAGGTGCGGTAACCCCGCCGGGGCACCAGCACCACGGCCTGCTCGCCGCGCTCCCGGATCCCCTCCAGCCGCTGCAGCAGCGGGCGGCTCAGCAGGCGCCGGTGACCCTCGGCCAGTTCCTGACGCATGTCCACCAGCCGCACGGGCGGCAGGGGCCGTCCGCCGATCCGCTCGCTGAGGCTCAGCAGCCGGGTCGGATCGCCTGCCTTGCCCTGGCAGGCCAGCCAGGTTTCCACCGCCGGGGTGGCACTGCCCAGCACCAGCCAGGCCCCCGTCTGCTCCGCCCGCAGCCGGGCCACATCCCGGGCGTGGTAGCAGGGCATGGGGCTCTCCTGCTTGTAGGAGCTGTCGTGTTCCTCATCCAGCACGATCAGGCCTGGCTGGCCCAGGGGCAGGAACACCGCGGAGCGGGTGCCCACGGCCACCAGACCCTCCCCCCGCAGGCAGCGTCGCCACGCCGCGATCCGCTCGGCCTCGCCCAGGCCGCTGTGGTACTCCACCACGGTCGCTCCGAAGCGTCGCCGGCAACGGTCCAGCAACTGGGGAATCAGGCCGATCTCCGGGGTCAGCAGCAGCACGCTGCGGCCCTGCCGCAGGCAGTGGGCCGCCGCCTGCAGGTACACCTCGGTCTTGCCGGATCCGGTCACACCCCAGAGCAGAAAGGCCTGCCCGGGGGGGGCGGTGGTGATGGCCTCCACGGCCTGCCGCTGGGGTGCGGTGAGGGGCTGGGGCGGTTCCAGGGCTGGCGCGATCGCGTCGCTGGCGTCGCCGGCCTCCAGCAGCAGCCGTTCCACCAGGCCGCGCTTCTCCACAGCCTGCAGCACGGCCCGGCTGAAGCCTGCGGCACCGCACAGTCTCCGCAGGGGAACGGGGGAGGGACACCGCGCCAGATGGTCGAGCAGCTGGCGTTGGCGCTGGGTGAGACGCTCCCCTGCCTCCGGCGGCCGCCCGAGCTGCACGGCGGCGATGGTGGGAGGCCCCCCCTGGCCCCGTTGGTGCCGCTGCCCCAGCCAGCCGGGGGGGAGGGCGCTCTTGAGGGTTTTGAAGCCGCTGGTGTGGCATTGCTCAGCCACCTGTGCGATCAGGGCATGCCACTGAGGATCCACAGCGGCGTGCTGGAGCACCAGCTCCACCGGCTGCAGGGTTTTTCCCAGCAGCTCCCCGGGGAGACTGGGGAGTTGGGCCACCACCAGGCCGCTGTGGCGCCGGCCCTGCAGGCGCACCTGGACAAGATCGCCGATCCGCAGAGGGAGTTCCTGGGGGTTCGCATAGGTGAACACCTGTCCTTCGCGTCCGGCCTCCAGCCAGATCTGGAGCCATTGGCTCACCAAACTTGCATTCGGCACGGGCCATTCATAGGATGGAGCTGTTGGGCAGCTCACAGGCTGCCGTCGGAACCAGGCAGAGTTCCGTCCAGAGGGAAGACAAGAAGAGAGCCGGGGAGACACCCTCCCATTGCGCCTCCTGTCTGCGACCACCCCTGACAGCCCTGCATCCGGCCCCGGCCACCACCTCCTTCCATTGCTGCAGACCGCACCGGCAGACCGCACCACCCCGGCCTGCCGCGTGCGCGCACGGAAACAGCTCCGGCTCCATTCCTCATTGACAAACCTTCCCTGGCCCGTCAAGCCCTTGCGCCCACCTCTCCAGGCTCCCTCTCCTTGCGGATGAAGCCGACTCCCTCCCCAGAGCGTCTCTCCCTAGAGCGTCGCTGTCCACAGCCTCGCCGTGCCGCCTGGCTCGTCCCGATCCCAGCGGCTCCGGCCCACGGTCTGTCCCCCTGAGCGGGCGCCGACCTTCCGGTCGCGGACTCCTGTGTCGCTTCCTGGCCGTTGGCGACTGGACCCCTGTTCCGCTGCCCGTCCCGCAGCCTTCTCTTCCTGTCCCTCCCCCACCTTTCGTCGATGAGCACCGCACTTCCCAAAGCCAAGCCTGCTGCCCAGATCCTGATGGTGGCCACGGCTTCGGGTGAAGCGGTGAGCGTCCACACCCCCGGCGCCGCGGCTTCCAACACCGGCGCGGCCGCCCCAGGCTCCGGCACGGCCACCGGCTCTGTGGCCAAGGCTGGCAAGCCGGAAGCGAAGGTCAAGCCCGCAGCCAAGCCCAAGGCCAAGGCTGCCGCCAAGGCCAAATCCACGGCCAAGACCAAGACCACGGCCAAAACTCCCGCCGGCAAGGCTGCTGCTGCCAAGCTGCCGGCCGGCGACCTCGATGCCGCGGCCGATGAGCTGCTGACCGCAGCAGGCTCTGCCGAGGCGAAGGCCGACCCCGCCGCCAGGCCGGTCAAGGATGCCGGCGACGACAAGGCCGCCAAGGCCCTCGCCAGCATCAAGGTGGGTCCCAAGGGGGTCTACACCGAGGATTCGATCCGGGTCTATCTGCAGGAGATCGGCCGTATCCGGCTGCTCCGCCCGGACGAGGAGATCGAGCTGGCCCGCAAGATCGCCGATCTCCTCCAGCTCGAGGAGCTGGCGGCCCAGTTCGAGGCCGACCATGGCCACCACCCCGACAACAAGGAGTGGGCGGCCCTCGTGGACATGCCCCTGATCAAGTTCCGCCGGAGGCTGATGCTGGGCCGCCGGGCCAAGGAAAAGATGGTGCAGTCGAACCTGCGCCTGGTGGTGTCGATCGCCAAGAAGTACATGAACCGGGGCCTGAGCTTCCAGGACCTGATCCAGGAAGGTTCCCTTGGCCTGATCCGCGCCGCCGAGAAGTTCGACCACGAGAAGGGCTACAAGTTCTCCACCTACGCCACCTGGTGGATCCGCCAGGCGATCACCCGGGCCATCGCCGACCAGAGCCGCACCATCCGCCTGCCGGTGCACCTCTACGAGACCATCTCGCGGATCAAGAAAACCACCAAGACCCTCTCCCAGGAATTCGGCCGCAAGCCCACCGAGGAGGAGATCGCCGAATCGATGGAGATGACCATCGAGAAGCTGCGCTTCATCGCCAAGAGTGCCCAGCTGCCGATCTCCCTGGAGACGCCGATCGGCAAGGAGGAGGATTCCCGCCTGGGTGACTTCATCGAGGCCGACATCGAGAATCCCGAGCAGGACGTGGCCAAGAACCTGCTGCGCGAAGACCTCGAGGGCGTGCTCGCCACCCTCAGCCCGCGGGAGCGCGACGTGCTGCGTCTGCGCTACGGCCTCGACGACGGCCGCATGAAGACCCTCGAGGAGATCGGCCAGATCTTCGATGTGACGCGCGAGCGCATCCGCCAGATCGAGGCCAAGGCGCTGCGCAAGCTGCGTCACCCCAACCGCAACGGCGTGCTGAAGGAATACATCAAGTGAGAGCTGGGTCAAGCGATGGGCTCCCTCCCCACCGCCCGACACCCTGAGGCCCATGCACGCATCCCTGGGGAGCCTGCGCGCCCTGCGCACGGCTCCTTGCCTCGATCCAGCCGAGCTCACCGCCCTGCGCACTGAGCTGGCCGCCCGCATGGGCCGCTGTGAGTGGTTCACGGTGGGGGTGATGGCCCCCACCGCGCTGCAGGCGGTTCAGACCCTGCGCTCCCTGGAGGCCGCCTGCGGATGGCCCCCGCTGGCGCCCGATTCCTCCGGGGAGGAACTGGAATCCACGGACGGGCCGGTGTTCCTCAAGGCGAACCAGAGCACCGGCCGGTTCAGTCTGCGCCTGGAGGATGGCCTGGGCGAAGGGGTGCTGATCACCGGCCACAGCCGCGCCAACCCTGACGCAGAGGACACCTGGGGGCCTCTGCCGCTCCAGTGTTTCGGCTGATCCGCCGGACTGCGGTGGGGTGAGGGCTGGTCCTTAGGCTGGGCGGCTGTGACACGGCAGTCTGTCTGCCAACCGAAGGATCTCGATGGCCGGCTCCACCCTGCGTATTGCCTCCCGCCGCAGCCAGCTCGCCATGGTGCAGACCCACTGGGTGCGCGATGAGCTGGCCAAGGCCCACGACGATCTGACGATCACGATCGAGGCCATGGCCACCCAGGGCGACAAGATCCTCGATGTGGCCCTCGCCAAGATCGGCGACAAGGGCCTCTTCACCAAGGAACTGGAGGCCCAGATGCTGGTGGACCGGGCCGACATCGCCGTGCACAGCCTCAAGGATCTGCCCACCAACCTGCCCGAGGGGCTGATGCTGGGCTGCATCACCGAGCGGGAGGATCCCGCCGATGCCCTGGTGGTGCACGCGAAGCACCGTGACAAGACCCTCGCCACCCTGCCGGAGGGCGCCGTGGTGGGCACCAGCTCCCTGCGACGCCTGGCCCAGCTGCGCCACCACTTCCCCCATCTCACCTTCAAGGACGTGCGCGGCAACGTGATCACGCGCCTGGAAAAGCTCGACTCCGGTGAATTCGACTGCCTGATCCTGGCTGCCGCCGGCCTGGGCCGGCTCGGCCTCGGTGCCCGCATCCATGAACTGATCGATCCCTCGATTTCCCTGCACGCCGTGGGCCAGGGGGCCCTGGGCATCGAGTGCCGCGATGGCGACACCGCCGTGCTGGAGCAGATCAGGGTGCTGGAGCACACCCCCACGGCGCGCCGCTGCCTGGCCGAGCGGGCCTTCCTGCGGGAGCTGGAGGGGGGCTGCCAGGTGCCGATCGGTGTGAACACCCGCTTCGCCGAGGCTGAGCACAGCGGCGATCTCATCCTCACCGGCATGGTGGCCAGCCTGGACGGGCTGCGGCTGATCCGCGACGAGGCCCGCGGTCCGCAGGAGGACCCCGAAGCGATCGGCGTTGCCCTCGCCCACAGCCTCAAGGATCAGGGCGCCGGGGAGATCCTGGAGGAGATCTTTGCCAGCGTCCGCCCCGAGGCCTGACCCCCAGCCCAACGAGGAGTCGGCCGCCTCGGCGACCCGTCTGCCCTTTCAGTGGAGTCTGCTCGCCTGGGCCGGCCTGGTGGGCGCCCTCACCGGGTTGGCCGTGGTGCTCTTTCACGAGCTGCTTGGTCTGATCAACAACGGCCTGTTCGGCCCCCTGATCGAAGCTCTGCTCAGCCTCGGCCGCTCCCCGGTGGCCGACCCCGGGCAGGATCTGGTGCCGCTGGCTGCCGACAGCTCCACTCCCCTGGAGGCGCTGCTGAGGATCGGCCTGGGGGGTCTCGGCTACCTGCCGACGCCACCGGCAGCACCGGAGCCGCCGCCGCTGCCCGCCTCCCAGCTGCCAGGCTGGATCAGCCTCTGGCCCGTGGTGCTGGTGCCCACCCTGGGCGGTTTCGCCGTGGGGCTTCTGCGCCGCTGGGGCGGCGATCTCGGCCCTGGCCTGCCCAGCCTGATGGCGATGGCGGAGGGCACCGAGCCGCCTGCCCCCCGGCTGCCGCTGCTGCGTCTGCTGGGTGCCTCCCTCAGCCTGGGGAGCGGCGCCTCGCTCGGGCCGGAGGGGCCCAGCGTGGAGAGCGGTGGCAACCTCGGCCTCTGGGTGGCCCTGCGGGGCGGCCTGCCGCCCCAGCGTCAGAAAGCCCTGGTGGCGGCCGGTGTGGCGGCGGGCCTGGCAGCGGGCTTCAAGGCACCGATCGCTGGGGTGTTCTTCGCCTTTGAAGGCAGTTTCAGCGCCATCCAGGGCCGCCCCAGCCTCCGGGCTGTGCTCGTGGCTGCGGTGGCCTCGTCGCTGGTGACCCAGCTGGTGCTCGGGGATGCACCGATCCTGAGACTGCCGGCCTACGAGGTGCGCTCACCCCTGGAATTGCCGCTTTACCTGGGGCTGGGGTTACTCGCCAGCCTGATGTCCTGGCTGCTGGTGCGGCTGCTCGCCCTGGGCCGCGATGCACGCCTGCAACGCTGGCTGGCCCAGCTGCCCCCCGGCCTGCCGACAGCCCTTGGGGGTGCCGCGGTGGGGGTGATGGCGCTTGGCTTTCCCCAGGTGCTCGGGGTGGGCTACGACACGGTCGAAGCCCTGCTGGGCAGTGATGGCGGCATCCCCCTGCTCAGCCTGCTGCTGTTGCTCGGGGTCAAGCTGCTGGCCACCACGGTGAGCAACGCCACGGGATTCGTGGGAGGGGGATTCGCCCCCGCCCTGGTGCTGGGCGCGGTGCTGGGGAATGGCTACGGCCAGCTGCTGGGCGACGCGGGCCTGCAGCTGCCGGTGGCCGAACCGCCCGCCTACGCCATGGTCGGCATGGCCGCGGTGCTGGCCGGAAGTGCCCGCGCCCCCCTCACCGCGCTGCTGCTGCTGTTTGAACTCACCCATGACATCCGCATCGTGCTGCCGCTGATGGCGGCGGCGGGGTTGAGTGCCCTGCTGGTGGAGCGCTGGCAGGGGCTGAGCGATCCCGGTCTGCTGGGGCCCGATGCAGCGGAGGAGCAGCGCCGGCGCCAGCTGGCCGCGGTGTCCGTGCTCGAGGCGATCGAACCGGAAGCCCCCCTGGTGCTGCCGGCAGAGACGCCGGTGGTGGAGGCCCTGGCGGAACTGGTGGCTGCCCATGGCCACTGCCTGGTGGTCGCCGAGGGGCCGTGGGTGCTCGGCCTGGCCACCCTCGCTGATCTGCAACGGCTGATCCGCTCCCGCCTCGACGGCACGGCCAGCACGGGGCTGGCGCCAGCACCGCTGCTGCGGGAGTGCGTGCGCGGGGACCTCCTCTGGCTCCCGGAGGCGGCAAACCTGGCCCAGCTGGAGGACCAGCTCAGCCCCTCAGGCTGCCGGCAGCTGCCGGTGTTTGCTGTGCACGACATCCGTGCCGGCGTTCTGCCCCATGGCTTGCCGAACCCCGGTCTGGCCGTGGGCAGCCTGCGGGGATTGGCAAGTCGCGATGGGCTGGCCAGGGCCCTGGCCCGCACGGCCCTGGCCGGGCACTGATTCAGCCGGCGTGGTGGCCGGCGTCAGAGCGGCAGCCGTTGACCCCCTCGCGTCCGGCCATGCCGAAATGGTGCAGGCTGAGATGGCTGGCCACGGGATCCGCATCGGCCAGCCGGGCCACGATCCGATCCAGGTCAAGGGCAGAGAGCTCACCCTCTTCCGACCACTTCAACGTGGTGTTGAGCGTGGTGTTGAGCGAAACGCCGCGCAGGGGCCGGTCGGCAGCACCGAGCTGCTCCCGTTGACCTCCCCTGTCTCCAGCTGCTCCCGGACATGGCTGGGTGTGCGGCGCTGGAACCATTGCGGCGGAAATGCAGAGCGAAACTTAAGGGAGGATCCCGGGCAATCCTGCCGATCCAGAACCGATCTCCAGGAAGTCTTTCGGATCCCGCCGCCATCCCTGGCGAGCCGCCCAGCCCAGTGGAGCACTCAGCGTCGGACGATCACCGGAGTGCCGATGTCCACCTTGTCGAACAGTTCACGCACATGGGGCGTGAGCATGCGCACACACCCATTCGATACGGCGGCCCGTGAGGTCACGGTCCAGGCCCAGGCGGTGGGCGTGCCGTGGATGCCGTACTGGTTGGGGCCGCTCTGTTTGAAACCGATCCAGCGATCCCCGAGCGGACCCTGGGGTCCCACGGTGGCGTTGATTTTGCCGCTGCGGGTGCTCTGGTAGCGGGGGTTCTGCACCTTGTTCTCCACTTTGAAGGTGCCCACCGGGGTGGGGGTGCTGGGGTCGCCGATCGCGACGGGCCACCGCCTCACCACCTGGCCGTTCTCACGGAGGCTGATCTCCCGACGCCCCAGCTCCAGCACGATCTCCCGCTGGACGGCCACCTCCGGCTGGACGGCGGCTGGAGGGGTCTCGGCCGCTGGAGCGGGCACGGCCGGGGGCGCGCTGGGCGGCTCCGTGGGCGCCACCGCCCCGGAAGGGGGAAGCGGACCCTGTCCGCTCGGTGCCGCCTGGGAGGGGAGTGGTGCTCCCCCCAGGGTCACGAGGGCGACGCCTAGGGCCAAACGCCCCCCCCACAGCCCCATCCCCTTGCTCCAAGTCCGTGCCCACGCTGACGGGGTGCGGGCCGGGGATTGGCTCTGGCGGGGAGCCATCGGCTCCGGGATCAGCAGGGACATCGGCGCGTGGTGGGGTGTCTCGGAATCAGTTCACCAGTTTGGCGTCGATCGCGCTGAGATAGCGCGCTTCGCACTCCTTGATGATGGTCACGGCCTCTGACGCCTCAAAGAAACCGTTCACCTTGCAGGTGCCGGGCTTCTTGAGATCCTTGTAACGCTCCCAGTAGTACTGGGTTTCCTTGAGCCAGTGATCACCCAGCTGGGTGTAGCTGGTGATGTGATCCATCCGCTTGTCATCGGCGAGAACTGCGATCACCTTGTCGTCCACCTCACCGCCATCGTCGAACTTCATGATGCCGATGATGCGGGCTTCCACCAGGGAGCCGGGAATCAGGGGCTCGGTCACTCCCACGATCTCGATGTCGAGGGGATCGCCGTCCTCATCCCAGGTGCGGGGGATACAGCCGTAGGCAAAGGGGTAGGCAAGGGAGGAGTAGCCCACCCGGTCCAGCTTGAGATGGCCGGTTTCCGTGATCAGCTCATATTTGTTGATCGTCATTGAGTTGAGCTCCACGATCGCGTTGAGGCGGAGCTCGGCTTCATCGGCGAAGGCCGGCAGCACGTGCAGCAGGTTGAGCATCGTGCGGCTCGGGGCGTGGTCGATGTTCGCCATGAAACAGAGTGTGCGATCGCGGCGCATCCTACGAAGGGCACCACCCACCAAGGCACGCCGCTGTGGTTGTCCCGTTCACGGCGGCAGTGCAGGCTGCCGCACCCCCTCGGGAAGCCGGCGCGTGGCCCGGGCCTCACCCCGCACGTCCACCGGAGTGAATGGCTCCGCCGTGAGCACCATTGCTTCCGCCCCGGGGGAGGAACTGCTCGATGGGCTCGGCCTGGATCACCCATGCGGCGAGGGGACGAGTTTGATCCAGCCCCTTCCCTGTGGCCGCCATGGTGGCGTCGTCCCTCCCAGGCGGCCTCAGCCCAGCAGCCGTTCGAGCTTGCCGGTGAGGTAGCGGAGGAAGGGGCCGGTCTCCAGGGGGCGGCCGCACACCTGCTGCACCAGCTCCTCGCCGTTGACGCTGCGGCCCAGGGCCCACACCTGCTCCCCCAACCAGCGGCGGAGCTGCTCCTCCTCCCCCGCAGCCACGCGGGCCTCCAGGGCGCCGGTGCCGCCCAGGTCGTGCTCCAGCCGCTCCGCCAGCTGGGCGCTGATCAGGTGCCCCAGGGCGTAGGAGGGGAAGTAGCCGAACAGCCCCTCCGCCCAGTGGATGTCCTGCAGGCATCCCTCCGCATCGCCGGGCGGGGTGATCCCAAGCAGCTCCCCCATCCGCCGGTTCCAGGCCTCGGGCAGCTCCTGAACCGGCATGTCCTGCTCCAGCAGGGCCAGCTCCAGTTCGTAGCGGAGCACGATGTGGAGGCAGTAGCTCAGCTCATCGGCCTCCACCCGGATCAGGCCGGGCCGCACGGGATTGAGGGCCCGCCAGAAGCCGTGGCTGCCGCCCCAGGGATCGCCCCCAAGCCCGGCCACGATCCTGGGATGCCAGCGCCGGGCGAAGGCCTCGCCTCTGGCGATGCGGCATTCCCAGAACAGGGACTGCGATTCATGCACCCCCATCGAGGTGGCCTCACCCAGGGGCCAGGGGAAGTAGTGGTCGTCGCTGCGGGGCAGGCCCTGCTCGTACAGGGAGTGACCCCACTCGTGGGCTGTGGCCAGCAGGGCCGAGAGGGGCTGGCCCGGCACCACCCGGGTGGTGATGCGGTAGTCGGCCGGCCCCAGGGTGCAGGAGAAGGGATGGGCCGAGCGGGAACGCTGGCAGCGCTGCGGGTCATAGCCCCAGCTGCCCAGAAGCTCGGCGCAGAGACGCTCCTGCAGGGCCTCGGGCAGATCGGCGCTCTCCCCAGGGCGCCGGGTTCCGGGGGCCTGGCCGACCGCCTCGGCAGCCCGGGCCAGCAGGTTGGGCAGCTGCTGGCGCAACGGGCCGAACAGCTCCTCCAGCCGGGCCTTGCTGATTCCGGGTTCGAAGGGCTGGGCCAGGATCTCCCAGCTGCTCCGCCGCACGGGTTCGGCCGCCGCCAGTTGGTCGGCCTGGCGGCGGCGCAGGGCGATCAGCTCCTCCAGGGCCGGGGAGAACAGGGTGAAGTCGTTGCGGGAGCGGGCTTCCTGCCACACGGCATTCCCCCGCGACTGGGCCCGGGCCAGGCTGGCCACCAGGGCGGGATCGAGGCGCCGCTGCCGCTCCAGCTCCAGCCGCAGCAGGGCCAGGTTGCGCCGCAGAAGGGCCGATGGAGCACCGTGCTGCCCGGCTGCCGCCTCGGCTTCTGCCGCCTCCAGCAGCGCGGCGTAGTGGGGATCGCTCTGGCGGCGATGGAGCTGGCTGGCCAGCAGGCCCAGCTGTTCGCCGCGCCACTCGGCGCCGGCGGCCGGCATCACCGTGTTCTGGTCGTAGTAGAGGGTGCTGCTGATCGAGCCGAGCAGCCGCGTCTGGTGGAGGTGGTCGCGCAGCTGGGCGAGCGCCGGGCCCGGTGTGGTCATGGAGCCGAGGGAAGGCTCCGCCAGCATGGCCTCAGCCAGGCCCGCGGCGGCCTCGGCCGTGGCGGCGCAACAGGGTGGGCCGCCGCCCGAAGAGCTCATAGCCCAGCAGTTTCACCCGATCCTCCACCAGGAACCAGAGCAGGGAGTAGCCCCACACCAGCAGGGCCCAGCCCCAGCCGATCGGTGCCATCAGGATCCCGTACACCGCCAGGACTGTGGCCACCAGCTGGGTGCCCACCACGGCGAGCAGCAGCGGCAGGGCCGGCCGCACCGACCAGAAGGGGCCTTCCGTGCGTGCCACGAACACCGTCAGGTGACCCGCCACCGACAGTTTCAGGTACAGGAGGGTCTGGATGAACTCCCGGGGCTGGCCGAACCCCCTCTCCGCCAGATAGAGCAGGCCGAAGGAGGCGACGACCCCGGCCAGGCCGAGCATCGTGGCCACCCCGAGCACCACCGGCATCTGCCAGCGCACCGGGCGGGGTGACCAGTGGGTGCGGTCGTAGGCGATCGAGAGGATGGCGCCGTCGTTGAGCAGCGCCAGCAGCACGATCATCAGCGCCGACAGCGGATAGAAGTCGAACACCAGGATCGACACGGTCATGAACACCAGCACCCGGAGCGTTTCGGCGATCCGGTACACGGCGTAGTGGTGCATCCGCTGGAAGATGCGCCGGCTCTCCCGGATCGCCGACACCACCACGCCGAGGCCGGGGCTGAGCAGCACGATGTCGGCGGCGCTGCGGGCGGCATCGCTCGCCCCGGACACGGCGATCCCCGCATCGGCCCGCTTCAGGGCAGGGGCGTCGTTGACGCCGTCGCCGGTCATGCCCACCAGGTGTCCCCGGTGCTGCAGCAGCTCCACGATCCGGTACTTGTGCTCGGGCAGGACCTGGGCGAAACCGTCGCTCCGCTCGATCCGTTCCCCGGGGGCGAACAGGGATGGGATCCGGGGAGCGGCGGTGGACGTCTCGAGGGCCTCCGCCGGAAGAATGGCGCTGCCCAGGCCCAGCTGGCGGGCCATCTCCCGGGTGATCGCCACCTGGTCCCCGCTGATCAGCTTGGTGGTGATCCCCAGCTGGCGCAGTTGCTCCAGGGTGGCCCGGCTGTCTTCGCGGGGTGGATCGAAGAGGGGCAGCACACCCAGCATCCGCCAGCACCCGTCGCCTTCGGCGGCGGCCACGGCCAGGGAGCGAAAGCCACGGGCAGCGAAGGCCTCCACCGCCTGATCCACCGCCTTGCGCACCTCCCCGGTCTCCACCGCCATGGCCAGGAGCACCTGGGGGGCTCCCTTGCTCACCCGCAGATGGTTGCCTGCGGCATCCACGGCGGTGGCTTCGGTGCGCTTGCGCACCGGATCGAAGCCACGGAACGCCTCGATCCGCATTCCGGCCGCAGCGGTGCCGGCCCCGGGGGCCTCGAGCACCGCCGCATCGATCGGATCGCCGTCTTCCGCCCGCGAAGCGAGCGCGGCGCAGCGCAGCAGGTGCTCCGTGGTGCAGGGCGGCACGCAGAAGGGTGTGCCGAGGCTGAGCCGGTTCTGGGTGAGGGTGCCCGTCTTGTCGGAGCAGAGGATGTCGATCCCCGCCAGCTCCTCGATCGCGGCCAGGCGCGTGACCACGGCTCGGCGGCGGGCCAGCCGCTCGGCACCCACGGCCAGGGTCACCGAGAGCACGGTGGGCATGGCCACGGGGATCGAGGCCACGCAGAGCACCAGGGCGAAGCGCAGCGTCTCCACCATGCCGTGGCCCCGGAACAGGGCCACCACCAGGACCAGGGTGATCAGCAGCAGCGCCACCAGGATCAGGTAGTCGCCGATCTTGAGCACCGCCTGCTGGAAATGGCTGGGTGGCGGTTCGGCCTCCGCCAGCCGGGCGGTGCGCGCGAAGGTGGTGGAGGCCCCCGTGGCATGCACCAGGGCATCGGCCTCCCCGCGCCGCAGGATCGAGCCGGAGAGCACGGCGCCCCCCCGGTCCCGCTCCACCGGCAGGGATTCACCGGTGAGGGGGGACTGGTCGATCTCCACCGGACCCCCGTCCAGCAGGCGGGCGTCGGCCGGCACGATGTCACCGATCCTCAGCCGGATCACATCGCCAGGCACCAGCTCCCGGGAGGGCACCAGCGTCCAGCGGCCGTCCCGCACCACCCGCGCCTCCCGGGCCAGCTGGGCCTCCAGGGCCGCGATCTCGTTGCCGGCCTTGTACTCCTCCCAGAAGCCCACCCCGGCATTGGCGGCCAGCAGCAGCAGGATCAGCCCCAGATCACTCCAGTCCGCCACCAGGGCGGAGAGCAGGGCGGCCAGTTCGATCATCCAGGCGATGGGCCCCCAGAGGTGGCCCAGCAACAGCCTCCAGGGCGACACCGCGTGACGCGGCAGCTCGTTGGCCCCCCCATCCCGGAGCCGGCGCCGGGCCTCGTCACTCTCCAGACCGCGGGGCGTCGTCTTCAGCCTCTCGAAGAGCGCAGGCAGCGGAAGGGCGGCCAGAGTGTCCCCGCACCCTGGGGCCGGCTCAGGCGCGCAGACCTTGCCGGGATGGCGAGCCTTGCTCATGCGAGGGATCGGGCGCTCCCGCCCAGGATGGCTTCAGCAGCTCTGCCAGTGCAGCGTCATCGGGATCGCCCCCTGCAGGCTGGCTTTCACCGGACAGGTCTCGGCGGCGCGGCGCAACGTCGCCTGCTGGCGCTCCTCGAGGTGCTCCGGCAGCGCGATCCACACCTCCAGGCCGGTGATCCGCCGCGGGGCGCCCTGGCCCATGGTCTTCTCCACCCGCGCCGTGGCCCCTTCGAGGTTCCACCCATGGCGCTCGGCCACGATCCCCATCACGGTGAGCAGGCAGGTGGCCAGGGATGTGGCGATCAGATCGGTGGGGGAGAAGCAGGATCCCTGCCCCTGGTTGTCCACCGGCGCGTCGGTCTCGATCCGGCTGCCGGAGGGACCGTGCTCGGCGCCGCAGCGCAGACCGCCGCTGTACTGGCAGGTGATGGTGGTCATGGAGTCGGATCCGTCTAGCGTCGTGCCACCACTGTGGCGACCGGATGCACGCTTCCCTGGCGGTGACGGCTGCGCCGGTGGAAGGTCTGGCCCGGGCGATTCAGCTCTCGGTTGCGCCGGTGTTTCTGCTGACGGGCATCGGCGGGCTGCTGGTGGTGCTCACCAACCGCCTGGCCCGCATCGTGGATCGCTCGCGTCAGCTGCAGGAGCAGCTGCGGGACGCCGCCATCGCCCAGGCCCACCTGGCGCGGCAGGAACTGCAGATCCAGAAGCGGCGCATGGGCCTGGTGCTCAAGGCCATTGAGCTCTGCACCGTCACCGTGCTGCTGGTGGCGCTTGTGGTGGCGATCGTGTTCGTGAGTGCCGTCACGGCCATCGATCTGGCCCTGATGGTGGTGCCCCTGTTCGTGGCGGCGATGCTGTGTCTGATGGTGGCGGTGCTCCTGTTCATGCGGGAGGTGCAGCTGGCGGCCGCCCAACTGCGCCGCCGCTTCTGATCGCCGGCTCCCTGCCCCTGCCCTGGGGGCAGCCTGATCAGGCCGCCAGTTCCAGCTCCTCCAGCAGGCGCCGCTGCTGCCTGGCCGGCACGAACCGGTGGGCCGCCATCGCGCCGCTCACCGCCACCGGTGGCACGCCGATTCCGGGAAACACCCCGGCACCGCAGAGCACCAGCCCCTCGAACGGCGTGCTCCCCCCCGGAAACGGCCCCTGGTCCGCCGGCCAGGCCGGGCCGTAGCTTCCCTGGTGCACCCGCAGGTAGTGGCGGTGGGTGAGGGGCGTTCCCTGGAGCTCCAGGATCCGCTGCTCCTGCCAACCCGGAAGCAGCCGGTCGAGCACGGTGTGGAACACCCCGCAGCGTTCCGCCTTGAGCTGACGGTAGGCCGGGCTGCCGCGCTCCAGATCCCTCCACAGCTCCCAGGGTTCGTTGGCAGGCGTGTAGCCGTGCAGCACGTGGTGGCCGGTGGGGGCCAGGCTGCCGTCGAGCAGCGACGGCATTGACAGCACCGCCATGTTGCGCTCGGCGTCGATGCCCCGCCGCCAGTCGCCCACCCACACGTGGTGAATGGGCAGATCGGCCATGGCTGGCGTGGCCCGCAGCCCCAGATGCCAGTGCAGGAAACTGCGGCAGGCGGGCGTGGCCTCCATCCGCCGGCGCCAGCGCCCCGCGACGGCCTGGTCGGGCAGCAGCCCCAGGAGATCCCAGGGGCTCACATTGGCGATCACCCCCTGCCGGGCCCGGATCCGCTCGCCGCCAGCCAGCACCACGCCCACGGCCCGGCGCCGTTCCAGCCACACCTCGGTCACCGGGGTCCCGGTGCGGAGAGCGCCGCCGTGACGCCGCAGGCCCCGCAGCAGGGCCTCCACCACCGCGGCGCTGCCGCCGATCGGGTAGTCGAGGCAGGCCTGGGGTTCGAACCACTCGCCGAACAGCGTTGCCATGGCGGCGGCGCTGGTGCGGTCCATCGGCAACCCGGAGATCAGGAAGCAGAGCAGATCGACCCACTGCAGCAGGAAGGGGTCCTGCAGCCGCCGGCGGGCCATGGGACCGAAGGCTCCCCCCAGCGCCGCCAGCTGGCCGGCCTGGCCGAGCAGTCCGAGCCCGCCGCTCGCCGCCAGGGTGGTGGCGGCTCCCAGCCCCGGCCGCAGGGCCAGCAGCGGCAGGCGCCGCGCCGCACGGCAGAGCGGCTGCAGCCACTCCATGAAGGCGGCCCATTCGCCGGCGGCGGCATCGCCGCGCAGCTGCCGCACCAGGGCGAGGAACGGCTCGAGCCCCACCCCCACCCGCAGGTCTCCCTCCGGCAGCAGCAGGCCCCACTCCCTGTAGGGGTGCACGGGCACCGATTCCCCCACCGCCCGCAGCACCTGGGCGAGGGGATTGCTGCTCGGCCAGCTCCCGAGTCCTGACCAGAGGGAAGGTCCCGATTCGAAGCGGAAGCCGCCGCGCTCGAAGCCGTGGGCGGCACCTCCCGCCTGGGTGTGGGCTTCCAGCACCAGGACCTCCAGGCCGTGGCGGGCGGCGATGGCGGCGGCACAGAGTCCGCCAAGACCGCTCCCCACCACGATCAGGTCCGGTTCGGCCGCTTCGCGCTTCACCGGCCTGGCACCGCCGCATCCTGCGGCTGCGGCTGTGCTTGCGGCTGTGGTTTCAGGGCACAACGGCCCTGGCAGAGCTGATCCAGGGGGGGGCGGCCGGTGAGCCGCAGCCGCCAGGCCGCCCAGAGGCGGTACACCCCATCCACCAGGGGCCGCAGCAGCGGCCAGCGGCTCGGGGCATAGAGCCATCCCAGACCCACCAGGGCATAGGCCCGGCGGAACACCTCCACATCGGTGAGCACAGCCCCATCGGCGCTGATGGCATGGATGCGCTCCATCGCCTGCCGGTAGGTGATGCCCCCGTGCTCGCGGGGGTCGTATCCGGCCGCGTCGACATCCACAAAGGCCAGCACAGGCTGGGCGCCGTGACGCTGGCGGTCTCGGTGGCGCAGCAGCCGCACCTCCCGCAGGCAGAGCGGGCAGCCTCCGTCGTAGAGGATCTCAAGTGCGGCGGCCGCCGGCGAACTGGTGGGGCTAGGCATTCACTTGCGTCGGCAGTATTTGCCGCCCACGTTCATCCAGCCCGAGGGGCAGGGTTTGCCGTGGGTGGGCCGCACCTCGTACTGCATCAATCCGAGGGTGCTGCATCGGCCGTTGAGCAGATCCACGTATCCCAGGGGGCACATCCAGTCCAGCTTCTTCACCTCGCGCTGGGCGAGGGCCGGCGTGGCGAGCGTGACCAGCGTCGGCAGGGCGGCCAGGAGGGGGAGCAGGGGGCGCGGTGGGCGCATTCAGGGCGGGGGCGGTGATGTGATGCTAAGAACAAACCGGTCCGGCGATGGACGGTCGTGCCGGGTGGGCTGGTTCCGCAAACCTCAACCTCCCACCTTCCTGTCCAGCCAGAGGGTGAGCACGTACACACCGATGAACATCGGCAGGTAGGCAATCCACATGTTGGGCAGGTTGAGCTCTGCGTTGTTGATCAGAACAAGCCCGGAATAGCTGATCACTCCATAGATCAAGGCTCGGCGCAACGGCCCGGCAAGCTTGTTCACGGCAGAGGCCACCACGCTGCAGTTCCAGGCTATCGGCCCGGACGGGATCCCTGCAGCAGGGGGTGGGGATCTCCACGGTGGCAGTGGCAGGCACCTTGCCGCGCGAGCGGGAACCGGGATGATGGAGGTTTCCACGGAGCGATGACCGGTATGGATCCCTCGATGGATCTCACCCAAGCCCTCCAGCTTCTCGGTCTGACCTCCCTCCCCCCCACCAGTGAGGAGCTGGCGCGTCTGGTGGCGGCACGCCATCCGGCCTCGAAGGCCTGGAGTGCCGAGCAGAGCGCCGCCTATCGCCGGATCTGGGAAGCGCTCGATCCTGCCGGGGGCACCACGGCTGCCGCAGCGCGGAGCTGAAGCCAGTCCAGCCCTGCGGCCCTGCGGCGGTGATGGAACCCGCAGCATCCCCCGCCCCCCTGGTTCAGGCTGGAGATGCGGAGATGGGTGCCACTCCGCGAATGGTGCCACTCCTCCCCGGTTCCGCTCTGGAAGCATGCGTCAGTCCCTGTCCACCCTGTCCATCGAGACCGCTGGCGAAGGTTTCACCGACATCACAGCGGCAGTGGAGCGGACCATTGCCGAGAGCGGCCTGGACACGGGGCTTTGCCTGGTGTTCGCCCTCCACACCAGCTGCTCGCTCACCGTGAATGAGAACGCCGATCCGCGGGTGCTGCAGGACCTCACCACCTACATGCGGGCCCTGGTGCCCCACCATGGCGTCAGCCCCCTCGGCGGTGAGGGCACCTGGCACCCCTACCGCCACAACGATGAGGGCCCCGACGACATGCCGTCCCACATCCGCACGGCCCTCACCGCCACCAGCCTCACCCTCTCGTTCCAGGCCGGCAGGCTGGTGCTCGGCACCTGGCAGGCGATCTACCTGTGGGAACACCGCAGGGCCGGGCAGCGGCGCCGAATCCGCCTGCACCTGATCGGTGAGGCTGGCGGTTGACGGCCGGCCGCGGGCAAAGCGTCCACCCAGCCCTAGCTTGCTCCCATCCGCTGGCTGCTGCTGATGGTCCGCCTGTCCCGTCCGTTCCTTGCTGCCGGCCTGGCCGCTCTCGTTGGCGCCGCTCTGCCCGCCCTGCCTCTGATGGCCCAGGAGGGCTCCCCAGCGGCGCAGGCCCCTGTGGACGGGCAGGCTCCCGGCACCGAAAGCGGACCTGAGGCCCGCACCGGCAGCGAGACCTCCACCTCCTTCATCTCCGAGGTGGATGCCTGCAACCGTGCCCAGAAACTGCGACCGGCCGGTTCGATCGTCACCCGGATGCACTACTGGCGCCAGGGAGTGGCAGGGGAGCGCAGCGTCACCTGCACGGTGAACTGGAGCACAAGGCAGGACGCCCGACCCACCCACAGGCCCATCCTGTTCGGCCCCACGGCCTGAGGGCTGCGCCAGCATGACCCCAGCTGTTCCCGCTGGTTTCCATGGCTGCCGTTCCCCTCACAGGCGAGCAGATCGCCGACCTCCCCAGTGCCCTGCCGGACTGGCAGCTGGTGGAGGGCAAGCTGCGCCGCGAGCTGCGCTTCACGGACTTCGTGGCCGCCTTCGGGTTCATGACCCAGGTGGCTTTGGTGGCGGAAGCCATGGGCCACCATCCCGAGTGGAGCAATGTGTGGAACCGGGTGGTGGTGACCCTCACCACCCACGACACCGGTGGGCTGTCCGACCTGGATCTGGAGCTGGCGCGGCGGATCGATGCCCTCGCTTCCTAGATGGTCTGCCCCCGCAGGTTGTTCCGTGGCCAATGCGGTGTGAGGCCGCTGCGGTCCGAGGTGCGACCCCATCCACTCCGACCGCCCAGCCAGCCAGGCGGGATCCGTGAGCGTCACGACGAAGCCGATGCGCACCGGTAGGTCCGCCGCTCCCAGGCCTCCAACTGGCCGGTGGCATCGAACAGCACGCTGATCCGCCTGAACTGCTGCGGGCCGAGCAGGCAGCCCACCTCCAGCCGGAACGCACCCTGCGGCAGCCACTCCGGCAGGCTCACGATGAGGCCGTCGGCGAACCCTGCCGTGAGCGTCTGGCTGGCGAAGTCGGCCGGATCGAAGGGTGTGCAGGCCTGGCCAGGCTGGTCCCGCTCCGGCCAGCGCCCAGGCTCCAGCCGCTCCAGCTCACCGGCCCAGCCCTGCAGCTGCTCCAGTTGCTGCAGGGGCTGCTCCACGGCTGGCCGTGCCGGATCCATCGCCGCCAGGCTGCAGCGGAAGGGCGTGACCGCCAGCTGGTCGAGACGCCAGGGGCGGGCTCCGGCCGGAGCCTGGGGCTGGGGCAACCAGAGGGCCACCAGCATCGTGCGGGAGCGCCCCTGGAACAGGTTGATCTCGTGACCGAAGCGGGCCCCCGCGGCCTCGCCTGCCGCCTGGGGTGGCACCACCAGGCTCGACTGACCTCCGGCCGCAGGGAACTGCCAGCAGCTGCCGCCCTGGTTGTAGGTGGAGGCGCTCAGCGGCAGGAGCCGCTCTCCGCCCGGTGCGAAGCGCAGGCCCACCCCGTGCCAGCTGCCGCTGGAGGGGCTGTCGAAGCGGATCGTGTAGGTGCTGTGGGGCAGTTCCAGCTCGGGCCTTTCCAGATCCAGCACCCCCTGCGCGTTGCGTCCATACCAGCGGGTGGGGCCCTGCCAGCGCCCCTCGAAGTTCTGCCGGTTGAGCTGCCACTGCCGTTCCGCTCCGGTCATGGGTTCGCTCCCTGGTGGTGGGCCAATCCTGGGCCCAACGGTGGACCCGATGCTGGGCTCGGTGGGGGGCCGGGGCTGTGGGTCTGGGGGCTGGGGCCGTGGGTCTCGGGCTCCAGCTCCCTAGGGTCGGAACGGCACCCCCCAGCACCTTGCGCATCACCATCATCGGCTGCGGCTGGCTTGGCCTGGCCCTGGCCCGCCACTGGCGGGGGCGCCATGCCCTGGTGCTCACCACGACCACCCCGGAGCGGCTGCCGGAGCTGGAGGCGCTCGGGGCTGAGGCTGCACTCGTGCAGGGCAACGACCGCTCCGCGATGGCCCGGGCCCTGGCGCAGGCCGAGGTGGTGGTGCTGACGCTGGCGCCCCGGGGCGATCGCCAGGTGGATGCCGATGCCTACGCCTCCACCTACCTGTCCACCTGCCGCTCCCTGCTGGAGGTGCTGCCGGAGCTGCCCCAGCTGCGGCAGATCGTGTACACGAGCAGCTGTGGCGTGTATGGCGATGCCGCCGGTGGCTGGATCGATGAAACCACGCCCCCCCAGCCACGGGATGGGCATGCCACGGTGCTGCTGCAGGCCGAGGCGCTGCTGCAGCGGGCCACAGCCCCCCGCGGGGCCGGGATGCCGGCCCCGGCGGTGGCCGTGCTGCGGCTTGGGGCCCTGCACGGTCCTGGGCGTGAGCTGGGCCCCCGGCTGGCCAGGCTGGCCGGCAGCCAGAGGCCAGGCGATGGCATCCTCTGGAGCAACTGGATCCACCAGCAGGACGCCGTGGCGGCGATCGATGCGGTGGTGGAGCAGGGGTTCAGTGGCCTGCTCAATGTGGTGGATGGCCGGCCGGCGACCCTGCGGCAACTGGTCGAGCGGGCCTGCGCTGTCCGTGCTCTGGCTCCGGTGACCTGGGGCGCCGACGACCCGCTCCCCCAGAGCCCCTCTCCCCCCTCCGCCGGGGCCAGCCTGCCCAACCGGCGGATCGGCAACCAGCGCCTGCTGGCGCTGGGCGTAACGCCGATGCGGGCCGGGGTGCTTGAGCAGCTCGCAGAGGGCTGAACGGCCGGCGGCCGGCCCCCCCATCCCTGCCTACCTTGGCGGTTTGCCCCCCTCGGATGAGTTTCCGTTACCTCGACCGGGTGGCCAGCCCTGAAGCGATTCAGCAGTTTCTGGACCTGGCCGATCTGGCCCTGGGCGCGGCCCAGTCGGCCCACAACGTGTTCGCCCTCTCCCACCGGCTGCGCGAGACCCGACCCATGCAGCTGTGCCGCACGCGCCTCCAGCGGGATCCGGCCAGCTGGGCCTGGGTGGAGGAGCGCCGGCCCTGCGGCCCCTACGACCTGGCGGCCCTGCAGGCGATGCCGAAGGGGAGCCTGGGCCACACCTACGGCACGGTGATGGCCACCCTCGGCTACGACATCAACTTCTTCCCCAAGCCGGAGTTCTTCAACAACCTCGACACCGACGCCGACTACATCAACTACCGGGTGTTTGCCACCCACGACATCCACCACATCCTCACGGGCTTCAGCCTCGATAACTTCGGCGAACTCGGGGTGATCAGTCTCAGCGTGGCCCAGTACTCCCACCCCGGGCTGGCCTTCACCGATCTGATCGGATTGCTGATGTCCTGGTTCCGCACCGACACACCGATCGCTGATCTGGAGAGTGAGCAGGAGCAGGCCCGCACCACGGCCTACGTGTTCCGCATGATCAGCCAGGGACTGGAGATGGGCCTGGCGGCCCAGCCCCTGTTCCCCGTGCGGTGGGAGGAGCGCATGGAGCAGAACCTCGAGGAGCTGCGGGCCGAGCTGGGGATCGAGCCGATCCGCGACGGCATCTCCAGCTGGCACAGCGATGGGGCCCTGGCCGCGGCGCTGGCGGCCTGAGCCCCTGGGGCGGCAGCCTCGCCGCCGCCGCCGCTTCAGACCAGCACCGGCAGCTGGGCGGGATCGCTCTGCTGGAAGCGGAGCCGTCCGGCCACGCCAGCGCTGCCCTGGGCGCTACCCACGCCGTTGGCCGCCTCCACCACATCCACCGCGATGGTGTGGCCCGGCGTGAACTGGCCGGCCAGGATTCCCTTGGCGATCGGGGTCTCCAGCTCCCGCTGGATGGCCCGCTTCAGCGGCCGGGCGCCGTACACCGGGTCGTAGCCCACACCGGCCAGCCAGTCGAGGGCATCGGCGTTGAGCGCCAGACCCAGCTTCCGGTCTTCCAGGCGCCGCTCGAGGCGCTTCACCTGCAGCTCCACGATCTCGCGCAGTTCTTCCTGCTTGAGGCTGTGGAAGATGATCGTTTCATCGAGCCGGTTGAGGAATTCGGGCCGGAAGTGGGCCCGCAGGGCGTCGTTCACCCGTTTCTCCATTTCGCTGTGGCGGGCCGGATCGCCGGCCAGATCGAGGATCGAGCTGCTGCCGATGTTGCTGGTGAGGATCAGCACGGTGTTGGTGAAGTCCACCGTGCGGCCCTGGCCATCGGTGACGCGGCCGTCATCGAGGATCTGCAGCATCACGTTGAACACATCGGGGTGGGCCTTCTCCACCTCATCGAACAGGATCACCGCATAGGGCCGGCGCCGCACCGCTTCGGTGAGCTGGCCGCCCTCCTCGTAGCCCACGTAGCCCGGAGGGGCTCCGATCAGGCGGCTCACGGCGTGCTTCTCCATGTATTCGCTCATGTCGATGCGCACCATCGCCTCCTCGGCATCGAAGAGCTGGGCGGCGAGGGCCTTGGAGAGTTCCGTCTTGCCCACGCCGGTGGGGCCCAGGAACAGGAAGCTGGCGATCGGCCGGTTCGGGTCGCTCAGGCCGGCGCGGGAGCGCTGGATGGCATCGGCCACGGCCGTCACGGCCTGCTCCTGGCCGATCACGCGGGTGTGGAGTTCCCCCTCCAGATGGAGCAGTTTCTCCATCTCGCTCTGCACCAGCTTGCTCACCGGGATGCCGGTCCACTTGGCGATCACCTCGGCGATGTCGTCCTCGGTGACCTCCTCGCGCAGCAGCGTCTTCTCGCCGCTGCCGTGGCCGCCGCTGAGTTCGGCCTCCTTGGCGGCCAGCCGCTTGTGCAATTCCGCCAGGGTGCCGTACTCCAGCTCGGCGGCCTTGTTCAGGTCGTACTGGCGCTTGGCCTGCTCCACCTGCAGCTGCACCTGCTCGATCTCCTCCTTGAGGGCGCTGAGAGCATCGATCGAGCCCTTCTCCGCCTGCCACTGGGCGTTGAGGGTGCTCTGCTGCTCGCGCAGCTCCGCCAGCTCCCGCTCCAGCCGATCCAGCCGGTCCTTGCTGGCGGCATCGGATTCGCGCCCCAGCGAGAGCTTCTCCATCTCCAGCTGCAGGATGCGGCGGTCGAGTTCGTCGATCTCCTCGGGCTTGGAGGTGATCTCCATCTTCAGCCGGGCGGCCGACTCATCCACCAGATCGATCGCCTTGTCCGGCAGGAAGCGGTCGGCGATGTAGCGGCTGGAGAGCACCGCGGCGGCCACCAGGGCGTTGTCGGCGATGCGCACGCCGTGGTGCACCTCGTAGCGCTCCTTGAGGCCCCGCAGGATCGAGATGGTGTCCTCCACGGTGGGCTGATCCACGAACACCTGCTGGAAGCGGCGCTCGAGGGCCGGGTCCTTCTCGATGTGCTGACGGTGCTCATCGAGGGTGGTGGCGCCGATGCAGCGCAGCTCGCCGCGGGCCAGCATCGGCTTGAGCAGGTTGCTGGCGTCCATGGCGCCGCCGGTGGCGCCGGCCCCCACCACGGTGTGGATCTCGTCGATGAACAGCACGATCTGCCCGTCGGAGGAGGTCACCTCCTTGAGCACGGCCTTGAGCCGCTCCTCGAACTCACCGCGGTACTTGGCGCCGGCGATCAGGGCGCCCATGTCGAGGGCGATCAGCTGGCGGTTCTGCAGGGCCTGGGGCACGTCGCCGTTGACGATCCGCTGGGCCAGGCCCTCCACGATGGCGGTCTTGCCCACGCCCGGCTCGCCGATCAGCACCGGGTTGTTCTTGGTGCGGCGGCTGAGGATCTGGATGGTGCGGCGGATCTCCTCATCGCGGCCGATCACCGGATCCAGCTTGCCGTCGCGGGCGGCGGCGGTGAGGTCGCGGCCGTATTTCTCGAGCGACTCGTAGGTGCCTTCCGGGTTCTGATCGGTCACGGTCTGGCTGCCCCGCACGGCCTGAACGGCGTCCTTCAGTTTGTCGGCATTGGTGCCGGCCTGGGAGAGCAGCTGCTTGCCGCAGCGATCATCGATGGCCAGGGCCAGCAGCAGATGCTCCACGGCGATGTAGCTGTCGCCGTAGCTCTGCTTGAGCTGGTCGGCCTGGTCCAGCACACCGTTGAGACCCTTGCCCAGGTACACGTTGTCCGGCGCGGCGCTGAGGCTGGGCTGCGCGGCGATGTAGGCGTCCACCTTCTGGCTCAGGCCACCCACATCCACGCCGGCCTTCTCGAGGATGCGGCCGGCCAGGCCTTCCTGGGCCAGCAGGGCGGCCAGCAGGTGCTCGCTCTCCATCTGCTGCTGGCGCTTCTGCACGGCCAGCTGCTGGGCGGCCACCACGGCGCCCCAGGCTTTTTCGGTGAACAGTTCAGCGGTGGGATGCATGAAACGACCTCCCGGAGTCAGGTGCTTTGTGATCAACCTATGGAGCCTGAACGGGCCTGAAACCCGTGCCAGCCGTACCGATGGGTACGGGGCTCCTCCCCCAGGGTGGGAAGACCGAAGCGGCCGGGGCGGATCCCCGTTGCAGCTCTTCAGGAACGGCGCACGGCGCCGGGATTGAGCAGACTTTTCGTGAACTTCCGGTCCGCCGTCATGCGTTGCCAGGCCTTTCTGCTGGGCTGTCTCGTGGCCTCCCTGCCCCTGCTGGCTTCCCCTGCCCAGGCCCGCGGCTTCGGCGGCGGCGGATTCCGCGGGGGTGATTTTCGCGGCGGGGGCGGCTATCGCTTTTCCGGGGATGGCGGTGACGCCTGGCGCGGCGGCTACCGCGGCGAACATCCCCTCTATGGCCCGGGCGCCCGCCCTGGCGTGGATGTCGATCGGGTCAACGTCAACCGGGTGACCATCAACAACAACTTCTACAACCGGGATCTGCACGGCTGGAACGACGCCTGGCGCGGTGGCGGCTACTGGAACCACCGCCCCTGGAACCACGGCTGGTATGGCGGCTGGGGCGGCTGGGGCTGGTGGGGGCCCAGTGCGGCGGCCTGGGGCGTGGCGGGTCTGGCCACCGGCGCCGCCATCGGCTCCCTGGTGAATGCGGCGGCCGAGCAGCAGTCCACCATGATCCTGGTGCCCGACACGGCCATCCAGCTCAACTACGGCTCGGTCGAGAGCGTGGGCAGCGCCGGGGTGAGCTTCAACTATTCCCTCGACGGCAGCGCTGAGCTCATGGGGGCAGCCAACTGCCAGCAGGGCCTGCTCAATGGCCAGGTGCCGGCTTCGGTGCAGCAGGCCCAGTTGCTCAACGCGGTGTGCCAGGTGGCCTACGGCAGCGGCAGCTGAATCACCCCCGCCTCCGGGCCACACAGCCGCTGGGGGCAGCCGTCCGGGCCGTACACCGCATCGAAGGGTGAAAGGCATCCCCGCCTGTTCTTCCCGGCCACCTGCTCGGGGGGCAGGCGCTTGGGCTGCAGGTCGCGCTGGCTGGCTGGCACCAGCAGCGGACAGCCCCCCGTGATCAGCGTCTGGGCACTGGCGACGCCGCTGAGCTGCAGGCAGGCGGCAACCGCCAGCACGCTGAATCCCATGGATCGGTCCAGGCCGGCTCGGGTCAGCGCGCGTTGGTTCTGCGCGAATCGGGTCACGTTCAGCCTCGGTACCCAGCCACTGTGATCTACCTTCAGCCCCAGTGGTGTTCGGCGCTGCCCAGCCCCCTTGATGACCAGCCCTTACCCCCAGGCCCTGATCGCCGAGCTGGCGGAAGCTTCCCGCGAGTTCGACGCCACGGCCCGCGACCTGGAGCGCAACTGCTGGATGGCGGTGCACCGCCACGTGCATGGCGTGCTCCCCAGTGAATACGACATCCGGGAGGTGCCGGAGGAGCTCTATCTGGCCGTGCTGGAGGTCCGCCGCCAGGGTGGCCCCCCGGATCTGCCGTGAGAGCGGCGTGATCGACGGGCAGGGATGGTCAGATCACATTGAGGCTGGAGAGGGGGGTGCTGCCGAAATGGCCGGTGATTTCAATCAGGAAATCCCTTTTGAGTTGAAAGTCCGGAATGCGGTCATTCATCACCAAGAATGTGCGTTCGTTCACGCCACCTGCTCCAACCTTGAATGTTCCCCAGGCTTTGCTCTTCAAATTCTTCCGAGTGAACTTCTTGTTCAGCGCCTTGGCGCTCAGCGAGGAAAGGGTGCCAAAGTCTTTGCCGATTCCACGGGGGCGACCAAAGGGATAGTTGATCCGGTCGTTGTCAGTGTCAAAATCCGTGAAGTGATCGTATTTCTTGAGCCAGGACGATCGGACAGCTTTGCGTCCTAACTTGTAGGTATCGCTCCCCAGGCCTCCGGCGTAGGTATTGACGGATTTTTTCAGCCTGATCAGGTTGTCGCCGTCATCGCCGAACACGGGGTTGGCGCCATGGAAGAGGCGCAGCTCCCAGCCCTGCGCCAGGTTGCCGCTATCCGGATTGAAATCGTCATTGATGTACAGGCGCCAGGTGCCGTTGGGATTGATGCCCCGGAAGGTCCTGAAGTCGGCCGTGTGGGGGCCGGCCGGTGCCGGGGCTGGGAAGGAGTCACCAGATTGGTAGTCGGAGGGCTTGTAGAGGCCGCTGACGATCTGAGTGGAGTCCGGTAGGGGGGCGGGGGCATTGTCGTCAAAGCTCAGATTGACGGAGCTGAGCACATTGCCACCGCCCGCGTCCGACATCACCAGGGAACGGGTGGTCCCATCGGGGGCCACCAACAGCACGTCGACATCATCTGGCCAGGTGTGGCTCAGATTCCTGAGGGTCACGCTCACCCGGGTGACGCCCCCCGGCAGCCCCCCCACGCTGATCAGTGATGGGTAAGGGGAGCCAACTCCGGATGTCCCCGTGCCTGGGATGGCCACCGGGTTGAGATTGGAAAACGTAGAGACGGCCACGGTCAACCTGTCACGACTGTTTCCTTGCTAGTTCAGTCAGGGGTTGCTGACAGGGTTCACACACTGATCTTCATGGGGCCAGTGACCCCTTCAGCAGGAGGGCTCACGCTGCGCTCACGGCCCCTACGCTGGCCGTGGGCCATGAAAAAACCCCGGAAGGCCGGGGTTGGGAGCTGAATGAAGCGGGCTCAGGCTGCAGCGGGAAGGCTGAAAGCCGATCAGGCCCAGCCCTTGGAGGCCATGTCTTCCACGTAGGCCGCCACGTCGGCGATGTCGCCTTCGCTGAGCTTGCCGCCGAAGGCCGGCATGGCGTTCTTGCCGTTGGTCACCTGGTAGGCGATGGCGGCTTCGTGGTCGCTGCTGTAGTTGGCCAGGTAGGCCTCCAGGGCATCCTGCTTGAGGGTGCGTTCCGCGTTCACCACGTTGCCACCGCCCATGTGGCAGGCGGCGCAGTTGGCGGAGAAGAGCTGGCCGCCATGGGCCACATCGGCCGCATAGCTGGGAGCGGCACCCAGCACCAACGCCAGGCAGAGAGCGATCAGGGAGAAAAGACGGCGCATGGAGAGGCGCTTCAGGCACGGGCTACCGCAAAAACTTAGGGGCCGCAGGCGCTGTTGTGCCGGAGGAGGCGGAGCTTCGCAACATTTTTGACATGGCTCAGCCCTGCGCGGCCGCCGGCTCCTCCACGATCAGCAGCCCCTCCATCCCCGCGAAGCGATGGGGCTCGCACCAGAACGGGTACCGCCCCGCCGCATCGAAGCGTCGCTGCCACTGGCCCCCCTCCTCGAACACCAGGCCCTCGTGGCTCCATTCCGGATGGCCGGCCACGATCAGGTTGTGGGGTCCCAGGCCGTGCACCTCGAAGGTCACCACATCGCCGGCCTCGATGCGCAGGGTGCTGGGTTCGAAGGCGAGCAGGCCCTCCGCCGTTCCCAGCTGCAGCCGGTGGGTGGCGGCGGCGGCGGGGCCCGCGGCCGCTGTGAGCAGCAGCGTGAGCATCAGCACGCCTCGGCACAACCAGGCCAGGGCACGGTTCATGGGCGCGACTGGGCCGGCAGGCGCCCCCGGCGCGGCAGGCCGGCGTCGGCGAACACGGTCTCCAGCGTGGGGGCGTGGCTCACGCCGCCGAAGCGCTCAGGCGGACTCACCGGCTCATGCACGAAGTGGCGCTGGCGGATCGAGAAGCGGTCCCAGGCGTTCAGCTCGATCCGCAGCAGGCGGATCAGGCCCTCCACCAGCCAGCCGCGCAGATCCAGACCGAACGGCGGCCACCAGACCCCGCGCCAGCGGCAGAGCTGGCGCACCGTGGCGTTCACGCTCACCGGTGGCTGGCCCAGCACCAACCGCCGCAGAGCCCCCTGTCCCTCCTCCGGGTTGGGCCGATGGGGCGCCGTGACCAGCACCTGGCACACCCGGGCAATGTCGGCGGCGTGGATGAAGTGGAAGGAGGCCTCGGCCCGCAGCCAGCGGGCCAGCCACAGCCAGCGGGCCGCCTCGCCCAGGCCCGCGGTGAGGTAGCTGGTGGGGTAAGGGCCACTGCCGTCCACCCTGCCGCCGAACACCAGGGTGGGGAACACCGCCACGATGCGCGGGGCCAGGGGGTGGCGCTCCAGCTGCTGCAGGCACAGGGCCTTGGTCTGGATGTATTCGGTGCCGTAGCGGCTGGCCTCCGGCAGGAGCTGCAGCCGGCGATCCAGCACCGAGGCGGTGGAGAAGTAGATCACCTGCTCCAGTCGCGCCGGATCGGTGAGGGCCAGCAGGGTCTTCACCGCATCCACGTTCACGCGCTGCGCCCGCTCCGGATCGCCCCAGGCCGTGGCGGTGTGGATCACCCGGGTGGCTGTGGCGATGGCGGCGTTCACCTCCGCCACCTCAGGGCTCCCCAGCTGGCGCAGGTCGGCCACCAGGAGGGTGATGCGGGGATCGTCCGGCGGCAGGGCCGTGAGCTTGGCTGGATCGCGCAGCAGCAGCAGCAGCTGGGCATCCGTCTCCCGGTGGAGGAGGGCGCCGATGTACTGGCCCACACAGCCGCTGGCGCCGGTGATCAGGATCCGCTGCGGCCGGGCGACAGCCTCCGGCGGCGCTGCCGGGGCCACGCTCAAACGGCGGCTCCGAGCAGCTCGTTCACGGCCTTGCCGGTTTCGAAGAACACCCGTGCATTCTCCTCCGGGGTGCCGGGCAGGATGCCGTGCCCCAGGTTGAGGATGTGGCGGCGGCCGCGCGCCTTGCGCACGGTGTCGAGGATGCGCTCACGGATCGCCTCCGGGGTGCCGAACAACAGGCCGGGGTCGACGTTGCCCTGCACGCCGAGGTGCTGGGGCAGCCGCGCACACCCATCGGCCATGTCGACCGTCCAGTCGAGGGAGATGAAGTCGATTCCCGTGCGGGCCATGCGCTCGAGCACGCCGGCGCTGCCGGAGATGTAGAGGATCAGCGGCGTGTCCGGATGGGTGGCCTTCACCTGGTCGATCACCCGCTTCTGGTACGGCGCGGCGAACACGTCGTAGTCGATCGGACTGAGCTGGCCGGCCCAGGAGTCGAACAGCTGCACCACCTGGGCGCCGCTGTCGATCTGGTAACGCACGTAGGTGGCGATTGAATCGGCCAGGTGGCCCAGCAGCTGGTGCAGCAGGGCCGGCTCCTGAAACGCCATCGCCTTGATCACGGCGTAGCTCTTGGAGCTCCTGCCCTCCACGGCGTAGGCCGCCAGGGTCCAGGGGGCTCCCACGAAACCGAGCACCGCGGCGGCGTTGCCGACGTCGGCCCGCAGCCTGCCCAGCACCTCGCCCACGAAGGGCAGCGCTTCCGCCGGGTTCAGCGGCCGCAGGGCATCCACCTGGGCCTGGCTGCGGATGGCGGGCTCGATGATCGGGCCCTTGCTCTCGACGATGTCGAAGTCGATGCCCATCCCCGGCAGCGGGGTGAGGATGTCGGAGAAGAGGATCACGCCATCGGGCTGGAAGGCCCGGAACGGCTGCATCGAGATCTCGTAGGAGAGATCGGGGTTCTCCGAGCGCTCGCGGAAGCCGGGGTGGCGGTCGCGCAGATCGCGGTACACCTTCATGTAGCGGCCGGCCTGGCGCATCATCCACACCGGCGGCCGCTCCACCTGCTCACCTCGGGCGGCGCGCAGCAGCAGGGGGGCGGATTCGGCCATGGAGCGGGGGCAGGGAAGCGATCCGGCAACCTAGCCGAAGGGCCCTGGCGCTCCCCGGGCCCGTGGCCCCCCAGCGTGACAATTCGACAACGCCCGCCTCAGGCGGCCGGCAGCGCAGCCGAGGCGGCGAATTCAGCGGCCTCGAGGCTGCGTTTCTCATCCCGCTGGAACACCAGCACCGACAGCGGTGGCAGGCAGAGGTCGAGCGAGTGCTCGTAGCCATGCACCGCCCAGGTGTCGGTGAACTTGCCGCCCAGATTGCCCAGGTTGCTGCCGCCGTACCGTTCGGCGTCGGTGTTGAACACCTCGCTGTAGAAGCCCTCCACCGGCACCCCCACCCGGTAGTGGGAGTGGCTCTGGGGCGTGAAGTTCGCCACCACCACCAGCCAGCGCCCCGTGGTGCTCTCGCGCCGCATGAAGCTGATCACCGAGTGGCGGTTGTCGCTGCAGTCGATCCACTGGAAGCCGTACTCATTGAAGTCATCGCCCCAGAGGGCCGGCTCCGCCTTGTAGAACACGTTCAGGTCATCCACGAGTCGCTGGATGCCGCGGTGGGGTTCGTAGTTCAGCAGGTCCCACTGAAGATCTCCCCACACGTTCCATTCAGCCCGCTGGCCGAACTCCATCCCCATGAAGATCGTCTTCTTGCCGGGATGGGTCCACATGTAGGCCAGCAGGGCGCGCACGTTGGCGAACTTCTGCCAGTCGTCGCCCGGCATTTTGTGGAGCAGATTGCTCTTGCCATGCACCACCTCATCGTGGCTGAGGGCCAGCATGAAGTTCTCGGTGTAGGCATACCAGATGGAGAACGTGACATTGTTCTGGTGGAACTGCCGGAACCAGGGATCCAGCTCGAAGTAATCGAGCATGTCGTGCATCCAACCCATGTTCCACTTCAGGTTGAAGCCCAGGCCGCCGATGTTCGTGGGCTGGGTCACCATCGGCCAGGTGGTGGATTCCTCCGCGATCGACAGGGCGCCTGGGAAGTGCTGGAACAGCACATGGTTGGCCTGCTGGAGAAAGAGCACCGCTTCGGTATTCTCCCGGCCGCCCTGTTCGTTCGGCAGCCATTCGCCATCGGGCCGCAGGTAATCGCGGTAGAGCATCGAGGCCACCGCATCCACCCGGATGCCGTCGATGTGGAATTCCTCGAACCAGTACACCAGGTTCGCCACCAGGAAGTTCCGCACCTCGTTGCGGCTGTAGTTGAAGATCAGCGTGCCCCACTCCTTGTGCTCCCCGATGCGGGGGTCGGCGTGCTCGTAGAGATGGGCGCCATCGAAGAAGGCGAGCCCGTGGGCATCCTTGGGGAAATGGCCCGGCACCCAGTCGAGGATCACGCCGATCCCTTCGGCGTGGCAGCGGTTCACGAAAGCCCGGAACTCCTCCGGTGTGCCGAAGCGGCTGGTGGGGGCGTACCAGCCCGTCACCTGGTAGCCCCACGACCCATCGAAGGGATGCTCGGAGATCGGCATCAGCTCGATATGGGTGAAGCCCCGTGCCTTCACATAGGGGATCACCCTGTCCGCCAGCTCCGGGTAGGTGAGCAGGCGGGCACCGGGTTTGAGGTCAGCGGGTTGGATCGGGGGCCTCGGCGTGCCGTCGGCCTCGATGTAGGGCTGGTCAGCGCTGGCGTGCATCCAGCTACCGAGATGCATCTCGTACACCGCCACCGGCTGGTCGAGCGGATTGCGGCTGTCCCGTTCGTCCATCCAGCCGGCGTCGCTCCAGGCGAAGCCCCCCAGGGGGTGCACGATCGACGCGTTGGCAGGCCGCACCTCGTGGCGGAAGCCGTAGGGATCGGCCTTCTGGTAACAATGCCCGGCCTGGGTGCGGATCTCGTATTTGTAGATGGCACCAGCGGCCACGCCGGGGATGAACAGCTCCCAGATGCCTCCCAGCCGTGACTGCATCGGGTGATGCCGCCCGTCCCAGCTGTTGAACGGCCCGATCACAGCCACGCTGCGGGCGTTGGGGGCCCACAGGCAGAACATCACCCCGGCCACCCCGTTCCGCTCCACCAGGTGGGCTCCCATCCGGCGCCAGATGTGGTGGTGGTTACCCTCGGCGAAGAGATGGCGGTCCAGCTCGCCCATCCACTCCTCGCGGAATGCCCAGGGGTCATGGGTCTCATGGGTGATGCCGGCGCGGCGCACCCGCACCCGGTAGCTGGAGCTGGGGTCGTGATCCAGTTCCGCCTCGAACACCCAGGGGTGGTTGGGGGTGGCGGTGGGCACCACGTCCTCCCCCCGCAGGATCAGCACCTCGTCGGCCTCCGGCATCCACACCCGCACCACCCAGCGGCCCGCATCGATCGGCTGGGGGCCCAGCACGGCGAAGGGGTGGTCGTGGCGGCACTCCGCCAGGCGCGCACCATCCTCCACCAACCACTCCAGCGTGGGGACCGGCATCGAGACGCAGCAAACGATCCGCGAGCTTAGGCGGCCTGTCCAGGCGGGTACGCCGGCAGTCCGCCCGCGTCAGCGGGCCGGGTTGGCCGCAGGCTGGGGCGGGTTGGGGTCCTTGGGGAAATCGACGCCGATGATTTCGTTGTTGGTGTTGAGGATCACGAACAGGTTGTCGGTCACGCGGTTGAACTCGGTGTTCACCAGCACCAGCTGACTGTCCTCGCTGCGACTGGCCTCGATCACCCGCACCACCTTCACGAAATTGCCGGTGCTGCGCTGCAGCTGCTGCCACTTCGCCTGCAGCGTGGCCGGCGTGAGCTCCTCCTGCAGCGGCAGCGCCAGGTAGCTGCGGGCGCTGATGAAATGGCCACGGCTGAGTTCCCGCACGAAGTCGGCGGCCACCCGGCTGGCCTTGGCGTCGGTGAGATCGAAGTGGTAGCCGCTGAGCCGACCCTCGCGATCCAGCACCATGAACAGGTCGCGCACGCCGTCGCTGGTCCTGAGGCTGGCCTCCACGGTGGTGGAGGCCAGCCCGCCCCGCACGCTCAGCAGGGTCCAGCCCAGCAGCTTCGGCTGGGTGCGCATGGTGTCGGCCACCATCGCCGGGCTGCTGATCGCCTGGAGTTCCGGGGAGAACTGGGCAAAGCGGAGGTTGGGGTCGCGGGTCTGCACCGCCTTGAGGATCCGCTCGGCCGCCGCCCGGGCCTCCGCCACGCTCAGGCCGGCTCCCTCCCTGGCACCAGGGCTGGCCGCCGCCGGGACCGCTGCCGCGGCGCCCTGGCCGGCCTGAACGCCCGGCCATAGTGCGGCACCGCCCAGCGCCAGCGCCAGGGCCAGGACCCTCAGGCCGGCGCGCTGTACAGGAGGCCAGTCCGTTTGGCCTGGCCGCAGGGAGGACCGCATCAGCTGGGGGGGATCGATGGGCTCAGTTTGCCCCAGCTTCCACCCAGGGGAAGGGCTCGATGCTCAGCTGGGCCGTGGCGGTCTGGACCCACAGGGTGATGATCCGGTGCCGTGCCGTGGCAGGCCCCTGGGGCAGCTCCCCGGTGCCGGGGTTCACGGCCACCTGGGGCCAGGCGGCGCCGGCCAGGGACAGGCGCAGCCGCTCGCCGGCCTGAAGCACGGCGCTCAGCGGTTGCAGCAGGATCCGATGGATGGCAGGCCTCAGGCTGCTGTCACCGCAGTGGCGCAGCACGCCGGTGCAGAGCTGCTGCACCTCCTGGCCATTGGCGGCCACGGCAGAGAGGGCCACGCATAGATCGAAACCCGGCTGGTCAGCCCGCACCACCAGATCGAGCACGGGCCTGCCCGCCAGGCTGCAGGCGGCCTCCAGCGGCTCAGTGCTGAAGCAGGCCACATCCTGGCGCTGGTCCAGATCGGCCCGATCGCACAGCCCGGCGTCCAGGCCGAGATGACCCCCGCGGCCCGGCACCGGACGCCAGGGGTCGTGCACCAGGCCCACCCAGGGCTGGCTCAGCCCCGCGGCAGACGTCGCCAGCCGACCGCCGCGGCTCGTCACGCAGACCCCGTCAGCGGTGCCCAGCCACCAGCGCGGCAGCTGCCGGGGGGCTTCCACTGCTGGGGCTGATCGCCACAGCCCATCGCGGCAGTCCTGCAGGGCGATCGGCACGGCCAGATCAAGAGCAGGCGCGTCACGGTGTACCGGGTTGCCCGCCTTCTGCAGATGGCAGCGGAAAAAGTCCAGCAGCAGCTCGTCGATGCCGCCCTGCCAGGCCAGGTGGCTCCAGGCTCCGATCCGCAGCAGGGGACGGCCTCCCTGGCTCCTGGCCTGGCGCCAGAGATCGAGGATCCCCTCCAGGTGCGGATCGTGCCATCCCCCCGTGAGCAGCATCGGCCGGCGCCAGAGCGGCTCGGGCACCGGATGCCGGCGCCATCGGTTGGCGGTGGTGGCATCCCGCGCCAACCAGGCGCTGGCCATCCCGCCGGGATCGAAGCGGTTCAGCAGCGCCAGCCCGTTGTCCAGGAACGTCTGCGTGGTCAGACTGCGGCGGATCTCCGCCCATCCCTCGGCATCGCCCCGGCGGCGGCAACGTTCCGCCGCCAGTTGCAGTCCCCAGGCCAGACCGAGGGCCCACCAGTGGGCTCCACCGCTGCTGGCCCAGTGCAGCCGCTCATCCAGCCCAGCCATGGCGGGGGCCAGGCAGTCCGGAAGGGGACCGTCGGGCTCGAGCAGCAGCTGGCTGAGGCCCTGGTAGGAGAAGCCGTAGCACCCCACCCGGCCGTTGCTGCCGGGAAGCTGCCGCACCCAGTGGAGCGTGTCGGTGCCATCCCGTGCTTCCTGGGCGAACCCCGCGAACTCCCCCTCGGAGTCGCCGCGGCCGCGGACGTCCTGCACCACCACGAGGAACCCATGGCTGGCATACCAACCGGGGTGGGCGTAGGTCACGGTCGAGGCAATGGCTCGGCCGTAGGGCTGCCGCATCAGCAGCACGGGCCAGGGACCCTCGCCCGGCGGTGACCAGATCCGGCTCACCAGCCGTACCCCGTCGCGGCAGCTGAGCCACGCGTCGCGATGGGGGGGCGGCCCATCAGGGAGCGGGCCAGGCTCCATTCAGCGCACGTCGGGACAATGCAGACCCACCACGTAGGTGGTGAGCACCTCGGCATCGCCAGGGGTGAGCCCTTCCTGCTGAGCGATCTGGCTGGTGGCCCTGCGGCTTGTGTAGGACACGCCGTCGGCGTTCATCTGGCGCAGCTGGCCGCAGATCTGCTTGGCCTTGGCCGGGTTGCGTTTGACGCTCTCCAGGATCTGGGACTGGCTCCAGGCCGCCAGCGGGGCCAGGGTCAGCAGCGCTGCCGCCGCAGTGAACAGGTGTCGCGCCAGGGATCTGGAGCGGGGCCGGGCGCTGCGCCCCGGTTGCCTCCAGGTCCGCTGGTGTTGTTGGGAGGAGACCATGGTCTGCCCTCGGCTCACTCCGATCTAGGAGTGGGTGGGCTGCAGGTTTGGCTCGAAGGGTCAGTTTATGGCCCGGCGTGCCCTTGGGCCCGCGCCCGGCGGATCCAGCTCTGAAGGGTGGCCAGCGTGATCAGGGGGGCTGCCATGCCGGTGAGCCGCCGCTGCAGCCGACCCATCTGCACCAGCAGCCGTTGCGGGTCGGCCTGCGCGAGGGCGCGAGGGTCCGGCACTCCGGCGTGCAGCAGCAGGGCGGCATCCGCTGGCTCCAGGCCCACGCCGATGATCAGCCGGGCCTGGCCGCGCAACCGGATCAGCCGGGCTTCGCTGGCGCCACCGGCCCGTCCCAGCCGCCGCAGGGTGGCGTCGTCCACCGCGGCCAGCGCCTCCCAGCTCCGAATGCCGGCGGCCAGGAGCTGCCGCTGCTCCCGTGCGAAATGGGGGGGCAGGCTCCAGCCCGGTGGTCCCCCGGCAGCGGTGGTCCTGTTCAGGATGGCCCAGCGGGGTTCAGGTTCACCACCACGCTGCCGTCCCGCAGGTCACGGCGGGCCTCGGCAAGCACGCGGGGGGCACTCAGGCCTGGCTCCAGGGGCTCCACCCGGCGCAACCGCACAGTCACCAGGCCGTCGCTGGTGTTGCGGCCGCTGCCCCGCAGGTTGAGGGCCACCTGTTCCACCGTCGCCGCTTCAGCGCCCACGGGGAAGTCCGCCGCGGCGGCGGCGATCACCAGATCGCCCCCGTTGTCGAACACCACGGGCACGCTCACGGCCCCCGCCACGCTGACCCGAGGCCGGTAGCTCACCGCGAACGCGAGGCAGGACAATGCCAGCAGGGCGGTGAAACTGGTGATGCCCACTAGCCGGAAGCGGATCCCCCAGCGCAGCAGGAAGCCGGCGATCGTGGCGATGGCCAGAAGCCCGCTGGCGGCGCCCAGCCACTCCCCTGCGGTGAAGAGAATCGGGTCGGTGGGCATGGGCTGGGGAGGGCTGGGCAACGCCGTTATATTGCGCCCGACCAACGCAAGGGCAGCCCCGGGTGCATGGCGGAGTTGCCTGAGCAGACCCCTGGAGCAGGCGAGTTCGACGGGGGGCCAGGAGATTCCGGCAGGAACCGCCCCCGGAGGGGGTCCCGCCGGCCGCGCCGGCCCACCGGTCTGGAGATCGCCCTGCTGGCAGCTGTGGGGGCCACGGCTGCCGCCGCCTGGTCGGCCGACCACGTGGCCAGGTCCGTGTACGGCCATGTCAGGCCCCAGCTGGAGCAGCAGATCGGCAAGGCCCTGGGCCATCCCCTCAAGCTGGGGGAGTACCGCGGGTTCGGCTGGTCAGGGCTGAGGATCGGGCCCACCCGGGTGCTGCCTGGGGCGGCCGACCGCTCCAGCCTGCAGGCGTCCCAGCTCTCGGTGAGCCTGGATCCGCTCTCCAGCCTCCGGCGTCGCCTGCCGGTGCTGCAGCTCACCCTGGCCGGGCTGGAGGTGGACCTGCGGCGCAACCCCCAAGGGCAGTACTGGGTGTTCGGAGCCGGCGACACCAAGGCGCCCCCGCCGCGGCTGGAGTTGCGTCTGCGGATGGCCCAGCCCGCCAGGGTGGCGATTCGGCCGGCGGCCGAGGAGACGCGGCTGGTGCGGCTGACCGTGCAGGCCTGGGCTGACCTGCAGGTCCACAACGAGGCGATCCAGCTGAGCGGTTCGCTGCAGCCCATGGATGGTCGCGGGGTGCCCGGCCCCGGCACGTTGCGCCTGGGCGCCGATGCCAACTGGGGTCAGCAGCGCCTGAAGGCGGACGTGCTCAGCCAGGGTTTTCCCCTGCAGCTCCCGGCCAAGCTGCTCGGGCTCCCCGGTGCCCTCAAGGGCAGCGGCCACGGCCGCGTCCGCCTCACCTGGCGGGATGGGCGGCCGGATTGCCAGGGCGAGCTGCGCCTGCGCCAGGTGCTGTGGCAGGCGCCGGGCTCGAATCCGCCGTTCGGGGTGAGCGATCCACTGCTGCGCTGCCGTGGCGACAGCCTCTCGCTCCCCACCACCGACTGGCGCTGGGGGGAGCTGGCGGGGCGGGTGGGTCTGAAGGCGCGCTGGAACCGCCAGCAGCTGGCGGTCGACACCCTCGAGATCCGCCGGCGCGGGTCCTGGCTGCGGGCCAGCGGCGAGGTGGGCCGCCGGCTGAGCCTGCGCGGGGACTGGCGCTTGCTGCCGGCGGACCTGCCCCTGCCGCCGGGCACGCCGCTGAACCTGATCGGCGATGCGGTGACCGGCCGGCTGCGGGTGGAGGGTGCCTGGCCCACCCCGCTGGTGGAGACGGACCTGCGCCAGGCGGCCAACCCCGTACTGGGCGGCTGGAGCGGACAGCTCCGCTGGAAGGGCCAGGAGCTGCGGCTGGAGCGTTTCCGCAGCGATCACCTCACGGCCAGCGGCTCGTTGCCCCTGCGGCTCCAACCCGGCCAGTCGCCCCGTTTCGGTTCTCTGGATCTGCGCCTGGCGTTGCGGGACTACCCCCTGCCGAAGCTGGGCGCGCTGGTCGGCACCAGTCTGGAGGGTGTGCTGCAGGCCCGCGGCTCCATCCGAGGCCCGCTCACGGGCCTCACCCCGGATTTCGACCTGGAGGTGAGCCGTCCGGGGGCGGGTCCGCTGCGGGTGTCGGAAACCTGGGTGGGCAACTGGTTCGGCGATCCTGCCGGCGGTGGGAGGCTGGCCATGGAGGCCGCCGGCGCGGCAGAGGTCGCCGTGCTCGAGGCCAGCCTCGACCGCCGCTGGGTGCCCCGCTCGGTGCTGCTGCGTCGCGGGGGTGGCGAGCTGACCCTGCGGGGCACCCCCCGGCTCTACCGCTGGACTGCCGCCACCTTCCCCCTCCAAGGTCTCCTGCTCACCCTGGGCCCCCGCAGCCAGCGCCAGCCCCTGCAGGGCACCCTCAGCGGCAGCGGGGAGCTGGAACTGCAGCCCCTGGCCTTCCGGGGAGCGGCACGGTTGGAGGACCCGGTGCTGCTGGGTGTGTGGGCGCGCACTGCCACCATCGAGGGCAAGTACAACGAACGCCGCTACGAGGCCCGTCTTGCGGTGGAGCCCCTCAGCTCCGGCCGGATCGCGATCGACTGGCGCGGCAGCTGGAAGGGGCCCTTCCGGGCCACGATCAGCGGCCAGAACCTGCGGGATCCGCTGGTGCGCCAGATGCTGGATGCCTGGCCGCGCTGGCAGGGGGAGGCGCCGATTGCCCAGGGATCCGCCATGGATCTGGGCACCCTGCTGATCGATACCCTGGGGGGGAGCCTGGATGGTCAGCTGGCGGCTCTGGACCGGGCCCGCGCCGCGCTGCAGGGAGCCCGCCGGGATTCCCTCACCGGCCTGAGCACCGCTGAGCGGCTCGAGAAGCTCTCGGCCCGCTTCAACCTGGAGGCCACCCTGGAGGGGCCCAGGCTGGTGGACACCCGCGCCGACCTGCGCGTGGACGGCCATCTCTGGCTGCCCGGCCTGGACGAGGACCTGGCCCTCACGGGCGAGCCCGTGCGTCTGCAGCTCCGGGGTCCGTTCCGGCTGGGTGCCGGGGAACTCTCGTTCTCGGGGCTGCCGCTGGCGTTGCTGGCCCTGCTCACCCCCGTGCCGGCCGGCCTGCGCGGCAGCCTGGGCGCCAGCGGCACCTACCGGCTGGGAGGGGCCGAGCCGGAACTTTCGATCGCGATGGCCCTCGACGGCGCGGTTGTGGGGGAGACGCCCCTCACCCTGGAACGGGGGGCCGTGGCGGTGGCCGACGACACCATGACCCTGGATCTGGCTGTCAAGGCGGAGGGGGCCTCCAGCAACATCGAGCTGGCCGGCAGCCTGCCCCTCAACCCCGACACCGACGGCATGGAGCTGCGCCTGGCCAGCCGCGACGACGGCCTGCGCTTCCTGAGCGAACTGGCTGGCCCCGGTGTGGAGTGGCGCAAGGGCGGTGCCGATCTGCAGCTTCTGGTGCGCGGCAGCCTCAACCGGCCGATCGCCAACGGCTTCCTGCGCTTCCGCGACGGGGATCTCATCCTGGCGGGCCAGACCGTGGAAGACCTGCAGGCCACGGTGCTGTTCGACTTCGAGCAGCTGTTCCTCCAGGAACTCACGGCCAAGGTGGGCAAGAGCGGCACGCTGAGTGGCACCGGCAGCCTCGGCCTGCTGGAGCCGGCCGTGACCGAGGCCAAGGAACCGTCCCGCCTCCAGATCGTGCTGAAGGACGTGCCCTTCGCCCTGCCACGGGTCAAGGCGGAGGCGGACGGCACCCTGGTGGTCTCCGGCAGCCTGGCGGCGCTGGACCTCAGTGGCGACCTGGCCGTGGCCCGCGGCTCCATCGACGTCCAGCCTGCCGAGGTGGGTCCTGCCGGCGGCGACAGCGTGCCCAAGCTGGCGCTCGATGGCTGGACGTTCGAGAGACCTCTGGTGCTCTACGGCCCGGGCGTGGAGAGCGAGGCCAGCGCCAGCCTGCGGGATCTGCTGCCCCGGTACAGCGTCGTGGGCTTCGACAACCTGCGCCTCACCCTCGGACCGGACCTCACCGTGGGGGTGCCCAACCTGGCCAGCTTCGCCTCCGAAGGGGTGCTCACCATCAACGGCCGTCTGGATCCCACGCTGGAGGCCCGGGGGGTGGTGCGGCTCAAGCGGGGCCGGCTCACCCTGTTCACCACCACCTTCAGCCTCGATCCCGATGCTCCGAACGTGGCCGTGTTCACCCCCTCCGCCGGCCTGATCCCCTACGTGGACATCGCCCTGCGCACGAGGGTGTCCGACAGCCTGCAGGTGGGCGGCCTGGGCACGAGCGGCTCCTACGCGCCGTCGCTGGCGGAGATCGAAGCCCAGGGAGGCACCAACTCCCTCGACCAGCTCAACCTGGTGCGCGTGTATCTGTCGGTGAGCGGCCCGGCCGACCGCCTCGCCGACACGATCAGCCTGCGCAGCAGCCCGCCGCTGCCGGAGGACCGGCTGCTGGCCCTGATCGGCGGCAACTCCCTGGCGGGCCTCAGCGGATCGGGCGCCGGGGCGGCCCTGGCCACGGTGGTGGGCCAGTCGCTGCTCTCCCCCCTGCTCGGCACGCTCAGCGACGCCTTCAACCAGCGGCTCAGCTTCGCCCTGTATCCGGCCTACGTGAACCAGACGGTGGGCAGCGGCTCGGAGCGACGTTCCGGGCGGGTGCCCCCCCAGCTGGTGCTCGGCTCGGAGATCGGCCTGGACATCACCGAGCGCTTCAATGCCTCGGTGCTCGCGGCCCCCAACCGCTCCGATGTGCCCCCCCAGCTGAACCTCAACTTCAAGGCCTCCGAACTGATCAACCTGCAGGGATCGGTCGACACCCAGGGGGTGTGGCAGACCCAGCTGCAGGTGTTCTTCCGCTTCTGAGATGGATCCGTCCACCGCGGAGCGCTCCCCGCTTCCCCAGGCCATCGGCGTGGACCTGGGCGGCAGCGCCATCAAGCTCGGCCGCTTCGACGCTGCGGGCACCCTGCTGGCCGAGGCCGTGTGCCCCACCCCCCAGCCCGCCGTGCCCGGGGCCGTGACCACGGCGATCGCCGAGGCGGTGGCGGCGATCGACCCGGACAGCCGCGCCGACCGGGTGGGCATCGGGCATCCCGGCCCGAGCGACCGCACCTGCCGCCGGGCCCGCATCGCCATCAACCTGCCGGGCTGGCGCGATGTGCCCCTGGCGGACTGGCTCGAGCCGCTGCTCCAGCGGCAGGTGACCCTGGCCAATGACGCCAACTGTGCGGTGATCGGCGAGCTCTGGCAGGGCGCCGCCCGCGGCAGCGCCGATGTGCTGCTGCTCACCCTCGGCACGGGGGTGGGTGGGGCGGTGCTGCTGGGCGGCCGGCTGTTCACCGGCCATGGGGGGGCGGCGGCCGAGCCCGGCCTGATCGGGATCCAGCCGGAGGGCCCCCCCTGCAACAGCGGCAACCGTGGTTCCCTGGAGAGCTACTGCAGCATCGGTGGTCTGGGCCGGCTCAGCGGCCTGGATCCCCGCGAGCTCTGCCGCCGCGCCGATGGGGGCGATGCCGAGGCCCTGGCGGTGTGGCAGGCCTATGGGCGGTTGCTCGGCATCGGGCTCAGCTCGCTTCTCTACGTGCTCACCCCCGAACTAGTGCTGCTCGGCGGCGGTCTCAGTGGCGCCAGCCACCACTTCCTGCCGGCGGTGTGGGAGCAGGTGGAGCAGCGGGTTCTGGCGGTGAGCCGCGAGGGTCTGCGGATCGAACGCTGCGCCCTGGGCAACGGGGCCGGCCGGCTGGGGGCAGCGCGGCTGGCGTTCGAGCGTCTGGCCCCGCTCCGGTTGGGATGATGGGGGCATGACTGTCACCGCCACCCCACCGTCCGGCTCCACCCCGTCGGGGTCAGCCTCCCCGGGTTCCGCAGCCCCTGGGGCTTCCGTTCCCGATCCCAGTCCCGAGCTGCTGCAGCGGGCCGCCACGGTGCGCCGCAGCGCCATGGCCCTGGGTCAGTGCGCCGATGGCGAGCGCCGCCAGGCGGTGCTCGCCATGGCCGAAGCGCTCGAGCAGGCCCGCGCCGCGATCCTCGCCGCCAACCAGGCGGATCTGGAGGCCGCGGCCGCCGATGGCCTGGCACCGGCCCTGGTGGCCCGCCTGAAGCTGGATGCCGCCAAGCTCGATGGTGCCATCGCCGGCGTGCGCCAGGTGGCCGCGCTGCCGGATCCGGTGGGCCGGCGGCAGCTCCACACCGAGCTGGATCAGGGCCTGGTGCTGGAGCGCCTCACCGTGCCGCTGGGGGTGGTGGGGGTGATCTTCGAGGCCCGGCCGGATGCGGTGATGCAGATCGCCTCCCTGGCGATCCGTTCCGGCAACGGCGCCATCCTCAAGGGAGGCCGCGAGGCCAGCCGCAGCTGCGCGGCCATTCTCCAGGCCCTGCAGGCCGGGCTGGGCCGCAGCGCCGTGGCGCCGGAGGCCCTGGCGCTGCTCACCAGCCGGGAGGAGAGCCTGGCCCTGCTGAAGCTCGATGGCCTGGTGGATCTGATCATCCCCCGCGGCTCCAATGCCCTGGTGCGCTTCATCCAGGAGAACACCCGCATCCCCGTGCTGGGCCACGCCGACGGGGTGTGCCACCTCTACGTGGACGCGGCCGCCGATGGGACCCAGTCCCTGCGGGTGGCCCTCGATGCCAAGACCCAGTATCCGGCGGCGTGCAACGCCATCGAAACCCTGCTGGTGCACCGCTCGATCGCCGCCAGCTTCCTGCCGCTGGCCATTCCCGCCTTCGAGCAGGCGGGGGTGGAGCTGCGCGGCGATGCGGCCAGCCAGTCCCTGGGGGTGGGCGTGGCCGCCCGGGAGCAGGACTGGGGCAGCGAGTTCTCCGATCTGATCCTGGCGGTGAAGGTGGTGGACGACCTCGAGGACGCCCTGGAGCACATCCGCCGCTACGGATCCCGCCACACCGATGCGATCTGCACCACCGACGCGGCGACGGCCGATCGTTTCCTGGCGGCGGTGGACAGTGCCGGTGTGTTCCTCAACTGCAGCACCCGCTTCGCCGACGGCTTCCGCTACGGCTTCGGCGCCGAGGTGGGCATCAGCACCCAGACCCTTCCCCCCCGCGGGCCGGTGGGCCTCGAAGGCCTGGTGACCTACCGCTACCGCCTGCGGGGGGAGGGGCACATCGCCGCCGACTACGCCACGGGGGTCCGCGCCTTCACCCACCGCGCCCTGCCCCTGTGAGCACCGATCAGATCGTGGTGCGGGGCCTGCGCCTCTGGGCCCACGTGGGGGTGCTGGAGCAGGAGCGGCAACGGGGGCAGTGGTTCGAGCTCGATGTGGTGCTCGCTGCCGATCTGCGCCAGGCCGGCCGCGACGACGCCCTGGCCGCCAGCCTTGACTACAGCCGCCTGATCGCGGACCTGCAGCGGCTGGCCCCCCGCACAGAGTGCCTCACCCTGGAGCACTTCAGCGAGCGCATCCTCAGCCGGGTCGAGGCCCTCTACGGGGCGGTGCCGGTGCGGCTGGAGCTGCGCAAGTGCGCCGCCCCCGTGCCGGGGTTCACCGGCGTGGTGGCCGTGCGCCGCAGCCGCCACTGGCCCCCCGGCCCGGGATTCCCCTCCCCCGGGGAGGCGCCCCATGGCTGAACCTGGCCGCCCCCGGCTCACCGGACTGCTGCCCGCCGGGCTGCGGGGCTGGCGCCAGCCCCCGGCCTGTTCTCCGGTGGCCCTCGTGTGGTGGGGCAGCTGGCCCCGGGGCGCCACCCTGGGAGACCTCCTGGCGGTGGAGAACCTCTCCGCCGCGCTGCTGGCGGCCGGGGTGCCCCACACCGTGCTGTCCCATCCCCGCCATGCGCTCCCCACCCATCTGGCGATCCGCCGGCCGTGGCGGCTGGCCGGCCAGCTGCGCACCCTGGTGTTCGTCTGCGGACCGCTGGTGATGACCAAGCGGCTCCGGCGCCTGCTGTCGGCCTGCGGCCCAACCCGCAAGCTCGCCGCCGGGGTGTCGATCCTCGAGCGCCAGGACCCCCTCAACGCCCTGCTCGAGGGGGTGGTGGCCCGCGACGGCAGGGAGCCCGCCTTCTTCGATCTGGCCATCGGCCACTGCCGTCCGGCCCTCGAGCGTCCGCGCCCGGCCAGCCTGGCCGGTGCCCGCATCGGCCTCTGCCTGCGCGGGCCCCAGAAGGACTACGGACCGGCAAGGGACCGCTCGGCGGCGGCGGCGGACCTGTTCCAGCAGGTTCTGGCCGACCACCCCGGGCCGGTGCTGCCGATCGACACCGTGCTCTCGGCGACCAACACCCCGGCCCGGATCCAGGCCGGCTTCGAGGCGGTGGATCTGGTGCTCACCACCCGCCTGCACGGTTCGCTGCTGGCCCTGGCCGCCGGCGTGCCCGTGATCGCGGTGGATCAGATCGCCGGCGGCGGCAAGCTCACCGAGGTGCTCGGCCGCACCGGCTGGCCCCATCTGTTCAACGCCGAGGCCTGCAGCAGCGACCAGCTCGCCGCCGTGATGCGCCGCTGCCTGGAGACCTGCCCGCTGGAGGCGATCGCCTCCAGCCAGGCCCGGATGCTGCTGCTCTCCCGCCAGGCACTGGAGGCCTCCGTGGCCCTGGTGCAGCAGCAGGCCGGCTGAGGCTGAGGCATCCGCCCGGCCCCGTTGGGCCGGGAGCACGTCCAGCAGTCCGTCCGCGCCCCGGCAGCCCCGGCGTCCACGGCAACCTGGTGGGGTGCCGTGCTGTCCTGCTGCAGCGTTGTCCTCAGACTGGTTCCCAGCTTCCTTTGAGCAGGCGTCGCCTTGAGCCCTGGCCGATCCCCCTGGAGCTGGGCCCTCCTGGCACTGCTGGTCGTGGCGGCCGTGCTGCGCTTCCACAACCCGGCCCAGCACTGGCTCTCCCATGACGAAGTGCACACCGCGCTGCGCACGGCAGGCTTTCCCCAGGAGCAGATCGCCCGGCTTGCGGTGCCGTCCACCACGCTGAAGGCAGGCGACCTGCAGCGTTTTCTTCACCTCTCCCCCGACCACGGCTGGGCGGCCACGCTGCGGCAGCTGGTCCGGCACCCGGAACATCCCCCCCTCTACTTCCTGCTGGCCCGGCTGGTGCGTGAGGCCTCCGGTGACGCGATGGCCCGGGTGCGGCAGCTCTCCGCCCTGTTCAGCCTGCTGACCCTGCCTGCCATGGCCTGGCTAGGCCGGGAGGCTTCCGGCCAGCGGGGGCTCGCCGCCGTGGTCGCCGTGACCACCGCCGTTTCGCCCCTGCACCTGCTCTACGCCCAGGAGGCACGGCCCTACAGCCTGCTGCTGCTGCTGAGCGCCCTTGCCTGCGCGGCCTACCTGCGCCTGCGGCGGCTGCCCGGCCCCAGGCTGTTCTGGGGCTACGTGCTCAGCCTGCTGGCCGGCCTCTACACCAGCCTGATCTTTCTGGTGGTTCCCCTGAGCCACGGCCTCCACGCCCTGCTCGCGGGGCGGCACCGCGCCCAGCGCCGCCGCTGGGCAGGCGCCACTGCCCTGGCGCTGCTGGGCTTTCTTCCCTGGCTGTCGGTGATGGGCCTGCGGCTGCATGCCCTGCTCAGCCACACGGCCTGGCTGCGGACCGCGGCCCCACCCGCCTCCGGGCCCCTGATCCGCAGCCTGCACTGGAGTGCTCCCTTTCTGGACCTGGGCGCCCCACCACCGCCGTGGTGGCCCTGGCTGGTGCTGCCGGTTCTGCTGGGTCTGGCGCTGGCCGGTGCCCACCATCTGGCGCGCCGCGGCGGTGGCGACTGGCTGCTGCTGGTGCTGCTGCCGGCCGTGAATCTGCTGGCCCTCGAGAGCGCCGATCTGCTGAGCGGTGGACGCCATGCCCTCACCACGCGCTACCTCCTCCCGGGTCTCCTTGGCGTTCAGCTTCTGGTGGCCGCAGCCATCTGGGGGCTGATCGCCTCCAGAAGCAGCCGCGCCGTGGGTGGGATGGTGCTGCTGCTCTGCGTGCTGGCGGGGTCCGTCTCGTGCCTCTCCATCCTGCGGGCGGACAGCTGGTGGAGCCGTTATGCGTTCCACCAACCGGCCGAGCTGCAACGGGTGCTGGAGGCCTGCCCGGGGAGTGTGCTGCGGGTGGTGATCTCCCCGACCAGCACCGGGGAGGCCATCTCGCTCGCGCAGCGACTGGATGGGCGCACCCGTGTCCATTTCGCCGCGCGCCATGCCACCTCTCCGGCTGTCCCTGTGCTCCACCGCTCCGCCCTGGGGCAGGTTCTGATGCCCAGCAGGGATCCTGCAGCGGTGCAGGAGGCTTCCTGACAGGGGTTGCCGCCCCTGGGGGAGCCCGGAAGCTCGCCGCCGCCCTCGTTCCGTGGTCTCAGCGTCGTCCGGTCTGGCGCCGGGCATAGCCCTGCCAGGCCCGGATCACCTTCAGCGGCAGCGCCGCCAGCTTCAGGCGCAGCAGCACCAGGGCTGCCCCCAGCCCATCGGCCTGGCCGCGGGCATGGCGGGCCATCAGGGCCTTGAAACGGCCGTGGTAGTGCACGCACAGCAGCCGCAGCCGCTGGCCGTTGTCCCGGCGGAAGGCGTAGGCGCAGCCGTTCTCGAACACCAGCCGTTTCCAGGGGCGCACCAGCAGCGGCAGGGGATTCACCGCCTCGAAGCCGCGGATGTGCTCGATGCAGCTGTCGTAGATCGCCCCATCGGTGCCCAGGCGCTCGCGGATCAGCACCGGCCGGTCGGTGGCCAGGGTCCAGGCATGCCAGAGCGACATGTCGGAGATCCAGTGGCGGCCCAGCTTCTTCTGGTTGCGCCGCTTCAGGGTCTCCAGGCTGGCTTCGCTGGCGTAGGTGGCACTCACCAGGCTGCAGAACTCCTCGAGCGCCTCCCGTTGCTGGATGAAGGTGCAGTGGGGCAGGGCCCGGTGCTGGTCCCAGTGGTTCAGGGCCACGGCATAGGCGCTGCAGCGCATGGCTTCCTCGGCGGCGTCGCAGAACAGCAGCACATCCGAATCGAGGGCCAGCACGCGATCGAGCCCCTCCCGTTCCATCACGGCCAGCAGCACGAACCAGCGTTCGATGCAGAAGCGCTCCCACAGCAGACTCTGGGAGGGGCTGTGGTGGCGGTAGTCGCGCAGGAACCGCTCGTAGCCAGGGCTGCGGGGCAGGCTGTCGATCGCCACGAAGCGGTCCACCGCAATGCCGGCATTGCTGGCATCACCCGCCAGCACGATCGGCACCCCCGGATTGGTGCGGCGCGCCTGCTGCAGGCACACCGCCAGGTAGGGACTGGCGGAGCGGTGCACCACCACGATCCCGAAGCGCCCCTGCGGAGCCGGTGGCCCGCTTGCGGCGCTCAACGCAGTCGGGGGATCACAACAGCTCTCCCCGGCTCCACTGCCGCCGGTCGTGAAAGTCGGCGGCGGCGGCGGGATGGCGCAGGGCCCAGTGGCTCAGGCCGCCATCCAGGTTCTCCAGCACGGCGCTCACCTGCCAGTCGATCGCCCTCACCCCGTGCCAGCTGGAAGGCAGCGGGCAGCGCAGCTCCAGCTGGAGGGCTTCAGGGCCGATCCGGCAGTGGAAGGGCAGGCTGCGGTACTCCGCCGCCGGACGCAGTCCCTGCCTGTAGGCATCCAGGGCGTAGACGTTCCACGCCCCATCCGGAGCGAGGTTGAACTCCAGGTAGTGGGGCTGGCCGGCGGGAGCCAGGAAGCATTCCAGGCAGGTGTGCTCCCACAGGCCGTCGCGCCGTGCGCCCTCGCCGGGCCCGCCCGCGACGCCGGCCGGTGGCCGGGGCAGGGCCAGGCCGGCGAGGCCATGGTGCTCAGGTTGGCTGCGCACGTCGAATGTCAGCTCCAGCACCAGCCCGGTGCCGCCCGGCTCGGCGGCGCCCACCCGGAGCCGGCCACCGATGGTGACGGCCGGCGCAGCCGCCTCGAAGGGAACGAGCGCGAACACCTGCCGTTCCATCAGCGCAGCTCCTCGATCACGGCCCGGATGGCAGGCTCCTGGGCCTCGATGCTCTCGGTGAGACGGAACTGCACCAGGGCCCGCTCCAGGTTGTGGCGCGGATGGCTCACCTTGAAATAGCGGTTGCCGGCCAGGTGATCGGTGAAGAACCGAAGGCCCAACTCAAAGCTGATCAGTCGCCCCGCCACATAGAGATGGTCGAAATCCGGGGGGGTGAGGAATCCCCGGGCCTGGTCCAGATAGCCGTCCAGGATGGCGCGGCAGCGGTCGAGATCGAACACCACAGCGTCCAGGTCGCGGCATTCCTCCCCTGCCGGATTGCAGCCGGAGCGCAGGCAGTCGCCGATGTCGTAGTGCACCAGGCCCGGCTTCACCGTGTCCAGATCCACCAGGGCCACGGCGCGGCCGCTGGTGGCATCCAGCATCACGTTGTTCACCTTCGGATCGCCGTGAATCGGCCGCAGCTGCAGCACCCCGGCAGCCTTGGCCTGCTCCAGCACCCCTGCCAGGTCCCGGCGCTGCTCCACGAAGGCGATGCAGTGGCGCTCGTCGGCGTCGAACCGCCGCTCCGGGGAGCTGCTCTGCAGGTTGGCCCGCACCCGCTCGTAGCTGGCCAGGTAGGCCGGTGTGATGTGGAACCCCTCCAGGGTGTCGGCCAGCTGGGCGCAGGGCAGGTCGTGGATCAGCCGGTGGAAGGTGCCCAGGCCCCGCCCCAGTTCGGCCGCGTGGTCGAGGCTGAGCACCGTGTCGTGGGTGGTGGCCTGATCCACGTGGCTGATCAGGCGCCACACTCCGCTCGGGACTTCCAGCTGAAACGCCTGCCCGCCGGGCTCGCCGTGGGACTCCGCTGCCTCAGCCCGCAGCGGGATCGCTTCGGGCAGTTCCCAGCGCTCCCTCTGCGGCCCGGACGGTGCCCCTCGGCCGGCCACGTGGCGGTTCAGCGCCACGATGTTGGCCATCACCAGCTCCGGGCGGGGGAACACGTGGGTGTTGAGCCGCTGCAGCACGAAACGCTGGCCGCCAGCCGTCTCCACCCGGAACGTGTCGTTCACATTGCCGTTGCCCAGGGGTTCCACGCTGGTCACCGCCGCCGGCAGGGCGAAGTGTTCGGCGATGCCGCGCAGGTCGGTCATGGAGGACTCCATCGCCCCATCCTGCCCAAGGGCCTGCGGCGGCATCGGCGCAGCTCAGCCGGCGGCGGCCGCCACCGAGCTCAGACCCGAATGGCGGATCAGGGCCTCGCTGCTGGGCTGGCGGCCCCGGAACGCCTCGAACACCTCCGCCGGGGAGCGGCTGCCCCCCAGGCTCAGCACGGTGTCGCGGAAGCGGCGCCCGGTGGCCACGATGGCCTCCTCCTGCTCCAGCCCCACCTCCTCGAAGGCGCCGAAGGCATCGGCGCTGAGCACTTCCGCCCACTTGTAGGAGTAATAGCCGGCCGCGTAGCCACCGGCGAAGATGTGGCTGAAGGCGCAGAGGAAGGCATCCTCCGGAATCGGCTCCAGCACCGTGGTGGTGCGGGCAATTTCGCGGCGCAGCTGCTCCGGGCTCTGGCCGCATTCCGGTGTCCAGCGGCTGTGGAGCCGCAGGTCGGTGAGGGCGAAGTGCACCTGCCGCAGGGTGGCGGTGCCCCCCATGAAGGTGCGGGCCGCCAGCAGTTTGCCGTATTCGCTCTCCGGCAGGGGCTCGCCGCTCTGCCAGTGGCGCGCCATGCCCATCAGCGTGGCGCGGTCGTAGCACCAGTTCTCCATGAACTGGCTGGGAAGCTCCACCGCATCCCACTCCACGTTGTTGATCCCGGCCGCCTGGGGACGCTCCACGGTGGTGAGCATGTGCTGCAGGCCATGGCCGAATTCGTGGAAGAGGGTCTCCACCTCCTCGAAGGTCATCAGGCTCGGGGTGTCGCCCACCGGCGGGCTCTGGTTGCAGACCAGGTAGGCCACCGGCAGCACGGGCTCTCCGGATGGGGTGCGGGAGCGGCCCAGGCACTCATCCATCCAGGCGCCACCGCGCTTGCTGCCGGGCCGGCTGTAGGGATCGAGGTAGAACCCGGCCAGCGGCGATCCGCTGCCGGCATCCAGCACCCGGAAGTAGCGCACATCGGGGTGCCACAGGGGGGCCTCCCCCTCGGTGCTCACGATGCGGATGTCGAAGAGCCGCTGGCAGAGGCCGAACAGGCCCTGCAGCACCTGCTCCAGCGGAAACCAGGGGCGCAGGGCCTCGGCATCGAGCTCGAACGATTCCTGGCGGAGCACCTCGGCCCAGTAGCTCACGTCCCAGGGCCTGAGATCGTCGGCTTCGGGGGCGCCATGGCGCCGGGCGCAGGCCTTGAGGGCCTCGATCTCCGCCTCGGCCACCGGGAATGCCGCGGCCCGCAGCTCCTCCAGGAGCTGCTCCACCTCCGCCACGGAGCCGGCCATCTTGGTGGCCAGGCTCACCTCGGCCCAGTCGGCGTAGCCCAGGCGGCGCGCCTGCTCCCTTTTGAGGGTGAGGATCCGTTCGATCAGCGGGCCGTTGTCGAGATCGCCGCTGGCGGCCCGGCTCACATGGGCCCGGTACACCTGCTCGCGCAGGTCGCGCCGCTGGCTGTACTTGAGGAACGGCATCACCCGGGGCATGTCCAGCCCCAGGCGCCAGCCCTCCTCACCCGCTTCGCGGGCGGCCTGGGCCAGCAGCTCCCGCAGGCTCGCCGGCAGGCCCGCCAGTTCCTCCTCGCTGGTGAGGGTGAGGCTCCAGCCGTTGGTGGCATCGAGCACGTGGTTGCCGAACGTATTGGCGAGGCTGGCCAGCTCGGCCGTGGCGGCATTGAAGGCCTCCTGCTCGGCCCCCTCCAGCCCCACACCCCGCAGTTGCATGTCCAGGCGCTCGGCCTCGAGGATTCGCAGCTGGGTGGCATCGAGGTGTTGGGGCTCGCCCGGCTGGCTGGCCGCGTGCTGGCTGGACAGCCGCTCCAGGGCGCGGTAGATCGGGCGGCTCTGACCGGCGCGGCTGCCGAAGGCCACCACCGCCGGCTGCTGCTGCTGGTAGGCCTCGCGCAGCTCGGGGCTGTTGCACACCCCGTGGAGGTGGCTCACCACCCCCCAGCTCCAGCGCATTCGTTCCCCCAGCCATTGCAGCGGGTCCATCACGGCGTCCCAGCTCAGCTGACAGGCGGGCTGGGCCAGCTGCTCCTCGAGCCGACTCTCCAGCGCTGTGAGCTCAGTGTGGAGCTCCTCCAGCAGCTGGGGGATGGCACGGCTGATCTGCTCAGGCGTGATCGCTTCGAAGGCCGGCAGTCCCCGGCCGGCGAGCAGGGGCTGAAGAGCGGTGGCGTTGCCCATCCACGGGATTCGGTTGGAGCCATTCCAGCGGATGAACGCCGGGGCCGTGGTTCAGCCCAGGGCGGGCAACCGCCCCAGCGTGAGGCTGGTGACGCTCGCCAGCTGAGTGGCCAGGGCATTGGTGCTGGCTTCGTAGAAGTCGATGGCCACCCGCGGCCAGAAGCCGATCACCAGGGTGGGCACCAGCAGGGTGAGCCCGATCAGCAGCTCGCGGGGCTTCATGTCGCCCACCACCGCCAGCGCCGGAATCCTGGGACCGAAGAACACCCTGCGGCACAGGCTGAGCAGATACACCGGGGTGAGCACCAGGCCGATGGCGGCGAGCACGATGGTGATCACGCGGAAGCCGATGGTGAAGCCGTCGTTGGCGGTGATGCCCAGAAACACGGTGATCTCGCTCACGAAGCCGCTCATGCCCGGCAGGGCCAGGGAGGCGAGCGAGCTGGCCAGGAAGAAGGCGAAGGTGATGGGCAGCACCTTGGCCAGGCCGCCCATGTTGGGGATCGAGAGGGTCTTGGTGCGCTCGTAGAAGACGCCCGTGACAAAAAACATGGCGGCGGCGATCAGGCCGTGGCTGATCATCTGCAGCATCGCCCCGCTCATGCCGAGCGCGTCGACGGCGCCGATGCCCAGCAGCACGAAGCCCATGTGGCTCACCGAGCTGCAGGCGATGCGCCGCTTCACGTTGTCCTGGGCGAAGGCATTGAGGGCGCCGTACACGATGTTGACGATGCCCAGCACGATCAGGGCCGGGGCCAGGGTGAGATGGGCTTCGGGCAGCATCTGCACGTTGAAGCGCATCAGGGCGTAGCCGCCCATCTTGAGCAGCACCCCGGCAAGCAGCATCGACACCGGCGCGTTCGCCTCCCCATGGGCATCGGGCAGCCAGGTGTGCAGCGGGAACATCGGCAGCTTCACGCCGAAGCCGATCAGGAAACCGGCGTAGCAGAGCAGGCCGAACACGCCTCCCGGGCTGCGGGCTGCCAGCTCCGAGAGGTTGAAGCTGAAGCTGTCGCCCGAGAAGGCCAGGGCCAGGCCGCTCACCAGGATCAGCAGCGACGCGGTGGCGGTGTAGAGGATGAACTTGGTGGCGGCGTACTGGCGCTGCTGACCGCCCCAGATGGCGATCAGCAGGTACACCGGAACCAGCTCCAGCTCCCAGGCCAGGAAGAAGAGCAGGAAGTCCTGGGAGAGGAACACCAGGCCCTGGGCGGAGGCCTGCACCAGCATCAGGGCGAAGTAGAGGCGGGTCTTGCGGTTGATGTTCCAGCTGGCGGCCACCGACAGCAGGGTCACCAGGCCCGAGAGCACCACCAGCGGTGCCGACAGCCCGTCAGCCCCCAGCGACCATTCCAGACCGAGGGCGGGCACCCAGCTGACCCGCTCCACCAGCTGCAGGCCACTGCTGCTGCCGTCGAACCGCTGGCTGAAGCACACCAGCATCAGCACCAGATCCACCAGCAGGGTTCCCAGGGCCAGGGTGCGGGGCCAGCGGGGATCGCTGCCATCGCCCGGCAGCAGGGGCATCAGCAGGGCCATGGCCGCCGGCAGCAGCACGATCAGGCTGAGCCAGGGGAAGGCGGCGGCGGCGGCCAGGGCTCCGTTCAACGGCTCGGGCGTGGCCATGGTCCCGGCAGGGGGCGGGATGGACGCGGCCAGCAGAGCCAGATTCGCGTCCATCCCGATCCCCATGACGTTGTGGTGCAACTTATCAGTCTCGCGATGGTCACTGGGTAGATGTACTCAGTCCAGGCTGCTCAGCTTGCGCCGCCCGGGGCCGTCACCCGGTCGGGGAGGGGCTGCCAGTGGCTGCCCTCCTGCTGCACCTGGAGCACCTCCGCCCGGGATTCCACCCCGGCGTGGTACCAGGCCCGCACCATGGCCCGCCGCACTCCCTCGGCCGCCTCGCCCGGACAGAGGGCCAGCAGACTCGGACCGGCGCCACTGATCACACACCCCCACGCCCCGGCCTCGAGGGCGGCCTCCCGCACCTGGCGGCCGCCGGCGATGAGGCCCCAGCGGTAGGGCTCGTGCAGCCGGTCGTGCATGCCGTCGGTGATCAGGTCGCCGTTGCCCGTGCGCAGGCCCTGCAGCAACAGCGTGAGGGCCCCCAGGTTGGTCACCGCGTCTCCCACCGGGATGGCCTTGGGCATGGCGCGACGGGCTTCGCTGGTGGTGAGCCGGATCGCCGGGATGGCCACCACGGCCACCACCTCGGGCGACCACTCGCAGCGCACCACCCGCCAGCGGTGGGAGGCCGCCTTGGCGGTCATGCACAGACCTCCCACCAGGGAGGGCACGACGTTGTCGGGGTGGCCCTCGATGTCGATGGCGAGCTCCAGCAGTTTTTCCTTGCTGAGGGGCTCACCCACCAGGGCATTCGCCCCCATCAGGCCGGCCACGATCGCCGTGGCGCTGCTACCGAGGCCCCGGGCGGGGGGCACGGCCAGCCGCACCCGCGCCTCGAGCCCCACCGGTTCCTCCTGGGCCTCTTTCCACACCCTCTGGGCGGAGCGGTACACGAGGTTGTCCGGCCCGCCGCGCAGGTGGGAACCTTCAGGTCCCTCGATGATGAGGTCGAAGCGGGAGATGCCCCCCTCGATGCAGCGCATCTCGAACACGTTGTCGAGATCGAGCGCCGCCCCCAGGCAGTCGAACCCCGGCCCCAGGTTGGCGGTGGTGGCGGGCACGTGCACCACGACCCCTTGGCCGATGCGGGGGCGCACCATGGGACTGTCCACAACTGGGCCCAGTGTCTCAGCCCACCAGCATCCGGGCGCGGCAGGCGGCGCTGAACTGGCCGATCGCCGGATCGATCACCGCTGTGATCGGGATCGCTTCCAGCAGGCGGGACAGCCGCCCCTTGGCCAGAAAGGCCTGGCGGAAACGGTGGCTTCTCAGGGGTTCCAGCAGTTTGCCGGCGGTGCCTCCCGCCAGCCAGATGCCGCCCCTGGCCAGGGCCCCCAGGGCCAGGTCGCCGCACACGCTGCCGTAGGCCTCCAGCCAGAGGGCCAGGGCCTCGCCCGCGAGGGGGTCGCCCCCTGCGGCGGCTGTCGCGGAGGCGGCAGGCAGGTCGTCCCCGGCCTGGCGCAGGGGGTGGCAGCCCTCCGGGTCCCGCCGCTGGAGCAGCCAGCGGGTCACATGGCCCAGGCCGGTGCCGCTCACCACCCGTTCGATCGAGAGGCGCTCGAGGGCCAGATCCTGCTGCAACCACTGCTTGAGCTCCCACTCCTTCTGGGTGCGCGGGGCGAATTCCGCATGGGCCGCCTCGCTGGCCACGGCGGTGAGGCCCTCCGGTCCCGGCAGGCCGAAGGCCACGCCCAGGCCTGTGCCGGCCCCCAGCACCAGCAGGGGTTCCCCCGCCAGGGCGGAGCCTTCGTGAATGCAGGCCTGTTGCTGGGGCTCCAGGTGCGGCAGGCCGTAGATCAGCACGGCGAAGTCGTTCACCAGATCCACCCGGCCGATGCCGGTGTTGCGGCTGAGGCCGCATTCCGAGAGTTGCCACGGCAGGTTGGTGAGACGGGCGCGGTCGCCCTCCACCGGCCCGGCCACGGCGAAGCAGGCGGCGGCCGGCACCTGCTCGCTGCCCAGGAAGGCCCGCACCATGGGCGCCAGGTCGGGCCACTCGGCCGAAACGTAGCGGTGGCTGTGCACCAGCTCCAGCTGCTGGCCCCCCATGGTGTAAAGGGCCAGCAGGGTCTTGGTTCCGCCGATGTCCCCCGCCAGCAGGGTGGTGGGCTGCCCGCCTGGATCCACGGTCAGCTCGCCGCGGTGCCGGTGGTCTCCAGCATCAGCCTTGCGGCGCGTTCCCGGTTGGCCCGGCAGGCGGAGGCCAGCAGGATGGATGCCGCCACGCAGCCCAGATCGCCATCGCGCCGGCTGCGCAGGCTCACGGCTCCCGCCTCAGCCTCCTTGGCACCGATCACCCCCAGAACGGGGATCTTCATCCGCTCGCCGTTGCGGATCAGCTTGCCGAGGCGATCACCGGAATGGTCGATGCTGGCCCGCACCCCGGCGGAGCGCAGCCGGCCCAGCAACTCCTCGGCGTAGGGCCGCACCTCGTCGGTGACGGGCAGCAGCCGGATCTGTTCCGGTGCCAGCCAGAACGGGAAATCGCCGGCGTAGTTCTCGGTCATGATGCCGAAGAACCGCTCCAGCGAGCCGAAGATGGCGCGGTGGATCATGATCGGCCGCTGCCGGGTGCCGTCGGCGGCCACGTACTCCAGGGCGAAGCGCTCCGGCAGGTTGAAATCGAGCTGGATGGTGGAGCACTGCCACATCCGGCCGATGGCATCCTCGATCTTGAGGTCGATCTTGGGGCCATAGAACGCGCCGCCCCCCTCATCGACCCTGTAGGCCCAGCCCTTGCGGGTGAGCGCCTCGATCAGGCCCTGGGTGGCCAGCTCCCACACGGCGTCCTCGCCGATCGACTTCTCCGGGCGGGTGGAGAGGTGGATCTCGTAGCTGCGGAAATCGAAGGTGGAGAGGATCTGCTCGGTGAGATCCAGGATCCGCAGGATCTCATCGCCGATCTGCTCCGGCAGGCAGAACACGTGGGCGTCGTCCTGGGTGAAGCCCCGCACCCGCATCAGGCCGTGCATCACGCCAGGCCGCTCGTAGCGGTACACGGTGCCCAGCTCGGCCCAGCGGATCGGCAGCTCGCGGTAGCTGCGCAGCGTGCTGGCGTAGGTGAGCACGTGAAACGGGCAGTTCATCGGCTTGAGCTGGTATTCCCGCTCATCCACCTGCATCGGCCCGAACATGCTCTCGCTGTAGAAGTCGAGGTGGCCCGAGGTCTTCCAGAGGCCGATGTCGGCCACGTGGGGGGTGTAGAGCAACTCGTAGCCGGCCGCGAAGTGCGCCTCCCTCCAGAAGTTCTCGATCTCCAGGCGCATGCGGGCGCCCCGGGGGTGCCAGAACACCAGGCCAGCCCCGGCCTCGTCCTCGATCGAGAACAGGTCCAGATCGGTGCCGAGGCGGCGGTGGTCCCGCCGCAGGGCCTCCTCCTTGCGGCGCTGGTATTCCGCCAGCTGCTCGGGCGTTTCCCAGGCGGTGCCGTAGATGCGCTGCAGCTGGGCCCTGGTTTCATCACCGCGCCAGTAGGCGCCCGCCACGCTCTCCAGCTCGAACGCCTTCGGGTTCAGTTCGCCGGTGTTGGCCACGTGGGGACCGGCGCACAGGTCCCACCACTCCTCGCCCAGGGTGTAGAGCGTGATGGGCTCGGTGATGCCCGCCAGGATCTCGAGCTTGTAGGGCTCGTTCTGGGCCTGGATTCTCGCCTCGGCCTCGGCCCGGCTCACCTCGAACCGCTCGAGCGGCAGCTTGCGGTTGATGATGCGGATCATCTCCTTCTTGATGGCCTTGAGGTCGGCCTCGGTGAAGGGGTCGGGGCTGTCGAAGTCGTAGTAGAAGCCGGTCTCGGTCCAGGGGCCGATGGTGACCTGGGCCTTCGGAAACAGCTTCTGCACCGCCATGGCCATCACATGGCTCATGGAGTGGCGGATGCGCAGCAGGGGCTCGCTCTCGCTCGTTTTCGGCAGAGCCAGCGGTGCCCCATCCACCGGGCCGGCCGCCGTCGCATCCTGGTGGTGATGGGATGCGGGCGCGGAAGCGGGCACGGGGGATCGAGGATCGGCGAAGTCTGATCCTACGCAGCCCTTCTAGGCTGGCCCCATGAGCCCCTCCTCATCACCACAGGAGCCCGCCGCCGATCTGCTCGACCATCTGCTCGGGTCGCTGCTGGCCGATTTCCGGGTGTGGTTCAGCCGCGGCGAGCTGCTGCTGGATCTCTGCCCGGACCAGGTGATGTCCCCCCAGGACCGCCGTGCCCTGCGCCAGCGGCTTGCCGAAGCGAACGGCCAGCTGGCCGCGGCCCTCAGCCTGCGGCAGGCGGCTCCCGTGCCCATGGCCCTGGGGATGGATTCGTTGGCGCCCTGGCATCAGCTGGTCATGCAGCTGTGGTCCCTGTCCGCCCGGCTGCGCAGCAGCGGGGTTGACCTGCCGCCGATGGTGTGGCCCGAACCTCCCGCCATGCCCGGCGGCCTGCTGCCCCCCGAACCGCGCGGCTGATGGCCCTGGAGCAGCGCCGTCACCTCGGCATGGCCTACCTGCTCTGGGCGCTGGGCCTGTTGGGAGTCTGCGGCGTGCAACGGCTCTATGCCCGCAAGCCATGGAGCGGCACGCTCTATCTCCTGACCTTCGGGCTCTGTTTCATCGGCCAGCTCGTTGACCTCTGGCTGATGCCTGAACTGGTGGAGCAGGCCAACACCCTGCCTCTGCTGCGCCGCGGCCGCTCCGGGGTGTCCACCGAACGCCAGCTGCTCCTGCTGGCCCGCCAGCGGGGGGAACGGGGCTTCACCATCAACGACGCGGTGCTCAGCCTGGAGGAGCGCGATGCGCTGGAGAGTGAGGAGCTGCGGGTCGTGATCGAACGCCTGCTCCATGCCCACCTGCTCGATGTGGGGAACGATGAACGCGGAAGGGTGATCTACCGCGAGCCCTAGCGGGCCTTGGCGGGCCCTAGGCCTGGACCCTGCTCTCGGCCTGCCGGGCCCGGGCCAGGGCCCCCTGGTAGAAGCGGCTGAGTTCCTGCACGCTCTTCACCGGCTGCCCGTAGTAACTGCCGCCGTGGCGGGCCGGCAGCGAGGCCCATTCGGGGGCGAGACGGGCCATCACCTCGGCGCCGAGTCCCTGCCGATCGAACAGGCCCAGGGCACGGCGACGCTGCACGAGGTACAGGGCGGCCTGGTCCTGGTTGTGGGGTTCGAAGCTGCGCAGGCCCAGGCGGCGGGACACCTCGCGCCAGGTGTGCGGCAGAAACTGGTAGGCCCCGGCAGCGGCGCTGGTGTAGCGGCGGCGCACCGTGATCTCCGGGTGGCGCTCCAGGCTGTGGAACAGCTGGCCGCCGTACAGCACCCGGTACCCCTCGGGCCGCCCGTCTTTCCAGGTGCCTTCGGCGTAGCGGATGGTGTCCAGCAGCGCCCGGCGCTCCGGCGTGATGGTGAAGGGCCCTGCCGAGGTCCGAACCGCCACGCGCGTGGCCGCCGGCAGCTGGCTCTTGGCGGGGTCCAGGCGGGCGGGGCCACCGGGCAGCTCGGCGGAAGCCGCCAGGGTGGTGGGGAGCGCGGCTGCCAGGCAGAAGGCGATGGCCAGGGGACGGCGGGTCGCGGTCTGGAGGAAGGGGGTCGTCAGTCAGGGATCAGGCGAGTCGCCACACCCTGCTGATCCGTGCCGGGCCGCAGCCACACCCCTGGCTGGGGAGTTGACAAGTGACACATCTTATGCGCAGGCAGCAGGATCGTGGTGAGGACGCCTCCCCGAGGGTCTCCCGCACAGGCCTGGCGGAGCCAGCGGCAGCTGGGGGACAGCCGGGCCACCAGGCCTCAGGCGCGGAGCCAATGATCAGTTCGGCTGATCGATCCTGTTGAAAGTGTTAAGAGAGGGAGGACGATGTTTTGGCGTGGATCGGCAGAAATGCCTAGGAAGAAGGCCGCGATTGGCCTACGGTTTCGTTCTGATGCCGGTTCGGCCAGGGCTGCCTGGACGGTTCGGTGATTGGCTGGCCCTTGCCGGCTGGAGCTGCTCAGGTCTGCGGGCGCGGCGGCAGGAAGCCCAGGCAGCGGTGCACGCGCTCCAGGGTGGCTTCCGCCACGGCTTCAGCCCGCTGGCGCCCTTCCGCCAGCACCTGCTCCAGGGCGCCGGGATCACGGCGCCAGGTGTGGTATCGCTCCTGCACGGGCGCAAGGGCCTCCACCATCACCTCGGTGAGCAGGGGCTTGAACCGTCCCCAGCCCATCTCCGCACACTCGTCGGCGGCAACGCGGCGGCCCTTGCCACTCAACAGCGCATAGAGGCCGAGCAGGTTGTCGGCCTCCGGCCTCTCGGGGTTGCCGAACTCCAGCCCCAGCGTGGCGTCGGTCCTGGCCCGCTTGATCTTCCTGCGGATCAGCTCGGGGGGATCCAGCAGCGTGATGCGCGAGCCCTCGTTGGGATCGCTCTTGCTCATTTTGCTGCGGCCGTCGGTGAGGCTCATCACCCGGGCGCCCTCCTTGAGGATCATCGGCTCGGGCACCTTCAGCACCGGCCGAGGTTCCCCGTCGGCTCCAGGGCTGCCGAAACGGGCGTTGATCCTCTGCTGGGCAATGTCGCGGGCCAGCTCGAGGTGCTGCTTCTGGTCTTCCCCCACGGGCACCAGATCGGCGTCGTAGAGCAGGATGTCGGCGGCCATCAGCACGGGGTAATCCAGCAGGCCCGCGGACACCTGGTCGCCCTGTTTCACGGCCTTTTCCTTGAACTGGATCATCCGCTCGAGCCAGTTGAGCGGTGTGACGCAGTTCAACAGCCAGCACAGGGCGCTGTGGGCACTCACATGGCTCTGCACAAACACGGTCGATTTCGCCGGGTCGATGCCGCAGGCCAGATAGAGCGCTGCCGTGGTGAGGGTGGACTCCGCCAGGGTGGCCGGATCATGGGGCACGGTGATGGCGTGCAGATCCACCACGCAGAAGAAGGTGTCGTGGCTGTCCTGGAGGTCGACCCAGTTGCGGATGGCCCCGAGCCAGTTGCCCAGGTGAAGGGCGCCCGTGGGCTGGACCCCTGAGAGAACCCTCGGCCGTGCCATCGACGTCAGTCCTCCTGGCGGGTGGCCGGTTCGTCAGCGGTGGTCGTGCTGGCCTCGGGTTCCGCAGAGGCCTCGACCGCAGCTGGCTGTTCGGGCGTGGGCTCGAGCGCGGCAGGCTCCACCGGTTCCGGCGCGGGTTTGGGCCGGCTCGGACGGGCGAAGGGGTCAATCCTCGCGCTCCGGTCGGTGCGAGAACCCCGTCCCTCACTTCGTGCTTCGCCCCTCCCCTCACTTCTTGCCTCACTTCTTCCCTCGCCGCGGCGGCCACCGCGGCCGGGGTCGCGGCTGCCCGCCTGACTGCGGGCCTCACTGACCAGCTCATCGAGTTTGCCGTCCTCCAGCAGCTGGGCCAGCGTGCGCACGCAGAAGCCCAGCACCGCCACCGTGGAGCGCAGCTGGAAGGCGTCCTGGACTGCCCGGGCCGCCCGCATCTCGTTGTCGCTCAGCCGGATCCGGAAACCGCCGGGCTCCCGGTTGCCGCCGGGTCTGCCGCCCTGGGGCGAGGAAGTGCTCGTCTCGTCAGCCATGGCGGCCATCTGGGAGTCAGGCGCAAGTGTGCCGCATCGGCTGGCACGAGGGCCCGAGCCACAGCAGCCGGTGTGGCTCGCGGCTGGCGCCCCTGGCGGTGAGCAGGATCGGCAGCGACCGTGGGCCGGGCTGCTCCAGCTGGCGGCGGTAACGGCTGATCAGATCCAGGTACTGCGCCAGGGTCCAGCCCCCGCCGTCCTGCCGCTGCCAGAAGGTGAGCTGGGCGGTCTGACAGGCCTGCTGGCCGAATTCCTCCCAGCACAGCAGCTGGGCCTGCCAGGGATCCTCCCCTCGCCTGAGCCGCTCGCGGTAGCGCACCAGTTCCGGAGCCTCCGTGCTGGTGTCGGGCGGCACCTGCCGGCAGAGCTCGGCCACGGGCACGGCCCGCAGCCGCAGCCAGCAGCGCTCGTGCACGACCACGGGCAGCTCGCCGTTCCAGCCTTCCGCCTGCTCGAGCACCAACTGCCAGGCGCGCAGCTGTTGCCACTGCTTGGGCGTGAATCGGGCCTGACCCTCAGCCATGGGCTCCATGAAAGGTGATCCGGTCGCTGGCGTACTCCCGGGGTTCCAGATGGATGCTGCAGCGCAGGGGCCCGAAGCGGCCGTCCAGGTGTTCCTCCACCAACTCACTGATCCGATGGGCCGTGGCCAGGTCGCTGGCTTCGACCACCAGGTGCATGTCCACGAACACCAGCTGCCCCAGCACACCACGGCTGCGGATGTCATGGACATTCAGCACCCCCGGCACGGCCAGCACAACCGCATGGATCGCCTCCGGCGCAATGGCGATCCGGTCCTCCAGCTCCGGAAGCAGTTGCTGGATCACCCGCCAGCACTGGCGTGACAGCAGCAGCAGCAGGGGCAGGGGCAGCAGCAGATCGAGCAGGCCCCTGCCCCGGCCTTCGGCCATCAGCAGGCCCACCAGCACCAGCCCTGAGGCCCCGTTCCAGACACCCTGGGCCTGGCTCCTCGCCCGCAGCACCGGATCGCCCAGCTGCCTGGCCCTCTCCCGCATCCACAGCCACAGGCCCAGCTGCATCACCACCAGCAGGGCCAGCAGAACCAGCCCAGCCGGAGCCAGCTGCAGTGCCGGCTGACCCTCCATCCCTCTGCCCTGCCAGCGGGCCAGGGCGGCCTGCAGGATCTCCACCCCGGCGAACAGCGGCAGGGCGCAGCAGGCGAGGGCGCCGAGCGCCAGGACCTTCTGGTGTCCGTAGGGGTGGTCGCGATCCGGACCAGCCACCCCCATCCCCTGATGCAGCAGGGCCACCAGGCTGGCCGCCCCATCCCCAAGCCCCAGCAGAGCATCGGAAAGCAGGCTGAGCGAGCCGCTCATCAGCCCCACGGCTGCCTTGGCCGCGCTGAGCACCAGGCCGAGGGCCAGAGCCCGGGAGAGGGTGCGGCGCACCACCGCTGTCCGCTGCGGCGGCCCGGGCGGTGTCTTCTGCTGCGGCCCCTGGCTCGCCACCGGACTGGCCTGCGACTGCTGTCACGCTATTGAGCTTCGGAGGGGCGTGCAGCCGCCGGGTGAGCTAAAGAGACTCAGCTCTTCCCGCCGCGTTGACGCCGCCACTGCCGTCCGGGCCAGACACCACCGCCTCGGCTTTCCCCCCGTCTCCTCCCCCGGCGCTGCGCCTGCTGGGCGGCGGCGTGTCCCGCTGGTGGCCCCTCGGCCTTGCTGTGGTGGGAGGCGGGGTGGTGCTGGATGGCCTGGGCCATCTCTCCCAGCTGCCCCTCGCCTCGGCCGGAACCGGCGCCCTGGGGCTGGCCGCGCTCTGGTGGTTCGGACGGCGCCCAGCCGGTCCGCCCTCCCCCGGGCGGGAGGATGTGACCGGCTGGCTGCGCCGGCTGGATGCCCTGCAGGGGCAGTTCCTCACCCTCGAAGCCGAGACCAGCGGCACGGTGGCAGGCGGTTCCGGCGCCGGCGTGGGGGCTCTGGAGCGCACGCGGGCCCTGGAGGCCCAGCGCCGGCTGATCGAGCGTCCCGGCCTCACCATCGGTGTGGCTGGAACCGCCCCGTTCGCGGAGGAACGCCGTCCCCTCCTGGCGGAGGGACTGCGTGGATCGGCGGCGATCACCCTGAACTGGGCCCATCCCCTGGCCAGCTGGAGCACCGACTGGGTGTGGCCCGAGCCCTTTCAGGCCGCCGAAGTTCTCCTCTACTGGCTGCGCACCCCGCTGACGGCGGCAGACCTGCGCTGGCTCGAGGCTCTGCCCGACGGCCTGCCTGCCTGGCTGCTGGTGGAGCACGGAGCAGATCAGGATCCGGAGGCTCTGCGCCAGGAGCTCACCGCCCAGCTGGCCCTCCGCTGCGACCACAGCCTGTTGCTGTGGGAGCCCGCCACCACGCCGCTGGCGGCGGTGCTGGCGCCGCTGGCGCGTCAGCTCGGCCGGGATGCCGCTTCCCTGCGCCGTCAGCGGCAGCTGCGTGGCCTGCGCAGCCTTCACGACAGCTGGCAGGCAGATCTCGAGACCCTGCGCCGCCAGCGCTTTCAGCTGCTGCAGCAGCGCACCCAGTGGCTGGTGGCGGCCGGAGTGGTGGCAGCCCCCCTGCCGAGCCTCGATGTGGTGGTGCTGGCCGTGGCCAACGGTCTGATGCTCCAGGAGATGGCGCGTCTCTGGCAGTGCCCCTGGTCGGGCGACCAGCTGCGGGCGGCGGCCACCGAGCTGGCCAAGGCCTCCCTGGCCCTCGGAGTGGTGGAGTGGAGCACGCAGATGCTGTGTTCCCTGATCCGCCTGCACGGCGCCACCTGGCTGGTCGGCAGCGCCGTGCAGGCGCTCAGCGCGGCCTACCTCACCCGCGTGGTGGGCCGGGCCATGGCCGATGTGCTCGCCCTCTCCGCCGGGGTGCGGGAGCCGGATCTGGAGCGGATCAAGCGGGAGGCCCCCCTGCTGGTGGCCCGCGCCGCCGAGGCGGAGAAGCTCGACTGGAATGGATTCCTGCAGCAGGGCCGCCAGTGGTGGTCGGCCCAGCGCCTGGCGGCCACCGGCGGCTGACCCCGCCATGACGGATTCGTTACGCGTGAAGTGAAGTTTCCCTAAGTAATCCCACGTTTCCTGTGATTACGGTCTCGGATCAGCCGCGTTGCGTAGCGTTTTCTGGAGCTCCCCTTGCAGGGAGCCCGTTCTCTTCCTGATCCGTTCCGGATCCTGATCCCATGACCACTGCTGTTCGCGGCAGCCGCGCAGAAAGCTGGGAAAGCTTCTGCCAGTGGATCACCTCCACCAACAACCGCATTTATGTGGGTTGGTTCGGGGTGCTGATGATCCCCTGTCTTCTGGCTGCCACCATCTGCTTCATCGTGGCGATGATCGCCGCTCCCCCCGTCGACATCGACGGCATCCGGGAGCCCGTGGCGGGTTCCTTCCTCTACGGCAACAACATCATCTCCGGTGCCGTTGTGCCTTCCAGCAACGCCATCGGCCTGCACTTCTATCCCATCTGGGAGGCCGCCAGCCTCGATGAGTGGCTGTACAACGGCGGCCCTTACCAACTGGTGGTGTTCCACTTCCTGATCGGCATCTCCTGCTACATGGGTCGCCAGTGGGAGCTGTCCTACCGCCTGGGCATGCGTCCCTGGATCTGCGTGGCCTACAGCGCCCCGCTCTCGGCCGCCTTCGCCGTGTTCCTGATCTATCCCTTCGGTCAGGGCTCCTTCTCCGACGGCATGCCCCTCGGCATCAGTGGCACCTTCAACTTCATGCTGGTGTTCCAGGCCGAGCACAACATCCTGATGCACCCCTTCCACATGCTGGGTGTGGCCGGTGTGTTCGGCGGCAGCCTGTTCTCCGCCATGCACGGCTCGCTGGTGACCTCCTCGCTGCTGCGGGAGACCACTGAGAGCGAGAGCCAGAACTACGGCTACAAGTTCGGCCAGGAGGAGGAGACCTACAACATCGTGGCCGCCCACGGTTACTTCGGTCGCCTGATCTTCCAGTACGCCAGCTTCAACAACAGCCGCAGCCTCCACTTCTTCCTGGCGGCCTGGCCGGTGGTGGGGATCTGGTTCACCGCCCTGGGGGTGAGCACGATGGCCTTCAACCTGAACGGCTTCAACTTCAACCAGTCGATCCTGGATGCCCAGGGCAAGGTGGTTCCCACCTGGGCCGACGTGATCAACCGCGCCAACCTGGGCATGGAAGTGATGCACGAGCGCAACGCCCACAACTTCCCGCTTGACCTGGCGGCCGTGGAGACCACCCCCGTGGCCCTCGCGGCTCCCGCCATCGGTTGAGTCGGCTCACGCTCCGGGATCGGCCGCACGGGATGGTCTCCCCTGCCTGATCGGTTCCCTGGCCCCCGCTGCGGCGGGGGCTTTTTGCTGCCGGCCAGAAGGTCCCGGCAGCCTTTGTTTCAGCCCCTATCGGCGTAGAAGCCACCGCCCGGAGGCCCGTGGGCGTTCTGTAGCGTTTTCAACACGATGCGAGGACGCACGGTTGACCGCCCCCAGGACCGCCCCCAGCACCGGAGCCCGTTTCAGCCGCTTCCGGGTCCTGGGGAGGGCTCGGGGCTGGGGTGCCGCCCTCGGCACCCTGCTGCTGGTCTCCTGTGCCCTTCAGCGGCCCGAGCCTCGCAGCCGCGACAGCGATGCCCGCCCGGTGGTGCTCACCACCTTCACGGTGCTGGCCGATCTGGCGCGGCAGGTGGCGGGTGATCGCCTGCGGGTGGAGTCGATCACCAAGCAGGGCGCCGAGATCCACGGCTACCAGCCCACCCCCAGCGACGTGGAACGGGCCAGCCGGGCAGACCTGATCCTGGAGAACGGGCTGGGCCTCGAGCTCTGGGCGCGCAGGTTCACCGCCGCCGCCGGTGACGTGCCCACCGTGACCCTCAGCGAGGGCCTCACGCCCCTGCTGATCGAGGAGGATGCCTACGCCGGCAAGCCCAACCCCCACGCCTGGATGTCTCCCCAGCGGGCCATGCACTACGTGGACCGGGCCACCCTTGCCTTCTCCCGCCTCGATCCCGAGGGTGCCCCGCTGTTCCGTGCCAACGCCGAGGCCTACAAGGCCAGGTTGCGCGCGTTGGATCAGGAGCTGCGTGCCAGCCTGGCCGCCATTCCTGCGGCGAGACGGGTGCTGGTGAGCTGTGAAGGGGCCTTTTCCTACCTTGCCCGCGACTACGGCATGCAGGAGGCCTACCTCTGGCCGGTCAACGCCGAGAGTGAGGTGACTCCCCAGCGCATGACCCGGCTGATCGCCACCATCCAGGAACGGCAGGTGCCCACGGTCTTCTGCGAGAGCACGGTGAGTGACAAGGCCCAGCGGGAGGTGGCCCGTGCTTCCGGAGCCCGCTTCGGCGGCACCTTCTACGTCGATTCCCTCTCCGGGCCGGACGGCCCGGCCCCCACGCTGCTGGACCTGCAGCGCCACAACGTGGGACTGCTCCTGCAGGGGCTCAGAGGCGCCCCGGCTCCGGCAGGGGGAAGCCAGCCATGAGCCAGGCCCGGCCGCCGGAGGGCAGCACACCCCTGAGGATCGAGGCGGACCAGCTCTGCGTGGATTACAACGGCATCCTGGCCTTGCACGACGCCAGCCTGCGGCTGGAGGCGGGGTGCATCTGCGGCCTGGTGGGCATGAACGGGGCGGGCAAGACCACCCTGTTCAAGACCCTGATGGGCTTCCTGCGCCCCTCCCGGGGCTACATCCGCATCAACGGTGTTTCGGTGCGGGAGGCCCAGCGTCAGCAGGCTGTGGCCTACGTGCCCCAGAACGAGAGCGTGGACTGTTCGTTCCCCGTGAGTGTCTGGGACGTGGTGATGATGGGCCGCTACGGCTCGATGAACCTGCTGCGCATCGCCGGAGCCTCCGATCGCGCCGCCGTGCGCCATGCGCTGGAGCGGCTCGAGCTGCTGGACCTGCGCCACCGCCCCATCGGCGCCCTGTCCGGTGGGCAGCGCAAGCGGGCCTTCCTGGCCCGGGCGATTGCCCAGGGGGCTTCGGTGCTGCTGCTGGACGAGCCGTTCAACGGCGTGGACGTGCGCACGGAACGGCTGATGGCGGAGCTCTTCTTCCAGTTCCGGGAGGAGGGGCGTTCGATCCTGATCTCCACCCATGACCTGAGCCATGTGAGGGATTTCTGTGACCGGGTGGTGCTGATCAACAAGACGGTGCTCGCCTACGGCGAGACCTCCGAGGTGTTCACGCCGGAGAACCTCGCTCTCACCTTCGGGGGCCTGCCGCCCAACCTGCTGACGGGCCCGGCTCCCTTCCCGGACAACGAGCGATGAGCCGAGCGATGAGCAACGAGCGATGAGTGTGCTGCTGACCGGCCATCCCCTGCTCACCTGGCTGCTGGAGCCGATCAGCCAGGGGTTCATGGTGCGGGCCCTGCTGGTGAGTGCGCTGGTGGGTGGGGTGTGCGGGCTTCTCTCCTGCTACATGACGCTCAAGGGCTGGGCCCTGATGGGCGATGCCGTGTCCCATGCGGTGATGCCCGGGGTGGTGCTGGCCTACGCCCTGGGGCTGCCGTTTGCGGTGGGAGCGTTTGTGTTCGGGGTGGGGTCGGTGGCCCTGATCGGGTTCGTGAAGCAGAAGTCGCGGGTCAAGGAAGACACCGTGATCGGACTGGTGTTCACCGGCTTCTTCGCGCTGGGGTTGGTGCTGGTGTCGAAAATCCGCAGCAACATCGATCTCACCCATATTCTCTTCGGCAACGTGCTCGGCATCTCCGCCGGGGATATCGCTCAGACGCTCGTGATCTCCAGTCTGGTGCTGCTGGTGCTGCTGGTGCTGCGCCGGGATCTGATGCTGTTCTGCTTCGATCCCACCCACGCCCGCTCGATCGGCATCAACACCGGGCTGCTGCACTACCTGTTGCTCTCGGTGCTCTCGCTGGCGGCGGTGGCCGGCCTGCAGACCGTGGGCATCATCCTGGTGGTGGCGATGCTGGTCACCCCCGGAGCCACGGCCTACCTGCTCACCGACCGGTTCGATCGCATGACCTTGCTGGCGGTGGCCAGCAGTGTGGTCTCCAGTGTGGTCGGGGTCTACATCAGCTACTGGACCGACAGCTCCACGGCCGGTTGCATCGTGCTGGTGCAGACCCTGCTGTTCCTGCTGGCCTTCGTCTTCGCTCCCCGCTACGGGATCCTCCACCATCACCGCCCGTGACCGCCCCGGCCGCCGAACAACGCTGGCCCTGGTGGCCGCTCCTGCCCCTCTACCCCTATGGCCGTAGGCACACCTCGGTGCGGGAACTGATCCCCGGCCAGGTGTGGAGCTTCGAGCAGCTGCAGGGTCTGCTCTACGTGGCCGTGCCGATCCGCATGACCGTGGTGCGTCTGCAGGAGGGCCTGCTGCTCTACGCGCCGCTGCCCCCCACCCGCGAGCTGCGCCGGCGGCTGCGGGAGTTGGAGCAGCGCCACGGCCCGGTGCGCACCATCGTGCTGCCCACCAGTTCGGGACTGGAGCACAAGCTGCCGCTGCCGGCCCTGGCCCGGGCTTTTCCGCAGGCCCAGGTGTGGGTGAGCCCACGCCAGTGGAGCTTCCCGCTCCGCCTGCCGCCGAGCTGGCTCGGCATCCCCAGCTCCCGCACCCGCATCCTGTTCGAGCAGGGGCTCCCCCATGCCGATCAGCTCCACTGGGAGCCCCTTGGCCCCCTGGATCTCGGCCTGGGCACCTTCATGGAAGTGGCCTGCCTGCACCGGGCCAGCGGCTGTCTGCTGGTCACCGATGCCCTGGTGGCCATCGGCGCCGAACCCCCCTCCCTGTTCGATGCCGATCCCACACCCCTGCTGTTCCACGCCCGTGACCGGGGCGACGAACCCCTGGAGGACACGCCCGAGCATCGGCGTCGCGGCTGGCAGCGGCTGGTGCTGTTCGCCTGTTACCTGAGGCCCGACCAGCTGCAGGTGCCGGGCCTGAAGGAGCAGCTGGCCCAGGCGATGGCCCCGGGGCTGCGGCGGCCGCGCAGCTACTTCGGCCTCTATCCCTTCCGCTGGTTGCCGGGCTGGCAGGACGAGTTTCGTGCTCTTGTGCCGCCTGGTCCGCTGAGCATTCAGGTGGCGCCGGTGCTCGAGCGTCTGGTCTTCCCCCGTTGCCGCGGCGCCCTGCTGGCGTGGATGCGGCGGCTGGCCGCTGTTGAGGGCATCAGCCAGCTGATCCCCGCCCACTATGAGGCTCCGGTGTCATGTGATGCCCCAACCCTGGCGGCCCTGGCCCACAGCCTCGAAACCAGACCCTGGGCGCCCGATGGGGGCAGCTGGCGCTTTCTGGCCCAGCTCGATGCCAGGTTGCTGCGATGGGGGGTGGTGCCGGAAACGCCGGACATGACCCCCTGACTGGAATTAACGTCCTGGGCAGGGGATCAGGCAGAGCTGGCTCAGAGCCGCAGGTCGCCGGGATCGGCGTCATCGCCGAGGTCGCCGGATCCGTCCGTGCCCAGGAGGCTGGTCTCCAGCTCCATGCGCTGCTCCATCTGGCGCAGGAAGTAGCCGGTCATCATCGCTGAAGCTAGCAATCCGGCGAGGTTTTCGCGGTTGGTCTGGATCTTCACCTCGAAGTGCTCAGCCGGCAGCATGCCGAGCAGCCCCTGCACGTTGTGGCGGATGATGTCCTGGATGTCGCTGCTGGCTGATCGGGCCACCCGCTGCAACACATCCGGAGACTGTTCCTGCAGATACTGGATCAGGGAATTGCCGCTGATGGCTTCGTTGTCTGTCGTCAGGAACTCCGGGTTGAACATTTCCGGTGTGCTCCGCGTCACCGCCAAACCTTAACCCAGCTCCCGCGGTGGTACAGGTTCGTCTGGGGTGGGGGAGAACCGAATCGCTCCGAAGCGTTGCAGCGGCCAGTAGCGCCAGACCGCCGCACCGATGAGCTGGCCTTCCGGCAGGGGCCCCCAGAGATGGGAATCGAGGCTGGCATTGCGGTTGTCACCCAGCACCAGCAGATGCCCGGGCGGCACCGTCAGAGGAGGCAGGCTGTAGGTCATCGCCTCCGCCGCCCAGTCCTGCGCCACCACCGATCCGTTGCGCCAGAGCTGGCCCTGGCGCACCTCCACCTGGTCGCCGGCCCTGGCCACCACCCGTTTGATCAGGGCGGCATCCGGCGCGTACCCCACCGCCTGCAGGGCCTGCGGGGGGTGAAACACCACCACCGTGCCCACGGGCAGGGGCCGGTGCAGCCGGGTGCGCACCTTCTCCACCAGCACCCGGTCCTGCAGCTGCAGGGTGGGCAGCATCGAGCCGGAGGGGATCCAGCGGGGTTCCAGCACGGCCCAGCGCAGCAGCAGCGCCACGGCCACCCAGGCCAGCAGGGGCAGCAGCTGGCGGCGCAGGCCCTGCATCGGCGACGGTGTGGGGGCGGACACGGCGGCAGGGAGGATGGACGCCCCATCCTGCAGGTCCTGGTGTGGATCTGGCCCGCCGCAATCTCGAAGCCGCGCTGCAGCTGCTCCAATCCCTGGTGCAGGAGGGCCTGCGGCTGGTGGTGCTCTGCCCCGGCAGCCGTTCCGGGCCGCTCGCCGTGGCGGCCGGACTGCTGGATGGGCCGCAGCTGACGCTGCACACCGCCCTGGATGAACGCTCGGCGGCCTTCTTCGCCCTGGGCTGGTCACGGGCGCGGGGGTGTGCCGCCGCCGTGATCACCACCTCAGGCACGGCGGTGGCGAACCTGCTGCCTGCCGCGGTGGAGGCGGATTTCGGCGCCATTCCCCTCCTGCTGATCACGGCGGACCGCCCCCGCCGCCTCAAGGGCTGCGGCGCCAACCAGACCGTGAATCAGCAGGACTTCCTCGCCTCCAGTGTGCGTGCCCTGCTGGAGGGAGATCCGGATGGCGTGGCGCTGATGGCGCCCCAGGCCCTCGCCCGGCTGGCGACCAGGGCCATCGCGGCCAGCACGGCAGCGCCGGCGGGGCCGGTGCACGTGAATCTGGCGATCGAGGAGCCGCTCCATGCCGGGACCACCACCCTCATGGCCCTGCAGGCTCCGGCGGCCCAACTCTCCCCTGGCCAGCCTGCCCCACTGCCCGCCCCCCGGCCGGCCGCCAGCGCCGCCGCGGGGGCCGGTCCAAGCGACCCGATCGGCCTGGGGGGGCTGGATCCCGACGCGCCGGGCCTGGTGGTGGCCGGGCCCTGGCGGGGCCGGCCCCAGCACTGGCCATCCTTCTGTGCGGCCCTGCGGCACTGGCAGCAGCGCACGGGCTGGCCGGTGCTGGCCGATGGCCTGAGCGGGCTGCGGGGTGAGCCTGGGCTCGCCCTGGTGGCTGCCGCTGATCTCTGCCTTGATCCTGAAGCCGCCGCTCTGCTGGCGCCCCAGGTGCTGCGCCTCGGCCCCGTGCCGGCCAGCCGGCGGCTGCAGGATCTGCTGCGCCGCTGCGGCGGCCGCCAGCTGCTGATCAGCGAGGCCGATCCCCGCCCGCTCGACCCCCTGGGCACGGCGTGCCATCAGTGGTCGGGGGGGCTGGCCCGCTGGTGGCAGCAGCTGCCGCCGGCGGCGCAGCGGGGATCGCCGTCGGCCGCCAGCCAGGCGCTCGGGGCCCGCTGGCAGCGGCGGGAGGCGCAGGTGCAGGCCCAACTGGCCCCGCTCCTGGCGGCGCCGGCCTGGGGGGAGCCGGCGATCGCCCACCAGCTCAGTCTGCTGCTGCCCCCCGGCCTGCCCCTGGTGATCGCCAACAGCTCGCCGGTGCGGGACTGGGACAGCTTCACGCCCGCCAGCGCCGCGGCCCGGCCGATTCACGCCTTCCGCGGCGCCTCCGGCATCGATGGCACGCTCTCCCTGGCCTGCGGCGTGGCGGAGGCCTGCGGCGACGCCGTGCTGCTCAGCGGCGATCTGGCCCTGCTGCACGACAGCAACGGCTGGCTCTGGCACCGCCGCCTGCGGGGGCGGCTCACCGTGGTGCTGCTCGACAACGGCGGCGGCGGCATCTTCGAGCAGCTGGCGATCCGGCCCGAGGACGGGGCCCTCCTGGATTTCGAGCGGCTGTTCGCCATGCCCCAGGGCGTCGACCCGCTCCTGCTGGCGGCGGCCCACGGCGTGCCCGGCCGCCCGTGCCGGAGGGCGGAGGAGCTGCCGGCTGCCCTGGCCTGGGCCCGTTCGCAGCCCATGGCGCTGCTGCAGTTGTGCACCGATCGCCGCCGGGACGCCGCCTGGCGGCACGACCTGCGCAGAATGGCCAGCGCCCTGGCGCCGCCCGCATGACCGCCGTCCCTGTCCACTGGCATGAGGCCGGCCGCTACGAAGACATCCGCTTCGAGCTGTGTGACGAGGGAATCGCCCGCATCAGCATCAACCGGCCCCACAAGCGCAACGCCTTCCGGCCCCGCACCGTGCAGGAGCTGTGCGACGCCTTCGCCCGGGTGCGGGACAACCCGCGGGTGGGGGTGGTGCTGTTCACCGGAGCGGGTCCGGCGGCCGATGGGGGCTGGGCTTTCTGCGCCGGTGGGGACCAGAGCGTGCGCGGCGATGGGGGCTACGTGGGGGACGACGGCCTGCCCCGGCTCAACGTGCTCGACCTGCAGCGGCTGATCCGTAGCCTGCCCAAGGTGGTGATCGCCCTGGTGGCGGGCTACGCCATCGGTGGAGGCCAGGTGCTGCATCTGCTCTGCGACCTCTCGATCGCCGCGGAGAACGCCCGTTTCGGCCAGACCGGCCCGCGGGTGGGCAGCTTCGATGGCGGCTTCGGCGCCGGGTACCTCGCCCGGGTGGTGGGGCAGCGCAAGGCGCGGGAGATCTGGTTCCTGTGCCGGCAGTACGACGCCCAGGCGGCCCTGGCCATGGGGCTGGTCAACTATGTGGTGCCGCTGGAGGCGCTGCAGGAGGAGGGGGTGCGCTGGGCGCGGGAGGTGCTGCAGCACAGCCCCACGGCGATCCGCTGCCTCAAGGCCGCGTTCAACGCGGAAACCGATGGGCTGGCGGGGATCCAGGAGCTGGCCGGCCAGGCCACCCACCTCTTCTACCGCACAGCCGAGGGCCAGGAGGGACGGGATGCCTTCCTGGCCAAGCGCCCGCCCGACTTCTCCGACGCACCCTGGCTACCTTGAGTCCCGTGACGGCCCGGACCAGCCCCCGATTCCAGTGGCGCGCCCCTCAATCCTGAGCTCCGCACTCCGCTCCCTGGCTGCCCTGCTGCTGGCTGCCCCGGCCGGGCCGCTGGGTATGGCGCCATCGCTGGCCCAGCAGGCTGGGTCGGGCCTGCCGGGCGGGCGCGAGTTGGTGCTCGACCGGCGCGGCCGCCATGTGCGGGTGTTGGAGGGGGGGCGTGAGGTGCGTCGCTTTCCGGTGGCCGTCGGCCGCCCGGGCTGGGAGACGCCGGTGGGACGCTTCGCCGTGCTCGAACTGGTGCGCGATCCCGTATGGGAGCATCCGGCCACGGGCCAGAAGGTACCGCCGGGACCCCGGAATCCCCTGGGCAGCCGCTGGATCGGCTTCCACCGCGACTGCCAGGGCCGCCGCGGTTTCAATGGCCGCGACTACCTGGTGGTGGAGGGGTGCGTGAGTGCGGGCTTCCACGGCACCCCGAACCGGGAGAGCGTGGGGCAGGCCGTGTCCCATGGCTGTGTGCGCCTCTTCGACGAAGACGCCCGGGAACTGTTCGACCTCGTGAGCATCGGCACCCCTGTGACCGTTCTTCCGTAGCAGACACCGCCCTTACAGTTGCGCCCACCAAGGGCTGGACAGCATGCGGGTTTTGTTTGCAGCTGCGGAATGCGCCCCTCTGATCAAGGTGGGAGGCATGGGTGACGTGGTGGGCTCCCTGCCGCCTGCCCTGGCGCAGCTCGGCCATGACGTGCGCATCGTGATGCCGGGCTACGGCAGGCTCTGGTCGCTGCTGTCGATTCCCTCGGATCCGGTGTGGCGCGGCCACACCATGGGCAACGATTTCGCCGTGTTCGAGGCGCGCCACCCCAGCAACGGCCTGCCGCTCTACCTGGTGGGTCATCCCGTGTTCGATGCCGAGCGGATCTACGGCGGTGACGACGAGGACTGGCGCTTCACCTTCTTCGCCTCCGCCACCGCCGAATTCTGCTGGCACCACTGGAAGCCCCAGGTGCTGCACTGCCACGACTGGCACACCGGCATGCTGCCGGTGTGGATGCATCAGGACCCCGAGATCAGCACGGTGTTCACCATCCACAACCTCAAGTACCAGGGCCCCTGGCGCTGGAAGCTCGACCGCATGACCTGGTGCCCCTGGTACATGCAGGGCGACCACACCATGGCGGCGGCCCTCCTCTACGCCGACCGGGTGAACGCGGTGTCGCCCACCTATGCGATGGAGATCCGCACGCCCCAGTACGGCGAACAGCTCGATGGTCTGCTGAACTACATCAGCGGCAAGCTGCGGGGCATCCTCAACGGCATCGACACCGAGGCCTGGAATCCCGCCGCCGATCCGACGCTGCCGGCTCCCTTCAGTGCGGCGGATCTGGCTCCCCGGGCCCGCAACAAGCAGGCGCTGCAGGAGCGCTTCGGTCTCACGGTGAGCCCCCGCACCTACCTGATGGGTCTGGTGAGCCGGCTGGTGGATCAGAAGGGGGTGGATCTGCTGCTGCAGGTGGCCGACCGGGTGCTCGCCTACACCGACAGCCAGATCGTGGTGCTGGGCACCGGGGATCGCGCCATTGAATCCGGCCTCTGGCAGATGGCGGCGCACCATCCCGGCCGCTTCGCCGTGTTCCTCACCTACGACGACGCCCTCTCCCGCCTGATCTACGGCGGCAGCGACGCCTTTCTGATGCCGAGCCGCTTCGAGCCCTGCGGCATCAGCCAGATGCTGGCGATGCGCTATGGCTCGGTGCCGGTGGTGCGTCGCGTGGGGGGTCTGGTGGACACGGTGCCCCCCAACGATCCCCTGGCCGGCAGCGGCACGGGCTACGGCTTCGACCGCTTCGAGCCGATCGACTTCTACACCGCGATCGTGCGCTCCTGGGAGGCCTATCGCCACCAGGCCAGCTGGGAGGAGCTGCAGCGCCGCGGCATGGCCGTGGACTTCAGCTGGGCCCGTTCGGCCCTGGAATACGACGCCATGTACCGCGACGTGTGCGGTGTGAAGGAGCCCACACCGGCGGCCGATGAGGTGGAGCGCTTCTCCCAGGGCCAGGATGCCGATCCCAGCCGCAGGGGCCTGGCTGGACTGCTGCGCCGCCGCTGAAGCCCCCCGTCCGTGTCGGAGCTGCCCGCCCCTTACGTCAATCCCTGGAAGTTGCTGGGGCGTGATCTGCGGGCCGTGGCCGCCAGTGTGCAGTTGCGGCTGCGGGAACTCTGGCGCCGGAACCGCGAGGGGGATCTGCCGCGGCCGTCCTTCTGGCCGCGAACCCTGGCGGCCCTCTTCTGGCCGTTGGTCCTGGCCCTGGGGCTGGTCCTGGCCCTGGGGCAGATCCTGGCCCTGGGGCAGATCACGCTCAGCGTGCTTACACGCCATGGGATGGGGACGACCCTGGGATCCGAGCCGCCGCCGGAGTCGGCGCTGGATGCTCGGGCCGTCGATGCCGTCAATGCTGCCGTGCTGGCACCGGAGGCACCCCCGGAGCCATCGGAGCCGCCCCCGGAGCCATCGGCCGGGCAGCCACCGGCAGGCGAGGCCCCCGGGCTCCAGGAGGCTGCTCCCCTGCCATCGACCGGGACGCCTGACACGGCCGCGGGCGGGGAGCCCGGGCTGGCGGCCCTGTGGCAGGCGCTGCAGGAGGGGGATGACGGATCCCTGATCCGGGCCGTGCATCCCACGGCCCCCGCCCGGCTGCGCTTGCAGCTCACCCCGGACTTCGGGACGCTGGCCCTGCCGCGCCGCCAGGAGCTGGCGGATCGCTGGCTGGTGCAGAGCCGCCGGTTGGGCTACGAGAGCCTCAGCCTGGAGAGTGACCAGCACCTCCTGCTCGGCCGTAGTGCCCGGGTGGGTTCAGGCATGATCCTGCTCGCGCCGCCCCCTCCCGATGCCGCTTCGCTTCCACCAGCTGACGGACATCTGGGGTGAGCCCCTGGCGGAGCTGACTTCCTCGGCGGAGGTCCTGCTCCCCTCGATCAGCACGGACAGCCGGCGGCTGCTCCCGGGCGGGGTGTTCCTGGCTCTGCTGGGGGAGCGGTTCGATGGCCATGATTTCCTGGAGCAGGCGATTGCGGCGGGATGCGCCGCCGTGGTGCTGCAGCGCGACCACCTGCCGGCGGCCAGGCTCCTGCACCTTCTGAGGCTGGCCAGCCAGCATCGCTGCGCCGTGTGGGCCGTGGCCGATACGCTGCAGGCCTTCCAGCAGCTGGCGGGGTGCTGGCGGCGGAGCTTCCCCGGGCCTGTGGTGGCGGTGACCGGTTCGGCCGGCAAGACCACCACCCGCGAACTGATCCGCGCTGCCCTGACCCCGCTGGGCCCGGTGGTGGCCTCCAGTGGCAATGAAAACAACGATGTGGGTGTACCGCTCACCCTGCTGCGGCTGAGCGAACGGGACCGGGCCGCGGTGGTGGAGATGGGGATGCGCGGACCTGGTGAGATTGAACGCCTGAGCGTCTGTGCCCAGCCGGATGTGGCGGTGATCACCAACATCGGCACGGCCCACATCGGCAGGCTGGGCAGCCGCGAGGCGATCGCCCGGGCGAAATGCGAGATCACCAGCGCCCTGCGGCCGCCGGGGCTGGTGGTGATCCCCGCCGGCGACCCCCTGCTGGATGCCGCCCTGGCCGCGGTGTGGCAGGGGCCTGTGGTGCGCATCGCCCTGGCTGGGGATCCCGGTGAGGCCGAGGCGGACTGGGTGGGACGGGAGGACCCCTCCGAAGGCTGCCTGGTTGTGGACGGGGTGAGCGTGCCATTGCCCCTGGAGGGCCGTCACCACGCCCGCAATCTGATGCTGGCTCTTGCCGTGGCGCGGCATCTGGGCGTGGCGCCGGACCGCCTGCAGCAGTTGGAGGTGGCTCTGCCGGGTGGACGCAGCCGCCGGCTGCAGGTGGGGGGCGTGCGGCTGCTGGATGAGACCTACAACGCCTCTCCCGAGGCGGTTCTCGCCTCCCTGGAGCTGCTGGCTGCCCAGCCCGGTGGCCGCCGTTTCGCTGTGCTCGGCACCATGCTCGAGCTCGGGGAGCAGAGCCTGGCGCTGCACCGGCGGGTGGCCCGGCGTGCCGCCGAGCTCCATCTCGACGGCCTGCTGATCGTGGACGCCGGCCGGGAAGGGGAGGCGATGGTCTCCGGGGCGCAGGGGCTCCCCCGCCTGGAGCGCGTGGCCACTCCCGAGGCGGCGGCAGCGGCTCTGCGGCCCTGGCTCAGGCCCGGCGACACCGTGCTGCTCAAGGCCAGCCGGGGCGTGGCCCTCGAGCGCCTCATCCCCCTGCTGGAGGCGGCCACGCCGGAGCCGGCCTGAGCCGCCGCCGGCTCCGGCGCCCCGAAGCCTGCCGGTATCGGGGGGTCAGCCGCCCTGGGGGCCGCTCCAGTTCTCCTTCACCAGCTGGCGGGCCCGGCCCAGGGCCAGGGCCCCGGCGGGCACGTTGCGGGTGAGGGTGGAGCCCGCCCCCACGGTCACGTTCTCCCCCAGGCTGATCGGGGCCACGAGCACGGAGTTGGCCCCGGTCTTGCTGCCGGCGCCGATCACCGTGCGGTGCTTGCGCACCCCATCGTAGTTGGCGGTGATCGTGCCCGCCCCCACGTTCACCCGCTCGCCGAGGTCGGCATCGCCGATGTAGCTGAGGTGGTTCACCTTCACCCCCGCCCCCAGGCTGCTGTTCTTCACTTCCACGAAGTTGCCCACGTGGCAGTGCTCGGCCAGGGTCGAGCCCGGGCGCACCTGGGCAAAGGGGCCGAGCGAGCAGCCCGCGCCCACCTCGGCCTGGCGCACCACGCTGTAGAGCGCCTGCACACCGTCCCCCAGCCGGGAGTCCTCGATCAGACAGCCGGGGCCGATGCGGCAGCCGGCTCCGATGCTGGAATCGCCGCGGAAATGGCACTGGGGCTCCACCACCACGTCACGGCCGAAGCGGGTGCCCTCGCTCAGGGTGCAGCTGGCGGGATCCGTGAAGGTCACCCCCTCGGCCATCCAGTGCCGGCGCAGCCGCTCCTGCAGCAGGGCTTCGCACTGGGCCAGCTGCAGCCGGTCGTTGATGCCGCTGATCTCGGCGGCATCGGCCACCTCCTGATGCATGGCGGGCTCCAGCATCGCCACCGTGTCGGTGAGATAGAGCTCGCCCTGGTCGTTGTCGGCGGTGAGGGAGGGCAGCACGGCGGCCAGCTGCGGCCAGTTGAAGCAGTAGATGCCCGCATTGATCAGGGGGTTGCGGCGCTGCTCCTCGCTGCAGTCGCGGTGCTCCACGATGGCGCTCACCCGGCCGTCGTCAGTGGAGAACACCCGGCCGTAGCCGCTGGGATCGTCGAGCCGGGCCGTGAGCAGGGTCACCGCCGCGCCCGTGCGGTGGTGCTGCTCCAGCAGGGCTTCAAGGGTGGCGGGCCGCAGCAGCGGCACATCCCCGTTGAGCACCAGCAGGTCCCCCGCGAAGCCCTCCAGGGGGCCGAGCAACTGCTGCACGGCATGGCCGGTGCCGTTCTGGGGCTGCTGCAGCACGAACTCCAGGCCAGGCTGGGCCGCCAGGGAGGCCTCCACCCGTTCCGCCTGGTGGCCCACGATCAACAGCTGGCGCTGGGGATCGAGATGGCGGCAACTGGCCAGCACGCGCTCCACCAGGGTGGAGCCGGCCAGGGGCTGCAGCACCTTGGGCAGCTCACTCTTCATCCGCGTGCCCTTCCCGGCGGCCAACACGGCAACGGCGAGCATGGTGGGGCGGGGCGGCTGGGCGGAATCTACGCGGGCCCACCGGCCCGAACCTCCGCCCGCCCGGGCAGTCCCCAACGGCGGCGCCAGGCGCTGGTGCTGGGGGCCGCGCTGCCGGCCTGGGCCTGCTGCCGCCGCTGCAGCACCTCCTGGGCCGTCGCCGTTCCGGTGGGATCCCGGTAGGGCTCGGCGGCCCGGGTGGCCAGATGCTCCCGCTCCATCGCCGTGAGCGCCCGCAGCACGCGGGAGGGCAGCAGCGGGCCCGGGCTGGCGGCGGTACCGGCGCTCCAGGCCGCGGCCCCGTCGCCTGGGGTGCGGATGGCGGCCAGCTCGAGGCCCTGGCACAGGAGGCTGCCCCGCACCGCGGCCGCCGAGCAGTAGGTGAGCAGTCGGCCAGCCGGGGCCAGCAGCCGGGCCAGCCGGGCCAGAAACTCCTGGCTCCAGAGCTGGGGGCAGCGTCGGGGCGAGAAGGCATCGAGGAGGATGAGGTCGCAGCCACCCGGCGCCCGCGCCTCGATTGCCGCCAGCCGGTGCCGGGCGTCACCCCAGAGCATCCTGCCCAGGCTGCCGTTGGAGCACCAGCTGCCCGAGGCCAGGGTCTGCTGCAGCAGCGCGAGGGTGGCCGGCTGCCACTGGCGGCGGAAGCCGGGGTGCTCCAGGGCCAGCTCCAGCGGCCGCCGGTCCAGTTCCAGCCCCCACCAGCACAGGCTGAGCCCCCGGCCGGCGGCCGCCTCGATCAGGGCGGCGCTGTTGTAGCCCAGGCCCACACCCACATCCAGCACGCGCAGCTGGTGCCCCGGCCCATGGCGCTGCAGTTCCGCCGGCTCCACGTATTTCTGGCGGGCCTCCCGCAGGGCTCCCTCGGCGCTGTGGAACCCCTCCCCGAAGGCCTCGCTGAAGAGGCTGAAGCTGCCGTCGGCCCCGACCCGGGCTCTAAGCGGCGAGGCGCTGGAGGTCATCCCAGAACCCGGGATAGGACACCGCAGCGGCCTCGGGCCGGTGCAGCCGGCTGTCGCCCCGGGCGACGCCGGCCGCCACGGCCAGACTCATGGCCACCCGGTGGTCGGTCTCGCTGTCGAGCTCGGCACCGCGGAGCTCCGCGCCCCCATGGACGGCCATGCCGTCCTCGTATTCCTCGATCCGGGCTCCCATCGCCCCCAGCTGCCGCGCCATCACCGCCAGCCGGTCGGTTTCCTTGACACGCAGCTCCCCGGCATCGCGGATGCGGCTGCTGCCCTCCGCGCAGCAGGCCGCCACGGCCAGCACCGGGATCTCATCCACCAGCCGGGGAATCAGCTCCCCGCCGATGCTGAAGGCCTGCAGCGGGCCATGCCGCACCCGCAGATCCCCCACCGGCTCGCCGGCCACATCGCGGCGGTTCAGCACCTCGATGCGGGCCCCCATCTGCTGCAGCACCTCCAGGATGCCGGTACGGCTGGGGTTCAGGCCCACGTTCTCCACGGTGAGATCGGCCCCCGGGGTGACCGCCCCGGCCACCAGCCAGAAGGCGGCGGAGCTGATGTCCCCGGGCACCACCACCCTCTGGCCCCGCAGGGTCGCGCCCGGCTCCACCGTGACGCAGGTGTCGCCGGGGCCGCCCACCTGCAGCGCGGCGCCGAAGGCCCGCAGCATCCGCTCGCTGTGGTCGCGGCTCTGGGCCGGCTCGATCACGGTGGTGGGGCCCTCGGCGCTGAGGGCCGCCAGCAGCAGGGCGCTCTTCACCTGGGCGGAGGCCACCGGTGTCCGCACCGTGGTGCCGCGCAGCTCCTGGCCCAGCACGGCCAGCGGGGCGAAGTTGCCGTCCCTGCGGCCATGGATCACGGCGCCCATGCCTGCCAGCGGTGCCCCCACCCGGCGCATCGGCCGTCCACGCAGGGAAGCGTCGCCGGTGAGGACGAAATGGCGGCCGGCGCGGCCCGCCAGCAGCCCCAGCATCAACCGCATGGTGGTGCCGGAGTTGCCGCAGTCCAGCACGTCCCCCGGCTCCTGCAGCCCATCGAGGCCCACCCCCTGCACCCGCACCAGAGCGCCCGCCACGATTGGCGACACCTCCACCCCCATGGCGCGCAGGCAGGCGGCCGTGCTGAGGGGATCCTCGGCGGGCAGCAGGCCTTCGATGCAGGTTTCACCGCAGGCGATGGCGCCGAACAGCAGCGCGCGGTGGGAGATCGACTTGTCGCCCGGCACCCGCACCGTGCCCCGCAGGCTGCCGCCGGCCGGCAGGAGGAGCGGGGCGCTGGGGGGGCTGGACTGGGCCAAGACGGGGGACCTGCGGTGCCTGGATCCTATGGATCACCCTGCCCTAGCCCAGCAGCAGGCCGGCATCGCCGTCGCGGCAGGCCTCGGCACTGCGCAGATCGAAGAGCAGTTCCTCGAGGCTCAGCTCCTGCAGGGTGCGGCCCACCGCCCGCTGCAACCGCTGCTCCAGGGCCCGGGTCACCTGCTCGGCCGCTGAGCCCGCCGATTCCGGTTCCCGCGGCGGCGCTGGCGTCTGCATGGCCCCGATCACCGCCGCCAGGCAGATCTCGGCAGGGGGGCGCGCCAGGCGGTAGCCACCCAGCCGACCGCGCCGGGCCACCACCAGGCCCGCCCGGCGCAGCCGCAGCAGCAGCTGCTCCAGCATCGGTTCGGGCAGCTGCTGGGCCGCCGCCAGCTCGCGGCCGGTGCGCCAGCGCTCGGGAACGGCGGCCAGCTCCAGCAGGGCCCTGATCGCATCCGTGGTGCTCTTGGCCAGCATGGTCGACGGACGGGTGGGATCAGGCCCCCAGACCAGCCCGGCTGAGGCGGTCGAGCACGTGTTCGAGGGTGTAGCCGAAGAGGGTGGGATCGGGGGCGGCGCGGCCCACATCCCCCAGGCCCAGCTCCTGCCAGCGGGCATCGAGGCGGGCCTCCAGTTCGGGGGGGCGGCCGAGGGGTTCGCCCCAGGGGTGGCGCCGCTCCGGTCCGAGCTTGGTGGTGGCATCGATGGCAAGGCGGCCGCCCAGGCCCAGCCGTTCGCTGGCGAAATCGAGACTGTCAAAGGGGGTGTCCGCCAGCACGAACAGGTCGCGCTGGGGATCCACGAGGGCGCTGATCGCCCAGATCACCTGGCGGGGGTCGCGGATGTTGATGCTCTTGTCCACCACCACCACGAACTTCGTGTAGGTGAACTGGGGCAGAGCCGTCCAGAAGGCCATCGCGGCGCGCTTGGCCTGGCCGGGGTAGGCCTTGTCGATGGCGATCACCGCCAGCTTGTAGCTGAGCCCCTCCATCGGCAGGAAGAAATCCACGATCTCCGGGATCTGCTGGCGCAGGATCGGTGTGTAGATGCGGTTGAGGGCGATCGCGAGCATGGCGTCCTCCTTGGGGGGACGGCCGCTGAAGGTGGTGAAGTAGATGGGATCACGGCGCTGGGTGACGCACTGGATGCGCACCAGCGGGGAGGGCTCCTCGCCGCCGTAGAAGCCCATGTGGTCGCCGAAGGGCCCATCGGAGCGCTCTTCGCCGGGCGTGATCGTGCCCTCCAGCACCACTTCGCTGTGGCTGGGCACCTCCAGGTTCACGGTCTTGCACTTGGCCAGCCGCACCCCTTCGCCAGCATAGATGCCCGCGAACAGCCATTCGCTCAGCTGCACCGGGATCGGGGTGGCGGCGGCCATCACCAGCAGGGGATGGACGCCGATGGCGATGGCGATCTCCAGCTTCTTCCCCAGGGCCGCCGCCTTGCGCAGGTGGCGGGCGCCGCCGCGCACGCTCAGCCAGTGCACCGTCATGGTGTTGACCGACTGCTGCTGCAGCCGGTAGACCCCCACATTGGGGGTACCGGTTTCGGGGTCCTTGGTGATCACCAGGCCGAGGGTGATGATGCGGCCCCCATCGCTCGGCCAGGGGCGCAGCAGCGGCAGGGCATCGAGGTTCACCCGCTCGCCTTTCAACACCTGCTGATGGCAGGGGGGGGTGAGGTCGAGATCGGGCCGCGCCTTGAGCACATCCAGCAGCACCGAACCGAAGCGCAGCGCCTCCTTGGCTCCCTTGGGCGGGCGCGGCTGCTGCAGCAGCGCCAGCCGCCCGCCGAGGGCTTCCAGTTCCTCGGGCTGCTCCATGCCCATGCTCCACAGCACCCGCTCCTGGGTGCCGAGCAGGTTGATGGCCACCGGCATGGAGCTGCCGATCACGTTCTCGAACAGCAGGGCCGGGCCGCCGCAGCTGAGCACCCGGTCGGCAATGGCCGCCAGCTCCAGGTCGGGGTCCACCGGCGCCTGAATGCGCCGCAGCTGGCCCCGGCTCTCCAGCAGGGCCAGGAAGCCCCTCAGGTCGCGGCGGAGGCGACGGCGGGTCACGGGGGCAGCCTGGGTGGCGGTCATCGACGCGGGGCAGGGTCCTTGGCAGGGTCCGGGACTCCTCGGTCTGGAGCCGGATCCCCGCGCTTGAAGGCACTGTGCCGCAGACGGGCCCGCTGCTGCGTTCCGCAGCCCGCCGGAGCATTCCTACTGTGATGCCCCCGTCCGGCGTCCGTCGTGCAGATCTCCTACTTCCACACCTCCGAGTGCGTGCCTCCCGTGAAGGCCGTGGCGGAGGGGGGACCGGACGCCGCCGTGGTGATCGATGTGCTGCGGGCCACCACCACCATTGCTTGGGCACTGCAGAACGGAGCGGAGGCCGTGGAGGCCTTCGCCGATCTGGCCGCGCTGGATGCGGCGGCGGCCGCCTGGCCGCCCGGGCGCACCCTGCGGGCGGGAGAGCGGGGCGGCCGGCGGGTGGAGGGCTACGACCTGGGCAATTCCCCCCTGGCGGTGACCCCTGAGCTGGTGCAGGGCAAGCGGATCTTCATGAGCACCACCAACGGCACCCGCTCCCTGCAGGCCGTTCGCCCGGTCCCCCTGCTGCTCACAGCCTGCCTGCCGAACCGCACGGCCGTGGCCCGGCGCCTGGTGGAGTCGGCCGTGGAACGGGTGTGGATCGTGGGCAGTGGCTGGGAGGGCGACTACTCCCTCGAAGACAGCCTGGCCGCCGGTGCGGTGGCCTCCGCCGCCACGGAGCTGGCGGTGGCCCCCCATCGGGGGGTGAGCTTCGGCAACGACGAGATGCTGGCGGCCCTGGCCCTGTGGCAGCAGTGGCACAGCGATCCCGAGACCTGCCTGCGGGCCGCCAGCCATGGGCAGCGCCTCAGTGGTCTGGGCAACCACGACGCCGACTTCGCCTGCTGCAGCGCCGTGGACAACCTCCGCATCGTGCCGATGCAGCAGGAGCCGGGGGTGCTGCGGGCCAGTTGACGCCCCTGCTGGAGGGTCCGGTTCGGCCTTGGCAGCACCCTTACAGTGCGGCGGTTCGTTTCTGTCACCTGGTGAGCAGTTTTCTGGCGGCAGCGGTGCAGCTCACCAGCACGCCGGATCCGGATGCCAACTTCGCGGCTGCCGAGGAGCAGATCGAGCTGGCAGCGCGCCGGGGCGCCGAACTGGTGGGCCTGCCTGAGAACTTCGCCTTCATGGGGGAGGACGCACTCCGTCTGGAACTCGCTCCTGCCCTGGCGGAGCGCTGCAGCACCTTTCTGGTCACCATGGCGCGCCGCTACCAGGTGACCCTCCTCGGCGGCGGCTTCCCCGTGCCCTCCGGTGAGGGGCACACCCTCAACCGGGCCGAGCTGGTGGGCACCGAGGGGCAGCTGCTGGCCCGCTACGACAAGATCCATCTCTTCGATGTGGATCTGCCCGACGGCAACACCTACCGGGAGTCGGCCACGGTGCGCCCCGGTGAGGAGCTGCCCCCGGTGGTGGCGGTGCCGGGTCTGGGCCGCATCGGCCTGTCCATCTGCTACGACGTCCGCTTCCCCGAGCTCTACCGCCACCTGGCCGCCGCCGGCGCCGATGTGCTGATGGTGCCGGCCGCCTTCACGGCCTTCACCGGCAAGGACCACTGGCAGGTGCTGCTCCAGGCCCGGGCGATCGAAAACACCGCCTATGTGGTGGCACCGGCCCAGACCGGGCTGCACTACGGCCGTCGCCAGAGCCATGGCCACGCGCTGGTGATCGATCCCTGGGGCACGGTGCTGGCCGACGCCGGCGACGCCCCCGGCCTGGCCGTCGCTCCGATCGACCCACGCCACGGCGAGCGGGTGCGGGCCCAGATGCCGAGCCTGCAGCACCGCCGGCCTGCCCTGTTCTGAGCCCCCGTCACACCGGCCGCCCATGACCCGCAGGCATCCCTGGACTGTGATTCGCGGCCTGCTCGTGCTGGCCCTGCTGCTGGCCGACCTGCCGGCCTGGGCCTCGAGCCTGGCGGCCTGGCGCATCACCCGCCAGGGGGTGCTGGAGCTGCGCACCAGTCCCAATGTGCGGCCGCAGGCCTTCTTCGAGGACGGCTCCCGGATCCAGGGGCCGCGGGTGTGGGTCGACCTGCCGGGCGCCCCCTCCCGGGCCCGCTCCATCCGCGGCAGCGGCGACGTGCGGGAGGTGCGGATCGGCAAGCCCACCCCCACCTCCACCCGGATCGTGGTGGAGTTCCGGCCGGGCACCGACCTCGACCCCGCCGACCTGCGCCTGGTGGGCACCTCCCCCGACCGCTGGAAGCTGGAGTTCAAGGGCCTCAGCCGGGCGGTGCTGCTGGGCCTCGGCGAGGGCGACATCGAGGGCACTGCCGTGGCCTCCTACCCGGTGGCCAGTTTCCCCACCGCCAGCACCCCCCTCTCGGCCGATGGGCTGCCGGTGGTGCCACGGGGTCGGTTCAAGGTGGTGATCGACCCCGGTCATGGAGGCCCGGATCCCGGGGCCGTGGGCATCCGCGGCCTGCGGGAGACCGACGTGGTGCTCGATGTGTCGCTGCAGGTGGCGCGGCTCCTCCAGGCCCGCGGCGTGACCGTGGTGATGACCCGCACCTCGGAGGTGGACGTCGACCTCCCGCCCCGGGTGTCCCTGGCGAACCGCGTCGGTGCCGACGTGTTCGTGAGCGTCCACGCCAACGCCCTGAGCATGGCGCGTCCCGACGTGAATGGGATCGAGACCTTCTACTTCTCCAGCGGTTACTCCCGCCGTCTGGCCGACTCCCTGCAGGGCCAGATGCTGGCCGTGTCCCCCGGCTCGCCGAACCGGGGGGTGAAGCAGGGGCGCTTCTTCGTGATCCGCCGCACCGTGATGCCCTCCGCCCTGGTGGAGATGGGCTTCGTCACCGGTGCCCTCGACGCGCCCCGGCTGGCGGACCCCGCCCACCGCCGCCGGCTGGCCCTGGCCCTGGCCACGGGCATCCTCCAGTACCTCGGAGGACGCTGATGGCGCTGCTTCTCGGGCTGTTCGACAGCGGTCTTGGCGGCCTCACCGTGCTGCGCAGGGTGAACCAGCTCTATCCCCACTCCCCCTGCCTCTACCTGGGGGACACGGCGCGGGTGCCCTACGGCACCCGCAGCGCCGAGGAGATCCGCACCATCGCGGCGGAGGTGGTGCAGTGGTTGCGCCGCCAGAGGGTGGGCGTGCTGCTGATGGCCTGCAACACCTCCAATGCCCTGGCCCTCGATGTGGCCGTGGCCGAGGCGGGCGTGCCCGTGCTCGGCCTGATCGACAGCGTGGCCAGCGTGATCAGCAGCGACCGGGTGGGTGTGCTGGCCACCCCCGCCACGGCGGGCAGCGGCGCCTACCGCCGGGCGATCCATGCCAGCCGCCCGGACGCCCTGGTGGTGGAGGTGGGCTGCCCGGAGTTCGTGCCCTTGATCGAAGCCGGCCACCGCTTTTCACCCGAGCTGCGCCGGGCTGCCGTCGCCTACCTCGAGCCACTGCTGGCGGCCGATGTGGACACGGTGGTGCTCGGCTGCACCCACTACCCCCTGTTGCGCCCCCTGCTCACCGAGCTGTTGCCCGCGGGCGTTCAGCTGGTGGATCCGGCCGAGGCTGCGGCCGAACGTCTGGGCCCCCTGCTCGGCAGCCTCGGCGAAGCCCCGGAGGTGGAGCGCCAGGGGGAGTCGGTCGTGCCGGCCGTCCAGCGCTCCCGGCTCTGCGTCACCGGCTGTCCGGACACCTTCGCCACCGGAGCCGAAGACTGGCTGGGCCACCGCCCCAGCGTCGAGCGCGTCGACCTGCGGTCCACCGCTGGAGCCTTCTAGGATCAAGCCACGACGGAGGTGTTGTGGCAACGGTTGCAGAGCTGCTCAATCCGGTCGAGGCGGATCTCGATACCCTGCTGGCCGACCTGCGCAGCCTGATCGGAGCGGGCCATCCCATCCTCCAGGCCGCCGCCGAGCACCTCTTCGCCGCCGGTGGCAAGCGGCTGAGGCCCGGCATCGTGCTGCTGCTCTCCCGGGCGGTGGCCCCGGACGGGGAACTCACCCCGCGGCATCGCCGCCTGGCCGAGATCACCGAGATGATCCACACCGCCTCGCTGGTGCACGACGACGTGGTGGACGAGGCCGCCACCCGGCGCGGGGTCGACACCGTGCACAGCCGTTTCAATCACCGGGTGGCCGTTCTTGCCGGCGATTTCCTCTTCGCCCAGGCCAGCTGGCACCTCGCCAACCTCGATGACCTCGATGTGGTGAAGCTGCTCAGCCGCGTGATCATGGATCTGGCCGACGGCGAGGTGAAGCAGGGGCTGTTCCGCTACGACACCACCCAGAGCTTCGAGACCTACCTCGAGAAGAGCTACTGCAAGACCGCCTCCCTGATCGCCAACAGTGCCCGTGCCGCCGGCGTTCTTTCTGGCCTGGCGGCCTCAAGGCTCGATGACCTCTACCGCTTCGGCCGCCAGCTGGGCCTGGCCTTCCAGGTGGTGGATGACATCCTCGACTTCACCGGCAGCGACCAGCAGCTCGGCAAGCCGGCCGCCAGTGATCTGGCCTCCGGCTACCTCACCGCTCCCGCCCTGTTCGCCCTGCAGGAGCGACCGGCCCTGGCCGGCCTGATCGAGCGGGAATTCTCCGAGGAGGGCGATCTCGAACAGGCCCTCGAGCTGGTGCGCGGCTGCGAGGCCATCCCCCGTTCGCGGGCGCTGGCCGAACAGTTCTCCCGGGAAGCCGCCGAAGCCCTGGAGTGGCTGCAGCCCTCCGAGCCCCGCAGTGCGCTCAGGGCCCTGCCGGACTTCGTGCTCAGCCGTCTCTACTGACGCGCCACTGACCTGAACCCCGGGGCCAGCGTCGGCTCAGGGGAACTTCACGTCCCGCAACGACTCCAGCCAGACCACACCGGCCGGATAGGCGTTCCGATCCGCATCCGGTGGAGCCAGCACGTACACCCGGCAGCCTGCAGAGGTGGCGGCCTGGCTGCCCGCCACGGAGTCTTCAAACGCCCAGGTTGCGGCGGCGGCCACGCCGAGCCGCTCCAGGGCGATCCGAAAGATGTCCGGCGCTGGCTTGCCCTGCCTCAGGTCCGGGTCATCCCCCATCACCCGCAGCGTGATCAGCTCAAGCCAGGGGTGGGGGGCAGCCTTCACGTTCACGGCCGCAGCGGCGCTGCTGGTGGCCAGCGCCGTCGGGATGGCCAGCTCACGGCAGCGTTGCACCAGCTCCTGCGCTCCTGGCATGGCCCGGGCGTGGGGCAGCAACCGGGCCGCGATCGGCTCACGCACGGCCAGCAGCTCCTCCGCACTGATCCCGGCGGGCAGCAGCCGGCGCACCTCGTCGGCACAGTCCAGCCGCCGCCGTCCGCGCAGCCGCCGCAGCTGCCCATCATTCAGGTCGGCACCGAAGTGCCGGGCCGCCTCCCGCCAGGCCTGCCCCTGCAGGGGTTCGGTGTCGAGCAGGAGCCCGTCAAGGTCGAACAGGCAGGCGGCGGGGCGTTGGATTGTCACAGCGGATCCATCATCGCTGGAACCTCGCCAGCTGAAGCACTGTTGGGGACGGCGGCGAAGAAGTCGACCCTGAACCGCTCCGGGTGGCCGCAGGCTTCCGGATGGAGCCAGGTCCAGCGGGTCCAGAGCTTGAGATAGAGCTGTGTGCCACCAGGCCCATTCGAAAAGTCGGTGCCCAGGAAGTGGCCCCAGCTCACTGGGGTTCTGCCGGCGTAGGCGGGATGGGAGCGGGTCCAGGAGCTGCGCCGCTCACTGTGGTGCAGGATCGGCCGGCCGTCGTAGGTGAACACGGGGATCAGCTCCTGCACGCCGCCACGCTGGACCGGGAACCAGACCTTCTTGCTGGTCTGGAAATACCAGAAGCCCCAGTCGCGGCCGGCCACGGGACGGTTGTGGCGGGTGGAGTAGGCGACGCCTTGGGCGCTGGCGAGAGGAGCCCCGTGGCCCTGGATGCGCGCCCCTTCCATGTGGTGCTGCCGGCCGCTGCTGCCGTTCCAGTGTGTCGTGAGGTCTCCGCCGCGGCGCCCCCGGGGGGCCAGGCCCGCCCGGCGCTCCACAATGAGGCAGCTGCTTCAGCCATGGCGATGCCCGAGGCCACGATCGAATCCGTGCTGCAGGAAGGCCGGGTGTTCGCGCCGCCGGCCGCGCTGGCCGCCTCGGCCCGGATCGGCAGCATGGAGGCCTACCGGGCCCTGGCCAGCGAGGCGGACGCGGATCCGGATCGCTTCTGGGGCCGTCTGGCCCGCGAGCACCTGCACTGGTTCCAGCCCTTCGCCACGGTGCTCGACTGGAGCAACCCGCCCTTCGCCCGCTGGTTCGAGGGGGGCACCACCAACCTCAGCTTCAACTGCCTCGATCGGCACCTCGACGGCCCGCGGGCGGACAAGACGGCCCTGATCTGGGAAGGGGAGCCGGGCGACACCCGCCGCTTCACCTACCGGGAGCTGCACGCCGAGGTCTGCCGGGCCGCCAATGGCCTCAAGGCCCTGGGGATCGGCAAGGGCGATCTGGTGGCCCTCTACATGCCGATGGTGCCGGAGGCGGCCATCACCATGCTGGCCTGCGCCCGCATCGGCGCCCCCCACTCGGTGGTGTTCGGCGGCTTCTCGGCCGAGGCGCTGCGCGACCGGCTGATCGACGGCGAGGCGAAGCTGGTGATCACCGCCGATGGCGGCTTCCGCAAGGATAAGGCCGTGGCCCTCAAGCCGGCGGTGGATGCCGCCCTGGCCGACGGTGCCGCCCCCAGCGTGGAGCACGTGCTGGTGGTGCGGCGCACGCAGCAGGCCTGCGCCATGGCGGCGGAGCGGGACGTGTGGTGGCATGAGCTGGTCGACGGCCAGAGCGCCGACTGCCCGGCCGAGCCGATGCAGAGCGAGGATCGCCTCTTCGTGCTCTACACCTCCGGCTCCACTGGCAAACCGAAGGGGGTGGTGCACACCACCGCCGGCTACAACCTCTGGGCCCACCTCACCTTCCAGTGGATCTTCGACATCCGCGAGGACGACGTGCACTGGTGCACAGCCGACGTGGGCTGGATCACCGGCCACAGCTACATCGTCTACGGGCCGCTCTCGAACGGTGCCACCACCGTGATGTACGAGGGGGCGCCCCGGCCCTCCAAGCCGGGCGCCTTCTGGGAGGTGATCCAGAAGCACCAGGTGAGCATCTTCTACACGGCGCCCACGGCCATCCGCGCCTTCATGAAGAGCGGGCGGGAGGTGCCGGATCAGTACGACATGGGCACGCTGCGGATCCTGGGCACCGTGGGGGAGCCGATCAATCCCGAGGCCTGGATGTGGTACCGGGATGTGATCGGCGGGAACCGCTGCCCGGTGGTGGACACCTGGTGGCAGACCGAGACCGGCGGGGTGATGATCAGCCCCCTGCCTGGCGCCACCCCCACCAAGCCCGGCTCGTGCACCCTGCCGCTGCCGGGCATCGCCGCCGACATCGTGGATCTGGCGGGCATCTCCCAGCCGGCTGACGCGGGCGGCTACCTGGCGGTGCGACGCCCCTGGCCCGGGATGATGCGCACGGTGCATGGCGATCCCGAGCGCTTCCGCAAGAGCTACTGGGAGCACATCCGCCCCGCCGACGGCAGCTGGCTCTACTTCGCCGGCGACGGCGCCCGCCGGGATGCCGACGGCTACTTCTGGGTGATGGGCCGTGTCGATGACGTGATCAACGTGTCGGGCCACCGGCTCGGCACCATGGAGATCGAATCGGCCCTGGTGAGCCATCCCGCCGTGGCGGAGGCCGCGGTGGTGGGCCGGCCCGATGAGCTCAAGGGCGAGGGGATCGTGGCCTTCGTGATCCTTGAGGGCGGGCGCCATGGCGATGACGGCCTCGCCGCTGAACTGCGCCGCCATGTGGGCCAGGAGATCGGCCCGATCGCCCGGCCCGATCTGATCCACTTCAGCGACGCCCTGCCCAAGACCCGCAGCGGCAAGATCATGCGCCGGATCCTCCGCTCCCTGGCAGCCGGCGAGGAGGTGAGCGGCGACACCTCCACCCTGGAAGATCGCTCGGTGCTCGATCAGCTGCGGGTGTGAGGCCCATGGGCCACCGGGTGCGGCGGCTGGAGGACTCTCTGCTGGCCACGTTCTTCCGGGGTCTGCTGATCGTGGTGCCCGCCTATCTCAGCTTTCTGCTGGTGGTGAAGGCGATGAAGGCGGTCGGCGGGCTGGTGCAGCCGGTGGCCCTGGTGGTGCCCGATTCCCTGCCGGTGCAGAAGGTGCTCTCGCTGCTGTTGCTGGCCGCGATCTGCCTGCTGGTGGGCTTTGTGGTGGCCACTCCGGCCGGACAGCTGCTGCACCAGCGGTTGGAGCGCCGTCTGTATGACCGCATCCCCGGCTATTCCCTGTTTCGCAGCCTCTTCCAGCAGCTGCTGGGCACCAGCGAAGAGAACGTGTGGAAGCCGGCCTTCTTCGAGAGTGATGAGGGTCTGCTGCCCGCGTTCATCATCGAGGAATTCGCGGATGGCCGCTTCACGGTGTTCGTGCCCTCGATCCCCACCCCCTTCGCCGGGGCGGTGTTCATCGTGGATGCCAGCCGGGTGCATCCTCTCGATGTGCCCTTCACCGACGCCATGAAGAGCGTGGCCCGCTGGGGCTCTGGCAGTGAGGAGATGGTGAAGGCCTTCGAGAGCAAACACGGGCCGTTGCGTCCCAGGCCGCTGGAGTGAGGACTGGGCTGCTCCCGTTCGGCGGTGAGATGGACAGAGGTGCGCAGCACGTTCGTGCCGCTAGGCGGGCTCGGCCCAGGCGGTGATCTGGTCCGCCAGCCGCTCCATGCGCCGCTGCCGGCCCGGATCGTCGGCCCAGGCGCCGAGCAGTTGCTTGCGCAGGGCTCCACTGGCCGGGGTGAGGTGGTCACCGGGCAGCTCCAGCAGGGTGGAGGCATCGTCCGTGCGGGCCTGCAGCACCCCGACCAGCCGGCTGCTCTGGTCGATGCCGTCGCGGCTGAACCGCACCAGCAGGTTGCGGGGCTGGCGGTAGCTCTGGCTGATCTGCGCCAGGGTCTGCTCCGGCGACGGACTGAATTCGCTGCGGAAGCGGAACTGCTGGCCCAGTTCGGCCAGGAACGGTACGGAGCGCTCCGCTGAGAAGTTGTTGAAGCTGAGGGCCACCAGGCCGTCGCAGCGGCGGCCGCCATCGGGGGCGAGCAGGTGAAGCTTGCAGCCGAGGCTGTGGCCCAGCCGCAGCTGGCGTTGCCGGGGTGGGCCCAGCGGCACCGGCTCCTGCTCGCGCAACTGCCGGAACAGACGCCAGGCGGTGTTGGCCTGGGCCTGATGGTCGAAGCCCGGCACATAGCTCCAGGCGTGCACCCGCCAGCCGCGGTCGGCCAGGGCCTCAAGGAACCGCCGGTAGCTCAGCTGCGGGGTGGCGGCCAGGTAGCTGCCGCCGATGAACTCGATCAACCCAGCGGGCGAGGCCGCTGGCTCCAGTGTCCAGATCTCCCCCTGTTGCCGCCAACGTGTCATCGCCGGCTGTTCAAGCGGCGTGGAGCTCTCGCAGAGCTTCGAGGGCCTCGCGGCGGTGGGCGGCGCCGTCGAGCAGGTTGTTGAACACGTGGCGGATCACCCCACCCCCGTCGATCACATAGGTGACGCGCCCCGGCAGCAGCCCCAGCACGCTCGGCACTCCGAAGGCCTTGCGCAGTCCATTGCCCCGGTCCACCAGCAGGGGGTAGGGCAGATTGTGACGTTGGGCGAAGCGCTGGTGGCTGGCGGCATCGTCGCCGCTCACGCCCCACACCTCGGCTCCGAGGGCCTGGAGGTCGGAGAAGCTGTCCCGGAAGGCACAGGCCTCCATGGTGCAGCCCGGCGTGTCGTCCTTGGGGTAGAAGAAGAGCACAAGGGCCCTGCCGCCGAGCTGGTCGCTGCGGCGTTCGGTGCCGCTCTGGTCGGTCAGAGCGATCAGGGGGGCGCGATCGCCCACGGCAAGAGCCATGCGGTTGGCGGGTGAGTGCCTGAACCCTAGGCAGTGGGACCGTGCTGCCGGTTGCCGTGGCTGGGACGATGGGGTGAGCCCCCGTCCCGTCCATGAGTGGCACCCCTGCCCAGCCGAGCGGCCCATGGCAGCAGCAGGATCTGCTGAGTGGCCTCCTGGCTCCCACACCCTCCCCCCAGCCTTCCCCCACGCCCCCCCCTGGGGTGGAAGCGGCCGCTGAGCAACCCGATGGTTCGCCGGGCACGCTGCTGATCGTGGACACCGAGACCACGGGCCTCGATCCCGAGCGCGACCACTGCCTGGAGGTGGGGGCGATCCTGTTCCATGTGCGGAGTCGTGCCGTTCTCAGCCAGGTCTCCTTTCTCCTGCCGGTGCGGGACAATCCGGCCGAGGCGATCAACGGCATCGCCGCCGCCACCACCCGCCTGCCCCAGCCCTGGCGCCAGGGTCTGTGCTGCTTCGAGGCGATGGCGGCCTCGGCCGACGCGGTGCTGGCCCACAACGCGGCCTTCGACCGGCAGTGGTTCGGTCGCGGGGAGCTCCCCGCCCTGGCGGCTCCGTGGATCTGCTCGATGGAGGACATCCGCTGGCCGCCGGAGCGCGGGTTGAGGCCCAATCCCTCCGTCCGGGACCTGGCCCTGGCCTACGGCGTGCCCGTCTGGGCGGCCCACCGGGCCCTCACCGACTGCATCTACCTGGCCCAGGTGCTGCAGCGCTGCCGGCAACTGGAGGCCTTGCTGGTCGCCGCCCGCGAACCGCGCCAGCTGTTTCGAGCCCAGCTCTCCTATGCCGAACGGCACAAGGCCAAACAGGCCGGCTTCCGCTGGAACGATCCGGTGCCCGGTGCCTGGAGCCGGCGGCTGAGCGCGCGTGAGGCCTCGGCCCTTCCCTTCCCTGTGCAGCCGGTGCGCCCCACCCAGGAAGCTGCCTGAATCTGCCGCAAGCCACTGATTTGCTTCCAGTGGCTGAAGTCCTCCGGTGGATTCGCCTGCCCCCGCCCCAGCGCCACCAGCCTTGGGCATCCGGGCCGTGACGCCATGGCCATTGCCTGCCTTCCCAGCCGTAGCCGCGAGCCCCGTTCTCCCCGCCAGCAGCTCGGCCGCTGGCAGGTGTGCCGGAGCTGGGCACGGCTGATCCGGGAGGCCGAGGCGCTCTGGCTCGTGGATGTGCGGCCCCTGCGTCGCCTCGCCGCCCAGGAGCTGGGACAACTGCATCACGAGGTTCCCGCCGCCCTGCGGCATCAGGTGAACCGCTGGCTGCAGGGGTTCCGGGTTCACACCCGGCTGATCACGGCCGTGCTGCCCGCGGGGCTCGGCGGGGGGGAGGGCCGCGAGGCACAAGCTGGGTCGGATCCAGGGGCCGGCGCTCACCGCCCGGGCGAGCCGGAGCTCCCAGCCGGGTGAGCAATCGGGTAAGCAAAAGGGAAACCCCAGGCCACAGCTCCAGGGGAGCCGTGGTGTCCGGTGGTCGTCAGGCCGGTGAAATCGGAGCGGCGGGATTTGAACCCACGACCCCCACTACCCCAAAGTGGTGCGCTACCAAGCTGCGCTACGCCCCGGCGGAACGAAATTATCACAACGCTTTGCGCCGTCTGAGCCGGCGCAGCAGGCGACTCTCCAGCCGCTCCCGCCGCAGGGAGGCATAGCCGCCCACCCGCAGGCTGCGGGCCAGCAGGCGCAGCTCGGCCAGGGACATGCTGGCCAGTCGCAGCTCAGGCAGGCGGCGCCAGGCGGCGGCCGCCGGCGCCAGCAGCTCCCCCCGCTGGCGCCCCTGGAGGCCAACCATGAGGCCACCGGCCATCCACTCGGGCACCAGCACGAACAGCACCGCCAGCAGCCCGTAGAGCTCCACCAGGCCCATGGGCAGGGGGTGGAGCTGGCGTTCCGACGACTCCTGCGGCGCCTGGGGGGGGTCGGTCACGGGACGGTCGGCAGGCTGCTGGCCACTGGCGACGGGAACGGACGGCCGTCGAGCCGGGCGGCGGGAGCGTCGCGCCACTGCATCGGCAGCTCCTGTCTGGGCTGGAGTTTCACGGTCCAGAGCACCAGGGCAAAGCAGACCCCCACGGTGGCGAGCAGGGCCACGATCACGACGCGGTCGGGCAGGGGAGTCATGGACGCGGCCGAGGTCGTCGGCAATCAGTTTCGGTCACACCTGCTCGGTACGGGTGCACTCAATGCGGCTGGGCAGTTGTTCGAGGGTGAGGATGTCGCCCCTGAGGATCAGGCTGCGGCTCTGGTTGCGGTAGTGGATCCCCGGAAGCTGGGAGGGTTCGCGGAAGTAGGTGCTGCGGTACCCGCCGCTGATCAGCGACGCCTGGGATGCGTTGCGCTCCAGCACCACCCGGCCGCGATTCGGGCACAGGAAGCTTTCGGTGCTGTCGTAGTTCTCCCACCAGGGTGAGGACTGGGCGATCATCGCCAGAACCAGCAACAGCGGAGCCATCGGGTGAGGGGGTGTGAGAACCACCGCTCCGCAGGGTAAGGAGCGGTGGGGTGGCCTGGGGGCAGCTGGTCTACCGCGATTCGGATCTCCGGATCCGGCACCGGCCTCGCTGCCGTCCGCTCCGCCGGGGAGCCTCTGCGGCATTCTCTGGACATTCCACCGCCCGAGAGCAGGTGTCGATTCAGGCCTCCATGCTGCTGGGCGGGGTGCTGCTGCTGCTGGGCATCGCCTCCAGCAAGTTCTCGGCCCGGCTGGGGGTGCCCGTGCTGGTGCTGTTCCTCGGGCTCGGCATGCTGGCCGGCTCCGAAGGACTGGGCGGCATTCCCTTCGAGGATTACCCCCTGGCGAACAACATGGGCAGCGTCGCCCTCGCCCTGATCCTGTTCGACGGCGGGCTGCGCACCTCGCCGGCCTCGGCGCGGCGGGTGTGGCGCCCGGCCCTGGCCCTCTCCACCCTGGGTGTGCTGCTCACCTCCCTGATCACCGGGCTGGCGGCGGCCTGGGTGCTGGGGATGCCCCCGCTGCAGGGGCTGCTGCTGGGCAGCATCGTCGGCTCCACCGATGCGGCAGCGGTGTTCTCCATGCTGCGCACCAGTGGACTGAAGCTGCCCGAGAGGCTCACCGCCACGCTGGAGGTGGAGAGCGGCTCCAACGATCCGATGGCGATCTTCCTCACCATCGGCCTGATCGGCGTGATCAGCGGGCAGGCGGACTCGGCCCAGGCTCTCCTGTTGCTCTTCCTGGCCCAGTTCGGGGTGGGGATGGCGGGCGGACTCCTTGTGGGGGTGCTCGCGGCACGCGCCGTGAACCGGATCAACCTCGACTACCCCGGCCTCTATCCGCTGCTGGCCCTCGGCTTCGGCCTGGTGGCCTTCGGGCTGGCCTCGGTGCTCGGCGGCAGCGGCTTTCTGGCGGTGTATCTGGCCGGGATGGTGATCGGCAGCAGCTCGCGGGTGTTCCGCCCCGGCATCCTGGCCTTTCACGATGCGATCGCCTGGCTGGGGCAGATCGTGCTCTTCGTGATGCTCGGCCTGCTCAGCTTTCCCAGCCGCCTGCTCACGGTGGCCTGGGCCGGGGTGCTGATCGCCCTGGTGCTCCTCCTGGTGGCGCGCCCTCTCGCCGTGTTCACGGCCGCCCTGCCCTTCCACTACCGGCTCCGGGAGCTGGTCTTTCTGTCCTGGGTGGGGCTCAAGGGGGCGGTGCCGATCACCCTGGCCACCTTCCCGCTGATGGCGGGCATTCCCCAGAGCCAGCTGATCTTCAACGCGGTGTTCTTCGTGGTGCTGCTCTCGGCGATCACCCAGGGCTGGTCCCTGCCGCTGGTGGCGCGCTGGCTGCGGATCGGCCGGCCGGCCGACCCGAGCCCCGCCCTCACGGTGGAGATCAATGCGCTGCGGCGCGTGGATGGCGAGATCGTGGATTACACCGTGAAGCCCACGGCCGTTGGGGCCGGCAAGGCCCTGCGTCAGCTGGCCCTGCCCGACGGGGTGCTGGTGACCCTGATCCTGCGGGGCAGGCAGGTGGTGATGCCCCGGGGCGGCACGGTGCTGCTGCCCGGTGATCACGTGTTCGTCGCCATGCGCACCAGCCTCCAGCCCCTGATCGATCGCCTGTTCGATCCCGATCCCGCCGCCTTCGCCGAAGGCGCCGCAGCCCCCTCGCTGCCCCCCGATCTGCGGCTGGCGTTCCGGGCCACCACCACGGTGGAGCAGCTGCATGGGTTTCTCGGGCTGCCCCTGGATCCGCACCTGCCGAAGCGGACGGCCGCATCCAGCCTGGGCTCGCTGCTGGCGGCCGCCCAGCCGGCCGCGGCCATGGAGCTGGGCAGCCTCATCATCGAGGCAGGTCCGGACCGGGAGCTGGTGCTGGTCAGACGGTGATCGGCGCGTTGTCTCCCCGCAGCACGCAATGGGGGATGGACCAGTCGTACTGCTGCCAGACAGAAGCCGGCAGTGTGTAGTCGCTGCCGGGGAAGTCGCCCAGGGCAACGCCGGTGGGCTGGGCTGAGCAGTAGGGACGGCTGCCCGGCTTGGCCAGATATTGCTGGTGGTACGTCTCGGCCGACCAGAAGCGCACGCCGCAGCGGATCTCGGTGGTGATCGCGCCGTGACCGGCCGCGCTCAGCAGCCCCTGGTAGGCCTCCCGGCTGGCCTCGGCCAGCACCAGGTCCTCGTCACGGGTCACGTAGATGGCGGAGCGGTACTGGGACCCCCTGTCGTTGCCCTGACGGTCCCCCTGGGTGGGGTCATGGCATTCCCAGAAGAGCTTGAGCAGATCGGCGAAACCGACTGTCTGGCGCTCCCACACCACCCGCACGACCTCGGCATGGCCCGTGCGGCCCGAGCACACCTGCTGGTAGCTGGGATCGTCCAGGGCACCGCCGGCATACCCCACCGCCGTGCTCACCACCCCCGGCAGGCGCCAGAAGCCCTTCTCGGCCCCCCAGAAGCAGCCACAGCCGAACAGAACCTCCCCCTGAGCACTTGTGACGGGGGCATCGATGGGGGTTCCCAGCACAGCGTGGAGACGCTCTCCCGACGCTGTCTCCGGCTTCTGGAACAGTCCGAACACCATGGGCACGCATCAGCCTTCACCCTAGGCAGCGCGCCCCGCTCCCCCGCGGCCGGGTTCCCCGACCCGGCCCTCAGAGCGGTGGCGTGCCGCTGTTCGGTTCAAGAGCGATGTGGTTGAGCAGCGTGGTGGTGAAGGCGAAGAGCAGGAAGGGCAGCGACAGCACCAGAATCAGGCCCACACCCACCAGGGCCACGATCGGCTTGCTCGCCCCCATCAGGGCCAGGCCCGCGGCGAGGCTGGCGAAGATCACCAGCATCCAGATCAGGATCTGCCCGTAGATGTCCCCGAAGGTGAGGGTGCAGCGCAGGTTGTAGGCCTGGGTCGTGACCCTGGGCTCCACGGTGGTGGCGGACGTCATGGAAGGCTGCGGGGGAGAGGCCGGCGGCGGGTGGGAGCAGGCACAGCTGCCTGCCCCACTCAAGCCAGCCCCGGCGCCACTGGCCGGGTTGCTCAACAACTGTTGAGACATGCCGGCAGGGAACCGGGGCGGGATCAGCCGGCTGCGCGCAGTTGCTCGGAGGCCTGCTCCCTGGCCCACAGCCGGCGGTAGGTGCCCGGCACCGCCAGCAGGCTCTCGTGGTCACCCTCCTGCACGAGCCGGCCGTCCTCCAGCACCAGGATCCGGTCGCAGGCGGCGGCCGCCGAGAGCTGGTGGCTGATCATCAGGATCGTGCGGCCGGGTTCGCCATCCTCCCGGTGCAGGCCCTGGCTGCGGATGGTGCGCAGGATCTCCGCTGCCGTGGTGTTGTCCACACTGGCCAGAGCGTCGTCGAGCACCAGCAGGGGAGCCTCCACCAGCAGTGCCCGTCCCAGGGCCGTGCGTTGGCGCTGGCCGCCGCTGAGGGTGATGCCACGCTCCCCCACCAGCGTGCGGTACCCGTCGGGGAAGCCCTTGATGTCGCCCTCCAGCCGCGCTTCCCGGGCCGCCCTCTCCACGGTCTCCATCGGGGCGGCAGGCTCGCCGTAGCGGAGGTTGTCGGCCAGGGTGGCCGTGAACAGGTAACCCTCCTGGGGAACGAGCGCCACCTGGCGGCGCAGGTCGTCCAGGCTCAGCCGGGTGATGTCGACGCCATCCAGCCAGAGCTCCCGCGGCGCCACCTCCACCATGCGCCCGATGGCGCGGGCCAGGGTGGTCTTGCCGCATCCCACCGGCCCCACCACGGCCACGAGCTCCCCGGGCTCCAGGCGGAAGCTCACATCCACCAGGGCGGGCCGGGGAGCCTCGGGGTAGCGCACCGTCAGCCCCCTGGCCTCGAGGGCTCCCCGGCCGCGCCGCCCCAGGGGCTCGGGCTGGGCCGGCGAGGTGATCAGGGGCTGGCGGCGCAGCAGCTCCTCGATCCTCTCCAGGCTCACCTGCCCGGTCTGGAAGGTGTTGAGCGTGAAACCCAGCAGGGCGGTGGGGAACACCAGCCGCTCCACGAACAGGATCAGGGCCACCAGATCGCCGATGCTCAGCCGGCCGGTCTCCAGCTGGCCGCTGCCGAGGGCCAGCAGCAGCAGCAGGCTGATCGAGGAGATGCCCTCCAGCAGGGGGAAGAGGGTGCTGCGGGTGCGCGCCAGGCCCAGCGCCGCATCCCGGTAGCGGCGGTTGCGGCCGGAGAAGGCCTCCTGTTCGGTGGCTTCCTGGCCGTAGATCTTGATGGCGCTGATCCCGGAGAGATCCTCCTGGATCAGATCGCTCAGGCCGGCCAGGGCCTCCTGCTGGCGCCGCTGCTGCCGCATCATCCGCCCGCCGAACAGCCGCACCGTGATCAGCATCAGCGGGTAGAGCCCCACGGCCGCCAGGCTGAGCCAGGGATCGATGGACAGCATCGCCGGCAGGGTGAGGCTGTAGGCGAGGGCGGTGTTGGTGAGGCTGAGCACGGCGAAACCCAGCAGCCGCCGCACGTTCTCCACGTCGCTGGTGGCGCGGCTGATCACTTCACCGCTGCCGGCGGTCTGCACCCAGCCGGGTTCCTGCAGCAGCAGGTGGTCGAAGATGTTCTGCTTGAGGTCGGCCTCCACCTGGCGGCCCACGCCGAACACCAGCAGCCTCGAATACAGCCGCACGGCGCCCATGGCGGTCGCCAACCCCATGATCAGGGCCGCCTGCAGCAGCACGTCCCGCAGGGTGAAGCCGTCCTGCAGGTCGTCGATCACCCGGCGCACCAGCAGGGGAATGCTGACGCTCAGCAGGTTCACCACCACGAGGGCGGCCACCCCCATCAGCACCGTGCGCCGGTGGGGTCGCAGATAGCGTCGGATCAGATCGAGCCGGAAGGCGGCCACGCGGCCATCACGAACGTGGGCCCAACCTAGGGATCACGGCGGGCCGGACCGCTTCCATCCCGTGCCCCGTGCCACCCGCCGCTCCCTCCATGCCCCCGTCTGCCCCTTCCCAGCCCGGCTCCGAGGGGCCGCCCCTCCAGAGCCATCCCCTCCAGGCCCAGGACCGAGCGGTGGTGGACCGGCTGCTGGCTGCGGACCCCCCCAGCGACGCCGATCTGGTGGATGCCGCCCGCCTGCTGATGCGTTACGAAGGATTTCCCGGTGCCCACGACATCCAGGACGATCTGACCAAGGCACTGCGCTTCTGGAACCTCAGCCGCGAGGCGCTGCACGCCCGCACCCGAGCCATCTGGGCGGAGGGCTACCGGCCGGCTCCCGCCGCCGCGGAAGCGGTGGGATCGGGTTTCGATACCGCCTCCCAGGAGGGGTGACGCCGGCTTCGGCAGCCCCCCTGCCGCGAACCGTCATGGCCTGCCCACAGCCGTTGCCGCCTGCGCGCCGTCACAGCGTGTCCTGGGTGATAGTGGATCCGTCCCCATCACCCGGCCCGGTGTGCTCCGCACCCGGGCTTTTTTCTGGCGTCATGGGTCCGGGCCCGGGCCGCCGGCGAGCCTGCCGGCCGCACCACAGCAGAATGCTGCCGCTGCTGATCGCCTGCGTCGATGGTTTCCTCCACGCCGATGGCCCCTGCTCCGTCCTGGCCTGCCCTGCTGGAGACCCTGCTGCAGGGCCGTGACCTCCCGGCAGAGGAGGCGGAGGCGCTGATGCGCGGCTGGCTGGCGGAGGAGATCCCGCCGGTGCTCACGGGAGCCCTGCTGGCGGCCCTGCGGGCCAAGGGGGTGGGGGCGGAGGAGCTGGCCGCCATGGCCGCGGTGCTGCGCCAGGCCTGCGCCCTTCAGGCGCCCCTGCCTGCGATCGATCTGGTGGACACCTGCGGCACGGGTGGGGACGGTGCAGACAGCTTCAACATCTCCACGGCGGTGGCCTTCGTGGCCGCCGCCTGTGGCGTGGCCGTGGCGAAGCACGGCAACCGCAGCGCCAGTGGCCGTGTCGGGTCCGCCGATGTGCTCGAGGCCCTGGGGATCCATCTCCAGGCTCCCCAGGAGCAGGTGCTGGCGGCGCTGCCGAAGTCGGGGGTCACCTTCCTGTTCGCGCCGGGGTGGCATCCGGCGCTGGTGGGCCTGGCTCCGCTGCGGCGCAGTCTCGGGGTCCGCACCGTGTTCAACCTGCTCGGGCCGTTGGTCAATCCCCTCCGCCCGGCCGCCCAGGTGCTCGGTGTGGCGCGGCCTGAGCTGCTGGATCCCATGGCCGGAGCCCTGGCCCGCCTGGGCCTGCGCCGGGCCGTGGTGGTGCACGGGGCCGGCGGCCTCGACGAGGCTTCCCTGGCCGGCGTGAATGCCCTGCGGCTGGTGGAGAACGGTGAGGTGCGGCCCGCCAGCCTCGACCCCGCCAGCCTCGGCATGGAGCCCGCGCCCCTGAGCGCCCTGGCCGGTGGGGATCTGGCCACCAACCGGGCCATTCTCGAGGCGGTGCTGCAGGGCCGGGGCACCCGGGCCCAGCAGGATGTGGTGGCGCTCAACACCGCCCTGGTGCTGTGGGCGGCCGGCCTGGTCGACAGCCCTGCCGCCGGCTGCGAACCGGCCCGGCGGGCGATGGCCGACGGGGCGGCCTGGTCCAGCCTGCTGGCCCTGCGGGAGGCGCTGGCGCCGCTCTGATCCGGCCCGGTGATCCGGCGCGGTGCCCGTGCACACCGGTTGCTGGCCCGTTTCAGGGGATGATCGTTCCACGGCCCGCCCCGCTCCACTTCCCCCCGCAACCCCGCAACCCCGCAACCCCGCCATCGTGACTGCGTCCTCCCCAGCCGCTCTCCTGGTTCTCGCCGACGGCACCCTGCTGCGCGGTGAGGCCTTCGGCGCCATCGGCACGGCCATTGGTGAGGTGGTCTTCAACACCGGCATGACCGGGTATCAGGAGGTGATGACCGACCCCAGCTACTCCGGGCAGCTGGTGACCTTCACCTACCCCGAACTCGGCAACACCGGTGTCAACGCCGCCGACCAGGAGGCGGACCATCCCCACGTCCGCGGGGTGATCGCCCGCCAGCTCGCGCCCGTGGCCAGCAGCTGGCGCGCCGAGGCCGACCTGAGCACGTGGCTGGAGGGCCATGGCGTGGTGGGAATCCGTGGCGTGGACACCCGTGCCCTGGTGCGGCACCTGCGGGAGGGCGGCGCCATCAACGGGGCGATCAGCAGTGATGGCACCGCCGCCCAGGAGCTGCTCAGGCAGGTGGTCGCAGCCCCGTCGATGCAGGGGCTCGACCTGGCCTCCAGGGTCACCACCCCGGAGCCCTACACCTGGGACGGCACCTGCGCGGCCGCGTTCGACACCAGGATCCAGGCCACTCCTGAACCTCCCTATCGCGTGGTGGCCATCGATTTCGGCATCAAGCGGGCCATCCTCGATCGCTTGGTGGCCCACGGCTGCGTGGTCACGGTGCTGCCGGCCACCGCCAGTCTCGAGGAGGTGCTGAGCCACCATCCCGAAGGTGTGTTCCTCTCGAATGGCCCCGGTGATCCGGCCGCTGTCACCACGGGGGTGGAGCTGGCCCGCGGCCTGCTGCAGCAACCCGACCTGCCGGTGTTCGGCATCTGCATGGGCCACCAGATCCTCGCCCTGGCCCTGGGGGGACGCAGCTTCAAGCTCGGCTACGGCCACCGCGGCCTGAACCATCCCTGCGGCAGCCCCGGGCACGTGGAGATCACCAGCCAGAACCACGGTTTCGCCATCGAGGCCGACTCCCTGCCCGCGGACCGGGTGGAGATCACCCACCTCAACCTCAACGACCGCACCGTGGCGGCCCTGGCCCTGCGCGACCAGCCCGTGTTCGGTATCCAGTACCACCCGGAAGCGAGCCCCGGTCCCCACGACGCCGATCACCACTTCGCTCGCTTCGCGGCCCTGATGGCCGAGCGCCGCGGCTGAGGGGCGCTCGGCCCACCCCGTGGCGGCCCCCTGGGCTCTGCTTTCTGCAAACGGCGTCCCTCTCCCTACACTCCCCGCAGAACAGCCAAGGGGGCAGAGCCATCAACGACCTGCAGCGTCTGACGGTGTCCCTGCGCGGCGGCTTCGAGCAGCAGGCCCGCTGCCAGCTCTTCCGGTTCACCGGCCAGCTCGACGCCTACTCCGACAAGCAGTTCGGAACCTTCATCGCCGAGCACCGCAGCCCCGGTCAACCCCTGGTGGTGGACCTCACCCACATCGATTTCATCGACTCGTCCGGGCTCGGCGCCCTGGTGCAGCTCGCCAAGCAGTGCAACACCGACCGGCAGACCTTTCTGGTGGTGGGCAATGCCCGGGTTGTGCAGACGGTGAAACTCGTGCGCCTGGAGGAGTTTCTGCATCTCCAGCCCGACCTGGCCACCGCCCTTGACAGCCTCGCCGCCTGAGTCCGGCCGAGGCGGATCCGCCTGGCTGCAGGGGCTGCATCCCCAGCGGCCCAGCGCCGAGCTGGGGGTGCTGCAGCTAGCCTGGCTGGGTGATGCCGTATGGGAGCTCCATCAGCGCCTGGACCGCTGCCGGGCTCCCGCCCGAGCCCAGGATCTCCACCGGCACGTGGTGGCAGCGGTGCGGGCCGATGCCCAGGCCCTGCTGCTGGAAAGGCTGGAGCCGAGCTTGCGCAGCGCTGAGCGCGAGCTGGTGCGGCGGGCCCGCAACAGGGCCGGACGCGGCCCCCGGGGGGGAGATCCGTCGGTCTATGCGCGGGCCACCGGTTTCGAGGCCCTGCTGGGCTGGTTGTTCCTCCATGATCCGGCGCGGTTGGTCGAGCTGCTAGATCACTTGAACGACAACAATCCATAAGACCTGGCGACCATGAGCCCGCGATTTGAACGCCGTCCGGACAAACGGACGGGGACTGGGGGCCGTGGGGCCGCACGCCCTGCCCGAGAGGGTGCCTGGCAGGGGAAGCGGGAGCGGGGTCGCGACGTGCGTCGTGTCGATGGCGGCGCTGAGGGTGGGGAGCGCTCCAGGCCCCCCTTCTCCCGTGGCCAGGCGGAACGGGGATCCTTCGCCCGCCGATCCCCTGACCGATCCGCTGACCGATCGCCCGCCCGTGCAGCCCGGCCAGACCGGGAGGGCCGCAGCCGTGACGCCGGCGACCGTGCCTACGGCCGCCGTGACGATGTCCGGGCGCGGAGCCCGCGCAGGGACTGGGGAGGGGCGCCCGTGCGTCGCGACGCCTCGGCCAGGCGACCAGCCCGCCGCCTCGATGCCCCTGCTCGCCGCTACGGCGGCGCGCCCACGCCCACCCGGGTGGGTCTGGAGGACGCTGATCGCCGCCCCGTGGTGCCGGAGGCGGACCAGCACGGCATGGACCAGCCAGCCGATCTCATCTGGGGTCGCCATTCCGCCCAGGCGGCCCTGGAGAGCGGACGCCCCATCCACCGGATCTGGTGCACGGCCGAGATGCGCTTCAGCCCCCGCTTCCTGCAACTGCTGCGGGAGGCCAAGAGTTCCGGGGTGCTTGTGGAGGAAGTCACCTGGGCCCGGCTGGGGCAGCTCACCGGCGGGGCGGTGCACCAGGGCATCGTGCTTCAGACGGCGGCGGCCGAGACCCTCGATCTGCCCGGCCTGATCGAGGGCTGCCGCGCCATCGGTGAGCCCCCCCTCCTGATGGCGCTCGACGGCATCACCGATCCCCACAACCTCGGAGCGATCGCCCGCAGCGCCGAGGCCCTCGGGGCCCACGGTCTGGTTCTGCCCCAGCGCCGCAGTGCCGGGCTCACGGGCTCGGTGGCGAAAGTGGCCGCCGGGGCTCTGGAGCATCTGCCCGTGGCCCGGGTGGTGAATCTCAACCGGGCTCTCGACAGCCTCAAGCAGGAGGGCTACCGCGTGATCGGTCTGGCCTCGGAGGGGAACCTGAGCCTGGAGGAGGCCGACCTGGAGGGACCTCTGGTGATCGTCACCGGATCCGAGGCGGACGGCCTGGCCATGTTGACCCGCAAGCACTGCGATCAGCTGGTGAGCATTCCCCTGCGGGGGGCCACACCCAGCCTCAACGCCTCCGTGGCCACCGCCCTGCTGCTCTACGAGGTGGCCCGCAGGGGCTGGATGAAGGGGTTGAAGGGGGGGCAACCCGCCCCCCGGCTGCAGCGGCCCCGCATGCCTGTGGCCGCCGCTGCCGAAGTCCCCGGCCCCGAGCCCGATGCCCCGGGCCCCTACCCCGAAGCTTCGCAGGTGCCTGGTTCTGAACCGCTGGCAGACTCCGCCGCCACTCCGCCGCCCAACCCCGACCCCGGGCCCGACCCCGGCCCCGGGCCCGACCCCGACCCCGACCCCGGCCCCACCGACGCCATGCCGGAGCCGCCTGGCCCGGAGGCTGGGGCGGATCAGCCCCTCGAGCCTGCCGCAGCGCCAGCCGTGAGCCTCGATCCGTTGACGCCTGCTTCCTTCCCCGACCCGGCCTTCGCCCGTGACATCCAGTTGTGACCCAGCGGCGCCATGGCAGCGACCAGCCACCCGGCACAATGGCCCTTGCCTGACCCCGCATCCATGAACCCCTTGCTCTGGCCTGTGCGCAGCTGCGCCAACGGTCTGGGTCTGGCCTGGTGGGCCCGGGTGCGCACACAGTCGCCCGATGTCACCTACTGGTTCGGCCCCTTCGTGCGACGCCGCACCCTTGAGGCCCAGCTCCCGGCCTTCGTCGAGGATCTCCGCGCCGAAGCACCGGCCTCCCTTGAGGTGGAGCTGCTGCGCACCCGCCGCGGCGAGCCCCTCACCGAGCTGGGCTGATAGCGTCCAGTCCTGCTGGTGAACGGTTGGATGGGCATCGCCGAATGGCGTGAGCACCTAGAGCGGGGCGAGGTGTCGGCCCGCGAGCTCACCGATCACCACCTGGCGCGGATCGAGGCGGTGGACGGCACCGTCAAGGCGTTCCTCACCGTCACCGCCGAGCGGGCCCGGGCGGACGCCGACCGGATCGATGCGGCCCGCCTGGCCGGGGAGCCCCTGCCGCCGCTGGCGGGCATCCCCCTGGCGATCAAGGACAACCTCTGCACCGCGGGCATTGCCACCACCTGCTCCAGCCGCATGCTGGAAAGCTTCGTGCCGCCCTACGAGTCCACGGTCACCGAGCGGCTGTGGCAGGCCGGTGCGGTGCTCCTCGGCAAGACCAATCTCGACGAGTTCGCCATGGGCAGCTCCACCGAGACCTCGGCCTTCGGACCCAGCCACAACCCCTGGGACCCGGAGCGGGTGCCGGGGGGCAGCTCCGGCGGCAGTGCCGCCGCCGTGGCCGCCGGCGAGTGCGTGGCCTCCCTTGGCTCCGACACCGGTGGCTCCATCCGCCAGCCCGCGGCCTTCTGCGGGGTGGTGGGCCTCAAGCCCACCTACGGCCGGGTGAGCCGCTACGGCCTGGTGGCCTTCGCCAGCTCCCTCGATCAGGTGGGGCCGTTCAGCCGCAGCGTGGCGGATGCCGCCGAACTGCTGCAGGTGATCGCCGGTCCGGATCCGCGCGATTCCACCTGCCTGCGGCTGCCGGTGCCGGACTACCGCGCTGCCCTTCAGCAGCCTGTGGCCGGGCTGCGGGTGGGCGTGGTGCGTGAGTGCCTGGAGGCCGAGGGTCTGGATCCGGAGGTGAAGGCCTCCGTGCTGGCCGCCGCCAGCCAGCTCGAGGCCCTCGGCTGCGAGCTGGTGGAGGTGAGCTGCCCCCGCTTCAACGACGGCATCGCCACCTACTACGTGATCGCGCCCTCGGAAGCGTCCGCCAACCTGGCCCGCTACGACGGCGTGAAGTACGGCCATCGCGCCGAGGGTGTGGAGAGCCTGGCTGAGATGACGGCCCGCAGCCGCGCCGAGGGGTTCGGCGATGAGGTGCAGCGCCGCATCCTGATCGGCACCTACGCCCTCTCCGCCGGCTACGTGGACGCCTACTACAAGAAGGCCCAGCAGGTGCGCACCCTGATCCGCCGCGATTTCGACCGCGCCTTCGAGCGGGTCGATGTGCTGCTGACCCCCACCTCACCCACCACCGCCTTCGCCTTCGGGGCCCACACCGACGACCCCCTGGCGATGTACCTGGCCGACCTGCTCACCATTCCGGCCAACATGGCCGGCGTGCCGGCCATCAGTGTGCCCTGCGGCTTCGATCAGCGCGGTCTGCCGATCGGGGTGCAGTTCATCACCAATGTGCTCGAGGAGGCGAGGCTGCTGCAGGTGGCCCACCACTACGAGCTGGCGGCCCGGGTGATGGAGCAGCGGCCGGAGGCTGCCCTGGCCGTCTGATCCTGCCCTGGCCGGGCACCAGATCTGGTGGAGGCGATCTACGCTTGCCGCTACAGGCGCTGCCCTCCTTGGCTTTCGTACCCCTCCACAACCACAGCGATTACAGCCTCCTGGACGGGGCCAGTCAGCTGCCGGCCATGGTGGAGCGGGCGGTGGCGCTGGGCATGCCCGCCCTGGCCCTCACCGACCACGGGGTCATGTATGGCGCCATCGAGCTGCTGAAACTCTGCGCGAAGGCCGGCATCAAGCCGATCATCGGCAACGAGATGTACGTGATCAACGGGGCGCTGGATGATCCCAATCCCCCCAAGAAGGAGCGCCGCTACCACCTGGTGGTGCTGGCCAAGAACGCGGTGGGCTACCGCAACCTGGTGAAGCTCACCAGCATCAGCCACCTGCGGGGCATTCGGGGCCGGGGCATCTTCGCCCGGGCCTGCATCGACAAGCAGCTGCTGCGGCAGCACAGCGAGGGGCTGATCGTGGCCACCGCCTGTCTCGGGGGCGAGATTCCCCAGGCGATCCTCCGCGGCCGCCCCGAGGTGGCCCGGGAGGTGGCGGCCTGGTACCAGGAGGTGTTCGGCGACGACTTCTACCTTGAGATCCAGGATCACGGCGGCCTGGAAGATCGCATCGTCAACACCGAGATCGCCCGCATCGGCCAGGAGCTGGGCATCGAGCTGATCGCCACCAACGACGCCCACTACCTCAGCGTGGGGGATGTGGAGGCCCATGACGCCCTGTTGTGTGTGCTCACCGGCAAGCTGATCAGCGACGAGAAACGGCTGCGCTACACGGGCACCGAGTACATCAAGAGCGAGGCGGAAATGCTCGGCCTGTTCGCCGACCACCTCGAGCCGGAGGTGATCGAGCGTGCCGTGGCCAACACCGCCGGGGTGGCCGAGAAAGTGGAGGACTATGACATTCTCGGCCGTTACCAGATGCCGCGCTTCCCCATCCCGGACGGGCACACGGCCGTGAGCTACCTCACCGCGGTGGCCGAGCAGGGCCTGCGGGATCGGCTGGAGCTGGCACCGGAAGCGTCATTCGATCCTGCCTACGGCGAGCGTCTGCACTTCGAGCTGCAGGTGATGGAGCAGATGGGCTTTCCCACCTACTTCCTGGTGGTGTGGGATTACATCCGCTTCGCCCGCGACAACGGCATCCCGGTGGGGCCGGGCCGGGGCTCGGCGGCGGGATCGCTGGTGGCCTACGCGCTGGGCATCACCAACATCGATCCGGTGGTGCATGGGCTGCTGTTCGAGCGCTTCCTCAATCCCGAGCGCAAGTCGATGCCTGACATCGACACCGACTTCTGCATCGAGCGGCGCGGGGAGGTGATCGACTACGTGACCCAGCGCTACGGCGAGGACAAGGTGGCCCAGATCATCACCTTCAACCGCATGACCTCCAAGGCGGTGCTCAAGGATGTGGCCCGGGTTCTCGACATCCCCTACGGCGATGCCGATCGCCTTGCCAAGCTCATCCCCGTGGTTCGGGGCAAGCCCGCCAAGCTCAAGGAGATGATCTCTCCGGAGTCGCCAGCGCCGGAGTTCCGCGAGAAATATGACAAGGATCCCGTGGTGCGCCGCTGGGTGGACATGGCCATGCGGATCGAGGGCACCAACAAGACGTTCGGTGTGCATGCCGCTGGCGTGGTGATCGCGGCCGATCCCCTCGATGAACTGGTGCCGTTGCAGCGCAACAACGACGGCCAGGTGATCACCCAGTACTTCATGGAAGACGTGGAGTCGATGGGCCTGCTGAAGATGGATTTCCTGGGCCTCAAGAACCTCACCATGATCGAGAAGACCCTCGATCTGGTTCACCAGAGCACGGGGGAAACCATCGACCCCGACAAACTGCCTCTGGATGACCCTGCGACCTACGGGCTGCTGGCCCGTGGGGATCTGGAAGGTATTTTCCAGCTGGAATCGAGCGGCATGCGGCAGATCGTGCGCGATCTCAAACCCTCGTCCCTGGAGGATATCTCCTCAATCCTGGCGCTCTATCGTCCCGGGCCTCTCGATGCCGGCCTGATTCCCAAGTTCATCAACCGCAAGCATGGCCGTGAAGTCATCGAGGTTGCCCACGTCAAACTCCAGCCCATCCTGAAGGAAACCTACGGGATCATGGTGTACCAGGAGCAGATCATGAAGATCGCTCAGGATCTGGCCGGCTACTCCCTGGGCGAGGCCGACCTGCTGCGGCGTGCCATGGGGAAAAAGAAGAAGAGCGAGATGGAGAAACACCAGAGCATCTTTGTGGAAGGGGCCACCCAGCGGGGGGTGGACACGGCAGTGGCGGAGGCTCTGTTCGAGCAGATGGTGCTGTTTGCGGAGTACTGCTTCAACAAGAGCCACTCCACGGCCTATGGCGCTGTGACCTTCCAGACCGCCTACCTCAAGGCGCACTACCCCGTGGCCTACATGGCGGCCCTGCTCACGGTGAACGCGGGTGCCTCCGACAAGGTGCAGCGCTACATCGCCAACTGCAATGCCATGGGCATCGAGGTGATGCCTCCGGATGTGAATGCCTCGGGGATCGACTTCACACCGGTCGGCGGGCGCATCCTGTTCGGCCTTTCGGCCGTACGCAACCTCGGCGATGGCGCGATCCGCCAGCTGATCGAGGCTCGCCAGAGCGATGGCCCCTACCGCTCCCTTGCCGATCTCTGCGACCGCATTCCGGGCCAGCAGCTGAACCGGCGGGCCCTGGAGGCGCTCATCCACTCCGGTGCCCTCGATGCCCTGGAGCCCAGTGGGAACCGTGCCCAGCTGATGGCGGACCTCGATCTGATCCTCGACTGGGCCAGCTCCCGGGCCCGCGACCGAGCCAGCGGTCAGGGGAACCTGTTCGACCTTGTTGCCGCTGGCGGCGCTGAAGCTGCCGGGCCTGAGGCCGGTGGTGGCGATCTGGGCACCGCCCCCAAAGCGGCTCCGGTGAAGGACTATCCCCCCACAGAGAAACTGCGTCTGGAGAAGGAGCTGGTGGGGTTCTACCTCTCGGACCACCCCCTGAAGCAGCTCGGGCGCCCCGTGCGCCTGCTCTCCCCGGTGGCCCTCACCAACCTCGATGAACTCGCCGACAAGGCCAAGGTGAGTGCTGTGGTGATGGTGCCCGAGCTGCGCCAGGTGAACACCCGCAAAGGGGATCGCATGGCGGTGCTGCAGCTGGAAGACCTCACCGGCAGCTGCGAGGCGGTGGTCTTTCCCCGCACCTATGCCCGCCTGGCGGACCACCTGATGGTGGATGCACGGCTGCTGGTGTGGGGATCCGTGGACCGGCGCGATGACCGTGTGCAGCTCATCGTGGATGACTGCCGCTCCATCGATGATCTGCAGCTGCTGATGGTGGAACTGGAGGCCGATCAGGCCGCTGACATTGCGATCCAGCACCGCCTGCGGGAATGCCTGCAGCGCCACAGACCTCCCCAGGACGAACCCGGCCTGCGCGTGCCCGTGGTGGCCCTGGTGCAGCAGAGCCAGGAGACGCGGTTCGTGCGGCTCGGTTCCCAGTTCTGCGTCGCCGATGCGGCCGCCGCGCTGGACACCCTGGCGGCGGCCGCGTTCCGGGCCCGCATCAGTGCTCCGCTGATCGCCGCCTGAGGGCCGCCGCCAGCGCCGCCTCCCAGAGGGTCAGCGCGGATCAGCGGCCGGCCCGCATGGCCCGGAGTGACTCGCGGACCCGGGAGATGTTGAGGCCCAGTTGTTCGCTGCCCATCAGGCTCCCTGGCTTGTCCTCCCAGCTGGCGGAGAGAACCCCGTAGCTGAGACCGAGCAGTCCGAGCAGGAAACAGGCTCCGGAGGCGGCGAGCGTGGCTCCCGGTGGGATGTCGAGGATCTGGCGGCTCACCAGCACATAGCTCACCACGAACACCGCCATGCCCGCGGCCGTGGGCACGCCCGTGGCCACCGCGATCCTCCGGACCATGCGGTTGGCCACGGCTTCGGGAATCACCTGCTGGCTTCCCTTGCGGGAGGGCTTGACCCTGCGGGAGCCGGATGCAACCGGCCCTTTCCCCATCCCCTTGCCGGCCATGGCTGGGCCTCAGCCGCGGATGCCGAGCTTGGCGATGAGGGTGCTGTACCGCTCCTGGCTGATGCTCTTGAGGTAGCCCAGCAGGCGCTTGCGGCGCCCGATCATCTTCAGCAGCCCCTGGCGGGAGGAGAAGTCGTGCTTGTTCTGCTGCAGATGGCCCGTGAGCTGGCTGATGCGCTCACTCAACATCGCCACCTGCACCTCAACGGAACCGGTGTCGGTGCCGTGGGTCTGGTGGCTGTTGATCAGTTCCTGCTTCTTGTCGGTGGTGAGCGGCATGGAGATGGAAGTTGGCGGAGCCCGGGCCTGCAGCCTGGTGTGGCAGGCAGGGCGATCGGCCGGGGAATCGGACCCCGACAACAACGGCCTTGCCCCGGCGTCTGCGGTGCAAACCGGCACTTTAACGTCCGGAGTCCCCCCCTCCCCGGCAACCCCCGCTCAGGCGGCCGAACGGGACAACCAGCGCAGACAGTCGCGGATCCAGTCCTCGGTGGAGGCCTCCGGATCGAGTCCCTGGGCGGCCACCGCGTGCAGGGCCCGGTGGATTTCGAGCTCTGCGAACCCAAGGGACACCAGGGTGCCGTGGATGTCGTCGCGGCTGCCGTCGGCCAGGCTTGAGAGGCTGCCGTCGCCGCTGTCAGCGCCAGGGCCGGCCGGGCCGAGATAGCGCTCCTGCAGCCGCCCCCGCAGCTCCACCGCCAGGCGTTCCGCCGTGCGCTTGCCCACGCCGGGGGCATGGCAGAGGCGGCGCAGGTCCGGCTGCACGATGGCCTGCACCAGCTCCTCGGGCTCGAGGGCCCCAAGCAGGCCCAGGGCCATCTGGGGACCCACGCCGCTCACGGCCACCAGTTCCCGGAAGAGGTCGCGCTCCTGCCGCGCCGTGAAGCCGTAGAGCGTCCAGGCGTCCTCCCGGATGCTCTGGTGGATGTGCAGGCCTAGCGCGGCGCCGGGCGGGGGCAGGCGCTGCCATTCCCGCTGGCTCACCTGCACCTCGTAGCCGACCCCCTGGCAGAGGAGCATCAGCCCGCACCGCTTGTCGTGCTGCCAGGGATCGGCGAGTTCGCCTTGCAGCCAGCCGATCATTGGAAGCAGAGAAACCGAATCCATGCTGCCCGCCCTGCGGACCCTTGCCCAGTCCTGGGCTTCCTTCCCCGCCTTCGCCGGCCAGGCGCTCCGGAGCCGGCGGCGCCTGCCGGTTCTGGCCCTCGCGCTGGTGCTCCTGCTGGGCCTGGGCGGCTGCGGCGGGGTGGGACAGCCACCCCGCAGTGTGCTGCTCTCAGCCCTCACCCTGCAGATCCAGCTCACCCAGGGCGCCATCGCCCAGGCCCTGCGCCTGCAGCCCGAGGGGGTGCCCCAGGTGAGCCGGGTGCGGGTGATCCGCCAGGACACGGTGCGGATCGGCGAGGCCAAGGGCCTGCACCTCACCGGCAGCTTCGACTGGCGCCTGCCGGACGACCCGATCCGGGTGGATACGCCCTTCGAGCTGTATCTGCAGCGCGGTGAGCGCGGCGAGAGCTGGCGGCTGGCCCGGCCCAGCGGTGCCCTCGACGGCGACACCCAGCTCTGGATCACCGACCCCCTTCCCCTGCCGAGCTGAGACTGATCAGGGTGGCCAGCAACACCAGCAGCGCACCGAGGATCGTCCAGCCATCGAGGGCCTCAGCGAACAGCAGCCAGCCCCACAGTCCGGCAAAGAGCACCTGCACGTAGCTGATCGCCGTGGCCCGCGCCGCCGGCAGCGCGGTCAGTCCGCGGGTCAGGCAGACCTGCCCCATCTGGGTGAACAGCCCCACGCCCGCCAGCCAGAGCAGCTCCGTGGGCGTGGGCAGCACCGGATCGAGAGCCACCAGCGGCAGGCTCAGGGGCACCGCGACCAGGGGGAAGTAGAAGACGATCACCAGCGGGTGCTCCGTGCGACCGAGCTTGCGCACGCTCACGTAGGCCAGGGCCGTGGCCAGGGCTCCGGCCACGGCGACCAGCACCGGCAGCGGCTCCAGGGGAGTGGCGCCGCCGGACAGCGGCGCCGGCTGGGCCACCAGCAGCACACCGGCCCAGCCCACCACCATCGCCAGCACCACGCGCCGGCCGATGGGCTCGCCGAGGGCCAGCCAGGCCAGCAGGGCCGTGAAGGTGGGGTAGAGGTACTGCAGCACCGTGGCCGAGGCCAGCGGCAGCGCCATCAGCGCCACGTAGACGCAGAACAGGGCCAGGGTGCCGATGGTGCCGCGCCAGAGCAGCAGGCCGCGCTGATGGCCCCAGGGATCGATTCCGGCGCGGCGCAGCAGCCCCCAGCTCAGCACCACGCTCACCAGGGCCCGAACCAGCACCACCTCGGCGGCGGGGATGCGGCCGCCCACCTGCTTCACGCACACCCCCATCACGCTGAAGGCCAGGGCGCTCGCCACCATCTGCAGCGTCGGTGCCAGGGGCGTGGCCCGGGTCATGGTGCGCTGTCCCCGGCCGCCATGGCCATCGTGCCAGCCGGGCGAGCGCCACGGCGAGGGCCATGGCGGGCAGAATCGGGGCTGTCGTCCGGGCTGTGCCCTTGAGCCTGCCGCGCCTCCACCCCCGCACGATCGAGGCCGTCAAGGAGCGCGCCGACATCGTGGATGTGGTGGGCGAGCACGTGGTGCTCAAGAAGAAGGGGCGGGAGTTCGTGGGGATCTGCCCCTTCCACGACGACAAATCCCCGTCGATGACGGTGTCGCCCGCCAAGCAGTTCTACTACTGCTTCTCCTGCGGCGCCGGCGGCAACGCCATCAAGTTCCTGATGGAACTGCAGCGCCAGAGCTTCAGCGACGTGGTGCTGGAGCTGGCGCGCAAGTACCAGCTGCCGATCGAGACCCTCGACGGGCCCCAGCAGGAGCGGCTGCGCCGGCAGCTCTCCCGCCGCGATCAGCTGCACCGGGTGCTGAGCCTGGCCTCGGGCTGGTTCCGCAGCCAGCTGCGGGTCCCGGAGGGCGCGGCGGCCCTGGCCTACCTGCGCGAGCAGCGCAAGCTCGACGAGGGCACCATCGAGGCCTTCGAACTCGGCTTCGCCCCGGAGCGCTGGGACGGCCTGCTCAACCACCTGGGCCAGGTGGAGGGCCTTGCGCCCGAGTGGCTGGTGGAGGCGGGCCTGGCGGTGCCGCGCAAGGGCCAGGGCGGTGAGGGCGCCCAGGGCTACTACGACCGCTTCCGCGGCCGCGTGATGGTGCCGATCAGGGACCGCCAGGGGCGGGTGATCGGCTTCGGCGGCCGCAGCCTCGACGGCGCCGAGCCCAAATACCTCAACTCCCCGGAAACCGAGGTGTTCGAGAAGGGCAAGCACCTCTTCGGGCTGGACCGGGCCGCCAGCGCCATCCGCCGGGACGACCGGGCCGTGGTGGTGGAGGGCTACTTCGACGTGATCGCCCTCCATGCCGCCGGCATCACCAATGCCGTGGCCTCGCTGGGCACGGCCCTGAGCAGCCAGCAGATCACCCAGCTGTGCCGCTGCTGCGAGAGCCGGCGGCTGATCCTCAACTTCGACAGCGACGGCGCCGGCGTGCGGGCGGCGCAGCGGGCGATCGGCGAGGTGGAGCAGCAGGCGCTGCAGGGGCAGCTGGAGCTGCGGGTGCTGCACCTGCCCGCCGGCAAGGACCCCGACGAGTTTCTGCGGCAGCACGGCGCCGGCGACTACCGCGCCCTGCTCGACCAGGCGCCCCAGTGGCTCGACTGGCAGATCGAGCAGGTGCTGGCCGGCAAGGACCTGGCCCGCTCCGACCAGTTCCAGCAGGCGGTGAGCGGCCTGGTGGCCCTGCTGGGCAAGCTGCCCCAGAGCGCCGTGCGCAGCCACTACCTGCAGCAGGTGGCCGAGCGGCTCAGCGGCGGCCAGGCGCGGCTGGCGATCCAGCTGGAGGACGACCTGCGCCAGCAGGTGAAGGGCCAGCGCTGGCACGGCCGCTCCCAGAAGTGGGAGCAGCCCGGCGAAGCGGGCCTGCGGGAACGGGCCGAAGCCGAGGTGCTGCGGCTCTACCTGCATTGCGGGGCGTACCGCGCCCCGATCCGGGCGGAGCTGCGTCGCCATGAGCTCGAGGACTTCGCCCTGGCGCACCACCGCCAGCTCTGGGCCGCGATCAGCGCCCTGGAGGAGGACAACCTCGGTGCCGGCCGACTGGAGGCGGTGAACCGCGGCCTCGATGCCGGCCACGACCTGGCCGACCTCGACCTGCCGCGCCTGCTGAGTGATCAGCTGCTGGTGGAGGAGAGTGCCCTGCTGGCCCGGCTCACGCCCCTGATCGAGCCGAGTGAGCTGCAGCACCTGCACCTGGCCCAGCCGATGCTGCAGCTCCGCGGCGCCCTGGCCTCCCTGGAACGGCAGCGCAGCCTCAAGCGCTGCCGCCATCTGCTCGATGCCTGGAGCAGTCAGCGGCTCGAGACCCTGGAGCGCTGCATCGCCCGGTTGCTTGAAGGTGAGCGCCTGGAGGCCGAGAGCCACGCCGGGCTGGTGCCCGTGAGCGACATGGAGAGCCGCATCGAAACCCTGTTCGCCGAGCTCAACAGCGATGCGCTGCGCTTTCAGGAGCTGTATTACAACGAACGCCGCTACCTGGAGGAGCTCGATGCCCGGCGCCGGGCCGGTTTCGCCGAGCTGGTGCCGGCCATGAACCGGCCAGCGGAGCTCGATGTGGCCGGCTGATCCTGCCGTGGCAGCACGGCCGCAGCTGCTTCAGGGGCGATACTGGGGTGCTCGACCCTGGGGCCTGTCGCGGTGGTGGGGATGCCTGGTGGCCTGAGCTTCATCACCGCCCTGGCCGTCACGGCGAAGCTGGCTCTGGCACCGGTGGCCGCCGCGGCCAACCCCAACGGCACCTGGCTGTCCCAGCCCCAGATCTGGTTCTACAGCTCCAGGCAGGCCGTGCCGCAGTTGATGGCCCAGATCCGGGCGAACCGCTACCGCGTGGTCTTTCTCGACTACCGGAACGTTTCGGATCCCGTGCAGAAGCAGGTGGCAGAGGAGGCCCGAGCCCAGGGGCTGATCCCCGTGGTGTGGGTCCAATCGCCCCAATACCGCTCCATGAGCGTGAGCGATCTCATCCATGAGGCGCGCCATGCGGATGGCATCCAGGTGGACGACCACTTCTTCGCCAACTACAGCCTCTCAAGCTTCTACCGATTGCGTCAGCTTTATTCCAAGCCGATCTTCTGCAGTATTCAGCCTTTCCAGGTTGGTCTTGTTCCCCGTGGAGGCTGCAACCAACTCGATGTGCAGTGCTACACATCCCAGACCTTCGGGCAGTGCGTCAAGCTCGCTGATCGGCTTGGAGCCGTGGTGAGTCTGTCCACAGAAAATACCCTGGGCCAGCGCAATCGCCTGGGTGGGCGACAGTTCAACACGTTTCTCTGGCCCGATGTGCAGATCCAGGCGGCCGGCGTGATCTCCGGACAGACCTGACACAACAACCAGGAGAGGCTGCGCGGTGGGTCTGGCCGTCGCGGTGGGCCGTCAGGGTGAGACGTCGCGGTCGGCCGTCGCGGTGGGCGGAATGGAGCCCTGCGGCCGTGCGCTGATTTTGTTTCGATCTTTCGATCCGCTTAATGGCGTTCGTCGGCCCCTGGGCTCAGGTTGAAACCATGTCGCGATGCGTTTTCGATGGTGGATGCCACCCTCCCTGCCCAGCCGCCCCCCCTTGCGGCCCTGCCCGTGGCTGGCATCCCAGCCACGCTGATGCCCCTGGTGGTCAATCTGCTCGGGGCTCTGGCCATCCTGCTGGTGGGCTGGCTGGTGGCTGCCCTTGCAGCCAGGAGCGTCCGCAGTCTGCTGCGCCGCACCCAGCTGGATGAGCGCGTCTCCAACGCCATCCAGGACCCGGAACGCCCGGGCCAGCGGAACCTGCGGCTCGATCGGCTGCTGGCCGCGCTGGTGTTCTGGGTGGTGCTGGTGCTGGCGGTGGTGGCGGCCCTGAATGCCCTCAACCTCACCACGGTCTCGGAACCGCTCAACGACTTCCTCTCGCAGATTTTCTCCTTCCTGCCCCAGCTGGGGGCCGCAGGGCTGCTGGCTGCGCTGGGCTGGATGGTGGCCAGCCTGGCGCGCGCGCTGCTGCTGCAGACCGCCCAGCAGCTGCAGCTGGATGAACGCCTGTTCTCCTCCCCCGAGGACGACCAGTCCGACGACACCACTCCGGGACTGCTGTCGAGCCACACCCTCGCCAATCTCCTGTACTGGCTGATCCTTCTCTTCTTCCTGCCGCTGGTTCTCAATGCGCTGAATCTGGGCAGCCAGCTCCTGCCGCTGCTCAACCTGCTCAACGAGTTCATGGCGGCGGTGCCCCTGCTCGCGAAGGCGGCGGCAATCGCGGTGGTGGGCTGGCTTCTGGCCCGCACGGTCCGCAGCCTGGTGCGCAACCTGCTCGGCTCCACCGGCCTGGATCACCTGGGCGAGGGCATGGGCCTCGATCCGGAGCAGCCCGGCCAGTCGCTCTCCAGCCTGGGTGGCACCCTCAGCTTCGTGCTGGTGCTGATCCCCACGGCCATTGCGGCCCTGGAGGCTCTGGCCATGCCGGCGATTGCCGGGCCGGCCATCGGCATGCTCAACACGGTGCTCGGCACCCTTCCCCAGGTGTTCACCGCGGCGGCGATTCTTGCCGTGGCCGTTGTCCTTGGGCGCTTCCTCGAGCAGCTGGCGGTGCGGCTGTTCACCGGGTTCGGCTTCGATCACTGGGTCCAGCAGCTGGGCCTGGTGGAGGACGGTGATTCCGAGGATTCCCCGCAGAGCAGGGCCGCGGCCCAGGCTGAGGCGGTTCAGGGCGACGCGCTTCAGGGCGATGCGGGGCTGGCCGCCGCGACCGCATCCACCCCGCGACGTCCCTCCGAGGTGATCGGCGTCGCGGTGCTGGGCGCCGTGGTGCTGTTCGGCGCCGTGGCGGCGGCCAATGTGCTCAACCTCCCCGCCATCACGGAGATCGTGAGTGGGCTGTTGCTGGTGTTCGGCCGGATCCTCGCCGGGGTGATCGTGTTCGCCTTCGGGCTCGCGATCGCCAACTTCGCGGCCCGCCTGATCGTCAGTTCCCAGACCGTGCAGGCCGGACTGCTGGCCCAGGCCGCCCGGGTGGGTATCCTCGGCTTCAGCGGTGCGATGGCCCTGCAGCAGATCGGAGTCGCCCCTTCGATCGTGACCCTCGCCTTCGGGCTGGTCCTGGGGTCGATTGCCGTTGCGGCCGCCGTCGCCTTCGGGGTGGGCGGTCGGGAGGTGGCTGCCGAGCAGTTGCGCGAGTGGCGCGATGCCCTGCGCCAGCAGACCTAGGCTGCCGAGGCTGAAACGGCCATCTGCAGCCCTTCCCGCATGGCTTTCTTCGAGGTGCTCTGGCATGGCGATGGCATCGGTGACGGGGGTGATCTCGAGGAGGCCCTCGCTGCCTACGCCCTGGTGAAACCGGACGACGGCAACTGGAGCGAGGCCTGCGCCACAGCTGGTGCCGATCCCTGCATCCGCCGCTATGCCTCTTTCGAGGCCTTCCTGGACAACGCCGATGAGCTGGAGACGATCCCCGTGACGGCCGCCATGATCGAGGCCGCCCTGGCCTCCCACCCCTGATCCCTGCGCCCCTGGCCATGGCTCGCCTCCTGCCCGGAGTTGCTGCGGCACGCCTGAACTGGTTGGTTTGACTTCCACGGTTCAGCGGGCCAGCACCCGCGGGATCGCCTCCAGCCGGGTGGTGGCGGCCCGCGAGAGCCGCTCCCGCCGCATCGCCCAGGCCGGTTGCAGGCCGCAGGCGGCCCAGCGCACGGTGCCGCTGCCGTAGCGACGGTTCAGACGGTCCAGCACCGCCATCAGGGCGGCCCGGCGCTGCTGCTGCTCCGGTGGCAGGGGCTGCAGCAGGTGGTGTTGCAGCTGCTCCTCGCCCTGCAGCTGCAGCAGCAGCACACCGGCTTTCTGCAGCGGATGGCAGGGGCGGAACAGCGTCTCGGCCAGGGGCAGCGCCGCCGCCAGCAGCACAGCGGTGTCGTTGCTGGGCACCGCCAGGGTCACGGTGGCGCTGTTGCTGTAGAAGCTGGTGCCGTTGAACGGGTTGCTGCGCACGAACACGCTCAGGGCACCGGCCCTCTGGTGCTGGCGGCGCAGCTTCTCGGCGGCCCGCACCGTGTAGGTGGCCAGCGCCTGCCGCAGTGCGTCGGCGGTGCGCACCGGCTGGCTGAAGCTGCGGCTCACGCAGGTCTCCTGTTTCGGGGGCGGCACCAGGGTGAGCGGCAGGCAGCGGTGGCCGCGCAACTCCTGCTGCAGCCGCAGGCCCACCACGCCGCACTTCTGACGCAGCTCGCCGCTGGGCATGTCGCGCAGGGCGCGGGCATCGGCGACACCCCGCAGCCGGCACCAGCGGGCCAGGCGCCGGCCGATGCCCCACACGTCCTCGATCGCCACCTGCTCCAGCCAGGGCGTGGGGTCGGCCTGGGCCTCCAGGTCGAACACGTGGCCGTGGGCGGGTTGCGTCTTGGCCAGGCGGTTGGCCAGCTTGGCCAGCACCTTGGTGGAGGCGAGGCCCACGGCCACCGGCAGCCCCAGCTCCCGGCGCACCGCCCGGCGCACCTGCCGGCCCCAGCTGCTGAGATCCTCGCCCTCCCGGCGGCTCAGCAGGCCGAAGGCCTCATCGATCGAATACACCTCCAGCTCCTCCACCCAGCGCTCCAGGGTGGCCATCAGCCGCTGGCTCATGTCGGCGTAGAGGGCGTAGTTGGAGCTGCGCACCTCCACGCCCAGCCGCTCCAGCTGCCGCTGCACCTGGAAGTAGGGCGTGCCCATGGCGATCCCCAGCCGCCGGGCCTCGGCACTGCGCGACACGATGCAGCCGTCGTTGTTGGAGAGCACCACCAGGGGCCGGCCCAGCAGGGACGGATCCATCACGGCCTCGCAGGAGGCATAGAAGTTGTTGCCGTCGATCAGGGCGATGGCCGGCTGGCTGCCCGTCTGGGGGCGGCCCTGGAGGCGTCCTTCGGAACTGGTGTCATGGAGGCTCACCGGTGACGGTTCGGCAGTGGGGACCGATCAGCAGGGGTGGACCACGTGGGTGGCCACGCCCCAGATCCGCACGGCGCGGTCGGGGGGCAACGGCAGGGCGGGATAGGCGGGATGGGCCGCCTCCAGCCACAAGCGCGCTCCGCGGCCGGCCAGACGCTTCACCGTGAAGCCCTCCTCCAGCAGAGCCACCACCACCAGGCCCGGTCGGGGTTCCAGCCGCCGGTCCACGATCAGCAGGTCGCCGTGGTGGATGCCGGCATCACGCATCGACTCGCCGGCCACCCGCAGCAGCAGGCAGCCGCGGGGATCGGGCACCAGCAGCCGCTGCAGGTCGATGACTGCCGGGCCGGTGGCCTCAGGGGGGCTGCCGGGGTCGCCGCTGGAAAGGTGGGTCACGCAGCCGGCATCGCTGGCATGCAATCTAGTACAGGCGTACTGCTGAATGGAGCGCGGGCGCAGGCAGGGGCGCGGCCGCCGGATCGTGAATACGATGCACCCATCCAGGCGGCGCGCGGTGATCGGGGCGGAGAAGGCCAGGGTCTGGACAGCTGCCGCCGGGTTGCTGCTGGTGCTGTTTCTCGTGGTGCACCTGGGGGGCATCGCCCTGGCCGCGGTGGCACCGGTGCGGTTCGAAGCCTACGCGGTGCGGCTGCATCAGGCGGCCTGGCTGCCGGCCGTGGAGCTGGCACTGCTGGGGCTGGCCATGGCCCATCTGGCCCTGGGTCTGGCGAAGCGCCTGGCCAACCGTCGTGCCGGCAACACCGCCGCCCTGGTGAGCCGCCGCGGCGAGCCCCTCGCCGCCCTGGCCGCCCGCAGCCAGGCCGCCGGTGGGGCGCTGCTGCTGCTGTTCCTCGGGGTGCACCTGGCCCAGCTGCGCTGGCCCCGTCCCCAGGCCGGCGAGGAGCTGGCCACCCTGCGGGCGGTGCTGGCGCAGCCGGCCTCCCTGGCCCTGTATGGGGCCGCCGCCCTGGCCGTGGGCCTGCACCTCTGGCATGGCACGGAAGCGGCCCACCGCAGCCTGGGGCTGCTGGATCCGGCCAACGGCGCCCTGATCCGGGCCGCGGGCCGCAGCCTGGCCCTGGTGCTCGGGGTGGGTTTTGCAGCCGTGGCCCTGGTGCTGGGGGTGGCCCCGTGAGCGGCCTGCCGGATGCACGACTGCCCGGCGGCCCGCTGGCCGATGGCTGGTGCCGCCAGCGGGAGGCCATGCCCCTGATCAGCCCGCAGCGCAAGGCCCAGCTGCGGCTGCTGGTGGTGGGCACGGGGCTGGCCGGAGCATCGGCGGCCGCCACCCTGGCCGAGCAGGGCTACCGGGTGCGGGTGCTCTGCTTCCACGACAGCCCCCGGCGGGCCCACTCGGTGGCGGCCCAGGGAGGCATCAATGCCGCCCGGCCCGGAGCGGCCGATGGCGACAGCGTCAGCCGCCTCTTCGCCGATACGCTGCGGGGCGGCGATTTCCGGGCCCGCGAAGCGGGCTGCCACCGCCTGGCGGAGATCAGCAGCGGCATCATCGACCAGTGCGTGGCCCAGGGCGTGCCCTTCGCCCGGGAGTACGGCGGCACCCTCACCACCCGCAACTTCGGCGGTGCCCTGGTGAGCCGCACCTTCTACGCCCGCGGCCAGACCGGCCAGCAGCTGCTCTACGGCGCCTACCAGGCCCTGATGCGCCAGGTGGAGGCCGGCCGGGTGGAACTGCTCTGCCGGCGCGACGTGCTGGAGATCATCACGGTGGATGGGGTGGCCCGCGGCGTGGTGTGCCGCGATCTGCTCAGCGGCGCCCTCGAGGTGCACACCGCCCAGGCGGTGCTGCTGGCCACCGGGGGCTACAGCAACGTGTATTTCCTCTCCACCAACGCACTGAAATCGAATGCCAGTGCGATCTGGCGGGCCCATCTGCAGGGCGCCCTGTTCGCCAACCCCTGTTTCACCCAGATCCATCCCACCTGCATTCCCAGCGGCGACGCCTACCAGAGCAAGCTCACGCTGATGAGCGAGAGCCTGCGCAACGACGGGCGGGTGTGGCTGCCGCTCCGCCCCGGCGACGAGCGGGATCCGGCCGGGATTCCCGAACACGAGCGCGACTATTTCCTGGAGCGCCTCTATCCGAGCTACGGCAACATGGTGCCGCGCGACCTGGCCTCCCGCCGGGCCCGCGAACTCTGCGACGCCGGCCATGGCGTCGGGCCCGGCGGCCGCTCGGTGTACCTCGATCTGCGGGACGCCATCGCCAGCCAGGGAAGGCAGGTGATCGAGGCCCGCTACGGCAATCTGCTGGAGATGTACGAGCGGATCAGCGGAGCCGATCCGTACACCACGCCCCTGCGGATCTATCCGGCACCCCACTACACGATGGGGGGCCTGTGGGTGGACTACCAGCTGATGAGTTCGATCCCCGGACTGTTCGTGCTCGGGGAGGCCAACTTCTCCGAGCACGGCGCCAACCGGCTCGGGGCCAGTGCCCTGATGCAGGGCCTGGCGGACGGCTATTTCATCGCTCCACTCACGGTGACGGCCTGGCTGGCCGGCCATGGAACCCCCAGCGTTGAGGCGACCCATCCGTCCTGCCGGGAGGCCCTCGCACGGGCCGCCGCCAGGATCGAGGCCCTGCTCCAGGTGCCGGGAGCCCGGCCGGTGGATGCCTTCCACCGGGAGCTGGGCGCGGTGATGATCCGGCACTGCGGCATCAGCCGCGACGCGCAGGGACTGCGGAGCGGCCTCAGGGAGGTGGAGCAGCTGGAGCAGCGCTTCCTGACGGAGGTGCGGGTGCCGGGGAGCGGTGAGGGCCCCAACCCCGAACTGGAGAAGGCGCTGCGGCTGAGCGACTTCTTCGGCCTGGCCCGGTTGATGCTCCGCGATGCCCTGGCCCGGGAGGAATCCTGTGGGGCCCACTTCCGCGAGGACCACCAGACGCCGGAAGGCGAAGCCCGCCGCGATGACGCCAACTTCGCCCACATCGCCGCCTGGGAACACCGGCCAGGCGCGGAGCCCTTGCGCCATGCCGAGCCGCTGCAGTTCACGGTGCTGCAGCCCTCCACCCGCAACTACCGATGAGCAGCCGAACGCTGTCCCTGACGCTGCGCATCTGGCGGCAGGAATCCCCGGGGAGCCCCGGTGGCTTCCGCGACTATCGGCTGGACGGGGTGTCGGCGGATCTCTCCGTGCTGGAGGCGCTCGATCAGCTCAACGAAGGACTGATCGCGGCGGGGGAGCGGCCCGTGAATTTCGAGCACGACTGCCGGGAGGGCATCTGCGGGAGCTGCGGCTTCCTGGTGAACGGCCAGGCCCATGGTCCCCGCAGCGCCACCAGCGTGTGCCAGCTCTATCTGCGCCAGTTCGAGAGCGGTGCCACCCTCACGCTGGAGCCCTGGCGGGCCACGGCCTTCCCGCCCGTGCAGGATCTGGTGGTGGACCGCTCCGCCCTGGACCGGCTGATCGCCGCGGGGGGCTACTGCTCGGTGAACACCGGCCAGGCCGCCGACGGCAACGCCATGCTGGTGGGGGCGGAGCAGGCCCGTTCGGCCTTCGACACCGCCACCTGCATCGGCTGCGGCGCCTGCGTGGCGAGCTGCCGCAACGCCTCCGCCAGCCTGTTCGTGGCGGCCAAGCTGGCCCACCTGGGCCAGCTGCCCCAGGGCCAGCCGGAGCGGGCGCGGCGGGCCCGGGCCCTGCAGCAGCGGATGGAGGAGGAGGGGTTCGGCAGCTGCAGCAGCCACCTGGAGTGCGAGGCGGTGTGCCCCCAGCAGATCTCCGCCGACTGGATCAGCTGGATGCATCGCGAGGGGCGGCGAAGTGCCGGATGAAGGCCGGCAGGGCCATCGGTCCGCAGCGCCGCTGCCAGCCGGGCGTGCCCGGGTGCTGCCGCCAGCAGGAGAGGCGAAAGCCGTGGCGATGCCCGCAGAGCAGATACCGGTAGCCAGCCGTGCGGCAGGCGGGGTGGGCGGCGGCGGCAGGCAGCACGGGCAGGGGAGAGAACACCTCCAGCAGCTCCAGGGTCGTGGTGGCGGGCTGCCCGCTGCTCCGCAGGGGTGCTCCCAGCAGACCGGCGATGCGCTGAGGAAAGCCATCGGCCTCCAGCCACCAGTGCATCTGGTCGCCGCAGCGCGGATCCACCAGGGAGATCAGGGCGGCGGACGAGGCCGGAAGCGAGGCCGGAGCTGATGGGGGGAAGGCGGCGGCGGGTGGAGGCGTGGGCACGGCGGAGAGGAGAACTCTCCAGATCAGTGCCCACCCCTGTCTCAGGCCGTCACGGAGGGCGCCAAGGAGGGCTGGCAGAAGAGCACGATCAGCCAGATCGCCCCCACGATTGGAATCAGGCCGATGAGCAGCCAGGGCCAGGGTTTGCCGATGTCCCGCAGCCGGCGCACGCAGATGGGGATGCCCGGCAGCAGGCTGGCCACGGCGTACACGGTGTACAGCTTGTCGGAGATCAGCTGCAGCAGGATCCCGATGATCAGGTTCGCCAGCACGAACCACCAGTAGTCACCGCGGTTGGAGCGCCCGCTGTAGTCGAACGAGCGGCTCCAGGCTGAGGTGAAGGCTTCGATCAGGCGCATGGCGGAAGCGCGGCGTCGCTGCTGTCTAGGGGCAGGGACGCCAACGCGCCAGCGGTTGTGACAAAGCGTGGCTTAGGCCAGCCTCAGGCCACCGTGGCCATGTGGCGCATCAGATCGAGGCACTTGCAGCTGTAGCCCCACTCGTTGTCGTACCAGGCCACCACCTTCACGAAGGTGTCGGTGAGGGCGATGCCGGCGCCGGCATCGAACACCGAGGTGCAGCTCTCGCCCAGGAAGTCGGTGGACACCACATCATCCTCCGTGTAGCCGAGGATGCCCGCCATCGGCCCCGCGCTGGCGGCCTTCATCGCCGCTTTGATCTGCTCGTAGCTGGCCGGGCTGGCCAGGTTCACGGTGAGATCCACCACCGACACATCCGGCGTGGGCACCCGGAAGGCCATGCCGGTGAGCTTGCCGTTGAGCTCGGGGATCACCCGGCCCACCGCCTTGGCGGCGCCGGTGGAGCTGGGGATGATGTTCTGGCCGGCACCGCGGCCGCCGCGCCAGTCCTTCACCGAGGGGCCATCCACGGTCTTCTGGGTGGCGGTGGTGGCGTGCACGGTGGTCATCAGGCCGTTCACGATGCCGAAGTTGTCGTGCAGCACCTTGGCGATCGGCGCCAGGCAGTTGGTGGTGCAGCTGGCGTTGGACACGATGGTCTGGCCGGCGTAGCTGGTGTGGTTCACCCCCATCACGAAGATCGGGGTGGCGTCCTTGGAGGGGGCGCTCATCACCACGCGTTTGGCGCCTGCCTGGATGTGGGCGCGGGCCGTCTCCTCGGTGAGGAAGAAGCCGGTGCTCTCCAGCACGTAGTCCACCCCCAGCTCGCCCCAGGCCAGGTGGGCCGGGTCACGCTCCGCGGTGATGCGGATCGGCTTGCCGTTCACCACCAGCTGGCCGCCGTCCACCGCCACCTCGCCCTGGAAGCGGCCGTGGGTGGAGTCGTAACGGAGCATGTAGGCCAGGTACTCCACATCGATCAGGTCGTTGATCCCCACCACCTCCACATCGCCCAGGCTGAGGGCGCGGCGGAAGGCGAGGCGACCGATGCGGCCGAAGCCGTTGATGCCGATGCGGATGGTCATGGTGCGGAGCGGGAGGCGGACAGGGGAGCTGGCGTCAGCCTACGGAGTGCCTACGCCGCCGCTGAAGACCGACGAAGGGCACAGGCTGGCCCGGCCATCGGCGAAGGCCATCCCCACCCGCAGATTCCGGCGGGCCACCGCGTCGTCGGCGCGCTCCAGCAGCAGGGGGGTGAGGGTCTCGCTGTAGCGGCGGCGCTGCTCCGCGGTGATCAGGCCGTCTCGCTCCAGCACGCAGAGGGTGCGCATCGCCCCGTTCCCCTTGCCGAACATCAGCATGAAGGCCTCCTTCTCGCTCAGCGGGGCGCCCGCCGCCGGGGATGCCGCCGCCACCGCAGCGGCCGCGAGCAGCGGCATGACGGCAGCCATCGCTGCCGCGCCGGGCAGGCGTCTGCCTGCGGAGTCAGGGATCGTCCTCGTCCTCCAGCAGCAGCTGCTGAAAGGCGGTGTAGAGGTCTGCATGGTCCTGGGCCAGATGGGGGTTGGCGCGGCCGAGGGCCCGGTTGCGGGCTCGGGGCACGGGCGGCGTGCCTGTGGCGCCGGGGGTCTCGCTGCCCGCGGCGGGGGAGGAGGTCAGCGGGGCGGCCTGGCTCTGGCGGCGCTGCGCTTCGAGGGAGCGGAGGCGATCCAGCAGGTGGGGCGGCACGCTGCCGTCCGGGCTGGCCCGCATCAGCTCCCGGAACAAGGCGTCCGGATCGGTTTCGGTCTCCACCTTGTGGCGGGGCCGATCAGCCCGGGCCGGCGGCGGCGGTGCCTCTGGCTTGGGCAGGGGCTTGGGCAGGGTGCGACCCAGTTGCTGGAGGTGCTCCAGGCTGCGGGCATCGAAGCTCATGGGGAGGGCCCCGGAACCGTGCCGGGCTCAGCTGCAACCCAGTGTGTCGCGGGTCCGGCGGCCGGTGACGGGGTTGGTGCCCCCGGCCACGGCGCAGAGCGCTTTCAGCGCATCGCCCCGCAGGGGCACGTTCGTGAAGTCGGCCCCGTCGATGATCACATCCGTGAATTTGGTGTTGAAGGCGAAGGCGTCCTCCAGCACCGCATTGGTGAGGTCGGTGCCGTTGAACACGGCCGAATCGAGCGTGGCTTCCCGCAGGTTGGTGTTGCTCAGGTCGGCATCCTGCAGCTTGGCGCCGAACAGGCTGGCGCCCTGCAGATCGGAGCCCGAGAGATCGGCGTCGCGCAGGTTGGTGAGGTTGAAGGTGCCGCCCCGCAGGTCCTGGCCGTGGTAGTCGGCGCCGATCAGCACCTGCTTGGCCACATCCACCGCGGCGAGAGCAGGGGACGGCACCAGCCAGCCGAGGGGAAGGGCCAATGCCAGCGTCAGCAGGCTGATCAGCCAGAACGGCGCCTGGCCGCCGGGGCGTGAAGGGGCCGTTGTTCTGCGGGCCATGGCCACGTCCTCGTCGCTGCAGGGAGTTCACGGCGTTGGCGCCGCCCTCCCATCCTCGCCGAAGCGTCCCGCTGGTCCCGGTTCCCGGACCCGGGTGGCAAACCTGAGCCTGTCCGCCCCCGGGAGAGCTGTTGGCGACCCCTTCACCCACCCAGCGCCAGGGCAACTGGGCCGAGCAGCGTGCCCTGCGGTTGCTGCGGGCGCGGGGCTGGACGCTGCTGGATCGGCAGTGGCGCTGCCGCTGGGGCGAGCTGGATCTGGTGCTGGTGAAGCCGCCGCGGCTGCTGCTGGTGGAGGTGAAGGCACGCTCCCGCAGCGGCCCGGATGGCTGGGGCCGGGCGGCGCTGGGAGCGGCCAAGCGCATCCGGCTGGAGCGCAGCTGGGCCTGCTGGCTGCTGGAGCATCCCGAGTGGGCCGGGGCCCCCGTGGAGCAGGTCTACGCCCTGGTGCCCCTGCCGCCCTCCAGACGGCCGGTGCGCTGGATCCGGGTCACCGCCTAGGTCGGCTCACCCGCACCGTTCTGGCGCCCTGCTCCTGGCGCCCTGCACCAGGGTGTCAGCGGCTCAGGGTTCCACCGTCGGAGCAGCCATGGGAGCGGCCGTGGGAGCGGCCGGGGGGGTGTCGTACCAGACCGTGCAGCGGTAGCGCACGTTGTTCATGCCCACCTCCACCTCCTCGCAGCGGTTGCGCGTCTCCGTGGCCCCCTTGGGCATCTGTTCACGGGCGCGCTGCAGGGCATTGTCCCGGTCCCACACCGAACCCGCCGTGATGCTGCCGGCTCCGGCGGCGGGGGCCGTGAGGGCCAGGGCCGTCAGGGAAACCAGAAGCAAGGCAGGACTGATCACGGCAGGCCCAGGTGTCGGAAGCCCCGGGATGTCGCAAGCCCGGGAGGGGGTCAACGTCCGGTCTAGCGCCGCAGCCACTGCGGCGCCGCCGGGGAACACCGGCAGGCAGTCTGGGGGGATCGTGCCGCCGCCATGTCCTTCGCCGCCCACCGCGCCCGCAAGCGCTTCGGCCAGCACTGGCTCACCGATGCGGCGGTGCTGGATCGGATCGTGGCTGCGGCGGACCTGCGGCCTGAGGAGCGGGTGCTGGAGATCGGTCCGGGGCGCGGAGCCCTCACCGGAAGGCTCCTGGCCAGCGGGGCGGCGGCGGTGGCGGCGGTGGAGCTGGATCGCGACCTGGTGGCGGGCCTGCGGCAACGCTTCGGCGGCGATCCCCGCTTCGCCCTGCATCAGGGCGATGCCCTCGCCCTTTCCCTCCCCCCGGCTGACAAGGTGGTGGCCAACATCCCCTACAACATCACCGGCCCGCTGCTGGAGCGTCTGGTGGGCCGCCTCGACCGTCCCGTGCAGCCGCCGTACCGGCGGCTGGTGCTCCTGTTGCAGCGGGAGGTGGCTGAGCGCATCCGCTGCAGCCCCGGCAGCCCGGCCTACTCGGCGCTGAGCGTGCGCATGCAGCTGCTGGGGGAGTGCCGCACGGTGTGCCCGGTGCCTCCGCGCTGCTTCCAGCCGCCGCCGAAGGTGCAGTCAGAAGTCATCCTGATCGAGCCCCACGGCGCGGGGGAGCTTCCCGAGGCCTCCCTGGCCCGAACCACAGAGCAGCTGCTGCGCCGCAGCTTCGCTGCCCGCCGCAAGATGCTGCGGAACAGCCTGGCCGGGCTGCTCCCTGAGGGGGAGCTCCAGGACCTGGCCGAGCAGGCGGGCATCGGCCTGCAGCAGCGCCCCCAGGAGATCGCCCCGGCGGCCTGGCTGCGGCTGGCTGCCGGTTTGAATCGCTCCACCGGCGTCCTGCCCGCTCCCCCTGCATGCCATGGCTGATCTGACCGTCTGGGCTCCCGCCAAGATCAATCTGCACCTGGAGGTGCTGGGCCTGCGCCGCGACGGCTTCCATGAGCTGGCGATGGTGATGCAGAGCATCGACCTGCTGGATACCCTTCAGCTCTCCCCCACAGCCGATGGCGGCATCACCCTCAGCTGTGACAACCCGGCCCTGCCGGTGGACGGCGACAACCTGATCGTGAAGGCCGCCGCGCTGCTGCGGTCCAGGGCCGGACTGCCGGAGCTCGGTGCCCGGATCCATCTGCAGAAGCGCATCCCCGTGGGCGCCGGTCTGGCGGGGGGCTCCAGTGATGGCGCCGCCGCCCTGGTGGGGCTGAACACCGTGTGGGGGCTCGGTTTCGCACCGGAGGACCTGCTGGAGATGGCCGCCACCCTCGGCTCCGACATGCCGTTCTGCCTCGCCGGGGGCACCCAGCTCTGCTTCGGTCGCGGAGAGGTGCTGGAACCCCAGCGGGATGGGGGCAGCGCAGATCTGGCGGTGCTGCTGCTCAAGCATCCGGACGCGAGCGTCAGCACACCCTGGGCCTACCGCCTCTGCCGGGAGCAGCGCCAGCACACCTACCTGCACACCGAGGTGGACTTCGCCCGGCGGCGGGATGCCCTGCGCCAGTCGCCCCTGTTGCACGCCCTGGGGCCGGGGGGCAGGGCCGGCCTGGCCCTGCCCCCCCTGCGCAATGACCTGCAGCAGGTGGTGGAGCCAGAGGTGGCCAGTGTGCGGGCGGGGCTGGAGCTGCTGCGGCAGGCCAACGGTCCCCTGGCGGTGGCCATGAGTGGATCGGGTCCCAGTGTGTTCGCCCTGTTCGGCCAGCTCGATCAGGCCCTCGCCGCCCAGGCCGCGCTGGCCGGCGGAATCGAGGCCGGCGGTTTCGTCAGCTGGGCCTGCCGGCTGCGCCCGCGGGGTGTCAGCCTGGAGGGGTGAGCGACTCCCTCCCTCCCACCGACCCCGGTCATGACGCGCAGCCCGCCCGCAAGGGCCCGCTGAGCTTTCTCTCCGGAGCTCTCACGGCCGGACTGCTCAGCTGGTTGTGTCTGGGCCTCAGCCGGCGCATGGCGCTCTACTACGCCCTGCATCCGCCCCACTACAGCTCGGCCATCGCCCAGAGCATCGCCACGGCGCTCAAGACCCTGATCGTGGGGATGGCCTTCCTGGCCACCTTCAGCTTCGGCTTCATCGCCCTGGGGCTCTGCCTGGTGTTCCTGCGCAGTCTCTTCTCGGGATCCGCACCGACACCGGCCAGCCCCGAGGATCGCCCCTAGCGTCGGGCCATGACTCCCCATGATCTGGGCCTGCTCGTCACCCTGCTGCTGCCGGGCATGCTGCTTTCCGTACTGATCCTGAGCACCTTCGCCGCAGGAGGCTGATCGGCAGGGTGCCCCGTCTCAGCCCTCCTCCAACCGGACTGAGATAAGTTGGCGGCCAGATGGTGCTTGCCGACGCGTGGCCGAAACGCTGCTGTTCAACGCTCTCCGCGAAGCCATCGACGAGGAGATGGCCCGCGATCCCCACGTGTGTGTGATGGGGGAGGACGTGGGCCAGTACGGCGGCTCCTACAAGGTGACCAAGGACCTCTACGAGAAGTACGGCGAGCTGCGGGTCCTGGACACTCCGATCGCCGAGAACAGCTTCACCGGCATGGCCGTCGGCGCCGCCATGACTGGCCTGCGGCCGATCGTGGAGGGCATGAACATGGGCTTTCTGCTGCTGGCCTTCAACCAGATCTCCAACAACATGGGGATGCTCCGGTACACCAGCGGCGGCAACTTCACCATCCCAGCCGTGGTGAGAGGGCCCGGGGGTGTGGGGCGCCAGCTAGGCGCGGAGCACAGCCAGCGTCTTGAGGCCTATTTCCATGCGGTGCCGGGCATCAAGATCGTGGCCGTGAGCACCCCCACGAATGCCAAGGGGCTGATGAAGGCTGCGATTCGCGACAACAACCCCGTGCTCTTCTTCGAGCATGTGCTGCTCTACAACCTCAGCGAGGACATCCCCGAGGGCGACTACATCTGTGCCCTCGATCAGGCTGAAGTGGTGCGCGAAGGCCAGGATGTCACCATTCTCACCTATTCCCGCATGCGCCACCACTGCCTCAAGGCAGTGCAGCAGCTGGAGGCCGAAGGCGTGGATGTGGAACTGATCGATCTGATCAGCCTCAAGCCGTTCGACATGGCCACCATCGCCGCCTCGATCCGCAAGACCCACAAGGTGATCGTGGTGGAGGAGTGCATGAAGACCGGTGGGATCGGCGCCGAGCTCCTGGCCCTGATCACCGAGCACTGCTTCGATGATCTCGATGCCAGGCCCGTGCGTCTGTCCTCCCAGGACATCCCCACCCCCTACAACGGCGTCCTGGAGAACCTCACGATCATCCAGCCCCATCAGATCGTCGAGGCGGCGCGGCAACTCAAGGCCGGGTCACTCTGAAATGGCCCGTCAACAGGGCTGGTTCGCCCTCATCCTTGCCCTCGCCATCGCTGCCGGGGCCCTGCTGATCAGCTTTCCCCTGCAGCTCGGGCTCGATCTGCGCGGCGGCAGCCAGCTCACCCTCCAGGTGATGCCCGCCGGCAGCATCAAGAGCGTGGATCAGGAGCAGCTCGAAGCTGTGAAGGAGGTGCTGGAGCGCCGCATCAACGGCCTCGGGGTGGCCGAATCCACCCTGCAGACCGTGGGGAACGACCAGCTGGTGCTGCAGCTGCCCGGTGAGCAGGACCCCAGCCGTGCCGCCAGGGTGCTGGGCTCCACCGCCCTGCTGGAATTCCGGGCCCAGCGTGCCGGCACCGAGCAGGAGATGCAGGGACTGCTCCAGCTCAAGCGCCAGGCCGAGGCCGTGCTGGGCAACGCCCGGGCCCGCCAGGCCGCCCTCGGCAATGGGGACGTCCCTCCCGAGGGCTCTGCAGACGCCTTCCCCACCCAGCAGCTCGCCGCAGCCCTGAGACAACTGGGCGTGACCGTGCCGGAGAGCGCCAGTGAGGCGGACCAGCTCTCCCTGCTGCTGGATGCCGTCAACACCAAGATTGTGGAGCTCTACGCGCCGGCGGCCCTCACCGGCAAGGAGCTCGTCACGGCAGGACGCCAGCAGCAGCAGTCCGGCAGCGGATGGGAGGTGACCCTGAGCTTCACCCAGGCCGGCGGTGAGCAGTTCGCCCGCCTCACGAAGGACATCGCCGGCAGCGGCCGTCTGCTCGGCATCGTGCTCGATGGCCGCTCCATCAGCGAGGCCAGCGTCGGGCCCGAGTTCAAGGCCGCTGGAATCACCGGGGGCTCCGCCAGCATCACCGGCAACTTCAGCGCCGAAGAGGCGCGCGACCTCGAGGTGCAGCTGCGGGGTGGATCCCTGCCCTTGCCGGTGCGGGTGGTGGAGGTGCGAACCGTGGGTCCCTCCCTCGGCGCCGACAACATCCGCACCAGCCTGGTGGCGGCCCTCTCCGGCCTGGTGCTGGTGGCGGTGTTCATGGTGCTGGTGTACCGCCTGGCCGGTGTGGTGGCGGTGCTGGCGCTCAGCCTCTACGCGCTCTTCAACCTGGCCCTCTATGCCCTCATCCCGGTGACACTGACCCTGCCGGGCATCGCGGGCTTCATCCTCTCGCTGGGCATGGCGGTGGATGCCAATGTGCTGATCTTCGAGCGAATCAAGGATGAACTGCGCGCTGGCAACACGTTGATCCGCTCGATCGACACCGGATTCAGCCTGGCCTTCTCCTCCATTCTCGATGGCCAGCTCACCACCCTGATCAGCTGTGTGGCCCTCTTCGCCCTGGGCACCGGCTTCGTGAAGGGCTTTGCCGTGACCCTCGGCATCGGCGTGCTGCTCAGCCTGTTCAGTGCCCTCACCTGCACCCGCACGCTCCTGCGCCTGCTGATGAGTTACCCGGCCCTGCGCCAGCCCACCTATTTCCTGCCCCGGGTTCAGCTCCCGGCGGCATCCACCTGAACCGATCCCGCCCTGATGTCCATCCTGAGTCGTCTGCCGGGTGTGCAGGTCAACCGCCGCCGCCGCACCCTCTGGGCCGCCTCGGCCGTCGCCCTGCTGCTCAGCCTGCTGGGGATCGGGATCAGCTGGATGGCGCCCTCGATCCGGGCGCCGCTGCGACCCGGGCTCGACTTCACGGGCGGAACCCAGATCCAGCTGGCGCGAAGCTGCGGAGCCACCTGTTCCGCTCTCACCCCAGCGGCGGTGGAAGGCCAGCTGGCGACGATTCGCCTGCCGGCCGAGGCCGGCGCGGCCGCTCCCCCGAGCCTCAGCGGTGCCGCGGTGCAGCTGTTGGATGGCGGTCAGCAGGTGGTGCTGCGGCTGCCCAGCCTCACGGCGGAGCAGGGCCAGGCCGTGGTGACGGGCCTCGCACCGGTGCTCGGGCCCACCGATCCTGCCGGGCTGTCGGTGGAAACGATCGGTCCCACGCTCGGCAGCCGGTTGCTGCGGGCCAGCATGATCTCCCTGGCGGTGAGTTTCGTGGGCATCTCCGCCTACATCACCATCCGCTACGACCGGCTGTTTGCCCTGCTGGCCCTGCTGTGTCTGGCCCACGACGTGCTCATCACCTGTGGCGTCTTCGCCTGGCTCGGGCTGCTGGCCGGAGTGGAGGTGAACAGCCTCTTTGCAGTGGCGCTGCTCACCATCGCCGGTTATTCGGTGAACGACACGGTGGTGATCTTCGACCGGATCCGGGAAAAGCGGAACCAGCTGCAGGATCTTTCGCTGGCCGAGCAGGCTGATGCCGCCGTTGCGGCCACCCTCACCCGCTCGATCTACACCAGCTTCACCACGTTGCTGCCGCTGCTGGCGCTGATCCTCTTCGGCGGCAGCACCCTCTTCTGGTTCGCGGTGGCCCTGAGTGTGGGCGTGGTGGTCGGCGCCTGGTCCAGCGTGGCGATCGCTCCCACCCTGTTGCCCGTACTGGCACGGTCGTGACCTTGCCTGCCGCGACCAACCGTCGTACCACCGTGCGGCGTGCTGCCCTGCCGCTGCTGCCGCTCACCCTGGCGCTGCTGGCACTGCTGGATCTGCGCCAGGAACTGCAGCTCCTCGCCGACCACTTCACCTTCACGGCCCTGTGGTTCGCCGTGATCAGCCATCCCCTGGCTGTGATCGTGCTCCTGGTCACCCCCGATCTCTGGCGTCGCTACCGCTGACGTCCGCCCCCAGGCCAGGGGAGCGGGCCGGGCACCGGCATGGGCCTGCCTCAGACGGTCCAGCGATCCATCACGCCGTGCACGACCACCTCGCGGCAGAGCACCTGCAGCACCACCACCAGGGGAAGGGCCAGCAGCACCCCGGGCAGGCCCAGCAGGGTGCCGAGGCTGAGCTGGGCCATCAGGGCCACGGTGGGCAGCAGGTTCACCGTGCGGCTCAGCAGCATCGGCGTGAGCAGGAACGCCTCACCGTTCTGCAGCACGAGCCGCAGCACGAGCACCTGCGCCACCTTGGTCGGGGAGACCAGCAGCGCCACGGCCAATGGCAGCAGGGTGGCGGCCGTCGGGCCGATGGTGGGCACGAAGGTGAGCAGTCCACACACCAGGGCACTCAGCAGGGCCAGCGGCACCTGCAGCAGCACCAGCCCTGCCCAGGTGAGCAGAAAGACGGTCACCGCCGAGAGGGTCATCCCCGCCAGCCAGCCGCCCAGCGCCTCCCGGCACTCATCCAGTAGAGCCGCCATGGCCTGGCGCCATTTGCAGGGGGTGAGGGCAATCACCAGGCGGCGATGGCGCGCGGGATCCAGAGCCAGCAGGATGGCCAGCAGCACCATGAGCAGCACCTGCACCGTGCTGTTGGCGGCACCGCCGGCCATGCCCAGGAGCTGGGCGCCCAGCGGCTGGAGCCCATCCCAACTGGTGAGGCGCTCCAGGCTCTGATCCAGCCGCGGCAGCCAATCCACCTGGGCGGCCATGCTGGCCAGACGAGCCGCCACCTCGGGGATCAGCTGCCCCAGCTGGCTGATCTGCTGCAGCAGTTCCGGCAGCAGCTGCTGGCTGAGCCATCCCCCCAGCAGCACCAGCACCAGCAGCACCAGGGCCAGGGCGGCAGGGCGTCCGAGCCGCCGCCGCCGCATCAGCAGCGTGGTGGGCACGTCCAGGGCCACCGCCACCACCACGGCACCGAAGAAGACAAGCAGGACCCAGCGCAGCTCCCAGGTGAGCAGGCCCAGCACGATCAGCGCCAGGAGCCCGAGAACGGTGCGGCCCTCGATCACGGGCCCTGACCTGTCCTTGCCTGTCACGGGGGGGATTGCATCAGTGGGCCTTCATCGCGCACGGTCCAGGGCTGGCGGCTTCCAGCGATCCAGCACGTCATGGATCAGCACCTCGCGCACGATCACTTGGAGGCACACGGCCAGGGGGAGGGCCAGCAGCAGTCCCAGGGGGCCAAACAGCACGGTGAAGAGCAGCTGGGCGGCGAGGGTGAGCCCTGGCAGCAGGTTCAGCTGGTGCTGCATCACCGAGGGGGTGATCACGTAACTCTCCAGGTTCTGCACCGCCACGTAGAGCACCAGCACCGCCAACGCCTTGATCGGCGAATCGAGCAGGGCCACCGACATCGGAAACACCGTGCTCAGGGTGGGGCCGATGTTGGGAATGATGTTCAGCAACCCGGCCAGCACCGCATTGGCGGCCACCAGTTTGACGCCGAGCAGCGAGAGCCCGATGGCGGCGAGCACACCGACGCAGAGCGAACTGATCAGCACCCCCACCATCCAGCCGCTCAGGGCGTCGCCGCAGTGGATCAGGATCCTGCGGAAGCGGCGCCGGTAGAACGCGGGCACGAGCAGCACCGCGACCTCGCGGTAGGCCACGGGGTGCACCGTGATCATCAGGGCGACGGCCACCACGAACAGCAGCTGCACCAGGCCGGAGCCGATCCCGCCGGCCAGACCGAGCAGCTGCAGTGCCCCACCCCGCAGGTTCTCCGTGCTCCCGCCGCTGAACAGTCCTTCCCGCAGCCAGTCGAGACTGCCGTCACTGCGCCCGTACAGCATCTGACTGGCGCCCGCGATCAGCCCGCGCATCAGGCGGAGCAGAGTGGCCGCCGCTGCCGGCAGCTTGGCCACCAGTTCGGCGAACTGGTCGATGAACGGGGGAATCACGGCCGTGGCGAGGATGGTCACCACCACCGTCACCAACGCCAGGCTCAGCAGCAGCGCATGGGAACGGTGGCAGGCGAGCCGCTCGCGCACCCAGCCCACCAGGGTGCAGAGGGCCATGGCCAGCACCACCGCCGCGAACAGGGTCATCAGGCTCTGGCGCAGGCTCCAGAGCAGCAGCAGGGATGCCACCAGGGCCAGCAGCCCCAGCCACTGGCCGAACCGCACGACCTCAGCCCTCGCTCACGGCCTCGCCATCGCCCTCCTTCTGGCCGGAGAAGCCCAGGTCGTGGCTGTCGGCGTAACGCTGGGCGAAGCGCATGAAGCGCTCGAAATCGGCCGTGCTCTTCCAGGTGTAGGTGGCCTCGATGGCGCTGGCCTTGCCGTTCACGAACCGGGCCTTCACCTCGCGGGTGACCAGCTCGCCCTCCTCATCCACCAGGAACATGCCGGTGATGTCCCCCATGCTTTCCGGGGCCAGGGCTTCCGGCTCCTCGAACACGAACATGGCCTGGCCAGTGCGCCCATCACGGGAGCGGGTGAGGCGAATGTCGGGCACGACCGGTTCGTCCACACCACGGAAGAACTGAATGGCAGCGCCCATGGGTGAGAGGCAAACGTCGATCCTAGGCAGCCGCCCCCGGAACGCCCCCCGCCGGGGCCTGTGGCGCCTGACATAGTGGGCCCAGCGGGCTCAGCACAGACACGGTTTTCCATGCTCTCCGGTTCTCCGGTCTCCGCCAATGCCAGCCCTGAGGCTCTGCTCGAGCGCTTTCAGGCGGCCAGTCCACGGCAGCGGCGCTCCCTGCTGAAGCCCCTGCAGGAGCGGGCGCAGCAGCTGCGGCCGCTGATCCTCGATCACCTGGCGGGTCTCGATGCCACGGGAGACGACTGGGCCGCCGGGGCCCTGATCCAGTTGCTGCTGGCGGGGGACGGGCCGGAGGCAACGGAGTTTCTGCAGCGTTACCCGGAAGGCTGGCTGGCCACCACCAGTGCCTCGGGCATCGCCTACGGGCCGCTGCAGAGCCACCTGGCCCGGCAGCAGTTCGAGCAGGCCGACCGCCTCACCAGTGCCCTGCTGCGAGAACTGGCGGGGCCCGGTGCCGTGGCCAGGGGATACGTGTATTACAGCGAGGTGCCGGCGATGGCGGCGGCCGACCTGGACACGCTGGATCGCCTCTGGGTCTGTTACTCCCGGGGGCGGTTCGGTTTTTCGGTGCAGGGCAGGCTGCTGCAGGCCTGCAACGGACGCTGGGATCAGCTCTGGCCCAGGCTGGCCTGGAAGGAGGGTGGCCGCTGGACGCGCTATCCCGGCTCCTTTCAGTGGTCCATCGAGGCACCGGAGGGGCACATGCCCCTGGTCAATCAGCTGCGCGGCGTTCGCCTGATGGATGCCCTGCTGCAGCACCCGGCTCTGCAACAACGCATCAACGGCGCCACCCCCTGATCCTCTCCCCGCCGACCTCGGCGTAGGGTCATGGAGGGACCTGAGGATTACGGCTGATGGCCCTGCGCTGGTCAGACTTCATCACCCCCTCCACGCTGCAGCTGGCCCCTCTGCTGGAACTGCTGCTGGAGCCCGTTCGCTGCCTGCAGCAGCAGGCGCAGGTGCAGTTGGGCTTGCAGGAGGCCCTGGTCAACGCCGTGCGCCACGGCAACGGCTGCGATCCCGCCAAATGCCTGCGGATCCGCCGCATCGAGACCCCCCGCTGGGTGGTGTGGCAGGTGCAGGATGAGGGCAGCGGCATGCCGACCCAGGCGCGCCGCGGCCAGTTGCCCGAGGCGATCGACGCCACGGATGGCCGGGGGCTCTTCCTGATCCACCACTGTTTCGACGACGTGCGCTGGAGTCCGCGCGGCAACCGTCTGCAGCTGGCCGTCAAGCGCCAGCGGCAGGCCTCACCGCTGCTCAGCGCCCGTGGCTGGGGCAGCCAGGATCGCTGATTTCCGCCCGGAGCCACGCCAGGGCATGGTCAACGAGCTCGACCGCCTCACGGCGCGCCGGCCCGATGCGGCTGTCACGCGGATCATCCGCACTGAGCAGATGCACCAGGGCTGCGGCCAGCTGTTCGGCACCACGCCGGGCCCGCTGGGTCTTGAGGGCATGCCAGTCGCGGTCGTTGATGGTGAGGTGCTGATGCAGAAGCCTGGCCTGCTCCACGGCTCCCTCGGGCCAGGCCGTGTCAACTGTCTGGGCGATCGGCATGGTGGGCACCCTCTGCACTGGACGAAAAGCCCCGGAAGGTCCCATCCTGGCGGTTCCTCTGCAGCCTTGGGCCGCGTGCCGTGAAGCCGGTGAGATCCAGGCGTTCCCGTCGCGGAGGTGCAGCCGCCCCGCGAGAGCCCGTCGGGGTGTTGCACCATCTGGAGGGCCTGCTCACCCTCGCCTCGCTGGCCTCCCACAGCAGCGGCGCCCCGGGGAGACGCCAACGGCAGCGTCTGGCACTGGCTCAGCGTCTGCTGGACCCCCTGCCGATCGAACTGGCACCGCCGCTGCGGGTCGAGGTGATGTTCTGGCGGCTGTTGCGCTGGGGCACCGTGGGGCTGCTGGTGGCCTGGTGGCTGCGCCCGTAACCGGTGGGAGCGCTAGGGCCGGGGGCAGCTTCAGCTGATCGTGCCGGAGTTCCATTCGGGCCACGGTGCTAGCTTCTGCGCTGCGCGGCTGGCTGAACTGCCATGGGGCTGTTTGATTCCAGTGACCGCTTTCTGAGGTTCTGCGAGGCCTTCCAGCACCTCACGAATTCCCAGTGCCTGCAGGATCTCTTTGCCCTGTATTGCCATGGTCCCAGGCCGGGTTTCTTCCTGGAATTCGGGATGGCCAACGGCACCCAGCTCTCCAATACTCTCCTGCTGGAGCTCATGGGCTGGAAGGGACTTGGCGGCGAGCCCAACCCTTTGCAGCGCAAGGCGGCCGAGGCCCGGCGATCGATCACGGTCGTGGCAGAGGCGCTCTACTCGCGCACAGGGGACACCCTGCAGTTTGCCTGTAACGGTCTCTATGGCGGTCTGGACGAGACGGCCGATCGCCGGACGACCGAGGCACGTTCCGGTTTCACCGAAACCATTGCTGTGCCAACGATCACCCTGGGTGATCTGCTGCTGCGCGAGCACGCGCCCCACGTCATTGACTACTTCTCCCTTGATGTTGAAGGTGCCGAGCTCACGGTTCTCCGCAACCTGCCCCTGGAGAGCTATACGTTTCGATGCTTCACAGTGGAGCACAACTTCTCGCCGGGGCGCACGAAGATCCACCGGCTGATGGTCAGCCTGGGGTTCCGGCGTGTCTTCAAGGATCTGAGCGGCCACGACGACTGGTACGTGAATACGGCCGTGCGTTTCGCCGGTTGGTCACCCCGTCTGCTGCGCCATCTGGATGACGAACGGGGCCGCCTGCATCTGGCTCGCCTGCAGCACAGGGCGATGGCCGAGCCCGAGCGGGCGATTGCCACGCTCTACGCCACCCTGTTCTCACGCCCCCGGCCCCATCCCCGCGGCTTCCTCGACCTGGCGGCCCTGCTCCGCTCGGCGGAGCGCCTGGATGAAGCCCGCGCCATTCTCCTGCGCGGCACGGCCCTCCATCCCACCAATGCCCGCATCCTGACCCTGCTGGCTGAGCTGGACGGGGTCAGTGCCGGCGGGATCTCCCCGGACGCCGCCAGGGGGCAGGAGCCGTGATGCCCACCCATCCCCGGCAGGAACTGCCGCCTCAGGGCTGCAGCATGCTCAGCAGCACCGTCCGCTCCGCCGTGGGCTGCTGGGGCAGACCGCGGTGGACCCCATGCTGCATGGCCACCACCATGTCGCCAGCAGCGCAGAACACCGGCAGCGCCCTCTGCAGGGGCAGCCATGGGCAGTCATCCCGCCTCACGCCCCTGCCGCGGAACAGCCCCCGGTTCAGCCAGCGCAGCCAGGGGCGCCGATGGGAGCCAGGCACGTAGCAGAAGGGGCCTTCGGCGAGGCTCTCGACGTCCGAGAGATAGAGAAAGGCCTTCGCCTTGATGCCGCCGCCGTCGGTGTGGAACCCCCGGGTGCTGGTGACCCCGCGGTTCACGTACAGGTTGCGGGCCCGCACGTGAAAGGGCGTGGCGAAGGCCTGCTCGAGCAGAGCGGTGACCAGGGGTTCCCGCAGGGAGGTCACCACCAGGTCGTGGAGGTGGGGTTCGAGTCGCTCGGGATGGAACACATCCAGCATCCCGTTGTCCTCATTGGCTCGGATGCTGATCACGGCTTTCCTGGCCGCCACCAGCCTGCGGTAGCCGCGGATCGCCCGTTCCTGGCCGCGGTTGAGCAGCACCGGAGCGTTCCTGTCGCCCGCTGAACCCTGGGACGCATGGCGCCAGGCGGAATGCTCCACCTCAGCCAGCGCCTCCATCCGTTGCGCGTCGACCGCACGGCGCAGCAGCAGCAGCCCATGGCGCCGCAGCTGCTGGCAGGCCTTCCTGCGGAGTGAGGACCCCTCCACCAGGGCGTCACAGTCGAAGCTCAGAGGGGCCAGGCAGTGCTCCAGCGCAGGACCCTCGAGCACCCGCGGGGGCTGAGGGAACGGCGCCAGGCCAGGGATCCGGGGCAGAACAGGAATGGAATTCAGGCGTCGTAGTACATCACGAATTCGTGCGGATGGGGACGCTGCCGCAGCTGCTGCACCTCCTCGTATTTGAGGGCGATCCAGTTGTCGATGAAGTCTTCGGAGAACACCCCACCCTCCATCAGGTAGTGCTTATCGGCATCGAGGGCCTCAAGCGCACCGTTCAACGACGCCGGCACGGTGGAAATCCTGGCCAGCTCATCGGCGCTGAGCTCGAACAGGTCCACGTCGGTGCCATCGCCCGGATCGATCTGGTTCTTGATGCCATCGATGCCGGCCATCAGCATGGCGGCGAAGCCCAGGTAGGGGTTCGAGAGCGCATCGCCGGAGCGGAACTCGAGGCGCTTGGCCTTCGGGCTCGGCCCGGTGAGGGGAATGCGCACGGCGGCCGAGCGGTTGCCCTGCGAATACACCAGGTTCACCGGGGCTTCGAACCCGGGCACCAGCCGCTTGTAGCTGTTGGTGGTGGGGTTGGTGAAGGCCAGGAAGCTGGGGGCGTGCCTGAGCAGGCCGCCGATGTACCAGCGGGCTGTCTGGGAGAGGTTGGCGTAGGTGCCCTCACCGAAGAAGAGGGGGTTGCCGGCTTTCCACAGGCTCTGGTGCACGTGCATGCCGCTGCCGTTGTCGGCGAACACGGGCTTGGGCATGAACGTGGCCGTCTTGCCGTATTTCCTGGCGACGTTGCGGACCACGTACTTGTAGATCATCACGTTGTCCGCCGCGCTGATCAGCTCGGCGAACTTCATGCCCAGCTCGTGCTGGGCCGTGGCCACCTCGTGGTGGTGCTTCTCGATCGGCACCCCCAGGGAGGCCATCGTGAGGATCATCTCGGTCCTCATGTCCTGCAGGGTGTCGTTCGGCGACACCGGGAAGTAGCCCTCCTTCAGCTGGATCTTGTAGGCGAGGTTGCCGCCCTCCTCGAGACGGGCGGTGTTCCAGGGCGCCTCGATCGAATCGACGCTGTAGAAGCTGCTGCCACTGCCGGAGGTGTAGCGCACGTCGTCGAAGACGAAGAATTCCGGCTCCGGACCGAAATAGGCGGTGTCGGCAATGCCGGTGGAACCCAGGTACTCCAGGGCCTTCTGGGCCAGGGCCCGGGGACAGCGGCCGTAGGGCTGGCCGCTGCGGGGCTCCTGGATCGAGCAGATCAGGCTGAGGGTCTTGTGGCTGTAGAAGGGGTCGATCCAGGCGGTCTTCGGATCGGGCACCATGGCCATGTCCGACTCGTTGATCGCCTTCCAGCCGCGGATGGAGGAGCCGTCGAACGCCACACCGCTGGTGAAGGCGTCTTCATCGATCAGCTCCTTGCACACCGTGAGGTGCTGCCATTTGCCGTGCAGGTCGACGAACTTGAGGTCAATCAGCTCAATTCCTTCGTCCTGGATCTGACGGAGGACGTCCTGGGCTGTCTGGGCCATGACGAAAACAGATGGAGTGCCGCCCCGGGGCCGGCGTGTGCGGACGGTACGGAGCTGCCCGGCCAGCACCCTGTAGCCCTCGTAACCAAATGGCTGCCCGGGTTTGCGTAACTGTTTCTCTCAAATCCGCCAGATCGCACCGCAGGCCTGGGATCTGGCGGGTTGCAAGTGCTAGCTTCCGCGCCAGGTGCGTCGAATCTCCCAAGCCATGCGCGATGCCATCACCGGTCTGATCGGCCGCTACGACCAGCTGGGCCGCTATCTCGACCGCGAGGCCATCGATCGCATCACGGCGTACTTCGCGGAAGCGGAGCTGCGGCTGAAGGCCGTGGAGCTCATCAACCGGGAAGCCGCCAGCATCGTGCGGGAGGCCTCCCAGCGCCTCTGGCTCGATGATCCCGAGCTGATCCTGCCCGGCGGCAACGCCTACACCACCCGCCGGCTGTCCGCCTGTCTGCGGGACATGGACTATTTCCTCCGCTACGCCAGCTACGCCCTGGTGGCCGCCGACGCCACCATCCTCAACGAGCGGGTGTTGAACGGGCTGGATGACACCTACAAGAGCCTGGGGGTGCCCACCGGCCCCACGGTGCGCAGCATCGCCCTGCTCGCGGATGTGGTCTGCGAGATGCTGGGTGCCGAGGGTGTCAGCGACCCAGCAGCCCTGGCCGCCGTGGTGCGCCCTCCGTTCGAGCATCTCTGCCGGGGCCTCGCCGCCAGCGATGTACGGACCCGCTGAACAACCCCGGGTCATCCCCGCTACGTAGGCTGCAGCAGCGCGGAACGGGCACGAGGCCCTTCCATCAGCCGCTCCTGGGCCGGCCGCCGCGCTCCCCATCCCTATCCCCTTCCCACGCCCTCAGGCTTTTGTCCGCGCCGCACCCCGTCAACAACGCCCACCGCCGCGCCCTCGGGCCCATCGCCACTCCCGATCGGCTGCTGCTGGGGCCCGGCCCCTCGAACGCCCACCCCACGGTGCTGCAGGCGCTGGCCCGCACGCCGATCGGCCATCTCGACCCCCTCTACGTGGAGTTGATGGGCGAGGTGCAGGAGCTGCTCCGCTACGCCTGGCAGACCGACAACCGCCTCACGATCCCGATGAGCGGCACCGGCAGTGCGGCCATGGAGGCCACCCTGGCCAACACCCTCGAGCCGGGGGACAAAGTGCTCGTGGCGGTGAAGGGCTATTTCGGCCTGCGTCTGGTGGACATGGCCGGCCGCTACCGCGCCGAGGTGGTGACGATTGAACGCCCCTGGGGCGAGGCCTTCAGCCTCGAGGAGATCGAGGCGGCGGTGAAGGAGCATCGCCCGGCCGTGCTGGCCATGGTGCACGCCGAAACCTCCACCGGCATCCGCCAGCCGATGGAGGGAATCGGTGAAATCTGCCGCCAGCACAACTGTCTGCTGCTGCTCGACACCGTGACCTCCCTCGGTGCCGTGCCCGTGCACCTCGATGCCTGGCAGGTGGATCTCGCCTACAGCTGCAGCCAGAAGGGCCTGAGCTGTCCGCCGGGGCTCGGACCCTTCACCATGGGCCCCCGCGCCGAAGCCAAAATGGAGCGGCGCCGTGACAAGGTGCCGAACTGGTACCTCGATGTCACCCTGCTGAATCAGTACTGGGGCAGCGACCGGGTGTACCACCACACCGCGCCGGTGAACATGAACTTCGGCATGCGCGAGGCGCTGCGACTTCTGGCCGAGGAGGGTCTGGAGAACGCCTGGGCCCGCCACCAGCGCAATGCCGAGCGGCTGTGGGCTGGCCTCGAGGAGCTGGGGCTGGAGCTTCACGCCCCGGAACACCTGCGCCTGCCCACCCTCACCACGGTGCGGATCCCTGAAGGTGTGGATGGCAAGGCCTTCTCGCTCCATCTGCTCAACCAGCACGGCATTGAGGTGGGCGGTGGCCTGGGGGCCCTGGCCGGCAAGGTCTGGCGGATCGGCCTGATGGGCTTCAACAGCCGGCCGGAGAATGTGGACCGCCTGCTTGAGCTGTTCAGGACGGAGCTCCCAGCCTTCCGGCCTGGAGCCACCTCCCGGACGTCGGCCGCCGTCGCCGTCTGAACCATCCGCTCAACAGCTCCCCGGCCTGATCCGCCGCCACGCCGCTGATCACCCGCATGTGGTGATGGGCGCTGGCGTGGTTCACCAGATCGAGGCAGCCACCGACGGCACCGCGCTTGGGATCTGGGGCTGCAAACACCAGGGTGCCGAGCCTGGCCTGCACGAGAGCGCCCGCGCACATCGGGCAGGGCTCCAGGGTCACCAGCAGGGTGCAGCTGTTCAGACGCCAGTCATCCAGAACCCGGCTGGCCTGGCGGATCGCCACGAGCTCGGCATGGCCCAGGGGATCCTGCAGGCGCTCCCGGCGGTTGCTCCCCCAGCCAATGCAACGTCCCTCCTGATCGAGAACGGCTGCGGCCACAGGGATCTCACCTTCCGCCCCCACCCGTGCGGCGCAGCGCAGCAGGCGCTGCATCCACAGTTCGTACCCGGTGGACCGGGCCTGCGCGGTGTCGATCCCATGCCCCATGGCAGCCCCGGCCATCCTGAAACCAGGCTTCAGGCTCACAAGTGAGAATGGTGTCATCCGAGCCTCCTTCGTTGGCAACTGCGCCACCTGCCCCCTGGGCGCTCCCGCCCCTGCCCTTTGCCAGCCCGGATCACCCCGATGCTCGCCTGCAGCGGTTCCTGGAGCAGGCCAGTGAGCGGCTCTGCGCCTGGCTGGGGTCGGCGGCGAGCCGTTCGCCGCTGCCCGGTCTCAGCGTGCTGCCGGAGGTGGAACCCCAGCGCCGGGGGTTGGATGAGGCCGCTCTGCTCGCCGATCTGCAGCTGGTGATGGACGGGGCGTACAACCCGAGCCACCCCGGTGCGCTGGCCCATCTCGACCCCCCACCCCTGCCGGCCTCCATCGCGGCCGACCTGATCTGTGCCGGACTCAACAACAACCTTCTGGCTGAGGAGCTCTCGCCAAGCCTCTCCCGCCTGGAGCGCAATCTGGCGGCCTGGCTGGCCAGGCAACTGGGTCTCGGGGACGTCAGCGGTGGCGTGGCCGCCAGCGGGGGCACCCTGGCCAACCTGATGGCCCTGGTCACGGCCCGCCACCGTGCCGGCCTGGGCTGCTGCAGTGAGGCCGTGGTGCTGGCCAGTGCCGACGCCCATGTGTCGCTGCGCAAGGCCGTGGCGGTGATGGGCCTGCCGGCCACGGCCCTGCACGCCATCCCCACCGCTCGGGATGGTGGCATGGATGTGAGCCAGCTGGACCGTGCGCTCGAGGCACTGCGCGCCGCCGGCACCCCCGTGATCGCCGTGGTGGCCACGGCTGGCACCACGGTGCGTGGGGCGGTGGACCCCCTCGAGCCCGTGGCGGCCCTGTGCCGGCGCCACGGCCACTGGCTGCATGTGGATGGGGCGATCGGGGCCGTGTTCGCTCTCAGCCCCCGCCACCGTCATCGGGTGGCGGGCCTGGAGCAGGCCGATTCGATCACCATCAACCCCCAGAAGCTGCTGGGCATCACCAAGACCTCCTCCCTGCTGCTGCTGCGTCAGCCCGGTGCCCTGGAGCAGGCGTTCGGCACCGGCCTGCCCTACATGGAACCCAGCTGGGGCGGCGGCCATGGCGGTGAATGGGGCCTGCAGGGCACCAGGCCCGCCGACATCCTGAAGCTGTGGCTCGGGCTGCGCCAGCTCGGGCTCGGCGGCATCGAGGCGGTGCTGGACGGAGCGATCCAGCGCCGACGGGTGCTGCACGCTCTCCTCTCCTCGCTTCCGGAGCTGGAGGTCAGGGGCGGGCCCTGTCATCTGCTGGCCTTCACACCGCGGGGGCTTTCAGCGGCCGAGGCCGACAGCTGGAGTCAGACCACCCGCCAGCAGCTGCTGAACCACCAGCTGATGCTGTCGCGGCCGCTGCATGGCGGACGCCACCACCTCAAGGCGGTGCTGGGGAACCCCCACACCACGGTCGCGGAACTTCAGCAGCTCCACGCGCTGGTGGCCGCTTCCCTGCAGGGGATCCACTGCCGATCTCTGCCCTCTCCCTCGCCATGACCCCCGACCCGAACCGCCGTGGCCGCCTGGTGGCCATCGTGACCGGCGCCATCTCGATCCTGGTGGGGGTGCTCTACCTGGGACTGATCCTGGTGCTGGACAGCCGGGGCCCCCTGCAGCCTCCCCCTCCGGAGGCCTTCGGGCTGGCGATGCCCGCGGGGGCCGCTGCCCTGCTCAGTCCCGCGGGCGTGGGGGCAGCTGGCGGTCTCTCTGCTGCAGCGGTTCCACCACGCGCCTGAAGGCCACCGCCAGGAACTGCTGCAGCGCGCCGTCCCGCCGGCCCAGGTCGTAGTGCCGCTGCACCACATCCTGAATTCCGCCGTCGCCCCAGTCCTGGTCCCGCTCGAAGTAGGTGATGAAGCTCTGCCCCGCCACCCGGGTGAGCCAGGCCGCGCTCACCGCCTGGATGGCCCGGCTCACCAGCAGCGCCGGCAGGGAAAGGCTGAGCGCCGCGCTGAGCAGGCTCACGCCCCCCTTCACCAGGCCGAGGCCGGCGAGGGTGCGCCCCACCGAGAGGGCCAGGTCCTGGGCGGTGGAGCGGCTGAGGCTGACGCCGTAGACCCGGCCGATCTCCACCACCATCTGGGCATTGACGGCCGCCGCCCCCAGCAGGTCGATCCCGGGCAGGGGCGTCACCGCCAGCACCCCAGCGCCGATCCACATGTAGCGGTCCACGATGCGGGCCGCATCGCCGCGGCGCTGCTCCGCCAGCAGCTGCCGGCTCGCCTCGCCGAGCTGGCGGCACTGCAGAAGCAGGTTGTCGGCGATCAGCTCCTCGCCTTCGGCATGGAGCACGGCGGCGATCCTCAGCAGCAGCCGCTCCACCTCCGGCGGGGGCTGGTGGGGCTGGCCGCCCGGCAGCGGCAGGGTCTGGGGGGAGGCGCTGGCGGGGATCACATCCTCCGCCGCCAGCCTGGTGCCGCAGCGGCGCCGCAGCAACGCCAGCAGCCGCTGCTCCTCCTGCTCACCGCGCAGATCGCACTTGTTGAGCACCAGCAGCAGCCGCTTGCCGAGGGCGGCCAGTGCATCGAACACCTGGTACTCCGCGGCCCGCAGGTCCCCATCCACCACCAGCAGCAGCAGATCCGCCCGGCTGGCCTGGGCCCGGGCCAGCCGTTCGCGCTCCGCGCCATCCCGGCCGGCCTCAAGGATTCCAGGGGTGTCCACCAGCCACACTCCCCGCTGCAGGCCCTGCAGCCGCAGCCGGTAGCGGCTGCTGCGCCCGGTGGCGCCCATCGGGGCACCCACCTGGCCCACCAGCCGGCGCAGCAGCGCCCGGATCAGGGAGGTCTTGCCGGCTGAGCCGGTGCCGAACACCACGATCACGAGATCGCCCCGCTCCAGTTCCGCCGCCATCCGCTGCTGCTGCTGACGCAGGGCCTCCCGCTCCACCGCATCCCGCACCCGCTCGAGGGTCTGGTCGATCGCCTCCAGCTGGCGGGCCGCCGCCTCCCGGCGGTTGTCCGGTGCAGGGGGGGGCTGGGGAGGAAGGCTGCCCGATCGGCTGCCGGTGCGGAGGCTGCGCAGCCAGGGCCAGGCCAGCTGGGCGAGCAGCAGCACGGCCCCGGCCATCAGCAGGACCACCACGGGCCCCACCAACCCGTAGGGAAGGATGGCGCTGAGCTGCCATACCAGCTGGTTGATGGCCTGCAGCACCATGCCCACCACCACCAGGGCCAGCAGCAGCGCACCGGCGGCAATCCAGAGGCGGGTGCGGCTGTTCACCGCTCAGGAACTGGTGGCTCGCATGATGTCGCCCCAGAGGCCCGCGGCCAGGGCACTGGAGCCCCTGGTGGGGCTGTTGTCGTCGTTGCCGAGCCAGATGCCCATCACCCAGTGGCGCTGCGGGGCGTAGCCGATGAACACCAGATCGCGGTTGTCATTGCTGGTGCCAGTTTTGCCCCCTTCGCTGCCGCCCAGACGGGCGGCCCGGCCGGTGCCGCCCGTCACCACGGCTCTCAGCAGCTGCTGCATCGCCTCGGCCGTCTTCGGGGTCACCACGCGGCGGCCGGCATTGACGGTGGATGGGGTGGCGGCCTCCTCCTGCCGGCACAGGCTGCTCTCCTTGCCGCGGCAGGTCTCGGCGTCCACCAGCCGACGGATGGTGGTGGGGGGATGCCAGACGCCGTCGTTCGCCACGGCGCCATAGGCGGCGGTGAGCTCCAGCAGGGTGGTTTCGCTCTGGCCGAGCACCAGGCCCGGCACCGCCGCCAATGGACTGGTGATGCCGAGATCGCGGGCCTGCTGCACGACGGCATCCAGGCCCACCTTCTGGGCCGTGCGCAGGGCCGCGGTGTTGCTGCTGCGGGCGAAGGCCGAGGTGAGCGAGAGGGTGCCGCTGCAGTCACTGCTGAACGTCTGGCCCCGCCAGCGCAGCGGCCCGCAGCTCACCGGATCGCCGGGCCTGGCCCCCTTGCTGAGGGCAGACAGGTAGGGGAAGAGCTTGAAGGAGCTGCCCAGCGAGCGCAGGGCCATCGTGGCCCTGTTGAACTGGCTCTGCTGGTAGTCGCGCCCACCGGCGATCGCCACGATGCCGCCGTTGCGGACATCGAGAATCACCACCGCTCCCTCGCTGATCGCGAGGCCACGGCTGCTGTTCAGCCGTTGCCGCAGAAGCCGCTCCACCTGGGCCTGCACGCGGGGATCGAAGTGGGTGTCGATCAGAAAGTTGCCCTCTGCCGCCACCGCCGGGCCCACCTGGGCTGCCAGATCGCGGCGCACCTGGTCGGTGTAGAAGGGCGCTCCCCGGAGTTCGGCGGCCCGCTTGCACGCATCGGGTGCCAGCTTGATCGGGCTGCGGCGCGCCGTGCGGCCGGCATCGGCACCGAGACGTCCGCTGTCCACCATCTTCAGCAGCACCGCGTTGCGTGATTCCAGCGCCGCCTGCGGATCGAAGCAGGGGTCGTAGCCGTTGGGGGAGGGCAGCAGACCCACCAGCAGAGCCGCCTCCTGCAGCTGCAGCTTTGCCGCCGGTTTGCCGAAGTAGTGGCGGGCGGCGTCCTCGAAGCCCCAGCCCACCCCCAGATACACGCGGTTGAGGTAGCTGAGCAGCAGATCGTGCTTGCTGAAGCGGGCCTCCAGCTGGAGTGCCACCAGCAGTTCCCGCCACTTGCGTGCCAGGGTCTCGCCCTGGCCCACCTGGTCGGGATAGAGGCTGCGGGCGAGCTGCTGGGTGAGGGTGCTGCCACCCTCGAGCACCCGCCCGCCCAGCAGGTTGGTCACCAGGGCCCGGGCGGTGCCCACCGGGTCCACCCCGGGATGCCACCAGAAGCGGGCATCTTCGCTGGAGAGCAGGGCATCGACCAGCACGGTGGGATAGTCGCCCAGTCCAGCGAGTTCCCGGTGCTCCAGACCCTGCACCGAGTTGATCGGCTTTCCCTGGCGGTCGTAGAGGGCCAGCGGCCCCCGCACCGTGGCCAGGCTGCCGCGGATCGGACTCTGCAGCACCGAGAGGGCCAGCAGGCCCACACCGCCGGCGGTGACGGCGGCCAGAACCAGGGAGCCCGTCCGAACGATGCGCTCCAGTTGCGGTTGGGGCCGCTGCTGGAACTCCAGCTCCGGCAGCCCCGGCTGATGGCTGGGACCGATGCGCACGGTGTCACCGTCCCGCAGCAGCAGCTGCTGCACCCGCCTGCCTCGCCACCACAGGCCGTTGGTGGATCCACGGTCGGAGAGCAGCCAGCCCGGCCCGCGCCGCTCCAGCAGGGCGTGCTGCCGGCTCACGGCGGGATGGTCGATCGGAATCTGCCCATCCCCCTCGCGCCCGATCCTGTACACCCCGCTGTGGATGGCGACCGACCTGCTGCCCTGCCCCGGCAGATGGATCAGCAGCAGGGCCTGGGAGGGCTGGCGCCAGCGACGCCAGCGCTGTCGCAGCAGCTCAAGCGCGGCGATGGCCATGGCCTCCGAACAGGTCGATCACGAAGCAGAGCACAGCCAGGTTGATGGCCACATCGGCGAGGTTGAACACCGGAAAGCTGATCGGCACGAAGGAGAGGAAGTCCACCACGGCCCCGAGCCGCCAGCGGTCCAGGCCATTGCCCACCGCACCCCCCAGCAGGAATCCCAGGGCCAGCCTGCGGGGGATGCCCAGGATGCTCTGGCGTGCGATCCACACCGCCACAGCCAGGGCCACGACCAGGCTCACCAGCCCCAGCGCCTGGGTGTGGCCGGTGAACAGGCTGAAGGCCGCTCCGGTGTTCCAGGTGAGCAGCAGCTCGAGCAGCCCGGGCAGGAGGGGCCGGGGCAGGCCGGCCGGCAGGGTCTGCACGGCCCAGGCCTTGCTGAGCTGATCCAGCAGAACCACCACGGCCGCCAGCAGGTAACTGTGCCTGCGGCCCGCGCTCACGAGGGCACCAGAAGCAGACGACGCAGGATCAGGGCCGTGGTGGCCACCGCACAGCAGAGCAGCAGCTGGGGCAGCAGGGGCGCCAGGGAGTAGGTCATCAGCAGCGGCAGAACGCCATCAGGCCAGCGGCCGGCCAGGCCCCCAAGCAGGAGGTTGAGGGCACCACACACCTGGATCACCACCAACCCGGTCAAACTCGCCAGGGTGAGGTTCAGCACATCGTTCATGCCGCGCTGGCGGGCGAGTCTGCCCGTGACCCAGGCGGCGGGAAGAAAGCCCGCCAGGTAGCCGAATCCCGGGTCCAGCAGGTAGGCAGCCCCGCCGCCGCCGTGGAACACCGGCAGCTGGAACAGCCCCAGGCTCAGGTAGGCCACAGCCGCCAGGATGGCGCTGCGCGGGCCGCACACCAGGGCGGTGAGCAGCAGGGCAGGCACCTGCAGCGTGATGGGCAGGGGGGTGAGGGCCCAGCCGCCGGAGGCCTGGGGAAGGGGCAAGGCGGCCTGGATCAGACCACCCACCAGGATCAGCAGCAGGCCGGCAACCGCTCCACTCCAGTTTGCTAGCGCCCGCAAAGCGTCCGTGCTGGTCTCGGCCCAGTTTGCCGCGCCGGGATCCCCTGCGGCCACGGGTTGGCTTGAATGGGGCTGATGCCCGTCCCCATGCCCCCCGTTCCCCCCGCTCCCGAATCAGCCAACCCGCTGCCGGGGGAGTCCGGCCCAGGCAACCCAGTGGCGCCCGCTGCGGCACCGGAGCAGCCCGTCAGGTCCTGGCGCCCCGGCGATCGGGTGAAGCTGCTGCGCAGCCCGCGCTACCTCAAGACGGCCGATCCGATGCCGATGCTGCGGCCGCCCGATCTGGTGGGTATCGATGAGATCGGCCAGGTGGTGGGGGTCCGGGCGCTCGGCCAGCTCGCCGTGCGCTTCCGCCGGGGCACGTTCCTGGTGGAGTCCGAGGCCGTGACGGAGGGGGAGCCTGCCGACGGCTGAACCGGGGGCGGCAGACGATCAGGCCCTGCTGGAGCTGGGCCGCAGCCCCTTGAGGCCGCTCAGGAACATCGGCACGAAGGTCTCGAAGAACTGGGCAGGTTCCTGCTCCCACACCCGCCTAGCGGCGAGGAACCTGGATTTCTGCAGGTCGGGGGCCAGAAGCGTCTGGGGGAGCCGCTCCAGCAGGTAGGCGGGGCGCTGCCAGGCGGGGATGGTGTTGGCGATGTCCACCAGGCTCGCCAGCCGCCGCAGCTCGGCGCCGGCGGTGATGTCCATGCCGGCGGCGTAGGCGGCGTGTTCGATCAGGGAGTAGCGGTGTTTGGCCTCGTCCACCCGGGCACGGTCGGCGGCACTGCGGCTGGCGATGCGGCAGAGCCAGCGGTTGCCCCAGCGCACATGGCCGGCCTCCTCGGGGAGGATCCGCTCGAGGGTGGCCTGGATCCTGGCGTTCTCCTCGGTGGGTGGGGCCGCCTTCAGGGCATGGATGTGGGCCGAAAAGGTCTGGCAGCCACGCTTTTCCGTGGCGTTGATCGAGGCCAGGGCCGCCACCACGCCCTCCTCCTTGCTGCCGGCGGAGGCGGAACTGTCCAGCAGGCGGTTCAGCTCATCGATGTACGAGGACGTCTGCGGATTGCCGATCGGTTCCCCCATCTCATAGAGCAGGTCCGTCAGCCAGACGGCGTGGCGCGCCTCGTCGTTGACGTGATGGGAGAGATCCCGCACCAGTTCGGGCGGCTCGCCATCCAGCAGCTCGATCAGGCTGGTGAGTTCGAGGCAGGAGCGCTGTTCGTTGAAGCGGTAGCCGTTGAGAAAAAGAATCTGGAGCTCCCGCTTCTTCACCACCTGCTCCATCACCTGCCGGGCGCTGAGGTTGTTGGAGAGTTTCCGGGGATAGGTGACAGGCATGGAGCGCCACAAGCGTGGCTCGACGTTAACGACTGCCCGACGTCCCCTGGGGCTGGCCCTGGGGCTGGGGGCAGCGCTGGCGCCAGACCCGGGCGGCATTCTCGAGGGCGGCGCTCGGTCCGCAGAGGCTGAGCCGGGGTTGCGTCAGGCGTCGCCGTGCCGCCGCCTGCAGGGCCTGCGCGTCCAGCCGCTCTACCGCAGCGAGGGTATCCAGCACATAGCTGTCCGCCAGGCCATGGCCGATCACCAGCGCCTGACGGTCGGCCACCTGGCCACAGGTCTGGCGCCCCATCGCCTCCTGCCCCCGGAATTTCGCCTTGGCCAGCCCCAGCTCCTCACTGCTGAGCGCCGAGCTGCCCAGCGCCATCCATTCGTCCAGCAGGCACTCCAGGGCTTCGCCGGCATGGTCCGCCGAGGTGGACATGTGCCACACGAATGGGCTGGGGCCACAGCGGCCCGGCATGTGCACGCCCACGTCGTAGGCCAGGCCCCGCTCCTCGCGCATCACCACGAACAGACGGCTCGACATGCCCACGCCGGCATGGGCCTGCAGCAGCCGCAGGCAGAGGGCATCGGGCTCTCCGAGCGGCACGGTGGCTGAGCCCAGCATCAGCACCAGCTGCTCGGTGTCCTGGGGAACGAGTGCGAGGTCGGCGCTGCCCCATCCGCCGGCGAGCGGCGTGGCCCGGGGACGACCGGTGGCCCAGGGGGTGCGGGCCAGCTGGTCATTCAGGCACTGCCGCAGCACCTGTGGGTCCGGGAGGTCGCCGCAGACCACGAGCACGGCGCCCTGGTGTCCCAGCGCGGCAAGCGCCGGCCTGAGTTCCGCGGCACCGAGCTGGGTCAGCTCCTCCGACACCCCCAGGGGATCGTGGCCATAGGGACCATCGTCATAGAGCAGCTGTCGCAGGTGGTCGTGGGCGAGCTGGAACGGATCCTCCTGCTGCCGCTGCAGGTTCTGCAGGTTGAGTTCCCGCTCGATCTCCACCTGATCGGGTTCAAGGCCGGGATCGCGCGCCATGGCGAGCAGCAGGGGCAGCAGGCCCGTGAGATCGTCGCTGGCGCACTTGAGGCTGATCACCAGAGCGTCCTCATGGGCCTCGCTGCGCAGGGCGGCCCCGCGGCCCTCGACCAGATCGGCGAGCTGTTCGGCATCGAGGTCCGCGCAACCGCGGGTCATCACGCCGGCGAGCAGCTGCATGGCCCCCCGCATCCCGGGCCCCTCCACGCTGCTGCCGCCCCTGATCCAGAGGCGTGCCGCCACGAGGCCGACGCCAGGGCGATGCAGGGTGACCAGGGGCAGGCCACCATCCAGGCAGCAGGTGGTCCAGCGGCTCATGCGGGCACCGCCTCCAGAACACAGGCCAGGGCGGGATCCAGCAGGGGCAGCACCCTGGCCTGCAGCAGCTCGGGAGACCAACGTCTCAGCTGCTCGAGCGGTGCGGCCAGGGGATGGTTGCGGCCCCACAGCAGGTTGTTGCCCACCGTGCCGGCCACCCCACCGGCGGATTCCAGGCCGAAGCGGTAGCCGTTGCCCACCAGGTGGCAGGCCCGTTCCCACTCCTGGGCGTCCAGCGGCCGTTCAGCGAGGACCTGCCAGGCCTGCTGAATCGCCGCGGTCACGGCTTCGAGATCGGAGGCGTCGCAGATGGCCTCCAGCAGGGCGAAGCTGCCGCACTCCATCACGTGCAGGTCGAGATCGATGCTCTCCACCAGCCGCAGCTCTTCCCTCAGCAGGGAGACCAGCCGGCTGCGGCGGCCCTCCGCCAGCACGGTGGTGAGCAGATCCGCCCCCATCACGGCGTGCAGATCGCTGGCGGGAGGGAGCTGCCAGAGCATCAGAAGCCTGGCGGACTCCAGCCGCGGCAGGGCCACGCGATGGCGGCCCGGCCGCACCACCAGGGGGGCGGCGGGAGAGGGGTCCGGGGCGGTGGCGAGCCGGGCCAGGGCCCCGTCCCGGAGCCGGTCCCCCAGGGCGTCGGCTCCGCTCCCCACCGCTCCGGCCACCGCCAGAACACAGCCATTGGCGCCGTAGAGACGCCGCTGGAAGGCGCCCATGCGGGCGGGAGTGTGGCTCAGCAGGGCCTGGCGCTCCCCCAGGATCGGGGCGCCGTAGGGATGCCCGCCGCAGCCGAGCCGCAGCAGGCGCTGCAGGGCCACATCCTCGGGCTGGTCCTCACTCTGCGCCAGCTCTTCGAGCACCACCTGCCGCTCCAGCTGGAACGCCTCATCCTGCAGGCGCGGTGCCAGCACGAGTTCCAGCAGCAGGTCGAGGGCTTCCCCGGCAGCTGCCGGGGGAATCAGCACGTGGTAGTGCACGTCATCGAAGCCGGTGGCTGCATTGCTGCTGCCCCCCATCGCTTCGATGCGCCGGTCGAACTCCCCCGGTTCCAGGCCCGCACTGCCCTTGAACACCATGTGTTCGAGGAAGTGGGCCAGGCCGCTCTCGCCGGGCTGTTCGTACACGCTGCCGGCCCGGCACCAGAAGTCCAGGCACACCAGGGGCGCGTCCGGCAGGGGCATCCGGGCGATCCGGGCGCCGTTGGGGAGGGTCTCCACCTCGGGTTCGGCCAGGCCTGGCAGGGAGGTCGCAGCAGGAGCCAGGGGCAAGGCACAACGCGTGGCAGGATCAGCATTCTGGTGGCTCACGGTGCGCCCTGAGCCAGGAGCCACGCAGCGCACTGTCGGGAGCCGATCGATGGCGGGAACTTCAGGGAAGAGCGGCGGTGCCGTCGCCGGCGGGATCCATCCGCTGGTGGATGCCCTGGCGGAACGGATCCGCTCCTGCTGGCAGGGCATGCCCGACCTGGTGCCCCTGGCCATCGATCCGGAGCTCGAGGCGATCAGCGGCAGCCTCGACGGCGAGGCCCTGTTCATCCGCAACGAGCTGAGGCAGTGCCGCGGCCTGCGCAAGCTGCACCTCGAAACGGCACGGCTGGGAGCCGGCCTGCAGATTCTCCACTGCGTGCTCTTTCCCGATCCCCACTACGACCTGCCGGTGTTCGGCGCCGACATCGTGGCCGGACCCGCCGGGGTGTCCGCCGCCATCGTCGACCTCTCCCCGGTGACGGGCAGCCTGCCCGAGGCGATCGAGCAGGCCCTCTCCCGGCGCCAGCGAAGGGTGTACCAGCAGGAGCGGGACCTGCCGGCCTGGGGGTCGATTTTCTCGCCCCATGTGCGCTTCATCCGGCCGGTGGACGCAGCCGAGGAGCAGGCCTTCATCGCCGAGGTGGCCGAAGTGCTCGATGTGCTCACCGCCGCCATCCGGCGCTGTGAAGCACAGGCCAGTGACGATCCAGCTACTGTTGCGCGATGGAAGGGCCAGCTCCGGTACTGCAAGCAGCAGAAACAAAACGACAAGACCCGCCGGGTGCTGGAGAAGGCGTTCAATCCGGCCTGGGCCGACCGCTACATCGAAGAGCTCCTTTTCGACGACCCTCCGGCCCTGTGAAGCTCCTGGGCAGGGAAGTGAGTTCCCGCTCGCTGGTGCTGGGCTTCGGGGCTGCCGCCCTGCTGGCCCTGGCGGCGTTCGGCGGCCAGCGCCTTCTGAACCGCCAGCCGGCCCCATCCTCCGCCCCGCCCGGCACCGTGAAGCGGCCGGCGATGCCGGAGGCGGTGGCCGCCCTGGGCCGGCTCGATCCCCGGGGTGAGATCCGCTCCCTCGCGGCGCCCATCACCGGCATCGGCGGCAGCCCGCGCATCACCCGCCTGCTGGTGCAGGAAGGCGACCGGGTGGCTCCCGGCCAGCTGCTTTCCGTCTTCGACACGGCCGAACCGCTTCAGGCCCAGCGGCGGCTGGTGGAGGCCCGCATCACCAACCTGCGCAGCCGCCTGGCGGTGCAGAACCGGGACATCGCCCGTTACCGCTCCCTCAGCCGCAGTGGAGCCATCCCCAGTGGCGAGCTCGACACCCGCGAGACCGACCTGCTCGAGCTCAACGGCCAACTCCAGGAGGCCCTGGCGGAGCGCGACCGCATCGATGCGGATCTCAAGCTCACCGAGCTGCGTGCTCCGATCGGGGGCACCGTGCTCCGCCTGCACGCGCGGGTGGGAGAGCGCCCCGGCGACGACGGCGTGCTCGAGCTGGGGGCCAGTGACCGCATGGAGGCCCTCATCGAGGTGTACGAGAGCGACATCGACCGGGTGAGCCTGGGGCAGACGGTCACCATGACCAGCGAGAACGGCGGCTTCGAGGGCACACTCTCCGGCCGCGTCCTGCGCATCAGCCCCCAGGTGCGGCAGCGCAAGGTGCTGGAGACCGACCCCACCGGTGACGTGGATGCCCGGATCGTGGAGGTGCGGGTCGGCCTCGAGCCCGCCGATGCCGCGCGGGTGCGTCAGCGCACGGGGCTCAAGGTGATCGCCCGCTTCACCCCCTGATGCTGGAGCGCCTCTGGCAAGCCCGCCGAATCCCCCTGGCCTGGCTGCTGCTGTCGCGGCAACCGCTGCGCCTGGCGGTGGCCCTGGCCGGCATCGCCTTCGCCGGGATCCTGATGTTCATGCAGCTCGGTTTCCGCGACGGGCTGTTCGACGCCAGCGTGACCGTGCACAAGCTGTTCGACGCCGATCTGGTGCTGATCAGCCCGCGCACCATGAGCTCGATCGGCATGGCGGGCTTTCCCCGCCGCCGGCTGATCCAGGTCATGGCCGACCCGGCGGTGCAGGGCACCACGCCGGTGCACTGGAACCTGCTGCTGTGGCGCAACCCCGCGACGAGCCGCAACCGCTCGATCCTGGCCCTCGGCTTCGAACCCAACGACCCCCTGTTCACCGATCCGGAACTGGCGGAGAAGGCCCGCACCCTCACCCAGAAGGGTCGGGTGCTGTTCGACCAGCGTTCCCGGCCGGAATTCGGGCCGATCGCCGAGTGGTTCAACCAGGGCCGCACCGTCGAAACGGAGGTGGCCGGCACCCGGGTGCGGGTGACGGGCCTGGTCACCCTGGGCCCGTCCTTCGGCGCCGACGGCAACATCCTCACCAGCCGCGAAACCTTTCTCCAGCTGGTGCCGGGCACCCCCCGCGGCAGCATCGAGCTGGGCCTGATCCGGCTCAAACCCGGCAACGATCCCCAGGTGGTGCTGGAACGGCTGCGGCGCACCCTTCCGCCTGACGTGCGCGTGTTCACCAAAGAGGGATTCGAGGAGTTCGAGAAGACCTACTGGCGCACAAGCACCTCCATCGGCTTCATCTTCACCCTGGGGGCCGCCATGGGGTTCATCGTGGGCTGTGTGATCGTGTATCAGATCCTCTACTCGGATGTGAGTGATCACCTGCCCGAGTACGCCACCCTGATGGCGATGGGCTACCGGCTGCCCACCCTGCTCGGGGTGGTGGCCCGGGAGGGCCTGATCCTGGCGATGCTGGGCTATGTGCCTGCCTATGTGGTGGGCCAGGGGCTCTACGCCCTGGTGCGCAGTGGCACCAACCTGCCGGTGGCGATGTCCACCCCCCGGGCGGTGATCGTGTTCAGCATGATCCTGGTGATGTGCATGGGATCGGCAGCCCTGGCCATGCGGCGCCTGGCGGATGCCGACCCGGCGGAGATCTTCTGATGGGTACGGCATCCTTTCCCTCCACCCCCTCCAGTGCCTCTGCAGCGGCCCTGGATTCGGCGGGGCCCCGCAGCTCCTGCGCCGCGGGGCCACTGGTGAGGATCCAGGGGCTGAGCCACTGGTTCGGCGCCGGGGACATGCGCCGTCAGGTGCTGCAGGGCATCAACCTGCAGATCGCTCCGGGCGAAGTGGTGCTGCTCACCGGACCGTCAGGCTGCGGCAAGACCACCCTGCTCACCCTGGTGGGAGCCCTGCGCCAGGTGCAGGAGGGCTCGGTGGAGCTGTTCGGCCAGGAGCTCCATGGGGCCGGACGGAGCGTCCGCCAGCGGCTGCGCCGCCACATCGGCATGATTTTCCAGGGGCATAACTTGCTGCGCTGTCTGAGTGCCGAGCAGAACGTGCAGATGGGTTCCGACCTGATCGGGGGCCTGGGCTACAGGGCCCGCCGGGACCAGGCCCGCGAATGGCTCCGGGCTGTGGGCCTGGGAGATCACCTGCACAAGCTTCCCCACGATCTCTCGGGCGGGCAGAAGCAGCGCGTAGCGATTGCCAGGGCCCTGGCCGCCCACCCACAGCTGCTGCTGGCGGATGAGCCCACGGCGGCACTGGACCGCCGCAGTGGCCGGGAGGTGGTGGACCTCCTCAAGGGCCTGGCGCGGGAGCAGGGCTGCGGGGTGCTGATGGTGACCCATGACCCGCGCATCCTGGATGTGGCGGACCGACTGGTGCAGATGGAGGATGGACGCCTCAGCGAGGCCAGCGCGGCGTCGGTGGCCCAGGTGCAGGAGGTTGGTTGAGTAGGGTGGTGTTTCGTCTGACCCCTACGTGCCGACCCTATGGCCAAGCGCAGAAATCTGAAGAAGGAAAAGCAGGAACGGAACCGCGCCTATGCGCGCAAGTTCAAAAAACGCAAGCTGCGCAACGACGGCCGGGGTGAAGGTGTTGGCAACGGTGTGACCGGCACGGCCAACAACGGCGGCGCCGCTGACTGAATCCGGCCGCCTCCATTTCTCGGCTGTGGGGATCCGCTGGGATCCCCTTTTTTTGAGCCTGTCCGTCCACCGCCTGCACCGGGACGACCCATGTTCCTCAGTGTCGTCATCCCCACCTACAACCGGCTGCCGATCCTGCGCCAGTGTCTGCTGGCCCTGGAGCAGCAGGACCTGGCCGGGGTTGCCGAGGGCTACGAGGTGGTGGTGGTGGATGACGGCTCCAGCGATGACACGGTGGCCTGGCTCGCAGCCCACCGCCAGCAGCTCCCCCACGTGAGCCTGGTGCTCCAGGAGCACGGCGGTCCGGCGGAGGGGAGGAACCGGGGTGTGGATCAGGCCAGGGGGGATGTGATCGTGTTCATCGACAGCGACCTGGTGGTCACCCCCAGCTTTCTCCGCTGCCACGCGAGCGGTCTGAGCCGGGCCTGGCAGCGGCTCGGCCACCGGCGCTGCTTCACCTACGGCGCCGTGATCAACACGGCCGATTTCGAGGCGCCCACCCGGGAACGCCACAAGCTTCGCGACCACTCCTGGGCCTATTTCGCCACCGGCAATGTGGCGATCAGCCGTGAGCTGCTGGAGCAGGCCGGGCTGTTCGACACCGCCTTTCGTCTCTACGGCTGGGAAGATCTGGAGCTGGGCGAACGCCTGCGCCAGCTCGGGGTGCAGCTGATCCGCTGCCCCGAGGCCGTGGGCTACCACTGGCATCCGGCCTTCAATCTGGAGCAGATCCCTGCCCTGATCCGGGTGGAGCAGGAGCGGGCCAGAATGGCTCTGGTGTTCTACCGCAAGCATCCCAGCCGCCGGGTGCGGATGATCATCCAGTTCACCTGGTTCCACCGGCTGCTCTGGGAGATCCTCACCCTGGGGGGGCTGCTCAACGAGCGCAGCCTGCGGCCGCTGCTGGGCTGGCTCGTCCGCCGTGGCCATGCGGCCCTGGCCCTGGAGCTGCTGCGCCTGCCGCTCAACCGGCTCGGTGTGCGGGCGCTGCAGGCCCAGGCGAGACAGGAGGGCCTGGCCTGAGGCCAGGTCAGAACCGTGCTTTGGTAGGGTTCGTTAGTCAACTTTCACTCCGCACACCTGCGTGTTTCGGGTGATCGAGGACTCCACCCTGGCCCAGGGAAGCTGCGTTGCAGCCCCCCGATCGACGTCAGGCGGTGAAGGGAACGCTCGCGTGCTCCGCACTGCGGCTCACCCTCCATCCGGGAGTCCCCTGATCCCTAGGCAGGTGGAGGCAAACCCGAAACCCCAACCACCATGGCTGTTGTCACTCTCGCCGAGATGATGGAGGCGGGTGCCCACTTCGGGCACCAGACCCGTCGCTGGAACCCCAAGATGTCGCGCTACATCTATTGCGCGCGCAACGGTGTTCACATCATCGACCTCGTGCAGACCGCCGTCTGCATGAACAACGCCTACAAGTGGGTGCGCAGTGCCGCCCGCAGCGGCAAGCGTTTTCTGTTCGTCGGCACCAAGAAGCAGGCCTCCGAAGTGATTGCCCTCGAGGCCACCCGTTGTGGTGCTTCCTACGTGAACCAGCGCTGGCTGGGTGGCATGCTCACCAACTGGACGACAATGCGCGCCCGTATCGAGCGGCTCAAGGACCTGGAGCGCATGGAATCCTCCGGTGCGATCGCCATGCGGCCCAAGAAGGAAGCGGCCGTGCTGCGACGGGAGCTGGATCGTCTCCAGAAGTATCTGGGCGGCCTCAAGAACATGCGTCGCCTGCCAGATGTGGTGGTGCTGGTGGACCAGCGCCGCGAGACCAATGCCGTGCTGGAGGCCCGCAAGCTCGACATTCCGCTTGTATCGATGCTCGATACCAACTGCGACCCCGACCTCTGCGACGTGCCGATTCCGTGCAACGACGATGCCGTGCGCTCCGTCCAGCTGGTGCTGGGGCGTCTCGCGGATGCCATCAATGAAGGCAGGCATGGTGGCAGCGAGCAGGCCCAGGGCGACGACGCCTGAGCCGGATTGCTCCGTAGCCCGTTCATCTTCCGTTCATCACGTTTTCCCTAAGCACAAGTTCAGTTACTTCTGTAATCATGGCTGAAATCTCGGCAAAGCTGGTCAAAGAACTGCGCGATAAAACCGGCGCCGGCATGATGGACTGCAAGAAGGCACTCACCGAAACCAAGGGGGATGCCGAGAAAGCCATCGAGTGGCTGCGTCAGAAGGGCATCGCTTCGGCAGAGAAGAAGTCCGGTCGCACCGCTGCGGAAGGAGCCATCGGCTCTTACATCCATACCGGCGCCCGCGTGGGCGTTCTGGTGGAGGTGAACTGCGAAACCGACTTCGTGGCCCGTGGAGAGATCTTCCAGGATCTGATCCGTAACGTGGCGATGCAGATTGCCGCCTGTCCCTCCGTGGACTACGTGAGCACCGAAGACATTCCCTCAGAAGTGTCTGACCGTGAAAAGCAGATCGAGATGGGCCGCGACGATCTGGCGGGCAAGAAGGAGGAGATGAAGGAGAAGATCGTGGCCGGCCGCATCGGCAAGCGTCTCAAGGAGATGGCCCTGATGGACCAGCCCTACATCAAGGACAGCACGATCACCGTGGCGGAACTCGTGAAGCAGGTGGCCGGCAAGGTGGGCGAGAACATTCAGGTGCGGCGTTTCGTTCGCTTCAACCTGGGCGAGGGGATCGAGGTGGAGAAGATGGATTTCGCCGCTGAAGTGGCGGCCATGCAGGCCTCCTGAGTCATCGGGCAGTCCGTTCCCACTGGACCTGTGGACGCGCTTCAGGAGGCTCAGAGCCAGCTCGCCGCCATCCGTGCCGATGTTGAACGGTCCAACCCTGAGCTCTATCGCCATCTCGCCCTCTACCTGCAGGTTCTCCGGCAAGGCCTGCTGAAGGCCATTCAGCAGGCCTGTTTCCACCTGGCCACCCAGATTCAGCCCGATCGCTACTGCCGGCTGCCGGTCCGTCGGCGGCGGGAACTGCACCGGCGCATGGACGATCTGGCCCGGCGGGCCAGCACCCTGTTGACGGTGGAGCAGGTGACCGCCATGGCCGCCCAGATTGCCCGCTCAGACCAACGGGAGCGCCTGCAGCGGCAGACCCAGGGGCTCGAGGAGATCGGAACGTCGCAAGAGAGCAGCGAGGCTCCGCCCCAGCAGCACGGTGCCCAACCACCGCCAGGGGAGTGGTCTCAGACGCCCGGCTCCATCCACCTGGGCATGGCCCCGCCGATTGATCCGCGCCACCTCCCGCCCCCTGCCCACGCCGCAGCCTCCATGCCAGGCGGCAGTGCGGCGACGGGCGCGCCGCCACCAGCCGAGTCCGGTCCGCCCCTGGGCTCCCTCGATGCGATGTTGCAGGCCTTCTCCGAGGCTCTGGAGATGGAGCGGCTGCGGCATCCGGGCTCTGCCGATCCGGCGGTGCCCGAGCTGCCGGAGGAGGCCGATGGCTTTGACGGCGGGGCTCCCTGGAGTGAGCCCCGCCTGCCCAGCGACCCCACCCGGCTGATCACCTGGTTGAGCGGCTATGAGCGGGCCCTCACACGCCGGTTGCGCAACCTCTCCCATGCCCTGAATGTCGACTGTCTCCGCCTCGGCCTCACCCAGGGGTTGTTGCCCGTCGGTCTGTTGGATGCGGCGCTGCAGGGTCAGGTGGAGATGCTTCCAGCCCCCGCCAATCTGCTGCGCCTCCAGGTTCCGGCAGAGGCCTCGGCGGGCGGGACGCCGCTGGCTCTGGTGGCGGTGCTGCTGCGGCTGGTGGATCTGGAGCTGGAGGACCCGCGCCTGCGCACCTGCCGTCAGCGGTTGCAACAGCACACCCAGGAGGTGCGCAGAATGGCCCAGACCTACCGCCGGGTGCAGCGGCGGCTGCGAACGCTGGAGGCGGAACGTCTGTGGCTGGAGGACAACCGCACACCGACGCCCCAGCTGGAGTTTCCCGCCAACTGAACGGCGGGGCCGCGTTCGAATCCTGGCTCAGGATCCTGCAGCAGGCCCTGCAGCTGGAGATCGACCGTGGCTTCTCCGATCTCCAGGGCCGTCACGAGCGCTTCAGTGTGTTTCTGGAGCGGAGTTTGCGTTGTCCACCAGCTTCAGAGCTCCCCGGGGCGGACCGCCGGCGTGCCATGGCGGCGTCCTTTGCCGGCTATGGGCAGCTCACTGCCGCCCACCGGCAGAGCCTGGTGAGGGACTGTCGCCAGCATCTGCACGAGCTGCGCCAGTGGTGGCAGCCTCCTGCCCCGATCGGGCCTCCCAGGCTGCGCCTGGCCGCGGAGCCGCACAGCACCCGGCCCAAGGGCGTGGCCCAGGCAGCCGGAGGGCCCCTGGATCCGGAGGCCCCCCTGGGCACGATTCGCGGTGTGGGACCCCGCACCGCAGCCCGCCTGGCCCAGCTCGGCCTCTTCGTGGTGCGGGATCTGGTGCACTACTACCCGCGCGATTACCTCGACTACGCCCATCTGGTGCGGATCGCGGGTCTGGAGGTGGGCCGCACAGCGACCATCGTGGCCACGGTGCGCCGCGCCCAGGCCTTTGCCAGCCCCCGCAATCCCAACCTGGGGATCCTGGAGCTGCAGCTCAGTGATCCCACCGGCAGGCTGCGGGTGAGCCGCTTCTTCGCGGGTCGCCGCTTTGCCAGTCCGGCCTGGTTGCGGGCGCAGCAGCGCCTCTACCCCCCAGGCGCCAGCGTGGCTGTGAGCGGTCTGGTGAAGGAGAGTCCCTACGGCCCGGCCTTTCAGGATCCTCTGATCGAGGTGCTGGAGAGCCCGCAGGCTCCTGTGCGCTCCCCTGTGATCGGGCGGCTGCTGCCTGTCTACGGCCTCACCGAGGGCCTGGGGGCCGACCGGCTGCGTCAGGCCATCGCCGCCGTGCTGCCCCATGTGCGCCACTGGGAGGACCCTCTGCCCCTGCCCCTGCGCCAGGCCCATGGGCTGGCCGCCCGGGCGGAGGCCCTGCAGCAGATCCATGCCCCCACCGATCAGCAACGGCTGCAGGCGAGCCGCCATCGGCTGGTGTTCGACGAGTTCCTGCTGCTCCAGCTCGGGCTGCTGCAGCGGCGGCGCAAGCTCACCCGCAGCTCCTCCCAGGCGCTGCAGAGTCCGGCGAGCGGCAGCCTGATGGCCCGCTTCCTGGCCCTGCTTCCCTTCGAGCTCACCCCATCGCAGCAGCGGGTGCTCGAGGAGATCCGCGCCGACCTCGGCCGGGAGCAGCCGATGGCGCGGCTGGTGCAGGGCGATGTGGGCAGCGGCAAGACCGTGGTGGCCGTCGCCGCCCTGCTCACCGCCATCGATGCCGGCTGTCAGGGAGCCCTGATGGCCCCCACCGAAGTGCTGGCTGAGCAGCACTACCAGAAGCTCTGCGCCTGGCTCCCCCAGCTCCATGTGACCTGTGCCCTGCTCACCGGTTCCACACCCGCTCGCCAGCGGCGGGCGCTGCTGGAGGACCTGGCCAACGGGCAGGTGCAGATGCTTGTGGGCACCCATGCCCTGCTGGAGGATCCGGTGGCCTTCGCCCGCCTGGGCCTGGTGGTGGTGGACGAGCAGCACCGCTTTGGGGTGACCCAGCGCAACCGGCTGCTGGCCAAGGGGCTGCAACCCCATCTGCTCACGATGACCGCCACCCCCATTCCCCGCACCCTGGCGCTCTCGGTGCACGGGGATCTGGATGTGAGCCAGATCGATGGCCTGCCGCCGGGCCGGACGCCGATCCAGACCCGGTTGATCCAAGCGGCGGAACGGGATGGGGCCTACCAGCTGATCCGGGAGGAGGTGGCCAAGGGCCAGCGGGCCTACGTGGTGCTCCCCCTGGTGGAGGAGTCGGAAAAGCTCGATCTGCGCTCGGCGGTGGAGGTGCACCGCCAGCTGAGTGAGGAGGTGTTCCCGGATCTGGCCGTGGGCCTGCTGCACGGTCGCCTGGCAAGCGCCGACAAGCAGGCGGCCCTGGCTGCGTTCGCCACGGGCAGGAGCCAGGTGCTGGTGAGCACCACGGTGGTGGAGGTGGGCGTGGATGTGCCCGAAGCCAGCGTGATGGTGGTGGAGCATGCCGAGCGCTTCGGCCTGGCCCAGCTGCATCAGTTGCGCGGCAGGGTGGGCCGTGGTGCGGCCGCCTCCCACTGCCTGCTCGTGAACCACAGCCGCCAGGCCCTGGCCCGCCAGCGGCTGGATGTGCTGGTGCGCTCCAGTGACGGCTTCGAGATCGCCGAGATGGACCTGCGGCTGCGGGGGCCTGGCCAGGTGCTCGGCACCCGCCAGTCCGGTCTGCCGGACCTGGCTCTGGCCAGCCTCACCGACGATGGGGCTGTGCTGGAGCAGGCACGCCTGGTGGCCCAGGAGATCATCGCCGCCGATCCGGAGCTGCAGCGCCATCCGGCCCTCGCGGCCCTGCTGGCCCGGCAGCAGGCGCGGCTCTGCAGCGACGCCCGCCTCAACTGAGGCAATCTGGCCCCATCCCCCCAGCCCGAGCGGGCCGTCAGGCAAATGGAGCGGCGTCCGTGGAACGCGATTCCGATCAGTCCGTGCCCGGAACCCCTGGTTCCCCTGCCCGAGGACCTCTGGCGGCTGGAGCCCCATCCCTACATCGCCGCCGGCGCGCCCTACGGGGGCGGTGGCTCGCCCTTCCAGCTGCGGCAGGGGGTGGTCGCGCGGCTGCTGGCTGCCCAGCTGGCCCTGCGCAGGCAGCGGCCTTCCTGGCGGCTGGCCATCTTCGATGGCTGGCGCCCCCTGGCGGTGCAGGCCTTCATGGTGCGGCACGCCACGGCCGAACTCTGCCGCCAGAGAGGGCTCGACCCCCACAGGCCGGGGCCGGCCCTGGAGGCGGTGGCCCGGGAGGTGGGGGGCTTCTGGGCCCCGCCGAACCCGGATCCGGCCGCCCCTCCCCCCCACAGCACCGGGGCGGCGGTGGATCTCACGCTGGCGGATGAACGCGGCGCACCGATCAGCATGGGATCCCCGATCGATGCCATCGGCGAGGTGTCCGCCCCTGATCACTTCCAACGGCTGGCCGCCGGGAGCCTCGATCCGGTGGAGCGCGAACGGGCGCAGGTGTTTCATGGCCGCCGCCAGCTGCTCCAGGCCGTGATGCAGGAGGCCGGCTTCGCCCAGCATCCGGCGGAGTGGTGGCACTTCAGCTGGGGGGATCAGCTCTGGGCGTGGCGCAGCGGCCAGCCGCAGGCCATCTATGGGCGGGTGGAGCCCTGAGCGGCGAGTTCCTGGAACAGGGCGGCGGCGGCCTGCTGCTCCATCAGCCCCTTCGCCACGCAACGGCGCAGGCTGGATTCGGTCATCTCCAGCTGCACCACCCGCAGGCGGGCCAGCACCGCTGGACTCTGATCCGCGAAGGGGTCGAGATGGCGGGCGAAGGCCTGGCGGATGGTGTCGGGCTGACAGCTGAGCGGATCGGGGTCGTAGATCACGACCTTCGGGGACGGTGGCGGTGGGCCACGGCGCCCCTGGGCGGCAGCCGGCAGCACGGGCTGAACCACGGCGGTCATGGCCAGCAGCAGCCACCAGCGCCGGCCCCAGGTGTTGGCCCCCCCCCCTCAGGCGCCCGGGGCAGGAGGGGGCTGGCCGGTGGGGGGCGGCGGCCAACCTCGACACCGTCTCCACCCTGGTCACACCGCGGCGAGCATGGCTTCGATGGCCGGCCGCCCCTGCCGTGCGACGAAGTCGCCGAAGCTGATGCGGCCGCCGGCCCCATGCCAGGCCAGCAGCAGCGGCTCCAGGGTGGGCTCCAGAGCGGCGAGAGGCATCTTCTCGAGATAGGGCTCGGCCAGGCGGCTGAGGTTGGGTGTTCCCCCCAGCCAGAGCTGGTAGAGATCCGGCCCACTGCCCACCAGGCCGATCTCCGCCATGTAGGGGCGGGCGCAGCCGTTCGGGCAGCCGGTCATGCGCACCAGCACGGGCCGGCTGATTCCCAGCTGATGCAGCAGTCCATCGAGGCGTTCCAGGACATCGGGCAGCACCCGTTCCGCCTCGGTCACCGCCAGGCCGCAGAGCGGCAGGGCGGGGCAGGCCAGGGCATGGCGCGCCAGCGGCGGCGGTGCCTCGGGCGTCTCGATGCCCATGGCTGCCAGGTCGGAGCGGACGCTGCTGCGCTGGGCGCTGCCGATGTTGCAGAGCAGCAGGTCCTGGTTCGGGGTGAGGCGCAGCTCCAGCTTGTAGGTGTCCACAAGCTGGCGCAGCCCCTGCTTCAGCGGCCCGGCGATGCGGCCGCACAGCACAGGCAGCCCCACGAACCAGAGCCCCCGGTCCTGGCGATGCCAGCCCAGGTAGTCCTCCAGCCGGGCTTTGGGCTCAGGGCGCATCCCCTGGATCGGATGGGGGAAGAAATTCTCCTGGAGTTCCTGGCGGAACCAGTCCACGCCGCGGTCGTGGATGAGGTATTTCATGCGGGCGTGGCGGCGTTGCTGCCGATCGCCGTGGTCGCGCTGCAGGGCGACGATCGCCTGAACCAGATCGAGCAGATGGCCATGGGCCACGTAGCCGAGAGGGTCGGCGGTGCGGGCGAAGGTCTCCTCCTTGTTGTGGGTTCGGCCCATGCCCCCACCCACGTACACGTTGGCGCCCTGGGGGCGTCCCCGGGGGTCGCAGAACAGCACCAGGCCGATGTCCTGGGTGAGCAGATCCACCGAGTTGTCGCCAGGCACGGTGACCGCCACCTTGAACTTGCGGGGCAGATAGGTGGCGCCGTAGAGGGGTTCCTCGGCATCGCCGCTGAACACGCCGCCCTCGCTCTGGCGGGCCTTCACCTTGCGCACCGGCGCACTGGGCTTGATCCGGTAGCTGAGTTCCCCGTCGACCCAGAGATCGAGGTAGGAGCCTTCCGCCGCTTTGGGAGCGAGCAGATCGGCGATCTCGTCCGCCAGTTGGCGGGCCGAGGGGTAGCCCCCCTTGGTGAAGGGGGCCGCAGGGGCCATCACGTTGCGGTTGATGTCGCCACATGCCGCCAGGGTGGAGCCCAGGGACCGCACGATCGTGCCGATCACCTCCTTGAGGTTCTCCTTCCGCACCCCGTGCATCTGGAACGCCTGGCGGGTGGTGACCCTGAGGGTGCCGTTCCCGTAGCGGTCGGCGAGCTCATCGATGGCGAGATAGAGCTGGGCTGGCACACGGCCGGCAGGATTGCGCAGCCTCAACATCATCTGCCAGTCCTTGGTCTGGCCTTTCTGCCGCTTGTCGCGGTTGTCCTGCTGGTAGCTCCCGTGGAACTTGAGGATCTGAACGGCGTTTTCGGTGAAGTTCGGCTCCGTGTTGCCGAGCTCACTGAGGAGCGGCTCACGCAGATGACCACTGCTGGCCTTCAGTTGCTCGAACTTTGTCGGCCCTGACGTCACGATGTCGGCAACCACCCGTTAGCCCGATGACCGTAGCGAATGGGGATGGCCTCCAGCCTGCCGCGTTGCGCGTCACTCCATAAAGTTGGCGGCTGCCGTGCCTGCCCGCGTGTCGACGTTTCTGCTCGAGATCGGAACCGAGGAACTGCCGGCAGACTTCGCGCGCCTCGCCCTGCCCCAGCTGGAGGCTCTGGTGAGCTCCAGCCTCGAGGAGCAGCGGCTGGACCACGCTGGGGTGGAGTGCACCAGCACCCCACGGCGTCTGGCCGTGACCATCCAGGGTCTGCCGCCGCAGCAGCACGACCGCCAGGAGGAGCGCAAGGGCCCGCCCGCTGCCCAGGCGTTCCGCGACGGCGTTCCCACCGAGGCCGCCCGGGGGTTTGCCAGGCGTTGCGGCGTGCCACCGGACCGGCTCGAGATCCGCGACACCCCGAAAGGACCTTTCGTGTTCGCGGTGCTGCGGGAGCCGGGCCGCAGCACCGCCGACGTGCTGGCCTCCCTCATCCCGGGCTGGATCCAACAGCTTCAGGGACGTCGCTTCATGCGCTGGGGTGAGGGCGAGTGCCGCTTCTCCAGGCCCGTGCGCTGGCTGGTGGCACTGCTGAATGAGCAGGTGGTGCCGGTGGAGCTGCCGGGCAGCGACCCGGCCGTGGCCTCGGGACGCCAGAGCCGGGGCCACCGGCTGGTGCCCGGGCCGGTGGTGATTGCCGCTGCCGGGCAGTACGCCGAGACCCTTGCAGCGGCCGGCGTGATGGTGAGCCGCGCTGCCCGGGGCGCCTGGATCCGGGAGGCCATCGCCACAGCGGCTGGGGCGCTCCATGCCCGGGCGGATCTTCCGGACACGCTGCTGGAGGAACTCACCGATCTGGTGGAGCAGCCTCTGCTGATCGAAGGCCGGCTGGAGCCCACCTATCTGGATCTGCCGGCGGAGGTGCTGAGCACGGTGATGCGGGCCCATCAGCGCTACGTGCCGCTCTACCAGCTGGGGGCCACCGTGGATCCGCTGGCCGCCGCTGCCCGCGGCGTGCTGCTGCCGAGCTTCCTCTGCGTCAGCAACGGCCGGGCTGAAGCCCAGGACACCGTGCGCCGTGGCAATGAACGTGTGCTCAGGGCCCGGCTGGCCGATGCGCGCTTCTTCATCGAGGCCGATCGCGCCGTGGCGAGCATCGACCGGCGTGACCAGCTGGCACGGGTCACCTTCGCCGAGGGCCTCGGCTCGCTGCGCGATCGCGTCGAGCGCATGGAATGGTGCACGGACGTGCTGCTCGAGGCGCTGGCCCTGCAGGGAGCCGACGCGGACCATGCCCGGCGGGCCACCCACCTCTGCAAGCACGATCTGGTGAGCCAGATGGTGGGTGAGTTCCCCGAGCTGCAGGGGGTGATGGGAGGGAAATACCTGCTGGCTGAAGGGGAACCGAGGGCCGTGGCCCTGGCGGTGCTGGAGCACTACCTGCCCCGGGGGGCGGGTGACACCCTGCCCGAATCGGTGCCAGGCGCTGTGGTGGCCGTGGCCGAGCGCCTCGAGCTGCTGCTCAGCATCTTTGCCAAGGGGGAGCGGCCCAGCGGCTCGTCCGATCCCTATGCCCTGCGCCGTGCCGGGAACGGGCTGATGCAGATCCTCTGGGCCCGGGGATGGACCCTGGATCTGGAGGCCCTGCTCGTGCGCTGCAGCCTCCACTGGGCCAGCCTGCTGCCCGGCCTGGAGGTCTCCGCAGAGCAGTTGCGGAACGACCTGGCCGAGTTCCTCCGCCAACGCCTCGCCAGCCTGCTGGAGGAGGAAGGGCTGGAGGCGGATCTGGTGGCGGCCGTGGCAGGCCAGGCACTGCCGATCGGTCGGCTGCTGCGCGATCCGGGCGATGTGCGGCAACGTGGGCATCTGCTCGCGTCACTGCGGCGCGAGCAGCGGCTGGCCGGCGTTCAGGCGGTGGTGACGCGGGCGGCCCGGTTGGCCGAGAAAGGGGACCTCCCGGACGACGTGCTCAGCCCGCAGGCCGTGGTGGATGCCTCGCTGTTCGAGAAGCCCTCGGAGGCCGGCATGCTGGAGGTGCTGAAGCAGCTGCAACCCCTGGCCACCAGCTGCACCAGCGAGGGCTACAACGCGCTCGCCTCAGCGCTGGAGCAGAGCGCCGAGGTGCTCGCTGCCTTCTTCGATGGAGACGGCAGCGTGATGGTGATGGCGGAGAATGCCGCTGTGCGGGCCAACCGACTGGCCATGCTCGGCGTGCTCCGCAACCAGGCCGCCGTGCTGGCCGACTTCCGGGTGCTGCAGAGCTGATCCCCCGACGCCGAGGGGCATGGGTCCCCTGCGGCGCGGCAGATCAGTCTCGGGTTCACTTCGCCGCCAGCACCGGCTCGCGCTCGGCAGTGTCGCCATCGGCGGCGGGAACCCCGGCAGCCTGGGGGATGGCGGTAGGAGGCTGGGGCTTCTCGCCCCGCATCCTGATGCCACCTTTGATGGTGCTCACCGCCAGCATCGCGGAGACTTCATCGTCATCCCGCACGGCACTGTCCACGGGTCTGTAGCTCTGGGGAGCCAGGGCATTGCCGCGCAGCACCGCACCCAGGGTGAGCAGGGTGAGCTTGAGCTGCTGCCAGGGATTCATGGCCACCACCCTCTTGTACAGATAGCTGTCGAAGGTGAGGCGCTGCACGTCCTTGTCATCGCACATCTCCACGAAGGCTTCGCGGGCTGCGTCGTTGCGGTAAAAAATGTTCTGGAGAATCTCGAGCACCTTGTAGGTGGCGCCGTACTGCCGATCCCACTTGCGCAGGTAGGTCTTGAGGTCAGCCTCGCTGGGAATCCTCCGGCCTCCCTGGCTGGCAGCCACGATCTCCTCGGCACACATCCGCCCGCTCTTGGCGGCGAAGTAGATGCCTTCGCCCGAACTCTTGGTCACGTAACCGGCGGCGTCACCCACCAGCGCCATGCGTCCCACAACGCGGCGAGGCCGCGGATGTTCCGGAATCGGGTGGGCTTCCACCTTGATCACTTCGCCGTTCACCAGCCGCTTGCGGGCCCTCAGGCGAATGCCCTCCTGCAGGCCCTTGATCAGGGCCTGGTTGTTCTGCATGGTGCCGGTCCCAACCGCCACGTGGTCGTATTTGGGGAACACCCAGGCGTAGAAGTCCGGAGACACGTCCGTACCGACATACATCTCGGCCAGGTCTTCGTAGTAGCTCATCTCCTTGGCCGGGAGCTTGATTCGCTCCTGGAAGGCGATCGCCACGTTGTAGTCGCCTGCGTCCATGGCCTTGGCCACGCGGCTGTTGGCGCCGTCGGCGCCCACGATCAGATCCACTTCGAGGGTCCTGGTCTCACCGGTCGCCTCACCGGAACCGTAGTCGGAGTAGGTGAGGGTGTAAGGCCCCTGTCGGTTCTTGCCGGTATCGATCTTGGTGACAAGCCCATTGACCAGATGGGCGCCCAGATCAGCGGCACGATTGCGCAGGAAGGCATCCAGAATCTCGCGACGGCACATGCCGATGTACTCATTCTCGTCGTCGAGATGGATATCCACTTCCCGGTTGGAAGGGGAGATCATCCGCATGTTGCGGACTTTGCGATCGATGATCGATTCAGGCAGATCGAACTCGGACACCATGCACAGCGGGATGGCGCCGCCGCAGGGCTTGGCATTGTCGAGCTTTCGCTCGAAGATCCAGGTTTGAATGCCGGCCTTGGCGAGCACCTCAGCGGCACAGGAACCACTGGGGCCGCCACCCACCACCGCGACACGCAACATCGGGAAAACGCTCCGCCTGAAAAGGTTCTGGCCCGGAAGCTAACACCGTTGCCGGGTCCTACGGGGTGGACTTGGGCCTTCGCAACTAGGATCGTCACCAGCGGTCGCCCCAGAGCGGATCAGCCCTGCATCGAGCCCGCCAACCCCAACCCTGCCGGCGGTGCTCCTTACGACAGTTGTCCCGATGTTGTTACAAAGCCTCAACAAAGCTGTCTCCCGATCCGTGATGCCCAGGGCGACAACATCGGCCGGCCGATCTGCCGGGGCGGGCGGGTGCCACTGAAGCCCCGCCGCCCGGGCCAGGTCCTGGCCGCCGAGGACATCCCGGTTGCTGAACGCGTCAACCCAATGGCGTTCACGTCTCCTCGCCCCATGGGGCGGAGGCGGCTGCTGCTCCTCGGTGCAGCCGTGCTGGCGCTGGTGGGGGCCTTCCAGCTTCCCGCCGTGCGGGGCTGGCTCGGTCCCCGGCTCGCGCCCGGTCCGGTGCCGGGGCTCGATGCCCAGCAAAGCGCCGACGGACGGCTGCTGGGGCACTTCCCCTACCCAGAGGCGGAGCCCTCCCTGCTGGTGAGCGTGGGCACGGGCCTCGAACTGCACCGGGATGCCGCCGAAGCCCTCCTGGCCATGCTGCGGGCCGCCGACCGTGATGGCGTCAGCCTGGAGGTGCTCAGTGCCTTCCGTTCCCAGGACCTGCAGAAGGACATCTTCTTCGGTGTGAAGGCGGAGCGGAACCAGAACGCCCGGGAACGGGCCGAGGTGAGCGCGCCGCCAGGCTTCTCCGAGCACAGCACGGGCTATGCCGTCGACCTGGGAGATGCGCGCCTGCCCCAGACCAACCTCTCCACCGGGTTCGAGGAGACGCCGGCCTACCGATGGCTGGAGCGCAATGCCGCCCGCTACCACTTCACCCTCTCCTTCCCGCGGGACAATGCCCAGGGCGTGAGCTACGAGCCCTGGCACTGGCGCTTCGAGGGCACCGCCGACGCGCTGCGGATGTTCGAGCCCGCCCAGCGGCTGGCCCGCTGAAGCGGCTGCCTGAGCAGGCCCTGAACGGAGCCATGGCACACGGCCCACATCTGCGCGTTCCCCTCAGGAATGGTCCTGGCCGGGCGGAGTGGATCCGGAGTGGATCGATGGACCGCACTGAGCGAACGGCAGTCACCGCGCGTGGAATGGGATCGGAGCCCCAGGCATGGGGATGCGTTAGGATCTTCCCTTGGCTTCATCCGTTACTGTAGGAAATCTCAATTTATGAGCGGCGCACATCCAGGCACGCCGATTCGCAACATTGCGATCATTGCCCACGTCGACCACGGCAAAACCACCCTCGTCGACGCGCTGCTCGCTCAGTCAGGCATTTTCCGGGACAACGAAGCGGTTCCCACCTGCGTGATGGATTCCAACGATCTCGAGCGAGAGCGTGGAATCACGATCCTGAGCAAGAACACCGCGGTGGATTACGAGGGGATCCGCATCAACATCGTGGACACCCCCGGCCACGCCGATTTCGGTGGCGAGGTGGAACGGGTGCTCGGGATGGTGGATGGCTGCCTCCTGATCGTGGACGCCAATGAGGGGCCGATGCCCCAGACCCGCTTCGTGCTGAAGAAGGCCCTGGAGAAAGGCCTTCGCCCCATCGTGTTCGTGAACAAGATCGACCGGGCCCGGGTGGATCCGGAGATCGCCGTCGACAAGGTGCTGGATCTGTTCCTCGAACTTGGCGCGGACGACGACCAGTGCGACTTTCCCTACCTGTTCGGCAGCGGCATGGGCGGCTACGCCAAGCCGGACATGAAGACCGACAGCGACACGATGCGGCCGCTCTTCGATGCCATCCTGCGCCACGTGCCGCCGCCGGTGGGTGATCCGACCAAGCCCCTGCAGCTTCAGGTCACCACCCTGGATTACAGCGATTTCCTGGGCCGGATCATGATCGGCCGTATCCACAACGGCACGATCAGGTCAGGCCAGCCCGCCGCCCTGCTGCGTGACGACGGCAGCGTCAAGCGGGGTCGCATCAGCAAGCTGCTCGGTTTCCAGGGCCTGCAGCGCGTGGAGATCGAGGAGGCCAGTGCCGGGGACCTTGTGGCTGTGGCCGGTTTCGATGAAGTGAACATCGGTGAAACGATCGCCTGTCCGGACAACCCGGAGGCCCTGCCTCTGATCAAGGTGGATGAGCCCACACTTCAGATGACCTTCGTGGTCAACGATTCTCCCTTTGCCGGCAAGGAAGGGAAATTCGTCACCAGCCGTCAGATCCGCGATCGCCTGCAGAAGGAGCTCCTCACCAACGTGGCCCTGCGGGTGGAAGACACCGATTCCCCTGATCGCTGGGCCGTGAGTGGCAGAGGTGAGCTGCACCTCGGCATCCTGATCGAAACAATGCGGCGGGAGGGCTATGAATTCCAGGTGAGCCAGCCCCAGGTGATTTTCCGCACCATCGATGGCACGCCGAGCGAGCCCTATGAAACGCTTGTCCTCGATGTGCCAGAGGTGTCCGTGGGGGCTTGCATCGAGAAGCTTGGTATCCGCAAAGCGGAAATGCAGAACATGGAAAATACGAACGACGGCCGCACCCAGCTGGAGTTCGTGGTGCCGTCCCGCGGGCTGATCGGTTTTCGCGGTGAATTCATCCGTGCCACGCGAGGGGAAGGCATCATGAGTCACTCCTTCCTGGATTACCGCCCCATGCAGGGCGACTTCGATGCACGCCGCAACGGCGTTCTGATCGCCTTTGAAGAGGGAGCAGCCACCTTCTATGCACTCAAGAATGCCGAGGATCGCGGTCAGTTCTTCATCACTCCCGGCACCAAGGTGTACAAGGGGATGATCATCGGAGAGAACAACAGGCCCCAGGATCTTGAGATCAACGTCTGCAAGGCCAAGCAACTCACCAACATGAGATCAGCAGGCGCGGAGGAACTCGACACCCTCCAGGCTCCCGTGCAGATGACCCTGGAGCGGGCCCTCGAATACATCGGCCCTGACGAGATGCTGGAGGTCACCCCGGAGTCCATCCGCCTCCGCAAGCTGCCCAGCAAGAAGGCGGCCAAGCGCTGAGTTCCCGCGTTGCCTCCTGACCACGACGAGGAATCGAGCCTGATCCGCGACCCCCGCCTGGCCGAAGCCATTGCCTGCTTCAACGCAGGCGACTGGTACGCCTGCCACGACGGGTTCGAGGAGCTGTGGCACGAGACCGCAGGCCCGCTCCGTCCCGTGCTCCAGGGAATCCTCCAGATCGCCGTGGGGCAACTGCACCTGGAGCGGGGGAACCGCCGTGGGGCCACCATTCTCACCGGCGAGGGTCTGGGGCGGCTGCGTGGCTGCGACGATCAGGCCCTGGGTATCGATCTGGCCCGGCTGCGTGACAGTGCCCGCGAGTGGCTGCAGGCCCTGCAGGCGGCTGGGGATCCGCCTCCGCTGGAAGCCCCCCGGCTCACCGCGCCGCAGCGCCATGACTCCGAGGCCGGAAGCTAGGCAGCAGCGGTCCTGGTCTGGGAGCGATCTGTAGATTGTTCCGGCTGCACCATTGGCCCGGCACCTTGGCCCTGTCTGCTCCCCTTGTTGCCGCCGCCGTGCTCGGTCTCTGCGTCAGCGGCCTGGCAGCTCCAGGCGTGCACGCCCAGGTCGGGGCCGGCAGTCCTGCCGCAGCCCCCGCGCCGGCTTCCGCTCCAGCCCGGGCTCCGGTCACCGGCGTTGTCACCATCGAATCCGATCTGCAGAGAGCCGACAACTCCACCGGCATCCTCACGGCCAGTGGGAACGTGCGCATCGTGTATGAAGACCAGGGCGTGGTGGCCACGGCCAGGCAGGCCCAGTACTTCAGCCGCGAGGGTCGCCTCGTGCTGAGCGGTGAGGTGGATGTCGTGCAGGGCGACGGCAACACCATCCGGGCGGAACGACTGGTGTACCTGGTGAACGGGGAACGCCTGCTGGCGGAGCCGGCCCCAGGCCAGCAGGTGTTGACCCTCTACCGGTTCAGGACTGCCCCTGCCCCCGCGCCCTCAGCGCAGCCATGACGCTGGCGTTGAAGCAGGTGGTCCTGGCCATCGGTGGCCGGGTGCTGGTTGACCACGTCTCCCTGCAGCTGCAGCCGGGTGAAGTGGTGGGTCTGCTCGGACCGAACGGCGCCGGCAAAACCACCACGTTCGGCCTGGTGACCGGGCTGATCCGCCCCGACGGCGGCGCTGTGCTGCTGGATGGTGCCCCAATCGCCCACCTGCCGATGCCCCAGCGAGCGCGCCTGGGCATCGGCTATCTGCCCCAGGAGCCCAGCGTGTTCCGCCAGCTCACGGTTCGCGACAACCTGCGGCTGGCGCTCGAATCCAGCCGGACGCCCCGCGCTCTGCGCCGCGAGCGGCTGGAGACCCTGATTGCGGAGTTCCACCTCTCCCCCTTCCAGCATCGCCGCGGCTTTCAGCTCTCCGGCGGTGAGCGCCGCCGCTGCGAGGTGGCCAGAGCCCTGGCTGTCGGTGCCGAGGGGCCGCGCTATCTGCTGCTGGATGAGCCCTTTGCCGGGGTGGATCCCATCGCCGTGGCCGACCTGCAGCAGCTGATCAACGAGCTGCGCGGCCGGGGCATGGGGCTCCTGATCACCGACCACAACGTTCGCGAAACCCTGGCGATCACCGATCGGGCCTACATCCTCTCCGAGGGGGCCATCCTGGCCTCTGGAACGTCCCTCGAGGTGGGCAACGATCCCCTGGTGCGCCGCCACTACCTGGGCGAAGGATTCCGGCTGTGACCACGCTGAACCCAACACACCCCGCCAAGCTCCAGCGGCTGCTCAGGCCGTGGAGGCGATTGCCCCTGCTCGATCGCTGGATGCTGGCCGAGCTGATCGGTCCCCTGGTGTTCGGGGTGGCGGCCTTCACCGCCGTCTCCCTCTCGGTGGGAGCGGTGTTCGAACTGGTGCGCCGGGTGGCGGAATCCGGTCTACCGCTCGATGTGGCAGTGCAGGTGCTGCTGCTGGAGTTGCCCTCGTTTCTGGTCCTCTCCTTCCCCATGGCCACCCTGATGGCCACGCTGCTCACCTACAGCAAGTTGTCGGGCAACAGCGAGCTCACGGCCCTGCGCAGCGTGGGCGTGCCCACCTGGCGCATGCTCGTGCCCGCCGTGGCCCTGGCCGTGGCGATGACCCTGCTCACCTTCGGCTTCAACGAAGCCATCGTGCCCACCACCCTCAGCCAGGCCGAGGCCACCCTCAGCCGTGCCATCGGCCGGGCCGTGGCCGGAGAACAGAAGGACAACGTGGTGTATTCCAAGTTCGGGCGGGTGGAGCTCCCCGATGGCAGCACGGAGAAGGGCCTGACGCACATCTTCTACGCCCAGCGGTTCAACCAGGGGGTGATGGAGGATGTGACCCTGGTGGACCTGAGCCGGTCGGCCCACCGCGTGATGCTCACGGCGGATCGGGCCCGTTGGAGCGCGAAGGATGCCCAATGGGAGTTTCTCGATGGTCAGGTGGTGGGCATCGGCCGTGGTGGCTCGGAGGCCATCACTTCGGCGCGGTTCGACCGCTATCTCTATCCCCTCGGCAACCAGCCGCTGAAGGTGGCGAAACTGCCGAGGGATGCCAACGAGATGAGCATCGGCCAGGCGCGCACCGCCGAGAGATTGCTGCGGGAATCCGGCGACAGCCGGGCCGCCCGCAAGCTGCGGGTCCGCATCCAGGAAAAGTTCTCCTTTCCGGCGGTCTGCCTGGTGTTTGGCCTGATCGGCAGCAGCCTCGGTGCCCGCCCCCACTCCCGCCGCAGCCGCAGCCAGGGGTTCGGGCTGAGCGTGCTGCTGATCTTCGGCTACTACCTGGTGGCCTTCAGCTTCAGTTCCCTGGGCGTGAAGGGCACGCTCACACCGGCCCTGTCGGCCTGGCTGCCGGTGCTGATCGGCCTGGCGACCGGTCTTGTGCTGTTACGGCAGGCCAGCCGCTGAGCGAGCCTGCCCACGAACCGCCAGACTGGCCCCTGGTTGTGCGTTGAAACCTTGCCCGATCTGCTCCACGATCCGGTTCTTGGCCTTGGTCTGGCAGCCTTCGCGCTGCTGCTGCTGGTGCTTCCCCTGGCGTTCTGGGCCCTCAGCGGCGGAGGCACCAGCTCCGTGGTGAGGCTGCTGGTGGCCAGCGCCAATCTGTGCCTCACCGCCCAGCTCGTGCTGCGCTGGATCGATTCCGGACACTTCCCCATCAGCAACCTCTACGAGTCGCTCTGCTTCCTGGCCTGGGGCTGCACCCTCACCCAGCTGCTGGTGGAGCGCTCCTGGCCTTCGCCCCTGGTGCCGGCAGCCGCCACCCCGATGGCCCTGGGCTGCGTGGCCTTTGCCAGCTTCGCCCTGCCCGATCGCCTGCAGGAAGCCTCGCCGCTGGTGCCGGCCCTGCGCTCCAGCTGGCTGGTGATGCACGTGAGCGTGATCATGCTCAGCTACGCGGCCCTGCTGGTGGGCTCCCTGCTGTCGCTGGCGGTGCTGTTCACCGACCGGGGCAAGGCCCTTGAGCTGCGCAGCAGCTCCATCGGCAGCGGGGGCTTCCGTCAGGCCCAGCTGGCCACCGAAGGACCCGGGGCGATGGCCGCGCCCCTCAGGCTCACCAGCGGTTCGCTCTCGATGGCCGAACAGCTCGACTCACTCAGCTACCGCACCATCACGGTGGGCTTCCTGCTGCTGTCGGTGGGCCTGGTGAGTGGAGCGGTATGGGCCAATGAAGCGTGGGGCAGTTGGTGGAGCTGGGATCCGAAGGAAACCTGGGCCCTGATCTGCTGGCTGGTGTACGCGGCCTACCTGCACACCCGGCTGATCCGGGGATGGCAGGGGAGGCGGCCCGCCATCGTGGCGTCCCTGGGCCTGGTGGTGATCGTCGTCTGCTACATCGGGGTGAATCTGCTCGGCATCGGCCTGCACAGCTACGGCTGGTTCTTTGAGAGCTGACCTGACAGCTCACTTGTGACAGCTGACTCTTGACAGGTGAGTGAATGGTGTCCGCCCCGCCTGGCACGGCAGGGCCGGCGTCTGCGGGGCGCCGGGGCAGGGGTGAACTCCTGCCCCGGTGGTTCTCCTGGCCGGATCTGGACCACCCGTCGGGGTCAGGCGGCCACGGCCGTAGGCCGACGGCTGTGGCGAATGCCGCTGATGGCGTCCGCATAGCTCGGCTGGTTGAACACGCCGGACCCGCTCACGATGGCGTTGGCTCCAGCCTCGATCACCTTCCAGGCATTCTCCGCCTTGATGCCGCCGTCGACCTCGATCCAGGGATCCAGGCCCTTGGCATCGCACATGCGACGGAGATCACGGATCTTGTCCACCTGGCTTTCGATGAAGCTCTGACCGCCGAAGCCAGGGTTCACACTCATCACCAGCACCAGATCGCACAGTTCGAGGCAGTACTCCAGCGTGTCGATCGGGGTGCCGGGATTCAGCACGGCACCGGCCATCTTGCCGAGATCACGGATCTGGGCCAGGTTGCGGTGCAGATGGGGACAGGCCTCCACCTGCACGGAGATGATGTCCGCCCCGGCCTTCGCGAACTCGGGCACATACTTCTCCGGCTCCACGATCATGAGATGAACGTCCAGGGTCTTGGCCGTCACCGGGCGCAGGGCCTGAACAATCAGCGGGCCGATCGTGATGTTCGGCACGAAGCGCCCGTCCATCACATCCACATGGATCCAGTCGGCACCGGCGGCATCCACCGCCCGTACGTCATCCCCGAGGCGAGAGAAATCAGCCGAGAGAATCGACGGGGACACCACCAGGGACTTCGTGCTCATGCGGGTTCAGCGGACAGGGAGAACCGATTGTAGGAAAGCCCCCGCCCCCTCCCCCGCCCCGCCCCCGGGAGGGGGCGGCGGGAACGGCGCTGATACACTGAACAGCGCTTCCTGCCTGAAATGCCGCTCAGCAGCTGGCATCTCAGGCCTCAGCCCGAAGCCTCCACCCTTGCCGGACCACTGTGGATCGCACCCTCATCCAGGAAATTCTCGAGGTCGTAGAACAGGCCGCCATCGCCTCGGCCGAACTCACGGGTCTCGGTAAGAAGGACGAGGCGGACGCCGCTGCGGTGGAGGCGATGCGCAAGCGCATGGGCCAGATCCAGATGCAGGGCCGCATCGTGATCGGCGAAGGGGAGCGCGACGAAGCTCCGATGCTCTACATCGGCGAAGAAGTGGGCAGCGGCACCGGTCCCGGTGTCGACTTCGCGGTGGATCCCTGTGAAGGGACCAACCTCTGCGCCAACAACCAGCGCGGCTCGATGGCCGTGCTGGCCGCCTCCGACCGGGGCGGCCTCTTCAATGCTCCTGACTTCTACATGAAGAAGCTGGCGGCGCCCCCGGCCGCCAAGGGCAAGGTGGACATCCGCAAGAGCGCCACCGAGAACATCGAGATCCTCAGCCAGTGCCTTGGCATGGCCAAGAGCGAGCTGGTGATCGTGGTGATGGACCGCGCCCGCCACAAGGATCTGATCGCGGAGATCCGGGCCACCGGTGCCCGGGTGCAGCCCATCTCCGACGGTGACGTGCAGGCCGCCATCGCCTGCGGCTTCGCAGGCACCGGCACCCACTGCCTGATGGGCATCGGCGCCGCTCCGGAGGGGGTGATCTCCGCCGCCGCCATGCGGGCCCTGGGCGGCCACTTCCAGGGCCAGCTGGTCTACGACCCCGCCGTGGCCCAGACCAAGGAATGGGAAGGCCTCACCCGTGAAGGCAACCTGGCCCGCCTGACGGAGATGGGCATCACCGACCCCGACAAGATCTATGAAGCCGAGGAACTGGCCTCCGGTGAGAACGTGGTGTTTGCCGGCAGCGGCATCACCGACGGGCTGCTGTTCGACGGCGTGAAGTTCGAGAAGGACTGCACCCGCACCAGCTCCCTGGTGATCAGCACCCTGGACAACACTGCCCGCTTCACCGACACGGTGCACATCAAGCCTGGTGCCCAGAGCATCGCGTTGCGCTGATCGGTTCCCGAGCAGCACACCCCGCCCAGTCACCATGCATATCGCCGTCGTCGGACTGAGCCACCGCACAGCACCGGTTGAAATCCGGGAGCGGCTCAGCATCCCGGAGCAGGCCATGGATGCCTCCCTGCAGCAGCTCCGGGAGGACGACCAGGTGCTGGAGGCCTCGATCCTCAGCACCTGCAACCGGCTCGAGATCTACACCCTGCTGCGCCATCCTGAGCAGGGGATCTCCTCGGTCGGCGCCTTCCTCAGCCAGCATTCCGGCCTGGCCGTGGACGAGCTGACGCCCCACCTCTTCACGTATCACCACGAGGACGCGGTGGCGCATCTGCTGCGCGTCGCTGCCGGCCTCGATTCCCTCGTGCTGGGTGAAGGTCAGATCCTCTCCCAGGTGAAGAAGATGGTGCGGCTGGGCCAGGAGCACCACTCCGTGGGTCCGATTCTCAACCGCCTGCTCAACCAGGCTGTCAGCACCGGAAAGCGCGTCCGCACCGAGACCAATCTCGGCACCGGAGCCGTCTCGATCAGTTCCGCGGCGGTGGAGCTGGCCCAGCTCAAGGTGGGGCAGGCCAGGGGGTGCGATGAGCTCGTGCCCCTCGATCAGGAGCAGGTGGCCGTCGTGGGCGCCGGCCGCATGGCCCGGTTGCTGCTGCAACACCTCCAGGCCAAGGGCTGCCGGGGGGTGGTCCTGCTCAACCGCACGGTGGGCCGCGCGGAGCAGCTGGCGGCAGACTTTCCCACCCTGCCCGTGCAATGCCGGCCGCTGGAGGATCTGGACCACTGCCTGAGCACGTGCTCGCTGGTGTTCACCAGCACCGCGGCGGAGGAACCGATCATCACGGCCGGGCGGCTGAGCGGACTCAACCGTCGCAGTTCCCTGATGCTGGTGGACATCGGCGTTCCGCGCAACATCGCGGCCGACACCGCCGGTGTGGCGGGGGTTCAGTCGTTCGATGTGGATGACCTGCAGGAAGTGGTGACCCGCAACCAGGAGGCCAGGCGCGAGATCGCTGCCGAGGCTGAAGGGCTGCTCAGGGAAGAGGCACGGCTGTTCCTGGAATGGTGGGACGGGCTCGAGGCCGTGCCCGTGGTGAACCGTCTGCGCCGCCGTCTCGAGGAGATCCGGGAGCAGGAACTCCAGAAGGCCCTCAGCCGCATGGGTCCCGATCTCTCGGCCCGGGAGCGGAAGGTGGTGGAGGCCTTGAGCAAGGGAATCATCAACAAGGTTCTCCACACGCCCATGACCAACCTGCGGGCGCCTCAAGCGCGCCAGCAGCGCCATACCTGCATGCGTGTGATCGAGGAGCTCTTCGAGCTCCAGGACGACGGATCACTGAGCTCTGGCCCCTGAGGGTCAACCCGATCACTCCTTGCAGTGATCCCCGGCACCAACAGCGCCGTGCAGTACCGCCGGCACTCGCCTGCAGGAGCCCTGGTCCTGTACGGTCCCCCCTAACAAGAGAAGGAATCAGGAGACATGAAACGCGTCCTTGCCATCATTCTGGGAGGTGGTGCCGGCACCCGCCTCTATCCGCTCACCAAGATGCGTGCCAAGCCGGCTGTACCGCTGGCAGGCAAGTACCGGCTCATTGACATTCCCATCAGCAATTGCATCAACTCAGAGATCAACAAGATTTATGTGTTGACGCAGTTCAACAGTGCGTCGCTCAATCGGCACCTGTCGATGAGTTACAACCTCTCGGCTGGTTTTGGTCAGGGCTTCGTGGAAGTGCTGGCAGCCCAGCAAACCCCGGACAGTCCCAGCTGGTTCGAGGGTACGGCCGACGCCGTGCGCAAGTATCAGTGGCTGTTCCAGGAATGGGACGTGGATCACTACCTGATCCTCTCCGGTGACCAGCTGTACCGCATGGATTACAGCCGCTTCGTGCAGCACCACATCGACACCGGTGCCGATCTATCGGTGGGAGCCCTGCCGGTGGACCCGGTGCAGGCTGAGTCGTTTGGTCTGATGCGCACCGATGGCGAGGGACGCATCCAGGAATTTCGTGAGAAGCCCAAGGGCGAAGCCCTCACGGCCATGCGGGTGGACACCCAGAGTCTCGGGCTCTCCCGTGAGGAGGCAGCCAAGCGCCCCCATCTGGCGTCGATGGGGATCTATGTGTTCAGCCGAGACACCCTGTTCGATCTGCTCAATTCCAATCCCACCTCGACCGACTTCGGCAAGGAGATCATCCCGGCCTCTCTGGCCCGTGGTGATCAACTACGCAGCTATCTCTTCGATGACTACTGGGAGGATATCGGCACGATCGGCGCGTTCTACGAGGCGAATCTGGCGCTCACCGAACAGCCCAATCCGCCGTTCTCGTTCTACGACGAAAAGTTTCCCATCTACACCCGTCCCCGTTACCTTCCCCCGAGCAAGCTCCAGGACGCCCAGGTCACCGAGTCGATCATCGGAGAGGGATCCCTGCTCAAGGCCTGCAGCATCCATCACTGCGTTCTCGGTGTCAGGACCCGCGTTGAAGACAGCGTTGTCCTGCAGGACACGCTGGTGATGGGTTCCGACTACTTCGAGTCGTCAGAGGAACGCGCCACCTTGCGGCAGCGGGGCGGAATCCCGCTTGGTGTCGGCAGGGGCACCACGGTGAAAGGGGCCATCTTGGACAAGAACGTGCGCATCGGTCGCGACGTCACGATCATCAACAAGGACCGGGTGGAAGAAGCCGACCGGCCGGAGCTGAACTTCTACATCCGCAACGGCATCGTGGTGGTGGTGAAGAACGGCACCATCGCCGATGGCACCGTGGTCTAGAGGGCACCGTGATCTGAATGGCGGCGTGATCTGACCGGGCGCCATCATCTGATCGGGCGCTCCGACTGCCTCCCCAGGCCAGGAGACCCTGACAGAGGGGCGCCAGTTGTGACGGAACGGCCCCGCTTCCGTTCGCTCTGGCCACACTGAGGCCAAAGCCTCGAACCAACGGATGGGATCGGCACATTTCGGCCTGATCGGCCTCGGCGTGATGGGGGAGAACCTGGTGCTCAATGCGGAGCGCAACGGGTTTTCCAGCGTTGTCTACAACCGCACCTATGCGAAGACGGAAGCCTTCCTGCAGGGGCGCGGCGCCGGCAAGGACATCGTGGGCGCGCGCACCCTGGAGGAGTTCGTGGCCGCCCTTGAGCGTCCCCGGCGCATCCTGATGATGGTGAAGGCGGGGCAGCCGGTGGATGACACCATCGCCTCGATCTCCCCCCTGCTCGAAGAAGGCGATCTCCTCATCGACGGCGGCAACTCGCTGTACACGGATACCGAACGGCGTGTGGCCCAGCTGGAGAGCCAGAGTTTCGGCTACATCGGGATGGGTGTCTCCGGCGGCGCGAAGGGTGCCCTCGAAGGTCCGAGCATGATGCCCGGCGGCACCCGTTCGGCCTACGACGCGATCGAACCGCTGGTGCGCAAGATGGCCGCCCAGGTCGACGACGGCCCCTGCGTCACCTACATCGGCCCCGGTGGTGCCGGCCACTTCGTGAAGACCGTGCACAACGGCATCGAATACGGCATCGAGCAGATCCTGGCCGAGGCCTACGACCTGATGAAGCGCTGCGGCGGCATGAACGGCGATCAGATGGCCGATGTGCTGGCCCTCTGGAACGACAGCGAGGAACTTGCCTCCTTCCTGGTGGAGATCACCGAAGTGTGCCTTCGCACCAAGGACCCCAGCAGCGGTACCGACCTGGTGGAGCAGATCGTGGATGCGGCAGGCCAGAAGGGCACCGGTCTGTGGACCGTAGTGAGTGCGCTGGAGATGGGGGTTCCCGTTCCCACGATCTACGCCGCCCTCAATGCCCGCGTGCTCAGCTCCCTGCGTCCCGAGCGCCTGGCGGCCGAGGCCGTGCTCCACGGTCCGGGCCCCCATGGGGTGGAGCTGGGCGCTCCGGCCGAAGGCCTGGCGCCTTTGCGGGATGCCTGCATCGCCGCCTGCATCGTGAGCTACGGCCAGGGCATGGCCCTGCTCCAGGAAGCTTCGAAACTGCACGACTACGGCCTGGACTTCGCCGCCATCGGCCAGATCTGGAAGGGGGGCTGCATCATCCGGGCCCGCCTGCTGCAGCGCATCCAGGATGCCTACACCGCCTCCCCCGATCTGCCGAACCTGATGCTCGACCCCTGGTTCGCCGAGCAGATCAACCGGCGCCTGCCCGGCCTGCGCCGGATCGTGGCCGGCGCCGCGCTTGCCGGCATCCCGGTGCCCTGCCTGTCCAGCACCCTCGACTACATCGACAGCTACCGCACGGGCCGGTTGCCCCAGAACCTGGTGCAGGCCATGCGCGACTGCTTCGGCTCCCACACCTACGAACGGGTCGACAAACCGGGCAGCTTCCATACCGAATGGCTGGACTGACGTCCATGGCCCCCTCTTCTCCCCTGGATCCGGCCTACACCCTGGAGCTCTGTGCCAGCGGCGAACCGCTGGCCCGCCGCGCCGCCGAGCTGATGGCCACCACAATCGATCTGGCCCTGGCCCAGCGCGATCGCTGCCAGATCGCCCTGGCCGGAGGCAGCACGCCGGAGGCCAGCTACGTGCACCTGGGGCAGGAACATCTGGCGTGGGACCGGGTGGATGTGGTGCTGGGCGATGAGCGCTGGGTAGAGGCCGAGGATCCCTCCAGCAACGCCCGCATGCTGCGGCAGACCCTGCTCGCTCAGCCACCCGGACGCAGCGCCTGCCTGCACCCCGTACCCACGGATCGGGACACGCCGGAGGAGGGTGCCCGGGCCTACTCCCAGCTGCTGCGGCTGCTGTGCCCCGGGGAGCCGCCCCTGCTGGATCTGGCGCTGCTGGGCCTCGGGGACGATGGCCATACGGCGTCGCTGTTTCCGGGGACGGAGGCCACCCGGGTTCGCGATGCCCTCGTCACCGTCGGTGAAGGCAAGGGTCTGCCTCGGGTGACCCTCACGGCACCGATCCTGTCGGCGGCGCGCAGGGTGCTCTTTCTGGTGAGCGGTGCGGGCAAGGCCGAGGCGCTGCGGCGTCTGCTGGATCCGAGCGAGAGCCCGGAGCGCACCCCCGCCAGGCTGGTGCGACCCTCCACGCCGATCCTGGTTCTGGCCGACAATGCGGCAGCCTCGTTGCTGCAGCCTTGATCCCGATTGCTTCCGCCGATGGTTTCAGTGGCTGGCATGCGCTGAACGACACGATCATGGGCGGCCGCAGCCAGGGCGACTGTGCGGTGGGTCCTGCCGGGTTGCGCTTCCAGGGTGAGCTGGTGGCCGAGGGGGGCGGCTTCGTGAGCTGCCGCTCTCCGCTGTTCTCGCCCCCCCTCGACCTTTCCGGCAGCGAGGGGCTGGAGATCGATCTGGAGGGCCACGGCCGCCGCTTCAAGCTCGCCGTGGGCTGTGCGGACGGCGTCGGCGGGCTCACGGAACTGATCCCGGGAGGTCTGCGCTGGGTGGCGGAATTCGGCACCGAGGCCAGCGGCTTCAGCCAGGTGCGCCTGCCGTTCGCCAGCCTGCGGCCCTCCGTACGGGCCCGTCCCGTCGGCCTGCCCCTGCGTTTCGATGCCGGCCGGGTGAACCGGCTGCAGCTGCTGCACTCCCGCTTCGGCGACGACGGCACGCCGAATGCCGGGTTCCGGCCCGGCGCGATCAGCTTCCTGCTCCAGGCGATCCGTGCCTACCCCTGATCCCGGGCCGGCGCCGAACACGGATCTGGCGCAACTGGTGGCCGCCGCGGCTGATCTGTGTCGCAAACCGCTGCGCCATGCCGTGCTCCCCGTGCTCACCCAGCCCGGGGCGGCAGCGGCCGGGCTGGGGCCGGTGGATGACTGCTGCCTCAAGCTCGAAGCGCGCAGCCCTGCGGGTGAACGACGGCCGCAGGACGACCTGGAGCTGGAGCTCTACCGCAGCGGCACTGGCCTCAATCTCACGCTGGCCTGGACGGAGGACCCGGGGCGGCCGATGCTCTGGCATGGCCAGCATCCGGTCTGGATGCGGCCGGAAACGGGGGAACGGTGCGCCTGTCCCCCCGAAGGTGCTGCCCTGGAGGCCCTGGGCCGCCGGTTGCGGGCCCTGCTGAGCCCGCCCGTTCCCTGACCTGGAGCTGGGCTCAGCAGCGACCTTCGGGCGAGCGGTGGGCGCCCCTTCAAGGCAGATCGGTCACAGCCCCCAGGCTGCTGCTGCTCACCAGCCGGGCGTACTTGCCGAGCACCCCCGTGCGGTAGCGGGGCTCGGGCTTCACCCAGGCGGCCCGCCGCGCGGCCAGTTCCTGCTCGGGCACATTCAGCTGGATCAGCAGCTGGTTGGCATCCACGGTGATGCTGTCCCCCTCCTGCACCAGGCCGATCGTTCCCCCCACGGCGGCTTCCGGGGCCACATGGCCCACCACCAGGCCGTAGGAGCCGCCGGAGAAGCGGCCATCGGTGATCAGGGCCACGCTCTCGCCCAGCCCCTGGCCGATGATGGCGGCCGTGGGACTGAGCATCTCGCGCATGCCGGGCCCACCCACCGGCCCCTCGTTGCGCACCACCACCACATCCCCCGGCTGGATCTGGCCATCCAGGATGGCGGCCAGGCTCGCTTCCTCGCTCTCGAACACCCGGGCCGGACCGGTGATCACGGGGGTCTTGACCCCGGAGATCTTGGCCACCGCCCCTTCTTCGGCCAGATTGCCCTTGAGGATGGCCAGGTGCCCCTTGGCATAGAGGGGGTTGCTGAGCGGACGGATCACGTCCTGATCGGCGGGGGGGACGCTCGGCACCGAGGCCAGCACCTCGCGGAGGGACTTGCCTTCGATCGTGCGGCAATCGCCGTGCAGCAGACCGGCGTCGAGCAGCAGCTTCATCACCTGGGGGATGCCGCCGGCCCGGTGCAGATCCACCGTCACGTAGCGGCCGCTGGGCTTGAGATCGCAGATCACCGGCACGCGCTGGCGGATCTTCTCGAAGTCGTCGATGCTGAGTTCCACGCCAGCGGTGCGGGCGATGGCCAGCAGGTGCAGCACCGAGTTGGTGGAGCCGCCCACGGCCATGATCACGCTGATGGCGTTCTCGAAGGCTTCCCGGGTGAGCAGGTCGCGGGGACGGATGCCCGCGGCGATGGCCCGCACCAGCACCTCGGCGGAACGGGCCGCGCTCTCGGCCTTCTCCGGATCCTCCGCCGCCATGGTGGAGCTGTAGGGGAGGCTGAGGCCCAGCACTTCGAAGGCCGAGCTCATCGTGTTGGCGGTGAACATGCCGCCGCAGCTGCCGGCACCGGGGCAGGCGTTCTTTTCGATCGCCAGCAGTTCCGCCGCATCGATGCGGCCCCCCGAGAACTGGCCCACGGCCTCGAAGGCGCTCACCACCGTGAGGTCACAGGGGCCGAGCTTGCCGGGCTTGATCGTGCCGCCATACACGAAGATCGCCGGAATGTTCATCCGGGCCATCGCCAGCATGGCTCCCGGCATGTTCTTGTCGCAGCCGCCGACCGCGAGCAGACCATCCATGCTCTGCGCATTGCAGGCGGTTTCGATCGAATCGGCGATCACCTCGCGGCTCACCAGGGAATACTTCATCCCCTCGGTGCCCATGGAGATGCCATCGCTCACCGTGATGGTGCCGAAGGTCTGGGGCATGGCCCCGGCGGCATGGGCGGCCTGCTCGGCTCGCCGGGTGAGGTCGTTGAGCCCCAGGTTGCAGGGCGTGATGGTGCTGTAGCCGTTGGCGATGCCGATGATCGGCTTTCCGAAGTCGTCATCACCGAAGCCCACGGCCCGCAGCATGGCCCGGTTGGGCGAACGCTGAACGCCCTGGGTGATCGCATCGGAACGGAGCATGGCCGCAGCGGAAAGTGCCTGCCAGGCAACCTACCGGCCGGTGGCCATCGCCTCGAGCTGGCGACGCACGGCGTCGATGGCCTCGTTGAGTTGATGCACCTTGTCGTGCAGCTCGCGGTCATTCCGTTCGGAGCCCGGGAGCGCCGTCGGTTCGTCGAGCCCACCGCCGCTGTCCTGCAGCCGGGAGAGGCGCAGGGCGCGCTGCTGGCGGCCGCGGAGGCGCCGCTTCTCGGCTTCCGAGAGCAACCACCAGGCCAGTCCCGCCGCGCCGATCACGGCACCGGCCAGGGCGCTGATCAGCAGGGCCGAGGAATCCCCCGCCGCAGCGGCCGCCGGGTAGGTGGACGATCGGCCGCGCGAGGCGCCGGATTCCGCATGCGGGCCTGCCATCTGCAGCCTGGAACTGCCCCAAGCCTAGGCAGTGGTGCCCGCCACAGCAGCGTCGGCCGCTGGCGTGGCGGGCAGGGCGAACAGGCGCTCGGCCACCCTGCCGATCCCAGGTTCGATCTCCTGCCGTTCGGTGAGACCCGGATCCACGCAGCTGGTGTAAAGGGTGAGCCAGGGAAAGCGCTCACCGAGCAAGGAGAGGCCAGGCCCGGAGGCCAGGGTCGCGACCACCCGCAGGCGGTCTCCGCTCACGCCACGCCGTTCCAGCTGCTCCAGCAGAGCCACCAGGCTGTGGCCCGTGGCCACTTCAGGGGCGAAGACCAGCACACCGCAACGGCTCTCGATCGATGCCGGCAGGGTGCTGCCGCAGCGGTCCACATGCTGCACCCGGGCGGCGGGCAGCACCTGGCGAGCCCCGTCCCACAGGCCCAGGCCGGCGGTGAGAACGGGCAGGGCCAGGAGCGGCACCCCCGGATCCACCACCCTGCCCTCGGTAGCCCCCAGGCATCCCTCGATCGGGGTGCTGCGCTGGGGCAGCCAGTCGCGCAGGGCCTCATAGGTGAGCCAGCGGCCCAGCTCCGCCGTGGCCGTGGCGTACACGGCAGGGGGGGTGTGCCGGTTGCGCAGCACGCTGAGCCAGTGGCCGATCAGGGGGTGGGGAGGAACCACCACCCGCAGGGTCATCCCCATGGTTGCCATAAGTTGAGGCTTCACCGTAGTTGTGTGCCGATGGGCCGCCTCCGTTCCTTGCTGCTGACCCTGGGCCGCCAGCTGGTGGCGGCCTGCCTGCTGGGCGTGGTGCTGATCGGCTCGACGCCGGCCGCTCAGGCGATCACGGCTCCTGAACTGCGGGGCCAGAGGGCCCTGCAGGATCTCCAACCCGACATGCATGGCCGCAACCTGCGCCAGCAGGAGTTCCTCAAGGCGAGCCTGGAGGGCTTCGACTTCAGCGAGGCCGACCTGCGCGGAGCCGTGTTCAACGGCAGTTCGCTGCGCGAGGCGAACCTGAGCGCCGCCAATCTGGAGGACGTGGTGGCCTACGCGACCCGCTTCGATGACAGCAACCTGGAAGGGGCCATCCTGCGCAACGCCATGCTGATGCAGAGCCGCTTCAAGGGCAGCAGCATCACCGGGGCTGACTTCAGTGACGCCGTTCTGGACCTGCCCGAGCAGAAGGCCCTGTGTGCCCGCGCCACGGGTGTGAATCCCAGCACCGGAGTCGCGACCCGCGACAGCCTGGCCTGCCGCTGAGGCCGCTGGGGGTGGTCCGGGGCCCTGCCCATAGGATCGGGGTCCGGTTCCGCTGGTGATCAGCCAGCGGAGGCAACGGGGAAAGCCGGTGAAAGACCGGCACTGTCCCGCAGCTGTGAAGGCAGATCGAGCCTGGCTCCCTGTGCCCAGTCAGAACGCCCGCCGGATTTCCTGAACTCTCGGCGCGGACCGAACCATGTCCTTTTCCATCAGAGCCCCATGGGCGGCAGGCCTGCCCCTGGCGGCGGCTGGCGCGGCCCTGTCGCTCGGCCTGCCCGCCAGGGCCCACCACCTGCTCGATGTCAATGCACTGCAGCCGACACCCCTGAACGGCCTGGTGAGCGGATTGCTCCACCCCGTGATCGGCCCTGATCATCTGCTCTTCCTGCTGGCCCTCTCCCTGGTGGGTCTGCAGCGTCGCGGCCTCTGGATGCTGACCCTGCTGGCCGTCGGGATGCTGGGGAGTCTGGCCGGGTTGCTCGCCCCGGGCCTTCCCGGCGCCGAGCTCATCGTGGCCGGCACCCTGGCGGTGGTGGCCCTGGTGCTGTGGAGGTGGCTGCCGACCACCGTGCTGCTGCCGTGCATGGGCGTGCATGGCTACGTGCTCAGCGGCTCCGTGCTGGGATGGACCGCCATGCCCATCGGCTTCTACGCCGCCGGGCTGCTGCTCAGCCAGGCCGCCCTGCTGGTGTTCGCCCTGGCGCTGCTGCGGCGCCTCACCGCCAGGATCCCGGCGCGTGGGCTGCGCTGGTCGGGGCTGCTGCTGGTGGGTGCCAGTGCCTCCCTTGCCCTCTCCAATGCTGTGAGCTGAGGAGCCTCCATGACAACGCCAGTCGTGCCGCCCTCGCCCCGGCGGCTGCCCGTCACCGTGGTGACCGGCTTCCTCGGTGCGGGCAAGACCACGCTTCTGCGGCAACTGCTCACCAGGGGTGGCCAGCGCCTCGCGGTGCTGGTGAATGAATTCGGTGAGGTGGGGCTCGACGGGGATCTGCTGCGCAGCTGCGGCTTCTGCCCTGAGGACGAGATCGACCAGCGCCTGGTGGAGCTGGCCAACGGATGCCTGTGCTGCACCGTGCAGGACGACTTTCTGCCCAGCATGGAACTGCTGCTGCAGAGAGCAGACCAGCTGGACGGCATCGTGGTGGAGACCAGCGGCCTGGCCTTGCCGGAGCCGCTGGTGGCGGCGTTCGGCTGGCCCGAGATCCGCTCGCGCACCCGGGTCAATGGTGTGGTCACCGTGGTGGACGGTGAAGCGCTGGCCCAGGGGGCTGTGGTGGCGGATCCCGGGGCCCTGGAGGCCCAGCGTCAGGCGGATCCAAGCCTGGACCATGCCAGTGCGATCGACGAGTTGTTCGCCGAGCAGCTGGAGTGTGCCGACCTTGTGCTGGTGAGCCGGGCCGATGGCCTCGACGCCGCCGGTCTGGAACGGGTGCGGCGGCGGGTGGAGGCCCTGGTCCGGCCTGGAACCCCGATTGTTCCGATGGAGCGGGGCCGGATCGACCCCGCCCTGGTGCTGGGGCTCCACGGCCGCGACGACGACCACCTCCTGGAGGCCGGGGAGCCCCACGACCATGACCACAGCCATGTGGCCATGGATGCCGTGGCGCTCCGGCTGATGGGCGTCTGGAGCCGGCCCCAGGTGGAAGCGGCCGTGGCCCAGCTCTGCCGTGAGAGCGGCCTGGTGAGGGTGAAAGGGCGGCTGCTCCTTCCAGGCAAGGCCCGGCCACTGATGATCCAGGCGGTGGGTCCCCGGCTCGAGAGCTGGTTCGAGGCCGGGGGATCCGGCGATCAGCCCGCCCGAGAGATGCCAGCGGGGACCCTGGAACTGGTGATGCTGGGCTTCGGACTTGACGCCACGGGGCTGGAGGCGTCCCTGCGGCAGACCCTGGAAGCGACCTAGTCGAGGGGGAGATCCCCCTGGGCGCAGATGCCGTCCCAGCAGAGGGCCTGCTCCTCGCTCCAGCGCGGTTCCACCGGCACCCAGGTGGTGGCCGGCTCCCCTGTTCTGTGCCGTTGCATCGTGACGCTGCCGCGCCCGTCGTGGCGGAATTCGATGCTCTGACCGTCGAGAAGCAGACGCCAGCGCCTGCCGATCTCCTCCACCTGGAGATGGCAATCAGCCCAGGGACCGTTGCGGTCGCGGCAACGCAGCTGAATCGGCTCAGCCAGCGGCGTTGCTGCAGCGGCCGCCATGTCCTGGGCCGTGGCCGAACCGATCGGAAGAACCGCGACCTGCAAGGCCACCAGAAGCAGAAGCCTCCAGAACCGGCTCTGCTGGGCGCTCCCACCGGAGGCCTGGCCCAGGAGGAACGGCATGGTGCGCCCCGCGGCTACCTCTTCAAGCTGCCCCGCGCCAGGGAACAGGGCGCCATGGGCTGCCAAGATTTAACAAACTCCGGCTGCGCCGTGCCCGTCTACAACGCCCGCGTTCAGGTCTCTCTGCGTCCATCGGTTCTCGATCCCGCCGGCGAGGCCACCCGTGCCGCCGCCGCCCGCCTCGGCGTGGGCACGGTGCGGAGGCTGCGCATCGGCAAGGCGATCGAGGTGGAGCTCGAGGCGCCGGATGTCGCCACGGCGCGCCAGCAGCTCGAACTGCTCAGTGACCGCCTGCTGGCCAATCCCGTCATCGAGAACTGGACCCTCGACCTTCAGGAAGTGTCCGGCCAGGCAGTGTCCGGGGGGCAGCAGGGATGACCGTGGGCATCGTGGTGTTTCCCGGCTCGAACTGCGACCGGGATGTGCGCTGGGCCCTGGAAGGGTGTCTGGGTGTGGCCACCCGCTTCCTCTGGCATGAGGAGCGCGATCTGGGCGGCCTGGATGCCGTGGTTCTGCCCGGAGGCTTCAGCTACGGCGACTACCTCCGCTGCGGCGCGATCGCCCGCTTCGCCCCGGTGCTGGAGGCCGTAAGACACTTCGCCCAGAACGGTGGCCCGGTGCTCGGCATCTGCAACGGCTTTCAGGTGCTGACGGAAATGGGTCTGCTGCCGGGGGCACTCACCCGCAACGCCCGTCTTCATTTCCTCTGCGAACCGGCACCGCTCCAGGTCGATCCGGGCATCTGCCGCTGGTTGCAGGGCTACGGGAAGGGAGAGCGGATCGCGCTGCCGATCGCCCATGGCGAAGGTCGCTTCCAGGTGGCCGACGACCAACTGCGTGCCCTCGAGGAGAACGGACAGGTGGTGCTGCGGTACGCCGCGAACCCCAATGGCTCGATGGGGAACGTGGCGGGGCTCTGCAACCCCCGCGGCAACGTGCTCGGTCTGATGCCCCACCCGGAACGAGCCTGCGATCCGGCCACAGGAGGGATCGATGGTCGCCGTCTGCTGCAGAGCCTGCTGGGTTGAGTCGCTGGGCGTGGCAAGCGGCATGAAAAAGGGCCCCGGCAGGGGCCCTGGGTGCTCCGGGCGGTGAGCCGCGGCCGGAGATGCTGACTCAGTTGACGGCGGCGAAGAAATCCTTCGACTTGACGGGGTCGGGATTCATGGTCTTGTCGCCGGGCTGCCAGTTGGCGGGGCACACCTCATCGGGGTGGGATTGCACGTACTGGAAGGCCTGCAGCACCCGCAGGGTTTCGTCAACACTGCGACCCACGGGCAGATTGTTGATGGTGCTGTGCATGATCACGCCATCGGGATCGATGATGAAAAGACCCCGCAACGCCACGCCGGCGTCCTCGTCCAGCACGTTGTAGGCGCTGGCGATCTCTTTTTTGAGATCGGCCACCAGGGGGTAGGCGCAGGAGCCGAGTCCACCATTTTTGCGGTCGGTCTGGATCCAGGCCAGGTGGCTGAACTCACTGTCCACAGACACCCCGAGCACCTCGGTGTTCTTGCTGGTGAACTCGCCGTAGCGATCGGAGAAGGCCGTGATCTCCGTGGGGCACACAAAGGTGAAGTCCAGCGGATAGAAGAAAAGCACCACGTACTTGCCGCGGTACTGGGACAGGGACACCGTCTGGAACTCCTGGTCCACCACGGCGGTGGCCGTGAAGTCTGGAGCGGGCAGGCCGACAAGCCGGGTCATAGATGAGCGCAGGGTGAAACGAACAGGGAGGCCGCGACGCAGACGCCTGAGCGTACTCGTATCGACTTCCAGTTACATCCTACAATTTATCACAGCCCGCCGCTGGCCACGCCATAGGCTGGCCCCACTGCGACTGTCATCTCCATGGGCTGGGACCCGAGCGTTCTGCGCCGCTACAACACCACCGGGCATTTCCGGCTGCTCAGCCAGCTGCGGAGTGAGCTGAAGGCCAACCCACTCGTGCGCCCCAAGGAGGGTGAGACCATCGGCGAAGTGAACCGCAGCAAGGGCCTGATCCGGGCCATGGAATCGCGTGGTTCCGGCCGCAGCCGCCGCACCATTGCCGCCGCCCAGGCGGCTGCGGCCTTCCCCGTGGTGATGAGTGAAGCGACGCTGGCTGAATCCACCAGGTCCCTGGCGGATGAGGGGGGAGAGGAATCCACTTCCGCCACGTTTCGCGAACGCCTCAACGCCATCGAACTCCGTTGAAGACAGCCGCAGGACCCTCCACCCAGCAGCGGCACTTCCGGCACGACACTGCTCGATTGCGGGGACTGCTCACGGCACGGGACCTGCGGTCTCGGCAGACAGGGCACGGTCGCCCCTGCGGGGAACGGAGTGGCAGGAACCGCAGCTCCAGGCAGGAGCCGCGTCCAGGCTGATCCCAACGGGTTGATGATGGATCCCAACGCGTTGATGTTGGAGGCACCATTGCCAGGGTGAGCGCCTGCCTGGGCAACAACACCGGCACACAAAAAGTGGCACCGCACGATGGCGGTACCCATCACAATGGCTCGGGGGAGACTTGAACTCCCGACCTTGGGGTTATGAATCCCACGCTCTAACCAGCTGAGCTACCGAGCCGTGATGGGGTCGAGTGTATCAGGCGCGGGGGGGCAGAAACTGGAGCGGATTGGCCGCACCCCTGGACGGGGGATGGATCTCGAAATGCAGGTGGGGACCGGTGCTGCGGCCCGTGCTTCCCATCAGGGAAATCAGGGTTCCCTGGGCCACCTCCTGGCCTGCGGACACCATCAGACGGCTGTTGTGGGCATAGAGGGAACGGCTGCCATCGGGGTGGGCGATGGTCACCAGATAGCCGTAGCCTCCGTCGTGCCAGCCCGAGAACACGACACGGCCGGCACGGGCGGCCACGATCGGGGTGCCCACGTTGTTGGCCACGTCAATCCCCTTGTGCATGCGCCCCCAGCGCCAGCCGTAGCCCGAGGTGAACACACCCTTGGTGGGCCAGATCCAGCCGTCGGCCGTGGGGCTGCCTCCAGGCTGGCCCGGCTCGGTCTCCACCCCCGGGATCTGGGGCCAGCTCAGACCGCCACTGGTGGAGGGCTTGAGACCAAGAACGGCACGCTGACGCACCGGTGCAGCCTGCACCAGCTGCACCTCGTTGCCGGCGACCAGACGCGCCGTCTGCAGGCCGGGGTTGAGGCGGAGGAGCTCCGCCATGGTGAGGCCGTAGCGCTGGGCGATCTTCATCACGGTGTCGCCCAGGCGCACCACCCCGGTGGACTGCACCGGCGGAGGGGTCTGCAGGGGAGGGGTACGGCGCAGCTCTGTGGTGTCGATCGCCGCCAGCAGCTTCACGGCCCTGGTCTGCTGGGACGGAACCACCAGCCAGTCGCCCCGGTCGAACCGGTGACCGGAGTCGACATCGTTGAGGGTGGCGAGGCGATCGGGCTGGACCCTGAGGTCGCGGGAGAGCTCATCCAGGGTGACGGGGCGACGCACCTTCACCCAGAGCTTGTCGGTGCTGGCTGAGGGAAGCGAGGCCAGCAGCTGATCCACACTTGGATCTTCGCTTTCCGCTGCCCCGAAGGCCTGGGTGACGGCAGGCAGCCCGGCGGCCAGGGCGGCGGTGAGCAACAGGGAGGTTTTGATTGATGTCAAAGGCTTCATCAAAGGTTCCCCAAACGACAAGGCTCAGTAGAGAAGCCGAGATCTCTGAACCGCGCAGACAGTAGCGGACAGACCTGGGTGGTACAAGTGCGGCCGCCTACAGACACGGTGGGAGCAGAGGACAAACTCCAGGCTGTGGAGGGAATCAGCCAGGTGATCCAGCACCTCGCGCCCTGGCCCCTGGAGCAGGCCGCAGCGAGCATCAGCACCGATCGGGCGGGCCGTTCTCCTGGCGCAGGGCCTCGAAGAGCACCACGCCCACCGCCACGGAGAGATTGAGGCTGCGCACGCCTCCTTCGGGGTGGTGACGCGATCGCCGCATCGGGATGGTGAGCAGGGCGTCGGCCTGCTCGAGCCTGGCCTGGGGCAGACCATCGGTTTCGCGGCCGAACAGCAGCCAGTCGTCGGGCTGGAAGGGGAAGGCGGTGTACGGGGTGCTGCCGTGGGCGCTGAGGGCCAGCAGCCGGCCGCCCTGCAGGCGGCGCTGGCGGTCGAAGGCCTGCCAATCCGGATGCACGGTGAGGGCCACGTAGGGCCAGTAGTCCAGGCCGGCCCTGCGGAGCGTGCGATCGCTGATCTCGAAGCCGAGCGGGCCCACCAGGTGCAGCTCCTGGGCCGTGGCGGCACAGGTGCGGGCCACATTGCCCGTGTTGGGCGGAATCTGGGGCTGGTAGAGCACAACCCGGGGCATGGTCGGCGGGAGATCGTCAGCGGGGCACGGCCTGACTGATGGCGGCCAGGTCCAGGGCGCGGCCAGCCACGACCAGCCAGCAACGCTGGCACTGCCGAACCAGCTGCTGCTCCAGTTCACCGAGGCGATCGCGGAACAGACCGCCGATGGCCGTGGGAGGCACCACACCCCAGCCGGTCTGTTCACTCACCAGGATCACCTGGCCGGGGCAGGCCGCCAGGGCGCCGCTGAGCTCATCACAGTGGCGGCGCCACTGGCACTCGGACTGGTCCAGCCCCCACGCCACCCAGGTGCCCAGGGCATCGACCAGGGCCAGCTCCGCGGGTTGCAGCTGCCTCAGGGCATCGGCCAGATCGGCCTGCACCTCCCGCAGACGCCAGCCGGCCGGCCGGCGCTGCCGATGGGCCTGCAGGCGTGCCTGCCAGAGCGGATCCTCGGGCCGGGGATCGGCCGTGGCGAGATACAGCACGGGGCCGGAATGGGCGGCGGCGAGATGTTCGGCCCAGCGGCTCTTTCCACTGCGGGCCGCACCGGTGACCAGCTGGCAGCGGGGCTCAGGCTGCACGCTCAACCACCACCGTTCATGTTGCGCAGGGTTGCCACCGAGGAGGGCGACACCCGGTTGAGGTAGCGGAAGATCCAGTACTTGAACACGGTGGCCAGCACCACCGGAAAGGTGGCGATGAACAGCATGATGAAGTTCTCCTGGGCCGGCAGTCCCAGGTGGTGGGCCACCCCATCCAGCAGCACGGTCCAGCCTTCCGGGCTGTGGAACCCCACGAAGATGTCGGTGAAGAGGATGATCGCGAAGGCCTTGGCACTGTCACTCAGGCCGTACACCAGTTCATCCACAAAGCCGCGCAGCACCTGGAGATCGCGCCGCCAGAAGAGGCAGACCAGCACGAACCCCCCCAGGCCGGCGAGATCGGCCAGCACGTTCTTGATCGCGTGGGTGCTGGCCTGATCGGCCTCCTCCTTGAGTTCCTGGGCCCTCTCGGCCAGCTTCTGGTGCAGCTCGTCGGTGGTGGGCAGGCGGCTGCCGGTGAGCAGGGCATCGAACTCGATCTCGGCGCGGTACACCCGCAGCCGCTCCACGGCCCGCTCCTCCAGCTGGGGGCGGGGGTAGCTCAGGAAGCCGTGATCGGGCGCATAGCGATCCACCAGGGGAGACACCACGTAGGTGCGGCTCACCTGCTGCAGCAGCACCGGCACCAGCACCATTAGCAGCAGGATCCGCAGCGACACCAGCGTTGAATCGCGGCGCCGTCGGAAACCGGCCACCATGTTGGCTTCGGCCTTGGGGTCGAGCTGGCGGCGCACCTGATCCACCACCCCCAGCAGGCTGCGGGGCAGCACCTCGGGCGAGCGGCTGATGGCCGGCAGGGGCTGGCGGCGCGGGTCGTAGCGGCCCACCACGGTCTCGATCAGCTGCAGCTGCCGCAGTTCCTGGCCCAGCAGCTCGCCGCGGCTGGGCTCCAGCACCGCCAGGCTCTGCCTGCACACCTCGAGGGCGGCGCGGAAGCGGCGCAGCACCTGGTCCTGCACACCCCGGGGCAGGGCCAGTTCCAGCTCGGGCCGCACCGGGCGGTCGTTGTAATGCTCGAGCTCGATGCTCTGGATCAGCAGCGCCGCCTCATAGCCGCGCTCGAGATGATGGCTGAGGTCACTCGCTTCGGCACGACCGAAGGCGCCAAGCCAATCGGTGAGGCCCATGGGGAATCAGCGGGAGAAGACCCACCAGGTGGCCATCGGCACCACGGTACCGACCACGAGCAGCACCACCACCCAGGTGAAGGCGTTGCTTTCGGCGGTCTCCTCCCGGGTCGGAACGTTGGTGGGGAGCGCTTCCACCTCCGCCACCACGGGCTCACCGGGATCCTCCCCGCCCTGGAGCACGGTCTGCAGCCGACTGATGCCATCGAGACTGGCCTGGCGGAAGCGGGCGCCGTCACGGATGGGCTGGGCCATGGTGGCGCGGGCGGTGCTGCGCAGGAGCCCCGGGCTGAGCTGGCCTTCCAGTTCCGGGGATGCCACCACCGCGGCGGTGTTGGTCTGGCTGTCGATCAGGAAGAGCAGCTGGCCTTCACCGCCGCCGCCTGCCTGCCAGCGCTCCAGCACCTGCTCGCCCAGCTGCGGCAGGCTCAGGCCGTAGTCGAGGCGGGTGAGGGTGATCAGGTGGGCGTTCACCCGCTCCGCCTCCAGCGCTTCCAGCTGGCGGCTCACTTCGGCGTTGGCGGCACGGCTGAGCACGGCCGCCGTATCGAGGACCCGCTCCTGGGGCGGGCTGTCCGGGAAGGAGCTGGCGGAGACGGCCAGGGCGGGGGCGGCCGCTCCCAGCCACAGCAGCAGGCTGGCCAGCGCCGCCCAGCAGCGCCGCACGATGCGCTGCTGCACGATTCGCGGCTGCACGACTCGCTGGCGCACGGATTGTTGCCGCACGGCCAGGGGACTGCGGGGGGCTGGGCGGAACAGGGCCTGGGGCAGGAACAAGTCGGGCGGCGCGCGTGTCCCTAGTTTGCCTGCTTCAGCCTGGCCTGTCGCCCCAGCAGCCATGAGCCTCCCTGCACCCGCCCGCACCGCCCTGGGGAGCGGCGTCCTCGGGCTGGCCCTGGTGGTGCTGAACCAGCTCAGCGCCGAGGGGCTGACACCGCCCCTGGAGCGGGCCGGGGTGCTGGCCAGCCTGCTGGCGGTGGGGTTGATGCTGGTGGGGGTGCTGTGGACACGGGCGACGCCGGAAGCAGCGGCCAGGGCCGCGCTGCCCGGCGACGAGGGCCTGGTGCTCGCTGAGGCTCTGCCCGCTGAGGTGGCGGAAGAGCTGGGCTGGGGCAGCCAGATGCTGCTGACGGCCACCCCGGCGGCCGTCGTGCTCGTGCAGTGGCGGGGAGAAACGCTGCTGCGCCGGGGCCTGCTGACGGCCACGCCCTTCCACCCTGGCGCCATCTGCGCCCGTGCTCTGGCGCGGCAGCAACCGGTGTCGCTGGTGAACCTGCGCCTCTATCCAGGACGCGCCGAATTCGAGACCCTGCTGCCCGGGCTGCCCGCCGTGGTGGTGCAGCCCCTGGGCGAGCAGGGGTTGCTGCTGGTGGGCGGCTGGTCCGTGCGCTGTTTCAGTCGCAGCGATCTCACCTGGCTCGAGGGCTGGGCCCAGCGGCTCACAACCCGATTGGAGCGGGTGCAGCCCGACCGTCCCGCGGCCGGCCCGGAGCCTCCGGAAGCCGCAGCTGGGTCCTGACCCGCGCACCGGGCCCGCCGAACTGCACGAAACCGTCCTTCTCCGCCCTGGCGGTGAGCCGTTCGGCCCGGGTCACCTGGTCGTTCTCCCGCCGGCGGAGGGTCACATCGCCGCTGGCCTCCACAGCTCCCGTGGCCCAGTTCCACTGGCAGCGCTCCGCCCGCAGGCTTTCGCCGGGCTGGTTCAGCTGGCAGGCGGAGGGCACCACCACCGTGGTGCTGGCGAAATTGAGCGCGAACCCGGTCCCGCGCAGCGTGGACTGGCCCAGTCGCCCCTCGAAGGGTTCGTCGCTGGTGATCAGCCGGCGTTGCAGGTCCATTCGGGTGCTGCGGGCCAGGAGCTCTCCCTTCTGGCCGGGATCCACCACCCGCACCGGGGCCTGCAGGTCGATCGTGCGGCTGCGGGTGTTGGCGGTGAGCGAGGGGGCCGTAAGGCGCTGGGGAGGCCGGTCCGGCACGGCGCGCTCCCCCTGCACGGGCCCCCGGCCCCGCAGGGCGCCGCTGCCGGGCGACCAATCCGCCCGGCTGAGCACCAGACGCAGGGGATCCACGCCCGAGCGCACGAGGGTGGGGGTCCCCACCAGCTCCAGGCGATCCTCACCGATCAGGAAGCGCACCCGCCGGCTGGTGAGGCGCAGGTCATCCTGGGTGGCGACCGGAGCGCGATCGAGCTCCATCAGCTTGCGTGCCGGGTACCAGCGCACGCGAAGGGCCGTGATCACCAGGGGCCGCTCACCGCCTTCGAGCCGCTGCACCCGGGTCGGGCCCTCCAGCTGCACCAGCTCGCCATCGTTGAGCACCACCCCGTTGGCGGCGGTGAAGCGGTAGAGGGGTTTGCCCTGGCTGTAGAGCACGCCCCGCAGATCCCGGGCCTGGGCCACGCGGCGGCTGAGGTCGTACCGCGTTTCCGGGCTGGTCAGCTCCCACAGCGTCCTGCCCTCTCCATCCTGCTGGCGCAGATCGAGGCTGCGGAACACGAAGGGGGGGGCAGCTTCAGGCTCGGCTGGGGGGCTGGCACAGGAGGCGAGCAGGAGGGTGAGCCCGAGGCCCGTGGCCATGGGGTGACGGCAGCTCACAGCGGAGCATCGAGTTCAAGACGGAGCAGCACCGGTTCGGGCGGCGGCAGGGCCTGACCGGCCGGCAGCCCGCCCCACCGCTGGGCGGCGAGCCAGGCAGTGGGCTGTCCTGGGGAGGGTGGAGCCGGCGAGGCGTCGGTGCCGCTGGGGAAGGGCTCCAGGCCGAGTTGCTGGAGCATGCGTGCCGAGAGATCGGGCACCAGCGGCGCCAGCAGCACCGCCAGCCAGCGGGCCGCTTCCAGCACCGCATAGAGGTCGGCCCCCACGCGCACCTCCTGGTCGGGGAGCTTCATCTGCTTCCAGGGAGCCCGGTCATTGAGGTAGCCATTCGCCGCGGTCGCCAGCTGCAGCACCGCCTCGGCCGCCCGGCGGAAATCAAGGGCATCGAGGCCATCGCAGGCCTGCTGGCCGGCCAGGCGGGCGGCCAGGGCCAGGGGATGCTCCGCCGAGAGGGCGTCGCCGGCGGGGGGAACGGCCGCATCGAACCACTTGCGTGCCATCGAGCTGGTGCGGTTGAGCAGATTGCCGATCGTGTTGGCCAGGTCGTTGTTGACCAGATCCGTGAAGCGCTGCTGCTGGAAATCCCCATCTTCACCAAAGGGGATGTCCCGCAGCAGGTACCAGCGCACGGCGTCGCGGCCGCAACGCTCCAGCAACACGTCCGGATCCAGCACGTTGCCCAGGGATTTGCCCATCTTCTGGCCTTCCCGGGTGAGAAAGCCATGGCCGAACACCCGCTCCGGCAAGGGCAGTCCGGCCGAGAGCAGCATGGCGGGCCAGTACACGGCATGGAAGCGCAGGATGTCCTTGCCGATCACGTGCAGCTGGGCCGGCCACCCCCGTTGCAGCAGGGTGTCCAGGGCGACGGGCTCCGCCGGCGCACTGCCCTCGGCCTGGAGCAGGGCGGAGAGGTAGCCGAGCAGGGCATCGAACCACACGTAGAAGGTGTGGCCGGGATGGCCGGGCACCGGGATCCCCCAGGGCAGGTCGATCCTGGAGATGGAGAAATCCCGCAGGCCCTGGGCCACGAAATTCTCCACCTCGCGGCGCCGGCTGGGCGGCTGAATGAAGCCCGGCTGAGCGATGAGCGCTTCGATCTCGCGCTGGTAGCGGGACAGCCGGAAGAACAGATTCACCTCATCGCGCCACTCCAGGGGGCGGCGGTGGGTGGAGCATTCCGGGTCCTGAGCCTCGTGGGGATCGTCCTTGAACTCCTCGCAGGCCACGCAGTACCAGCCCTGCTGCCGGCCTTCCACCACATCGCCCTTCGCCTCCACCCGGGCGAAGAACTGGGCCACCAGCTCCCGGTGGCGGGGATCGGTGGTGCGGATGAAGCGGTCGTGGCTGATCTGCCAGCGCTCCCAGAGGTCGCGGTAGCCCGCACTGACCCGGTCGCAGTGGTCCTGGGGGCTCACCCCGGCGGCCTCGGCAGTGCGCTGGATCTTCTGCCCATGCTCATCACAGCCGGTGATGAACACCACCTCCTGCCCGCACAGCCGCTGGTAACGGGCGATCGCATCGCAGGCCAGGGTGGTGTACGTGCTGCCCAGATGGGCGCGATCGTTGACGTAGTAGAGCGGGGTGGTGAGGGTGTAAGACATGCGGCGGGGGATGGTCCGGCGGTACTCCGGGCTCGCGGTACTCCGGGCTCGTTGCGCCGCTGCAGCGGACCTGTGCCGGGGCCGGATCCTACCCATCATTCCCTGGCCCACCCCCGAGTTCCCTGAACCCCGATGCAAGACGAGCGGTATCCCGTCGTGGTGTGGGGTGGAGGAACGGGGGGGGTGGCGGCCGCCCTCCAGGCCGGACGGACGGGCACACCGACCCTGCTGCTGACGCCGGGGGCCTGGCTGGGGGGCATGGTGAGCGCCGCCGGGGTGTGCTGCCCGGATGGCAACGAGCTCACGCCCTGGCAGACCGGCCTGTGGGGGGCCCTGCTGCGGGAGCTGGCCCAGCGTGAACCGGAGGGTCTGGACCACAACTGGGTGAGCTGTTTCGGCTACCGCCCCGCCACGGCCGAGGCGATCCTGAGGGAGTGGGTGGCGGCGGCAGCGCCGCTGGCCTGGTGGCCCAACTGCCGGCTGCTGGAGGTGGAGCGGCGGCAGGACCGGGTGAGCCGACTGGTGCTGGAGCGGCGCAGGGCCGGGCAGCCCACCGGTGAGACCGTGGCGCTGCCGGTGCACGACGGCATCGTGATCGACGGCAGCGACCGCGGCGAGCTGATCGCCATGGCGGGGGCAGGATACCGGCTGGGCTGGGAGCCGAAGGAGCGCTGGCAGGAACCGAGCGCACCCGCCGCCAGTGCCATCGCTGGAGAGCCGTTCTTCAGCAGCCAGCCGGTGCAGTCGCCCACCTGGGTGGTGATGGGGCAGCTGCGGGGCGATGCCCCCGGGCCTGATCCGGGGCAGGCCCTGCCCGAACCCTTCGCCGGAGCCACCAGCCGCTTCGGGCTGGAGCGCACGATCACCTACGGCCGTCTGCCGGGTGGCCTGGTGATGCTGAACTGGCCCCTGGAGGGCAACGACTGGCACCACGGCCTCGGGGCAGCCTTCGGCGACGCAGCGAGCCGGGAGGACGACCTGAACCGCGCAATGCGGGAGCACAGCCTGGCCTTCGCGGCCGCCCTCGAGCAGGCCAGTGGCGGTTGGATCTCGCTGGCGGAGGTGTTTCCCCGATCGGCCCTGGAACCGGCGCTGCAGGGCCCCTCCCCCCTGGCCCTGATGCCCTACTGGCGGGAGGGCAGACGCCTCAAGGGCGTGGGCACGGTGATCGAACAGCAGCTCCTGCCGCAGGGGAGCGGCGCGAGCCTGGCCCCCCTGCCCCGCCGGGAGGGGGAGGTGGAGGCGGTGGCCGTGGGCAACTACGCCAACGACCACCACTACCCGGGGAGGGACTGGCCGCTCGCACCCAAGAGCTGTGCGTGGGGAGGCCGCTGGAGCGGCACGCCGTTCTGCCTCCCCTTCAGCGCGCTCGTGAGCCGGGACACGGCGAACCTGATGGCGGCCGACAAGGGGATCAGTGTGAGTCACATGGCCAATGGCGCCACCCGGCTGCAGCCCCTGGTGCTCAACGTGGGGCAGGCGGCCGGCCAGGCTGCGGCCCTGTGCCATCAGCTGGGCTGCCTGCCGGCGACCCTGCCGGTGCGCCGGCTGCAGCATGCCCTGGTGCTGGATGCCCAGGCGCCGGCCGGGCCTCTTCCCCTGTGGGACACCCCCTGGCACCACCCCGCCTGGCGGGAACGCCAGCTCGCCGCCCTCGACGATCCTTCCCGCCTCGAAGCGGATGGCACCCTGAGGGGCACGGGTGCTGAGCTGGACCCCTGCGAGGCGCCGTCTGAGCCCCATGAACGGCTCTGGGAGGGAAGGCTGCACAGCGATGGGGCTGGCCGTTACAGCCTGGAGACCCGGGAGCGGAGCTGGCCGGTGATCACCCTGGAGCCCGCCCTGCATCGCTGGCTCCAGCAGCTGGAGACGCCACGGGTGGCGCGGCTGATCGGTTGCGCCAACCCCTGGGGGCCCTGGCTGCGGCTGTCGCGGCTGCAGTCCTGAGGGACTCAGGAGGAGGCGATCAGGCGCAGCTGATCCCGCAGGGGATCCACCAGCTGCACGCGCACGATCAGGGCATCTCCAGGCTCGGACCCCGCCGGACAGAGGGCCGCCAGATCCATGGCCAGCTCCTCGAGATGCACCAATCCGAGCTGGTCCTGGGCCCGCAACCACCGCAGGAACTGGCCCTGCCACTGGCACGCCCCTTGCCTGGAGAACCACTCCTGCTGCCAGTGCCGCTGATCCTCCCGGCTGATCTGCAGGCCCTGGCGGATCGGATCCTCGATCTCCTGCAGCAGGGCCTGCAGGGCATCGGCATCCAGGGGGGTCTGGCCCTGCTGCAGGGCCAGCAGCTGACGCTGGGCCACCAGGTCGCCATAGCGGCGGATCGGTGAGGTGGCCTGCACGTAGGCCGGCAACCCCAGAGTGAAATGGGCCCGGGGCGTCGCCCCGGTATGGCCGCGGCTGAGGCAGCGCTTGATGGCGGCATGGCGCACCGGGCCTGCGGGCAGCGCCTCCAGTTCGGCTGGTCGCGGCAGCTCGGCGGGCATCTGGCTGCGGTAAGGCAGGGCCAGGTGGTGCTCCTCTCCGTAGGCGGCCACCACCGCGCCGGCCAGGATCATGGCCTCGGCCACCATCAGGCGTGCCGCACTCGGTTCGGTCAGCTCCAGTTCGGGCTGGCCATCCCGCACGCGGATCCTGCCCTCGGGCTGGTCCATCAGAATGGCCCCCCGGGCAGTCCGCCAGCGGCGACGCCGGTTCAGCAGGGCATGCAGATCGGCGAGATCCGGATCCTCGGGTGGGGCCAGATCGATCAGCTCATCGGCATCGGCGTAACTGAGGCGGTAGGTGGGACGCACCCAGCTGCGCACCAGCCGGAACGTGGTGACGGCCCCCTCGGGATCGAGAACCACCGCCAGGCTCCAGGCCGCGTTGCGCCGTCCGGCGCCGAGGCTGAGGGGCCCGGTGGCCAGCGCCTCAGGGAACATCGGCAGGGTTCCGCTGGCGAGATAGAGGCTGCTGCCCCGCCGCCGGGCCTCCAGATCCAGGGGCGAATCCACGGCCACCAGACGGCCCGGATCGGCGATGTGGATCCACAGGCGGAGCGCGCCGTCCGGACAACGCTCCAGCCCGAGGGCATCGTCGATGTCCCGGGTGTCGGCGTCATCGATCGTGACGCAATGCTGGGCGGTGAGGTCGAGGCGATCGTCATCCCCAGGCCGCGCCTCGGAGGCCTGGGCGATCAGCCGCTGGGCCTCCGCCTCCAGCTCGGCGCTGAAGCCCGTCTCCCAGGTGGTGGCGTGCAGGGAGGGGAGGTGATGGGGATCCCACTGGCCCAGATCCACCAGCAGGTGGCGGACGCCACCGCTGTCCGCTGGGCAGTGGGCGGCCTGGAGCGCCCGGCGCAGCGGCACTGGCAGGTCCGTGGCATCCTGGCCGGCCGCCACGGCCAGGAGCAGATCCAGCTCCCGCTCCTGCTGGGGGCCGAGCGAGGAACGCCGCAGCGGTTCCCGGCGCCTGAGGGCCTCATGCCACTGCCGCTGGCTCCGCTGATCGAGCGCCAGACGGTGCTGCTCACGCCGCAGTCGCCGCAGGTCGTCGGGAGAGCGGGCGCTGATGCCCTGATGACGCAGACGGAACAGGAGCTGGGAGCCATGCAGCCACAGCCAGCAGGCCGCCAGCGCTGCGGGATCGCTGCGGCTGCACACCAGCTCCACCCACTCCGGCAAGGCCCAGGCCTGGTCGCCATCGGCGAGCAGGAGCCAGGCGGCGGCGAAGTCCCGCCGGGGGGGCAGGGCTTCCGCCAGATCCTGGTCCGTGAAGGTCCAGGGAGGCAGGCCCAGCCTGACGGGCGGGTCGCCGCCATCGGTGAAGGGAACGAGCAGGGTGGCCGTGCGCCGGGGCAGCTGCTGATGTCTGTGCTGAAACCCGACGGAGAGGTCGAGCTTCGAGCCATGGTCCTGCAGCACCACCGCCAGATGGGAACCGCGCTCGTCCTTCACACCGACGAGATCGCCGGGGTGGAATGGGGGCGTGGCCAGGGGCTTCAGCCTTCGGGGTTCACGAAGGGCAGCAGGGCCACGATGCGGGCACGCTTGACTGCGTTGGTGAGATCGCGCTGCTGCTTGGCGGTGAGGCCGGTGAGGCGGCGGGGCAGGATCTTGCCGCGCTCGGTGATGAACTTCTTGAGCAGATCGACGTCCTTGTAGTCGATCGGATCACCCGGCTTGATCGGGGAGAGGCGCTTCTTGAAAAACGAGCTGGACATGGGGGCAATGGAGAAGAACTGAGACAAGGCCGCTGGCAGTCCCGTGACCCGGAGGGTTCAGCGGGAAGTGGCGTTCACTTGATTTCCTTGTGAACGGTCGACTTGTTGCAGTGCGGGCAGAATTTCTTCAGTTCCAGCCGTTCGGTGGTGTTGCGGCGGTTCTTCTCGGTGGTGTAACGAGACACCCCAGGAGACCGCTTGGCGGGGTTGGACCGGCATTCCGTGCACTCGAGGGTGATCACGATCCGGACGCCCTTGTTCTTAGCCATGAAGGACGTTGCGCCGCGTGTGCGATGCGAAAGGACAATGTCGCACCTTACCTCCCGATGGGGTCTGCCCCCGGCAGGAGCGGGCCGAGGGCCCAGTGGCGGTGCCTCCCTAGGATCCGCCGTTCCTGTTGAACGTGCAACGCCATGCGGGTATCGCTCCAGTGGCTGCGAGAGCTGGTGGGCGGCCCGGCGGCGACCTCCGCAGCCTGGCCCGCAACGGCAGAGCTGGCCGAGCGGCTCTCGATCGCGGGCTTCGAGGTGGAGGCGGTCGAGGACCTGGCAGCCCAGGCCGAGGGCGTGGTGGTGGGTCTGGTGCGGGATCGCAGCCCCCATCCCAACGCCGACAAGCTCAGCGTGTGCCAGGTGGATGTGGGCGCCGCCGAGACCCTTCAGATCGTCTGCGGTGCCGCCAACGTGCGCCAGGGCATCCATGTGCCGGTGGCCCTGGTGGGCACCCGCCTGCCGGCGGTGGATCTCACCATCAAGCCCGCCACGCTGCGGGGCGTGGCCAGCAGCGGCATGATCTGCTCCCTGGCCGAGCTGGGCCTTGAGGATGGCTCCAGCGGCATCGCGGTGCTGGAGGAGCTGCTGGAGCAGGTGCCCCCGATCGGCAGCCCCGTGGGTCCGAGCCTGGGCCTCGATGACACGGTGCTGGAGCTGGCCATCACCGCCAACCGGCCCGATGGCCTCTCGATGCAGGGCATGGCCAGGGAGGTGGCGGCACTGCTGGGGCTGGAGACGACCCTGCCCGCCGCGGCTCCGGGCTGCAGCGGCGAACCGCTGGCGGTGACGGCCGCCGATCGCCAGACCATCGAGCGCGGCGGCCTGTTCAGCCTCACGGCCCTGGAGGGCGTCAGCGTGGCCCCCTCGCCCCGCTGGCTGCAGCAGCGGCTGCAGAAGGCCGGCATCCGGCCGATCAACAACGTGGTGGACATCACCAATCTGGTGATGCTGGAAACCGGCCAGCCGCTCCATGCCTTTGATCGCGACCGGCTGGCGGCCCTGGAGGGGGGCAGCCCCGACCCCGCGGCGATCGGCCTGCGTCAGGGCCGCCAGGGCGAGAGCCTCACCACCCTGGACGGGGAGGAACGGCCCCTGGACGGGGAGGCCCTGGTGGTGACCTACCGGGACCGGCCCATCGCCCTGGCTGGGCTGATGGGGGGCAGCGGCGAAGCGGTGCAGGAGCACACCCGCAGCCTCTGGCTGGAGGCCGCGGTGTTCGCAGCCCAGGACGTGCGGCGCTCCGCCCGCAGCGTGGGGCTGCGCACCGAAGCCAGCAGCCGCTTCGAGAAGGGCCTCCCTGCCGAAACCACCCTGGCGGCGTGCGATCGGGCCTGCCAGCTCCTGGGCGAGCTGGCGGGGGCGCGCGTGCAGGGGCGCTGGGTGCACCAGCGGCCGGGCAGCCCCACCGCTCCCGTGCCGCTGCGCCGCGACGCCCTGCACAACATGCTCGGCCCGGTGCTGGGCGAGGACGGCCCGGAGGATCTGGACGACCGGCGGATCGTGCAGACCCTGGAGGCGCTGGGCTGTTCCCTCGAGGAGAGCGGGGAGGGCTGGCTGGTGCGGGTGCCGCCCGCCCGGGCCCTGGACCTGCAGCGCGAGGTGGATCTGATCGAGGAAGTGGCGCGGCTCGTGGGCTACGACCACTTCGCCTGCCACCTGCCTGACCCGATCGAGCCCGGCGGCCTCGACCCGGCCCAGAAGGCAGAGCGCCGCCTGCGGCAGGCGCTCTGCGCTGCCGGGCTGCAGGAGCTCTGCCATCTCTCGCTCGTGCCCGAGGGGGAGGCCCGGCTGCCCCTGGCCAATCCGCTGCTGGCCGATTACGGCCATCTGCGCGACGAGCTGCACAGCGAGCTGCTGGCGGCGGCGCGGCGCAACCTGCAATGCGGCCAACCCGGCTTCTGGGGCTTCGAGATCGGCGCGGTCTTCGATGGGCGTGGCGAACAGACCCAGCAGCTGGTGGGGGTGATCTGCGGGGAGCGTCGCTCCGAACGCTGGACCACCAGCGCCAAACCCCGTCTGCCCGACTACTTCACGGCCCGGGGGGTGCTCCAGCAGGGGCTGGCCGCGCTCCGGATCAGCAGCGAGGACCGGGTGCTCAGCGGCCACGCCCTGCTGCATCCCGGACGCAGCTGCCAGGTGGTGGTGGAGGGCAGGCCCGCGGGCTGGTTCGGCCAGCTCCATCCCGCCAGCGCCGAAGCCCAGGACCTTCCCGGCGCCACCTATCTGTTCCAGCTTGACCTGGCGCCGCTGCTCACCGCCGCCACCCGGCCGAACCGCTGGCAGCCCAGCTTCCGCAGCTTTCCCACCGTGCCGGCGGCGGAGCGGGATCTGGCCCTGGTGGTGCCGGCGAACACCCGGGCCGCCGACCTGCTGCAGGTGATCCGCAAGGCCGGCAAGCCCCTGCTGGAGCAGGTGGAGCTGGTGGATCGCTATGCGGGTGACCAGCTGGCTGAAGGGGAGTGCAGCCAGGCCTTCCGCCTGCGCTACCGCGATCCCGCCCGAACCCTCACCGACAGCGACCTGGAGGCGGTGGACGGCCGCATCCGCGCGGCCCTGGAGCAGCAGCTGGGAGCCCGGTTGCGCTGCTGAGTTGCGCTGCTGAGTTGCGCTGCTGAGTTGCGCTGTGGGGGTCACCCCCCGTGGCGCCGCAGCACTGCCAGTGTCTCCACGTGGCTGGTCTGGGGAAAGAAGTCCAGCGGCTGCACCGTGCTCACCCCATAGCCGCAGGAGCGGCAGAGCTGGCCGAGATCGCGGGCCAGGGTGGCCGGATCGCAGCTCAGGTAGAGGAGCAGGGGGGGGGGGACGCCTGCAGGGCCGCCAGGACCGCCCCATCGAGGCCCCGGCGGGGCGGATCGAGGAACAGCGCCTGGCAGCGGGGCAGCCAGGACGGCAGCAGCGTGCCCACCTCCCCCGCCTCGAAGCTGGCCACCGCGGCGAGGCCGTTCACCGCCGCGTTGAGAGCCGCCAGACGCACGGCCTCGGGGTTGCGCTCCAGCCCGTGCACCCGCCAGCCGGCCTGGGCCAGGGGCAGGCTGAAGGTGCCGATGCCGCAGTAGGCGTCCACCAGCAGTCCGGGGTTGACGCCCTCCAGCGCCTGCAGCAGCAGCGGGACGACCCGCTCGGCCTGGGGCGTGTTCACCTGGAAGAAGGTGTCGCTGGCGATGCGCAGCTCCAGACCGCAGAAGCGCTCGGCGAGCCAGCTGCGGCCGGCCACCAGCTCCGTCTCCGCACCGAGCAGGGTGTTGGTGGGCTGGGGTTGCAGATTCAGCGTCACCCCCACGAGCTGGGGCCAGCGCTGTTGCCAGCGCTCGGCCCAGCGGGGCAGCTGATCGAGGTCCGGATGGCTGCTCACCAGCGTGAGCAGCACCTCCCCGCTGTGGTGGCCGATCCGCAGCGCCAGGTGGCGCAGTCCGCCCGGGCCGGCCAGTTCCCGGTCCACGGGCCAGCCGCTGGTGTCCAGATCGGCCTTGAGCGGGGCGATCAGGGCGTCCAGGCGCGGATCCAGCACCGGACAACGGCTCATGTTGACGATGCGGTGGGTGCCGCGCCGGTAATAACCGGCCCGCAGGCGGCCGTCCGGGCGTCGCTCCAGCGGGATGATGGCGCGGTTGCGGTAGCCCAGGGCGGCAGGCGCCGTGATCACCGCGGCCACCGGGGTCGCCAGCCCGCCGATCCGCTCGAGGGCCTCCCGCACCCTCTGCTCCTTCCAGTGGGCCTGCTGGGCATCGACGAGATGCTGGAGGCTGCACCCGCCGCAGTGGTCGGCGAGGATGCAGGGCGGGCGGCGGCGGGCCGGCGAGACCGTGAGCACCTCCTCCAGGCTTGTCAGCCAGTGGCGCCGGGCACGGTGCACCAGCCGGACGGTGACCCGCTCACCGGGCAGGGCGCCGGGCACGAAGCAGGCCACGCCGTCGTGACGCCCCACCCCCTGTCCGTCATGGGAGAGACCATCGATGCGGATCTCCACCCGTTCTCCCACACGTTCCTGGCAACCGTCTGACCCTAGGCGTGCAAACGGGCGTTACACCTTGTCCGGCTACCGCAGGACAAGCCTGCAGAGTGGATACACTCGTGCCTGCGTCTGGTCGCTGCAATGAGCGTCGTTCGGGATCTGATCCTTCAGGCCGATGATCAGCTCCGCTACCCGAGCGGCGGTGAGCTCCGCTCGATGGTGGACTATCTCAGTGGGGGTGCCCAACGCCTCTTCGTGGTGCGGGTGCTCACCGACAACGAGAAGAAAATCGTCGATGAGGCAGCCAAGCAGCTGTTCAGCCGCAAGCCGGAGTACGTGGCCCCCGGCGGCAACGCCTACGGCCAGAAACAACGCGGCCAGTGCCTGCGCGATTACAGCTGGTACCTCAGGCTGGTCACCTACGGCGTGCTCGCCGGCAGCACCGAACAGATCCAGCAGATCGGCCTGGTGGGTGCCCGCGAGATGTACAACAGCCTCGGCGTGCCGATGCCGGGCATGGTGGAAGCGATGCGCACCCTGAAGGACGCCGCGCTGTCGCTGCTCGGCACGGAGGAAGCCGCCATGGCCGCACCCTATTTCGACTATCTGATCCAGGGGATGCAGACCCCCACCTGAAGTCCGCCGCCGGACGCACCCGTTCCACCCCCAGGCTGGCCATCGCCAGCCTGGGGGTTCTGGCATGGCAATGCACCGGGGTGGGATCCAGCGGCGTGGAGGATGCAGGGCGGCATGTGAGCGGTCGCGGTGAGGCTCGAATGCCTGCAGGCAGACCACGGCGCCAACGGAATTCGCACTGAGCCGATACGGCGTGATCCCGGAAGACTCATCGAAGTCCAACAGCTAGTCCACTTCTGATTCGCAACTGAGAACGGAGGGAGAGCTCACGACGTGACTGCATGGCACCCCTGACCGCCCGACTCCTGGTCGGCGCCTGAAGCCGGCCTGGTCAGGCGGGCGGGTGTTTGCCACCCCATAGCAACTGTCTCATTCAGGTCGCGTCATCAGACCTGGTTCTGGTCTTGGATGAGACTCTAGAGACGTGAGTGGAGCGGCCCTGCGCCGCGGCCAGGTGTTGTGGCAGAGGGCGACACGCTTCTTCGCCAGGACCGGAGAAACCAGGACCGCAGAACAGGGAGCCGCCGTGGCCGCCAGCGGCGGGACGGGGCTGCGTATCTGCATCAGACACAGGTACGCAGCCGAGCCCATCCCAGTTCCAGCAGCCTCTCTGAGGCCTTGTTCACGCCCTTGGACACGCCTGGCCGGAGGTGATTGGCCACCAGTCCTGCTCTCTGGAAGGGGCGTGGGGAGCAGTCGGCCAGGGGGTAGAACTCAACAACGCAGGGCAGAATCGCGAACAATTCATAGTCTTGCTGGTCGCGTTACGGTCTCAGTCCTGGTCTTATGAAGTGTCGAGCACGCGACCCCTGAGACGCGTCACTGCTGCCCCGCAGGGCTCCCCATTGCAGCCCTTCCCGCCGTGCGGCGCGGACACCCTCCACGGCGCCACAACACGGCAATCGCAAGGGAGGCGGGAGACCTTCGGATATCCCAGAGGTCTCATCCGGGACTATTTCCAGGACCTGGAAAGGGTCCTGTTCGACAGGGGTGAGACAGGCCTGTTCGGCGTCTCCTGCTTCAGGGTGTGCGGTAGAGCTCCTTGAGCAACTGATAGGCCTCATTGAGGCGGCGCATCGCCTCCTCGGAGCCGCCGGCATCGGGATGGTGGGCCAGGGCCATCTCCCTGTAGGCCTCACGGATCTGCGGCAGGGTGAGACGCTGACCGGGATCGGTGGGAAGCTCCAGCAGCTTCAGGGCACCGTGAAGGGTCATCGTGTGCTCCAGCGTCTGGAACGTGGCACCTGGTCGGCGCCGGCGGAAGCGGTGAACGAAGCGCCGGATCAAGGTGGGGATCCGAAGCTCAAGCGTGGCACTGCTGAACGGATCCTCCAGAACCCCTGCCGTCACCATCACCCGGCCGAACGAGGGGGGCAGGTCGGGCCAGTCAGGGGTCAGCTGGCGCATCACGGCGCTGGCCAGCGACCAGGTGAACGGTCGGCCCTCGCTCTGATCACTCTGGGGCCACACGTCCTGGGCCATCCACAGCATGGCCGCCTCCAGCACCGCCGGGTTGGCCGGTTGCCCGTAGAGCTCATGCCAGTGGGCCTCAGCCTTGGCCAGAGCACTGGCGATCCTCGCGGCCGGCACCTGGGGAAGCGGCTCCAGACTGCTGGAGGCCTCCGCCGCCGTGGGGTGAAGACTGCGGCGCAACTGGTCCGTGCGGCGTTGCACGAAGCCCGGCAGATCGATGCCGCGGCTGGGGGCCCCACGGCCCGGCGGATCAGCCGAGCTGGCCGTCGCGGCACCGGACTGAGCCTGCTCTCCATCTCCGCTCGGCATCGGTGCATCGAGCACCAGATCGCCTGCCGTGCTGCCCAGGCGCAGCACGAGTGCGCCGCGCTCATCAAAACCGCTGTCCAGAGCGCTCGGCGATTCGGCTGACGGGTCGTTGGTTGAAAGGCCGTTGGGGAGTGGGTCGTTGGGGGATGGAGGATCCGAGGGTGCCACCGCCGCCGCAGCGGCCGACGGACTCCGGCCCTGCGCTGCCTCCCGGGCAGGCGAATGGATGCCCTGCGGATCGAGGCTCTGTGGATCGAGGCTCTGTGGATCGAAGCTCGCGATGCAGTCGCTGGGACCTTCCTCGTCGGTCGCCAGCAGGCTCTGCAGCAGCCGTTCCACGATGGCGCCGCGGCTGCGACAGCCGAACTCCCCCTTGAGCGCATCGATGCGGCTGATCAGCTCCTCGGGCAGCCGCAGGCTGATCTGGCGACGGTCGTCCTGCTCCTGCTCAGCCACTGTTCAAGGAAGGGTCCGCCGTGGTCACGTGCTCAAGGCCCCATCAGCTCGCGCAAGGCACGCCGCTGCGCCTCGAGAGCCTCCTGATAGCGATCGAGCAGGGCCGGACTCACCGGTGTGGCCGTGGGCGCAGGCGGCCGGGCCCGGGTCGCCGGGCCCGGCGTGGCGGCGTTGGTGGGGGGAAGGGTGCGGGGCAGCGGCGCTGCCGGCATGGCCGCAGCAGCCGCAGGTGCCGGCGCCGGTCTGGGGGCCGCTGGCCGGGGGGCCGCCGGCTGGGCCGCTCCCGGCTGGGCCGCCGCAGCGGCGGCTTGGCGTTGCTGCTCCTCCTCCCGGGCCTGGACCATGGCCAGCTGGGTGGCCGGCACCACGCTGAGCAGATGGCCCGGGGTGGCGTCGGCGGGATAGACCACACTCACACGCACGGGATTGCTGACGCCCGGCCGCAGATTGAGGCTGGTGAGGGAAAGGCTCTGGCCGGAACGCAGGCCGACGTGCACCTCCTGCAGGCCTTCGGCGGTGCGGATCTGAATGGAGCCACGAAAGGCTGTGAAGGGGTTCAGCCCCGCCACGGTGGGGTGGCTCATCACCAGCTCGTAGGGACCTGAGCCGTAGAGATTCAGATCGACGTCGAAGCGAACGCCATAGGTGCCGACGTTGTCGAGGGAGGAATCGATCATGCGGCTGGCCAGGGGATTCACCTGGATGTCCTTGGTGCCGAAGTGATGGCGCACCGTGCTGGTGAGCGGCACATGCAGGGCACCCTCCCGGTTGAGGTCATGCTTGATCGCGGCGGTGTACTCGTCGCCGAGGGCCACTCCCCCCACCCGCGAGAACACGCGGCGGTTGTTGATGGCGGCCACCTGGTTGAGATACACGCGACCGGGAGCCAGGCGTCGCTGGTCGAGTACCGCCACCAGATCGGCATCGCTGTAGGGATTGCTGGCGGCCACCACCGCCATCTGGAACGGGCCGGTGCTCCGCCCGCGCAGCAGGGCATTGGCGATGCCGAGGGCCGGGAGCTGGGTGCGGAACAGCACCACCCGGCTGCGCGGCGGGATGGTGATCTGGTCAGTGAGCCGCCGATCCAGGTTGCCTCGCAGCATCTGGACGGCCGTGGCATCCCCAGGACCGGTGTTCCAGGGACGCACCCCCAGGGGCTTGACGCCCATCAGATGGTTGGCGAGGTAGGGAGCCTCGAAGCTGTTGCGCACCGCTCCTCGCTCGAACTGGATCTGAACCGGTCGCTGCCCGGGATTGATCAGGATCAGCCCGAGCGTGAGTTCGGTGCGCCGCTCTCCGGGGCGGATCTGGCTGCGGTAGGTGGGGAAATACTTGTGGTGCATGTGCAGGCCGAATTCACCGTTGAACGTGAATTCGGCATTGCGCAGCGCCCGACCGTCCTCGGCCGCGTAGGACACGCCCGGCTCGGTGGTGATCAGGATGCCGGGTCCTTCCACTTCCTCGGGCTGGTTGGAATGGAGCACCGGCACCTTGTTGAAGGTGCCGTTGAGGGGGCGCGCCCGCTGACCCGCCATCAGCGCCACCGCTGCCTGGGCCGGCTGCACCGGACAGGACGCCACGGCCACGGCGGCGACGATGGCCACTGGCACCAGGCCTGCGGTGAAGGGGCACAGCCGGGAGGCAACCAACGGTCTCAAACTTCTTCGGGGGTGAAAGAACTGAGCAGCGTGGATCTGCGATGGGGGGTAGCGGCCTGATCGGCACGGAGCAGGGCCGGCCGTCGGTGCCTCCGGACCCCCGGATGCCGGGAACCAGGCGAGGGCTGGTGGCGAGGGACCATGCCGGAACAGCAGACCCATCTCCTGATGGGGCAACCCTACCGGAAGCGTCGGTGCTCAACGGTGAGGTGAGGGGCTGGCCTGGGCTGGCGGGCTGGGCTGGGCTGGGCTGGGCTGCCCCAGCCTCTCGCTGGAGGGAATGGGGTCGCTAGAAACGTAGCGACGTCGGATTCCCCCCATGTTCCCTCCCTTTGGCTGCTGCACCGACGCCGACGGCGGCCACGCGTCCCACCGCCGGTACCAGGAACGCAAGCTGCGCATGCTGCGCTTCTGGCGCGATGGGGTGGAGCGTCAGCTGGCCGCGCTGACGGCAGCGATCAGCACCCTGGAGCAACAGATGCAGCGGGACGTAACCCCGGCTCAGGACTGACCAGACAGTCACGCAGCAGCCCCAGGGCACGGCGCAGGCGGCGCTGCACCGTCATCGGGCTCACCTGCAGCCAGGCAGCTGTGCGGCGGTAGCTCCAGCCGGCCAGGATCACCCGCTCCACCACCAGCCGCAGGGGCTCTTCAAGCCCGGCCAGCAGGACCGAAGCGGCGGCCGTGCCGTCTGCCGAACCTGCATCGGAAGCCTGGGGCTCCAGCGCGGTGGAGGGCTGCTCGGAGCCGTCATCCAGCCAGGCTTCGAGCGACTGGACCCGCACCAGCTGCTCCGCCGCCTGCAGCAGGGTCCACTGGCCCTGGTCAAGGCCCAGCTGGTCCCGCAGTTCCTGCTCGGTGGCAGGCCGATGGTGGCTGGCCAGCCAGGTGCTGCGCAGGCGCGCCAGCTGGAGCCTTTGCTCATCCAGCCGCCGTGGCAGCCGGATCGGCAGAGCCACGTCCCGCAGGTAGTGCAGCAGGGCGCCGCGCACATGGGGCCGGGCAAAGGCCTCGAACGGGGTGGTGGTGGCCGGTCGGTAGAGCTCAGCGGCCCGCAGCAGGCCGAGCAGACCCACCTGGATGAGATCGTCCAGGGGTTCGGCGCAGCGACGGTGGTAGTGGAGAGCGATCGGCCGCACCAGGGACCTGTACTGCTCGACCCGCCGGTTGCGGGCCTGAACGGAAGTGGAGGGGCGAAGGGAGGAGGGGGTCGACATGGGGCGAGCCATAGCAGGAGATGTAGGGAGTTGCCCTGGGGCAGCTCTCCATCCAGCCACGCCGATCCGGCGGCCATTCCGCAACGGTGGAAGCACGGATCGAGGCGGGATCCGGCTGCCGAGCCTCAGCGCGGTGCGGCCACGCGACGCAACAGCTCCCAGGGGCCATGGCGCTCGAGCCAGCCGCTGTCGGAGCGGTCCGTGGCCAGCAGGTAGCCGCCGAAACCGAGGGCATTCACGCTGTAGCCGGCACAGTGCTCCTGCTCACGCCGCACGGTGATGAACCAGTCGTCGTCGAACAGCAGGTTGTAGGGGTGATGGGGCCTGGAGTCGGAGCGCGGATCCCCCAGCTCCAGGTCCCTGGCCTGGCGCAGGTAGAGCTGCTCCAGCTCGAGCGGATCGTCGGCGGAGCGGCGGGCGGCGATGGCATACCGCCAGGGCCAGCCGGGGGCGTTCCCCGCGATCTCCCGCAGGAAGTGTGCCGCCAGCGGACAGCTCGGTTCATCGGCACGGCGCGGCAACAGCTGGAGGTGGCGATGGGGCTGGCTGGCGCCGGCGGCCGCACAGCTGTTGAAGAACCAGAAGCCACCGGTGTCGCGGGCGAGGTGGGCCACCGCGCTCCAGTCCGCCGCCGTGATCCACCCCGTCTGGGGCTGCCAGTCCTGGGTGATCAGCAGCAGGTGGGCCGGCTGCACGGGAAACTTGTTGAGCAGCACCACGTGGCTGCGGCCCAGGCGCTCGAGTTCGAGGGCCGGCTCCCAGGGAAGGAAGGGGTTGGGCCGGGGGCCTCCGCCCCGCAGATGCTTGGGGGTACGGCTCAGGAGCCGTCGCAGCACGAACGGATGCAGCCTGGGGTCGTCCACCAGCTCCGTGCGCAGGGGCACCAGATCACCACTGGCCCGGGCGGCTTCCGACAGCTCCAGGGCTCCCTGCCAGAGACGTTCAGCCCGCACCGGCCTTGAGCCGCGCCAGGGAGGCGCCCTGGTAGTACTGGCCCAGGATCTGGTTGTAGCGGTACCCCTGCTGGGCCAGGTCCTGGGCTCCGTGCTGGCTCATGCTGGCGCCGAGGTGTCCGTGGGCCTCCAGGCTGATCTGCCGGTTGGCGGCATAGAGACTCTCCACGATCGCCCCCTGGTAGCTGAGGATCAGCCCGGCCGTGGAGACGGTGGCCTGGCGCGTGCGCTCCGAAACGCTGGTGAGGCCGCGGTAGGCCTGCCAGCGGGTGGTGTCGCCCAGGTGCCAGTGGCGGTTGGCCGGCCGGGCCATGTGGGCCAGGGCGTAGGAGCGGGCTGCCACCGCCTGGGCACGCAGGGCCTCCATCGACCAGCTGCTGGGCATCTCCGCGCCGACCACCGAGCTGATGTAGGTCTCGAGGCCCACGTGATTGACCAGGCGCAGTGCTCCCCCCTCCTGAATCAGCCGGATCCGGCCGGCATAGGGCTGGCCATCCACCAGCAGCGCCGGGCCCGTGGTCTGCAACCAGGCTTCCGGCACCTGCGCCAGTCCCCCGGCCAGTGCAACCGGGTCTCCGGCCCCCCCCTGCTGCAGCAGCTGGCCGTCACGGGTGAGCAGCTGCCAGGGGCCCTGGGCGGACAGCCGCGGGCTCGAGCCCGCCCGCAGCAGGGCCACCCTGATCTCCAGGTCGATCGGTGCAGCGGCCTCTGGCACGGCCAGTCCCAGGGACGGTGCCTGGGGGGCGGAGGCCGGATCGACCCGCCGGGCTTCCAGATGGCGCAACTGGTCGGCCGCCGCCACCGTGTCCCTGGGGGGAGGGGGCACGGCCATCAGGGTGTCGAGCAGTGCCCCCTGCACGGCGTCCTGGTTGCGGGGGGCCAGGGTCTGGGCAGCGAAGCCGGTGGCCACGGCCACCAGCGCCATCGGCATGGCCAGCAGGAACTGACGGGTGAAGGGGCTGCGCAGCCTCAGGCCCAGAGGCGATCCCAGCCAGGCCCAGTCGGGGCGTCGGAGTCGAGATGCAGATGTCCGTCCCACAGCAGATGGCCCGTTCCGGTCAGGCGGATCATGCCTGAAACCGCGTGTTCGCACACCATCCCACCGGGACGCGGCGACCACTGCCAGCCCGCCAGGCAGGTGCTTCTGAAGCGCTGGAGCCACCTGGGGGCCACCAGGGCATGGGCCGACCCGGTCACCGGATCCTCGTCGATGCCCGGTCCCGGAGCCAGAACACGCAGCTGATGGCGGCAGCGGCGCTGCGGCCAAGGGAGCGTCCGCCGGCAGAAGCACCACGCAGCCTCCGAGCGGGGATGTCCAGTGGCCCGCCGCCCTGGTGGAGAGGAGCGGGGTGAGCCCCGCGCTGGGCAGCACAATCGCGCCGGCCTTCCCGCCGCCGCTCCCCAGCAATGTGGCAGCGATCACGCCGCAGGGACTCCCGAAGTCCAGCAGGGCCGCCAGGGTGCCGTGGCCGCAGAGGGGCACCTCACCGGTGGGGGTGAATCAGCGCTGGCCCCACCGGCCGCGCCGGGCCGTGAACGCTTCGATGCGCACCGCCGGCACGTTCATGGCTGCGGCAGTGGCGGGGTGTGCTGCTCCGGTCTGAGCTCCCTCTCCATCAGGCCCCAGGCGGCATCCACGGGGCTGAGACGTCCGTCGAGCAGGGCCACCACCTGGGCACAGATCGGCAGCCTCCAGCCATGGCGCTGCGCCAGCACCAGGGCGGCCCTGGAGGTGCGCAGCCCCTCCACCGTGGCACCGATGCTGCGTTCCGCCTCGGCAGGGGAATGGCCCTGGGCCAGCAGGCGCCCGCAGCGGTAGTTGCGACTCAGTTCGCTGGTGGCGGTGGCCAGCAGATCTCCAAGCCCGGCCAGCCCATAGAGGGTGGCGGACAGTCCACCCAGCCCCTCCACCACCACACCGATCTCCGCCAGGCCGCGGGTGAGGAGGGAGGCCCGGGCGTTGGCCCCCAGGGCGAGGCCATCGGCGATCCCAGCCGCCAGGGCCATCACGTTCTTCAGGGCCCCCGCTGCCTCGGTGCCCAGGGGGTCGCTGTTGGTGTAGAGGCGCAGATTGCTGCCACTGAGGGCCCGCTGCAGACGCAGCGCAGCGGCGGCGTCCTCGCTGGCCAGCACGCTGGCTGCCGGCAGCCCCTGGCGAAGTTCGGCGGCCAGATTCGGCCCGCTGAGCACCACCAGGGGGATTCCCTCAGGCAGATGGCGTCGCCAGAGCTGGCAGGGGGTGGCCAGCAGGTCGAGGTCGATGCCCTTGGTGCAGCTGAGCAGGGGAGTTCCGCGGCACCAGGCCGGACCCAGACGCTGGGCCAGGCTTTCCACCCCGGCCATGGCGACGGCGACGGCCACCACGTCGACCCCGTGGATCAGGGCATCGGGGGAGGCTCCGTCCCGCCGCGACCAGCTGCGAACGGTATGGCCCTGGCGCTGCCACAGCTCCGCCAGCGTCTGCCCCCAGGCCCCGCGGCCGAGCACGGCAATGCGAAGGGGCATGGTCGGAACCGGACGGACCAGGGATCGGCCTTGCCATCATGCCCCCGCCTGAACCTCCCCCCATGACCGCGACGCACCCTCCCCTGTCCAGCTGGCAGGGAAGGGCCCTAGTGGTGGGCAGCGGTGGCATCGGTGCTGGGCTGCTGCGGGCCCTGAGCACACGGGCTCCCGCGCTGGAGCTGGTGGCCACGACGCGGCGGCAGCCACCCCCCGGCGAGGAGGTGCGCTGGCTCAGGCTGGATGTGACCTGCGACACCAGTCTTGACAGGCTGGGCCGTGAGCTGGCCCAGGGGCCCCCTCTGCGGCTGGTGATCAACACCGTGGGGCTGCTGCACGGGCCGGAGCTTCAACCCGAAAAGCGGCTGGCCCAGCTGCGCCGCAGCGCCCTGGAGCGCAGTTTCGCCGTGAATGCCTTTGCCCCTGTGCTGCTGGCGCAGGCGCTGGAGGCCGCCCTCTCCCGCCAGAGCCCCTTCCACTTCGCCAGCCTCTCGGCCCGGGTGGGCAGCATCGGCGACAACGGCCTGGGGGGCTGGTACAGCTACCGGGCGGCCAAGGCGGCCCAGAACCAGTTGCTTCGCACCCTGGCCCTGGAGTGGCGCCGCCGTTATCCCCTGGCCTGCGTCAGCCTGCTGCATCCCGGCACCACGGCCACGGCCCTCTCGGCACCGTTCCAGGCCAACGTGCCTGCCGGCAGTCTGTTCAGCCCCGGGCGGGCCGCCCATCACCTTCTGGATGTGCTCGAGGGCCTGGGACCCGAGCAGAGCGGCGGCTTCTGGGCCTGGAATGGCGAGAGGATCCCCTGGTAGGCCCGGCAAGGGCTGGCATCCGGCTCAGGCCTGGTGCTGGCGGAGCAGGTCCAGGGGGATCACCTCCAGGGTGCTGGCTTCGGTGGCCTGCAGCCGCACCGGTGGGGCCATGCCGTCTTCGTAGGCCTCCAGCCAGCGCGGCGCGCACACGCACCAGTGGTCGCCGGGCCTGAGCCCGGGGAACCCGAACTGGGGTGCCGGGGTGCTGAGGTCGTTGCCCTGGGCACGGCTGTAGGTGAGGAAGGCCTCGTTCACCACGCAACACACGGTGTGACGACCGAGGTCGGCGCCGTTGGTGCGGCAGGTACCGTCCCGGAACCAGCCGGTCAGCGGCTCGCAGCTGCACGATTCCAGGGGCTCACCCAGCACGTTGAGGGCCTGGGTCGGAGCCTGACTGGTCTGGGTCACGTCGTCCACATGCGCGGCCACCACAGTCTGGCGAATGTGACGGACTGCGCGTCATCCCCCTGAAGTTGGCCCAGGTGGTTGACGGAATCCGGGGGGGAGGCGTTAAAGGTCGTTGACCGCGTTCCACCCGTCGTTCGACGCGCCAACCCCTCCATGAGCTGGGAATTCACCGAAGACGCGGCCTTCCTGGCCCTCTGTGATGCTTACAAGGAAAGCGGTGAACCGTCTGCCGTGGAGTTCCTGGCCCACGGGGAAGGAGCCTTTCACTACCAGGAGCTCACCCAGAACGCCGCCGGCGAGGGCCTTGATCTGAGCGACTCCTCCGATCTGGAGGAGTTCCAGCAGGACGTGATCGATGCGCTCGAGGAGATGTGCAGCTGACACGCAGCTGAGATGAACCGGGCTCAGCCGTAGAAGAAGGCGATCTCCCTGGGCTTGAGGCCCTCCCAGCCCGCGGCCTTCAGGCGTGCATCCAGGGTCTGCTGGTCCAGGTGCTTCGATCCGGTCTTCACCACCCTGTTGCGCATGGATTTGGTCACGCCGGAACGGGCCCGGTGGCTCTCCAGCTCCATCACCTCGTTGTAGAGGGCCAGCATGGGCTCCGGGATCGGTGAGCCGTCCAGGTCCACACCGGCTCTGATCGCGGCATCCACACCATCAGGTCCAGCGATCACCATGGGGCTCCGGGCGGCAGCGATCACCACGCTAGGCCCCGCAGAACCTGATTCCGTCCCCCGATTCAGGCGCTGAAGTAGCGCGCCTTGCTGTGCAGGGCCACCAGGGCTGTGGTGCTCTGCTCCGGCTCCAGCTGGTCGCTGGCATCCATCCGCAGGCCGATGCGCTCGGCACCGAGCCAGGTGAGCTGCTGGCGCGAGTCGGCCACGTTGGGGCAGGCGGGGTAGCCGAAGGAGTAGCGGCTGCCGCGGTAGCGCTGGGCCAGCACATCGCGCAGGGCCGCGGGCTCCTGGTCGCCGAAACCCAGTTCCCGCCGGATGCGGGCATGGGTCCATTCGGCCAGGGCCTCGGCCATCTGCACCGCCAGACCGTGGAAGTAGAGGTAGTCGGTGTACTGGTCGGCGGCGAAGAGCTGTTGGGCGAAGCGGGTGGCCTGCTCGCCCATGGTCACCGCCTGCATCGGCATCACATCGGTGGGCAGCGGCTCGCCCTCAGCGCCGGTGGCCAGGTCGCGGTAGAAGTCGGCGATGCAGTAGCGGTTGCCGGCCCGCTGCCGGGGCAGAACGAAGCGGCCCAGCGGCTTCTGCCGCCGCTCCGGGTCGAACACCACCACGGCGTTGCCCTCGCGGCCGCAGGGGAAGTAGCCGTAGGCCACCCGCGGCGTGAGCAGCCCCTCGGCCAGGCAGCGGCGCATCCACCCCTGCAGCACGGGCTCGGCCTTCTCGGCCAGCATCGCCTCATAGGCCTCCCGGCTCTGCTGCTGGCTCTTGCGCAGCTGCCACTGGCCGGCGAAGAGGGCGTTGCGATCGAGGTAGGTGAACACCTCCTCCAGTGGGATCTCGGCCTCGGTGAGCACCCGGCTGCCCCAGAAGGGCGGCTCCAGCGCCGGTTCCTCGGGCACGGCCTCGGAGCGGTGGTCGCTGGCCGGAAGCGGTTCGGCCGACTGCGGCGGCCCGTCCGCCGGGACCGATGGGTCGGAGGCGTCATCGTCGCCGGCGGCCGTGGGGCGGCTCTGGCCCAGCTCCAGGCCCTCGGGGACGCCGTGGACGAAGCCCTGCAGGTCGTCCCAGCCCTCGGCGGCCTTGGCCTCCATCAGGGCGTCCATGAAGCGCAGGTCGGCGAAGGCGTCACGGCCGTACACCACCTGGCCCCGGTAGGCGGCGCGGCAGTCGCCGTGCACGAAGCGGGGGGTGAGGGCCGCACCGCCGAGGATCACCGGCACCGTGATGCCGGCCTCGTTGAAGGCCTCCAGGTTGTCCTTCATGAAGGCGGTGGACTTCACCAGCAGCCCGCTCATGGCGATGCAGTCGGCCTGGTGCTGCTGCTGGGCCTCGATGATCGCCTCGCAGCTCTGTTTGATGCCGAGGTTGATCACCTCATAGCCGTTGTTGGTGAGGATGATGTCCACGAGATTCTTGCCGATGTCGTGCACATCGCCCTTCACGGTGGCGATCAGGAACTTGCCCTTGCTGCTGCTCTCCCCTTCCACGCGCTCCATGTGGGGTTCGAGCCTGGCCACCGCCGCCTTCATCGTTTCGGCGCTCTGCAGCACGAAGGGCAGCTGCATCTGCCCGGAGCCGAACAGCTCTCCCACCACCTTCATGCCATCCAGCAGGAAGGTGTTGATGATGTGCAGGGCCGGATAGCGCTGCAGGGCCTCCTCCAGGGCCGTTTCCAGGCCAATGCGTTCGCCGTCGATGATGTGCTGCCTGAGCCGCTCCTCCACCGGCAGATCGGCCAGGGAGGGGCCCGAGGCGCGCGCCTCCTTGGCACTCACGCCCTCGAACAGGGTGGTGAGGGCCGTGAGCGGGTCATAGGTGCAGATGGCCCCGGGCTGCTCACTCTCGAAGCGGCGCCGGTCGTAGATCAGATCCCGGCAGATCTGCTGGTGGTCCTCGCTGATCTTGGCCAGCGGCAGGATCTTGGCGGGGCTCACGATCGCCGCGTCCATGCCCGCCTGGCAGCAGTCGTGCAGGAACACCGAATTGAGCACGATGCGGGCCGCCGGTGAGAGGCCGAAGCTCACATTGCTCACCCCGAGCACCACGTGGACCCCCGGCAGATTCTCCCGGATCAGCCGGATCGCCTCCACCGTGGCGAGGCCGTTTTCCCGGTCTTCCTCGATGCCGGTGGAGATGGGCAGGGCCAGGGGGTCGTAGAAGATCTCGTGGGCCGGGATGCCGAACTCCACGGCATCGCGGTAGGCGCGCTGGGCGATGGCGAACTTGCGCTCCGCCGTGCGGGCCATGCCCTCCTCATCGATGGTGCCCACCACCACACCAGCCCCGTAGGCCCGGGCCAGCTCCAGCACCTTGAAGAAGCGCTCGTCGCCGTCTTCGTAGTTGGTGGAGTTGAGGATGCACTTGCCGCCGGCCACCTTGAGGCCGGCCTCCATCTTCTGCCACTCGGTGGAATCGAGCATCAGCGGCAGGTTCACGTTGGTCACGAGCCGGCTCACCAGCTCGTGCATGTCGCGCTCACCGTCGCGCCCGACGTAGTCGACATTCACATCGAGCACGTGGGCGTTCTCCTTCACCTGGCCGCGTGCAATCGCCACCAGGCCGTCCCAGTCGTCTTCGGCGAGCAGTTCCCGCACCTTCTTCGAACCGCTGGCATTGAGCCGCTCGCCGATGATCAGGAAGGAATTGTCCTGGTGGTAAGGCGTGGTGCCGTAGATCGAGGCTGCCGCAGGTTCCACCTGCAGCAGGGGGCGCGCCTGCCGGGTTTCGGGGGTGCGCACCGGACGGGGGGCCGGCTCCAGCTCCGCCGCCAACTCCGCCAGGGCACCGATGTGGGCCGACGTGGTGCCGCAGCAGCCGCCGATCACCTGCACGCCGAGATCTTCGACGAAGTGCATCAGCTGCATCTTCATCTCCAGCGGCGTGAGCCGGTAGTGGGCCACGCCGCCGATGTTCTCGGGCAGGCCGGCATTGGGGATGCAGCTCACCACAAACGGACTGTGCTCGCTCAGATACCGGATGTGCTCCTTCATCTGCTCCGGCCCGGTGGCGCAGTTGAGGCCGAGCACATCGATCGGGAACGGCTCCAGGATCGCCACCACGGCGGCGATGTCCGAGCCCACCAGCATCGTGCCGGTGGTCTCCATGGTCACGCTCACCATCAGCGGCCGGCGCTGGCCGGTGGCGCTGAAGGCCGCTTCGATCCCCTGCAGCGCCGCCTTGATCTGCAGCACGTCCTGGCAGGTCTCCACGATGAAGAGGTCCACATCGCCGGCCAGCAGCCCCTCGGCCTGCTCCTGGAAGGAGGCCTTCATCGCGTCGAAGTCCACATGGCCCAGGGTGGGCAGCTTGGTGGTGGGCCCCATGGAGCCGGCCACGAACCGCGGCTTCTCCGGTGTGCTGTAGGCGTCGGCCATCTGCCGGGCCAGCTCGGCGGCCCGCCTGTTGAGCGCGAAGGCCTGGTCGGCGATGTCATATTCGGCCAGCACCAGGGAGGTGGCGCCGAAGGTGTCGGTCTCGATCACATCGGCGCCCACCTCCAGGAACTGGCGGTGCACCGCCTGCACGGCGTCGGGACGGGTGACCACCAGGTATTCGTTGCAGCCCTCCAGGGCGGCACCACCGAAGTCCTCGGCGGTGAGGTTCATCTGCTGCAGGGATGTGCCCGTGGCCCCGTCGAACACCAGCACCGGGCGCTCGGGCGCGTGCAGGCGCTCGAGGAATCCCACCCGTTGGAGACAGGTTCCGGAATGGCCGGGGGCGGGCCTGGACGGCGTGGGCGTGCTGAGGGGCTGGGTGGTGGTCATCGGGGCGGGTTCAGCTGTCGATGCGGATCCGCGTCACCCAGTGGTCATAGGCGTGATCGCGGCCTTCCGTGATCAGGGTGAGGCGTTCGCGCAGCCGTTCCATCACGGGACGCTCCGCCGGCAGGTCGGTGGTCTCCACCCGGCGCACCGGCGTCACCTTGGCGGCGGTGCCGCTGAGGAACACCTCGTCGGCGATGAACAGCTCGCTCTTGTCCACGGCCCGCTCGATCACCTCCAGGCCCATGGTCCGGGCCAGCTCGATCACGCTGGCCCGGGTGATGCCCTCGAGGATGTCCTGATCCACGCCGGGGGTGATCAGCTGGCCGTCGCGCACGATGAAGAGATTCATGCCGCTGGCCTCGCTCACCTTGCCGCGGCTGTTCATCAGGATCGCCTCCTCGAAGCCGCTCTTCACCGCCTCGGTCTTGGCCAGGGAGCTGGTGATGTAGGCGCCGCTGATCTTGCCGCGCAGGGGCAGGGAGCGGTCTTCCTGGCGGGTCCAGGAGCTGATGCGGCAGCTCACCCCGTCCGGCGAGAGGTAGTCGCCGAGTTCGAGGCCGTAGATGAGGAAGTTGGTCTCGATGTTGTGCAGGCGCGGGGCGATGCCCAGGTCGCTGGTGTACACGAAGGGCCGCAGATACACCGGACAGGTGGGCTGGTTCGCCACCAGGAAGGCCTGGATCGCCGCGTGGATGGTGTCCTCCGGCAGGTCGGTGAGCAGCAGGCGGGCGCTCTGGCTGAGCCTTCGGGCGTGGCGGTCGGCCCGGAACAGCAGGATCTCCTTGGGGTCAGCAGGATTGGGCAGGGCCCGCATGCCCCCGAAAGCGCCGGTGCCGTAGTGCAGGGCATGGGTCGCCACCGAGAGGGTGGCGTCCTCGAAGCGCACGACCTTGCCATCGAACCAGGCGTAGGGCAGGAACTGGTGCATGGGGGCGTGGGAATCGGCGAAGCCTGGCGTGCCCCGATCTTCTCACTGCAGCCAGCAGGATGGGGGGATGCACAGGCTGGCGGCACTACCGGGGGGATCGGACCAGGCAGACAGGGGGGCCTACGTGGAGCAGCCACCGGCACCGGTGCTGCTGCTCACCAGCGCCGACACCGACCTGGTGAGCGTGGACCGGGTGCTGAGCGAGGACCCCGGCCTGCTGGAGGTGGAGTTGCGGGGCCTCAACCTGGCCGCCCTGGCCCATCCGGCCGTGATCGACCACTACATCGTCACCACGGTGCGGCAGGCCCGGCTGGTGGTGGTGCGGCTGCTCGGGGGCCGCGGGCACTGGAGCTACGGACTGGATCAGCTGGCCTTGTGGGCGCAGCAGGAGGGCCGGGCTCTGGTGGTGCTGGCCGGTACCCCGGAGGATGAGGAGGTGCTGGCCCGCTGCGGCACGGCGGATCCGGCCCTGGCCCTGGCCCTGGGCCGCTGCCTGCGGGAGGGCGGCAGCGCCAATGTGCGGGCGGCGCTGGCTGCCCTGGGGCAGCTTCTGCGGGGAGAGGACGCGCCGCCGCCTGCCGTGCAGCCGCTCCCGGATCCGGCCCCCCATGACTGGCGCCAGGAGCCCGGCCCCCGGGTGGGGGTGATCGCCTACCGCGCCCTGCTGCAGGCCGGCGATCTGGCCCTGATGGAGGCCGCCCTGGGGGCATTGCGGGGCCGGGGGCTGTGCCCGCGGGCGCTCTGGGTGAGCGGCCTGCGGGATCCGGCCGTGCAGCGGGGTGTGGCCGACCTGCTGCGGCGGGAGGGGGTGGCGGCGGTGCTCTGCAGCACTTCGTTCGCCTCGGTGCAGTTCGAGGAGGCCGGGCTGGGGGCGCCCCTGTGGGAGGCCCTGGATGTGCCGGTGCTGCAGCTGCTCTGCAGCAGCCAACCCCGAACGGCGTGGGAAGCCAGCAGCATCGGCCTGGCCCCCACCGATCTCACCCTGCAGGTGGCCCTGCCGGAACTGGATGGGCGCATCACCACCCGGGTGGGGGCCTTCAAGCAGACGCGCCAGGCCAGTGATCGCCTCGCCTCGGCGCTGCAGGGCTATGACCCCGATGCCGAGCGGCTCGACTGGATCGCGGAGCTCACGGCCCGCTGGGTGGCGCTGGGGCGCACGCCGGCCCCGCGGCGGCGCGTGGCCCTGGTGCTGGCCAACTACCCCGTGCGCAACAGCCGTCTGGCCAATGGGGTCGGACTGGACACGCCGGCCTCCACGGCCCTGATGCTGCACTGGCTGCAGCAGGCCGGCTACGACCTGGGGCCGGGAGAGCTCCCGGCCGATGGCGATGCCCTGATCGCCCTGCTGCTGGCGGGCCAGACCAACGACCCGGAGAGCGGCCACCGGCCCGCCGTGGATCACCTGGACCTCGGCACCTACCGCGCCTGGTACGCCAGCCTGCCCCTGGAGGGCCAGCAGCGCCTGGAGGCGGTGTGGGGGCCGCCCGAGCGGGATGGGGGGCTGGTGCCGGGCCGTGGCGGAACGCCGGCCTTCCCGGTCCGGGGCCTGCGGTTCAACCATCTGGTGGTGCTGATCCAGCCCGAGCGGGGCTACGACCGCGACCCGAGCCTCAGCTACCACAGCCCCGATCTGCCGCCCACCCACGCCTACCTGGCCCAGTACCTGTGGCTGCGCCGGAGCTTCGGCGCCCAGGTGGTGGTGCACGTGGGCAAGCACGGCAACCTCGAATGGCTGCCGGGCAAGGGTCTGGGCCTCTCGGATCAGTGCTACCCGGAGTGGGCCCTGGGGCCCATGCCCCACCTCTACCCCTTCATCGTGAACGACCCCGGCGAGGGCTCCCAGGCCAAGCGCCGCAGCCAGGCGGTGATCCTCGATCACCTCACCCCGCCGCTGGGACGGGCCGGTCTGCACGGAGATCTGCAGCGCCTGGAGGGGCTGCTCGATGAGTACTGGGAGGCCTGCCAGCTCGGCAGCGCCCGGGCCGAGGGCCTGCGCAGCACCCTGCGGGAGCGGCTCCAGGCCCTGGAGCTTCCCCTGGCGGCGGTTGACGCCGACCTCGATGCCCGCCTGGATGCCGCCGACGGCTATCTGTGCGAGCTCAAGGAGGCCCAGATCCGCCTGGGGCTCCACACCTACGGCCGCCTGCCGCAGGCCGAGCGGCTGGCGGAACTGCTGCTCTGCCTGGCCCGGCCACCCCAGGCCGGGGTGGCGGGTCTGACGCAGGCCCTCGCCCGCGACCGGGGGCTGGGCTTCGATCCCTGGAGTGATGCCGAGGAACAGCCGCTGGACGCCCATGACCGGGAGCGCCTCAAGGCCGGCGCTGACCTGGCCGCCGGTGTGCTGCGCACGGCGGGCGATGGCGCCGCCCTGCTGGAGCAGCAGGCCCTGCAACTCTGCCGCCAGGCCCTGAGCCCGGGGGGCATGCAGCCGGGCGCGCACGGCCCAGCCACGCGGGCCAGCCTGCAACACCTGCAGCAGCAGCTGGTGCCCCGCCTGCTGGGCTGCGGTACGGCGGAACAGCAGGCCTTCCTGCGGGGGCTGGAGGGCCGCCGCATCGCCGCCGGCCCCGCCGGTGCCCCCACCCGGGGCCGGCCCGATCTGCTGCCCACCGGCCGCAATTTCTATGCGGTGGACCTGCGGGGGCTGCCCACCGAGGCCGCCTGGGACCTGGGCCGCCGCAGCGCCGAGCTGCTGCTGGAGCTCCATCTGCAGGAGGAGGGGGAACACCTGCGCCAGCTCGCCCTTTCGGTATGGGGCACCAGCACGATGCGCAACGGCGGCGAGGACATCGCCCAGGCCCTGGCCCTGCTGGGGGTGCGGCCGGTGTGGGATGGGCCAACGCGCCGGATGGTGGATCTGGAACTGATCCCGCTCAGCCTGCTGGGCCGGCCCCGGGTGGATGTGACCCTGCGCATCTCCGGCCTGTTCCGCGATGCCTTCCCCCAGCTGGTGGGCTGGATGCACCGGGCCACCGCCCTGGTGGCCGGCCTGGAGGAGGACGACGCCGACAACCCCCTGGCGGCGGCCGCACGGCGGGAAGGGCACTGCGCCCGCGTCTACGGATCGGCACCCGGCGCCTACGGGGCCGGCCTGCAGGGCCTGATCGACAGCGGCCAGTGGGAGGAGCGGCGGGATCTGGGCGAGGCCTTCCTGACCTGGAGCAGCTGGCGCTACGCCCCCGACGGCGACGGCCAAGGAAGCGCAGCCGCCATCGAGGCGCGCGCGGATCGGGCAGGACTGGAGCAGCGGCTGCGCAGCGTGCAGGTGGTGCTGCACAACCAGGACAACCGCGAGCACGACCTGCTCGACTCCGACGATTACTACCAGTTCCAGGGGGGCCTGAGCGCGGCGGCCGAACGGCTGCAGGGCCGGCGGCCCGCCCTTTGGTTCGGCGACCACTCCCGCAGCAGCCGGCCGCGGCTGCACCGGATCGAGAAGGAGTTCGACAAGGTGCTCCGCAGCCGGGTGCTCAACCCCCGCTGGATCCGGGCGATGCAGGAGCACGGCTACAAGGGCGGCTTCGAGATGGCCGCCACCCTCGACTACCTGTTCGCCTACGACGCCAGCACCGGCCGCATGCCGGCCTGGAGCTACGGCGCCGTGTGGGAACACTGGCTGGCTGATCCCGAGGTGCGGGGGTTCCTGGAGCGTCGCAACCCATGGGCACTGCGCGACATGGGCGAACGGCTGCTGGAGGCCCACCACCGCGGCCTCTGGAGCAGGGCCGGCGCCGAGCAGATCAGCCACCTGGAGAAGCTGGTGCTCGACACCGAAAGTCTGATCGAACAGCAGCCCTGAGCCGCCGGCTCAGCTGTTGAGCTCCTTCACCATCTGGCGGAAGGGATCGATGGCCCCGGGCTTGGCGGTGCTCTGCTGGGTGATCTGGGGCTGGGAGGTCTGGCCCGCAGCGGCCTGCTCCTGTTCCTTCTTGAGGGCGGCGGGGCCACCGGGCACATTCACGCCCAGGGCGGAACCGCGCTTGCGCTGCTCCAGCTGCGCTGGGGACATCTGCTGGGCAAAGGTCTTCTTCACCGGCTTGGGGATGCCGCCGGTGAGGTTCACATCCGCCTCGCCACGGCTGGCGCCGGGCAGGCCATCCGACATCTTCTCGAGCTTGGCCTCCATGGACGACACCTCGGCCACCATCTCCTTGTTGCCGGGGTTGTCGGCCGTGCCGGGGAAGGTGTGGCGGATCGTGTTCGACCGCTTCATCAGGTTCACATCGCCGAGGCTGCTGGCGGCATCGGCATCCAGGAAGACGGCCTCCGTCTTCTTGCGGGGCTGGGGCTTGGCGGCGGGGGCGCTGCTGGCGCCGGAGCCGGAGGAGAACAGGCGATCAAACAGACCCATCGACGGCCAAGGGGAAAGCGTCAGCAAACCCTAGCGGCCGCGGAGGTTCACCCCATGGGTATCCGTACCACAACTCATCAAAAGGCGACGTTGCTCCAGATCCCTGGCGATCGCCTCGCACACCAGCGGCGTGGGCGACCAGACCGCCTGGAGGTCGTAGTCGTACCAGGCCTCGGCTCCGTCGAAGCCGAGGTCGGCGGCCGCCGCCAGCAGCTGGGGGAAGGGGCGGCGGTAACGGGCCGGATGGGCCAGCAGAGCCAGACCTCCGGCGGCATGGATGGCCTGCACCACCGCCCCGGCCCGCAGGGCCGGCCCCACCACGGCCCTGCCCTGCAGGTAGGGGTCCAGGGACGGGTGCTCCGCTGCGAAACCGAGGGCCAGCACATGCACCAGACACCCCTCCAGCAGACAGCTGATCTCCACACCCCGCCACAGGGTCGGAACCGCCTGCCCCCACGCCGAGGCGGCCTCGAACACCGCGGCGATCGGCGCATGGGCCTGCAGGGCGTGGTGATCGGTCACGGCGAGGTGATCGAGACCGATCGCCAGAGCCTGATGGGCCAGGGCCTCCGGGGTGAGGCTGCCATCGCTGCAGACCGTGTGGCAGTGGAAGTTGAACCGGGTGGGACAACTGGCCGGTTCCACCTCCGCCAGCACGGCGGCCAGGGGATGGGAAGCCCGGGGGGAGACGGAGACGGCCATCGGCCTCAGGCTTCGGCGGCCAGCCGCTCGGCCCGCAGCCGGCGCCAGCGCGCGTAGAACTGGATCGAGGCGGCCATGAACACCACCAGGGCCACCACGAACCAGGTGGCCGCGCCCGTGGGGAACTGGTTCTTGAACACCACCAGCATCACCACGATCACCAGCAGCAGGGTGGGAAGTTCATTGAGGGCCCGCAGCTGGCGGCCGCTCCAGCCGCAGCGGCCTTGCTGCAGCTGCCCCATCAGGCGGTAGCAGAAGGCGTGATAGGCCAGCAGCGCCGCCACGAAGGCGAGCTTGGCGTGCATCCAGCCCTGGTGCAGCCAGGCGGGGTTCACGCTCAGCAGGCCCACGGCGCACACCACGGCCACCACCATCCCGGGGGTGGTGATGATGTTGGCCAGGCGGCGCTCCATCAGGCTGTACTGGTGCTGAAAGGCCACCTTCAGCGCCGGTTCCAGCTCCTCGGCCTCGCGGTGGTAGATGAACAGGCGCACCAGGTAGAACAGGCCCGCGAACCACACCACCACGCCCACGATGTGCAGCGTCTTGAACCACAGATAGGCCTCGGCAGGCCAGCTGAAGGCGAACACCGTGTTCAGGCGGGGGGCCACAGGCTAGAAGCCCAACGGGGATGGGCTGCCCCGGCCAGGATGGACGACCACGATGGACCGGGATGACAGCAGGCGACGCCCCACAACCCGCCCCGCTGCTGGTCTTCGACGGAGGCTGCGTGTTCTGCCGTCAGTTCGCCCTTCTCAGTGAACTGAAGGGCGGCATCCCCGATCTGGAGATCCGCGATGGCCGGGCCGACACGGAGCTGAGACGGGCGCTGGCGGCGCGGGGCTACCACCTGCGCGATGGCGCCATGGTGGTGCAGGGGAACCGGGTGTGGCACGGCGCAGACGCCATCGCCTGGATCAGCGCCCGCATGCAGCCCAGTGCAGCCCTGCTGCGGGTGCTGAAGGCGCTGATGGCGGAGCGCAGGCGGGCGGAGCAGCTCTACCCCCTCCTGCTGCTGGCGCGGCGGGCGGCCCTGGCCTGGCGGCGGCTCCCGGTCGACCCGGATCAGGCCTCCTGCTGAGCACGGAGACTGGCCCGGGCCGCCTCCACCGCAGTGACCACGGCCAGCAGCAGGAACCCCGCCAGGCCGATCAGCTGCTGGCGCTGCAGCTGATCGGGCAGGAGGGTGGGATCCCCGTCCTGACCCTGGAGGATGCCCAGGGCGAACCAGAGCGTGGCCAGCGCCGAGGTGATCCAGTAGGCCCTCCAGCGGCGCTGGTAGATGTAGCCGGTGCCCAGGCCCGGCACCACGTTCAGAAGGGCCGCCAGCCAGGCGCTGCCGCTGGCCACGACCTGCCGCTTGCTGAGGGGATCCATGGCACGGGAAGGCAGTGGACCCATGCCTAGCGCAGGCGGGGCTTCTCTAGGGTTCGCCGTGCAGCGCAGCCAGCCATGAAGCCGACATCCGCCCCCAGCCCCAGCCAAGGCGCCGGCAGCTCCGGCGACGGCTATCTGTACGAGCCCGTGGAGCGCTTCGGTGAAGGCCTCTCCAGCGAGCGGCCCTGGAACACGGCCGCCCTCGCGGCGGTGGAGCGCCTCAACGGCCGGGCGGCCATGCTCGGTTTCCTGGCCGCGGTGGTGGGTGAGGAACTCACCGGGAAGGGGATCCTGGGGCAGCTCGCCGCCATGGTGGGCTGGCTCCTGGGCTGAAAGCCGCCGGGGGGCTGTGCACGGGGCAGGAGTGCAAGGGGCAGCGCCCAGGGGCAGCGTTCAGGGCAGGAAGCCGAGATCCTCGAGCTGGGGCACCAGCCAGCCCGGGATGCCGTCCTGATCCCAGCGCCAGAAATCTCCGCGGCCCAGATACACCGCCTCACCGGCACGGTAGGCCTGGGCAATCAGGGCAAGATCCAGGGCCTGAAGCGCATCTTCCCGGCTGACGCGCCGCAGCCGATCGGCCGCGGCGCCCTCGGTCTGGCGTCGGCGACCCAACCGGAAACGAACCAGGCCAGCTGCCACGATTCCCGTCATCGCGTCACCCGCACCGGAACAAGCCCCGAAGACGCACGAGCGTAGGGGGTAAAGTCGTGGGAGGGTCAGCGGAACGGGCCGTTGTACACCACCCGCTCCACATCCCGGCCGTCGGGAGAGATGCGCAGTTCGGTTTCCTGGCTGGGCTGCTCATCCCGCTCCTCCCAGCCGGGGGGGCCTCCGGCGAAACGGAACAGGAAGCCATCGTCGTCCTGGCGGAGCAGACAGGGGTTGGTGGGCGCCGCCGTGGCGAACATGCACTGGGCTGGGCGGTAGCGCTGCAGGCCACCGTTGAGCCTGACGGCGTAGGTGCGGGCCACGTTGATGGCGCGCACGGCTTCGATCGGCACCCGGTCCTGGGCCTGCACCGGCGCCAGGCCCGCTCCGGAGTACAGGACGGTGAGGCCCAGAGAGCCGATGACAACCCCGGGCAGAAGGCGGCGGCGGAGCAGCGGAGCTCTGCGGGGGAAGGCCCTGGAGACCAGGGCCTGGAGGGATGGGGCGATGGAGGCCATGGCGTTCGGAGAATCACGTGCTGCTCTCCTGCCCTAGCGCCGGAGTGCGGCCTCGGCCGCCCTAGCGCTGGAAGCGGCGGTCGGTTTCCAGCCAGCGCTCGAAGGCCGCCAGGGCTTCGACGGTGGCCCAGAGCGAAAGACCGACCACAACGACACCGCCCACCGCCAGCACGGAGGCCAGCACCAGGGGGATGGCGGCCATCAGCACCAGCGGGATCACCACCAGGGCTCCGACGGCAGCCAGCCCCAGAACGGGAGCCACCAGGGCCGAGGGCGGGCCCTGGCGCTGCAGGCCGGCGCGGTGGAGGGGGTCGGAGCTTGCCATGGCGCGGCCGGACGGGCGGAGGCCACCATTCTGGGCCCGGAGACCTGGGGTTCCGTAGCCGGGGAACCGAACCCTGGCAGGGGCGGCCCAACGGGGCCACCACTGGAACGGGTGCGTGGCCCTCCCGGGTGTTCTGTGGTCCCACCGCAGCTTCTGGGCCGTCCTGCGGATGCCCATGGGGCAGCGGACCACCGGTTCAGGGCCGAGCGGGCCGGGTCGCGTTCTGGTGGCTGGCTTCCTGACGGCTTGGCTGGTGGGCTGGGGCGCCGGAGAGAGCTCCGCCCTGTGGGTGTTGTGGAGGGCCCTGCACGGCGGGGAGGGGCCGCAGGCCCTGGTGATGGCCGTGGTGGTGTGGACGAGCCTGTGGACCCTGGGCGGTGTCCTGGCGGCGGCGATGCTGCTGCGCTGCCTGGGGGCCGAGGATCGGCTGGAACGGCAGGGGGAGCACCAGCTGGTGGTGCGGCGCTGGATCCCACCGGATCCCCCGGGCCATCGGGACTAGGCTTTCCTGAGCGCAACGGCCCGTGGCGGAAGGAGCCCGTGGCGTGAACGGAGGCTGCAGCGTGAAGCAGGTTGGACTGGCCCTCGGCAGCGGTGGTGCCCGGGGTTGGGCTCACATCGGCGTGATCCGAGCCCTGCAGGAGGAGGGCATCGGGATCAGCGGCATCGCCGGCGCCAGCATCGGCGCCCTTGTGGGGGCGATCCACTGCGCGGGGGAACTGGACGATCTTGAGGATTTCGTGCGGGATCTGTGCTGGCGCGACCTGCTCACCTACTTCGACATGGTGTTCCCCAGCAGCGGCCTGCTCGACGGCAACCGCGTGTACGAGCTGCTGTCGGAGCACATGCAGGCGATGCGGATCGAGGACGCGGCGATCCCGTTCTGCTGCGTGGCCACCGACCTCATCCGCGGCGAGGAGGTGCAGCTGCGCTCCGGCTGCATGGTGGATGCGGTGCGGGCCAGCATCGCGGTGCCGGGCATCTTCACCCCGTTCTGCGATGGGGACCGCTTCCTGGGGGATGGCGGCATCGTCAATCCGGTGCCGGTGGACGTGGCCCGCGATCTCGGGGCCGAGCTGGTGCTTGCGGTGAACCTGAACCGCAGGCGCGTAAGCGGCGGGCGGGCGGAATCGGCCCAGCCCTCCGCGGTGGGCCAGGCCAACAGCCAGGAGGCGATGGAACCGGTGCGGAGTGCAGAGGCCAGCCACCGGCGCGAGACCTTTCTGCGCCGGCTGCAGCAGCGTTTCGAGAGCCTCCAGGACACCCTCAACGACAAGGTGGACCAGTGGCTTGACGCGGAGGACCCCGCTCCGAACATCTTCGAGGTGATCGGCACGTCGCTCAACGTGATGGAGCAGCAGGTGACCCGTGGTCGACTGCAGGTGCACGTGCCCGATCTGCTGGTGGAGCCGCCCCTGCAGGACGTCGCCATCTTTGATTTCCATCAGGCCGGCCGGATCATCGAGCTGGGGCACCGGGCGATGCGGGACCAGCTGCCGGCGCTGCGGGAGCTGCTCTGATGGATCTGCCAGCCCTGGACAGGGTGCCGCTGCTGCGGGATCTGCAGCAGTGTCTGCAGGTGTGGTCAGGGCGCCGCAGCCAGGCGGGGTTCAGCGAAGACCCGCTGGAGCCGCTGCCCCCAGGACAGATCGAGGCGCTGCGGCGGCGGGTGGGCGAGCTGGAGGTGCCCGCGCCGCTGGAGAGTGGTGTGGGGGCGGCCCTGCGGGAGGCGGTGCAGGCCTGGCGCGCCGACCCCCAGGCCCCGAACGTGCTGATCGTTCTCAGCCGCCCGGTGGAGCCCATGGACCCGGTGATCGAGGCGGTGCTGGCCGACTGGCAGGACGGCGAGATCCCCTGCCGCACCCTCCTGCCCTGCCGCCGCCGGCCGGCCGACCCGGCGGCGGTGCCACGCATGCTCACCGGTGCGCTCGAGATGCCGCCGCTGGGATCGGCGGCGTCGACGGAACCGCGGCTGCTGAGCCTGCCCAACCTCGACCAGTGCTTCCTGCGCTGCATCGACGGCTGGAGCGGCATCGAGCGGCTGCGGCAGGTGATCCTGGAGCAGCGCGAGCGCTTCTGGCTGCTGGGCTGCAACCGCTGGGCCTGGAAATTCCTCGACCATGTGAGCCAGTTCAGCTCCTACTTCCCCGACGCCACCCCCCTGCCGCCCCTGGATGGCGAGGCCCTGCGGCAGTGGCTGGCGCCGCTGGTGAAGGACCTGGGGCTGGACTCCCCTGAAGCGGAAGGCCAGCCAGACCCCCCCAGCGACGCCGACGGCCCGGGGGGTGACGGGGGCGGCAACGGCGAAGCCGAAAGGGCGGATCACTGGGACCTGCTGGCGGATCTGGCAGGGGGCAGCCACCGGATCGGTGCCGAGCTCTGGCTGGCCAGCCTGCGCCGCAGGCCGACCAAGGAAGGGACCGGGGAGGGGCCGGGGGAGCTGGTGGCCACCCGGCCGTTTCTGCCGGAGCTGCCGGCCCTCACCGATGAAGACCGCTACCTCCTGCACAGCCTGCTGATCCACGGCTCCCAGCGCCGCAGCCACCTGGCCTATGGCCTGGGGATGCCCAGTCACCGGCTCCAACCCCGCATCCAGTGGCTCCTGGCCGAGGGCGTGCTTCAGGACACGGCGGGGGAGCTGGGGGTGCGGGCCTGCCATTACCCGAGCGTGCTGCGGCAGCTGGCAGACAACAACTTCTTCACCGGCGAGATCTGAGCGATGCGGCCCCCAACCCCTTGTCACAGGCTGGGCCCCGGGGCGGTGCCGCCCGCGGGCGTGCTGGCCGCTCTGGCGGCGCTGGCTGCGCTGATCCCCCTGCTGCTGGCCCCGGCGGCCCGGGCCGAATCGGCGCAGCAGCGCATCCTGGCCGAGGTCACCCTCTCCAAGGCGATCAGCGCGGCCTTCGCGGTGCTGCTGGCCTACGGCGCCGTGTTCCTGATCGAGCGGCTCACCGTGTGGCTGTCGGAGCAGGTGGCCCGCCGCTACCGGCTGCTGATCAAGCAGTCGGTGCCCTTCCTGAAGGGGCTGGTGCTGATCGCCACGGTGTCCTACCTGCTCGACCAGTTCCTCAACCTCACCCAGAACAATCTGCTGGCCGTCACCGGCACCCTGGCGGTGGCCCTGGGCTTCGCGTTCAAGGACTACGTGAGCTCGATCATCGCCGGGGTGGTCTCCCTGTTCGAGGCCTCCTACCGGGTGGGTGACCGGGTGAGCATCGGCCAGCACTACGGCGAGGTGGTGGGCTACGGCCTGCGCAGCCTGCAGCTGGTGACCCCGGACGACAACACGATCACCATTCCCCACAACCTGGTGTGGACGGATCCGATCGCCAATGCGAACAGCGGCAAGCTCGAGGCCCAGGTGTCCACGGATGTGTACTTCGACCACCGGGTGGATGTGGACCTGGTGGTGGACATCCTCTACCAAGCGGCCTACAGCAGCCAGTACACCCAGCTGCGGCTGCCGGTGCAGGTGGTGATGGAGGAACACCCGTGGGGCACGCAGTTCAAGCTGCGCTCCTATCCGATGGATGCCCGCGACGAATTCACCTACCGCACCGATCTGCTGATGCGGGCCAAGCGGGCCTTCGCCCAGCATGGCCTCTCCTACCCCAACACGGCCCTGTCGCTGCTCGATCAGCAGGGGGAAGGCAAGGGCTGAAGCGGCAGCTTATGCAGCGGCAACGCCTCACCCCGGCTAGGCCGAGAGGCCATGGCGGAGGCGCCGCTCCAGCTGGGTGAGGCGATGGCGGTTCTCCTCCGTGGGCTCCCGGCTGTAGCGATGGCGGAAGTCCTGCAGCATGGCCGCCATGCTGGCGGGCAGCAGCGGATGGTCATCCTCCGGCTCCAAGCCAAGCCGCAGGCTCGCGGCTGTGAGGGTTTCCAGCAGGAGCGGCTCCTGGTCGGAGGGGCCGTAGATCAGCACCTCTGCGCCGGGCGGGGCCAGGAAGGTGAGCAGTTCGAACGGAAAGATCACCCGTTCCAGCACCACCCCCTCCTCCACGCTGCAGCACAGAATCACCAGGTGGGAGCGCTCGTTCCGGTAGCCGCAGTCGAGCATGACCAGAATCCTCCGCTGGGGTTCCACTCTTGGGGAGGGAACCCCGGCAGAACAGTCGCGCCCGCCACCGAACCGGTGGGATTAGGTAGGTACACCCAGCCGGGCCCCACAGCCCTGGTTCAGATCCCTTCCCAGATCACCGCGATCCAGCGGTCGGCCTTGAACAGGCCCTGGCCCCAGCGCTCCTCCAGATCGGCCAGGGGGGCCGCCGCCACCACGGCCTCCACGCTCAAACCCTGCTGCTTCAGGGCCGAGAGCCGCTGCTGAGCCGTGGCCAGCATGGTGCGGAAGGCCTGCAGCTCGGCCTTGCTGCCCACAGGGCCATGGCCCGGGATGATGCGGGTGTCGTCGGCCGCCAGCTCGAGCACCTGGTCCACCCCGGCGATCGCGCCGGCCAGGGTGCCGCCGTTGGGGATGTCGATGAAGGGATACATGCCGTTGAACCACACATCACCGGTGTGGATCACGTTCGCCTGGCGGAACTGCACCACCACGTCGCCATCGGTGTGGGCGGAGGGGAGGTGGCGCAAGGCGATCGTCTCGCCGTTGAACTGGAGCTGGAGGGAGCTGTCGAAGCCGATCACCGGCAGCGCCTCGGGCGGTGCCGGCGGCGTCACCAGGGTGAAGGCCGGGATGGTGGAACCCTCGGCCAGCCGGCGCCGCACGCTGGTGTGGGCCACGATCCGGGCGCCGCTGCGGGCAAAGCCGGCATTGCCGTCGGTGTGGTCGAAGTGGAAGTGGGTGTTGATCAGCCAGGCCGGATCGCCGCCCCCCAGGGCCTTCACCGCCCCGCGGACCGGCGTGGCCAGGCGGGCAAATTTGCTGTCCACCAGCAGGGTGCCCTCCGGGCCGGTGAACACGGCGATGTTGCCCCCCTCACCGCCGATCACGGACACCCCCCCCTGCACGGGGGAGGCCAGGAGCGGGGTGGGGGCCTCAGGCGGCGGGGCCGTGCTGCCGGGCAGCTGGCCCAGCAGGCCCACGGCCACGGCCACCACCAGGGCCAGCAGCAGACGGGGAATGACGGCCGAGATCTGGAGATGGGGGAGCGGGGACGGCAGACGGCCGGTGGAGCCACCGGTGAAGCGGTGGGGCAAGGATCTCGGCGCGGGTGCGCCCATTCTCACCACCGGCCGGTGCCGGAACTCAGGCGGCAGCGCGCCCGGTGAGCGCGTGCCACTGCTGCTGCAGCGCGGCCGGCAGCCGCCGGGGCCGGTAATCCCGCCCATCACTGGGGCCATGGCGAACCACCGCATTCACCAGCAGGGCCGGGGTGCGGCCACGGTTGATGGCGCCGTGGGGCACCCCCGGCGGAATGCGCACCCAGGCGGCCTCGTCCTCCCGCAGGGGGATGGAGCGGAGGCGGCCGTCCTGCACCACCACCAGGTCGATGCTGCCGCGCAGCACCATCAGCTGATCGGTCTGGCGGCGGTGACAGAAGAGTTCGCCGCCGGAGCAGGGGCTGATCTCGGCGATCAGGGTTTCGTCACAGGGCTGGGGGTCGGAGAAGTAGGCGTGGCCGGAGTGACTGCCGGCGAACGGCAGGATCTCCACCTGGCGGGAAAGGCCCATGGGAGTGGAATGCGCTGGAAACTCAGTGCGTGAAGTTTCACAACCATCCGACAGGTTCAGGCGTAGCCCCTGGTACCGGATCCACTCGCCAGTGGGCCACGGTCACGGTTCCCGCACGCGCGCGCCAGCCCCGGGTGAACGGGGGCTGGCGCGGTGGGGCATTTCAGTTCAGGTCGGCGTGCAGCAGGTCCATCACGGAATGCACCGGGATCGTCACCGCATCCCCGAGGTCCAGCGTGGCGGCCAGGTTGCTGAGGATGTTGCGCTCATCGTCCTCGAGCGGACCGTCCGAACGCATGATCTCGGCCGCCACCGCATAGGCCGTGGCCCGTTGGTTGGGGCTCAGGGCCTCGGCGGCCATCACCATCAGGTGCTGGGGCCCCTGGCGCCGCAGGATCGCCATCAGCCCGTCCAGCAGGGCCACGGTCTGCTCGGGGGCGTAATCGCGGTAGGGATGCCGGTAGTCGAGCGAGTGGCGCAGGGCCCTTGAGCCCGCCATGGTCAGCACGCCGTCCCAGGACACGGCGGAGAGGGCCACCGCCACGAAGGCGCGGGCCGGATCGAGGGGCTCATCGTTACCCAGCCGGGCTGGCGAGGAGAGGGTGGAGGTCATGAACGCAGGTCCGTAGGGCAGGCCACAGGGGGGCCGTGGTTGGTTCCACCCAACGTCCGTGGCTTCCGCCCTGGCGGTAGCGAGCACGACCGTTGGCGCGAAATAGCGAGGAATACTCACCTGGAGCCGCACCAGCCCACCCGACGTTGCCGCTGCCTCCGCCGCCGAGCTGGTGCGCGAGGGTCAGTCCAGCCAGGCCTGCTGAATCGCCTCGATCCGGCCCGAGCGGCTCAGCCGCAGCAGGCTCACGTCCAGGGGCCGCTCCAGGGCACTGCCGGTGGGGAACACAAAGCCGTAGGTCTCCTGGGCCAGGCTGAAGCGGGCCACCCGCATCGGCAGATCCGGATGGGTGCGCAGGTGGTAGCGCAGGGCCGGTGCGTCGTAGATCACCGCCTCCACCTCCCCCACGGCCAGCTGGTCCACCGCCGCCTCCAGGCTGGGCTGGGCACTGAGGCGGGCGCCGCTGCGCCGGCCCCACTTCTCGCTGGTGGTGCCGGCCACCACGGCCACCGGGCGCCGGCGCAGATCCTCCACGTCGCGGATGCCGCCGGCCGGCACCTGGGCCAGGGACACGGTGAAGGCCGAGGCCAGGCCGGCCGTGATCGACGAGACGGCCAGCAGGGTGATGATCATCCACACCCCGGTGATCACGCGGCCGCTGCGGGTGACCGGCGAGCGGTCGCCGTAGCCCACCGTGGTGAGGGTCACGATGGCGAACCACATGCCGTTGCCCACCCCGTGCAGGTAGGCGGGTGGAAACTGCTCCGGGTTGCGCCGCCGCTCCGCCAGCCAGATCAGGTTGCCCACCACGAACAGGGCCAGCAGCAGCACCCCCACCGAGGAGAGGGCCGCCATGCCGAAGAAGGGGCGGATGCGGGTCCAGAGACCGGCATCGCGCAGCGGCAGGAGCACGCCCACCTTGCCGAAGAAGTAGGGCTGGGTGAACTCGATGTCCCCCTGGGCCAGCCGCTCGGGCGTGATGCTGATCGGGCCGATCGCCAGGTCGAGCTCACCGCGGGCCACGCCGTCCAGGTTGGCCTGGGTGCTGGCCTGAGGGATCAGGTCGAAGGCGAACCCGTGCTCGCTGGCCACCTCCCGCCACACATCGGCGCTGATGCCGCCGATGCCGCCCGGCTGTTTCACCAGGAAGGGCTCGCTGCCGCTGATCCCCACCCGCAGCCGGGCCGCGGCGGCCATGGGAAGAAGCAGCGCCGCCAGGGCCACAGGGACCGTGCAGCGCACCAGACAGCGAAGGCTCTGCATCAGGGCTTCGGCGGCTTGCAGGGGCGACCCTAGGGGTCGCGCCGGCCCATCGAGTCCATGGCCTCGGGGTGTCCTAGGGGCGGCCTTGGAGCGGCCTAGCGGCGGCCGGAGCGCATCAGGGACACCACCAGCCACACCCCCAGCACGTTGGCGGCCACGAACAGGGCCTGGCTCACCTGGCGCAGCAGTTGCAGCTCCGACTGGGTGGCCATCACCGTGGCGCTCAGCAGCAGGGAGGCCACCAGGATCGCCAGGGCGATGCGGCGCGAGAGCACATCCAGGTTGCCCAGCAGCTGCTCCAGCCCCTGCAGCTGGAAGGTGAACACCAGCTCGTCGCCACTGAAGCGCTGCAGCAGCCCGCTCAGCTGGCGGGGGGAGTCGAGCAGCAGGGTGCGCAGATCGAGGCCGAACTGCATCACCCGCTGCTGGGGCAGCAGCAGGGCCCGCGCCATCAACCGGCTCACCAGGGGCTTCATCGCCTCGGTGAAGCTGAAGCCGGGATTGAGATCCCGGCCCACGCCCTCGAGGTTGGTGATCGCCTTCACGAACAGGCCCAGGTTGCCGGGCACCTGCAGGCCGGCGCGGTTGGCGATCTGCAGCAGATCGGCCAGGAAGCGGGCGAAGTTGAGCTCGTGCAGCGGCTTGGCGAAGTTGGAGCGGATCAGCTGATCGAGCTGGCGCCGCAGCCGGCGGCGGTCGGCCGTGGCCTTCAGGGGCGGGGCCAGCTGCACCAGCAGATCGGTGGCCCTGGCCGGATCCTCATTGATCAGGGCCAGCACCAGATCCAGCACCAGGGTGCGGGTGCGGGGATCGAAGCTGCCCACCATGCCCAGATCGAGCAGGGTGATGGTGCCGTCGGCCGCCACCATCAGGTTGCCGGGATGGGGATCCGCGTCGAAGAACCCCTCCACGAAGAACTGCTCCACGAAGGCGCCGAGCAGGTTGTTGGTGGCTCCCTCCAGACCGTCGGGACAGGCCTGGAGGGCCGCGCGGCCGGCCTCGCTGAGGATCGGGTCGCCGTCGAGCCACTCCAGCACCAGCACCGCCGGGCCCGAGAGCTCGGCGTACACCGCCGGCACCCGCAGGCTGCCGTTGCCCACGAAGCTGGAGCGGCGCAGCACCTCCGCCAGCCGCTCGGTGTGGCTGGCCTCGCTGCGGAAGTCGATCTCACCCTCGAGGGCGCCGATCAGCTGATCCGCCAGGCCGGGCAGGTCGTAGCTGGCCCCGAGGGGCGTCTGGGCGGCCAGAGCTGCGATCTGGCGCAGCAGCTGACCGTCCTCCTCCACCTGCCGGTCGATGCCGGGCCGCAGCACCTTCACCGCCACGGCCGTGGCGTCGGGCAGGGTGGCGCGGTGCACCTGGCCGATGCTGCCCGCCGCCACCGGCGTGGTGTCGAAGCGGGCGAAGACCTGGTCCAGCGGGGCGTCCAGCTGGTGCAGCAGGATCGACTCCACCGCGGGCCAGGGGGCGGGCGGCACGTCGCTCTGCAGCCGGGCCAGGGCCCGGATGTAGGCCTGGGGGAGCAGGTCGGGCCGGGTGCTGAGCAGCTGGCCCACCTTCACGAACACCGGGCCCAGCTCGGTGAGCACCCGGCAGAGCACCTCCGGCGCCGGCAGGCTGGGCTGGGCGGCGCGGGCCGTGCCGAGCTGGGCACTGAGCAGGCTCAACAGGTAATCCCACTGGTGCTGGGACACCACCCGCACGATCTCGAGGGCGCGGGAGGAGCCGCTGAGCATGCGGGGGTGGGCCGTGGGGGCCCATGCTGACGCGCCGCGGCGGGGCCGGGGCCACCAGGCCAAGCTGGGGATCACCGGGAGGCCGCCATGGGCAGCAGGGCCGAGACATCGGGAGCCGTGGCGGGCCAGGGTCTGATCCGAACGCTCAGCCGCAGGGACATCCCCCAGGTGGTGGCCTGGGCGCGGGCGGAGGGCTTCTGCCCGGGGGAGGGGGATGTGGCCATCTACCGCCACACCGACCGCCAGGGCGTGTGGGTGAAGGAGCTCAACCACCAGCTGATCGGCTGCATCGCCGGTGTGCGCTACAACGCCGAATACGGCTTCGTGGGGATGTTCCTGGTGGATCCCGCCCAGCGGGGCCGGGGCCATGGCCTGAGTCTGTGGCGGACCGCCATGGACCACCTCGCCGACCTGCCCTGCGTGGGGCTGGAGGCGGCCCTCGGGCGGGTGGAGGACTACCGCCGCTGGGGATTCGAGCCGGCCTCCCCCACCCAGCGCTGGCAGCTGGTGGCCAGCGGCGAGGAGCTGGCGGGGCCAGGGCGGGACGGACTGGAGCTGGTGCAGGGGGAGCAGCTGCCGCAGCGGGCGGTGCAGGCCTACGACGCCCAGCGGGAGCCGAGCCCGCGCCCCCACTTCCTGGCCGACTGGCTGGGCCATCCGGCCGGCACGGTGCTGGCCCTGATCGATGCTGGCGGCCAGTGCCATGGCTTCGGCCGCATCCGCCCCTGCCTGCTGCGCCGCGGCAGCGGCTGGCGGATCGGTCCGCTGCTGGCCGACGACCCCGCGCTGGCCGAACGGCTGCTGCGGGGGATGCTGGCCCGCCATCCCGGCGTGGTGCTGATCGATGTGCCCGGCGCCAACCGCGGGGGCGACGGGCTGATGGAGCGCCTGGGGTTCCACCGCACCGACACGATGCTGCGGATGTACCGCGGCCGCCCTCCCGCGGTGGGACTGGACGAGGTGTTCGGCCTGGCCTGCCTGGAGCTGGGCTGAGGGCCGCCTGGCGGGGGGCAGTGATGGGAATGGGGGATGGGGTAACGATCCCCCTGCGGGGGAGTGCACCCGAACACAACCGCCTTAAAATGAGTCTCACAGAGACGCAAGGGGCCCGGTTGCGGCCCCGCAGGAGTTCCCGCCATGACCCACCCCACTGCCACCCCGCTTCGGGCCCCGCCACGGGCGCGGGACCACGATGCCCGCGAGCTGCTCTACCGCTGCACGCTCGCCACGGCCTCCCATCCGGAAAGCTGTGAGCAGCACGCCCATCACTGGGATGCCGTGGATGCCTACTTCACCTGCCTGATGGCCTGCGACCTTCTCGACCACGCCTGCTCCAGCACCTGCGTGGACGATCTGCGCGGGGCTGATCCGGGTGCAGCCGAGCCGGATGAGGCCGAACTGGATGACGCCGAGCCATGCCTGCCAGTCCCCGGGCTGGCTGGAGGCACTGCCCGTGCCAGCGGCCCATCCGCCACGGCGGCTCGCCGGTAGAACGTTCAGACAACCTGGTCGCTCCATGGCACGCCCACCCCAGGCCCCGCCCCCCAGGCGGTGGCATCTGCTGATCCCCCTGGCGGGGGCGCTGGGGGGACTGCTGGCGCTGCCGTTGCTGCTCGGCCGGCGGCTGCCGCTGCCGATCGGGGCCGCCCAGGCCACCGAACTGCCCGATCCGGCCCAGGCCCCCGGCCGCAGGGCCGGGCCCGCCCAGGTGGCGGTGCTGGCCGGCGGCTGCTTCTGGGGGATGGAGGCGATCTTCGAGGAGATCCGGGGCGTGCAGCGGGTGGACACGGGCTATGCCGGGGGCTCGGCCAGCTCCGCCACCTACGACCAGGTGAGCCGCGGCAGCACCGGCCATGCCGAGGGCATCCGCATCACCTACGACCCCGGCCAGGTGAGCTACGGCGAACTGCTGAAGGTGTTCTTCGCGGTGGCCCACGACCCCACCGAGGTGAACCGGCAGGGACCCGATGTGGGAGCGCAGTACCGCTCGGCGATCTTCACGGCGGATCCGGCGCTCCAGCGCCTGGCCCGCGCCTACATCCGCCAGCTCGATGGGGCCGGGGTGTTCCCCCGACCGATCGCCACCCAGGTGGAGGCGAGCGACCGCTTCTTCCCGGCCGAGGCCTACCACCAGGATTTCGTGCAGCGCAACCCGGCCCATCCCTATGTGGTGGTGCACGACCTGCCCAAGCTGGCCACCTTCCGGGCCACCTTTCCGGAACTGCTGCGCTAGCTCAGGGCTGCGCTAGCTCGCACCGCCGGCAGCCTCCAGGTGCTGCGCCGCGGTGGAGCGGATGGCCTCCAGCTCCGGGGCGGCCAGCTTCTCCAGCTGCTTCATCACGAGCGCCATGCGGGGATTGCGGCGCAGCAGCGGCTCGTGGCGGGCCAGGAAATCCCAGTAAAGGGCATTGAAAGGGCAGGCATCGGGCCCGGTGCGCTGCTTCGCGTCGTAGCGGCAGCCCTTGCAGTAGGTGCTCATCCGGTTGATGTAATTGCCGCTGGCGGCATACGGCTTGCTGGCCAGCAGGCCGCCGTCGGCGAACAGGCCCATGCCGAGCACGTTGGTCTGCATCACCCAGTCGTGGCCGTCGATGAACATCCGGTGGAACCAGGCGGTGAGGGCCTGGGGATCGAGGCCGGCGATCAGGCCGTAGTTGGCCAGCAGCATCAGGCGCTGGATGTGGTGCGCGTAGCCGCTGGCCGCCAGTTCGGCGAAGACGGTGTCCAGACAGTGGAGGCCGCTGCCACCGAGCGCCTCGAACCAGGGGGGCAGCGGGCGGTGGTGCTGGAAGTGGTTGCGGGCCGGGTAGGTGGGGCCGAACCAGTGGTAGAGGCCGTGGGTGTACTCCCGCCAGCCGAGGATCTGACGGATCACCCCCTCCAGGCTGGCCAGGGGGGTGCCCCGCTCCAGACCGGCCTGCTCCAGCCGGCGGATCACCTCCAGCGGATGCAGCAGGCCCAGGTTCAGATAGGGCGACAGCAGCGCATGCCAGAGGGTGGGCTGGCCGCCCACCATGGCGTCCTGGTATGGACCGAAGCCATCCAGGCGGGTGCAGATGAAGTGCTCCAGCACCTCCAGGGCCTGGCTCCGGGTGACCGCCCAGGCGAAGGGGCGGGCCTCGCCGGGAAGGGCGGGGATGGCCTCCACCGCGGCGATCACCTCCTCGGTGATGCCATCCGGAATGAAGCACAGGGGCTCGGGACCCTGGAGTCCCTTCGGGGGAGCCTTGCGGTTGGCCTGGTCGTAGTTCCACTGGCCCCCGAGGGGCTCGCCATCGGCGTCGAGGAGCACCCCGAAGCGGCGGCGGCCTTCCCGGTAGAAGAGCTCCATCCGCAACTGCTTGTAGCGGCCGGCCCAGGCGGCGAAGTCGTCCGGGCTCCACAGGAACGCGTTGGAGGGGTGCCACACCAGCCGCGGCGTGGAGGGCGAGACGCGCTGCAGCCGCTCGTGCAGGGCCACCACGGCGGTGCGGAACGGCCGGTCGGCCGGCTCCATCAGATGGAGTTCGGTGATGCCGTGCTCGGCGATCCAGGAGCCCAGGGCCTGCTCGAACGTGTCGCAGCAGACGTAATCGACCAACCAGCCGGCAGCGCGAAGTTCGGCGGCGAAATGGCGCATCGCGCTCCACACCAGCACCAGCTTCTGGCGATGAAAACGGCGCTGGGCCAGCACCGAGCGGCTTTCCACCAGCAGCACCCGCACCTCGGCCCTGCTGCCGGCGTGGGCGGCAAGGGCGCTCTGCCGGTCACGGAGCTGATCCCCAAGAATCCAGAGTCCGGTCGTCATGGGCGGAGGTTCATGGCCACCGCGGGGGCTTCCCCCGCCAGGCGGCAGGCACGGCGCGCCACGGCGGCCGCATAGCCCCGCTCCACGGGGCCTGCCGCCGGGCTGAGATGGCCGTCGCGGCAGTCCACCACCAGGCGCTCATGGCGGCCCTGCTGGTCGTTCACCCGCAGACGCAGCTGCCAGTGGTGCTTGGCACTTCGGGTGATCTCCTCGGCGCACACGGGGCCCACGCAGAGGCCTGGAGCGGCGGCGGCAGGCACGGCCGCCCCCAGCACCGCGGTCAGCGACGCCAGCAGCAGGGGCAGTCCCCACAGCAGCAGGGAGCGGCGGGCGCGCCACCAGGTGCTGACCAGCCGTGGGGTGAACGTCAACCGGCCAGCTCCAGGGGCTGTTCATTCTCCCGTTCGGAGTGGCGGCCGGGCGGAGCCTCAAGCTCCTGGTCCGGATGGAAGTAGTCCCACACCTGGCGCGCCAGGGCTGGCCCCATGCCGGGCGCCTCCGCGATCTGGGCGGGGCTGGCCAGCTGGATCGCATCGATCGAGCGGAAGTGGGCCAGCAGATCCTTGACGCGCTTGGGCCCGAGGCCGGGGATGTCGGAGAGGCGGGAACGCTTCATCCGCTCACCCCGCTGCTGGCGGTGGAAGCTCACGGCGAAGCGGTGCGCCTCATCCCGCAGCCGCCGGAGCAGCTGCACCCCCAGCTGCTCCGGCTCACTCTCCAGCGGCTGGCCTGCCCCGGGCACGAACACCTCCTCCCGCTGCTTGGCCAGGGAGCACACCACGAGGTCCTCGTGCAGATCGAGCTCGCGCAGGGCCTCCATCACGGCCGAGAGCTGGCCCTTGCCCCCATCGATCATCACCAGGTCGGGCCAGTCGTTGAGCCCTTCGGTGTGGAGGGCGGTGCCGGCCTGGCGGCGCAGCTCCCGCAGGTCGGCGCCGGCGGCCTTGGCCTGGGCCCAGCGGCGGAAGCGGCGGCGCATGATCTCCGCCATGGCCATGAAGTCGTCGGAATGGCCGGCGCGGATCGAGCTGCTCTGGATCCGGTATTTGCGGTAGTGCTGCTTGGCGGGCAGGCCGTCGACGAACACCACCTGGGAGGCCACCGCGTCGCTGCCCTGGATGTGGCTGATGTCGTACCCCTCGATGCGACGGGGTGGGGCGGTGAGCTCCAGCAGCTGGGCCAGGTCTTCGGTGGCGAGCAGGTTCTGCTCACTGGCCCGCTGGGCCCGCTGCAGCTCGTAGCTGGCGTTGCGCACCACCAGCTCGATCATCTCGGCCTTCTGCTGCCGCTGCGGCACCGCCAGCCGCACCTTGCGGCCCCGCTGCTCGCCCAGCCAGGCCTCGATCAGGTCCTGCTGGGGCAGGGGATGCTGCAGCAGCAGCTCCGGGGGAATCTCCACAGGCTCCACCTGGCTGTAGTGCTCCTCCACCACCCGCTGCAGGATCTGGCCCAGGTCCTGCTGATCCGCCGGCAGCTCCGGCACCTCCGCCATGTAGCCGAGGCGCCCCACCAGCTTGCCAGCCCGCATCTGGAACAGCTGCACCGCCGCCAGCCGCTCATCGGCCGCCAGGGCAATCACATCGCGGCTCACCGAGCTGTCGCCCGTGCTCATCTTCTGGTCGGCCGTGAGGGTGCCGATGCCCTGCAGCTGGTCGCGCACCCGGGCGGCGCTCTCGAAGTCGAGCCGCTCGGCATAGCGCTCCATCTGGGCACCCAGCAGCTCCAGCAGCTCCTCGTTGCGGCCCTGGAACACCATCGCCACCTGGCGCAGGGTGCGGTGGTAGTCCTCCGAGCTGATCTTCTGCTGACACACCCCGGGGCAGCGGCCGATGTCGTAGTTGAGACAGGTGCGGTCGCGGTAGAGGGGCTGGGGCCGCTGGCGCAGCGGGAACACCCGCTTCACCACCGCCAGGGTGCGGCGCAGCAGGCCCACATCAACATAGGGGCCGTAGAAGCGGTCGAGGGGCGAGCGGAAGCGGCGCCGGCGGGTGATGAAGATGCGCGGATAGGCCTCGCTCCAGGTGATGCAGAGGTAGGGGTACTTCTTGTCGTCCTTCAGCAGCACGTTGAAGTGCGGCTGATGGTGCTTGATCAGGTTGGATTCCAGCGCCAGCGCCTCGGCTTCGCTGTCGGTGACGATGAACTCGAGCTCACACACCTGCCGCACCATCAGGGCGATGCGGGGGCTGTGGCCGTGGCCCCGGCCGCTCTGGAAGTAACTGCGCACCCGGTTGCGCAGCACCTTCGCCTTGCCGATGTAGAGGATGCGGTCGGCGGCGTCGCGCATCAGGTAGCAGCCGGGCTCCGCGGGCAGCTCGCGGAGCCGTTCGCGCAGCCGGTCGGGTTGCTGCAGCAGGGGAAGGGCCGTCAACGCAACAGGGAGGCGGGCGGGGCGGAACCGGACGCTGGGGTCAACCGCCGTACTGCCAGCCGGTGCTGCCGAGCTCGAGGGCGGCGCCGTCCCTGTGCAGGGTGGCGGCCTTCACTTCGCCCACGAACACGGTGTGATCGCCATGGGCCACCTGGCCCACCAGCTCGCACTCCACAGCGCCGAGGGCGTTCTCCAGCACCGGCAGGCCGAGCTGGCCCAGCTGGAAGGGGGCGGCGTCGAAGCGGCCGCCCACCCCCTTCTGGGGCTTGAAGAACACGGCGGCCAGGTCCTTCTGGTCGGCGCCGAGCACGTTGAGCGAGAACCTGCCGGTGCGCTGGATCATGCCGTTGCTGGTGCTGTCGGCCCGCACGGCCATCACCACCAGGGGCGGCTCGAAGGAGCCCTGGGTCACCCAGCTGGCGGTGAAGCCGTTCACCTCGTCGCCCTCGGCGACGCCGCAGATGAACACGCCATGGGGGATCTTGCGCAGCAGGGTCTTCTTGGCTTCGGCGTTGAGCGTGGAGGCGGCCATGGCGGGCAGGGGCCCCGAGGGGGCACCGGGAACTGAACCGACTCTAGGAACGCGCCCCTGCCCGTCCGGTCCGGCCCCGGGGCTCCATAGGCTGGGGCCCATGCGCGCCCTCTATCCCGGCAGCTTCGATCCGCTCACCCTGGGCCACCTCGACCTCATCGAGCGGGCGAGCCGCCTGTTCGACGGCGTGGTGGTGGCGGTGCTGCAGAACCCGAGCAAGCAGCCGGCCTTCCCGCTCGAGCAGCGGCTGGAGCAGATCCGTTGTGCCACCAGCCATCTGCAGGGGGTGGAGGTGGGCAGCTTCGACGGCCTCACGGTGGACTGTGCCCGCCGCTGCGGCGCCCAGGTGATCCTGCGGGGCCTGCGGGCCCTGAGCGACTTCGAGTTCGAACTGCAGATCGCCCACACCAACCAGAGCCTGGAGGCCCGGGTGGAGACCCTGTTCCTCGCCACCGCTGTCCACCACAGCTTTCTGAGCAGTTCGGTGGTGAAGGAGGTGGCCCGATTCGGCGGGGATGTGCAGCACATGGTGCCGCCTGGAGTGGCACAAGACCTGGCGAAGCTTTTTAATCGGGCGGAATCCAGGACGTCCGGCCATGGCTGAAGCCCATATCACCGTGCTTGATCAGATCGACCAGATCGAGGATCTCCTGCTGGATGGCACCCGGGTGCCGTTCAGCGGCGGCAGGCTGGTGAATGAGCAGGACGCCATCGAGGTCATCGACGCCGTGCGCGAGGCCCTGCCTGCCCAGCTGGGCCAGGCCGTGGAACTGCTCCGCCAGCGTGAGGAGTTCATCGCCCAGGCCCGCAAGCAGGCCGAGGAGATCCTGGCCACCGGCAAGCGGGAGCGGGAGCAGCTGATCAGCTCCGCCTCGATCCGGCAGGAAGCCGAAAAGCAGGCGGCCGAGATGCGGGAGCAGACGCGTCAGCAGTGCGAGCAGCTGCTGATGCAGGGCCGCCAGCAGGCGGCGGCCGCAGAGCAGGAGCAACAGGCCCGCCTGGCCCAGCTCGAGCACCAGTTCGCCAGCCGGCGCCAGCAGCTGGAGCAGGAGGCGGCCGAGCGCAACCGGCTGCTGCTGGAGCAGCACGAGCGCAACCGCCAGCAGGCGATGGCCGAGCTGGAGCAGATCCGCCAGGAGGGGCTGCGGGTGCAGCGCGAGAGCCAGGCCGAAGCCGAGCGGCTCCACAACGACGCCCTGCAGTTCCGCCAGCAGACCCAGCAGCAGTGCGATGCCCTGGTGGCCCGCAGCCGCAAGGAGGCGGCGGCCGTGAGTGAAGGGGCCAACCGCTACGCCGAGCAGGTGCTGGGCGAGCTGGAGGGCCGGCTCAAGGAGCTGGGGCAGGTGGTGGTGGCAGGCCGGCGCGAGCTGGTGCGGCTGCAGGTGCCCGAGCAGGGTGAGGTGGTGCCCGTGGCCGTGGAGCAGCCCACGCCCACCACCCGCCGCCGCCGCACTCCGGCGGCCCTGCGCCAGCTGGCGGGCTGACGCCCCAGCTCCGATCCTGGGCAGGGGCAGGCAGGAGCCGGGCCTGGAGGCCGATTCAGACGAGCCGCATGGACCAGGCGGCGGCGCTGGTCTGGCGGGAGGGAACGATCGGCGTGGACCTGATCGTCGTCCTGAAGCTCAGGGCGAGGGAGAGGCCCGCAGGGGAAGGGCAGAGCGGTGGACGCAGCCGCAGCCGCTGACGTCGCCGGAGGCGGCCAGGCTTCACAGCACGGCTGAAAAGCTGGCCTTCCCTTTGTCGTCAACCATGAGGATGCCGGTTTCAAAGTCGAAAAGCTTGCCCTTCCTGGTGCCGCCGATCTTCTCGAAGCCCGCAACCGCCATCACGACCCCGGCCGAGGAGATCGTGCCGCCAGCAGCATCAATCCAATACGTCCCCTCGCCGAGCAGCACCCTGTCTCTCCTGCCGGCCCCGCCATCGAAGCGACCCGTGCCAAAGCCCTTGAGGGTGTCGTTGGACGTCCCGAGGTCGACCAGTCCTTGGCCACTGAATCCGCCCTTGAGCGCATTCACCACGTCGCGGCCCCGGCCGGTGCTGATCACGCCATCGTTGAAGATTCCATGGAGACCACCCTCGCCGGTGATCACATCCTTGGCGCGACCGGTGACGAGGGTTCCGAGGTTCCTGATGCCGCAGTCAGCAGCGATGCCGGTGACTGTGTCTTTGCCGTTGCCGGTATCCAGGCGGCTTCCGGGCATGAGCTGGATGCCGATCGCCTCCAGGCTGAGGCTCTGGGGGACCTGGGAGCCTTCACCCACACTTTCACCCACAACGGTGTCTTTGCCCGCTTGCGTGTTGACATCACCCAGCACGTCCCAGCCTGTGGGCGCCCCGGAGTTTCGGGCGACATCGCGGCCGCTGGAGAAGAGATCACTCCGCAGTTCAGCCATGGGGATCAGAGTCGCTCGTTGAACCCCGGGGCTTGAAGCCAAGGCGTCCAGATGGCGAGGAAAAGCCGCGCCCTCACCCGGGGCACAGCTGGGTCTGCTGAGCCTGGCGCAGCACCTGGCCGATCGTGGTGTTGGGCTGATAGGCCCCGTTGCTGATGGCACTCACGTAGCGGGGGCCAGCGGAGGTGAGCAGCACGCCGCTGATCGAGCGCACCCCGGTGAGGGTGCCGGTCTTGCCATAGAACTGGCCCTGCAGGGGGGTGCCCACGTAGAGCCGCCGCAGGGTGCCCCGCTGGCCCGCCACCGCCATCGAGGCCAGGTAGTTGCGGCCGTAGGGGTGCTGGTCCATGCGCAGCAACAGGGCGGCCAGCAGACGGCTGGTGAGCCGGTTGGCGCGGTCGAGCCCGCTGCCGTCCGCCACCCGCACCCCCTGCATCGGCAGACCCTGCTGGCCCAGCCACTGGGTGGTGCGTTGCTGGGCCTGTGCCAGGTTCCAGCTGTCGGCAGCCTGGCGCATAAGCACTTCCGCGGTGAAGTTGTGGCTCTCGGTGTTCGCCAGGCTGAGCAGGTTGTGCATCGGAGCCGAGGGCTCCTGGTGCAGCAGCACCGCGTCGGGCGGCAGGGGGGTGGTGGCCGGCACCAGGCTCACCTGCACCGCGCCGCCCTGCTGGCTCACCGACTTCTGCAGCAGGGCCTGCAGCCGCGAGGGCGGATTCATCACCGCGTCGTTGATCGCATTGCTCGTCACCGCCAGGCGGGTGATCGGCGCGCCGTAGGCGTAATAGCGGTCGCCGGGATGCCAGCCCTGGGGCCACCAGGCCTGCTTCGGCTCCTCGGCGATCTGCAGCCGCACCACTCCGCTGGGCTCCCCGGTGGAGCCACCGGAGCCGAGCGCCAGCTTGGTGAGCCGCTGCAGCTGCGGCAGGGCCAGATCCGGATCCCCTTCCCCGGTGAGGCGGTAGCTGCCATCGGGCAGGCGCCAGAGGCGGGTGGCCAGGCGGTAGTCGGGGCCGAGCCGGTCCAGGGCGAAGGCCGTGCTGAGCAGCTTCTGGTTCGAGGCCGGCACCCGCGGACGCATGCCGTTCACATCCGCCAGCAGCCGGCCGCGGGAATCCGCGATGGTGATGCTCCAGACGCCGGCTTCTGCCCCCAGCACCGCCTGCACCCGCTGCTGCAGGGCCGGGCAGCTCAGCTGACTCTGCAGCTGGGGCAGGCCGATGGCCGGCGGAGCCGGTGGGAGGCTGGCGAGCGGGGCCGGCTCCAGTTGCAGCGTGGTGATCGCCGGGCGCTGCTGCGCCAGTGCCGCTCCGTCCAGCAGGGGCAGGCTGAGCGGCACAAGCGCCAGGAGGCCGATGCGGCGCGCGCCGGGACGGCGCTGGCAGGCTGGGATGGGCATGGTCAACTCCCCTGAACGGTGATGCCGGTGACGGTGCCGTTGACGCGGTAGCCCTCCCCCTCGATCTCGATCGGGGCCCCCACCTTCACGGTCTGGTTGCCGAACACCACACCGCCGCTGGCGCGCCGGCCCTGGGCCTTGAGAACGAAGCGGGCATCGAGATTGCTGAAGTCGCGGCCGCTGGGGTCGGCGGCGGTGACCACCGAGCCATCGGGCTGCACGGCCACCAGCCGGCGCTGCAACTGCTGGATCCGCTCGATGCCCACGCTGCCGTGGGGCTGGTTGCGGATCACGATCGCCACCTTGCCCTCCGCTCGGGCCGCCTCGATCAGGCCGGTGGGATCGGCCACCGGAATGCCGCGCACATCCACCATCACCGTGACGGGAACCACGCCACCGGTGGCCTGGGCCACGGCACTGGAGAGCTTCGGACTCCAGACCACCCCCCCGGCAGCCAGCAGCACAGCGGCCAGGGCACCGGCATCCACCAGGCTCCAGCGGCGGGTCTTGGCGGCAGGGGGCTGGCTGGTCATCGGCGCTGGCAACGTCGGCCGCACTGTACGGGCGTTGTCACGGCCGCACCATGGACCCCTGAACAGAAGCCTCAGTTGCGCAGGCCCTCGAGGAAGGCATCGATCGCCTGCAGATTGCCGGCCAGGCCCGGCCCTGCCTCACCGGCCAGGGCGGCCGCCCGCTGTTCCCCATCCGGCTTCTGCTCGAAATCGGCCACGAAGCGGTGGCCGTCAGGATCGCGGCGGTAGAACTGCCAGGGTTCCGGATAGGCGCGGCGCAGGGCTCCCTCCGCCAGAGGGATCAGGGCATAGGCGCTCTGCCAGTCGGCCAGGAAGCCACGGCGGCGCTCCCGGGCGACACTGCCGATGCCCACGGCGGCGTCTTCCAGGCTGCCGTTCAGCATCAGCACCAGGCCGCGGTGGAGGGCACACACCTGTTCCACCGCGTCGTAGTCGGCAGGGGTGGGACCCACCAGCACCAGCAGGCCCTGGCTGCCGCCATCGGCCTGCTGCAACCGCATCTGGTCCCGCAGGCTGCCCAGCAGCGGCGCCGAATCCGGGGCATCGCGCTTGGCCAGGGCCGTGGCACCGGCGTCCGGCAGGAGCATCCGCACCTCGGGGCGGGATGGACGCAACGCCTCCAGCAGCCGCAGCGCCAGCGGCAGGATCCGCAGCCCCTCGAAGCGGAATTCCGCCGTCCACAGGCCCCTGTCGCCGGAGCCCAGGGCAGCCTGGATCGCCGTGAGTGCTTCGGCCTCGGCACGGCGCAGATCGGCGGGGAGCATGGCGTTCCCTTGGGAAGGCCCGACCCTACCCAGCGGCCTGGTCCGGCTGAGCCGTTGCCACCGCCCCGGCCTCGAGATCGTCCATGGCACGCTCGAGGAGGCCGGCCACGCCCCCCAGCGCCGCTGGCTCGAGCCAGGGCCCGAGGCTCAGCCGTATCCCGCTGGCGGCCTCCTCCCGTGGGTATCCCATGGCGGTGAGCACCGCGCTGGGCGCGGCGCCGCCGGTGGCGGCACCCACGCCGCTGCTGCAGGCGGATCCGCTGCTGATGGCTACGCCCTGGCGCCAGAGGGCCTGCACCAGTCGGCGGCCGGACAGGGGCCGGCCATGCCGGTCGCTGACCAGGAGGCTGATGTGGTGGGGCAGGCGCTGGCCCGGTGAGCCGAGAGGATCCACGCCGCTCAGCCGCAGGCCGGGACGCTGCAGCAGCTGGCGCAGCAGGCTGTCCCGCAGCGGCCCCAGGGGATCCTCGCCGCCCCGGTCCCGCAGACGCTCCACCGCCAGCTCCAGAGCCGCAGCGAAGCCGGCGACCAGGGCCACGGGCTCGGTGCCGCCACGGCGGCCGCCCTCCTGGCCACCGCCGGGCAGAAGCGGCGCGAACGGCAACCCCGGCCGCACCAGCAGGGCCCCCACGCCGCGGGGGCCCTGGAGCTTGTGGGCCGCACAGCTGAGCAGATCCACCGGCAGCTCATCGAAGGCCACGGGCCGATGCCCGACCACCTGCACCGCATCCACATGCAGGATCACCCCGGCCCGGCGGCAGAGGGAGCCGATCGCCTGGAGGGGCTGAACCGTGCCCACCTCACTCTGGCCCCAGATCACCGAGACGAGACGGGTGGGAGGCGCCAGCAGGGCCTCGAAGCTCTCCAGATCCAGCAGTCCCGCTGTGTCCACCGGCGCCTCGACGATCCGCCAGCCGCGCTGGGCCAGCACCGCCGCCGCCGCCAGGGTGGCGGGGTGCTCCACCGCCGTGATCAGCAGCCGGCCCACCGGCAGCAGCGCCGCCGCACCCAGGAGCGCGGTGTGAATCGCTTCGGTGCCACCCGAGGTGAACACCAGAGCGGCGGGATCACAGCCGAGGCAGCGTGCCGCAAGCCGTCGTGCCCGTTCGAGGGCTTCGGCGGCCTGGAGGCCGAAGCCATGCAGGCTGGAGGGATTGGCCCAGGCCTCCCGCTGCACCGCCGCCATGACGTCGAGCACCTCGGGAGCCGGGGGCGCCGTGGCACAGGCATCGAGGTAGAGAGGAAGGGCGCTGGGCACGGCCGCCCGGCGCTGTTCAGCCACCGAGGCTGGAAGGCCGCTCGGCACGGGAACGGATGCGGTTCTCCAGCGAGTTGGTGGCGAGGTTGACCAGATCGTCGAGGGAGCTGGAGCTGAGCAGCGCCTCCACGCGGGCACGGGCAGCGGCGGAAGGGCAGTCGTCGGGGCGGATGCAGCCCCGCACGCAGGCCGTGGCGCAGTCCACACCGGCCACCCCCTCGGAGACGCGCTGCTCGGCGTTCGCCGGTGCGTCCACCGCTTGGAGGACCTCCGCGTCCGGCGCTTCGGGGCCCTCGGGATCCCACAGGGAAGGGGCGATGACGGCATCGAACACGGCCTCAGCAGGCCCGGTCATCCACACGTGGCCGTCGGCGGGCTCCCAGGCGATCTGCAGGGGACCGCCGGGGAGGTCCACCCGAGCGGATCGCTCCGCCAGGCCCAGGGCATGGCACACCACCAGGGTGGCGCAGGCGCCGGTGCCGCAGGCCAGGGTCGGGCCGGCCCCCCGTTCCCACACCCGCATCACCAGGTGGTCGGGAGACAGCACCTGCACGAAATGCACATTGGTGCGGGCCGGAAAGGCGGGATGCACTTCCAGGGCGGCCCCGAAGCGCTCCAGGTCCACCGCCTCCAGATCCGACACGGGGATCACCACATGGGGATTGCCCATGCCCGCGGCTCCCACCCTGAAGCTCTCCCCGTCGGCCTCGAGGGTGCCCTGGGGGATGCCCGCCTCGCCCGGCTCCAGGGTGGTGGGCACAGCGGCAGGGTCCAGGAAGGGCGGCCCCATGTCCACGCGCACCGTGCCGTCGCTCTGGAGTTCCGGCACGATGCGGCCGGCCAGGGTCTCGATCTGCCAGCGCCGGCCGGGCAGATCCCCATCGCTGTCCGCCAGGAAGCGGGCCAGACAGCGGATGCCGTTGCCGCACATCTCCGGCTCGCTGCCGTCGGCGTTGAAGATGCGCATGCGCAGCTCGCCGCCTTCCCGGGGCGGGGCAGCCACGATCACCCCGTCGGCGCCGATGCCGAACCGGCGGTCACACAGCCGCTGGATGCGTCCGGGGGTGAGATCGAAGCAGTCGTCGCTGCTGGAGGCTTCCCGGCCATCAAGCATCAGGAAATCATTCCCCAGACCTTGATATTTGCTGTACTGCAGCACGATGGAACATCTCTCAGCCTGCTGCCGATCCTATGCAGAGCTTTCTCGAGCGCCGGCCCATCTCGCTGGACACGTCGCAGCCGAGCGTGCGCCATGTTCAGGACCTGATCCGCCGCAAGCAACCGGTGGCGATCCTGATCGGGGGCGGCACCGAGCTCGAAGGGGTGATCCGCTGGCAGGATGTGTACTGCATCGGCCTGCACCCCGGAGAGGATCCGGCGGCCGACCTTCCCCTGATGCTGATCAACCGGGAGCAGGTGGCGGTGATCCGCAGCCTCACCTGAACGGGCCTGTGGCACCATCAGCTGTTGGGTTCCAGGCCTGACGTGAGCGAGAGCAGCCGCTACCAACCGCAGGCGATCGAGGAACGCTGGCAGGAGCACTGGGAACGGGGGCAGCTGCACCGCACACCCGATCCCGGCGACGCCCCCGGCGAGCCGTTCGTGGCCCTCTCGATGTTCCCCTACCCATCGGGGAACCTGCACATGGGCCACGTGCGCAATTACGTGATCACCGACGTGATCGCCCGGGTGCAGCGCATGCGGGGCCGGGCCGTGCTGCATCCGATGGGCTGGGACGCCTTCGGGCTGCCGGCCGAGAACGCGGCGATCGAGCGGGGGGTGGACCCGGGCGCCTGGACCGACCGCAACATCGCCAGCATGCGGCAGCAGCTGCAGCGCCTGGGGCTGTCGATCGACTGGGACCGGGAGCTGGCCACCTGCCACGCCGACTACTACCGCTGGACCCAGTGGCTGTTCCTGCAGTTTCTCGAGGCCGGCCTGGCGTACCAGAAGGACGCCACCGTGAACTGGGATCCGGTGGACCAGACCGTGCTGGCCAACGAACAGGTGGACAGCGAAGGCCGCTCCTGGCGTTCCGGGGCCCTGGTGGAAAAGCGCCAGCTGCGTCAGTGGTTCCTGAGGATCACCGCCTACGCCGACCAGCTGCTGGACGACCTGCCGGCGTTGGAGGGCTGGCCGGAGCGGGTGCACACGATGCAGGCCAACTGGATCGGCCGCAGCAGCGGCGCCGAACTCCACTTCGCCGTGGTGAACGACGAGGGGCACGACACCGGCGAGCACATCCCCGTGTTCACCACCAGGCCCGACACCCTGTTCGGCGCCAGCTACCTCGTTCTGGCGCCGGACCATCCTCTGGTGGCGACGCTCACCAGCGCCGAGCAGCAGCTGGCGGTGGAGGCGTTCTGCGATCTGGTGAGCCGCCAGAGCGAGCAGGAGCGCACCGCCGACGACAAACCCAAGCGGGGCGTGCCGATCGGAGCCCGGGTGCGCAACCCGGCCAATGGCGAGCTCATCCCCCTGTGGATCGCCGACTACGTACTGGCCGACTACGGCACCGGTGCCGTGATGGGGGTTCCGGCCCACGACCAGCGGGACTTCGTCTTCGCCCGCCAGTACGAACTGCCGGTGCGGCAGGTGATCATTCCCGCCGGCAGCGATGAGCACGCCTACGAGGGCGGAGCCTGGACCGATCCCGGCATTCTCATCCACTCCGGCCCGTTCGACGGACTCACCAGCGCCGAGGCCAAACAGGCCATCACCCGGGCCGCCGAGGAGCAGGGCTGGGGCGAAGCCAAGGTGCAGTTCCGCCTGCGCGACTGGCTCATCTCCCGCCAGCGCTACTGGGGCTGCCCCATTCCGGTGATCCACTGCGACAGCTGCGGCGTGGTGCCGGTGCCGGCCGATCAGCTGCCGGTGGAACTGCCGCGGAACGTGGCCTTCAGCGGCAGGGGGGGCTCCCCCCTGGCCCAGCTGGAGAGCTGGTGGCAGGTGCCGTGTCCAAGCTGCGGCCAGTCGGCCCGGCGGGAGACCGACACCATGGACACCTTCATGTGTTCCAGCTGGTATTTCCTGCGCTACAGCGACCCCCACAACACCAGCCTGCCGTTCAACCGCGCGGCGGTGGATTCCTGGTTGCCGGTGGATCAGTACGTGGGCGGGATCGAGCACGCGATCCTGCATCTGCTCTACGCCCGCTTCTTCACCAAGGTGCTGCGCGACCGGGGCCTGCTCGGTTTCGGCGAACCCTTCAGCCGCCTGCTCACCCAGGGGATGGTGCAGGGCATCACCTACCGGAATCCCGTGAGCGGCAGGTATGTGGCTCCGGCCGACGTGGCCGATCCCACCGATCCCCGGGATCCGATCAGCGGCGAGGTGCTCGACACCTTCTACGAAAAGATGTCGAAGTCGAAGTACAACGGGGTGGATCCGGCCGTGGTGATCGATCGCTACGGCGCCGACACGGCCCGGATGTTCATCCTGTTCAAGGCCCCACCGGAAAAGGATCTGGAGTGGGACGACGCCGATGTGGAAGGGCAGTTCCGCTTCCTGCAGCGGATCTGGAGGCTGGTGGATGGGGCCCTGGCCCGTGGTCTGACGCTGGCCCCTGCTGAACAGGGCGGCGGGGGGTCCGGAACTCTCCCCACGGCCGATCTGAGCCCAGCTGAGCGGGAGCTGCGCCGTGCCGTGCACACCGCCATCGCCGCCGTGAGCGAAGACCTGGACGGTGACTTTCAGTTCAACACCGCCGTGTCGGAACTGATGAAGCTCAGCAACGCCATGGCCGAGCACCTGGAGGCCAGCTCCGAGCCGGTGGCCCGTGAAGCCCTGCGCACCCTGGTGCTGCTGCTGGCTCCCTTTGCCCCGCACCTGGCCGAGGAGCTCTGGAGCCAGCTGCATGGCCGGGAGGCCGGCGAGGCAACCATCCCCGGCAGTGTGCATCGGCAGGGCTGGCCAGAGCTCGATCCGGAGGCGCTGGTGCGCGACACCATCCCCCTGGTGATCCAGGTGAAGGGCAAGGTGCGGGGCTCCCTCGAGGTGCCGGCCGATGCCGACAAGGCCGCGCTCGAGGCGATCGCCCTGGCCAGCGACATCGCCGCCAAGTGGCTGGAGGGCAAGCCTCCCAGCCGGGTGATCGTGGTGCCGGGCAAGCTCGTGAACCTGGTGCCATGAGCCCGGGCGCCTCCGGGCTGCTGCAGAGCTGGCAGGTCTGGGCCGGCCTCGCCGCCGTGAGTGCCGCCCTCACCTCCCTGTTCGCCAAGCTGGGGCTGCAGGGGCTGCAGCCCGATGTGGCCACCTTTCTGCGCACCCTCGTGGTGGTGCTCTGCCTGGCGGTGGTGCTGGCGGCCAGCGGCCAGCTCCAGGGGCTGGCGCTGGGCAGCCTGCCGCGGGCCAGCCTGCTGGCCTTGGCCCTCTCGGGGCTGGCCACGGCCGCCTCCTGGCTCTGTTACTTCCGTGCCCTGCAGCTGGGGCCGGTGGCCCGGGTGGCGCCGATCGACAAGTTGAGCGTGGTGCTGGTGGCCCTGCTGGGGGTGCTCGTGCTGGGCGAGCAGCTGGGCTGGCGCAGCTGGCTGGGGGTGGCCCTGATCGCCCTCGGGGGCGTCCTAGTCGCCCTGCCCTGAGAGTGCCCCGGCAGCCGTGCGGCGCAGCTGGGTGGCGTACGGACCGTGCCCATCCAGACAGGCATTGCCGCAATGGCAGCCGAGGCTGATGGCCATCGCGTCGGTCCAACCGGCAGCCAGGCCGGCCGTGACCCCAGCGGCGAAGGAATCGCCGGCCCCGTAGGCATCGCGCACGGGGCGCTGCCGTGCCGGAGCCTCGAAGCGGCCGAGGGGCCAGGCCTCGCCCCCGTCGCCGCCGGCGGTGGCGATGCGCAGCCGCGGTGGAGGCTGCAGCGCCTCCGGCGGCAGCTGCTCGGCCGGATCGAGTCCACTGCCGACCAGGGCATCGAGCCGCACTCCGGCCTGCTGCAGCACCGGCAACCGCAGCCTTGGCGTGGCCGCCAGCACCCGCGCCGAACGGCAGCGCCGCAGGGCAGGTGCATCGGCGGCGGTCACGAACACGCCATCCCAGCTGCCGAGCCGGTGCCAGGGCAGGGGATCGGCGGCCGCGGGGTTGAGGCGCTCGCCGATCACCGTGATGGTGCGTTCGCCGCTGCGGTCGCTGTAGGTGATGCCCCGGCGGGTGGGCTGCTCGCGCCAGGCCACGTGCAGCTCCAGGCCGAGCGCCTCCAGCTCCGCGGCGGCCCGCTCGCCGGTGGCGTCCCGGCCCAGGGCAGTGAAGAACGGCACCGGGCGGCCGGTGAGACGGGCCAGCTGCACCGCCACCACGGCGCCGCCACCGGCGGGGAGATCGAGGGCGGCAGCGCAGGAGAGGATCTCGCCGGCCGTGGGCAGATGGTCGACCTCCAGGAAGGTGACCACCTCCACATGGCCCACCACCCCCAGCTGCAGAGGGGGCAGGGGCGGCAGCGCCGCCAGGGGGCAGGGGGAGAGGCTGGAGGCCATGGGCGCTGGGAGCCGGGCTGGGAGCCGGGCTGGGAGCCGACCTGAACAGCGGCTGCCCTCCCACAATGACGGGCAGCGATGGGCCCCTGGTGCGACTGCTGCACACCTCCGACTGGCACCTGGGCCGCAGCTTCCACGGCCATGACCTCCTGAGCCATCAGGCGGAGGCCATGGATCGCCTGGTGGAGCTCAGCCGCGAGGCGGCCGTGGACCTGGTGGTGATCGCCGGTGACCTCTACGACCGGGCCATCCCGCCGGCCGAGGCGGTGCGGCTGTTCACCGACACCGTGGCCCGGCTGCGGCAGGGCGGAGCGGCCGTGGTGGCGATCGCCGGCAACCACGACTCCCATGTGCGCGTGTCGGTGTACGACGAGCTCCTGTCGGCCCTGGACGTGACGATCCGGGGCCGCTGGCAGCGGTCCGATCAACCGGTGCTGGTGACACCCCGGCAGGGGGGGCAGCCCGTGGCGGTGTACCCCCTCCCCTACCTGGAACCCCTCCTGGACGGCCCCGAACTGCTGAGGCTGGGGAAGCCGGAGGCCGAGGGTCAGCGCCTGCGCCATCCGGAGGTCACCGCCCTGGCGGTGGAGCGGATCCGGGCCGATCTGGCGCGGCGGGCCGGCACCCGCTCGGTGCTGGTGGCCCATGCCTTCGTGGCCGGCGGCAGCAGCTCGGAATCGGAACGGGACCTCTCGGTGGGCAACGCCGAGGCCGTGCCCGTGGGCGCCTTCGCCGGCTTCGACTACGTGGCCCTCGGCCATCTGCACGGCTCCCAGCAGCTGGACGGCCCCCGCCTCGCCTACAGCGGCACCCCCCTGGCCTACTCCTTCTCCGAGCAGCATCACGTGAAGTCGGTGCGGCTGGTGGAGCTGGCGGAGGAGGGAACGCCCCGGGTGGAGGTGGTGCCCCTGGGGGTCGGCCGCGCGCTGCGCAGCCTCAGCGGGGAGCTGGAAGCCCTGCTGGCCGATCCCCGGCTCGAGGACGCCAGGGGCGCCTGGGTGCGGGCCGAGCTCACCGACCCGCTGCTGCCACCCCAGGCGATGGCCCGCCTGCGGCAGCGCTTTCCCCATGTGGTGGAACTGCGGCACCGCCGGCCCGAAGGCGACGCCGTCGGACCGAGCGAACGCAGCCAGCGGATCCGCAGCGCCCAGGGGCCCGAGCAGCGGTTGCTCGCCTTCTTCGCCGATCAGCAGGGCCGGCCGCCCCGGCCGGAGGAAGCGCGGTTGCTGCAGCAGGCCCTGGCCGCCGCCGGCCGGCGGGCGGACTGAAGCAAAGCGAACCATGCGCCCCCACCTGCTGGAGATGGAAGCCTTCGGTCCCTACGCGGACCCGGTGACGATCTGCTTCGACACCCTCTGCCGCGACGGCCTGTTCCTGATCCACGGCAGCACCGGTGCCGGCAAGACCTACCTGCTCGATGCCCTCTGCTTCGCGCTCTACGGCGAGGTGAGTGGCGAACGCAGCCTCAAGGGGCTGCGCTCCGATCACGCCCCGCCCCAGTCCCTGCCGCAGGTGAGCCTGGAGTTCTCGGCGGCGGGCGGCCGCTGGCGGGTGGAACGCCAAGCCGCCTGCGAGGTGGCGAAGAGTCGGGGCCAGGGCACCACCAGCAAGGGGGCCAAGGCCGCTCTGTGGCGGCTGCAGGGCGGGGAGCCGCAGCCGCTGGCCTCCGGCGTGCAGGAGGTGGGGCGGGAGGTGGCGCGGCTGGTGGGCCTCGATGCCGCCCAGTTCCGCCAGGTGATCCTCCTGCCCCAGGGGCGCTTCGCCGAGGTGCTGCGCGCCCGGGACGAAGACCGGGAGGCCCTGCTCAAGACCCTGTTCGACACTTCGCTCTATGAACGGGCCATGGGCTGGCTGGCGGGACAGGCCAAGACGGCCGAGGAGGGGCTGCGGGAGCGGCAGCGGCAGCAGCGCCACCTGCTGGAGCAGATCGCCGCAGCCTGGGAACCCTGGCAGCGGGAGCGGCAGGCCGCCGAGGAGCCGTCAACGGAGCTGCCTTTCGAGCTCCTCCCCGAGCATCTCCCCACGGTGCAGGGTGCGATGGGGGCCTTGGAGCGCGAGGCCGCCCTGAGCCTGGATCGGGCCGAGGCACGGTTTCTGCAGGCCCAGGCGGGCCTGGCCGAGCTCCGGGGCTGGGCCGAGCTCTGGGACCGCCGCCACCGCGCCCAGGCACGGCTGCAGGAGCTGACCCAGCAGCATGGGGCCATGGCCGCGCTCCAGGCGCGGCTGGCGCTGGCGGAACGGGCCGAGACGCTGCGCTCCAGCGTGCTGTCCGAAGCCGAGGCCCGCCAGCGACGGGAGGAGGCGGAGGCCCGGTGCGGCCAGCAGCTGGAGCGGCTGCGGCGCCTGCGGGATGCCGCCTCGCAGGCCCCCGATGCGGTGATGGCGCTCAGCCCGCTGGAGCTGCCCGAACCCCCGCAGCTCACCGCAGCGCTGAACGCTCTGGCCGTGCGGCAGGGAGAACTGGAACAGCTGCTCACGCTCGCCGCGGAGCGGCGGCAGGCGCAGCGGGAGGTGGAGCAGGCCCAGCAGGCCCGTCAAGAAGCCACCGACCGCATCGCCCGCGGCCAGGCGCTGCTGGCCCAGGAACAGGCGCGGCTCGATGGCCTGCAGCAGCCCCTGCTGCAGGCCCGCAGCGCCCGTGACGGGCTCCATGGCCTGGAGCTGGCCGCTGGGCAGGCCGCTCGCCTCACCACGGCCCTCCAGCAGCGGCAGGAGGCGGACCGGCAGCTGCAGAAGGCCAGCGCGGCGGTGCTGGCGGCCGAGGCCGCCCAGCAGCAGGCCAGGGGCCACCAGCTGGATCTGCGCGAACGCCAGCTGCAGGGGATGGCGGCCCGGCTGGCCGCGGATCTCCAGGCGGGCGAGCCGTGCCCGGTGTGTGGGTCGCGGCACCATCCCCAGCCGGCGCCAGAGGCTGCCGATGCGGTGGCCGACACGGCCATGGCAGCGGCCGAACGCCAGCTGGAGGAAACCGGCCGGGTCCTGGTGGCCGCCCGCTCCGCCCAGGCACGTGTGCAGGCCCAGCTGGAGGCGCTGGAGGGCCAGCTTCAGGCGGGCGGGATGACTACGCTCGCGGCCGCGAAGGCCGAAGCGGCCAGGGCCGTCGCCGCGCTGGAGGCGGCCCGCAGGCAGGCCGGCGCCCTGGACGCCCTGGAGGCCGAACGGCAGCAGGCGGAGCAGCGGCTGCAGCACTACCGGGAGAGGCTGCAGCAGCGGGAGAACGAACTGATCAGCTGTCGCCAGGGGCTGGCGCAGCAGGAAAAGGGCCTGGCCGACCTGACCCGGCGGATCCATGCCGGGCTGGGGGGAGACCACGACCCTGCCGCGTTGCTCCAGCGGATCCAGGGCCTGATGCGCTCCCTCGAGAGCCTGATCGACGCCGCCCGGGAGCGCGCCCTCGCCCTCAGCCGCGAGGCGGAGGCGCAGCGCCGTCTGGCCGGCGATCTGGCCGGCGCGGGGTTCAGCGATCCCCAGGCGCTGCTGCAGGCGCTGGTCCCCGAAGCCGAGCGGCTGGGCTGGAGCCGCACCCTGCAGCAGTACACGGCGGATCAGGCCCTGGCCCAGGGCGTCCTGGCCGAGCTGGCCGGCCAGGAGCTGCCGGAGAAGCGGCCGGATCTGCCGGCCGCCGAGACCCTGCTCGCGGCGGCGGATGCGGCCCGTCGCGACGCTCTGGCCCGCTTCACCCGCGCCGAAACCGCCCTCACGGCGATCACCGGGCTGATCGAACGCCACGGATCGGGTGCAGCGGCACTGGCCGCCCAGCAGCGGCAGGCCGATCTGGTGCAGGGCGTGGCCGCCCGCTGCCTGGGGCAGAGCGATCCCCACATCTCGCTGCAGCGCTGGGTGCTCTCGGCCTACCTGGAGGAGATCTGCGGCTACGCCAACCAGCGCCTCAGCCAGATGACGGCCGGTCGCTACGAGCTGCGCCTCTCGGACGGCTCGGGCCAGCGCCGCGGCAGCAAGGCGGGGCTGGGCCTGCGGGTGCTGGATGCCTACACCGGCGAGGAGCGGGAGGTGTCGAGCCTCTCGGGAGGCGAAACCTTCCAGGCCTCCCTCGCCCTGGCCCTGGGGGTGGCGGATACGGTGCAGGCCCACAGCGGCGGCGTGGTGCTGGAGGCGTTGTTCATCGACGAGGGCTTCGGCAGCCTCGATCCCGACAGCCTGCACCTGGCCATGGACGAGCTGGACCGCCTGCGGGAGGGCGGTCGCATGATCGGCCTGATCAGCCATGTGGCGGCGCTGCGCGAGCGGATCCGCACCGGTCTCGAGGTGGTGGCCAGCGAGCGGGGATCGCGGGTGGTGGTGGGCACCCTGGAGGCCGCGTGAGGGCGAGGGCCTCCTGGTTCCAGCGGCGCCGCAGCAGTCTGCTGGCGGGTGCCCTGGCCCTGCTGCTGCTGCTGACGCAGGCTCTGCCCCAGGGTGTGGCGCAGGGGCTGGAGGAGGGGCTGAGCACGGGCCTGGCGCTGCCCCGCGGCACACCCACCCGGCCACTGCCCCAGAGCAGCGAGGAGCTGGCGAGCCGCTCTCCCTTCAGCCAGCCGGCCTCCTACCCCCTCGATCAGCGGCCGGATCCGGCGCTCTACCGGCCCCACGCCAGCTGGATCGGCCGGCTGATCCTGCCCACGGTGGCCGAAACCGTGCGCACCCCGGGCGACTGGGTGTGGGTGGACGTGGAACAGGCCCCTGCGGGTCAGGAGGCCCTGATCGGCCGCAGAGTGCGGCTCACCTGGGCGGAACTGCCCCGCCTGCGGAACCTGGTGGACACGGTGACCACGCCGGTGCGCCTGGGGCAGGCGGCCCGGGAGGCCGCCGCCGCCGCCAATGTGGTGCCAAGCAGGCTGGACGGGCGGCTGGCGGTGGGACCGCTGCAGTCGCTGGCCGGAGCCCGCCCCCGCGACGACATGACCGTGCGGCTCGAGGGGGTGAGCAGCGACGGCGACGGCCTGCGGATCCGCCGTCCCCCGGTGCAGACCACCGGCCGCTGGATGGGCCTGGTCACGGTGCTGGGCGCAGCCGAAGCGAGCGGCGAGCCGCAGCTGTGGCGGGTGCGCCACTACGACGCCGGACGGCACGGCTTTGTCGGCCCGGAGGAGACGATCCGCATCCCCCGGCTGCCGCCCGACCGCTTCGGGCGGGTGATGCTCGATCCGGCCGGCCTGCCCTCCTCGCCGCTGAATGCCGAAGGCTGGCGGATCTTCGGAGCTCCCGCCGCCGATGGCGTGTTCACGGTGCAGGCGCTGCAGCCGCGGGCGCTCACCCGCCTGAATCCGGACCGGGTGGTGCGGGGCACTGCGGCGGGGCTGGGGGCCATCAACCGGGACAACTGGTCGGCCGAGGCCCTGCAGAGGGGCAGCCTGTGGAGCACGGCCCTGGTGCCGGACGGTGGCGCGGGACTGCCCCTCACCAGGGTGGGACAGCGGGCCCTGCTCGTGCACCTGTTCGGCGGCATCGGCGGAGCGGAGGGGGAGCCGACGCCGGGCTGGACCGTGACCGGGCACTTCGCCTTCGGCGAGGCCGAGGTGGTGCGCGATCCCCTCAGCGGCGAGCCGGAGCTCACCCTGCGCTACCACCAGATCTACGCCAACAACCCCAACGGCATCGTGGCCGGCAGCCAGGACTGGAGTGCCTACGCCGGCAGCCTGCAGCGGGGCTGGGTGGGCACCCGTCCCCTCTCCGATCTGCTGGTGCCCCTGGAAGGCTCCCTGCTCGACGCCCTGGCCCTGCAGGCGGAGATCCTGAGCGCCCGCTACCGCAGCGGCGACGGCAGCGGCGTGGCCCTGGTCACTCCGGCCACCTCCTGTGTGCAGGATTCCAGCCAGGCCCTCTGGATCGCCCTCGACGGGCTGCGGCAGCAGCGGCGGCGGGGGTCCTTCGGGGCCGACACCCGTCTGCAGCGCCTGGCCGAGGGCCTCGATGCCCTGCTCACCCCCTTCGGCATGGTGCGCGCCGACTGGCGCCACAACGCGGCGGTGACCCTGAGCGCCGGCACCGGGCGGGACCAGGCCACGCCGATGGGTGAACGGTTCGTGAGCAGCCAGCGGCTTGCGGCGGTGCTGCTGAGCTGGCGATCGATGCTGCCGCGGCGGGCCCACGACGGCATGGCCACGGTGTTCCTGCGGGCCGGACTGCCGCTGTGGATCCTGCGCACCAACCAGATTCCCGGCGCGGATCCCTCCCTGGCTCCGCTGGCCCCCACCACCGTGCTGGGCCGGCTGCCGGTGGTGGGCACCCTGCTGCAGCGGCTGATCGATGCCCTCTTCCCTCCGGTGCTCGGGCCGCCCCTGCTGCAATCGGTGCTGGTGCTGGCGGTGTATGGGGCGCTGGCGCTGGCGCTGGGGTTCCGCAGCGGGTTCCTGCACGGACCCTGGCAGTGGCGCCCGTGGCCGGTGGTGCTGCGCCACGGACTGGCCCTGCTGCTGATGCCGGCCATCGGTGAGGAGCTGCTCTTCCGGGTGCTGCTGCTGCCCCACCCGCTCGAGGGGGTGAGCCCGGCCTCGATGGCGGCCTGGGGCGCCCTGAGCGTGGGCCTGTTCGTGCTGTACCACCCGGTGGCGGCACAGTTCTGGTACCCCCGCGGGCGGGCGGTGTTCCGCGATCCCTGCTTTCTGGTGCAGTGCACCCTGCTGGGCGCCGCCTGTGTGCTGGAGTACGGCCTCACCGGTTCGCTCTGGTCGGCGGCGGGGCTCCACTGGCTGGCGGTGCTGATCTGGCTGGAGCCCCTGGGGGGCCGCCGGGCGCTGTGAGCGAGGCTCCGCCCCGTCAATCCATCGGCACCTCCACGAATTCCACCAGCCCCTCGCGCAGGAGCACCTCGGCGATGGCGGGGCCGGTGGACACCCGCCGGATCCGTTCGGTGACCCGGGCCAGGGCCTGGTGGGGGTCGCTGCCGAGCGGCAGGGTGGCCAGCACATCCGGCAGGGCCAGCTGGCCGATGGCGATCACGGGCTGACCGGCCACCACCCCGGCCTGCAGGAACTGGGTGAGGGTGAGGATTCCCAGCGGCGACGTGGTGCCCGTGGCCAGCGCCAGATTGGTGAGCCGCGTGGCGATCGAGGTGCAGCGGTGCGCCACCGTGCCGGTCCCCACCGCGCCGGTGAGTTCCGCCACCGGGGCCAGCCCGGAGCCCGCCAGGGGAGGCACCGCCATCGGATTCACCACCACGCTGTAGGTGGGGCGGGGGATCAGACCGAGGCCGATCCAGTAGCGGCCGCCGTCCACCACGCAGCTGAAGCCGTACACCGCCTCACCGCTGAGGCGCGCCACGCCGGGTTCCCCGACCTGCGGGGCCGGCATCGCCCCGGCCGGGGCCGGCAGGCCGAGCGCGAAAGCCAGGCCAGCCGCGGCGGTGGCAGCGGCCACCAGGGGGGAGCGGAGGAGCGGGGGGAACGGCGACACGGGCAACACACAGGGCTGGATGGCATGTTGGCCCACCCCGTCAGCGCCGGCGATAGCGGCGGGAGAACGCCGTGGTCAGGCGGCCCGCCGGCCCCTCCGGCAGCCAGCGGGTGAGGCCGGCGATCAGCTGGTTCAGCAGGCCCGGCACCACCACCGTGCGGCGGCCATCCAGGGCGGCCAGGGTGCGACGGGCCAGATCGTCGGCCTGCATCCACATCGCCCCGGGCAGGTTGCGGCGCATCCGCTCCTCCACCCCCAGCACGGCGTGGAACTCGGTGTGGACATAGCCGGGGCACAGGGCGATCACCCGCACGCCGCTCTCCCGGTTCTCCAGGGCCAGCGACTGCGAGAAGCGGATCAGAAAGGCCTTGGAGGCGCCGTAGAGCGCACTGCCGGGAAGGCCTGGAACCAGTCCGGCCAGCGAGGCCACGTTGATGATCCGGCCGCCTCCGGCACTCCGCATCGCGGGCAGCACGCCATGGCAGAGGGCGGCACAGGTGCTCACCATCAGCTGGAGCATGGCCTCCACCCGGCCCCAGGGCACCTGGTGGAACGCCCCCCCGAGCCCGAAGCCGGCATTGTTCACCAGGGTGTGCACCGTGAGATCCCTCTGCAGCAACTGCTCCAGCAGCCGCCAGGCGGCCTCGGGTTCCGCCAGATCGCTGCAGAGGCAGAGCACCTCCACGCCATTGGCACCGCGCAGCTCCTCCGCCAGGGTCTCGAGGCGATCGAGCCGGCGGGCCACCAGCACCAAGGGAACGCCGTTGCGCCCGGCCTCGCTCGCGAGGGCCCGGGCCAGGGCGGCTCCGATGCCGCTGGAGGCACCGGTCACCAGCGTGCACGGGCGTGAGCCGGGTGTGGCGCGCAGCAGTACGGGTTCGTGCTGCCGCTCGAGTCTCTCAGCCAGATGGAGGCAGGCGTCCATCTCCTGCCAGAGCAGCTCCCGGCGCTCGGACGTGACGGCGTAGGAGCGGTGGTGCAGATCCCGCCCCAGGTAGCGGAGGGCCGCTCCGATGCGCTGCCAGTCGTCGTGGCTCAGCCCATGGGCGAACCCGCCGGGCTGGGGGTGGGGATCGGCAGACACGGGGCGGTACCGGCGGCTGCGGCTGACGCTACGGAGGCACTGACGGGCCCGGCCCCCGGGTGCCGCGCCCGCCCGGGCCGGCGCAGCGGCGGCGGCGGCCGGTGGGGCGTGGCGAGGGGTGAAGCCCGCAGGATCCGCCGCAGGGCCCGCCAGCCATCCAGCAGACAGAGCACCGCCGCGAGCAGCAGGAGCAGCAGCTCCCGGGTGGGTGGGGCCCCGGCGCTGACAGCGGGCTGCGGCACAGCGGGCTGCGGGGCGGCCGGCTCCGGGGCGGCCACAGGCAGGTGGACGTCAGGCGGAGCCTGATCCGGGTGCTCGATGACAGGGGCGGCGGCAGGGGAAGGGGACGCCGGCCGCGGCTGGAGGGCGAAGGGCACGTCCAGCGCCACCTGCCAGGGTGCGGGCGGGTGGGCCCGCCAGTAGGGCTCCATGCGGCGGGCGCGCAGCCGTTCGGAGAGGGTGGGAATCATGGGCCGGGGCTCTGGAGGCCGTAGGGAGTCAGGCCGTGGCGATTCAGGCCGTGGCCGCCAGCCGCTGGCGCAGCAGGGGCAGTTCCCGGTCGATCAACAGGCGCGCCTCCTCCAGGTTGGCAGCCTCACCGAGGGACACGCCACTGGCATGGGTGACACGGAACAGGGTGTGGTGTGGGGAGTCGGCGGCCAGATCCACATGGCAGCCGCGGTGGCGCCAGGAGGCTGGGGCTGGGGGCATCTCCATCACGCTCTCCCGTCGGACCCACTGAACTGGAGAGAACCGGCTTTGGCAAGAGCAACAGCACCTAGTGGCCCGCACCGGTCCCCCGGCCCGGGGCCGGCAGGCGCCAGGATGGCCGCCAGGTGCAGAAGCGGAGCAGGCCCATGCAAGCCAGCTGGAACGGGGCGGTGATCGCCAGCAGCGACGACATCGTGATGGTGGAAGGCAACGCCTACTTCCCCCCCGACGCCCTCGATCCGAGCCACGTGCGCCCCTCGGCCCACCGCAGCGTCTGCGGCTGGAAGGGCGAGGCCCACTACTACGACGTGGTGGTGGACGGAGCCGTGAACGCCAATGCCGCCTGGTTTTACCCCGAGCCCAAGGACGCCGCCCGCCAGATCCAGGGCCGGGTGGCCTTCTGGAAGGGGGTGACGGTGCAATGAGCCCGGCCGCTGGGCTGGACCATGCCGACGAACCGGCCGTGCTCGATGTGGATCTGCTGCGCTTCGAGCGGGGCGACCGGGCCGCCCGGGCCGCCGTGGTCGATGGGGTGCGGCGCAGTCTGGCCACCGGCTTCGTGACCACCAGCCACGACCTACCCAGCGCTCTGCTGGATGAGGCCTACGGCCTGCTGGAGCAGTTCTTCCAGCTGCCCCAGGAGCGCAAGCAGGCCTGCGTGGCCCCAGGGGCCTGCGGGCAGACGGGCTACACCGGCCACCTGGTGGAAACCGCCGCCGGGGCCGCCCTGGCCGACTGGAAGGAGATGCTCAACTGGGCGGAGCCCCTGCCGGCGGGCCACCCCCTGCGCCGCCGCTTTCCCGTGCTGTATCCGGAGCAGCTGCTGCCCGAAGCGGCCGTGCCCGGCATCACCGCCGTGCTCACGGCCTTCCACCGGGCCATCGCCGATCTGCAGCGGCGATTTCTGCGGGTGATCGCCGTGGGCCTGGGCGTGCATGACACCCTCTTCGATGCCATGGTCGAGGAGGCGCCGACCCTCACCCGGGCGGTGCATTACCCGCCGATCCATGAGGCGCCGGCGGAGGGCCACGTGTGGGCGGCGGCCCACGCCGACATCAACCTGATCACCGCCCTGCCCCGCGCCACCGCCCCGGGCCTCGAGGTGCGGGTGGGGGAGCGCTGGGTGAAGGCCTGCCCGCCTGACGGGCACGTGATCCTCAACACGGGGCTGATGCTGGAGCGGCTCAGCAACGGGCTGATCCCCAGCGGCTGGCACCGGGTGAAGGCCGAACCCGGCAGCCGCGGCGGTCGGCTCAGCGTGGTGCAGTTCTGCCATCCGCGACCCTCCACCGTGCTGCAGCCCTTCCCGAGCTGCTGCGGTGCCGCCCACCCCCAGCGCTTTGGAGCTGAACTCGCCGCCGACGCCCTCGAGGCCGTGCTGCACCGCATCAACCTGACCGGTTCGGCATGCTGAGAACCCCGTTGCCGCATCCCGCCGATGGCCTGCCCCAGCTGCGGTAGCTGGTCGGTGAAATCCGACCGCAGCCTCGCCGGGCGCTATGTGTGCGGGCGCTGCGGCCGCCCGCTTGGGCTGCAGGCCGAGCGGCGCATCCGGCGCGGGAGAGTCCCTGGCGGACGAAGCAGGCGCCGCGGCTGGTGTCTGGTGCTGGGCCTGCTGGCCATCGGGGCGGGGCTCTCGGCGCTGGAGTTCAGCCGCCGTCCACCACGGGGCCTGCCCCCCGTTCCCGCGCCGCCGTCGCCGCCCCAGAGCCCGTTCCAGGCCGCACCCCCCGGGCGAAGCCTCTGAAGGCCGTGCCGGCCGGAGAACGCCATGGCTGATGCCGGGCCTGAGCAGCGGCGGGGGAGGCCGATGGGGGAGGGCGATAGGTTTGCGGAGCTCTCCAGCCCCCATCATCCTTCCTGCCGATGCGCTGTCTGGCCCTCCACCTCGAACCCGGCACCGACGTGCGCAAGGCGCTCGAGCAGGTGGCGGCCCAGGAAGGGGGCTCGGGCTTCGTGCTCAGCGTGGTGGGCAACCTCTCCCAGGCGGCCTTTCAGTGTCCGGGCAAGGCCGCGCCCACCGTGCTGGCCGGTGAGCTGGAGATCATCACGCTGCAGGGCACCCTCGCGGCCGGCGGGGTGCACCTGCACCTGAGCTTCTCCGACGACGCCTGCCAGGTGTGGGGAGGGCACCTCGAGCCGGGCACCCTGGTGCTCAGGGGGGCAGACCTGCTGGTGGGACTGTTCGACCCCGAGCCGATCCAGCTGGGCCCGGAGGCGGCCGGGCTCAGCCAGCCTGCCCTCGAGGCACCACCGCCCCGGCCGCAGCCGCCGTCGTCCCAGGAGCCTCGGGTGGCGATCGCGGTGCTGCCGGGCTGTCCGTTCTCGGCCCGGGCCCTGCGGATGCTGCACACCCTCGGCATCCCCCATGTGGTCAGCGAGCCCAGCCAGCCCGGCAGCGTGCCCCAGGTGTTCATCGACGGCAGCTTCATCGGCGGCTACGACGCCCTGGCGGAGCTCCATGCCCAGGGCCAGCTGGACAGCCTGCGGTTGCTCTAGGGCCATCCCATGGCCGACGACTCCGCCCCCACCCCGCCCGCCGTTCTGCGCCTCACCACTGGCAGGGGCTGCGGCCTGGCGATCGGGCGCTACCCCCGCTTCCGCTACGACGCCAGCGGCGGCGGCGGCACCGGCTCCGTGCCGCACGGGTCGGCAGGGCCCCCCGGGCCCCGGCCGGTGCGTTTCGATCCAGCCGCCCTGGCCATTCCGGATCTGAGCTGGCGCACCACACGGGTGCTGGGCGTGCCGATCCCGCCCGGCGTGCGCATCGCCATCGAGCCCCTGGAACTGGCGGGCCAGCTGGATACGGCCACCGGCGCCATGGAGCTCCGCTTCCGGGCCCGCTTCCATTGCAGCCTGTTCGGCAGATACCGCCCCGGCGCCCTCCAGGTGGACACTCTCTTGAGCACGGGCTCGGTGAGCGGCAGGCGCCACAGGGACGCGGGAATGCCGGTCGGCCCGGATGGCCACGCCGTGCTGGCGGGGGTGGCCGAGGTGCCGGCCAGCGGCGATGGGGTGCTGGATGCCTTCCTGGGGCTGCCGGACGATGCGCTGGCCGTGCTGCGCTGCCAGATCGTGCTGCACCCACCGGCCTGAACCCGGAGACCCCGTCGTGGAGACCGCTGCCCACCACACCCCTGCCATAGCGTGACGGCAAGCCCAGCCTGCGCCCGCCATGCAGCGCCATCCCCTTCAGGACGTCTTTCTCTCCCTGGTGGGCGGCCGCCGGCGGCGGTGGCGCCCGGCGGTGGTTTGATGTTCCGTTCCCTTGGCGGCTGCGACGGTCACGACCGACCGGGCGGATCCGGCCCGGGTGCCTGAGACAGACCCGATGTTCTTCCGGATCCACCACACGCTCCACTACCACTACGAGAAGCCGGTGTTTCTGGAGCCGCACACCCTGCGGCTCACACCCCGTCAGAGCACCTCCCAGCGGCTGCTGAGCCACAGCCTCACGGTGCGCGAACCCGCCGCCGGCAGCACCGCGGTGGAGGAGCCCGGGGGTGGCGACACCACCGAGATCTGGTTCACCGGCCTGCGGCAGGAGCTCTGGATCCACACCACAGCGGTGGTGGAAACCCTGCGCGACAACCCCTTTGCCTGGATCCTCACCGACCGGGCCGCCCAGGGGCTTCCGCTGCGGTACGCGCCCGCCACGGCCCAGGCCCTGGCGCCCTTCCTCGGTGACGCCGAGCCCAGCGTGGCGGCCTGGGCAGCGGAGCTGGCCGCCGAGGCGGGGCACCTCACCACCGATCTGCTGCTGCTGATGGCCGATCGGATCCACCACACGTTCGACCACGTGGGCCGTTTCGACGGCGAACCGCTGCAGCCGGCGGAAACCCTGGCCCAGCGCCGCGGCGCCTGCCGCGACACGGCGATGCTCTACGTGGCGGCCTGCCGCAGCCTGGGCCTGGCGGCCCGTTTCGTGAGCGGCTACTCGATGCACCACCCCCCCGAGGTGAGCGAGCACGAGCTGCACGCCTGGGCGGAGGTGTGGCTGCCGGGCGGCGGCTGGCGGGCCTACGACCCCAGCCTCGGCCTGGCGGTGGCCGATGGCCACGTGACCCTGGTGGCGGCGGCGGATCACCGGCTGGCGGCCCCGGTGAGCGGGCACTACCGGGGCACCGGTGTGGGCTCCCACCTGCACTACCGCGTGCGCGTGGAGGCCAGCCCGGATGGCGAGCGCTTCCTGCGGCCGCACGGCAGCGCCCTGCTCGCCGACCCGCGCCACAACAGGGACACGGCCTTCTCCCCCGAAGAACGCCAACGGCTCGGGATGGAGGCCCTGCTGCCGGCCGCGGTGGAGACGCTCGCGCAGCAGGTGGAGCGGGTGTGGCAGGGATTCCAGGCCCTGCAGGGGGATCAGGAGCGCTTCGTGTATCTGGACCGGCTGCGCCGCAGCAACCGCACCCTCTTTCACGCCTTCCTGCAGCAGCACATCGAGGCCGCCCTGCCCGTGGTGTACACCCCCACCGTGGGCCGGGTGATCCAGGGCTACAGCCACGCCCATCAGCCCCCGGACCTGGGCGTGTTTCTCACGCCGGAGCAGGAGCAGCGGCTGCCGCAGCTGCTGCGCCAGGCGGCCGAGGGGCCGGTGGAGCTGCTGCTGATCACCGACGCCGAGGGGATCCTGGGGCTGGGCGACCAGGGCGTGGGCGGCATCCACATCTGCCAGGGCAAGCTGGCGGTGTACACGCTCTGCAGCGGGCTCCACCCCAGCCGGGCGCTGGCCGTGGTGCTCGATGTGGGCACCGACAACCCCCAGCTGCTGGCCGACCCGCTCTATCCGGGCCGCCGCCAGCCCCGCCTGCGCGGCGAGGCCTACGACCGCTTTCTCGACGCCGTCGTGGCGGCGGCCCAGCAGGTGTTTCCCGGCGTGTTCCTGCACTGGGAAGACTTCGGCAAGGGCCAGGCCCGCCGGGTGCTGGACCGCTACCGCGACCGGGCACCGAGCTTCAACGACGACATCCAGGGCACCAGCGGCGTGGCCGCCGCCGCGGTGCTGGCGGCCTGCCGCGGTCTGGGCACCGGGCTGTCGGAGCAGCGCATCGTGATCTTCGGGGCGGGCACCGCCGGCTGCGGCATCGCCGAGCGGTTGCTGCGGCTGCTGCAGGCCGCCGGTCTCAGCCCCGACCAGGCCAGGCAACGGCTGTGGGCCCTCGACCGCCAGGGCCTCATCGTGGCGGGCCAGCCGGGCCTCACCGGTGCGCCCGCCGGCCTGGCCCGGCCCGCCGGGGAAGCCGACGGCTACGGCCGCGACGGCGACGGCCGCATCGGCCTGCTGGAGGTGGTGCGCCAGGTGCGCCCCACCGTGCTGATCGGCACCTCCACCGTGGCCGGCGCCTTCAGCCAGGCGGTGGTGGAAACGATGGCGGCAGGCTGCCCGCGGCCCCTGATCCTGCCGCTCTCCAACCCCACGGCCCTGGCGGAAGCCACCCCGGCCGATCTGCTGGCCTGGAGCGGCGGCCGCGCCCTGGTGGCCACCGGCAGCCCGTTCGCGCCGGTGCCCTGGCAGGGGCAGGAGCGGGTGATCGGCCAATGCAACAACTGCTTCCTCTATCCCGGCCTCGGCTTCGCCTCCGTGGCGGTGGGGGCGAGCCGGGTGAGTGAAGCGATGATCGATGCCGCCCTCGAGGCCCTCTCCGCAGCCATCCCCGCGGCGCTGGATCCGGACGCCCCGCTCATGCCCGCCCTGCACCAGGTGCGTGCCGTGTCGCGGGCGGTGGCGGAGGCGGTGGCCATCACCGCCGTGGCGGAGGGCCTGGCCGGGCTGGCCACCACGCCCGAAGAGGCCCTGCGGTGCCTGGACCGGGCCCAGTGGCAGGCGCGCTACGGCGACACGCCTGGCGCCGAGGGTTGGGGGGAGGGTGCCGGGGACAGCGGGGTGGGCGGCAGCAGGGTCAGCGGCGGTTGAGGCGAGGCGGCCCCGGAGCGATGCGGCAGGCCCCCCAGCCGGATCGGCAGCAGGCTGCGCCGGAACCAGTCGTCGGCCGGAACCGGCTGGAAAAGGCGCCCCAGCAGCACCAGCAACGCCAGGGGCTCCAGGGGAGCGCGGCGCTGCGGCCACAGGCCGGGTTGGCGGTAGAGCTGCTGCTGCAGCCATTCCCGCTGGCCCGCCGTCAGCGTTCCCCACTCGCACCCCAGCCGGGATCCACGCCGCGCCACCAGCCGCAGCGGCCAGTCCGGCGCCGGAGCGGCACGGTCAGCCGGAGCGGCAGGTTCAGCGCCGGACCCGCCCAGGGCTGACCAGCGCAAGGCAGCACCAGCTCCCGGCAGGAGGACGGCCCCCGGCAGGGGGGAGGCCCCCGGCAGGGTCAGCTCCACACCGTCCTCGCTGATGGCGCTCAGCCGGCACGGCAGGCCGTTCAGCAGGGCGGAGGCCTGCACCGAGAACCAGGGCAGCGCGCTGCGCCGCTCCCGGTCCCAGCAGCTGCGCAGGGCCAGAGCCAGCAGCAGGGCGTTGAGGCCGCTCCAGGCCAGGCCGAGGCCGAAGCTGGCGGGGGTGATCGGATCGAGGGGGGGCAGGCTGGGGTCGCGGGAGAGGCCCAGCAGGTTGAGCAGCGCCACCAGCTGCACCACCAGCAGGGCCAGCAACGGGGCCCAGAGGCGTGGGTCGGCTCCCACCACGCGGCCCTGGGCCAGGCCCTTGGGGGTCACCTGGAAATGGGCCGGACGGCGGCACAGCCAGCGGGCGATGGTGGCCACGAGGGGCAGGAGGAAGGTCCAGCGGTAGAGCTCGGGCAGCAGCCCCGTGCGGGCCTGGCCGCTGAACCAGCGCGCCAGCAGCAGCTGGGCGGCGTAGAAGGGCAGGGCGTAGCGCAGCAGGCCGGCCATGGTGACCTGCAGCGGCAGCACGCCCAGCAGGCCGATGGCGAGGGGCATCAAGGCCAGCAGCAGCTGGGGCAGGGCGTTGAACCAGTGCAGGATCCCCTCCAGGAAGGCGAGGCGCTGGAGCGGGGTGAGGCCGGGGATGGTGAGGGGATTGGCGCCGCTGCGCAGGGTCTGGAGGGTGCCGCTGGCCCAGCGGCAGCGCTGCCGGGCCATGGCCGCGACCGTGAGGGGTGCCAGGCCGGCGCTGAGCTTCTCCGGTACGAACAGGCACTCCCAGCCCGCGGCGGCGAGGCGGATGCCGGTGGCGAGGTCTTCGGAGGAGGTGGCGGTGTCGAAGCCCCCCACGGCCTGCAGGGCGGAGCGCCGCACCAGGAAGGAGGTGCCGGCGCACACCACCGCCCCCACCCCCTGCCGCACCGGTTCGATCCAGCGGTAGAAGCTCTCCTCATCGGGCATCAGCCAGCGCTCCAGCCGCAGGTTGCGCATCACCGGATCGGCGTTCATGTAGGTCTGGGGTGTCTGCACCAGCCCCACCTGCGCCTCGGCGAACAGGCCCACGCTGCGGCGCAGAAAGGTGCGGAGCGGCACCACGTCGGCATCGAACACGGCGATCAGATCGCCGTGCAGCCGGGGGAGCACGTGGTTGAGGTTGCCGGCCTTGGCGTGGCGGCGGTCGGTGCGGGCGCTGTAGCGGCAGCCCAGCAGCCGGCACAGCGCCTCCAGCTCGGGCCTGGCCGCATCATCGAGCAGCCACACCGTGGTGTGGGGATAGTCGAGGCTCAGGCAGCCGCGCAGACAGCGCTCCACCACCTCCGCGGGTTCGCCGTAGGTGGGCACCAGCACGTCCACCCAGGGCAGGCTGCCGGGCTGCGGCGATGGCGCCAGGGTCTGCGCGGCCCGCTCCACCCGCGCGCCGATGCCGGGGTCGGGGGCGAGGCTGAACAGCAGCTGCAGGAAGCTGTGGGCCAGCAGCCACACCTCGGCGAGCAGCACCAGCAGGCTCAGCCCGGCGTGGAGCGGACCGTCCAGCACCAGGGTGCTCGACAGTCGCCAGTGGAGATAGCGCGCGGCCAGCAGAGCCAGCAGCCACACTGCCCAGGGAAGCCGCATCAGTGAGCACGGGAGGGATCAGCGCGCACCCGTGTCGGTGCGTGGGTGTCGGGCGGCGGTCACGGCTGGGCGGGAGCAGCCGGGGGCGCCGGAGGCGGGCACACCTGGTTGGCGAAGTCGCAGGCGTACACGGCCGGCTTCTGCCAGCTCAGCGGAATCTCCAGCAGATCGCGGGGGCCGCTGATGCCCTGGGCCAGGAAGAGAAGCGCGGCGAGGATGTTGGCGCTGATGTGGAGCCGGCGCCAGCGCAGCTGCCGGAGGATCTCCGGCCGCGCCGCCACGGAGAACAGCATCAGTCCGGTGAGGCCGATGCCGCCCCAGAAGTGCGACTGCCAGAAGGCCGGATCGAGGGGGTTGTCGCTGAGGCGCCACACCTCCGGCTGCAGGCCCAGCCCGATGACGCCGGCCCAGCAGAGCAGGGCGAAGGAGGCGCGGTACACCGCCTGGCGGGAACGCCACAGGGCCACCAGCGCCGCCACCGTGCCCGCCAGCACCAGCAGCAGCAGCCCCGCCCGCCCGGCACTGAGCTCCGAAGGGGTCTTGGTGGTGATCACCACGGCGATGGCGATCAGTTCGATGGCCACCACGGCCGCCGCCAGCCAGCGGCCCAGATCGGCGTGCTCCACCCCCACGGTGGGCGGCAGCTTGGCCTTCTGCACGCGCCGCTGCCGGGTCTGGCTGGCCAGGCGCAGCACCATGCCGAGCAGGGGGTACACCAGCACCACCGCAAGGGCGGGATGGAGAACCCAGAGCCAATCGGTGGTGGTCATGCGCTTCGTGCGGCCGGGAGATGCCCGGCGTTGCTCGTGAACTACAGGCTAGAAGCGATTTCGGATTGCACCGAAGGGCTCAGGCCGCACCGCCTCCCACACCCGGCGCCGGCGCCAGCCAGATCTCGAACTCCGCCACCGGCATCTGGGCGGCATAGCCCCGGAAGCAGGCCAGCGCCTGATCGTGCCGCTCCAGGCTCTCCGCCATGCAGGCATCGGTGAGGCACACCATCCGGTAGCCGCGGTCGGCGCCGTCCTTGACGGTGTGGTCGATGCACTGGTCCGTGAGCAGCCCGATCACCACCAGCGTGTCGATGCCGATGTTGCGCAGCAGGTAGTCGAGCGGGGTGGAACTGAACGGCGACGAGGAGCTCTTGGGCAGCACCAGCTCATCGCCCACGGGCGCCAGCGGCGGGATCACGCGGCTGGCCGGGGAGCCGGGAGCAAAGCCCATGCCGCAGCGTTTGTAGTCGGCGCTGCGGTCGCGGCCGTCGGCGGTGAGGTCGGCGATCATGGTGTGGATCACCTCCAGGCCATGGGCGCGGGCCAGGGCCAGGGCCCGCTGGGCCGCCGGCAGCGTCTGACGGGAGAACACGGCGTCGAAGCCCGGCCGGGGGCGGGGCTGGGCACGGCCACAGGTGCCCTCCTGCAGATCCACCAGCAGCAGCGCCGTGCGCGCCGGATCCAGCGGGCTCAGCCCCGGGTTTATGGCCGGATGATCCGTGGGGGGCGGGGGGAACAGGGGGGACAGACGGCGGCCCGCTGGCCATCCTGAAGCCAGCCCTGCCTCGCCGCCATGGTCACCGCCCCCGATCCCCTGGCCGAGCTGGAGGCACAGCTGCGCCGGCGGGGGGTGAAGCGCCTGGCGGTCACCTGGGTGAACCACGCCGGTGCCGTGCTGGTGAAAGTGGTGCCGGTCGGGGCCCTGGCCAGTGCGGTGAAGCTGGGGGTGGGCTTCTCGCCGGTGTCCGACGCCTTCCGCAGCGACGGCGCCATCGATCCCCAGCACCGGCTGGCCCGCCCCGATGGCGACCTGCGGCTGCGGGCCGACCCCGCCAGCCTCGCCCCCCTGGAGGCCGCCAGCGGCTGGGCCTGGGCAGCGGGAACGCGGCACCACCGCGATGGCGGCCTCTACGACGGCGACCAGCGCGGGTTCTGCTCCCGTCAGCAGCACGAGCTGGCCGGCGCTGGCCTCGTCCTGCAGGCCGGCTTCGAGCTGGAGTGGATGGTGGTGGGGGGGGAGGAGCCAGGCCAGGACGGGCCGCAGCCGGCGCTGGCGGGTGGTCCGTACGGCGCCGACCGGCTGGTGGAGGGCCTCGACTACGCCGCCGCCCTCACCGACGCCTGTGACGCCGCCGGGCTGCCCTGGCAGCAGCTGCACCCCGAATACGGCCGCGGCCAGTTCGAACTGTCGCTAGCGCCGGCGTCGCCGCTGCAGGCCGCCGACCGGCTGGTGCTGGCCAAGCTGCTGATCCAGCGGGTGAGCCGCCGCTTCGGCTGGCGCTGCAGCTTCAGCCCCAAACCCTTCGCCGCTCTGGTGGGCAATGGCGGCCACGTGCATCTGAGCGTGCGCCAGGGCGGGGCGGCGCTGCTGCAGGACGGAGAGGGCCCGGGCGGGCTGCAGCCCGGCGGCGCCGCCGTGGTGGCCGGGCTGCTGCAGCACCTGCCGGCCCTGCTGCCGCTGGCCTGCAACAGCGCCGTGTCATACCGGCGGCTGGCGCCGGGCAGCTGGTCGGCTCCGTTCCAGGCCTGGGGCATCGAAAACCGTGAGGCCGCCGTGCGCCTGGTGCCCGCGGCGGCGGATGGGGCGGAGGCCCACCTGGAGCTCAAGGTGGCCGACCTCACCGCCAATCCCTACCTGCTGCTGGGCGCCCTCCAGGCCGTGGTGGCCGAGAGCCTGACCCGGCCCGCCGGGGAGCTCGCGGCAGCCGCCACAGCGCTGCCGGAGCCCGTGGCGGGCGATCCGAGCGTGCTGGAGGAGGAGGAGGCGCCACGGCTGCCCGCCACGCTGGCGGAGGCCAGCCAGGCCTTCGCCGCCAGCACCCTGCTGCGCTGCGCCCTGGGGGAAGCGCTGCACGGTTCCCTGCTCGATGCGCAGCAGGCGGAGATCCGCCGGGCCCACAACCTCAGCGATGACGCCCTGCTGGCGGCCAGCCGCTGGTGGCCCATCGTGGGGGGCCTGTAGGCCCGGCGCCGCCATGGTTCTGTCGCTGGTTCCGTCGCTGCTGCTGATCGGCCTGCTCACGGTGGCGGGCTGGTGGCTGGCGGAGCGCACCCCCATCGGCCGCCAGCTGGGGATGACCCTGCTGGTGCTGTTCCTGGGGCTGCTGGCCACCAACCTGCTGGGCTGGCGGCCGGATCCCGCCGCCGAGGCCGTGGTGAACGGGCCGCTCACCTCCCTGGCGATCGCCCTGCTGCTGCTGGCGGTGGATCTGCGGCGGGTGTGGCCGGGCGCCCAGCGGCTGCTGGGCCCCTTCGCCGTGGCGGTGCTGGGTGCCGTGGCCGGCACCGCCCTGGGGGGGCTGCTGCTGCGGGGGGTGCTCGGCAGCGATCTGGCCGCCCTGAGCGGCCTGTTCACCGCCACCTTCAGCGGCGGCAGCCTCAACTTCGTGTCGGTGGCCCGCACGTTGCGGCCCCCCGAGAGCCTGGTGCTGATCGCCACCGCCGCCGATCACGTGGTGTTCAGCGTGTGGTTTCTGATCTCCCTGGCCCTGGGGCGGGGACAGGGGCCGGGTGAGGCTGAGCAGGCCCGCAGCCACACCGGCTGGGATCCGGGCCACGACCACCCGCGGGCCCTGCTCAGCCGGGCGGGCGGGGCTGCCCTCCTGTGGGGGGTGGTGATCGTGGTGCTCAGCCAGGCCACCACCGGAGTGCTGCAGCGCTGGTGGGCCGGGGTGCCCGGGATCCTGGTGCTCACCACCATCGCGCTGGTGGCGGCCCAGGTGCCCGCCGTGGCCCGGGCCCGCCTCAGCTATCCCCTCGGCCTGCTGCTGATCCAGCCGTTCTTCACCGTGATCGGACTCAGCTCGCCGGTGCAGGGGCTGCTGGGGGAGGGGCGCTGGGTGCTTCTGCTGGCCGTCGTCGTGGTGGCGACCCAGGCCGCCTGCGTGCTGCTGGTCGGCCGCTGGCGGGGCTGGCCGGCGGCCGACAGCCTGGTGGGTTGCCAGGCGGCGGTGGGCGGACCCAGCACGGCCCTGGCCCTGGCCGGCGCCCTGCGCCGGCCCGATCTGGCACTGCCGGGGGTGGCGATCGGGCTGCTGGGGTATCTGGTGGGCACCTACCTGGGGCTGGCGATGGCGGCGGTACTGACGGCCACCCAGGCCTCCTGAGGGCCGGGCCTCATCCATACAGCTCCGGGCGACGGTCGTCCAGGTAGCGGGTTCCGGCCGGATGCAGGGGTGCGTAGTCGCCAGGCACGCAGTCGGCCAGCAGCAGGGTGGGCCGGGGCCGGGCGGCCACCAGCAGGTCGCCATGGGGGCCGGCCACGACGCTGTTGCCCAGGTACGCCGCCATCGCCATGCCGTTCACGGTCTCCTCGCCGCAGCGGTTGGCATAGGCCACGAAGCACTGGTTCTGGATCGCGTTGGCCGGGATCAGGGTGCGCGACACATCCGGGTAGGGCCGGTCAGTGCGCTCGCCGGTGCTGAGCATCGCCCAGGCATCGGCGGCCGTGGGGATCAGGATCAGGCCAGCACCCTCCAGGGCCAGGCGGCGGCTCAGCTCGGGGAACTCGGCCTCGTAGCAGTTCAGCAGCCCCACCGGAAAGCCGTTCACCTGGTGCACCGTGAAGGCCGGCCCCTCTTCATCCACGCGGTAGCCCGGGCTCCAGCAGCGCTTCTCATCCGGACCCCACAGGTGGGTCTTGCGGTAGTTGCGCAGCAGTGTTCCGTCCCGGTCGAACAGGGCGATGGCGTCAAAGAAGCGTTCCTCACCCGCCACCAGCGCCCGCTCCGGGTAGGGGCAGGCGATCGCCACACCGTGGCGCCGCGCCGCGGCCGCCACGCGGCCCAGGCTCGGCCCGTCGAGGGGCTCAGCCAGCGCCCGGGCCAGGTCCGGCGTCACGATGTAGCCGCTGAGATACAGCTCCGGGAATGCCAGCAGCTGGGCCTGCTGCGCTGCGGCCAGCGCGGCCACCTGCTCGAGCCGCTCCAGGTTCTCCTGCACAGCGTCCGGCGTGGCTGCCGTGCCCGTGCCCTGCCAGATCGCCAGCCGCAGGCCCGCTCCAGGCCCGGGCGGGCGCGGGTGTATCAAGGCCTGCAGGCAGTAGTGCAACACCAGGGAGCCGGGCCGATCCGTGCTCAGTCTCCACGGGGATCAGTTTCCGTGCCCGTCGGTCGGGGTGCTGGTCAGCCGTGGTGCTGGTGCCTCCCCGCGGCAACACCCCTGGCGTCGCTGCCAGGCCGCACTGGCCAGCAGGATCAGGGCCATGGCCCCATAGCCCGCCGCCCAGGGGCTGCCCACGCCCCAGCCCAGCTGCAGCACCGTGTCGGCCTGATCGAAGCGCCAGGCGTGGATCACCCCGAACCAGGACGCCAGTGCCGCCGTGGCGGCACAGAGGGCGGCCGCCAGAAAGCGCTGCTCGATCACGTACACCAGCAGCGCCGAGAGCAGCATCGCCGTGATGATCAGGCCCTGCTCCAGGGCGAAGGCGCCGCTGGCCCACACATCGGCCCGCTGCAGGGGCTCCAGCAGCGCCGGGCCGAAGGGTACGGCCGCCGTGCCCGCCCCCCCGGCCCGCAGCCCTGCCTTGAGCATCAGCGCCCCCCAGCCCGCCAGACCGGGCAGCAACCCCAGCACCACCGCCGGCGCATGGCGGCGCGGCGTGGCCTCGAAGGCCTGCGCCGCCATCACTACCCCGAGATAGAGCACGATCGCCATGCCGGCCTCGATCGGCACCAGCTGGCCGATCACCCCGAAGGCCCCCAGGAGGCAGGCGGCGCCCATCAGCAGGCCGTTCACCCAGGAGTAGCCGAGGCGCGCCCCCATCGCCTTCCAGCCGGGGTGGCCGATGTAGATGGTGGTGGGAAAGCAGGAGCCGAACAGGGCCGCCGCCATGGTGCCCACCCCGTTGATCAGCAGCGATTCCCGCACCGGATAGCGGTCGCCGGCGGCTTCGGCGCTCTCCAGGTTCTGCAGGGAGCCGATCACGTTGAACAGCCCCATCGGCACGATCACCCCAAGCCAGGGCAGCAGCTCCCCCCGGGCCGCCCACAGCGTCCCGAGCTGCGGCACCGGCAGGTGCAGGCCCAGCTGGGCTGTGGCCAGGCTCCAGGCGGCCGGCTCGATCCGCAGCAGGCCGCTGCTCCAGGCCAGCACCATGCCCAGCAGCAGCGCCACCAGACCGCCGGGCAGGGGCAGCCGCAGCCGGCCGAAATACGCCACCAGGATCACCGCCAGCACGGCCAGGCCCACCAGGGGCTGGGCATAGGTGCGCAGCAGGAAGCCGAGGGCGATGTAGCCCAGGGCGATGCCCGCCAGGGTGGAGAGCAGGGCGGCGCGGGGCAGCCAGCGGCGCAGCACCTGGGCCACGAAGGAGCCGCCCGTTTCGATCAGTCCCGAACCCAGGCAGGCCATCAGCCCCGCCTGCCAGGAGAGGGTCACCGCCTGGGCCTCGGACAGGCCGGCGGCGAGGCCGGAGAGCTTCACCGGCAGCATCACCAGGAACACGTAGGCGAACAGGCTCACCGTGTTGATGCCGTAGGGCAGGGCGGTGCGTGTGGCCAGCCCCTCCAGCCGGTCGAGGCGGTACGCCTGGCGGGCATAGGCCAGGTTGCCCACCACCAGGCTGAGGCCGGTGGCGGGCAGGATGGTGCCGAACACCAGCGCATCCGGATAGCCCAGCAATCCGCGGCACAGCGCCAGGATCAGCAGGATCTGGATCAGGTTGTCGAGGAGCAGGCCCAGCAGGCCGTCCCAGTCGCCCCTCACCCACCAGCGCGGCTTGATCGGGGCCATGACAACCGGCTGGGGCGCCCCCCCAGAATGCCGCCAGAAGAGCCGGCGCCGGGAGTGGGCCGTCACCCGATGCCGATCCTCCCCAAGCCGATCATCGACGTGCGCCTGCTCAGCAAGCGCTACCGGGTGGCCGAAAAGCGTCCCGGACTGGTGGGCACCCTGCAGCACCTGCTGCAGCGCCGCTACCGCGAGGTGTGCGCCGTGCAGGGGGTGAGCTTCGCGATCGAGCCGGGCGAGATGGTGGGCTTCCTCGGCCCCAACGGCGCCGGCAAGACCACCACCCTCAAGATGCTCACCGGCCTGATCCATCCCAGTGGCGGCTCGGTGCGGGTGGCGGACTGCGTGCCCTTCGAGCGCCGTGAACGGTTCCTGCAGCAGATCACCCTGGTGATGGGCAACCGCCAGCAGCTGATCTGGGACCTGCCCGCCCTCGACTCCTTCCGCGTCAATGCGGCGGTGTACGGCATCGACGAGGCCACGGCCGAGCGCCGCATCGGCGAGCTGGCCGAGATGCTCGAGCTGGGCCCGGAGCTGCAACGGCCGGTGCGCAAACTCTCCCTCGGCCAGAGGATGAAGGCCGAACTGCTGGCCGCCCTGCTCCACCGGCCAGCGGTGCTCTTCCTCGATGAACCCACCCTGGGGCTGGATGTGAACGCCCAGGCCCGGGTGCGCGACTTCCTGGCCGACTACAACCGCCGCACCGGCGCCACGGTGCTGCTCACCAGCCACTACATGGGGGACATCACCGCGCTCTGCGAGCGGGTGCTGCTGATCCATGAGGGCCAGCTCTTCCACGATGGTCCGCTGGCCCGCCTCACCCAGGAGCTGGCCCCCCACCGGGAGGTGCGGCTGGAGCTGCAGGAGCTGCAGCCGGCCGGCAGCTTCGCGGCCTACGGCCTGGTGGATGAGCACCAGGGCCACCACGTGCGGCTGCGCATCCGCCGCGAGCAGCTCACCGAACGGGTGGCCTCCCTGCTGAGTGCCTTCGCCGTGAGCGATCTGGAGGTGAGCGACCCGCCGATCGAGCAGCTGATCGGCGAGGTGTTCCGCCGGGAGGATCGCCAGGCCCAGGGCGCGCCATGAACCGCCATCCCTTGAGAAGCTCCCTAAGGGCAAGAGCCGGAGCCGGCGGCCGCGGCCTCGCCAGGGCCGCGAGGATCGCCCGGGTGCTGCTGGAAACCCAGTACGCCTACATGCTCGAGTACCGGGCCGAGATCGCCCTGTGGGTGCTCTCGGGGGTGCTCCCCCTGATCATGCTCGGCGTGTGGAGCGGCTCGGGTGCCTCCGAGGCCGCGGGGCTCAGCCCGGTGCAGCTGAGCCGCTACTTCCTGGCGGCCTTCCTGGTGCGGCAGTTCACGGTGGTGTGGATGATCCACGTGTTCGAGGAGGACGTGCTCCAGGGCAAGCTCTCCCCCTTCCTGCTGCAGCCGCTGCTGCCCCTGTGGCGCTACTTCGCGGCCCATCTGGCGGAACAGGCCACCCGGCTGCCGTTCCTGCTGGTGCTGCTGCCACCCCTGGCCCTGATCGCCCCGGGCAGCCTCTGGCTGCCGCCGCCCGGCAGGCTGCTGCTGGGGGTGCTGGCCATCCTGGCGGTGTTTCTGCTGCGCTTCCTGATCCAGACCGTGGTGGCGATGGCCTGCTTCTGGACCGAACGGGCCGCTGCCCTCGACCGGCTGCTGATGATTCCCTACCTCTTCCTGTCGGGTCTGGTGGCGCCGCTCGACACCTTCCCCCCGGCGATGCGGCGCCTGGCCGAGGCCACCCCCTTCCCCTGGATGGTGGACTTCCCGGCCCGGCTGCTGGCCGGGGCGCCGGTGGAGGCCGGCCGGGGCTTTGGGGCGATCGCGGCCTGGTGCGCCCTGGTGCTGCCGCTCGCGGCCTGGCTGTGGCGGCGGGGGCTGAGGCGTTACGCCGCCATGGGGGCGTGATGGCACGGTATCTGCGCAGCCTGCGCTGCTTCTGGAGCACCGCTCTGAACGCCGAACTGGAATACCCCGCCAATTTCTGGATCGAGGCCCTTTCGGTGCTGGGCAACCTGGCCGGCAGCGTGTTCGTGCTGGGCCTGCTGTTCGGCGGGCCCTCCCGCGGGGCCGCGGCGCAGCTGGGCGGCTGGAGCTGGGAGCAGGCCCTGGTGGTGCTGGGCCTGTACACCCTTCTGGAGGGCTTCACCACCAGCCTGCTGCAGCCCAACCTCAGCCGCATCGTGGGGCACGTGCAGACCGGCAGCCTCGACTTCGTGCTGCTCAAGCCCGTGGACAGCCAGTTCTGGCTCTCCACCCGCATGCTCTCCCCCTGGGGCCTGCCCGGTGTGGTCGCCGGCCTGGCCCTCTGCGGCTGGGCCGCCGGTCGGGCCGGCGCCAGCGGGCAGTCCACCACCGTGCTGCTGGCGCTGGCGCTGGTGCTCGCCAGCGCCGTGATCCTCTACAGCCTCTGGTTCGTGCTGGCGGCCCTGAGCATCTGGTTCGTGAAGGTGTGGAACGCCACGGAGGTGCTGCGCTACACCCTGGTGGCCGGCCGCTATCCGGTGAGCGCCTACCCGGCGGCCCTGCGGCTGGTGTTCACCTTCGTGCTGCCGGTGGCGTTCCTCACCACGGTGCCGGCCGAGGCGATCCTCGGACGCGGAGAACCGGCCTGGGCCGTGGCGGGACTGGTGGTGGCGGCCGTGTGCTTTGCGGCGAGCCGCTGGTTCTGGCGCTTCGCCCTGCGGCACTACACCTCGGCGTCCAGCTGAGGGCGCAGGCTCACCTGCAGGCTGGCCGGCTGGCCCCAGTCGCCCTCCACCTGGAGAGCCGGCTGGTTGGCACTGAGGTGGCGCAGGATCCAGAAGATCGGCTCCGGTGACGGCACGGCCCGGCCCCCGGCCTCCAGCCCCCGCTGCAGCTGCTCGAGGCTGCGGGTCTGGCCGTCGGCCAGCAGGCTCTCCAGCTCCGCCTGGAGCTCGAGGATCGAGGCGGCGGCAAGCTTACCGGCCTCCACGCCGGGCTGGTCGTAGGCGTTGATGTTCACCAGTTCGGCATAGAGCCCCACGGCCCGCTCGAACAGGGCCACCAGGGCACCGAGGGCCCGGGCGTCGAAGCGGCGCAGGGTGATCGAGAGGCTCTGGCGGCCACTCTCCATCAGGGCGGTGCGGGTGCCCTGGAGGAAGCCTTCCAGCACGTCGCCGGGGCGCTCGCCGTGCAGCGCCGGGATGTCGGCGGGATCATCGAGAGCTTCGATGAAGGTCACGAAGAAGTTGTCCACGCCGTCGCGCAGCTGCTGCACATAGGCGTGCTGGTCGGTGGAACCCTTGTTGCCATACACCGCGATGCCCTGGTTCACCACCGCACCATCGCGATCGAGCTTCTTGCCCAGGCTCTCCATCACCAGCTGCTGCAGGTAGCGGCTGAACACCGCCAGCCGGTCGCGGTAGGGCAGCAGCACCATGTCGCGCTCACCGCGGCCGTGGCCCGCCACGTGCCAGGCGGCTGCCATCAGGGCCGCCGGATTGGCGGTGAGGGAGGTCGTGCGGGTGGCGGCATCCATCTGGGCGGCCCCGGCCAGAAACGCCCGCAGGTCGGTGCCGATCAGGGCGGCCGGCAGCAGGCCCACGGCGCTGGTGATGCTGGTGCGCCCCCCCACCCAGTCGAACATGTCAAAGCGGGCCAGCCACTGCTCCCCCGCCGCCAGCCGGTCCAGCCGGCTGCCCACCATCGTCACGGCCACGGCCTGCCCTGCCCAGTCACCGCCCTGGCTGCTGAGCCGCTCGCGCACCTGCTCCATGGCGATGCGGGGCTCGGGGGTGCCGCCCGACTTGCTCACCACGATTACCAGGGTGGTGCCGAGCCGGTCCTGCAGGCGGCCCAGGATGCGGCTGATGCCCTGGGGGTCGACGTTGTCGATGAAGTGGAAGGGCAGGCCACAGTTCTCCTGCTGCAGCGCCTCGATCATCAACAGCGGACCGAGACCGGAACCGCCGATGCCGATCCAGAGCACATCGGTGAAGCGCTGCCCTCCAGGGGCCGGCAGAGCGCCGGAGAGCACCTTCCGGCCGAAGGCCTCGATCTGATCGATTTCGTTGGCGATGTGGCGGGCGGTGTCCTGGTCGGGAGCCATCTGGGGGGCCCGCAGCCAGTAATGGCCCACCATCCGCTGTTCATCGGGATTGGCGATGGCTCCCCCCTCCAGGGCCTCCATGGCGGCGAAGGCGCTGGTGAAACCGGGCTGGAGGCGGTCCAGGTCGTCCTGGTTCAGCGCCATGCGGCTGACATCGAGCCAGAAGCCGAGATCCTCATGGAACCAGAGCAGCTCGCAGAACCGGCTCCACTGGGTCACGGCATCGGAGCCATTGAAATCGGCAGGCATGGAGTCAGCGGGGTTGGCGTGGGAGCACGCCGAGGTCTGGCCTGCTGAACCTAGACGTGATCCAGACGATCCACAGAAAAGGGGGTCGGCCCCAGGACCGTTCAGGTTCGGGAGGCAGAAATGGAGAGTGTTCTTAAGATCAGGTTTCAGTTCGTTGGCATTTTTGTGCGCCTTGGCTCCACTTCGGTGAGGCAGGCCCTACGCCTGGGCCCGGATCGGGTTCGGCCCGCCTCAGCCCTCCCTCGCCATGGGCGGGCCAGGCGCCGCAGGTTCCGGGCCATTGGCGTTCTCGCCGGGCTCGGCCTGGCAGCCTTCACCCCGGCGGGCCGCTGGCAGGAATCCCCGTCCCTGGTGCTCGAACCGGGCCTCAGCAGCAGCGTGCATTACCCGGCGGACGGCAGCAACCCCGACCCCCTCCAGTTCTCCGCCAGCGAACTGCAGGAACTGCAGCGCCGCTTCGGGGTGCATGGCCCGCAGCCCCAGCTGGCCCAATTGTTCACCGAGGGCATCGACCAGTTCGAGCCCCTGCGCAACCACACCCTGGCCAGGCTGGAGGATCTGCGCCCGGTGATCCTCTCCGCCTCGGCCCAGCATCGGATCAACCCGATGCTGGTGACCGCCGTGCTCTTCGACGAGATGCGGCATGCCAAGCCAGGGGAGGATCTGCCGATCGCGGCCCATTCCGGCCTGTTCAGCACCCACGGTCCGGCCCAGCTGGGCCTGGGCGAAATGGTGCACCAGGGGCTGCTCCGCCCCGATGCCACAGCGGAGGAGGTGATGGAGGCGCGGCGTCAGCTGCTGGATCCGCAGCAGAACGTGGTGCTGCTGGTGGGGAAATTCGCCCGGCTCAGCGACGCCCTGGGCTTCCCCCGCGGGCGCGTGCTGCAGGCCAGCGCCGATCCGCGCGAGGCCAAGGCCCTGGCCACCCTGGCCTACCTGCACAACGGCAAGCTCGACTACCCCCGCCGCATCCTGCGCTCGATGCAGGATCCCGCCCTGCACGCCCTGCTGTACGGCACCCGCAGGCCGGCCCTCTCCCCTCTGATCTGAGCGCCAGGGATCAGAGGGTTCTCACGAGACTGCCCGGCAGAGGATGGGTGCGGTCTCAGCACATCGCGCCGAGGCTCTCCAGCCGGGTCTGCAGGGCACGCCAGTCGAAGCTGCGTGGATCGGAGCGTTCACCCCCCAGATCCACGGCCCTGTGGGTGGTGATGTGGTCCGGGGGGATCGGGTAGCGCTCCATCCAGTCGGCCAGCAGGGCCGCCAGGGCGTCGTACTGCTCCGGTGTGTAGCCGCTGTGGCTCGGCCCGTCGTCCTCACCGTCCAGGGGTGTTTCCAGACTCACGTGCAACGCGAAGTTGTTCACCGATCCGCCCACCTCGGGGTTGGTCACCACCCACTGGCCCCGGAAGGCGGAGTTGCCGGCCCCGAAAGCCCGCTGCTCAGGCTCGAGCAGCAGCACCGTTTTGCCGTCCAGGCCGATCACGGCGTGGTAACTCACCTGGTCTTCATCGCGGGGGTGGGGGGTGAGGAAGGTGTTGATGGCCGAGCCGATGCCGTACACCGTTTCGTGCAGCACCACCACCCGGGGCGTGGGATCGAGGGGATTGCCGAAGGCATCACGGCTGAAGCGTGTGCCGTAGTTGGTGGGGTGGATGCGCACCCGCAGCGGCGCGCTGTGCAGCTGATCCACCAGGGCGCGGAGGCGCTGGCCCTCGGCCCCGTCTGCGGTGGCGACACAGCGGGGGGACTGCATGGGCGATGTCCAGCGGGTTGCCGGTGGGGGACCGGGAGCCTGGCGGCGGCCGGGCTCCGGAGCCATCGGCGGCTGGCGCACCTCCTCGAGCAGCTCCAGCAGGGAGGCCTGGCCGCTGCTCCCCGCCTCGGCGTCCGCCAGGCCCCGGCTGATCCAGCCGATCACGCCCAGCAACACCATCCCCGCCGCCGCCACGCCCGCAAGGACCAGGGGTTGCTGGCGCAGGTTCATGGACACTCCAGGGCGAGCCAGCGGCGGCGGCGATCCTCGGCGCCTTCACCGGCCGCCGGGTCGATCCGCAGGGTCCAGGCCTCCACGGCCGGAGGCTCGGGCTCAAGCTCGGCGCTGCGCACCTGGCCATCACGGGCATAGAGCACCCGGAGGGGGGGAGCGGCAACGCAACCAGCGAGCACGGCCTTCAGATCCTCGGGCTGATGCAGACGCCACCCGTTGAGGGCCAGCAGTTCATCGCCCACCGTGAATCCAGCCCGTTGTGCAGGAGAGTCACGCACAACCCGCTGCAGCGTCAAGCCCTCGGGCCTGGATTGCAGCTGCCACCCCAGCCACAGGCTGGGGGAGCGGCGACTCTCCAGCATCAGCCCCACATCGGCCAGGTAGTCGGCCAGGGGAGGATCCTCCACCCCTTCCAGCCAGGCTGGCAGCAGGGAGGCAAGATCACCCGCCTCGGCAGCGAAGGCCGCGATCAGATCAGCCTCCCGGTAGCCCCGGCCCGCACGGCCCAGCCGGTGCCACAGACAGCGCAGCACCACCGGCAGGCCGCTGCCGTGACGCCGCAGGTGCAGATCGAGCACCAACGCCAGCACCGCCCCCTTGAGGTAGTAGCTGATCTGGTTGTTGGGGGAATGGGCATCGGCGCGGTAAAGCTTCACCCAGGCCTCCTCGCCGCTCTGGCGCAGGCTCTGCACCGCCCGGCCGGGAGTGAGCAGGTAGCGGCTGAGGTCGCTGCCGAGATCCTCCAGCAGCTCCTCAACGCTGCCCAGCCCGGCACTGAAGGGCAGAAGCTGATCCACGTAGCTGGTGATCCCCTCGGCAAACCAGAGGGTGGGAATCACCACCGCCTGGCCGTAGGCATAGGGAGTGAGTTCGGCGGGCCGCAGCCGGCGCACGTTCCATTGGTGCAGGTATTCGTGCGCCACCAGCTGCAGCAGCTTGCGGCGCCCGTCCGGGCGGGCCAGGCGGCGGCGGCCGTACTGCAGCACCGTGCTGGTGTCGTGCTCCAGGCCGCCGTAGCCGTCGGCATTGAGGTGCAGCACGACCAGGTAGTGATCGGCGGCAGGCCGATCCACCCCCATCAGCCGGCAGCAGGCCAGACACACCTGCTCCACATCAGCCAGCCAGCGGGGGTCCTCCTGGGGCAGGTCGCCGCCGCTGAGGGTGCGCCCCCAGGTGACCCAGCGGTGGGGAACGCCGGCCACGGCGAAGGCGTGGCAGGGGTGGGGCCCCACTTCCACCGGGGTGTCCACCAGGGCATCGAAGTGGCGGGCGGTCCAGCCCCCATCCGGATCGGCGGGAAGGGGGACGAACGCCTGCCAGCCAGGCGGCAGCTGCAGGCACAGGCGGTGGGCCGACCACCGCTCCCCCTCCAGCTCCAGCGCCACCGCAGCCAGGGCCAGGAAGCCGTGATCGCCATCGAGATGGCAGGTGCGCACCGTGAGCTCGGTGGCGAGGATGCGGTAGCGGATCTCCACCGGCTCGAGACCGGGCAGGGCCAGCTCCCAGCGGCTGGTGCCTACCCGCCGGGGTTGGAGCACCCTGCCTGCCTGCACCACCTCCAGCCCCTCCAGCTGGCGCACGTAGTCGCGGATCAGGTAGGAGCCGGGGGTCCAGGCCGGCAGGGCGAAGCGCAACAGCTGCCGGCTGGGTTGGTAACGGAGCCGCACCCCCACCAGCTGGGATTCGGGTGCACGCAGATCGAGGCTGAGGCTGGGCAGAAACGACGTGGGCACCGCAGCGATCTCAGGCGCTGACGCTCACATGAACGGAGCCTTCGGCGGTGTCGGCGAAATGCAGCTGGGCCTCCTTCACGGCCATCCGGGCCGCGTAGCCACGGGTGAGCCGACCGAGAAGCGCCTGGAGTGACCGGCTGCGGCTGAGGCGCTGCAGATCCCCCACCAGCGCCAGGCTGCCATCGGACTGACGCCGCCAGCCCAGAGCCCCACCGCCCGCCAGCCGCACCTGCAACACCACGGCCTGGCGCACGTCGGCAAAGCCCTGGAGATCCCCTCCCCAACGGGGGACGAGGCCCACGGCCTCGAGGCTCGCGGCCAGCGTCTGGGGGTCGCGGAACAGGGTTGGCAGGATGGAGAGATGGGACATGAACCCGATGCCCGCTTTGGACGACTTTAGCGAGGACGGGCCCAGCATCCAGTGGCCGTTGCCACAGCGGGATCCCGGCTTCCCTCCTGCCGGTCCTGCCCTGCGGCTCGGGGTGATGGCCTCGGGCAGCGGCAGCAACTTCGAGGCGCTGGTGAGGGCCTGCCGTGAGGGCCGCCTGCACGGCGAGGTGGCGTTGCTGGTGGTGAACAATCCCGGCTGCGGCGCCCAGGATCGGGCCGAACGGCTCGGGGTGCCCTGTCAGCTGCTGGACCACCGCCAGCACGCCAGCCGTGAAGCCCTCGATCACGCCCTGGTCGCCGCCTTCCGCCAGGCCCGGGCGGATCTGGTGGTGATGGCGGGCTGGATGCGCATCGTCACGCCCACCTTGATCGCCGCCTTCCCGGATCGGCTGGTGAACATCCACCCCTCCCTGCTGCCCAGCTTTCGCGGCATCGATGCGGTGGGGCAGGCCCTCGCGGCCGGCGTGGCCCTCAGCGGCTGCACGGTGCATCTGGTGAACGAGGCCGTGGATGCGGGGCGGATCCTGGTGCAGGCCGCCGTGCCGGTGCTGCCCGGCGACAGCCGCGAACGGCTGGCGGCCCGCATCCAGCGGCAGGAGCACCGCATCCTGCCGCTGGGAGTGCGGCTGGCCGCCCGGGCCCTAGGGATAGAAGGGCAGTAGGGGCAACCCCGTGGTGGCCTCGAGGCCGGCCATCAGGTTGAGGCACTGCACCCCCTGGCCCGCCTGCCCCTTCACCAGGTTGTCGATCGCTCCCATCACGATCAGCTGGCCGGTGCGGGGATCGAGCTGCACCGAGAGCAGCGCCCGGTTGGTCTGGCGCACCCACTTGGTGGAGGGGTAGGTGCCCACCGGCAGCACCTGCACGCAGGGGCTGCCGGCATAGGCCGATTCCACCACGGTGCGGCAGTCATCGGCGGTGAGGCCGGGATCCCGCAGCCGGCAGTACACCGTGGCCAGCAGTCCACGCACCATCGGCACCAGATGGGGCGTGAACTGCAGCTGGATCGTCTCCCCGGCCACCTGGCTGGCGATCTGCTCGATCTCACTGGTGTGGCGGTGGCCCACAACGCCGTAGGGGGCGATCGCCTCGGCGGCCTCCGCCAGCAGCAGATGTTCCTTGGCGGCCCGGCCACCGCCGCTGGTGCCGGTCTTGGCATCGATCACGATGCCTGAGGTCTCGATCAGCCCCTGGCGGAGCAGGGGCAGCAGGCCCAGCAGGGAGGCGGTGGGGAAGCAGCCGGGGGCTGCCACCAGGCGGGCCTGGCGCAGGCGCCGGCCCTCCAGTTCCGGCAGGCCGTACACCGCTTCGGCGCAGAGGTCATCGTCCTGCCGGGGAACGTCCCGCGCTTCGGCTGTGTACACCGCCTGCCAGGCCGCCAGGGAGCGGTAGCGGTAGTCGGCGGAGAGATCCACCACCCGCACCCCGCGATCGAGGAGGGCAGGCACCAGCCGGGCCGCCAGTCCGTTAGGCAGGCTCAGCACGGCGAAGTCGGCGGCGGCGGCGATCGCCTCCGGGTCGGGGCTCTGCACCACGGGGTCACCCGGCAGGGGCAGGAACGGGGTGATCTCGCTCCAGCGCTTGCCGCTGCTGCGCTCCCCGCCCAGGAAGGTCACCGTGAGGGCCGGGTGCCCCTGCAGCAACCGCAGGGTCTGCAGACCGCCGTACCCACTGGCACCGATCACGGCAACGCGCTGGCTGGCCATGGCGGAACTCTCACCCCGGGACGACCCGGGCTTTATAAAGGATGATTGCGCCCCCACCGATCCGGCGCCTTCCCCGGGAACCCCTCCTCGTCCCCTTCCCCTCCCCGCCGTTGGCCCTCCTGCGCGACCCGTCACCCAACCCGGCCCCCCAGAGCCAGGATCCCAGCAAACCAGCGGCGGCGGTCGCCATCCGGTTCGACGCCATCGCCGATGCCCTGGCCGCCATCCGCAACGGCGAGTCGATCGTGGTGGTGGATGACGAGAACCGGGAGAACGAAGGCGATCTGATCTGCGCCGCCCAGTTCGCCACCCCAGAGCAGATCAACTTCATGGCCACCGAGGCCCGGGGCCTGATCTGTCTGGCGATGGAGGGGGAGCGGCTCGACGCCCTCGATCTGCCCCTGATGGTGGACCGCAACACCGACGAGAACCAGACCGCCTTCACCGTGAGCGTGGACGCGGGCCCGGAGAACGGGGTGAGCACCGGCATCTCGGCCGACGACCGCGCCCGCACCATCCAGGTGGCGATCCATCCCGGCACCCGCCCCAGCGATCTGCGCCGGCCCGGCCACATCTTTCCGCTGCGGGCCCGCCAGGGCGGCGTGCTGAAGCGGGCGGGCCACACGGAGGCCGCCGTGGACCTGGCCCGCCTCGCCGGCCTCTATCCCGCCGGGGTGATCTGCGAGATCCAGAACCCCGATGGCTCGATGGCCCGCCTGCCCCAGCTGGCGGCCTACGCCGCCCGCCACGGGCTGCGGCTGATCAACATCGCCGATCTGATCCGCTACCGCCTCGACACCGAACGCTTCGTGCGGCGCCAGGCCGAGGCGGCCCTGCCGAGCAGCTTCGGCCGGTTCCGCGCCATCGGCTACCGCAACGAACTCGACGGCAGCGAGCACGTGGCGATCGTGAAGGGCCACCCGGAGCGGGCCAGCGGGCCGGTGCTGGTGCGGGTGCACAGCGAATGCCTCACCGGCGATGCCTTCGGCTCCCTGCGCTGCGACTGCCGCCCCCAGCTGGAGGCCGCCCTGCGGATGCTGGAGGAGGCCGGCGAAGGCGTGGTGGTGTACCTGCGCCAGGAGGGCCGTGGCATCGGCCTGATCAACAAACTCAAGGCCTACTCGCTCCAGGACACGGGCCTGGACACGGTGGAGGCGAACGAGCGGCTCGGCTTCCCCGCCGATCTGCGCAACTACGGCGTGGGGGCCCAGATCCTCAGCGATCTCGGCGTGCAGCGCCTGCGGCTGATCACCAACAACCCGCGCAAGATCGCCGGCCTCGGCGGCTACGGCCTCCAGGTGGTGGACCGGGTGCCCCTGGTGATGGATGCCGGGGAGCACAACGCGGCCTATCTGGCCGTGAAACGCTCCAAGCTCGGGCACCTGATGGGGGATGGCCCCAGCTGCCCCCTGGGGCCCACCGCCGTGCTGGCCTGGAGCGGCACCAGCGATGGTCACACCCTGGCCGAACGGTTGGAGCACCTGCAGGCCTGGGCCCTGGAACAGGGGTTGCAACTGAGCCGGGAGGAGCACCCGCGCCTGCTGGCCCTGCTGCACCAGCCAACCCTGGCCGTGCTGATCGGACCCGGGGCTGGCCAGGAGACCCTGGCGGAGGCCGGGCTCACCGACCTGCTGCAGCGGCTGGCCCGCTGGCCCCACACCTGCAGCGTGGGCCTGCTGCTGGCGCCGGATGCCCAGCGCACCAACCACCCCAGCGCCCAGCTGGAGCCCCAGCGCCGCCCCCTGGCGGAGCTGGCCGCGGGCGGGGGAGCGGGGCTCCCCCTCAAAGCCGAGGCTTTTCTGGTGTGGGGCTGAATCCGGCCGCGCCAGGACCAGGGGGTCAGGACAACCGGGGGATCAGCCGGGGCGGCCGGCAGTCCTGAGAGGTGGCCGTCAGTCCTGGATGGTCACCTTGTTGATGCGGCTGCCGTTCTTGAGGGCCAGCACCACATCCATGTTCGCGGTGTGACCGAACACGGTGTGCACACCATCGAGGTGGGGTTGGGCGTCATGGCAGATGTAGAACTGCGAGCCGCCGGTGTTGCGGCCGGCGTGGGCCATGGCGAGGGTGCCGGCCTTGTGCTTCTGGCTGTTGATCTCGCAGTCGATGTGGTAGCCGGGCCCACCGGTGCCGGCCATCCCGCGCTCGCCCTCCCGGCTGTTGGGGCAGCCGCCCTGGGCCATGAAGCCGGGGATCACCCGGTGGAAGGCCAGACCGTCGTAGAAGCCCTCCCTGGCCAGCTTGGTGAAGTTGGCGACGGTGTTCGGAGCGTCGGTGTCGAACAGGTCGAGTTCGATGGTGCCGGCATCCGTCTCCATCAGGGCTTTGGTCACGGGCTCAGAGCGCAAAGCACGACTGTATGGGGCCAGGAGGACAATGGGGGCCCGGTGCCGGTCGGCCACGTCCGGGGCCCCCTGAGACTTCCCCCACCCGATGCCACCCTCCAGCTCCAGCACCCCGACTCCCTCTGAAGCTCCTGCCGAAGCTCCTGCCGAAGCGCCCGCACGGCCGGCGGGCAGCGATCTGCGCCAGGCCCGGCTGGGTGTGCTGGGCGGCAGCGGGCTCTACGCCATGGAGGGGCTGGAGGACGTCCGGGAGATCAGCGTCGACACCCCCTACGGCAGGCCATCGGACGCGCTGCGGCTCGGACGCATCAACGACCTTGAGGTGGTGTTCCTGGCCCGGCACGGTCGCCATCACAGCTACACGCCCAGCGAGGTTCCCTACCGGGCCAACCTCTGGGCCCTGCGCTCCCTCGGGGTGCGCTGGATCCTGTCGGTGTCGGCCGTGGGCTCGCTGCAGCAAGCGGTGCAGCCCCTGGACATGGTGGTGCCGGATCAGTTCATCGACCGCACCCACCAGCGGCCCCTGAGCTTCTTCGGCGAGGGCGTGGTGGCCCATGTCACCGCAGCCGATCCCTTCTGCGGTGTGCTCAGCCGCCTGTTGGCGGATGTGGGCGAGAGCCTGATGCCCGCCGGCCGCCAGCTGCACCGCGGCGGCACCTACCTGTGCATGGAGGGCCCCGCCTTCTCCACCCGCGCCGAATCGGAGCTCTACCGCAGCTGGGGCTGCGGCGTGATCGGCATGACCAACCACACCGAGGCGCGCCTGGCCCGGGAAGCCGAGATGGCCTACGCCACCCTGGCGATGGTCACCGACTACGACTGCTGGCACCAGGAGCACGCCTCGGTGACGGTGGAGCTGGTGATCGACAACCTGCGCGCCAACGCCGCCCTGGCCCAGCAGATCGTGCGGGTGGCCGCCGAGCGGATCGGCGAACTGCGGCCCACCAGCAGCTCCCACCACGCCCTGCGCCACGCCCTGATGACGCCACCGGAGCACGTGCCCCCCGCCACCCGGCGCCGGGTGGACCTGTTCACCAGTCCCTACTGGGGGCCGTTCAACGGCGGCTGAGCCGCGCCGAGGCGGGCACCACAGGCCGCCAGGGTCTGGCGAAGGCTGGGCCCATGGGCCTCGAGCAGGGCCCGGGCCTCGGCGGCCTCAAGCCCGGAGGCCTCCATCAGCAGCGCCAGCTTCACGGAACCACCGGAGCGCTCGAGCAGACGCGAGCCGCGGCTCCGGTCCACACCGGCCAGATCCCGCAGGATGCGCAGGGCCCGGTCTTCCAGCTTCGCGTTGGTGACGGCCACATCCACCATGCGGTTGCCGTACACCTTGCCCAGCCTCACCATCACCCCCGTGGAGAGGATGTTGAGCGCCATCTTGGTGGCGGTGCCGGCCTTGAGGCGGGTGGAGCCCGCCAGCAGCTCCGGGCCGGTGAGCAGGCGGATGTCGATGCTGCAGGGCATGGGCACCTGATCGGCAGGCACGCAGGCCATGGCGATGGCCAGGGCGCCGAGCGCGCAGGCATGCTGCAGGCCCCCACGCACGTAGGGAGTGGTGCCGCCGGCGGCGATGCCCACCAGGCAATCCCCAGGGCCGAACCCCCGCGCCTCCAGATCGCTGCGCCCGGCCTCCTCCAGATCCTCCAGGCCCTCGGAGCTGCGCAACAGGGCCGGGGCACCGCCAGCGAGCACCCCCTGCACCAGCTCGGGAGGGGTGCAGAAGGTGGGAGGACACTCCGCCGCATCGAGCACCCCGAGCCTGCCGGAGGTGCCGGCCCCCAGATAGAACAGCCGGCCTCCGCAGCGGAGCCTCTCGGTGATCGCCTCCACGGCGGCTGTGAGGGCCGGAGCGGCGGCGGCCACGGCGCGCTGGGGTTCCAGGTCGTTGCGGCAGAACAGATCCACCAGGGCCGCCGTGGGCAGCTGGTCAAGGTTGGCGCTGAGGGGATTGGCCTGCTCCGTAAGGAGATGACCGCGGTCGGCTCCTGTGGCCGCAGCACTCACAGCAGGCCCTCCAGCTGGCGGCGGAAGGCCTCCAGTTCGGGATCGCCGCTGCTGATCGGCTCCGCGGCGCCCCGCTCGGAAGCGGCCGGACGCGCAGCCTCGGTGCCACCCACCGTGCCGGCCGTGGCGGCCTGCTCCTGCCAGTTGTGCACATCCATGTTGCGCTCAGGCGGTGCGATCAGCAGCCGCTCCTCCGCCGTCTGGGGCAGGAAGCCCACGGGCACGAAGCGGGCCTCGTAGCCCGAATCCCGACAGAACTGCTCCATCTCCGAGCGATCGAGGGCCTCAACGCTGGGCACGGGGAAATCCTGGGCCTCGAGCAGACCGGCATAGCGCTCGGCATCATCCCGGGCCTCGAAGAGGAGCACCACCGTGCGGCCGTTGATCTCGAGGGAGTGGATGCCTTCCTGATCGGTTCCTGGATCGAAGAGCAGCACGTGCACCGGCATGGGAATGGCGAAGGGTGCGGCGGGCTCCCCAGTGTCTCATCGTTGGCCCGGCACTGCCCAGGGCCGCCGGCGATCGCAACCCAGCGAGACAGCTCCGGACGTTCAGCCTCTGAGGGCCTGTGGATCAGCCCGCCATCGCGCCGTCCCCCCGGGGCGTCGCCTCGTCGGCCAGCTCGAGCAGGCGGTTGTAGAGCGCCATCTCGGCGTCGTCAAGCTGCTCCGGCAGCACGATCTTCACCTCCACCAGCTGGTCGCCCCGCTGCTCACCCCAGCTGAGCCCGCGCCCGCGCAGCCGCAGCAACCGCCCGCTCGAGGAGCAGGGCGGCACGGTGAGCTTCACGGGGCCGCGCAGGGTGGGCACCACCACCTGGCAGCCCAGGGCTGCCTCGGCGGGGGAGAGCTCCAGGGGAAAGTGCACCCGCAGCCCGTCGATGCGCAGGCCCTCCTCGGTGCGCACCTGCAGGTGCAGGAAGTGATCACCCCCCCCCGGCGCCACCCCCTCCAGCCGCAGCCGCCAGCCGTCGCCGGCCATGGGAGGGGTCCAGACCTCCACCACCGTGCCATCGGCGAGGGTCAGCTCCAGCCGCTCGCCCTGCAGGGCCTGCTCGGGGGTGAGGTCCACACGGCTCTCCAGATCGGTGGAGGCCTGCACCGGCGGTGGTGGCGCCGGCGAGGGGGTCACCGGTCCGCCGCTGGGAGGATCGGGATCGAAGGGGCTGGGGCTGTGCCCGCTGGAGCTGTGCTGGCGGGGGCTGTCCTGGTTGGTGCTGTCCTGGCGATGGCGGCCGCGCTGACCGAACAGCTCGGCGAGGTAGTCCTCGAACAGGGGGAAAGCGGTGGCGAAGGGGTCCCGGGGGCCGCCGGACCCCGCCGGGTCGCCACGCTCCCACGCCGCCCGCCGCCGGGGATCCGAGAGCACCGCGTAGGCCTCGTTCACCAGCTTGAACCGCTCCTCGGCCACCGGATCGTTGCCGTTGAGATCGGGGTGGTAGCGGCGCGCCTGGCTGCGGAAGGCCCGCTTCAGGCTGGCGGGGTCAGCACCGGGATCCAGGCCGAGCACAGCCCAGTAGTCCGGCGGGGCAAGCGGGGGTTGGCTCACTGGGCTCAAATGTCACCCCAGGGGTCGTCGTCCGGCACGGGAGCGGGCCTGCGAGGGCTGGGGCGGCTGTCCCGCCGCGGGGCATCCCGATCGGCTCTGCCCAAGCCATCACCCGCCGCAGCGCCGGTCGGCGGCAAGCGCCGGTCCTGGACGTCCGGTTCCCCTTCCCGCCGACCGGTGCGGTCGCGCTCCAGGGGAGGAGCGTCGGGCTCCGGGCGCCGGGGCGCGGATCGTGCAATGGGCTGGCGCTCGGATGGGTAGGGCTCGGGCTGGTAAAGGTCAGCGTCGTAAGGCTTGGCGCCGTAAGGCTCCCGGTCGTAGCGGTCTGTCTCGTAGCGGTCTGGGCCATAGCGGTCTGGGCCATAGCGCTCGGGCCCGTAGGCGTCAGGCTCGTTGCGCCTGCCGGCGTTTCCAGACCCCCGGCCAGCGTCGCGCCAGTCGCCAGTGTCCCGCCGGTCGCCAGCATCGCGGCCGTAGCCGCCTGCAGAGCCGTAGCTCCGGGCGGAGCCATAACCGGCGGCGGGGCCGAAGTCGCCGGTGGAGCGTCCCGGGGGCATGGCCCAGGGGTCGCTGCCGGGGCGGTTCCAGTCATCCCAGTCGTCGTCGGCGAAGAGTTCGTCCTTGAGCGAGCCCAGGGTGTTCTTGAGGCCCTGCAGCGGCCCCTGCTCGCTGCGCCGCTCGCTCAGCAGCCGCCGGTTGAGGGCATAGAGCGCCTCCTGCAGCTGGCTCACCGCCAGGTCGAGCTCGCCCGGATCGGCATCGCCGCGCTCCTCGAGGGCCATCAGATCCTGCACGTCCCGCAGGGCCATCTCCACCGCCCGCTGCTGGCGCTCGGCGCCGTAGGGCCCCAGTTCCACGGAGGCATCGCGCAGGCGCCGCTCCGCCTGGGCCACCAGGGTGAGGGCCTTGTTGCGGCGGTCGATGGCGGCGCGCTTGCGGCGGTCCTCCGCGGCCTTCTGCTCCGCCTCCTCGATCAGCCGGGCGATCTCCTCCTCGCTGAGGTTGGAGCCGCCCTGGATGCTCACGCTCTGCTGGCGGCCGGTGGTGCGGTCGGTGGCCGACACCTGCAGCAGCCCGTTGGCGTCGATGTCGAACGACACCTGCACCTGGGGCACCCCCCGGGGGGCCGGCGGGATCCCGGAGAGGCGGAAGCGGCCCAGGCTCTTGTTGCCTTCGGCCATCTGGCGCTCGCCCTGCAGCACGTGGATCTCCACCGAGCTCTGGTTGGCCTCCGACGTGCTGAACAGGTCGCTCTTGCGCACCGGAATCGGCGTGTTGCGCGGGATCAGCACCTTCATGGCCCCGCCGATCGTCTCCAGCCCCAGGGAGAGGGGGGTGACGTCGTTGAGCATCAGATCGCGAAGTTCACCGGTGAGGATGCCGGCCTGCACGGCCGCTCCAACCGCTACCACCTCATCGGGGTTCACCGACTGGCAGGGCTCCCGGGGGATCAGGGTGCGGACCATCGCCTGCACCATCGGCATGCGGGTGGAGCCGCCCACCAGCACCACGTCGTCGATCTCGTCAGCCGCCAGACCGGAATCGCGCAGGGCCCGCTGCACGGGGCGCAGGAGCCGGTCGAGCAGATCCGGGCAGAGGGCCTCGAAGCGGCTCCGCTCCAGGCTGGTCTCGATGTGCAGGGGGCCGTCGGCGCCGGTGGCGATGAACGGCAGCGAGATCGGGGTGGTCTGCACCCCGCTCAGTTCCATCTTCGCCTTCTCCGCCGCCTCGGTGAGGCGCTGCAGGGCCTGACGGTCGCGGCGGAGGTCGAGGTCGTGCTCCTTCTGGAAGCCGTCCGCCAGCCAGTCCACGATGCGGCGGTCCCAGTCGTTGCCGCCCAGCTGGGTATCGCCGCTGGTGGCCTTCACATCGAACACCCCCTGGGCGATGCGCAGCACCGACACATCGAAGGTGCCGCCGCCCAGATCGAACACCAGCACCCGCTTGGCGGCGGCGCGATCGAAGCCGTAGGCCAGCGCGGCTGCGGTGGGCTCGTTGAGGATGCGCTCAACGGCGATGCCGGCGAGGCGACCGGCATCGCGGGTGGCCTGGCGCTGGGCGTCATTGAAATAGGCGGGCACCGTGATCACCGCGGCCTCCACCGGCTCGCCGAGGTAGGTGGCCGCGTCGTCCACCAGCTTGCGCAGGATGCTGGCCACCAGCTCCTCGGGGGCGTACTCCCGCTCGGTGGCGGGGCACACCACCCGCACGTTGCCCTGGTCGTTGGCGCGGATCGTGTAGGGCACGCCGAGGCTGGACTCCTCCAGCTCCTCCCACTGGCGCCCCACGAACCGCTTGAGATTGGCGAAGGTGTTGCGCGGATTGAGCACGAGCTGACGGCGGGCCAGCTGCCCCACCAGCAACTCTTGATCCCGGCTGAAGCCCACCACCGACGGGGTGGTGCGGCTGCCCTCGGCACTGGCGATCACCACCGGACGGCCGCCCTCCAGCACCGCCACCACCGAGTTGGTGGTCCCGAGGTCGATGCCGACGATGCGACCCATGAACAGCGCGACCCCGTCACCCCTCTGGCGCCCCAAAACTACCGGGCGGGCCGTCATTAATCACGGGTTAAAGCAAGGATGGGCGCTCCTACGTACATTCACAGGGCTCCAACCAGCTCTGGGCTGACCGCAGCGCCTCCGGAATCTTCATGACAGCGGACCTCCTTCCAGCGGCCAGCGGCAAGGCGCTCAGCGAGGCCAGCGGGGAGGCGTTCACCCTGAGGCGGCGCCCCCCCGCCGAGAAACTGCTGGACCTCGGCTTCCGTCAGCTCACCCTCAGCCTGGCCGCCGTGGTGGCCTTGGTGCTTCTGGGCATCTTTTTGGTGGTGCTGCAGGGGTCGCAGGAGGCGATCCAGACCTTCGGGCTGAGCTTCCTCACCACCTCCGCCTGGGATCCGGTCAACGACCAGTACGGCGCCCTAATCGCCATTTACGGCACATTGGTGAGTTCCCTGCTCGCCCTGCTGGTCGCCGTGCCCCTCGGCGTCGGCACGGCCATCTTCATCACCGAAGACCTGGTGCCTCCCCTGGTGCGCGACGCGGTGGGGCTGATGGTGGAGCTACTGGCCGCCATTCCCTCGGTGGTGCTGGGGCTGTGGGCCATCTTCGTGATGGAGCCCGCCATCCGTCCGGGGCTGAACCTGCTGCACCGGCTGCTGAGCTGGTCGCCCCTGTTCGACACCCAACCCCAGGGACCAGGCATGGCGCCGGCCATCCTGATCCTGGTGGTCATGATCCTGCCGATCATCACGGCCATCTCCCGCGACGCCCTGAACCAGGTGCCACCGGAACTCCGACTGGGTGCCTATGGCGTGGGCACCACCCGCTGGGGCGCCATCACCAGTGTGATTCTGCCGGCGGCGATCTCCGCCATCACCGGTGGGGTGATGCTCGCCCTCGGGAGGGCCATGGGCGAAACCATGGCCGTCACGATGATCATCGGCAATGCCCTCAATTTCAGCTTCTCACTGCTGGCTCCGGGCAACACGATCGCCGCGATGCTGGCCAACCAGTTCGGCGAAGCCAGTGGCGTCCAGGTGTCGGCATTGATGTATGCAGCGCTGGTGCTGATGGTGCTCACTTTTCTTGTGAATGTCTTGGCGCAGTGGCTGGTTCGTCGCCTCAGCCTCCGCTACTGAGACCTCCCTTCGGATCCTAGCCATGACCCACTCCGCTCCAGTGCCTGTCGACGGATCTAATCCAGCCGAGAGCCTGTTCGTACGCCGCCCTCTGCGCTTCGACCCATCGCTCAAACGTAACCGCATCAACCGGCTCTGCACCTCGGTAGCGGCCCTGTTCGCCACCGTTGCAGTCCTACCGCTGCTGCTGGTAATTGCCTATGTGCTGGTGCAGGGAGGGCGGTTGATCAGCCTGCGGCTGTTCACCGAGCTGCCGCCGGCTCCCGGCCTGGAAGGTGGCGGCATCGGCAATGCGGTGCTGGGCACCATCGTGGTGACCCTGATCGCTTCGCTCATCGCCGTCCCGATCGGGGTGGGCGGAGGCATCTACCTCACCGAATACTCCCAACGGGGCTGGTTCGCCCGCTTCGTGAGTTTCGGCAACGATGTGCTCGCCGGGGTGCCGTCGATCATCTGCGGCGTGTTCGTGTACGGGGTGGTGGTGGCCACCCGGATCTTCTTCAATCAGAGCTACAGCGCCGTGGCCGGGGGCCTCGCCCTGGCCACCCTGATGCTGCCCACGGTGATCAAGACCACCGATGAGGGCCTGAAGCTGGTTCCCCAGGAACTGCGCTGGGGCGCCTACGGCGTGGGTGCCTCGAAATTCGTCACCGTGATGCGCATCACGCTTCCGGCGGCCTTCACCCCGATCGCCACCGGCATCGTGCTGGGGATCGCCCGGGCGGCGGGGGAGACAGCACCCCTGATCTTCACCGCTCTGTTCTCACCCTTCTGGCCTGAGGGCATCTTCAACCCGATCGCCACCATGTCGGTGTTGATCTTCAACTTCGCGATCATGCCCTACGAGGCCCAGAACGAACTGGCCTGGGCAGCCTCCTTCGTGCTGGTGATGATGATCCTGGTGGCCAATCTGGTGGCCCGCTGGCTCAGCAGCCTCTCCCGCACCTGAGGCCCATTCCCTTCCCGCCCCGCCTCTCCCGCTCAGCCTCTCCCGCCCTGCATCGTCGCCACACCTTCTCCATGACCTCCGCACCGATTGCCAGCATGGGCTCCGCCGAGGCCGCCAGGCCCGACATCTGCCTCTCGCTGGAGAACGTGACCATCTCCTACGGCCGGTTCGAGGCGGTGAAGAACGTGTACATGGACATCCCGCGTGGCAAGGTCACGGCCTTCATCGGCCCTTCGGGCTGCGGTAAGTCCACGGTGCTGCGGTCACTCAACCGGATGAACGACCTGATCCCAGGCTGCCATCTCAAGGGCCGGGTGGTGTTCGATGGCCATGACATCTACGACAAACGGGTGGATGCCGTGGAGGTGCGGCGTCGCATCGGCATGGTGTTCCAGAAACCCAACCCATTCCCCAAGAGCATCTACGAAAACATTGCTTTCGGCGCGCGGATCAACGGCTACCGGGGCGACATGGACGAGCTCGTGGAGCGCTCCCTGCGCAAGGCCGCCGTGTGGGATGAGTGCAAGGACAAGCTCAAGGAGAGTGGCCTGGCCCTCTCCGGCGGCCAGCAGCAACGCCTCTGCATCGCCAGGGCGATTGCCACCGAGCCCGAAGTGATCCTGATGGATGAGCCCTGCTCGGCATTGGATCCGATCTCCACCCTGAAGATTGAGGAAACGATGCACGAACTCAAGCGCAGCTACACCATCGTGATCGTGACCCACAACATGCAGCAGGCCGTGCGGGTGGCCGATCTCACCGCCTTCTACAACGCAGAGGCTGTGAGTGGAGGATCGGGGAAAGTGGGCTACCTCGTGGAGTTCAACGACACCCAGACGATCTTCAACATGCCCAGCCAGCAGGCCACCCAGGACTACGTCACCGGCCGCTTCGGCTGAAGCGGACCCAACGCTCCTGGCGAGACCATGAAGTTCTGCGACTGGGGCGTTGAAGGGGCATAAAAAAACCGGCCATCGGGCCGGTGATTGGAAGCGGAGAGGGAGGGATTCGAACCCTCGATAGAGTTGCCCCTATACAGCATTTCCAGTGCTGCGCCTTCGACCACTCGGCCACCTCTCCAGCGGCAAAATGGGGCACTCGAGTGGCAATGTAGCAGCATGACCATCACCTACCCGATCACCGTCCACTGGCGCCAGACCGGCCGGACCATCCGGCATGACGTGCCCGAGGGCGACTACATCCTGCGCAGCTTCGAGGAGCAGGGCGACCCACTCCCCTTCAGCTGCCGCAACGGCTGCTGCACCGCCTGCGCCGTGCGCGTGCTGGCGGGCAGCATCGACCACCGCGAGGCCCTGGGCCTGTCACGGGAGCTGCGCCAGAAGGGCTACGGCCTGCTGTGCGTGGCCAGGGCCACCGGACCGCTGGAGGTGGAGACCCAGGAGGAGGACGAGGTCTACGACCTGCAGTTCGGCCGCCACTTCGGCCGTGGCAGGGTGCGGACCGGTCTGCCCCTCGAGGAGGAATGAGCCCCCGCTGCCCCGGATCCGACCGCGCCTTCGAGGAGTCGGGCCTCACCGCGCCGCAGCGGGACGCGCTGCTGGCCGTGGCGCGCAGCGCCGCTGAAGCCGGTGGTGCCGTGCTCAGCAGCCATTTCGGCCAGGTGAGCCAGATCCGCGAGAAGGGCCGCTGCGGTGACCTGGTGACCGAGGCCGATCTCGCCGCCGAGGCCGCCGTGCTGGATCTGCTGCGATGCCAGACACCGGAACTCGGCGTGCTGGCCGAGGAAAGCGGCCGCCGCCGGGGCAGCGGCGCACTCGAGTGGTGCGTGGATCCCCTGGATGGCACCACCAACTTCGCCCACGGCTATCCCTTCTTCGGTTGCTCGGTGGGACTCTGCTGGCAAGGCCAGCCCCTGCTGGGGGTGTTGGCGGTGCCTGCCCTGCAGGAGCTCTACTGGGCAGCTCCGGGACTGGGCAGCTGGTGCCGCCACGGCCAGAGCGGCGAGGAGCGGCGCCTGCAGGTGAGCCCCTGCGCCCAGCTGCAGGATGCCCTGCTGGTGACGGGCTTCGCCTACGACCGCTTCCAGCGGCTTGACAACAACTACGCCGAGTTCGCCTACTTCACCCATCGCACCCATGGCGTGCGCCGCGGCGGGGCCGCGGCGGTGGATCTGGCCTTCGTGGCGGCCGGACGGCTGGATGGCTACTGGGAGCGGGGCCTCTCCCCCTGGGACCTGGCAGCAGGCGTGGTGCTGGTGGAGCAGGCCGGGGGCCGGGTGAGCGCCTACGACGGCAGCGAGCTGGTGCTGGCCGATGGCCGCCTCATCGCCTGTGCCCCAGGCCTGCACGCCGCGCTGGTGGAGGGGCTGGCCGCCTGCAGACCGCTGAGCGGCGCCAGCTTCGGCGCCCCGGAGCTGGATGCGGCCCGGGCCACTCCATAGGATCGGCCTCCTCAGCCGCCCCGCCCGCGCCCATGGCCCTGCAACCCGCCGCCGGCGCCAGGGATCTCAATCCCCGCGAGGTGGAGCGCAACCGGCGCATCTGTGGCGATCTGGCGGCGGTGTACCGGCGCTGGGGGTACCAGGTAGTGGCCCCGCCGGGCTTCGAGCGGCTCGACACCCTGGCCGCCGGCGGCGGCATCGACAGCCGTGAGCTGGTACGGCTGGCCGCCGATGAACCCCTGGGTCTCAGGCCCGAGCTCACCGCCTCGATCGCCCGGGCCGCCAGCACCCGTCTGGGGAGTCGGCCACGGCCGCTGCGCCTCTGGGCCGAAGGTCCCACCTTCCGCAGCAGCGTGGCCGACACGGGCCTGCAGCGCATCCATGAGCAGCTGCAGAGCGGTGTGGAACTGCTGGGCGAGCCCACGGCGGCGGCGGACGCCGAGCTCACACGGCTGCTGCTGGCGGCCGCCGGCAGCCTCGGCCTGCGCCCCGAACACCGGCCGCGCCTGCTGGTGGGCCACCACGGCGTGCTGAAGGCCCTGCTGCAGCAGATACCCGGCCCCCAGCAGAGCGGGGCCCGGGCAGCCCTCACCAGCTTCGATCCGATCGCGCTCGGGCAGCTCAACCTGAACGGCAGTGATCGCCAGCGCCTGATGGCCCTGATGCGTCTGCGAGGCCACGCCACCCAGGTGCTTTACCAGCTGGAGCAATGGCTGGGTCCGGTGCCGCTTCTGAAAGATCTCGGCCACACCCTGGCGGTGCTCACGCCGGCGGCGGAGCGGCTGGGGGTGGCGGTGCAGCTCGATCCCACCTTCCAGCCCCATTTCGATCTCTATGACGGTCTGGTGCTCAAGCTGGTGTGCCAGGGCCGCGAGGCACCGGTGGCGATCGCCGGCGGCGGCCGCTACGACGCTCTGGTGGGGCGCTTCTGCGGCGATGCCCAGATCGCGGCCGGGGTGGGCTTCGCCTTCGATGTGGAGGCCGTCCGCGAGCTGCTCTCCTCGGACAGCGCTGCGGCCGTCGCTGCGGCCGAAGTCGCCCCGGATCTGGTGGCCTACGCCGAGGACACCCTGCTGGCCGCTGCCCTGGAGATGCTTGAAGGCCTGCACAGCCGTGGGACCCGGGCCGAACTGCTGCCGGGCCCCGTGACCAGCCGCACAGGTGCGGAGGCGATCGCCGCCGAGCGCGGCTCCCCGAGAGTGCACTGGCTCGCTCCCTAGGATCGGGCCAGCCCAAGCCGCGCACCATGGCCCACACGATCGTCACCAACGTCTGCGAAGGGGTGGCCGATTGTGTGGATGCCTGCCCGGTGGCCTGCATCCATCCAGGCCAGGGCGCCAACAGCAAGGGCACCAGCTTTTACTGGATCGATTTCGATACCTGCATCGACTGCGGCATCTGCCTGCAGGTGTGCCCGGTGGAGGGAGCGATCCTGCCGGAGGAGAAGGCCGAGCTGCAACAGCGCGCATAAGATTCAGCCTCTCTCCCCGTTGCGTGATGCCGTCGGCTCTTCCTGGCACCTCCCTGCTCGCCACGCTGCTGCTGGCAGGCATGGCTGCACTGCCAGCTCAGGCCGAGTGCCGCTTCCTGATACCACTGGGCGGCAGCGGTGATCCGGTGGTGAGCAAGCAGATCGGCCCCGATCGGGCCCTGGGCCGGACCAACTGGAACACAGATTTCATCGTGGACCGCGACTACAGGAGCTACCGGTTCTTCTTCACCTCGGCCTCATCGGAGCGGGCCACCTTTCCCATTGCCGGCTTCATGATCTTCACCGATGGGGCCAACCTGCAGGTGATCAACGAAACACCCACCTTCGAGCCTGGTGAGGGCAGGGAGTTCGGCCCCTTCCCGGCGGTGCCCGGCCGCCGCACCCGGCTGATGAATTTCAAGGTCGGCTCGCGAAGCCGGCCCGCCGCACTGGGCTTCAGCTACCGGATCTCCGTCCAGGGATGTGAATAGACGTGGGCGCCGGCCCCGCCACGCCGGGGGCGCAGCACGCCCATCGCGCCGCCCACTGGTTCTGTTGCTCTCCGCGTGCCTGGCCCTGGCCGCCATCGCCATGGCCCTCGACGATCCGCCTGAGCGGGCCGAGCCCCGCTCCAGGCAACGCCTGAAGATCGGTCGGGAGCTGCGCAAGTTCTGAGCTTCCAACCCAGGGAGGTACTGCAGCGGATGGACAGCGATGGGCTGAGACCGCTTCCCCTGGCGTGCCCGCACCAGGATGTCCGCCACAGCCCGGCCACCCTGCCAGCCCGGTCGCGACAGGCTTTTCCGGCCAGGCCCGGGGCTCTTGGCCGTGGCTGGACTCAAGGGGGGTATCCACCCTCTCGGCAACCTGCCAGAACCTCCACGCTTTCCTAGACCGGAGATGCCAGTGAGACGGAGCACACCATGTTCCTCAAAACCCGCCAGGACGGAGCACTGATGGAAGTGCTGAATGTGCATCAGCTTTTTGACCCCTTCGTGACCAACGTGGAGGGTCGCCTGCATGCCGGTGAGGAGATGCAGGACAGGGCGCCCTTCCTGAAGGCCGATCTTCGCTTTCCCTCCGGAGAAGCCCTGCCCCGCTGCTGGATGGATCCCGCCTACAAGCTGCACGCTGCCCCTGTGGGCTGAGCATCGCGAGGGGGCAGCCTCGGCAGGGCACCGCGACAGGGGGTGCCCTGCGGTTGATGCGCTCCCCGGTTCCCCGCTTCATGATCCCGCGGTCGGCATGTCCATGGGCAGACATGTACCTGGGCAACAGTGGGAGGTGGTGGTCCACAACGCCCTGGGCCAGGCGATCCTGGGCCTGTTCCACCCTGGCTCACACGTTCCCATCCCCCCCACCCCGCCGACCATGGCCTGGATTCATGTCCCCGTGTTCGTGCTGGCTCCGCACGGGCACCTTCCCCCCAGCGATGCGCTCCACTGGCCTGCCCTGGTGGCCGCGCAGGCCGAGGGCGTCCGCAGCGCCCGGCGGCTGCGGATCTACCCCTGTCCACCAGCCGGGCCCAGCGACCTGGAGGGGTTGGTGCAGCAGGTCAGGAAGGGCACCCCACCCTTCTGCAATGCGCTCGTTCCAGGGCTGGAGATCGGCGCCCTCAGCCTGGGCGTGTACGACCTGCGGGGGGAGACGCCAGACGAACGGATCGGCCAACCGCCGGCGGCTCTGCGCAACCCCGCGATCACCTGCCTGGACGAGCTCCCCCTGGCCGAGGTGGCCAATGAGGCCTGCTGGTTCTACCCCACCGAAACCGGCACCTACCTGGCCTGCGATACCCCGGAGCAGGTGCAGCAGCAGCCGGGATACCAGCCGGAACGCAGCAGGACCACCGATCCGCTGGCCTACCGGCGCGATCAGCTGCGCTTGCTCTGGTCGCTGCTGGGCGGCGACGAACACCTCACCTGCGTGGGGCTCACCTATGGGGGCCAGCGCATCGACTGGCCTGTGACCTCGGAAACCCCGGCAGCCGCCAGCAGCTGGACGTGGTTTGCGGTTGATTCCTCCTCGGAGCAGCCCTACCGGGAACTCGAGCGGCAGGTGCTCGAGGGCTGAGCCCGGGGGCACTGGATTGACAAGCCCGATCCGCCTGGCTAGTACGTGCGTACTCATCTGTACTGCCATGGCGATCGCCTCCCCCTACACCGTGTTCCGGGCCCCTGATCTCGGTGCCCCTGATCTCGCTTGGCTGCCACCTCCGGTGCCGTCTCCGGCGCCACCGATCGCCCCCAACGCCCATCCCCAACGTCGACACCGGCCGCGCAAGCGTGCCCTCAGCCGGGTCAGCCTGGGGGACAGGGCCGTCCCCTGCGGCTGGGAGCAGCTGATCCAGGGCGAACTGTTCGGTCCCAGCTTCTGACACCGCCGCCCCAGTCGGCATGGCGGGACGGTTTCCTGCCCATGCCACCCCCTTGGCGGCATGGGCTGCCGCGGAGGATTCTGGTAGCCACGTTGAAGACGGACGCACGGTGCTGCAAGCCGAACAGGGTCAGATCCAGATCCATACCGAGAACATCTTCCCGATCATCAAGAAGGCCGTGTACAGCGGCCACGAGGTGTTCCTGCGGGAGCTGGTGAGCAACGGCGTGGATGCCATCAGCAAGCGCCGCATGGCCGCCATGGCCGGCGACTGCAGCGAGGGCCCCGAAGGCCGCATCCAGATCCGCATCGACCGTGAGGCCAAGACCCTCACCATCTCCGACAACGGCATCGGCATGAGCGCCGACGAGGTGAAGCGCTACATCAACCAGGTGGCCTTCTCCAGCGCCGAAGACTTCCTGGAGAAATACAAGAGCGAGAGCGACGCCATCATCGGCCACTTCGGCCTCGGCTTCTACTCCAGCTTCATGGTGGCCAGCCAGGTGGAGCTGGTGAGCCTCAGCGCCCGGGAAGGAGCCGAAGCCGTGCGCTGGAGCTGCGACGGCTCCCCGAACTTCAGTCTGGAAGCAGCCGAGCGCAGCGAGCCCGGCACCGATGTGATCCTGCACCTGATGGAGGAGGAGCTCGAATACATCGAGCCGGCCCGCATCCGCACACTGATCACCACCTACTGCGACTTCATGCCGGTGGAGGTGCAGCTGGAGGGGGAAACCGTGAACAAGCGGGAGGCCCCCTGGCGCAGGAGCGCCCGCGAGCTCAGCGACGACGACTACATCGAGCTCTATCGCTACCTCTACCCCTTCCAGGGCGACCCGCTGCTCTGGGTGCACCTCAACACCGACTACCCCTACACCCTGCAGGGCATCCTCTACTTCCCGAAATCCACCGGGCGGGCCGACTGGGAGAAGGGCGAGATCAAGCTCTACTGCAACCAGGTGTTCGTAAGCGATTCGATCAAGGAGGTGGTGCCCCGCTACCTGCTGCCCCTGCGCGGCGTGATCGATTCGCCGGACATCCCCCTCAACGTGAGCCGCTCGGCCCTGCAGACCGACCGGCGCGTGCGCTCGATCGGCGGCTTCGTGGCCAAGAAGGTGGCCGACCGGCTCAAGGAACTGCACAGAGACGACCCCAAGCGCTACGCCGAGATCTGGGAATCCCTGGCCCCGTTCATCAAGATCGGTGCCATGGAGGATGAGAAATTCGCCGATCAGGTGGCCGATCTGGTGCTGTTCGGCACCACGGCGGCGCCCTTTGACGGCGAGCCCGCCGATGGTGACAGCCTCGATCCGATCCCGGCCGAAGGCGGCAAGGCCTACACCACGCTCTCCGGCTACCGCTCGCGGCTGAGCCCCGACAACGACAAACGGGTGCTCTACTGCACCGATGAGGCTGGTCAGGCCGGTGCCCTGGCCCTGTGGAAGAGCCAGGAGGCCGAGGTGCTGCTCGCCGACAGCTTCATCGACACCCAGTTCATCCCCTGGCTTGAGTACCGCCACGAGGAGCTGAAGTTCCAGCGGGTGGATGCCGAGCTCGACGATTCCCTCCAGGAGAAGGACAGCGAGCTGGCTGATGCCGATGGCAAGGATGCCTCCGAGAAGCTGCGTGAACTCTTCAAGGGCGCCCTCGCTGACGACAAGGTGACCCTCCAGATCCAGGCCCTCAAGGGCGACAACGCCCCCGCCGCCCTGATCCTGCTGCCGGAGCAGATGCGCCGCATCAACGACATGGGCGCCCTGATGGAGCAGCGGCTCCCCGGGCTGCCGGATCATCACGTGCTGCTGATCAACCGGCGCCACAAGCTGGTGGAGGGGCTGCTCAAGCTGAGTGCCGGCTCGGTGATCACCGGCAGCGGCAGCTCCCCCAGTCAGGAGCTGGCCCACGCCCTCAGCCGCCACATCTACGAGATGGCTCGGCTGGCGGTGGGCGGCCTGGAGCCCAACCAGTTGGCCGGCTTCCAGCAGCGCAGCTGCGACCTGATGGGCCAGCTGATGGAGCGGGGGCTCTGAGCGTTTGGTAAAGTCTCCGCTTGGGCTGATGCCCAGAAGTTGTTCTGAACGGTTGTAGGTCATGTCCCGGGTCTGCCAGCTCACCGGCAAGCGCGCCAACAACGGCATGGCCGTGTCCCACTCCCACGTGCGCACCAAGAAGCTCCAGCAGGTGAACCTGCAGGAACGACGCCTGTGGTGGGCCGAAGGCAACCGCTTCGTGAAGCTGCGGGTCTCCACCAGGGCCCTGCGCACCATTCAGAAGAAGGGCCTGGGCGCCTACGCCAAGGAACTGGGCATCAACCTCGCCAAGATCTGAGGGCCCAGCCTTCCCCCCCAGTGTGATGAAGCGCCGTGATCTGCTGAGGCTGACCACCGTCTCAGCCGGATCGCTCTTGCTGGGCCTGCTGGGTCGTCCCCGGCAGGCCCTTGCATTGGGGGGCACCCTGCCCGCGCTCGGGCAGCCCGCCCCTGCCTTCCGGCTCAGCGGGGTCGTTCCCGCGGCCGATGGCTCCGCCGTTCCCGGCGAACTGGCGCTCGGCGATTTCGCCGGCCAGTGGCTCGTGCTCTATTTCTATCCGCGCGACTTCACCGGTGGCTGCACCCTGGAGGCCCGTGGCTTCCAGAGGGATCTGGCCCACTTCCAGGAGGCTGGAGCTGCGGTGGTGGGTGTGAGCGCCGATGACGCCGACTCCCACACCGAGTTCTGCAGCAGTGAGGGGCTGGCGTTCCCGCTGCTCTCCGATCCGGGGGGCAGGGTGAGCGAGAGCTACGGCAGCTGGATCGCCCCCTTCTCCCAACGGCACACCTTTCTGATCGACCCTAAAGGCGTGCTGCGCGAGCGCTGGGTGGCCGTGCGACCGAGCGGCCACAGCACGGAGGTGCTGGACGCCTTGCAGAAACAGCAGGCCCTTCAGGCCTAGATGGTGTGTCCCACCAGGTGATGCTCCTCGGCATCGTCCTGCTGTCTGTGCGGGTCGCGATCGGTCCAGGCGGCCAGATGCGGCCAGCGCTCCCTGGAGGGGATGGAGCGGATGGCGCCGGCCCCGGCAGCGCGTTGCCCACCACTGATCGATTGGCTTCTTTGCGGGCCGTGAAGCAGAGCTGCAGGGGCTGACGGCTCCTGGTCTTGAGCTGAGCACACCGCATCAGCTGGGCGAGCTGGTGACGAACCACCGATGGCCGGCAGCGCGGTGCTCCCGGTGGTGGCGTGATCCCCTCTCGATTGGTCCCTGAAACCGGGGACCCCCCCTGAAGCATCCAGCAGCCACTGTTGGGTGGGGCGCTGGCGCACACGCCACTCTCATGGGAAGGCTTCACCAAGGGCGGCCTCCCCCCTTTCAGGGGGAGGTGTCTGGCCTCAGTTCAGTCAGCCAGCGGGTGGGCCCAGAAAGGATGACCACTCATCAGGCCTGACTCAAGCAAGAGCCGGAGCAAACGAAGCCAAACCGTTGCTATCCACCGTAAGGACACCAGAGGCATAGGGAAAACTATTGCCGTTGATGCCTGCCAAGACCTCAAAGTTTCTGACGGGCAGATAACCAAGCGAGGAACTGATCTTGTTTTGAGTCACGGTGTAGATGCCTTGCGGTAAAACCATTTGGTCCACGCCTTTACCCCCATCTAGAATAATATCGCGATCATCCGAGCCGGGATCAGCCGATGGCGAATCTGGATTTGGAATCACTTTTCCAAAACCGATAAACCGATCATTTCCATCGCCAAGGTTGATCTTACAGATACCGTTATAATCATCAAGCTCAACGCCACCATTGCGCACATCCACGGTGTCATCACCCGCACCCATATCCAGGCTGGCACCATCGATCTCGAGAACATCATTCACGACTACCGTGTCATTGCCAGCATCCATATCCACACGTCCACCCTCGTCCAACCAAAGCCAAGAGCCAACCTTGAGGAGGTCTGATCCTGGACCCATCCTCAACCAGCCAATATCATGATACATGCTATTTTTTGCATGAATAATATCGTCCCCAGACCCTGTTTCTACAAATGGCCCATTAAACGCTATTTCCGATGCCATGACCCTATCATTTCCTTTTCCAGTGTCAAGATCGGAATCACCCAGGAACAATCTCCTTCTTGACTTCAGCACATCATTGCCGCGCCCCGTGATAATTTCTCCTGAACCGTCGGCCTCCGGCCCTAGAACTCGAATGTCCCTCCTACCCGTAATGACATCATGACCAGCCCCCATCGAGATGATCCCTTTCAATTCCATCGCGTAGCGGCTACTGATCCGGTCGTTTCTTCCCAGAAGCTTGATCGACCCTTTGTTGGCAATTCTTAAGCGCCTCGATCGAACACTATCCCGTCCGGAAGTACCCACAATCGCGCGCCTGAGCGGCGCTCTCAATACAATGCGAAGGCCCATGATCAACATCCTCCCGAGAATGAGATCATTGGAGACCGCGTAACTTGCTAGGCATGCCTAGGGCTATCTACAAGATAATTTTCCCATGGCAACAATCACCACAACTAAATATTTCTACATTGAAAGGTGAGCTCGGTGAGCTTTATGCGAATGATTGTCTTTTGCCAGAGAGCAGGCAACACGCAGGGGGCTGTGTGAACACGCTGAGGGCTGTGGGCCGCGATGGCGGGACCACCAAAGCGGCCCTCGCAGAGCGGGTGGGCCTGGTCAGGCTCCACACCTAGAAGCCTTCCAGCACCACCTTGCCAAGGCTGTGGCCGCTGGCCAGCTGCCGATGGGCGCTCTCCAGATTCGCTGCATTGATCCGGCCCCGGTGGTCCTGCAGGGTGCTGCGCACCAGGCCCCCCTCCACCAGGTCCGCCAGGCGCTGCAGCAGGCGCCCCTGCTCCGCCATGTCTGCGGTGCCGAACAGAGAGCGGGTGAACATGAACTCCCAGTGCAGGGAAAGGCTCTTGCGCTTGAGGGCCAGCAGGTTGAGCGCGGCTGGGTCAGGGTCGTCGATCAGGGCCAGGGCCCCCTGGGGGCGAAGCACATCCACCAGGGCCTCGAAGTGCCGGTCGGTGTGGGTGAGGCCCACGGCCCACTCCACCCCGCCGATGCCCAGGGCCTCCAGCTGGGGCCGCAGCGGGAGCTGGTGGTTCAGCACGTGGTGGGCACCCAGCGCGAGCACCCAGGCCCGGCTCTCCGGCCGTGAGGCGGTGCCCACCACCGTGAGGCCGGTGAGCGCCCGCAGCAACTGCACCAGAATCGAGCCCACCCCGCCGGCGGCCCCCACCACCAGCAGCGCCTGGCCATGCCCGGCCTCGGGGTGCTGGGGCAGCCGCAGGCGATCGAACAGCAGTTCCCAGGCCGTGATGGCCGTGAGCGGCAGGGCGGCAGCCTCCGCGGCGGAGAGGGAGCCGGGGGCCGCCGCCACCAGCCGGTGATCCACCCGCTGCAGCTCGGCGTTGCTGCCCTGGCGCGGCAGGGACCCGGCATACCACACCCTCTCGCCCGGGGTGAAGCCGCTCACCGCGGACCCGAGGGCCTGGACGCGACCCACCGCGTCCCAGCCCAGGACCCGCCAGCCCCCGGCCGGCGGCACTTCCCGCTGTCGCACCTTGAGATCCACCGGGTTCACCGCCACCGCCTCCAGCCGCACCAGCAGGTCGTGCTCCCCTGGCTGGGGCTCCGGCAGCTCCAGATCCAGCAGGTAGTGCGGCGAACCGAGCTCCGCCGACCGCTGGTAGCCCACTGCGCGCATGGGCGCCTCCCTGTGGCGAATCTCAGGCCAGCCTGGCAAGCAGGCGGGCATGCACCTGGGTGGACTGCCTGAGCTGACGCACCCGCTCCGGATCGGGGGGGGCATCGAGGCAGGCCTGCCAGCGGGCGGTGAGGCCGGCGGGGGGTGGTTGATCGAGGCGGTGGCAGGGGCAGCCGAGGGCGGAGGCGGCCGCCTCCACCTTGGGGTCGTAGCTGAGGGCGGCCGTGGGCGCCCCGGCGGCGGCGGCCAGGATCAGGCCGTGCAGGCGCATGGCCAGCACCAGGCCACTGCCGGCGCAGAGCCGCATGGCCTCCCGCGGACGGTCGGGGCTGAGTTCGCGGCTGCGGGCCGCCAGGGCCGGGCTGAGCAGCCCCTGCGCCCGCAGGGACGCCAGCAGGCCCCGGTCCTGATGGGCGTGGAACGGCAGCCAGATCAGTTCCCGCTCCGGAGCCAGCCCCTCGAGGGCCTGCAGCCACGGCCTCCAGCCCTCACCCTCCAGCTGTGGCGTGGGCCGGAAGCAGAGCACGATCGGCCCGCCTTCGCCGCGCCACAGCTCCGGTGCGACGCTCCACACCGGATCGGCCCCCACGGCGCCCTCGCCTCGGCGTCCGAGGCTCCTTGCCAGGGCCGCCGAGGCCGGGTCCCGCCAGCTCACCGCGGTGACCAGCGGCAGCAGTCCCCGCACCAGCCAGCGGCTGCGCTTCCGGCGGAGCGGACCCAGTCCCTGTCCCCACAGCAGCACCGGCTTGCCCTGGCTGCGGGCCAGCAGCACCAGCGTGGCGTAGTACACCAGGCTCAGAAAGCTGGTGCTGTCCTGCAGCAGGCTGCCGCCGCCGAACACCAGGGCATCGCAGCGGCCCACCGCCTCCAGCACCGCCGCCAGGCTGGTGCGGTCCACCGTGGCCACGCCGTAGCGGCGCTGCACCAGGGATTGGTCGCGGGCCGTCACGGTGGGCCGGCAGCCGGCCGGCAGCGCGGCCAGCAGCACCTCCAGCAGGGCGTCGTCGCCCAGGTTGTGCTCGCCGTAGTAGCCCACCAGCAGCGGACGTGGACGCAGGGGCACGGGGCGCGGGGCCAGCAGCGGTGCCATGCCTACCACCGGGCACCACCCGCATCCTGCTGCTGGGCGGGCAGGGGCGCCCCCAGCCAGGCAGCCAGCAGGCCGGCCACGAAGCCGGAGGCATGGCCGATCCAGCTCACACCAGCCGGACTGAGCAGGGGAAGCAGCGACGGCAGCAGGCCGCCATAGGTGGTGAGGCACACCAGCGACAGCACGATCGGCCAGGGCCGGCGCTCCACCAGCCCGGCGGCCAGCAGGTAGCCCAGCAGCCCGTACACCACGCCGGAAAGGCCATGGCTGGCGTTGTGCCACAGCAGCCACACCGGCAGGGAGCACACCAGCACCGACGCCCACACCCGCAGGTAGGGGCGGATTCCCCGGGAGAGCACCAGCCAGGAGAGGGGCACGAACCAGAGGGAATTGCTCAGCAGATGGCCGAAGCCGGCGTGGCTGAAGGGCGCGGTGACGATGCCCCACACCGGCCCGCCGGGCACCAGCGGCAGGTTCCAGCGGCCGCCGAACAGCAGCTGGTCCACCAGCTCCTGGACCCAGGCCACCGCCAGGATCAGGAGCGGCAGCAGCAGACGGGAGCGCAGGCCCATCGGTGCAGGTCCCTCGCGGAGCAGACAACGCAATGGCAGAGTCTGCCCATGCATGCCCTCTCACTGCCGACTTGGTGGATCCACATCGCCTCGGTGCTGGAGTGGATGGTGGCGATCGTGGCGGTGCAGACCTACGGCCGGCGGCGCGCTGAACCGGGCTGGCGCTGGCTGGCCTTGGCGATGACGCCGGCCCTGGTGAGCGCCATGGCCGCCTGCACCTGGCACCTGTTCGACAACAGCCCTGCCCTCCAGGGGCTGGTGGTGTTCCAGGCCGGCTGCACCCTGCTGGGCAACGTCGCCCTGGCCGGGGCCGCCCTCCATCTGCTGCGCCAGCAGCAGGCGGCCCGGCCTCCGGCACCATGAACGGGCTCGGCCCCCTGCTGCAGGCCCTGCTGGAGCGGCTGGCGGCGGTGGACGCCGGGCCGCTGTTCGTGCTCTCGCTGCTGCCCTATCTCGCCTTCCTGTGGTGGGCCCGCCAGGTGCAGGCCTTCCCCCGGCTGGCCCTGCGCGGCTTTCAGCTCACCCTGCTGTTCGTGGCGGTGACGATCGGCGCGGCGGTGATCGCCGAGCAGCGGTTCGGGCGCCAGCTGGCGGACGTGGATCCCCTCCACGGCGGCGCCGAAGCCTTCCTCACCCTCGCCAATCTGGTGGTGGCGCTGGGCTTTCTGCAGGGGCCACCGCCGGCGGAGCCCTGAGGCTGCCGGCCCCCTGGATGAACAAGTCTTACGGCGGTGCCAACGCCGCCGTCCTCGCCCGGAAGATGGGGCGTCGGCTTGTGATCCATGCTCGCTCCACTTCTGGCTGTGGCCCCCGCCACCATCACCTGGTCGCCGAAGGTGGCGCTGGTGATGATCGTCTGCAACGTGATCGCCATCGCGATCGGCAAAGCCACCATCAAGCAGCCCAACGTGGGCCTGCAGCTGCCCAACAGCGCCATGTTCGGCGGCATGAGCCACGGGGCCATGCTCGGCACCCTCAGCCTCGGCCACATCCTCGGCATCGGCACGATCCTGGGTCTGGCCTCCCGCGGCGTGGTCTGAACCGGGGCGCCTCAGCCCCCCGCCAGGTAGGGCAGCACCCTGAGGCCGTACCGCTCGAAGCGGTAGTCGAAGAGCAGGGCGGAGAGATCCTCCGCTCGCCTCCTCTCCAGGGCGCTGAGCAGGCGCTCGAGCCGCTGATCCGCCGCACCGCTCACCAGAGAGAGCCAGGTGCGGCGAGCCAGTCGCCCACTCAGCGACCAGCGCCAGCCCAGGGCCTGGCGGAGCTGGGCGGCATAGCGGCGGGCCAGCCGGGCCGGATCCGTGCCCTCCAGCAACAGGGGAGCCAGCACATCCGCACTGGTGATGGCGTGGCGGATTCCCTCGCCGCCCAGCAGGTTGGCCGTGCTCACCGCATCCCCAAGGCCCAGCAGGTGGCCGAGGCCATGGTCTTCCCGGCGGCGGATGCTGCTGCGGATCCGGCCGCCATGCCGGTCGAGCACCGGGGCCTGGGCCAGGTCCAGCCGTGCCAGCAGACCCATCAGCTCAGCCTGGAGCGGCTCGCAGCCCGAGGGCAGCTCCGGCTCGAGCCGGCAGATTCCCACCTTGAGCAGTCCGGGCGCCATCGGAAACACCCAGCCGTAGCCGCGCCGCACCCAGGAGCTGCCGAGGAAGAAGCTGAGTCGTTCGGCCCACGGCTGCCACTGGGCCATCCCCACCTGCAGCAGCCACTCCACCCCCAGGCCCACCACCAGGGGCGCACGGCGGCGGTCGGGATCCCCCAGCAGGGCCCTGGCTTCGCCGCTGGCGTCGATCACCCAGCGGCTGGCCACGGACACCAGGCGCCCCCCCCGCCCATGCCGCAGCCAGGTGCGCATCCTGCCCCCGCAGTGCGACGAGGCCACCGCCCGCCAGCCCAGCACCACCCGGGCTCCCAGGGCGGCAGCCTCATCGGCCTGCCAACGGCGCAGAGCGGCGAAGTCGAGCACCGCACCGAGCGGGCGTGACGACCGCCACACCCGGGCGCGGCCAGCCGGCCCCACCAGATGCCAGGCCCGCCAGCGGGCGGCGATCACCTCCTCGGGGAGCGCCAGGCCCTCCACCGCCGACTGGGGCACGGCCGCACTGCTGAAGGCCGCCCGAGCCAGGTCGTCGAGGCGATCCACCAGCATCACCCGAACGCCCGCGGCGGCCAGATGGCGGGCGAGGCGCCCCCCCGCCGGGCCCGCCCCCACCACCAGCACATCCACGCTGGCAGGGGGATCGCCTGGATCGAGCCGAGGGCCCCCGCAGGGATCGGTGGTGCTCAGACCGCCAGGGGGGGTTGGGCCGGAAGCGGAACCCGCAGCACCGTGCCGAAGCGCTCCAGGATGCGCTCCGCCATCTGGGGCGGGGTGAGGCCCAGGCTCTCCTTGCTCTGGGCGGGAGAGGCATGGTCCACGAGCATGTCGGGGATGCCGATGCGGAACACCGGCACCAGCACGTCGTGATCCACCAGGCTCTCGGTGACGGCCGCACCGAAGCCCCCGGCCAGGCATCCCTCTTCCATCGTCACCACCCGGCCGATGCGCCGGGCCATGGGCAGGATCAGGGCCTCATCCAGCGGCCGCAGGAAGCGGGCGTTGATCACGGCCGCGCGCACACCCTGTTCCTGCAGCAGTCCGGCCGTGGCCATGGCGGGATGCACCATGGCGCCGTAGGCCACGATCAGCAGGTCGTCGCCGTCGGCCAGCAGTTCCCCGCGGCCGATCTCCAGCGCTTCGAAGCCCTCCTCCGCCAGGGGCACGCCCTCACCCTCGCCCCGGGGAATGCGCAGGGCGCAGGGGCCGTCGTGCTGGATGGCGGTGATCAGCATCCGCTGCAGCTCGGCTTCGTCCTTCGGCGCCATCACCGTGAAGTTGGGCACGCAGCGCAGGTAACTGATGTCGTACTGACCCTGGTGGGTGGGGCCGTCGGCCCCCACGATGCCGGCCCGGTCCATCACGAAGGTGACGGGCAGCTTCTGGATGCCCACATCGTGGATCAGCTGGTCGTAGGCGCGCTGCAGGAAGGTGCTGTAGATGGCGCACACCGGCCGCAGGCCCTCGCAGGCCATGCCGGCCGCCATGGTCACGGCGTGCTGTTCGGCGATGCCCACGTCGAAATACTGGGCGGGCAGCGCTTTCTCCAGCAGGTCCAGGCCGGTGCCGGTGGCCATCGCCGCGGTGATGCCCACCACGCGGGGATCCTGGTCGCAGATCTTCACCAGCGTCTGGCCGAACACCTTGCTGTAGCTCGGCGGCTTCGGCTTGCTGGAGGGAAAGGCCTTGCCGGTGGCCAGGTCGAAGGCGCTCTGGGCGTGGTAGCCCACCTGATCGGCTTCGGCGTAGGGGTAGCCCTTGCCCTTGGTGGTGGCCACGTGCACCAGCACCGGCCCGTCGTGGGCATGGGCCTGCTGGAACACCTTCACCATGCCGGCGATGTCGTGGCCGTCGATCGGGCCCATGTAGGTGAAGCCCAGCTCCTCGAACACGGCACCCACCTTGGGCACCGCCAGCCGCTTCATGCTCTCCTTGAGATTCTTGAGCTCCGGCGGCAGCTCGCCGTGCATGAACGGCAGGTGCTTGATCGCCTCCTCGGCGTTGTCCTGCAGAAACTGCAGCGGCGGGCTGTGCCGCATGCGGTTGAGGTGGGTGGAAAGGGCGCCCACGGGCGGGCTGATCGACATGTCGTTGTCGTTCAGCACCACCAGCAGCCGGGTGTGGGGCAGGTGGCCGGCGTGGTTGATCGCCTCCAGGGCCATGCCGCCGGTGAGGGCGCCGTCGCCGATCACGGCCACGCACTTGAAGCTTTCACCGCGCCGGTCGCGCGCCAGGGCCATGCCCAGGGCCGCGGAGATCGAGGTGCTGGCATGGCCGGCGCCGAAATGGTCGAAGCGGCTCTCGCTGCGCTTGAGGTAGCCCGCCACGCCGCCTTTTTGGCGGAGGGTGTGGAAATCCTTGTAGCGGCCGGTGATCAGCTTGTGGGGGTAGGCCTGGTGGCCCACGTCCCACACCACCTTGTCGCGGTCGAGATCGAGGGTCTGGTAGAGGGCGAGGGTGAGTTCCACCACCCCCAGGCCCGGCCCCAGGTGGCCACCGCTGGTGCTCACCACCTCCAGATGCCGCTCGCGGATCTGACGCCCGATCGCCTCGAGCTCGGCGATGCTCAGACCGTGCAACTGGTTGGGGTGGGTCAGCTCACTGAGATGCATTACGACCCGTGCGTTGGATGCAATCTAGGGGGTTCGCCCGGCGATCCCGTGCGGATTGCGACACTGGGGTCATGAGCGAGCCGCCCCGACACGCGACAGCCCCGGCCTGGGCAGAACCGGCCTCCTCCGACGCCTATCTGCGCCGCATCCTGCGGGCCCGCGTCTACGACGTGGCGATCGAGTCGCCCCTGGATGCGGCGCCGAACCTCTCGGCACGGCTGGACAACCGGGTGCTGCTCAAACGGGAGGACCTGCAGCCGGTGTTCAGCTTCAAGCTGCGGGGCGCCTACAACAAGATGGCGAGCCTCAGCCCGGCCGAACTGGAGCGGGGTGTGATCGCCGCCAGTGCCGGCAACCACGCCCAGGGGGTGGCCCTCGGCGCCCAGCGGCTGGGCTGCCGCGCCGTGATCGTGATGCCGGTCACCACCCCGGAGATGAAGGTGCGGGCCGTGGCGGCCCGGGGGGCCGAGGTGGTGCTCCACGGCGACAACTACGACGCCGCCTGCGGCCATGCCCAGCAGCTGGCGGCCGCCCGGGGCCTCAGCTTCATCCACCCCTTCGACGACCCGGAGGTGATCGCCGGCCAGGGCACGATCGGCCTGGAGATCCTGCGCCAGTGCTCCCAGCCACCGGATGCCATCTACGTGGCGGTGGGCGGCGGCGGACTGATCGCCGGCATCGCCGCCTACGTGAAGACCCTCTGGCCCCAGGTGCAGATCGTGGGAGTGGAGCCCCACGACGCCGATGCCATGGCCCGGTCGCTGGCGGCGGGGGAGCGGGTGCGACTGGAGCAGGTGGGGCTCTTCGCCGACGGCGTGGCCGTGCGGCAGGTGGGGGTCCACACCTTCGCCCTGGCCCAGCGCTACGTGGACCGCATGGTGACCGTGGGCACCGATGAGATCTGCGCCGCCATCAAGGACGTGTTCGAGGACACCCGCTCGATCCTCGAACCCGCCGGCGCCCTCGCTGTGGCGGGCATGAAGCTGGACGTGGAGCTGCAGGGCCATCGGGAGCGCACCCTGGTGGCGGTGGCCTGCGGCGCCAACATGAACTTCGACCGGCTGCGCTTCGTGGCCGAGCGGGCCGAGCTGGGCGAGGAGCGGGAGGCCATGCTGGCCGTGGAGATTCCCGAGCGGCCGGGCAGTCTGCGGCGCTTCTGCCAGGTGCTGGGGGAGCGCAGCCTCACGGAGTTCAGTTACCGCCTGGCGGACCCCCGGGTGGCCCACATCTTCGTGGGCGTGCAGATCCAGGGCCACGCCGACACCCTGCAGCTGCTGGAGGAACTCACGGCGGCCGGCTTCCCCTGCCTGGATCTCAGCTGCAACGAGCTGGCCAAGCTGCACCTGCGCCACATGGTGGGCGGCCGGCTTCCCGCCAGCGCCGGCGAGGCCCTCGAGCAGGGGGAGGAACTGCTCTACCGCTTCGAGTTCCCCGAGAAGCCCGGGGCGTTGATGGCCTTCGTGAACGCCCTGCAGGCCAGCTGGAACATCAGCATCTTCCATTACCGCAACCACGGTGCCGACGTGGGCCGGATCGTGGTGGGCGTGCAGGTGCCGCCGGCCGAACGCCAGGCTTGGCAGAGCTTCCTCGACAGCCTCGGATACGCCCACTGGGATGAGAGCGGCAACCCGGCCTACCGCCTGTTCCTGGGCTCCAAGAGCTGATCCAGCCGCTGCGTCGCGGCTGCGTCGGGTCTGCCGGCGGCCAGAGGGGCAGCGGGGGCAGACAAGGGGCCGGCCCTCTCCTACCTTGCGTCCCTGTCCTGGGCACACCGCCATGGGCGTGGATCCCGAAGCCGGCACCATCCAGCCCCCTTCCCCGGCCGTGCCGAATCTGTCGCTTCCTGCCCATCTCGAGGCGATCCTCTACCTCAAGGGGAAGCCCCTGAGCCTCCAGGAGCTGGCCTCCATCGCGGGGGTGGATACGGCAACCGCAGAGGTGGGGCTGATCACGCTCATGGCCGACTACGCCCATCGCGACACCGCCCTGGAAATCCGGCAGGACGGCCTGCACTACGGGCTGCAGCTGCGGGAAAGCCTGGCGGAGCTGGTGCAGAACCTCGTACCCGTGGACCTCTCCACCGCCGCCCTGCGGACCCTGGCCACGATTGCCCTCAAGAAGCGCATCCTGCAGTCGGAGCTGGTGGAACTGCGCGGCTCGGGTGCCTACGACCACATCAAGGAGCTGCTGAGCCAGAACTTCATCGAGCGGCGCCGCCAGAGCGAAGGCCGGTCGTACTGGATCAGCCTCAGCGAGAAATTCCACCGCACCTTCACGGTTCGAGCGGAGGAACAGCAACCCCAGCCGCGGCGGGCTGCATAGAGTCGGGGTTCATCCCGTGGTCCCATGGACGTCGTCGCCCAGGTGCTGAGCGTGCTCAGCCGCACGCTGGAGATCTATTCCCTGATCCTGCTGGTGCGGGTGCTGCTGAGCTGGTTTCCGAATCTCGACTGGGGCAATCCGGTGCTCTCCAGCGTCAGCTCGATCACCGACCCCTACCTCAACGTGTTCCGCGGCCTGATCCCGCCGATCGGGGGACTCGATCTCTCGGCGATCCTGGCCTTCCTCACCCTCAGCCTGGGGCAGCAGCTGCTCGGCAGCGCCAGCGTGAGCATGATGGCGTCGATGTACTGAGCTCCTGGTACTGAGCTCCTGGTACTGAGCTCCTGGTGCAGGCTCAGCTCGCCAGGTCCTGCTCCAGGGGAAGCAGTTCGTCCTCGGCACCGGCCCTCGTGCGCACCGGCGCGTTGAATCCCCGCGCCTTCACGTTGCGAAAGCGGATGGGCCGTGGAGTGCCGGCGGGTACCGACAGCCGCAGGGCGAAGGTGGACACGCCCGGAGGCACATCCCCGATCGAACCCACCCGGGTGCGGTTCTGCAGCACCGGCTCGCCGCTCGAATCCACGATCAGGGCAAACACATCGGTGTCCACCACCGGCTTGCGCCGGTTGTTGACCACGGTGCCGCGCATGGCGTAACAGGTGGCCCCGGCCGGACGGCGCAGCTCGGGCTGGGAGGCCACATCGTTCGCCGGGCAGGGCTCCAGCGTCACGTTCTGCACCTGCAGATCGGCGGCTCCAGCCCCCGGCGCGAACAGCAGGAGGCCGCTGATGAGCACCAGGACCGGCAACAGGCGCTTCAGGGGAGGCATCGCGGGGCGGATGGGAATCGGGCTGGCAGGGGGAGCGGGCGGCTGCCGGAACAGTCAGCGCAGGTCGCCCTCGCCTGCGATCACGTTACGGGCGGCACGGCTGGCCAGCTTCTCCAGATTGGCCGAAGCCACGGTGTCGAGATCGAGACCCAGTTCGGAGGCCAGCTGGGCCACGTACCAGAGCACATCGCCGAGCTCCAGCTGCAGGGCCGCCCGCACCTCGTCACTGAACACGCCGCCCCGATCGCGCAGCACCTTCTTCACCTTGTCGGCCACTTCTCCCGACTCGCCGCACAGGCCCAGGGTGGGGTAGATGGGGTTCTGGCCGACCCCGGGGTACAGCGCCGTGCGGCGGCACCGTTCCTGGTAAGTCTGGAAGTCCATTCGTGCCAGTCCTGAGACAGGGCACGATGGTAGTTTCGGCCTTAACTTCGCCACCGCGATGTCCCAGCCCGATCTCATGCGTCGCACCAAGATCGTCGCCACGATCGGGCCCGCCACCGAATCCCCCGAACGCCTCAAGGCCCTGGTGGAAGCGGGGGCCACCACGTTCCGGCTGAATTTCTCCCACGGCGACCACAGCGATCACGCGGCCCGGATCGCCACGATCCGCCAGGTGTCGGTGGAAATGGGCGTGCATGTGGGCATCCTCCAGGACCTGCAGGGTCCCAAGATCCGCCTGGGGCGCTTCGCCGATGGCCCGATCACCCTGGCCCGGGGCTCCCGTTTCAGCCTCACGTCCCGGGATGTGGCCTGCACCCAGGAGATCGCCACGGTCACCTACGACAAGCTGGCCGACGAGGTGACCCCCGGCAGCCGCATCCTGCTGGATGACGGCCGCGTGGAAATGTGCGTGGAATCGGTGAGCGCCGCTGATCACACTCTCCACTGCACCGTGACGGTGGGTGGGGTGCTCAGTAACAACAAGGGGGTGAACTTCCCCGATGTGCAGCTCTCGATTCGTGCCCTCACGGACAAGGACCGTGCTGATCTCAGCTTCGGACTGAAGCACGGCGTGGACTGGGTGGCACTCAGTTTCGTGCGCAATCCCTCCGACCTGCAGGAAATCAAGGAACTGATCGCCAGCCAGGGCCATGCCACCCCCGTGGTGGCCAAGATCGAGAAATTCGAGGCCATCGACCAGATCGACGACATCCTGATGTTGTGCGATGGGGTGATGGTGGCCCGCGGTGATCTCGGGGTGGAGATGCCGGCCGAGGAGGTGCCCCTGCTGCAGAAGGAGCTGATCCGCAAGGCCAACAGCCTGGGGATTCCGGTGATCACCGCCACCCAGATGCTCGACTCGATGGTGAGCTGCCCGCGGCCCACCCGCGCCGAGGTGAGCGATGTGGCCAACGCCATCCTCGACGGCACCGACGCCGTGATGCTCTCCAACGAGAGCGCCGTGGGCGACTACCCGGTGGAGGCCGTGGCCACGATGGCCACGATCGCCCGCCGCATCGAGCGCGACTACCCCATGCGCCTGATCGACAGCCGCATGGCCACCACCATCCCCAACGCCATCTGCCAGGCGGTGAGCAACATCGCCCGCAACCTCAACGCCGCGGCGATCCTGCCGCTCACCAAGAGTGGCGCGACCGCGCGCAACGTGAGCAAGTTCAGGCCCAGCACCCCGATCCTGGCAGTCACCAGTGAGCCCCAGGTGGCGCGCCAGCTGCAGCTGATCTGGGGGGTGAATCCCCTGCTGGTGCCCGAGCAGACCTCCACCACCAGCACCTTCAGTCTGGCGATGAGCCTGGCCCGTGAGGGAGGATTCCTCCAGGACGGCGACCTGGTGGTGCAGACCGCCGGCACCCTGGCCGGGGTGAGCGGTTCCACCGACTTCATCAAGGTCGGCATCGTGACCGCGGTGCTGCCCCGGGGACTGGGCATCGGCACCGGCTCGGTGAGCGGCCGGGTGCGGGTGGTGATCCGGGCCGAGGACGCCGCCGCCATCCAGACGGGCGAGATCCTGGTGGTGCGGGAGACCACCGCCGCCTACGTGGAGGCGTTCCGCCGGGCCAAGGCGGTGATCGCCGAGGCGGGCGGCGCCGAGAGCCATGCGGCCGTGATCGCCCAGCGCACCGGCATCCCGGCGATCGTGGGGGTCACCAATGCCCTCGAGAGCCTGCGCGATGGCGAGATCGTGACCCTCGATCTCCACCATGGGCTGGTGCACCGCGGTGCCCGCAGCCACAATGCCGACCCCGTCGGCGCCATCGTCTAGGGCCGACCTCCCCCATCCCATGGCCTCGAAGCTGCCCCTGGGCGAAACGGTGGGCATGGCCCTGTCCACCCTGCGCGCCAACCGCCTGCGCAGCCTGCTCACGATGCTGGGCATCGTGATCGGCAACGCCTCCGTGATCACCCTGGTGGGGGTGGGCCGTGGGGCCCAGAACCTGGCCGAGGGGCAGCTGAGCAACCTCGGCGCCAACGTGCTCTTCGTGGTGCCGGGCAACAACGACACCCGCCGCCAGGGCATCGACTTCCCCAAGACCCTGGTGCTCGAGGACGCCCAGGCCATCGCGGAGCAGGTGCCCACGGTGAAGCGGGTGGCGCCCCAGATCACGCTCAGCGAGGTGGTGCAGGCGGGCGGACTCAGCAGCACGGCCTCCGTGAACGGCATCACGCCCGAATTCCTGCCGGTGCGGCAGTTCGAGATGGCGCGCGGCCGCTTCTTCTCGGCCAGCGACCTGGAGGCGGCCCGCAGTGTGGCGGTGATCGGCCCCGATCTGGCCGAGAAGATGTTCCCCGGGGGCACAGCCGTGGGGCGCACCCTGCGCATCCGCACCCAGCCGTTCGAGGTGATCGGCGTGCTGCAGGCCAAAGGTGCCGTGTTCGGCCAGAACCAGGACGAGAACGCCTATGTGCCCCTCACCACGATGGTGAGCAAGCTCTCGGGGCGCGATCCCACCTACGGGGTGAGCCTCAACTTCATCAGTGTGGAGGCCAGGGATGGCGACAGCACCGGTGCGGCCGCCTTCCAGATCACCAATCTGCTGCGGCAGCGGCACCGCATCCTGCGGGAGGACGACTTCGCCGTGCGCTCCCAGCAGGACGCTCTCACGATCGTGAGCACGATCACCGGCGGACTCACCTTGATGCTGGCGGCGATCGGCGCCGTGTCGCTGCTGGTGGGTGGCATCGGCATCATGAACATCATGCTGGTGTCGGTGAGCGAGCGCACGGCCGAAATCGGCCTGCGCAAGGCCCTGGGCGCCCGCAGCGGCGACGTGCTGCTCCAGTTCCTGGTGGAGTCGCTCGTGCTGGCGAGCCTGGGAGGCGCCATCGGCACAGCCGTGGGGATCGGCACCGTGAGCCTGGTGGCCCTGCTCACCCCGCTGCCGGCCACGATCGGCACCGGCACGATCCTGGTCACGGTGGGACTGTCGGGCTCGATCGGCCTGTTCTTCGGGGTGGTGCCGGCCCGCCGCGCTTCCCAGCTCGATCCGATCGTGGCCCTGCGCAGCCTCTGACGCGCGCCGGCACCGGCCTGCCTGGGCGGGAATCCCGAAAAAAGTCTTAAGCCGTTCCGGCAGATGCGGAAACCGTGGCGTAGGCCACCAACGGCCTGGGGCATTCGATGGCTTGATAGGTCCCATCGTGAGTGGTAATCACCTTGACCTGGCTGGAGTGCGGATACCGGAACAGCAGCGATCGCATGGTGATCGCCCGCTGTGTCGGACCCGAACAGTTCTTCCTCGAACGGGTGGTGTTTCCCTTTGAACTGCTGAGCTTTTCCTGCCCTCCCGACTCGGAGCTCAAGATCTGGACCCACGGGCTCGGGGGCCCCGAGCTGATCGAGACCCTGGCCGTGGCGGACCTCGCGATCGGAGCCATCGCCGCTGATCCAGCCGCCGTGGACAGCCCTGACGGCGCCGGGACCGCTGCCCCGGAACCGGGCGCCCCGGGAGGAGCGATGGGGCTGATGGCGCGCGGATTGAGCCTCAGCCACGGCAACGGTGATCTGGTGCAGACCTGGGTGACGGCCGGCTGAACCGGGGGCCAGCGGTCCGTCTCCGCCGTTACACTTATTAAAAAGTGTCTCAGCAATGAACCAGCGCTGGCGTCTGATTCTCCTCTGGCTCCTGCCACTGGCGGTGGTGGCTTTCCTCGGCTGGCAGATTCTCAGCAGCGGTGGGATCGGCAACTTCACCCAGGGCGGCGCCACCACAGCCCCGCGCAACACAGCCGTGGCCCGCATGAGCTACGGCCGCTTCCTCGACTATGTGAATGCCGGGCGCGTCACAGCCGTCGACATCTTTGACGGCGGCCGCAGCGCCGTGATCGAGGCCGTGGATCCCGAACTCGACAACCGCGTGCAGCGGCTGCGGGTCGATCTGCCCGGGGTGGCACCCGAGCTGGTGAACAACCTGAAAGAACAGGGGATCAGCTTTGACATCCATCCCCCCCGTCAGGCCCCGCCGGTGCTCGGCATTCTGGGCAATCTGCTGTTCCCGCTCCTGCTGATCGGCTCGCTCATCTTCCTGGCGCGGCGCTCCAGCGGCATGCCCGGAGGTCCGGGTCAGGCCATGCAGTTCGGCAAGACCAAGGCCCGCTTCGCCATGGAGGCGGAAACGGGCGTCAAATTTGACGACGTGGCCGGCGTGGAAGAGGCCAAGCAGGACCTGGAAGAGGTGGTGACGTTCCTGAAGACCCCCGAACGCTTCACCTCCGTGGGCGCCCGGATCCCCAAGGGCGTGCTTCTGGTCGGCCCCCCCGGCACCGGCAAGACCCTGTTGGCCAAGGCGATCGCCGGCGAGGCCGGGGTGCCCTTCTTCTCCCTCTCCGGCTCGGAATTCGTGGAGATGTTCGTGGGCGTGGGCGCCAGTCGCGTGCGCGATCTGTTCAAGCGGGCCAAGGAGAACAGCCCCTGCCTGATCTTCATCGATGAGATCGATGCCGTGGGCCGCCAGCGCGGCGCCGGCGTGGGCGGCGGCAACGACGAGCGGGAGCAGACCCTCAATCAGCTGCTCACCGAGATGGACGGCTTCGAGGGCAACAGCGGCATCATCATCATCGCCGCCACCAACCGGGCCGACGTGCTCGATTCAGCCCTGCTGCGCCCCGGCCGCTTCGATCGCCAGGTGCAGGTGGACGTTCCCGACATCAAGGGCCGCCTCTCGATCCTGAAGGTGCACTCCCGCAACAAGAAACTCGCGGACGACGTGAGTCTCGAAACCATTGCCCGCCGCACCCCGGGCTTCTCCGGCGCCGATCTGGCCAACCTGCTCAACGAGGCGGCGATCCTCACGGCGCGCCGCCGCAAGGAGGCCACCACGCTGGCGGAGATCGACGATGCGGTGGACCGCGTCATCGCGGGCATGGAGGGCAAGCCCCTCACCGATGGCCGCAGCAAGCGCCTGATCGCCTACCACGAGGTGGGGCATGCCCTGGTGGGAACCCTGGTGAAGGCCCACGATCCCGTTCAGAAGGTGACGCTGATCCCCCGCGGTCAGGCCCAGGGCCTCACCTGGTTCTCCCCGGATGAGGAGCAGATGCTGGTGAGCAAGGCCCAGTTGCGCGCTCGCATCATGGGGGCCCTCGGCGGCCGCGCTGCCGAGGAAGTGGTGTTCGGCCACGCCGAGGTCACCACCGGTGCCGGCGGTGACATCCAGCAGGTGGCTTCCATCGCCCGGCAGATGGTGACCCGCTTCGGCATGAGCGATCTGGGTCAGTTCTCCCTGGAGGCGGGCAATCAGGAGGTGTTCCTCGGCCGTGACCTGATGACCCGCAGCGATGGGTCGGATCGCATGGCCAGCCGGATCGACGATGCCGTGCGCCAGATCGTGCAGACCTGCTACGAGGACACCGTGCGCCTGGTGGCTGAGCACCGCACCTGCATGGACAGGGTGGTGGAACTGCTGATCGAGAAGGAAAGCCTGGATGGCGAGGAATTCCGGGCCCTGGTGTCGGAATTCACCAGCATTCCCGAGAAGGAGCGGTTCTCCCCGCTGCTCGCCGAGGCCGCCTTCCCGGCCGGCTGAACCCCGGCGGCACCAACCCCCTGCGGCATCAACCGCAGAAAAACAGGCCAAAAAGAAGGGCTCACCCAAGGTGAGCCCTTTGCGCTGGATACGACGGAACTGGACTGTCAGGCGGGAGGCTGGACCACGGAGGTGACCTGATACTCAGGCGGATCTGACGCTCAGACGGGGCGCACAGTGCGCTTCTCGATCACCTTGTCGATCAGGCCATAGGCCATGGCTTCAACGGGGGACATGAAGAAATCGCGGTCGGTGTCTTCCTCGATGCGGGACATGGGCTGGCCGGTGCGGTCGGCCAGCTCCTGGTTCAGCTTCTGCTTGAGATAGAGGATCTCATCGGCCTGGATGCGGATGTCGCTGGCCTGGCCGCGGGCGCCACCGAGGGGCTGGTGGATCATGATGCGCGAGTGGGTGAGGCTGCTGCGCTTGCCCTTGGCTCCGGCACAGAGCAGGAAGGCCCCCATCGACGCCGCCAGGCCAACGCACACCGTCTGCACATCGGGCTTGATGTGCTGCATGGTGTCGAAGATGCCAAGGCCGTCGTAGACGGAACCGCCAGGGGAGTTGATGTAGAGGAAGATGTCCTTCTCCGGGTCTTCCGCCTCGAGAAACAGCAACTGGGCCACGATCCGGTTGGCGGATTCGGCCGTCACGGGCTCCCCGAGAAAGACGATCCGCTCCCGCAGCAGGCGCGAGTAGATGTCGAACGCGCGCTCTCCCCGGCCCGACTCCTCAATCACGATCGGGATCATGGGGATGGTCAGTGAACTGGCGCGATCCTACTGAGCCTGGGCGGCTAGGGTCGCTTCACACCTGATCCCGAGCAGCGTGAGCGCCGCCCTGACCGTCTCCGACAGCAAGCGGGCCTTTCGCCGCGCCTTCCCCCACGTGATCGCGCCCCTGTACCGGCGCATGGTGGATGAGCTGCTGGTTGAGCTTCACCTGCTCAGCCGGCAGCGCGGCTTCGAGGCGAACCCCCTGTTCGCCTGCGGCCTGATCCAGGTGTTCGATGGCTTCGCCAAGGGGTACCGCCCCGACGGACACAAGGCCGCCCTGCTCGCCGCGCTGTGCTCCGCCACCGGCTTCGACGCTGAAGCGCTGCGCAGGGAGGCCGAGGCCAGCAGGAACGCCATGGGCAACCACACCGTGGAGGAGGTGAAGGGCTGGATCGAGCATCAGGGGGAGGGAGCGCCCGAACCCCTGGCCTCCGCCCTGGCCAGCATCCGCCGCCCCGACTTCCACTACTCGCGCCTGATGGCCGTCGGGCTGCTCAGCCTGCTGGAGGAGGCCCGGGGGGCCGACGCGATGGACCCCGCCACCCTGCGCTCCTACGCGCAGGAACTGGCCGCCGCGATCGGATTGATGCGTGAGCGTGTCGACAAGGACCTCAGCCTCTACGCCACCAACCTGGAGAAGCTGGCCCAGGCAGTGGCCCTGATGGAGGAAACCGTGGCGGCGGAACGCCGCAAGCGGGAACGGCAGCAGGCCGGCCTCACCGACGCGCCGGCGGGGTCGATGGCTGAGCTGAAGGCGGAGTCGGCGCCGGAGGCGGAGACGGCTCCACCCCCGTCGTCTGCAACTGCAGACGCGCCCACAGCGCACTGATCGGCGAGGCCTCGCCGGCCGGCCGCTCGGCCACTACGGCGAGCCGTGCCGCCTGACGCAGGGGGGAGGGCAGGCTGGGCGGCATCAGCCCCAGGTCGGTCAGGGCCCGCGGCTGGAGCTCGAGCCTGAGCAGGGGAGCCTGCGGACCCGAGGCCACCGGAGACCCTGGGATCGCCTTGGGCTCCGGTCCCAGGAAGAGCACCAGCTCGGGTGCGGCTCCAGGCCGACTGAGCCAGCGCCACCCCCCCACCACCACGCCGTCCTCACGGCGCCAGAGGCTGGCGGGCAACGTAGCGGTGCCGGCGGGCAGGGCGGAGGGTGGTGCCGCATCGCTCAGCCCCTCCTGGGCAAGACGCTCGCGCAGGTTGGTCAGCAGCTCGGCCCAGACCCTGCGATCAGCCCCTGGAGCGAGCTGAACAAGGAGACTGGCCTGGAACGGGCCCGAGGGCATCGGCCGCAGCATCAGGCGGAAGGGGGTGCGGCGCAGCCTGGCCAGCTCGGCGGGCCCGGCGCCATAGCGGGTGGCCAGGGGATCGCGGATCAGCTGGCGGCCCAGCAGGCCCTGAAGCAGCACATCCAGGCTCCTGCCCTCCAGCAGCAGCAGGCTGTCGCCTGCCTGGGGTGCCTCGCCCCGAACGGATCCGGCCACGGCCTGGGAGACGGGAGCCGGGGCGGCGGCCAGCAGACCGGTGACAGCGGCGGCTTCGCCCCGGGCCGCCAGGCTGCCCCCTGACAGCTCCAGGCTCAGACAGCCCTCCTGGAAGCTCTGCAGCAGCGGCGCCACCGGTCCTGCCATCACCCCAAAGGCACCGGGGGTCCAGAACGCCGCCTGCTCCTGTTCCAGGCGAGCCAGACAGCGTTGTTCCAGGCCTCGATGCTGACGGGGCTGCCGCTTGAGCTGGTCGGTGAGGAGGCGATGGGAGAGGGGGTCGGCCGCCACCACCAGCAGGTCGTCCACCACCGCGCTGTGGGGAGGCATGGCCAGGGCACCGGTGAGCAGGGCCCGGGGCATGGGCAGCACCAGATAGGCAGGGCCGTCCCCCTGACTGCCCCAGAACTGCCACCACAGACGACGCTGCTGCGACCACAGCCTCGCGGCGGGGGCCTCGCCGAGCCGCTCCTGCCAGAGGCGCGGCACCGGCCTGCCGGGGGCGGCCGGAAAACTCTGCAGCAGGGCGGCCTGGGCCAGCAGGCGGCCGAGCCCCTCGGCCCGGGGACGCGGCAGCCGCCACAGCGCCACAGCGGGCCCCAGCAGCAGCAGCAGGGTGGTGGCGGCCGTCACCCGCAGCGGCATTCTCCGCCAGTTCATGACACGGGGGCGTAGAGGGTGGTGCGCTGCTGCACCGGGCGCCCGAGCTGCAGGGCGGAGCGGCGGAGATCGGCGGCGCTCTGGGCGGTACCGCCGCGGGCACCGGCCATGGTGGTGATGTGTTCCTCCATGAGCGTGCCGCCGAGGTCGTTGCAGCCCCAGCGCAGGGCCCGCTGGGCCCCCGCCAGGGTGAGCTTCACCCAGCTGGGCTGGTGGTTGGTGATCCAGGGCCCCAGGATGAGGCGGGCCAGGGCCGTGAGCAGCAGCATGGCCTCCAGATCGGGCTGGTCGCGTCCCACCCTGCGGCGCAGGGGGGCCGGTGCCGCCGCACCGACGAAGGGCAGCAGCACGAACTCACTGAACCCCTGCAGGCCGTGGGCCCGTGCTCTGGACTGCAGGGTGATCAGGGTGATCAGGTGGGCGGCCAGGTCGGCGGGGGCCTCCAGGTGCCCGGCCATCAGGGTGGCGGTGGCTGGCAGCCCCTGGGCATGCACCTGCAGCATCACCGCCACCCACTGGCGGGCACTGAGCTTTTCAGGACACAGCACCCGGCGCACCCGCTCAGTGAGCACCTCGGCGGCCGTCCCGGGCACGGAGCCCAGGCCGGCCCGCTTGAGGCGCTGCAGCACCGTGTCAAGGGGAAGCCCGTCCTGCTCGGCGAAGAACAGCAGTTCCTGGGGTGAGAAGGCGTGCAGGTGCACCCCCGGCGCCGCCTGCTGAAGTTGCCCCAGCAGCTGCTCGGCGTGGGCCAGCTGGCTGCCATCCAGGCGAGCGGCAGGATTGAGCCCCCCCTGCACGCACAGTTCGGTCGCCCCCAGCCGGCGGGCCTCCGCGGCGCGGCGCGCCAGCTCGTCGCCCCTGAGCCAGTAGGCGCCCGGCTCCCCCGGATCACGGCGGAAGGCGCAGAAGGCGCAGTGCTTGACGCAGTGGTTCGACGCATTCAGGTTGCGGTTCACCACGTAGGTGACAGTGTCACCCGCCAGCTTCCGGCGCAGCGCATCGGCCCCCTGGCGCAGCGCGCTGCGATCCTCCTGGCTCCAGGGGCGCTCCAGCAGAGCCAGGGCCAGGCCGGGCAGGCTGCTCTCCTCCAGCTGGGCCCGATCCAGCCTCCGGCCCTGAAGGCGCTGGTGCTCACTGGCCAGAGCCTCGAGCAGGGCGGCGGCGGGTAACTGGCGATAAAGGGTGGCTTCGCGATCGTCCGGAGGGGGCACGAGCAGGTCGGCCGCCAGCGACCACGACCACGGGGAGAGGGCCCCGGATTCGAGCATCTCAGATGCGAGGACCTCGGATGCAATGGCCCCGGACGCGGGGGCCTCCGGCTTGGGGCCCGGGGGCGGTGTCACGGCCGTGGGGACTGGCCGCGGGAAGGGGAACGGCGGCCTGCAGCGATTCCCGAGGCCGGCCGGGCGGCCCCTGCCTTGGAGGCCGAGCGGCTGCCCGCCCTGGCCGGCGATCCCTTGGTGGAGCTGCTGCTGGCGGCGTTGCGGCGGCGGCGATCGCGCCACTCCACCACGGAGAGGTAGACCACTCCGCCACTGACCAACAGCAGCAGCACCGCGGCCAGGCCAGCCAGGAGCTGGGTGCTGCTGAAGGGCAGATCAGCCAAAGGATCGGAGACCGGGTAAGGGGGCTGAGTGGATCAGAACTTGATGCTGCCGTCGCCGTGGCGGCCCCACACCACCATGGCGATGGAGAAGCTGAACAGGGCAGCCAGAGAAGCCCATCCCAGGGTGATCAACATGCCGGAAGCGCGTGGCGTGGGCGCACTGTACCTAGGCTCCTGCCACATCGAACAGGCCGCCCATGGTGCGTTCGTCTCCCGTCGCCGTTCGCGAACGGCAGCAGCTGCGTCAGCCCTATCCCAACTACCGGGTCGTGGTGCTGGACGACGCCATCAACACCTTCCAGCACGTGGTGGAGTGCCTTGTGCGGTTCATCCCCGGCATGCAGCCCGACCGGGCCTGGGACCTGGCCCACCGCATCGACAGCGACGGCTCCGCGGTGGTGTGGTGCGGGCCCCAGGAACAGGCCGAGCTCTACCACCAGCAGCTCGGCGCCGAAGGCCTGACGATGGCCCCCCTGGAGAGGGACTGATGGGCCGGGTGGTGATCACCCACAGCACCTACCTCGAGGGCCTGATCCCGCTGCTGCAGCAGCTGGCGCGCTCCCCCGGGGTGGACACCGTGACCCCGGCGGTCATCAGCCGGGTGCGGGGGCGCTGCCCGGGGCTGCGCCTGCGGGTGTCCACCCCGATCCGCGGCGGCCACAAGCTGCTGGCCCGCCGGGGCACCAGTGCCCAGGAGGTGTTCGTGATCACCACGGCGAGCCGGGAGCAGCTTCAGGAGCTCGTGGATCAGCTGCTGGCGGACTGACCGGCACCGGGGGACGGACCGGCACCGCGGCCCCCCAGGCTCACCCGCAGCTCCCCACCGCCCTGGCGCTCATAGACGGCCGTGGCGTTGAAGCAGGCCCAGGCCCCGCCATTGCGGAACCAGCTGTCCTGCTGGAGCGTGAGGTGATCGGGCTGGAGCCCCCAGCGCTCCTGCAGGAAGGTGAGGTAGTCCGCCGGATTGGTCTGGGGAGCCTGCCAGTGCACCACGGCGAAACGGTGGCCCCGCACCCGGTAGAGGCCGTCCCTGCCTTCCTGGATCTCCTCCTGGAGCAGGAAGGTGCGGAACCGGCTCGGGAACGCTGCGGCATCCAGCTGGACCGGGGGCCCTTCCAGCGGGTACTTGCGCAGGTAGAGCTGCCTGGCGCGGGGAAACACCGGGCCCGGAGCCACGGACAACAGGGTGGTGAAGGCCTGCTGAAAACTGGTGTCCGCAGGCTGCCGGGGGGAAGAGGAGGCCATCGCCGCGTCCGCATGCCGTTACCCCCACCATGGCCGCAGGTCGCCAACCTGGCGAGGTTTGAGGGTTGATCCCGGTGAACCGGATCCTGGTGACCTTGAGCAGGGTGACCCTGAACTGGAGACCCGGAACCGGGTGAAACCTGAAAAGGGGGATCAGAACAATGGGGTGGACCGCCGCGCCGTCTTGCCCCAGTGTTCGACCTGGTGGAACCAGAAGGGGTGTCAGAGGCGGGGCTTCGTTTCCGGCTGCAAGGCCGGTCTACGTCGCTTCCGCTGCAGACTCCCCATGTCGAAAGAGGAGTCAGATCAGAAAACTGTAGAAGGCAGTCACCAACGCGGCAGTCCTGCGGAACTCTAGGGCTGTTCGGCGGGAACCTGCGGCCATGGCCTGCCGCATCGCCGCATCAGTACACGGGGCGGGGCCAGATGGCCCGCACCTGCTCCAGGCGCTGCCTGGCCTGGCGCTGCCGCTCCTCGGCGGTGGCGCCATCCAGCAGCAGGGTGATGTGGCCGAGCTTGCGCCCCAGGCTGGAGCCGTGTTTGCCGTACCAGTGCAGCTGGGCCTGGGGCAGGCAGGCCAGGGCCTCGCGCTGGGGCTCGTAGGAGCTCTCAAAACGTTCGAAGCCCAGCAGATTCACCATCAGGGCTCCTGGCACCTTCAGCTCCACCTCCCCCATCGGCAAGCCGGCCACGATCCGGGCCTGCTGGGCGAACTGGCTGGTGTGGGAGGCCTCGATCGTGACGTGGCCGGAATTGTGGGTGCGGGGGGCGATCTCGTTGATCTGCAGTCCCTCGGGGCCGTAGAAGAGCTCGATCGAGAGCACCCCCACGTAATCGATGGCGGTGAGCAGCGACACGGCGATGTTGCGGGCGAAGGCCTGCACGGCGTGGGGCACGGCCGCAGGGGCGAGCACCCAGTCGCAGACGCGGTGGTGCTGATGGGTCTGGACCAGGGGATAGCAGCGCACCTGCCCCTGCTGATCGCGGCACACCAGCTGGGAGAGCTCCAGCTCGAAGGCCACGAACCGTTCCACGATCCAGTTGGCCGGATCCACGCTCTCGAGCAGCTCCTCGAGATCCGTGGGCTCACGCAGCACCAGGGTGGCCTTGCCGTCGTACCCGCCCGTGGCCGCCTTGGCCATGATCGGGTAACTCCAGCCCGGGGGCAGGGCGGGTCCCGGCTCCGGAGCAGGCAGCGCCGGCACGTGGTGCTCGGACTTCGGGTCGGGGTCGGCCGCCGGAAGCGGCACCAGGTCGGCCAGGGGGCGCCAGGCGGGGGCCGGCAGATTGAGCCGCTGCAGCAGCTCCCGCTGGCTGCGCTTGTTCACCAGCGGTGCCAGGGCCCTGAGGCTCGGCACGAACCGCACCCCTTCGGCCTCGAGGGCGGCGAGGGCCTCGAGATCGACCCACTCGTTCTCAAAGGTGATCGCCCGGCAGCCGCTGGCCAGCCGGCGGGTGGCCTCGCCGTCCCGAGGGTCGGCCTCCACCACCCGGGTCGCCAGCCTGGTCGCCGGATCGTCCCGGGATGGGGTCTGAACCGCCACAGGGATCCCGAGTTCCTGGGCCGCCCCCGCCAGCATCCAGGCCAGCTGGCCGCCGCCCACCACGCCGATCGGCAGCGCTGGGGCGGCGGTGGCGGCGGCGGCGGAGGCCTCACTCGGGACGTCGACGAGGGATTCGACCATCAACAGCGGCGCAGACTGACAGAACGACATGGAGGAGGCACGGACGCGGCCGCCTGCGGGGACGGGCACCAGGCCGACAGGCGAGCAGCGCCAAGACCGCGTGGGTACCACGAGGATGAACTCCTCTGGGTGTTGGAGTCCAGAATTTCAGGATACGGCGTGGAGCTCAGGTGAGGCCCCGATCCCCGGCGAAGGCAAAGCGGATCAGGCTCAGCACCAGCACGATCAGAAACAGGGCCAGACCCACGGTGCAGGCGTAACTGATCTCCAGTTCGGAGAAGGCCTGGTCGTACACGTAGTACACCAGGGTGCGGGTGGAGTCGGCCGGACCGCCCTGGGTCATCAGATACACCTCCTCGAACACCTTGGTGGCCGCGATCGCCGAGATCACCGCCACCAGCGTGAGGTAGGGCCGCAGCAGGGGCAGGGTGATGTCCACGTGCTTGCGCCAGCCCTCGCTGCCATCGAGGGAGGCGGCCTCGTAGAGATCGGCGGAGATGCCCTGCAGACCCGCCAGGAAGATCACCATGTAGTAGCCCAGGCCCTTCCACAGGGTGACGAGCATCACCGAGGGCAGGGCCAGCAGCGGAGAGGTGAGGAACCCGATCGGGCTGAAGGCATCCCCGAGCAGGGCACTGAGCCAGCCGTTGATCAGGCCGTTTTCGGCATAGAGCCAGCGGAAGGCGATGGCCGCCACCACGATCGAGACCAGCACCGGCGTGTAGAAGGCGGCGCGGAACCAGTGGATGCCGGGCAACTGGCGGTTCACCAGCACCGCCAGGGCCAGGGCACCGAGCACCACCGGTGGCACCACACCGATCAGGTAGAGAAAGGTGGTGCCCGTGACCCGGAAGAACATGGGATCGGCCAGCAGCCGCCGCACGTTGGCCAGGCCCACGAAGCGCAGGGGCTCGCTCACATCCAGACCCGCCTGGGTGAAGCTCATCAGCAGCGCCATCGCCGCCGGGATCAGCACCGAAAGGCCGATCAGCAGCAGGGCCGGAGCCAGGAAGGCCCAGGCGGCGGCATTGGAGCGTGAGCTGCTCGGAAACCCGCTGCTGCGGGAGGACGGGGACATCGCAGGCACGGCATTGGGGGCATTCTGGAAGATCCCCCCGCAGCCGCCAGCCCCTTGAGCGCCCCGGTGCCCCTCGATCCACCGATGGATCCGCCCGCCCCTCCCGGCGCCCGCGCCTGCGCCGATCCCCAGGCCGTGCTCCAGCAGGTGTTCGGCTACCGGACCTTCCGCGGGCCCCAGGAGGAGATTGTGCGCCATGTGATCGGCGGCGGCTCCGGCCTGGTGCTGATGCCCACCGGTGGCGGCAAGTCGCTCTGTTATCAGGTGCCGGCGCTGTGCCGGCCGGGGCTGGCGGTGGTGGTCTCGCCCCTGATCGCCCTGATGCAGGACCAGGTGGAGGCCCTGCAGCAGGCGGGCGTGCGGGCTGAGGCGCTGCATTCGGCCCTCACGGCGGAGCAGACGAGCACGGTGTGGCAGCAGCTCGGTCGCGGGCAGCTCGATCTGCTCTACGTGTCGCCGGAACGGCTGCTGGGGGGCGATCTGCTCGAGCGGCTGGCGGAGCGGGAGCTGGCCCTGTTCGCCATCGATGAGGCCCACTGCGTGTCCCAGTGGGGCCACGACTTCCGTCCCGAATACATCCAGCTGGCAGTGCTGGCCGAGCGCTTCCCGGCGGTGCCGCGGCTGGCCCTCACGGCCACCGCCGACCCCCGCAGCCGGGAGGAGATCGTGGCGCGGCTGCGGCTGGAGCACGGCCGGGTGTTCCTGGCCAGCTTCGACCGGCCCAACATCCGCTATCTGCTGCGGGCCAAGGAGGACCCGAAGGCCCAGCTGCTGCAGTTTCTGGAGCAGCACCGGGGCGAGGCGGGCATTGTGTATGCCCGCTCGCGGGCCCGGGTGGAGCGCTTCGCGGCGGATCTGCGGGCCGCCGGCTTCGATGCCCTCGGCTACCACGCCGGCATGGAGGCGGAGCAGCGCAGCCGCACCCTGCAGCAGTTCCGCAACGGGAGCGGCGTGGTGGTGGTGGCCACGATCGCCTTCGGCATGGGCATCGACAAGCCCGACGTGCGCTTCGTGGCCCACGTGGACCTGCCCAAGAGCCTGGAGGCCTACTACCAGGAAACGGGCCGGGCCGGCCGCGACGGCCTGCCGGCCGTGGCCTGGATGGTGCATGGCCCCGGCGACATCCCCCAGCTGCGCCGCTTCATCGACGACGGGGAATCCCCGGAGGCCCAGAAGCGCATCGAGCACGGCAAGCTCGATGCCCTGATCGGCTTCACCGAGGCCCCCGGCTGCCGCCGCCAGGTGCTGCTGCAGCACTTCGGCGAGCAGCTGGCCGAACCCTGCGGCAACTGTGACGGCTGCCTCGAGCCCCAGGAGCGGGTGGATGTCACCGAGCCGGCCCGCAAGGCCCTCTCCGCCGTGTACCGCACCGGCCAGCGCTTCGGAGCCGCCCATGTGGTGGACGTGCTGCTGGGGGGCAGCACCGAACGGATCCGCAGCCTCGGCCACGACGGCCTGAGCGTGTACGGCATCGGCCGGGAGCTCGACCGCAGCCAGTGGCGCACCTTGCTGCGCCAGCTCACCAGCGCCGGCTATCTGCAGCCCGTGCCCGAGGGCCATGGCGGCCTCTGCTTCGGGGCTGAGGCGCTGGTGAAGCCGCTGCTGCGGGGAGAAACCAGGCTGGAGCTGCCGCTGCCGCCGCCCCGCAAGGAGCGTCGGCGCAGCCACGCCGGCGCCGGCACGGGCTGGGGTACGGCCGGTTCAGGCGCGGAGCTGGGCGAGCTGGACGACACCCTGGTGGCCGCCCTCAAGGCCTGGCGGCGCGAGCAGGCCCGCCAGCAGGGGGTGCCGCCCTACGTGGTGTTCCACGACCGCACCCTGCTGGAGCTGGCCGGGCGCCGCCCCGCCGATCTGGGGGAGCTGGCCGGGGTGAGCGGCATCGGCGCCGCCAAGCTGGAGCGCTACGGGGAGGCGCTGCTGGCGGTGCTGGCCACCGCAGGGGCGAGTTAGTCCCTGGGCTGCTCCTGGCGGTTGGGGCTCAGGAAACGGCCCGAGAGCCGAACGGCGAGCACCACCGCCGCAACGCCGTACTGACGTGACCCCCTTTATCGGTCCAGGGCTTATGAGAGTGGGTGGTCATGGTCATGCTGCAGCTCCTTGTTGAGCTGCCTCCATGGGCGTACGCCCTTGGAGGGCCGAATGCGGCCTGAGCGTGTTGTACTCCCATCGCCAGCGATCGGCCAGGATCTGAGCCTCCGGGGCTGTGGTGAACAACTCGGTGTTGAGGAACTCATCCCGGAACCGGCCGTTGAACGACTCGGCAAAACCGTTCTCCCACGGGGATCCTGGCTCGATGTAGGCCGTGCTGGTGGTGGTACTGGTCTCACACCAGTCCCGTAGAGCCTGGGCAATGAACTCAGGGCCGTTGTCCGATCGGATGAACGCTGGCGCCGGGTAGAGGCTGGTGAGTTCCTCCAGCACAGTCACCACGTCTTTGGCCTTGCACCGCCTGCCCACCCGGATCGCCAGGCAGAGGCGGCTGTGCTCGTCGATCACGTTCAGGAACTTGAGTCTGCGGCCATCGGCGGTGGCATCGAACTGGAAATCCATGGCCCACACCTGGTGGGGATGCTGGGCCCGGTGACGCCTCACCGAGCCGTCGGCGGGCCGTGCCCGCTTCCGCTTCCTGGGAGTGGGCCGCTGCAGCCCCTCCTCCCGCCAGAGCCGTTGCACCCGCTTGTGGTTCACGGTCCAGCCCTCCCGACGCAGCAGGCGGTAGGCCATGCGGCGGCCCCAGCGGATGTGCTCAGCTGCAATCTCCCTCAGGCGGTGCCGAAGCTTGGTCTCCTCCAGGTCGACGACCTTCCCGCAATGGCGCTGGGTGCTGCGGTGCTGCCCCACAACACGGCAGGCCTGGCGCTCTGATGCCCGGTAACGCTCCTGCAGGACCGTGACGGCCCTGCGACGGCGTTCCGGGCTCAGAAGTTTCCCTCCGCAAGGTCCTTGAGCATCGCCTTCTCCAACTCGGCTTCTGCCAACAACTTCTTGAGCCGGGCGTTCTCCTTCTCCAGCTGCGTCAGCCGGCGGGCCTCCTCGGCCTGCATGCCGCCGTACTGCTGCCGCCAGCGGTGATACGTCGGCTGCGTCACCTCGATGACGCGGCAGACATCGGCGACGGTCTTGCCCTGGGCAATCAGCTGGTCGGCGGTCTTGAGCTTGCGGATGATCTGCTCCGCTGTGTGCCTGGTGCGTTTCATGGTGAAGTCCCCGGCCCAGTCTGGCCGGCTGAGGACTCTCATTCACCCTGGACCAATTCCCGGGGTCCACGTCAGTACGACACGAAGGTGATCGCCTGACCCCCGCTGCCGGTCTCGTAGGCCGCCCGCTCCAGCAGCACGAAGTCGGCGATCGAGGCCGCCGTGCCCCAGAGCAGCACCCACACACTCACGTAGGTCACGCCTTTGAGGGTCTGGTTCATGGTGCCGCTGCAGTGGAGCGAAGCTAGGAGGTGGCGGCGTTCAGTCAGCGGCACCTGTCAGTCAGCGGCACCTGGCGGGCTCGGTGTAGGTGATCGCCTGATAGCGGCCGTCCGTGGTGCGCACGGCCACACAGGTGTCGGTGCGGGGTTGCTCCCAGTAGGTGTAGGAGCTGTCGCCGATCTGATCACCACCGCGGTAGGTGTAGCCCTTCGCAGTGAGCTCTCGCTCGGCGCTGGCACCCCTCACGCCCACCAGCTGCTGCAGCGCACTCACCGGGGCCCCGACCCGGGCGGGTTCCTGGGCACGGCTCTGGCTGCTGCCGGCAATTAGCCCACCGATCAAGGCACCCACCGCCGCGCCCACGAGGGTGCCGCCGGTCACCTTGCTGGACGCGTCATCGAACCTGGCGTCAGGGTTCTGCACCTGGTCAAGCCTGACCGCGAGCCGGCGCTGTTCTCCGTCATTCCAGACAAAGAGGTCGTGGTTGGGCTTGGCGTTGTGGCGCACGTTCTTGATGCTGCTGTACGTCTCCACCTGCAGTGCCTGAGGGTTGGGGCCGGTGAAGACGAAGTCAGTGCCGTCATCGAGCTTCACCACAAAGGAATCCCTGCCGCCGGCGGCCTTGTGCTTGAAGGTGCAGTGGCCGTTGAACACTTCATACCCTCCGCTCGTCAGCTTGCAGCGCCCCTGGGCACGGACGAGCACTTCGGCCAGCGCCGCCTGCTGGAAGGGAGCCGCTGCCATGGCGAGGACCAGGCCTGGGCCGATGAGCGAGGTGGTGCGCTTTCGGAGGGCTTTGATGATGTGGGAGACAGGCACAGAATTCAGAGAGATCAGGATCAGGGACGTTTCGAACGTAACGGACGCCCCAGCCCCACGGCGCCGAGACAAATGCCGAGCTGATCACGTTCAAAAGGTTTACGAATTCAGGTGATCACAGGCCGGTGATCACCGTCTACCGACCTTGATGCGGCCCAGTCGTTGCGGTGGCATGGCAGAAGCTGCAGGACACAATCGGAGCCCGTCCTGGCTTGGGTCAGTGGCATGCACCCCGGGGCGGCCAACTCCCTCCTGCGGATCAGTCACCGAGCGAACCACGCTCGCTGAGCCGTCCAGGCATCACGAAGGCCTGCGCCGCCCCAGCCTCCCGACCATGGACAGGGCTGCCCAGCACGCCAGAGCAAGACCCAGGGGCCCGATCAGGAGCAGATCCACCCGGATGTCGGCCTCGGGGGTGATGGCCTGGATCAGGCCTTCCCAGAGGGCGAACAGCAACCAGGCCACGGCATTGGCCGTGAGGGGGATGCGGCTTCGGGGCAGCGCCCATGCCGCCAGGGTCCACAGCAGGGCGACGGCCAGAATCATGAGGGGACGGCCGATCAGCTGGGCCAGGAGGGTCGTCATCGCCATCGACCCATCGTCGGCCACCATCGCAAGGCGGATGGGTACGGGGCCGCCATCCCGGCGGAGCGACCAGAACCGTGCCGGGAGCTGAATCGGGCCGCAGGCGCCGGGAAGCGGTACAACCGGTCGGCGTCGCACCCCTGTCCGCCATGGCTCCTGGAGGCTCCGGGTTCGCCGATGCGCTGCTGCTCGCCCTGCTGAGCGCCGGTGCGGCGGCGACAACCGGCCTGGCCGGGCCGGTTAGCCCCGAGCCGCCGATCCCCGACTCCGCCACCGGTGCCATTGGATGGCCAGAGCCCGGGCCACCCCCAGGCGTGGACATGGTCCCCCCGAGAGCTGCCCCGACAGCTGCCCCGACAGCTGCCCCGGCGCCGGACAGGCCCGCACGCCCCTCCCAGGTGCCGGCAACGGTGCCGGTGGGGGATCTGGCCCTGCTCGAAGCTGGCCATGAGCCGCCCTCCAGGGGCAGCGGCTCGCCGCCACCCCTCCATTACCCCCTGCCGGTCGCCCCCAGCGAGCTGGATCCCTGGGGCTGGCGCTATTCTACGGCCCGCGCGGCCTGGCGTATGCACACCGGCCTTGACCTGCTCGCCCCGGAGGGCACCCCGGTGCTGGCCGTGCAGGCCGGCCAGGTGCAGCGGGTGGCGGAGATCGACGGCTACGGCCTCACGGTGCTGGTGGAGCACGGCGGCGGCTGGTCGAGCCTCTACGCCCACCTGCGGGACGCGTCCGTGAGCCCCGGCGAGCCGCTGCGGGCCGGCCAGCCCCTGGGCCGGCTGGGCCAGAGCGGCAACGCCAGCGCACCGCATCTGCACCTGGAGCTGCGCCAGCGGCAGCCCCAGGGCGTAGTGGCGGTGGACCCCGGCCCGCTGCTGCCGCCACCGCCGGCCGCCGGGCCGATCGCCCGGGAGCCTGGACCCTGACCGGCGCCCCGGAACCTCCAACCCGGACGCGCCCAGCCCCGGTGCTCAGCGCCGCCCGTTCACGATCACCGGCGTGCCGGCGCCCCCGGCCGTGCCCGGCAGCGCCGGCACCACGGAGGTCTGGCCGTCCCACTTGTCGAGGAAGAGCTTGTAGAGCACCTGGTCGTCGAGGCTGGAGTTGAGGGTCTGGTAGCGCTTGGCTTCCTGCTCGGCGATCAGCACCTCCGTCTGGGCCCGCAGCAGCTGCTGCTCGGCGATCTGCTTCTGTTCGATCGCGGCGCGGTATTCCTCGGCGATCTGCAGGCCGGTGAGATCGAGGCTCTGCACGCTCACGTAGTCGAACTTGCGCAGCTCCTCGGCCACCTTCTCCTGCACCAGTTCCGAGATCGAGTTCCACTCGGTGGCGATGGTCACCAGCTCGTACTGGGAGAACACCGACTTGAGGGCCTTCAGCAGCGAAGGCTGGATCACCCGCGGATAGATCTGCTGGTCGTCCGTGGCGATCGTCTCGTAGATCCGGCCGGCCTCTCCCGGCTTCACGGCGTACTTCACCGTGGCGGTGGCCTGGATCACCTGCAGATCCTTGGTGAGGGTGGAGAACTGCTCGGGACGCACTTGGGTGCGCACGTCGAACAGGGAGGTGGCCTGCACCAGGGGAGCCTTGAAGTTGGCCCCCGGCGTGCGGGGCACCCCCGTGACCCGCCCCAGGGTGGTGATCACCGCCACGCTGCCGGCCGGCACGATGAACAGAGTCTGGCTGAGCAGGAGCACCAGGCCGAGCACCACCGCCAGGATCAGGGTGAGGCCCGCTCCAGGCCCCTCCGGTGCGTTGGCGGAGCGGAGAGGCGATTGCATGGCTGGAGCCCGGGCCAATGCCGGACCCTAGCCTCATCAAGCCGTCCCCCAAGACCCATGTCCGCCGCCGCCACCACTGCAGGCAGTGCGTGCAGCCCCCGCACCATCCGCGTGGAGCTGAGCGCCAACCCCTACCCGGTGGTGATCGGTGCGGGAAGCCTGGCCCGGCTCGGCGAGCAGGTGGCGGCCCTGGGGTTCAAGGCCGGCACCAAGGTGCTGGTGGTGACCAACCCCGACGTGGACACCCACTACGGCGCCGCCGCTCTGGCCAGCCTGCGGGAGGCGGGCCTGGTGGCCGAGCGGCTGGTGATCGAGGCCGGCGAAGACCGGAAGACACCCGCCACCGTGGCCCTGATCCACGATGCGGCCTTCCGGCAGAAGCTGGAGCGCGGCTCGCTGATCGTGGCCCTGGGCGGCGGCGTGGTGGGGGACATGGCGGGCTTCGCGGCCGCCACCTGGCTGCGGGGGATCGCCGTGGTGCAGGTGCCCACCACCCTGCTGGCGATGGTGGATGCGGCGATCGGCGGCAAGACCGGCGTGAACCATCCGGGCGGCAAGAACCTGATCGGCGCCTTCCACCAGCCGCGGCTGGTGCTGGTGGACCCCGCCACCCTGGCCACCCTGCCGGAGCGGGAGTTCCGCGCCGGCATGGCCGAGGTGATCAAGTACGGCGTGATCGGCGATGCGGTGCTGTTCGCCGATCTGGAGGCGGCGGCGGCACGGCAGCCCGGGGCGGGGCTGGCCAGCCAGCAGGCCGTGGGAGCGAAGCTGCTGCAGAGCCTGCTGGAGCGCTCCGCCGCCGCCAAGGCCCGGGTGGTGGCCGCCGATGAGCGCGAGGGGGGCCTGCGGGCGATCCTCAACTACGGCCACACCCTCGGCCATGTGGTGGAAACCCTCCGCGGCTACGGCACCGTGCTGCACGGCGAAGCCGTGGCGATCGGCATGGCGGCCGCCGGCGAGATCGCCGTGGCCATGGGCCTCTGGAGCCGCCAGGATCAGGCGCGCCAGCTGGCCCTGATCGCGGCCGCCGGCCTGCCACACACCTGGCCCAGCCTGGACAACGAGGCCGTGCTGGCGTGTCTTCAGGGCGACAAGAAGGTGCGGGAGGGGCGGCTGCGCTTCGTGCTGCCCACGGCGATCGGCGCGGTGCAGATCCGCGATGACGTGACCGCCGACACCATCCTCAGCACGATCGCGGAGCTCACGCCGAAATCCGCATCGGCAGGCCCGTCCGATCCGGATCCCCACCCAGGGTGAGGGCTTCCCCTCGCCGGAGCCTGCCAGCACTCCAGAGGCAGGCCAGGGCATCGAGGATGTCGTCATCGGCCACCAGGCCGCGGCGCAGGGAGGCACGGATCGCCGCCGCTGCCCCCGGCAGCCAGGCCTCCACCAGGGCCCCACGCTGGCTGGCTCCGGCCGCGGTCTTCTTGGCCTCCGCCATCGGCACCCCCCCGTTCCACTGCCGGAAGGCCAGCTCCGGATGCACCTCCCACACCCGCGGGCGCAGGCTGGGCTCCGCCTGGAGCAGGCCATCGAGCTGGCGGATGCGCGGCAGCAGGTTGTAGGCCTGCTGGCTGAGCCGCCGCCCGGAGGCCGCCGCGCTGAGGGCGCAGGCCTCCGCGTAGGTGGAGGCGGCCAGGCAGGGCCGCAGCGGCGCGGGAAACACACTGCTGCGGCGGGGGCCCAGCAGCCGGCGGGCCTCCTGATCACAGCGCCGCGGCCCGGCCTCGGCCAGGCCCACCGGCATGTCCACGGCGGTGAGGGCAAGCCCGGGGGCGGCCAGCGCCGGCTGCAGGCTCTCCAGCAGCTGCCAGTGCAGCTCCGCCGCGGCGCAGGGCAGGGCAGGGGCGGTGATCACCAGCCAGCCGCCGCGGCAGCCATCCACCCCCTGCAGGGCCCCGGGAGGCCCGCGAAAGACCGGGTCAGGGTGGGGATCGGCCGCCGGTTCAGGGGTCGGAAGCGCTCTCGGGGTAGTGGTCTTCAAGGGCGGTTTCCAGCGTGGTGAGCAGCAGCACGAGCGCCGCCCTGGGTTCCAGGTCGGCGCCGCTCACCTGGCCGATCCAGCGATGGCAGAGGTGCTCGATCTGCTGGAACAGGGTGCCGCCCCGGCGCAGGGTGGCCATCACCCGCTCCACGCTCTCCTCGTCCGCTTCGGGCGGCAGGCCCACCACGTAGCGGCGGCCGTCGTCTCCCACGTAGGTGAGCTGACCATCGGCGTCGAGGATCGGAGCCGCATGCGGGGTGATCGGCTGGTCGTCGGCCGAACCGTGGGGCCCGGCCCCATCTGGTGGCTGCGTCATGGGTGGTCCCCCGTTTCCTTCTCCTAGGAAGAACCCGGACCGTTGCCAAGCCGGCGGCCAGGGCAATCAGGAGGGCTGATCAGTGCCGCCGCCGCTCGGTAACGGCAGGAACCTTGCCGTGGTGCAGGGGCGCGGCCATGGTGGGAGAACCCCTGGTGGCAGCCATGCACGGGCGCAAACTGCGATGAGTTGGAGCGAACTGGAACGGTTGGTGGAGAGCGCCGAGGCCGACCATGCCCTCCGGCGGGCGCTCACGCACTGCCGCAGCGAGCATGAACTGGTGCTGGCGGCGCGGCAGCTGGGCTTCAGGATCACGGCACGGGATCTGGCACGCGCCCGCTGCGCTGACCAGCAGGAGCGCCACGGCCTGCTGGGCGAGCCCCCCGCCTCGGCTCAGGGGCATTGCGAGGCGGCGCACCCGCCCCACGGCTGAGGCCCCGCTCCCAGCGCTCGCACTGCCGCAGGAGCAGCCAGCCGGCGAGCGCCAGGGCGGCCAGCGCCAGCCTCCCAACCCACAGGCCCTGCCCCCAGAGGGCGGCGAGGCCAACGAGCGCCACCGCGACCGCCAGTTGCAGCCAGGGACGCACGGCCCGCAGGCGCCGTTGGGCCGTGGAGCAGGCATGGCAGTGGCGGGTGTGGGCATGGTCGCGATCCATCAACTGATCGCGGTCGAGCCGCTCCGGCAGGGGGCGGCCGGGGAAGGGCTCACCGCCCGGACCGTTCACCCAGGCGTGCAGGGCCCTCACATACCGATCGGAGTCGGTGGGCAGGAAACAGGCCTGGCTGAACGCATGGCTGCCCCCCCGCCGGGCCAGGGCCCGCTCCTGCCAGTGGAGGAACACCTGGTCGTCCTCCAGCACGGTGTGGTTGGCGATGTGCTGCAGCCAGCGGGGGCGGAAGCGCAGCAGCAACCGCGGCAGCGCCGAGCGGAACTGGAACGGGAAGCGGGCGAACAGGCGGCATTCACCCGGCCGGATCGGGGTGGCGTACACCACGGTGAGGATGCGGGCGAAGCCCTTGGCGGTGAGGTCGTGCCACATCAGCGCAGGCGCCGCGAAGGTGGTGAACTGGCTGCCCAGCCGGCCCCGGCGCGGCCCCTCCAGCCACTCGGCCGTGAAGCCCTCCGGCCCCTCCGAGGTGAGGCTGGCCTGCACGGGAGCCGCGTTCTCGCGCCGACCCACCGTGCGGTGGTGGGTGAAGGGCACATGGCTCACGTCCAGCACGTTCTCCAGCAGGGTGAGGGCATCCATGGGCAGGTCCCGGAAGGTGTCCTGCACCAGCCAGCCCGGCTCCTCCAGCTGGGGCACCAGGGGCAGGGGCACCTGGGGGGCCCGTTCGGGGTCTCCCGAGAACACGAACAGCAATCCCTGGCCCGTGGCGGTGGGCAGGGCCGTGCAGCGGGAGCGGGCGCTGCCGCAGGCCACCGCGGCCTGGGCGGGGTCCGCCTGGGGGATGGCGGTGCACAGGCCGCTGCCGTCGAAGCTCCAGCCGTGGTACGGGCACTCCAGCTCGCCGCGGTCATTGAGCCGCCCCTCGCTCAGGGGCACGAGCCGGTGGGGGCACACATCCTCGAAGGCCCGCCAGGTGGCCGCGGCGGCATCCCACCAGAGCACCAGGTCCTGCTCCAGCAGGGTGAAGGCGGTGGGGCGGCCGGGATCGAGATCCTCCAGGTAGGCCACCGGATACCACCGCTGCCGCCAGGCGTTCTGCCGGCGCCCTTCCTCGAGGCTGGGGGTGGACCCGGGGGTGCTGATCGGAACCGTGCCGGAGGAAGCCATGTGCTGCAGATGCCTGGCCGGATGATGGCGCGGCGGCGAGCTCAGCCGGGATGCGGCAGGCGCACCCCGGCGAACACCCGCAGGAATCGCCGCACCGTGATGAGCCGCAGCAGATGTTTCCGGTGGAGGCAAAACACCCGCCAGTCGCTCACATCCATCCCCCCCAGCCCGGGGCGTGGAGGCAGGCCGGCGAAGCGGCGTGGAGAGGGGGCTTCCGCATGCCAGATCAACCCCACCCCCCAGTCGGTGTTGACCACGCAGTGGTCGAGATGGGGACACCGGCTGAGCAGATCGAGAAAGGCCAGGTAGGTCTGGCCCATCCATTCCCCCGGGCGGAACTCGGGGCAGGTGAGCGCGGGATCGGGGGGGTTGCAGTCGTGCACCACGATCACCCCACCCGGCCGGAGCAGCTGGAGGGCGACGTGGAGATCGAGACTGGAGGCCGCATAGGTGTGGTACGGATCCAGGAACACCACATCGAAGCGCTCTCCCGACTCCACCAGGGGCTGCAGAACCCTGGCCCCCTCCGCGCCCTCCTGGCGGTGGTGCACAGGCAGGCCGTCCGCGTAGTCGGCTGGAGCGTTGTAGAGGGCGCGGCGACGGTGCACGAACTGACGGCCGCACACCGCCATGAACCGGCCCCCTGAGGTGGGTGTGGCGATCTCCAGGTAGCTGCTGTAGGCATTCGCCCAGCCCAGGGCATTCACCACGTCCGCCTTGCCGCAGAGGGGGTGGCGGTTCCGGTCGAGACACCGCTCCGCCAGCGCGGCCAGATCCGCCGGGCCTGGGGCTTGCCCTGCCATCCCGGCCTCCCTGAACTGCTCTGGCGGCAGCGTAGGCGGACTGCTTAGGGTCACACCGTTCCATCGGGAAGGGGTGATGGCGACGATCGCCGTGAGCGGTGCCAGCGGCAAGACCGGCTGGCGCGTGGTGCAGGAAGCCCTTCGCCAGGGGCATGCGGTGCGCGCCCTGGTGCGTCCCCACTCCACCCTGCCCGCCGGGCTGGACGGCGCCGAGGTGATCCGGCTCGAGCTTCACCAGCCCCGGAAGCTGGAGGAGGCGCTGCGGGGCTGCGACGCCCTGGTGATCGCCACGGGGGCCCGGCCTTCAGTGGATCTCAGCGGCCCCCTCAAGGTGGATGCCTTCGGCGTGCGGGACCAGATCCGGGCCTGCACCGCCGTGGGGCTGAAGCGGGTGGTGCTGGTGAGTTCCCTGTGCGCCGGCCGCTGGCTGCACCCGCTCAATCTGTTCGGCCTCATCCTAGTGTGGAAGCGCCTCGGCGAGCAGTGGCTGGAACGCAGTGGGCTGGACTGGACGATCGTGCGCCCCGGCGGGCTGATTGAACGGGAGGAGAAGCTCGATCAGGAGGGCGTGGTGTTCACCGGCCCGGACCAGCAGGAGAGCGACAGCATCCCCCGGCGTCTGGTGGCCCGGGTGTGCCTGGAGGCCCTCGCCACCCCGGACGCCTGCGGCCGCATCGTGGAGATCACCAGCCGAGGGGATCAGCAGCCCCAGCCCCTGGCCGCCTGGCTGGCCGCGGGCTAGAGCAGCCCCCGGTAGCGCACCAGCAGCTGCACCATCGCCCAGGAGCCCAGGGTCACCTTCACGGCCACCAGCACGTTGAGCAGGGGGATCCAGCCACCGCTGTCGATGGCGCCAAACGTGCCGGGGCCCCAGGGGGTGAGACCCCCCAGGCTGAGCAGGGCCACCACCAGGAAGGCCACAACGGCGGCCTTCTCCCACAGGTCGGCGCGGTAGCGCTGGTAGAGCCGGTCGGCCAGGCGCACCGACCCGCTGATCAGCAGCAAGCCGATGGCCGTGCCGCCGGCCACGCCGGCCGCGAAGCCGCCGCCGGGGGAGAGGTGGCCCCGCAGGGCCAGTTCCACCGCCACCAGGGCACACACGGTGGAACCGAGCTGGCAGAGCACCACCGAGGGAGCGTCCTGCAGGCCCCGGATCCGGCGCTGGCTGGGCTCTCCGCTGAAGATCCAGCGCACCCCGATCGAGGCCAGGGTGAACACCACCACCTCCGCCACCGTGTCGTAGAGGCGGGTCTTGAGGATCACGGTGGACACCAGGTTGGGCACGGCACCGGTCTGCAGCAACAGCTCGAGCGCCCGATCGATCTGGGGCGGCTCCGGCAGGCTCAGCAGCAGCGGCGCCAGGCAGAGGAGCACGGCCGCCAGGGCGTAGATCCAGCTCATGGGGTGGCTCCGGAGCGGGGAGGCGGCGGAGCGAGCGGCGGCAGCAGCAGCAGGCTGTGGCCGTCGGCCCGCCAGTCGGCGGCGCCCGGCAGATCCTCCAGCCGCTCGAGCAGCTGGGGGCGATGCAGCCGCAGCTGGAAGTGCTCCTGGCCTCCCTCCACCGGCTGGAGCAGGCCGTGCAGGCCGGCGTCGGCGGCGGCGGGGCCGACCAGCAGCTCCAGACGCAGGTGCAGGGGCTCCAGCCAGCTGCGCAGCTGCCGCACCACCTTCTCGGGAGGTGGCGCGCCGCCCGGCAGGGCCAGCCGCAGCACCATCGAGGAGCGCAGCGCCACCGCATAGAGGGTGGTGGAGAGCAAGGTGCCCACGAGGGCTTCGGTGAGCGCCACGTCGGCGGCGCCCAGCAGGGCATAGATCAGGGCGGCCACCGCCCCCAGGATGCCCCGCAGCACCAGGGTCTGGTAGGGATTGGGCTGGGCCACGAGCAGGACCGCCGTGAGCGGCAGCAGTGCCGTGATCGGGATCAGCAGGGCGGCATCGCCGCTGAGGGTGATGGCAGCCGATGTCATGGCTGGCGCTCCTCCTTGGCGCCCCCGGAGGGGAAGGAGGGAGGCAGCGGCTGGGAGCAGCTGGCGAGCACGTAGCCGAAGATCGTGTTCCACACCACCAGCGACAGCAGGGCCAGCAGCAGCAGGGGCCATTCCGGCCGCAGGCGGAGCAGCAGCCCCACCAGCATCAGGGCCGAGCCGAGGGTGTCGGCGATGCTGAGGTAGTGCAGCTTGCGCAGGAAGCTGCCGCGGCCGAGCAGGGGCCAGGTGCCGCCGAACCAGAACACCAGGCCCGCCAGCAGCAGCAGGGTGCTGAGGAGCTGGGTCACGCCCGGTGCGCTCATCGGTCCACCCCCCGCAGCAGGTTGGCCAGGAGCATCACGGCCGCATTGCCCACGCTGAGCACGATCACCCCGACGATCCCGAGCATCCAGTCGTCCCGCACCACCGACACGGCGAGCATGAGGATCGCCACCTTGGTGGACACGCTGGCGAAGGCCGCCAGGCGGTGCCACACATCCACCGAGCGGCAGGCCACCAGGATCGGCAGCAGCAGGGCGAGCACCATACCGAGCAGGATCACCGCCATCACCGCACCTCCCGGGAGTCAGGCGTGGTGCCGGCGCCGGAACCGGGGGGCAGGGGCCGGGCCATGCGATGCACCCGGTAGGCCTGGCCTCCCGGCTCCACCCCGAGCGCAATCGTGAGCGGGGTGAGGGTGATGCGGAACACCTCCAGGAACGTGAGCAGCGCAGAGCCCCGGGCGGTGAGCGGCGACGGCTCCAGGCGCCCCTCCAGGCGCTGGCCCATCAGCAGCAGGCGCACGGCCTCCCCATAGGCCACCGGAATGGCGACCAGGCTGGCCAGCAGGAGCCGGAGCAGCTGGCGGATGGGCAGGTGCCGGCTGCGGCGGGCCTGGGGCAGGGCCAGCGCCACGGCCAGGCCGATGGCCACGTTGGTGGCGCCCAGATCGGCGCTGAGCAGGCACCAGATCAGCAGGCGCAGGGCGATGGTGATCATCCGGGCCACAGCACCTCCCTCGGCATCAGCAGGCCCACCAGAACGGCTCCCACCACGGCCAGGCCGCCCAGCAGTTCCTGCAGCCGCTCCAGATCCGGCAGGGGCAGCGGCAGGGGTGCCGGCCAGGGCACTGGCAACGGATCGGAGGCGGGCAGGCGCCGCCGCTGCAGGCCGAGGGCGATCAGGGTGAGACCACTGAACAGCCCCAGGCCGAAGGCGAGCACCCCCAGCGCCTTGCCGGCGGACCCCGGCGGCGGCAGGGGCCCGAGGGCCAGGCCGCCCACCAGCAGCAGCGCGGCCAGCAGCCACGGGCCCGGAGCCGGAGGCGCCCACTCCCACCGGATCGGCCGCCAGCACAGCCGTGCATAGACGGCCGCCGTGCCTGCCATCGCCAGCACCAGAACCTGGGGCACCGGCAGCATGCCGCTGCCAGCTCCCACCACGGAGGCGAGCTGGTCCTTGGTCCAGAACCCGAGCAGGAAGGGAGCGCCGGCGATCGAGAGGGAAGCCACATACCAGGGCAGGCCGAGGGCGGCCGGAAGCGGCTGCAGCCGCCAGGTGCGCAGATCCCGGCTGCCGAGGCGGCCGGCCAGCAGGAACAGGCAGGCCTTCGCCAGCCCATGGGCCAGGGCGTAGACAGCGCCGGTGGCGGGGCTGAGCAGCACCAGGCCGGCCTGGCCCAGGGTGCTCCAGGCGAGCACCCGTTTGAGGTCGGTGTCCGCCAGGGCATACAGCAGCGCCAGCAGGGCGCTGGCCAGGCCGATCAGGCCGAGCAGGGGTTGCAGCTGGGGCAGCTGGTTGGCCAGGCGCAGCAGGGGGCAGAGACCACCGGCCACCACGACGCCGGAGAGCAGGGCCGACACGTCGGCCGGAGCCTCGGCATGGGTGCGGGGGAGCCACAGCCCCGACAGGAACACCCCCGACTTGGTGAGCAGGCCCACCAGCAGCAGGGCCACCACCACGGCCAGGTTGCGGGGTTCGAGGCCTGGCGCGCCCAGGGCAGCGAGGCGGAAGCTGCCGGTGTTCAGGTAGAGCAGGGCAACGCCCACCAGGTACACGGTCATCACCGTGTTGCCCACCAGCAGGTAGCGCAGGGCGATCCAGAGCTGCTGGGGCTCCCGCTTCTGCAGGATCAGCAGGAAGGCCGTGACCCCCACCACCTCGAGAGCCACGTAGAGGCTCACCAGGTCGACCGCCAGAAAGGCCGAGTTGAGGCCGCCGAGCAGCACCATCACCAGCAGCAGGAAGGGGCCCGGCGGGCGCCGGCTCCAGGTGTCGAGCACCACGGCCAGCACCACGAGCCCGTTGAGCAGCAGGAAGGGAGCGGCCAGGGCATCGGCCTGCAGCAGCACCCCCAGCGGGCCGGTGAGCTGCAGGAACCAGGGGCAGGTGCCGTTGAACAGCAGCGCCCCGACGGCCGTGGTGGCCAGGGCACAGCCCAGGGCCAGCCAGCGGGCGGTGGAGGGCAGCAGCGCGGAGAGGAAGGCCCCCAGGAAGGGGAGCAGCAGCCAGGCGATCAGCAGGGTCATGGCGCTGCCCGGCTGGCCGGGGCGGCAGCGCCCGGGGCGGAGGGGGCCTGGCTGGCCTGCAGCTGCTCGAAGCTGGCGGGCTCCAGGAGCGGGTCCACGGCCGAGAGCCGGGTGATCACCACCAGCAGCACCGCCTGGATCGACAGACCGATCACGATCGCGGTGAGGATCACGGCCTGGGGAATCGGATCCGCCCAGGCGCCGAGCCTGGAGAGCGCTTCGGGATCGGCCACCACGGGCGTGCGCAGCCCGCTGCGGGCGGCCACCAGCACGAACAGGGCCACCGCGGCGGTGCCCATCACGTCCATGGCCAGGGCCTTGAGGAAGAGGTTCTGGCGGCCGATCAATCCGAGCAGGCCGGCCAGCAGGGCCCCCAGCACCAGGGCCTCCAGCAGTCGGAAGGTGTCGATCAGGGGGGAGGCCCATCCACGGCGCGCTGACAGTAGCCGCTTCCTGCCGGGATTTGGGGGATGGCCTAGGGCGCCGGAGCGGGGGGGAGCAGGAAGCGGGGGGTGGCCATGGGGCCGCGGCTGAAGGCCAGCCAGCGGAAGTCCCCCAGGGTGTGCGGGTCCACGAGGCGGAGCAGGGCCTCCCGGAGCTCCAGCCGTTCAGCCAGCCCGCTGGCCTGGCCGGCCGGAGGGTCATGCTGCAGGCCGTGCAGCCGCTCGGCCAGACCCAGGGCCAGCAGGGCCTCCCCCTGGCGGCACTGGCCCAGCACCCGCCAGCCGGCCCGGCGGGCCTGCTCCTGCAGCGTGTCGATGCAGAGATGGGCGGTGAGATCCCAGGCTCCCGGTTCCAGCAACGGATCGGTGCTGGCCCGCTGGCCCCGGTAGGCCAGCAGGGTGCCGGCGGAGCGCTGGGGGGCGTAGTAGCGCCAGGCCTCCAGGGCGTAGTCGATCACCAGCAGCGGTCCTGCGGCCAGGGCGGCGGCGCAGGCCTCCAGCCAGGGGCCGGAGCCGGGGTGCAGTTCCGTGCACCAGCCGGCCGGGCGCTGCTCCCCGGGCGGATCGAGCCCGAGGGCGGCGAGGTGCGCCAGGGCCTCAGGCTCCAGGGGTTCGCCGGGCTCGAGCCGCAACCGGGGGCCGGTGCTGCCGCCCTCCACGAGCCGCACCAGCTGGCGGCGCCAGAGCGCCCCGTCCCACACGATCCGCTCCACCGCCAGGGCATCGAGCACCTCATGGGCCAGCACCACGCCCCGCACCGGCGCGGCCGCGAGCTCCTGCCAGCAGGTCCAGCGGCAGGGCAGGGGCGAGGCCTGCAGCAGCCGGCGCTGCCGCTCCGCCATGCCGGCGTTCGGCTCCACCAGCCAGAGGGTGGTGCGGGCGGCCAGCGCGGGCCAGTGGCGCTGCAGGGCCTGGGCCAGCTCCAGGGCCAGCGCTCCTTCCCCCGGGCCCGCCTCCACCAGGGCGAGCGGACCTGGCCCGTGGGCGGAGAGCCAGGCGGCCAGCTGGGGGGCCAGCAGGGCCGCGAAGTCGGGGCCGAGGGCGGGGGAGGTGACGAAGTCGCCGTCGCGCCCGATCCGCAGGCGGCCGGCGCCATAGGCGCCGTGGTCGGGGTCGTGCAGCGCCCAGGCCATGAAGCGCTGGAACGGCACCGCTCCGCCGCAGTTCCGCAGCCGCTCCGCCAGCCAGACCGGGCAGGGCGGGGGGGGTGCACTCACGGCCGGCACGCAGCTCGGGGAGAATGCATTGTCACGGAGAACGGTGCATGGGAAGGAGTCTGGCCACGCGGGCGGCATCCACGCTGGCGGCGCTGTTGCTGGTCCTCTGCACCCTGGTGGGTGGAGGGGCAGGCCCGGCCTTCGCTTACGACAACCCGGACCTGCTGCCGGACCACCCCACGCCGGTGATCGATCTGGCCCGGGCCCTCACCGACGGCCAGCGGGCCGAGCTGGAGGAGCACCTCACCGGCTTCGAGGCGGACACGGGCTGGAAGCTGCGGGTGCTCACCCAGTACGAGCGCACGCCAGGGCTGGCCGTGAAGGAGTTCTGGAACCTGGATGAGCGCAGCCTGCTGCTGGTGGCCGATCCCCGCGGCGGCAACCTGCTGAACTTCAACGTGGGCGATGCGCTCTTCGCCCTGATGCCGCGCACCTACTGGGTGGAGCTGCAGACCCGTTTCGGCAACCAGTACTACGTGCGTGACCACGGGGAGGACGGCGCCATCGTGGATGCGCTGGCCGCGGTGGAGACCTGCCTGGAGCGGGGCGGCTGCCAGGTGGTGCCGGGCCTGCCCAACGAACAGTGGGTGCTCACCCTGGCCACCTCGATCCTGGGGGGCCTGATCGTGGGCTTCGCCGCCTACCCGCGCCAGGAGGGCCGCACGGTGGAATGGGCCTGGGTGCTGCTGCTCTCGCCCCTTTGGGTGATCCTGTTCGGCGTGTTCGGCGTGGCCCCGATCGTGACCCGCACCGACGACCTGCTCCCCCTGCTGCGCAATGGGCTGGGATTCTCCGGCGCCATCGCGGCGGCCTACCTGATCGCCCAGAACACGGTGGGCCGCAGCCGCATCAAGCCCGACGAGGGCTGACGCGCTTTCGGCCCGGGCGGAACTCAGCTGGCGGAGCGGGGACCGAGGGTGTCGAGGGCCTCGAGCTGGCAGCGAAGCGAATCGGCCGGGAGGCAGGCAGGCTTCACCGGCTTCGGCGGTTCGGCGGCGGCGAGGTCGTCCAGCACCCGCTGCTGGCGCTGGCGCAGGTAGGCCAGGTTCTGCTCGTAGAACTGGCGCAGCTCCTGGTAGCGCTTCACGGGCTGGCCGTAGAAGCTGCGGCCGGCCAGGGTGGGGAAGGAGGCCCACTCCGGGGCGAGCCGGTGGGCCAGGTAGGGGGTGAACTGGCCCTGGTCGGCCAGATGGAGGGCGCCACGGCGCTGCACCAGGTAGAGGGCGGCCTGGTCCTGCACCTGGGGGCCGAAGGCGTCAGGCCCCTGCAGCTGGAAGCCGAGGGCGCGGGACACCATCGCCCAGGTGGGGGGCATGAACTGGTAGGCCCCGGCGGCGGCACTGGCGTAGCGGGCGCTGCGCACCACCCGGTTGGGGTGACGGTCCAGGGAGGGCATCAGCCCGCCGCCGAACATGATCCGGTAGCCCACGTCGGCGCCACCGGCCCAGGTGCCCTCGGCGTAGCGGATGGTGTTGAGCAGGGCGCGCCGCTCGGGGGTGATGGCGTACACGCGGGGGCCCGGCGGCGGCAGGGGCACCGACAGGGCCACGGAATGGGGTTGCGGCAGGGCCCGGGCGGCGGCGGGCACCGGCGCGTGGGAGGGGTGCACCGGCGGCGGCACCGGGATGGTGGTGAGCACCCGGCCCACGCCGCCGCCGACGGTGCCGAGGGTCACAGGCCCGAGGGCTGCCATGGCCGGCTGGGCCGTGGCCAGAGCGGTGGCCGAGGCCGTGAGCGAAGCCACAGAGGCGGCGAAGAACGCGTTCGTTGTTTTGGCGAAGGACAAAACCGGAAGCAAAACAACAGGACGGGCAGCAGATTGGCGATCGAATGGCTCAAACCAGTTGCTGTTAGTGCCAATCGCACAAGCGTCCACTGGTGTCAATGGCAACGCTGAATGGTTCAGATCACTGTCAGGGCCCTAAATAGCCCCCTTTTCAACAACAGCAACACCGATGGACCTGGCCACAACGATTGGAGCTGCTGATCACCCCAGCGGGGGCCCGTTCCTGCCCCCAGCGCTCAGGCCAGGCCCCGCTGCATCGCGAAGGCGGCGATGGCGGCGGCGGCCGTGGCGGCCCCATCGGCCGGCAGGGGGCCATGGGAGGGGGGGTGCAGGGGCTGATCCAGCTGCCAGCGGCCGGTCTGCAGGTCGTGCTGGCTCAGCAGCCGATGGTGGGCGTGGCGCTGCAGGGCCTGCTCCAGCACGGGGGCTTCCGCGAAACCTTCCCGGTGCACTGCGTGGATGCCCACGTTCTGCCCCATGGCCTCGCAGAAGCTGCTGTAGCCGGGCTTGGTGATCAGGCGGGCGCAGTGGCGCATCAGCTCCAGGGGTCGCACCTCCGCCGGCAGCACCCGGCCGTTGGCCGCCCGGGCCAGGGCCGGATCGTGGCCCAGGAAGGTCCAGTGCGGCCACAGCGCCAGCAGGGCGGGGTCGAGCCGCAGCCCCAGCCCCCCGAAGCTGATCAGCACGCAGCGCTCCCGCTCGGCGGGGAGCCCCAGCCGGCGGGCCAGATCCGCCCCATCCAGGCGGGGTTCCCCGGCCGTGAGCCCGAGCTGCTGCTGCGGCAGCCCCCAGGCCATCGGCATGGCCAGGGGGCACTGCAGCAGCAGATCCCCCCGGCGGTAGAGCTGCTCACAGCGGTCGGCCCAGGCCGTGAAGGCACCGCCAAGGGGGCGGTAGATCGCCTCCCAGCCGAAGCTGGCCAGCCAGATCAGGGGAGCCCCGACCCGCTCGGCCAGCAGCACCGCTGCCGGGGGCACATCGGCCAGCAGCAGCAGCGGCTCTCCCTGGGCCTGCAGCCAGGCGGCCTCCTGGCTGATCTGGTGCGGCAGCTGCCGCTCGAGCTGCTCCAGGGCCTCGAGGGTGGCGGCGGGGTCCGAACCGAGGGCATCGGCCTGCAGCATGCCCACGTCCCAGCGGCAGGGGCGGAGCTCGAAGGGCACCGGTCCGAAGGCGGTGGCCAGGAAGGAGGGCGGCAGGGCCGTGGAGAGCACCAGCCGCCAGTGGGGGAAGCGGCGATGCAGGGCGGTGAGCACGGCGGCGGTGCGCGAGCCATGGCCGAAACCATGGGCACTGATGCAGGCGTGGATCAGCACGGTTCCACCCGCACGCGGGGGAGCGGCTCGGCCCCGCTCTGGGCTGGAGCGGCCTGGTGCACCACCTCCTCATAGTGAAGCCGGCCGTCGAGGCCATACCAGCGGTGGCTGGCCCGGAGCACCGGCGCGGCCGGCGTGGTGTCCAGCTCCACCCAGGCGAAGTGGCGCAGCTCCTGGCCGGCCAGGTCGCGGCCATGGCGGGGCACGAAGGCGGCATTGAGATAGAGGGTGCCGCGGCGGTCCACGGCCACGCTGCGGCGATCTCCCTGGCCCCGGCGCAGGGCGTGATGCATGTGGCCGAACACCACCAGCGGCACGGGCCGCCGCTGGCGGATCTGGCGGATGGCCAGGGCCAGGTCCTGATCCCCCCAGTCGCAGGCGGGGCTCTTCCAGTCGCGCCCGCAGGGATCCGCCGCGCTGCTGCCCAGACCGGCGGGGCCGCTGTGGGCCAGCAGCACCAGCGGCAGCTCCGGATCGGCGGCCAGGGCGGCCGCCGTGATCCGGTCAGCCGACTCCTGCAGGGTGAGGGGCCCGAAGGCGGCCAGGACCGCCTTGGAGAGATGGAAGCCGCCGCCGGCCGTTCCCGGCCGCGCCCCCACCACCGCCAGGCCTGGCGGCCTCAGCTGCCGCAGGGCCCAGCCGCAGTGGAGGGGTCCGAGGGTGGCGAGCTGGCGCTGCAGGGTGCGGCCCGAGGCATCGCGGCCGGCGTCATGGTTGCCGAGGATGCAGGCCACGGGCAGCGGCAGCTGGCGCAGCAGGGCAGGCACCTGGGGGGTGCCGTCGCTGAGATCGCCCACCACCAGCACGGCGTCCGGCCGGATCAGCTCCAGGAGGCGATGGTCGCTGCCATCCCAGGCGCCGTGCGGATCTCCCACCACGGCCAGGCGCAGAAGACCCATCCACCCCTAACTAAGCTGCAACATCCTGCCCGTTGGGGATCCCGGTTGGTTTTCGCAGCCGCCCAGACCACCCAGGCCCGTGCCGCGCAGCACGGCGCCGGGGAGCCTTCGCCACCCCCGGCCGCCGAGCTGCCGGCGGCGATCGCTGCCCTGCGGCGCGAACGCAACGCGGTGATCCTGGCGCACTACTACCAGGACGACGCCATCCAGGACATCGCCGACTTCATCGGCGATTCGCTGGAGCTGGCCCGCAAGGCCGCGAGCACCGACGCCGATGTGATCGTGTTCTGCGGCGTGCACTTCATGGCCGAGACGGCCAAGATCCTCAATCCCTCCAAGACGGTGCTGCTGCCGGATCTGGAGGCCGGCTGCTCCCTGGCGGACGCCTGCCCCGCCGATCGCTTCGCCGCCTTCCGGGCCGAGCACCCCGAGCACATCGTGGTGAGCTACATCAACTGCTCGGCGGCGGTGAAGGCCCAGAGCGACCTGATCTGCACCAGCAGCAACGCGGTGGAGCTGGTGAAGCAACTCCCGGCCGACCGGCCGATCCTGTTCGCGCCGGATCAGAACCTGGGCCGCTGGGTGCAGAACCAGAGCGGCCGGGAGCTCACCCTCTGGCCCGGCAGCTGCCTGGTGCACGAAACCTTCAGCGAGCAGGCGCTGCTGCAGCTGAAGCTGGAGCATCCCGAAGCGGAGGTGCTGGCCCACCCGGAATGCCAGCAGCACCTGCTGGATCTGGCCGACTTCATCGGCTCCACCAGCAAGCTGCTGGCCCGGGCGGCGGAGAGTGAGGCACCCGCCTTCATCGTGCTCACCGAGCCGGGGATCCTGCACCAGATGCGCCAGCGGGTGCCGGGCAAGGCGTTCTTCGAGGTGCCGGGCGCAGACGGCTGCAGCTGCAACGCCTGCCCCTACATGCGGCTCAACACGCTGGAGAAGCTGTGGCAGTGCCTGCAGACCATGGCGCCGGCGATCGAGATGGACGAAGCCCTGCGGCGGCGGGCCCTGGCACCGATCCAGCGGATGCTGGAGATGAGCCGTTAGCGAGGTTCAGGGCAGGGCGCGCCTCCATGGTGGACGACAGCACGCCCGTGTCCTGCGTCACGGTTGATCTGAGCCGAGACCACCTGCTCCAAGGTGGCTGCCCATCGCCTGCCTGCTGAACCAGCGCCCGTTCCCGCAGCTGCGCCCGATCGAACGTGCCGGAGCTGTTGGGTGGAAGATCCGCAGTGGCCAGGAAGCGCAGCGGGTGGGGGACGAAAACTGCGGCGACATGCGCGGGCCCCCCAAGGTGAACGTTGCCCTCCGGCAGCCATGGCATGGCCCCGGGCCGGAGTCTTCCGCTCAGGTCGCTGCAAGCGCGAGCTCGGCAGGCAGCCCCAGCTGCTGCGCGCTCAGCGCCCAGAGCTCAGCCGCCAGGGCATCATCACGGGCAGCCTCAGCGGGCTCGCTCCGCTCGAAGCGGCGGCGGCCAGGCCCCAGCACCCGGTTGCTCCAGTACTGAAACCCCGGTCCCTGTGGGACCGGGTCGGCCGCCAGGGCGGCCAGCAGAGCACCGGCGCGGCCGGGGGATTCGGTGAGGCGCAGCAGATCCCTGGCCACGAAGGCGAAGACCACCTGGCCCACGGGGTTGATCCGGCGGCTGTCGCGGAAGAAGCCGCCGCCGCCGCGGGGGATCACGAGCCCCGGGCTCCAGGCCAGCACCGGCAGCGCCAGGCCCCGCTGGCGCAGACGCCGCTCCACCTCCCGCGCCATCACCAGGTTGCAGAGCTTGGTGTCCTTGTAGGCCTTCTCGGCGTTGAAGCTGCTGTGGCCATCGAGCATCGGGGCGCCGGGCCCCTGCCGCAGCCCGGCCAGATCGCCCAGGCCGGCGGGCTGCCCCACCCGGCCCCCGGGGGTGGTGGGGTCGTGCACCTCCGAGGCGGTCACCACCAGCCGCGGCTCGGTGCCCCGGAGCAGCAGGGGCAGCAGCCGCTGCAGCAGGGCCTGATGGGCCAGATGGTTCACCGCCAGCGTGAGCTCGTAGCCCTGGGCCGACCAGCGCGGTTCGCGGGCACCGTTGTACTGCAGGCCGGCGTTGAGCACCAGCGCGTCGATCGGCTCCCCGGCGGCCAGCAGCCGCTCGGCGGCGCTCTCCACGCTCTCCAGATCAGCCAGATTGAGGATGCAGGGGCGCAGGGCACCGCTGAGCCGGCTCCGCAACCCAGCCGCGGTGGCGGCATCACGGCAGGCCACGGTGAGCGTGTGGCCGGCCTGCAGCAGTCGGGCTGCGGCTTCGAAGCCGATCCCGGAGCTGCCTCCGGTGAGCAGGATGTGGCGCTGGGGCACGGAAGGAGGGCCGTTCAGTAGCTGTAGTTCGCCTCGAACAGCGGGGTGCCGTCGGAGGGTTCCGAGCCGGCCACGTAGAACCCCTGGGCGGCCTGGCCGTTGGCCCGCGCCCGCGCCAGCAGCGCCTCCTGCCCCGCTGCCACATCGTGACCAGCCCAGTGCCTGAGGCACGACTGCTGCAGGGCCCGGCCATAGGAGAAGCCCAGGTGCCACGGGGCCGGCGTGATCGCCCGGTTGATGCCGTTGAGGAACACACTCGCCTCCTCCTCGCTCAGCCCACCGGAGAGGAACAGGATCGCCGGCACGCTCACCGGCACCGTGCGCTGCAGCGTGCGCAGGGTGAACTCCGCCGCCAGATCCGGGCTGGGGGGTTCGGCGCAGCCCATGCCGGGCAGGGTCATGGAGGGCTTGAGCAGGCTGCCCTCCAGAAACACGCCGTTGTGGCTGAGGGCCCGGTACACGGTGCGCAGCACCCACTCCTGCACCGCCGCGGTGGTCTCGATGTCGTGGTCGCCGTCCATCAGGATCTCGGGCTCCACGATCGGCACCAGCCCCTCCTCCTGCACGGTGCGGGCGTAGCGGGCCAGGCCCCAGGCGTTCTCCCGCACGCACAGCTCCGAGGGGGAACCCTCCGGCGTGATCCTGAGCACGGCGCGCCACTTGGCGAAGCGGGCGCCGCGGGCGTAGTAGCGGGCCGCCCGCTCCTGCAGGCCCTTGAGGCCGGTGCACCAGCTCTCGCCCGGCAGGCCGCCCGGCAGGGGTTCCACGCCCCGGTCCACCTTGATGCCGGGCACGATGCCCCGCTCCTGGAACAGCTCCACGATCGGCGGGCCGTCCTGGCCCCCGGCGTCCATGCTGTCCTGGAAGAGGGTTTCCTCGTAGAGGATCACGCCGCTGATGTGGTCGTCGATGCCGGGGGCGGTGGCCAGCAGGCTGCGGTAGGCGCGGCGGTGCTCCTCGGTGTTCTCCACCCCGATGGCCGCGAAGCGTTTCCCCACCGTGCCGGTGGATTCATCGGCGGCCAGCAATCCCTTGCCCTGGGCGGCCAGGGCACAGGCGGTGCTGGCCAGTTCCTCGCGGAAGCTCTCAAGCGTCATCGTTTCCGGCGCGGCCGACAGGAGAGCCACCAGGCTCCTCCCTCTGGCTAGGCAGGGCCGGAGGCCATGTCAACGCCACCCGGCGCCGGAGGGTGCTAGCCCAGAAGCAGATTCGGAGTGCTGCCATGGCCCCCACCCCCTGCGCCTGCCCCAGCTGCACCTGTGCGGTGTCCCCCGGCGAGGCCGTGGTGAGGAACAACCTCGCCTACTGCTGTGAGGCCTGCGCCAGCGGCCATCCCAACCACGAGCCCTGTCACGGCGCCAGCAGCGCCGCCTGCGGCTGCCCGTGCGGCTCCTGAGCCCCGGCTGAGCCGGCTGATCCCGCCCGATGCCCCTGCCCCCCGGCGCCCTGCTGCAGCTCACGCCCCAGGGGCTGCACTGCCCGGCCGCCGATGCCTGGATCGATCCGTGGCGGCCGGTGCCCCGGGCCCTGATCACCCACGCCCATGCCGACCACGCCCGGCCGGGCTGCGGCGAGTACTGGGCGATCGGTGCCAGTGAGACGATCCTGCGGCAGCGGCTCGGCCACGCCATCAACCTGCTGCCGGTGGACTACGGCCAGACCCTGCGCATCGGCGGGGCGAGGGTGTCGTTCCACAGCGCCGGCCATGTGCTCGGCTCCGCCCAGATCCGGCTGGAGGCGGGCGGGGAGAGCTGGCTGGTGAGCGGCGACTACAAGCGCTGCGCCGACCCCAGCTGCGCCCCCTTCGAGCCCGTGCAGGCCGATGTGTTCATCACCGAGGCCACCTTCGGCCTGCCGATCTACCGCTGGCAGAGCGGCGCCGCGGTGGCCCGCCAGATCCGCGCCTGGTGGCAGGGGGCTCCGGAGCGCCCCTCGCTGCTGTTCGCCTATGCCTTCGGCAAGGCCCAGCGGCTGCTGGCCGAGCTGCACGCCATCGGCGTGGAGGAGGAGGTGCTGCTGCACGGGGCGGTTGAGGCCCTGATGCCGGCCTACCGGGAGGCGGGGGTGGCCATGCCCCCCACCCGGCCCGTGAGCGCCGTGGCGAAGGGCGAGTCGCTGGCGGGGCGGCTGGTGATCGCCCCGCCCTCGGCCCACCGCTCGGTGTGGATGAAGCGCTTCCGGCTGCCGCAGACGGCCTTCGCCAGCGGCTGGATGGCGGTGCGGGGCGCCCGCCGCCGGCGTGGCTACGAGCGGGGCTTCGTGCTGAGCGACCATGCCGACTGGCCGGGCCTGGTGCGCACTGTGCAGGGGAGCGGCGCCCGCCAGGTGTACGTGACCCACGGCAACAGCGACGGCCTGGCCCGCTACCTGCGGGAGGTGGAAGGGATCGCCGCCGAACCACTGGACGGGCGCTTCCAGGCGGAACGGGGCCGGGAGGAGCAGGAGGAGCAGGAGGAGCAGGAACAGCAGCCCGAGCAGCCGGAGGCGCCCGCACCATGAACTGGGGCCGGGCGTTGCTCGTATGGCTGCTGATGATGCTGGCGGAAACGCTCCAGGGGATCCTTCGGCAGAAGCTGCTGAGCCCGGTCCTGGGAGACCTGCCGGCACGGCAGCTCGGTGTGCTGAGCGGATCCCTGCTCGTGCTGCTGATCAGCTGGCTCGCCCGGGGGTGGATGGGTGCCGCCTCCAGACCCCGGCTTCTGCGGGTCGGTGGGGCCTGGGTGGCCCTGACCGTCGCCTTCGAGCTGGCCGTGGGAAAGGCGCTGGGCTACGGCAGCGCGCGACTGCTGGCCGACTACGACCCGAGGCAGGGCGGCTATCTGGGCTTCGGCCTGCTCGTGATGCTGGTGGCACCGGCGCTCACGGCCGCATCCGGCGATGGGAGGGAGCCCCCGCCAGCTCGGAGCCCGTGATGAGGGTAGGGGGCGCCGGCGGGCCCGGCCTGCAGCAGCACACCCAGCAGGGCCACGCCACCACGATCTCGTCGCTGCCGAAGCGCGGCTGGAACGCACGCCCCCGCTCCCGTTGCGCCCGTAGCCGGCAGGCCGCCATGGCACCAACGGTGTCCACGGTGGCTTTTCGGGGTGGTGGGAGCCTGCGCTCGGGCGGATGGGGCCTCTGCGGTTGGATCTGTTGCCCCTGGGCATCAACGGTTCCACGCGATGGCTCTACGGGATGTGAAGCGATCCAGGGCGGCTTCCGGATATCCAGCTATGCCTTGAGCAGGCTCCCGGAAGCCGCCCACCCGCAGAGCGAAGCCATGCAGATCCAGGTGAATACAGACAAGAACATTGTGGGTGATGAGGCGTTCATGCACCACATCGAGAACACCCTGAATCACACGCTTTCCCGGTTCTCGGATCACATCACCAGGCTGGAAGTCCACCTCAGTGACGAGAACAGCGCCTCAAAATCAGGCGGGATGGACAGGCGCTGCCTCCTGGAGGCTCGGGTGGCAGGACGCGACCCGGCCTCTGTGACCGACCAGGCACTCACCGTGGAGCAGGCGGTGCACGGCGCTGCCCACAAGATGGTGAGCCTGCTTGACAGCGAGCTGGGCAAGATGGGCCACCACTAGCGACACCAGCACCATCCGGCAGCTGGAAACCCCTCGTCCGGCGCGAGAAGCATGGGCAGGAATCGATCGTGATGGCCTTGCTGGCCTACGTGGTGCTGAAGGGCCTTGAGAGCACGGTGGTGCGGGCCCTGCAGCTGCAGGGTGCCCGTCATCCGGTGGATGGGGTCAACCCGGTCAGTGCCTGCAACCTGTTCTTCTTCGCCCTGCTGGTGGTGGGCGTGAGTGTGATGGTCGCCGACCACCGCAGCCTGCGCCGGCAGCTGCCCCGGTTGCAGCGCCACCAGTGGAACCTGCTGGGGCTGGACCTGCTGGCCGGGAGCCTGACCGGTCCCCTGGGCAGCTACATGGCCATCGAGAGCCTGGCGGTGATCGAGAAGACCCTGGTGTTCACCCTGGTGCTGCCGGCTTCGGCGCTGCTCTCGCGCCTGTGGCTCAAGGAGCCCTTCCCCCGCCGCTTCTGGCTCACCACGGGGGTGATCGGCCTGGGGCTGGGGCTGGCCTCCCTGGGCAGCGGGGCGCCGATGGGCATGCACCGGCTGGCCGGTCTGGGCTGGGGTGCGGTGGGCGTGGCGGGATTCTCCTGCAGCGCAGTCACCGCCCGCCGGCTGGGCCAGGAGGGCCTCGGCCTCGGGCTCACCACCGGACTGCCGTCGCTGCTGGCCGCCCTGGTGTTCCTGGCGATCGGGCTGGTGCTGTTCGGAGCCGAACACTTCATGCACCTGCAGCTGTGGTGGGTGGCCGGCGTGATCGGGCTCTACGCCCTCACCGTGGTGCTGGGCAGTGAGTGGAGCCTGCGGCTGAGCTACCGCCGCTTCCGCGTGGCCACCGTGGCGGTGGTGGGGTCACTCTCCCTGGTGGTGTCGGTGCTGAGCGCGGCGGCGCTGCTGGCCGAGCCCGCAGGCCCGCCGGTGCTCCTCGGCTCGGCCCTGGTGCTGGCGGGGGTGCTGCTGGCGGTGGGCAGAAGCAGCACGACATCGCCCGGATCGGTGATCAGCTGAACCGCACGGAAAGGTGCACGGCCCCTTCCGCCCCAAGGCGGGTTGCGCGGGTGACGTTAACGCGGGTGTAGTGGAGGGCCTGCCCGCTCAAGGGGCCGCCATACTATCAACGGATGCCGCTGAGTTCCAATGAGTGACGTGCTGATCGTCTTCAAGGCGGATGTCGGTTTCCGAACCAGTGAGCTGGTCAAAGAGAAAGGCCTCGGACCCGGAGTTGAGGTGAGCAGGGTGTCCTTCTCGATTGAGCAGTTAAGCAGGAATCGCCCCCTGGAAGTCTCCATGACCCTGGTGGATATTCATGAGCTGCCACTGTTTGTGGAGAGGGTGAAGAGCCAGGGCCTGATCAGCGCCGAGCTCGACTTCTATGACAAGAAAAGGTTGAATACGGTTCCCAACCCAGTACCGACAACCCAGAAAGATCACTCCATCTTTCTCTCGATTTCCTCTGGCAGCTGGCGTGTCCAATCGGCGGAATTCTCGTCTCAGGAGCACGACAGCGGTGGTGTCATCACCCTTGTCATGAGCGTGGACAAGGGATCACTCTTCAGCTTCGTCAGCGACAACAGCGGCCAGACCAGCGTGCACTCCACCACCTCCTGGGACGTCAAGAACTAGCCAACCAGCTCCAGGCGGGGTGGGTGCAAGATGCAGAGGTTCCCTTCCGCCGCGCCATGGTCATGCGTTCTCCATCACTCGGCCTGAACCGGGTGCCCTACCTGGCCGGATCCCTGGCGGCCTGCCTCACCTGCGCAGCACTGCTGGCTCCCCAGGCCGCCTCGGCGGGGGCCTGCACCTTCCTCCAGCCGATCGGCGGCAGCGGCCCGATCGTGAAGAAGCGGGTGCAGCGCCCCAAGGGTCCGATCGGCAGCACGATCGGCCGCACCAACTGGAACACCGACTTCACCGTGGATCGCGACTACAGCAGCTACAAGCTGTTCTTCACGGCCGACTCCACCGACCAGGGCAGCTACCCGATCGAGGCCTATCTCAAGTTCAGCGACGGCAGCAATCTGCGTGTGGTGCAGGAAACCCTGAAGCCAGCCCTGGGAACGGGAACGATGTTCGGTCCCTTCCCGGCTGTGGCGGGCAAGCGTGTGAGCCAGGTGAACATCAAGGTGGGCACCGCCAAGGAGCCGGGCGCCACCGGTTTCAGCTACCGCATCTCCGTGCAGGGCTGCCGCTGAGGAGGCCACGCCACCAACCAGCCCTGCCAAGGGCGCCGATCGTGGGCGCCCTGCCTGAGGCCACTGCGGCGCAGGGCTGGTACGGCTTCGGCGCTTCGGTCGGGGCCGAGGATGATTCCGCGGGTCCAGGAGCTTCGCTTTCCACGGCATGGCCTACCCGGGTCCTGGTGGTGCACGCCACGGCGTTGGCGGCCTGGCGGCGGCGGCAGCTGGGGCTGCTGGGGTCATGGCGAGCTCCCGCTCCACCAGGGTGGCCCAGTAGCTGGCCCCGATCGGCAGGATCGCGTCGTTGAAGTCGTAGCGGGGGTTGTGCAGCAGGCAGCCACCCTCACCCGGGCCATTGCCGATCCAGCCGTAGGCCCCCGGCCGAGCCTGCAGCATGTAAGCGAAGTCCTCCGCTCCCATGGTGGGCGGCCGCTCGCGCTCCACCTGCGCCTCACCCACCACCGCCGCCATGGCGGCCGCCGCCGCCGCCGCCTGCTCCGGCCGGTTCAGCGTGGGGGGGTAGCCCTCGATCAGCCGCAGCTGCGCCTTGGCGCCGTGGGCGGCGGCCACGCCCGCCACCATCGCCCGGATCTGTTCATGCAACCTGTTGCGCAGGGCCGGATCGAAGTAGCGCAGGCTGCCGCGCAGCACCGCCTCCTGAGGGATCACGTTCCAGGTGTCGCCGGCATGGAACTGGGTGAGGCTCAGCACCGCGGCGTCGCTGGGGGCCACGCGGCGGCTCACGATCGTGTGCAGGGCCTGCACCAGGGCGGCGCCGGCCGCGATCGGATCGATGCCCTCCTCCGGCATGGCCGCGTGGCAGCCACGGCCGCGCACGAGGATCTCGAGGCTGTCGCAGCCAGCCATCATCGGACCGCTGCGGATGGCGAAGCGGCCGACAGCAAGCCCCGGCCAGTTGTGGAGCCCGTAGACGGCGTCCACCGGGAAGCGCTCGAACAGCCCCTCCTCCACCATCTGCCGGCCGCCGCCTTCGTTCTCCTCCGCCGGCTGGAAGATCAGCACCACCGTGCCGTTGAAGCGGCGGGTCTCCGCCAGATAGCGCGCTGCTCCCAGCAGCATCACGGTGTGGCCGTCATGGCCGCAGGCATGCATCCGCTGCGGATCGGTGGAGCGGTGGGCGAAGCCATTGGCTTCGCTGAGGTGCAGGGCATCCATGTCGGCCCGCAGCCCGATGCGGCGGGGGGAGCGGCCGGCTTGCAGCACCCCCACCACCCCCGTGCGGGCCAGGCCGGTGTGCACCGCATCACAGCCGAACTGCCGCAGGCGCTCGGCCACCAGCGCCGCCGTTCTCACCTCCTGGAAGGCGGTTTCGGGGTGGGCGTGCAGATCGCGGCGCCAGGCGGTGAGCTCCGGGGCCAGCTCCAGGATCCGGGGGATCAGCGGCATCGGCACGGGGAGCGCTGCAGACCAGTGTGGGCGGCGGCGGCGCCCTGCCACGCCGGCATGTGATGGCCACCTGACCCCAGGCCCCGAACGGATTCTTGCGGGGGGGCCATCGGAGGGTCGCCGCCGCTCTTGGCCAGCGCCTGGCTGTCGTTCGGCACACCGTTGTCGAGCACGTCGCTGCTTCCCCTGCCGGAGGATGGAGCCCGGGAGTTCCCTGCTGGGCTCCATCCCGCTCAGTTCGCCCTGTTCAACGGACCTCGACCTCACTGGCTTCGGCTACCGCATCGCCAGAGAGACCTGAGGCTGAAGCAGGACGCGAACCGGGAGGGGGCGATCGGAGTTCAGGACGGAGCTCGGTACGAAACCCGATGTAATCATAATCCCATGCAATTGTAGCAGCTGGGAGCACCTGCTCGCCGGCATACAATACAACGATTAGATAAAGAAGTGAAGATAAAGCCTACGTTGTCCCCCGCCGCAGAGAAGCCTGGGCAGCTCAATCCCACAATGAGGTTAGAGGTTACTGGGAGACACAGAGACCATGGCCAACCTGTCAAACTTCACGTTCACCGCTCGTCCAGACAGGGCGAGGTCGCTGGTCGACGGCTGGGTCATCAACCCTGGCAAGAAGGTTTCCACCCTGGCCGGGGGGGACATCGTGAAAGGCACATCCCTGCTGGCAAGCCTGGATGGTGTGCTGGTGAGCGAAGGAGGACGGCTGATCACCGGCGCAGGCAAGGACCGTGTTCTAGGCAGGGGCGGCTTGCACGGGGTGTTGGTGGAACAGACAGCCGTGATCAAGACGGGTGGAGGAGCAGACACCATCCGCGGCCTTGTAGCGAACGGTTCGTTCAGTGGCAGCATTACGAATCATGGGCTGATCAGCACCGGCGGCGGCAACGACATCCTCAAAGGGATCCGGGGAGATGGTGTGTTCAGCTATGGCTTTGGAATCGAGAATACGGGCAGGATCAGCATGGGCCCAGGAGATGACAGCATTCTGGGGCAAAGTCCAAATGGTACGGGCCTGCGTGTATTAACAGGAAGTATTGATACCGGAGACGGCGATGACACGATCGAAGGTACCAGGCTGGGCCCGATTCCCACGATATTTCTGACTCCAGGCATTGAAATCGGGGGAGAGGTCAGGATCACGACAGGAGACGGCAACGACCTGGTCATAGGCCGAGGCATCACAGGCATTCAGAATTCGGGTTTGATTCGCACCGGTAGGGGCAACGACCGAGTGGATGCGCTCACCGGGGGATTTTCCGGATTAGGCGGTACACTCCTGGGGGCAGGGAATGACACCCTGGCGGGCTTTGCAGCCCTCGGTTTCGGCGGCGGTGTTAACGCGGGCACCTTCATCGGTGGCAAGGGTAAGGACAAAATACTGCTTGATAACGGTGTCTACACCATCACGGGAGAGATCCTGTCGCGTCCTGCCGATGGTGGTTCCATGAGGGTCAGGAGTTTTGAGAAGATCGGCGGCATCAATGGGGGGATGTTCAACTTTGCCGATGGAACACTGACTGTCAGCGGAGGGGTTGCCACGTCCCTCGTGTGAACCCTCACAGGGGATGCCGGTTCTCTGGCGGGGAGTTGGTTGACTGACCGCCGTCAGAACCCGCCTGCACCAGCTTCACCAGCACCGCGGCGTAGGCCTGGCGGTCCACCGGGGCCACCTCGCGGCCGTGCAGCAGGTCCTGCATCAGGATCAGGTGCACCAGGGCGCCCATGAACACCCGGGCGCGCAGCTCGGCCTCCGGGCCGGCGGGGAGGGCCTCGAACAGGTGCACCACCTGGGCCACGCCGGTGCGCTCCAGCTGGGCCACGAAGGTTCTGGCCAGTTCCGGGAAGCGCTCCGATTCGCCGATCACCAGGCGCAGCAAGGAGAGGAACGGGGGCTGCGCCGGACGGCGGGCCAGGCAGCGGGCGGCCAGTTCGGTGAGGGCGGCGGCGGGGTCTGGTGGGAGGCTCTGGCCGGGGGAGCTGCCGAACAGCTCGCTCAGGCGCTCGCCCACCATCTGCTCGGTGAGGGCACGGAACAGGGCCTTCTTGTCGGCGAAGTGGCTGTACACGGTGGCCTTGGACACGTGGGCCGCCCTGGCGATGCGGTCCATCGAGGTGGCGGCGTAGCCGTGGCTGAGGAACTCCTGGCGGGCGCCATCAAGGATCGCCTGCCGCTTGCGCTCGGCCCGCAGACCCCGGCTGGTGGTGGCGGGCACAGCGGCAGAGGGCATGGACAGCGCGCTGGCAAGACTGAACTGAACGGTACAGTCAGGAGAGCTGGGAGAGGGAGATGGCCTGGCCGCAGCTGCCACCCTGGCCTCAGCGGCCTCAGCAGCGGGCCCGGCGCCGCCCCTGGCTGCTGCTGGGCGGCGGCGCCCTGGCGCTGGGCCTGGCGCTGGTGGCGGGCCGGGCCCTGTTGCGGCGGGCAGCGCCGCCGCAACCGGCGGTGGTGCAGCAGCCGATCCGCACCGTCACCGCCCTGGGGCGGCTGGAGCCGGTGAGTGAGCTGCGCACGATCGCGGCGCCCACCACGGGCCCCGGCCAGCCCACCCTGCTGAAGCTGCTGGTGGAGCGGGGGGAGCAGGTGAAGGCCGGCCAGCTGCTGGCGGTGCTCGACAACCAGCCCCAGCTCGAGGCCAGCGTGAATGCCGCCCGCGCCGAGGTGAATCTGGCCCGCTCGCGGCTGGCCATCGCCCGCGCCGATGCCGGCAGCGGTGAGGCCAGCCAGCTGGCCAGGGTGCGCTCGCTCGAGGCCCAGCAGCGCACGGCCGCCACCGAGGCCCGTCGCTACCGGAGCCTCTATGCCAGCGGGGCGGTGTCGGCGGAAGACCGCGACAACCGCCAGCTCGCCCTCGCCACCGTGACCGCCGCGCTGGAGGAGGCCCGGGCCCTGCTGGTGCGCCAGCAGGCCCGCAGCAGCGCCGGCGCCGGCGGGGTGGACCTGGATGTGGAGGCGGCCCAGCGCAGCCTGGAGGCGGCGGAGGCCAACCTGCAGCGGGCCATCGCCAGCCGCGATGACAACCTGATCCACGCGCCGATCGAGGGCACCGTGCTGCAGGTGTTCGCCCGGGCCGGCGAGGCCCCGGGCAGCGCCGGCATCCTGCAACTCGGCCAGATCGGCCGCATGCAGGTGGTGGCCGAGGTGTACGAGAGCGACCTGCCGCGGGTGAAGCTCGGCCAGCCGGTGCGGATCACCAGCCCGGCGCTGGAGGAGCCGCTGCAGGCCACGGTGGAGCAGATCGGCGCGATCGTGCTGCGCCAGAACGTGATCAACACCGACCCCAGCGCCAACAACGACAACCGGGTGGTGGAGGTGCGGGCGCCGCTGACGCCGGGGAGCCATCCCCGCGCCGCCCGGTTCACGAACCTGCAGGTGCGGGTGGTGATCGGCCCATGAGAACGCCGCTCGGCTGGTTGCAGCTCCGCCACGACCCCGGCCGCTTCCTGGTGGCCCTGGCCGGCATCGCCTTCGCCGACCTGCTGATGTTCATGCAGCTGGGCTTCCAGGCGGCGCTGTATGACAGCAACACCCGGCTGGATCGCTCCTTCAGGGCCGATGTGGTGCTGATCAGCCCGAAGGCGCTGAACCTGCAGAACCTCTCCACCTTCCCGCGCCGGCGGCTGCTGCAGGCCCTGGATGTGCCCGGGGTGAGCGAGGCCCAGGGGCTGTACATCCGCACCGTGACCTGGCGCAATCCCCAGACCCTGCGCAGCGCCACGGTGCAGGTGCTGGGCTTCAATCCCGATGCCGATGTGCTGCGCCTGCCGGAGGTGCGGGCCCAGGCCGATCTGCTGAAGCTGCCCGACACGGTGCTGTTCGACCGGGGCGCCCGGGGGCAATACAAGGAGGCGATCGCCCGGATAGACCGGGGCGAGCGGGTGACCAGCGAGATCGAGCGGCGCACGATCACCGTGGGCGGGCTGTTCCGGCTGGGGGCGTCATTCGGGGCCGACGCCACCTTGATGGCGAGCGACCAGACCTTCCTGCGCATGTTCCCGCGGGTGAGCGCCGGCAGCGTGAGCGTGGGCCTGCTCACCCTGGCGCCGGGGGCCTCCAGCGAGGGGGTGGTGGAGGCCCTGCGCCGCCACCTGCCGAACGATGTGAAGGTGCTCAGCCAGGCCGACTTCGTGCAGTTCGAGGAGAACTACTGGCGGGTGGCGAGCCCGGTGGGCTTCATCTTCGGGCTGGGCACGGCCATGGCCTTCGCCGTGGGGGTGGTGATCGTGGTGCTGGTGCTCTCCAACGACGTGAATGCCCACTTGGCCGAATACGCCACCTTCAAGGCGATGGGCTTCCGCAACCGCTTCCTGCTGCTGGTGGTGGTGGAGCAGGCCCTGATCCTGGCGGCGCTGGGCTTCATTCCCGGCGCCCTGATGCCGCTGTGGCTCTATGCGGTGGCGGCCCAGGCCACGAGCCTGCCGATCGCGATGACCCTGGAGCGGGCGGTGGTGGTGTTCGTGCTCACCCTGGCGATGTGCCTGGCCTCGGGGGCGATCGCCACCCGGCGGCTGCAGGCGGCCGATCCGGCCGAGCTGTTCTGAGCCGGAGATCCGCAATGGCCAGCGCGATCGCGATCCAGGGGCTCAACCACCACTTCGGCCAGGGCGCGGTGCGGCGCCAGGTGCTGTTCGATGTGGCGCTGGAGGTGGCGGCCGGCGAGATCGTGCTGCTCACCGGCCCATCGGGCTCGGGGAAAACCACCCTGCTCACCCTGATCGGCGGCCTGCGGGCGGCGCAGGGGGGCTCGCTGATCGTGCTGGGCCGGCAGCTGGTGGGCGCCAGCGCCCTGGAGCTCACCCTGGCGCGGCGGGAGCACGGCTACATCTTCCAGGCCCACAACCTGCACCGCAGCCTCACCGCCCGCCAGAACGTGCGCATGGCACTGGAGATGCGCGGCAGCCTGAGCGCCGCGGAGATGGACCGCCGCTCCCGGGCCATGCTCGAGGGCGTGGGGCTGGGCGACCACCTGGAGGTGAAGCCCGCTGAGCTGTCGGGCGGCGAAAAGCAGCGGGTGGCGGTGGCGCGGGCGCTGGTGGGGGAGCCGCCGCTGCTGCTGGCCGATGAACCCACCGCCGCCCTCGACAGCCGCTCCGGCCGCGAGGTGGTGACCCTGATGCAACGGCTGGCACGGGAGCACGGCACCACGATCCTGCTGGTGACCCACGACAGCCGCATCCTCGACATCGCCGATCGCACCCTGGCGCTGGAGGACGGCCGCCTGCGCTGAGGCCCTGGGCGCAAGTTCGAGCTCACTCGACGCGGAAGGTCACGCCCATCACGGCGGTGATGTCCTTCTCGATGGTGGAGGTGTCGTAGGAGCCGTAGCTGCTCATCTCGGTGGAGTTGGGCACGGTGATCTGGAAGGAGCCGGTGTCGGCCTGGGTGATCACGCCGATGCTGGAGCCGGCCTGGCGGGCGATCTCGCGGGCGCGCAGGCGGGCGTCGCGGGTGGCCTTGGCGAGCATGTCCACGCGTTTGTCGGAGAGCTTGGTGTAGGTGTAGGCGGGGTCGTTGATGGTGAGCGGCACGCCTTCGCCCACGAGCTGGCCGATCTGCTGGGCCACGGCGGCCACCTTGGCCACATCGGACGTGCTGATGCGGATCGGCTGGCGGGTGGTGTAGGTGACGGACTGCAGTTCGCCCGTACGCGAGTCGCGCACCTCCGAGCGTTCGGACTTGATCGGCTGGAGGCTGATGGCCTCCTCGGCGATACCCTGCTCGCGCAGAAAGGCGAGGGTGCGCTCCACCTGGGGCTGCAGTTGCTGATAGGAGGCCTGCAGCGAGGGGGCACTTTCGGCCACCTCCACCGTCCAGTCGGCATGGTCGCTGGTGATGCGCTCGGTGCTGGCGCCGGTCACCGTGATGGTGTCGTTGCCGCGGCGGATGCCCTTCACCAGCACGGAGGTGGACACCACCAGGCCGGTGGCCAACACGGCCATGGCGAACACCAGCGGCGGCGTGCGGCGCAGGGTGGTCACGAGGGGGGAGAAACGGCCCATGGCCAGGCGCAGCGGGTGAGCTCGTCCCTCAGTGTGACCACGCCGGCACAGCTGGCCAGGCCAGGGGTCAGTTGGCTATCTGGTAGCCACGCGCACAGGTGGTTGGCGGATCCGTAGAAGAAGCCTGGGGGTGTGGCTAGCTTGGGCCTCAAGGGCAGTGGCTCACTGGGACCAGAGGCTTCATGGGGATGAGGGGCAGCACGTTTAGGCGGACAGAGAATGGGGTCCGGAGGTGGTTATCGGATCCGCCTATTCAGCGTTAGGCCAAAACGCAGCACCGATTAAGGCGCACTGGCTTAACAGCCTTACAATTACGAAATCACCACCGCACTTCATTAAGCAAAAGGAGGATTAAATCATGAAGCGATGCAAGCGCAATTACATTGCCGGTCTGTTAGCGCTTGCCACGGCACTGGGGAGCGCCGAGGCTCAGGAGCAACGCGCCACGCTGGCGCATCCGAGAATCACGGAAGTTCCTAAAGACACCTTGGCGAATAAATCAATGGAAGAAGTGAAAGAGATCCAACAGTTCTTTGGCGTTCTTGAAAACAGGATCAAATTCCAGTTCCCAATACCTCAGACCCGCTACATGTGGCAGAATATAGGTCGCATGTACACCACAGTTGATGTGCTCCGCGGCGGGCCAATCAGCGACCTGCCAGTTGCCTATGATCCTGCTATCGGAAAGATTAGTTTCCAGAAAGGTGGCAAGACTGAAACGGTGAATGGCCATCTGGACAGTTATCCGGTAGATGCCTTCCTCGTAGCTCACAAGGGCACGATCGTGTTTGAGCGGTACAACACCATGCGCCCGCAAGACAAGCACATCTGGATGTCATCGGCCAAAGTGACCGGAAGTACGGTCATGGCATTGCTTGAGCACCAAGGGAAGATTGATGTCAAGAAGCCAGTTCCCTACTACTTGCCGGAATTGAAAGGTACGGCATGGGACAACGTCACAGTAGAAGATGCCTTGGACATGGCCAATGGTCTCGACTCCACAGAGCATGACGAACCGGTGCAGGACACCAGGACGAACCCGAAACAAGCCTATTATCAGTGGGGCGTGACACTTGGCTTCTTTACCAATCCTGACCAGAAAGAGACTGACCCCTATCAAGTGCTTCGCAACATGAAGCGCAAGTATCCAGGGCATACAGCGTTTGAATACAACTCGATCAATCCCTTTGTCATTAATCGCATTAATGAGCGCGTCGGCGGCAGTCCAATGAACGTGCTTTTCAGCGAGATGATCTGGAGCAAGATCGGCGTAGAACACGATATGACTGTCGCCGTTTCACCTCAAGGCTATCCGATGTTCTTCGGCTTCAATGCGAGCACGCTGCGGGACATGGCTCGCTTTGGCATGATCTTCACCCCGAGTTGGAGCAAGGTGAGCAAAGAGCGAATCGTTCCAGAATCGATCATCAAGATGATCCAGACTTCCGGCAACCCCGAGATGTATGGCAAGGGCTATGTGGGAAAAACCATGTACAAGAGCTTCGCTGGACAGGGAGAGGAAGGCTTGACCAACCGCTACCAGTGGGACGCGATCTTCAAGGATGGCGATATGTACAAAGGCGGAGTCGGCGGACAGGGTCTCTATGTTTCCCCTTCACGGGATTTGGTGATCGTCTGGTTTTGCACTGGCGATGGCAAGAATCAAGAGGAGACCATGGCGCGTGCCATTGCGATGAGCTTTGAATAATGATCAAAATGACGATAGCTGCTTCGTACGTTCGGTGGCCTAACAACAGCATGCAGCGGACGGCGCTTAGCGCCGCCGCTGATTCTGGACGTTATGAACAGCAAGGATGAGGCAGCAGCAGTGCTGATCAGAGCGTGGCCACACATCGTTGCAGAGACGCGGCAGGTTCTGGGCTCTGAGCTGCACTACCAAGCAATGGTCTATCACTGTCTTCGGCTCTATGGGCCTGTTCCACTGAACCAGATCGGCATGAATGTGAAAATGTGGATATCTGATCCAGTAACCGAATTATTCCAGAGACTGGACAAACGCAAACATGATAAGTATCAAGGTGGCTTTGAGCCAATCCCCGATGTGTGTCTTTTCTCTGAGGCAGTCTCGGGAGACTGGCGCCGTAGAAACAACGAACAGACCATGAAGACCTTGCTGCTCGCTATTGAAGTGAAAGCATCGGAGCGGTCTAACGGTCGTCTTAGATCTGGCGAGATCATTGCAGATATTGTAAAACTTCAATCTCATAGAGAAGAAGCCCGTTGGCGGAACTGTGACTTCATCCCCGTTGTGATGGTGATTGATACCGCACCCATGCCTGCAGAAAGGATGACGCCCACATCTCTAGCAGAATCGCGCCGAGTTGCTCATGAGGCAACAGTAGAGTTTCTCTATGTCTCTCCGGAAGATCAGCTGTGCTCGTTGAGCGGCGTCTGACGTGGCCACTCACCCGAGCTCCCACTGCAGGGTCATCTGCCGGGCCCATCACACACAGGGGCCAGGTGATGGCGGCCATCGGAGACGCAATCAGCCATCCTCACCAGCTCCCCCCCCAATCCTCCAGCAACGACCTGGCCGTTCCCCCACGCCACTGACGCCAAGGTGAGAGCCATCGCCAACACGTTCCGAGGTAGCCGTTGGTGGGATTGGAGAGGATGAGGGCACTGAGCTGGGCTGGAGGGCTGGCCCTGGCCTACGGGGGCCTGTGCCTGCTGATGGCCCTGGCCCAACGCTCGTTCATCTACTTCCCCAGGCCCGCCGCCGATCCCAGCCACCAGTTCGCCCTGCAGGTGGAGAACCAGCGGGTGCTGGTGAGCCATCAACCGCACCCGGGGCCCCGGGCGCTGATCTACTTCGGCGGCAATGCCGAAGACGTGTCGCTCACCCGTGCGGAACTCGCCGCCCTGCTGCCGGACACGGCCCTCTACTTGCTGCACTACCGCGGCTACGGGGGCAGCGAGGGAAGCCCCAGCGAAGCAGCCCTGCGCGCCGATGCCCAGGCCCTCTATGCCCATGTGGCCCGGCGGCACAGCGCCATCACCGTGGCGGGCAGGAGCCTGGGCGGCGCTCCAGCGGTGCACCTCGCCGCCACACGGCCGGTGCAGCGGTTGGTGCTGCTGGTGCCCTTCGACAGCCTGCTCGCCGTGGCCCGGGGCGCGATGCCCTGGTTGCCGGTGGACCTCCTGCTGCAGGTCCGATGGGATGCGGCGGCCGAGGCCAGCCGCGTGAGCGCCCCAACCACCATCGTGGCGGCGGCCCAGGACGCAGTGGTGCCGGCACGCCACGCCCGGGCCCTGTACCGGGCTTTCCAGCCCGGCGTGGCGGAGTTGCTGGTGGTGAGCGATCTCCACCACAACACCCCGATCCAGGATTCCTCGGCCTTGCGCCAGGCGTTGCTGGACGGCCTCAGGCCGGCGGCCTGAAGCCGCGCAATACAGCCGTCACCTGCAGCGGCGGCCAGAGCAGCAGGGCCAGAACCAGGGGCATGCTCAGGCGAAGGCCTTCAGCCACACCGAAAGAGTCGCCTGCTGCGCCGGCACTGCATGGCGAGGGCACGGCGAATCAGGCTCTGGGCAAGCGCAGCGCTGACGAAATCGTGGACTCCCCCAAGCAAGTGGTTCACGAATCCCTCCAATGATGAGTGAGCTATAGAGTGCAAAAGACAAGCAATCTGCCAGGATGATAGAGAATATTCTGATCAGAGACGAGAACAGCGCTGATGCTGCGGCCATCTCCGCAGTGACGATCGCAGCCTTTGAAACGATGGAGATCAGCAGTCACACGGAGCAGTTCATCATTGACGCCCTTCGATCAGCGAAAGCCTTAACCGTGTCCTTGGTCGCCGAGGCCGATGGCATTGTGGTGGGACATACTGCATTCTCTCCTGTGAGAATCTCGGATGGCAGCAAAGATTGGTATGGCCTCGGCCCCGTTTCAGTCCATCCAGCCTTTCAACGCCAGGGCATTGGAACGGCACTGATCCATGCAGGGTTGTCACGCCTGAAGGAGCTCAAAGCGAAAGGCTGCTGCCTGGTCGGGTATCCGCAATACTATCGTCGGTTTGGCTTCAGGAATGTTGAAGGACTCATCCACGAAGGCGTTCCCCAGGATGTGTTCTTGGCTCTTTCCTTTGATGGGACCATTCCACAAGGCACTGTCTTGTTTCATGAAGCATTCCATGCCAATGGCTGACATGGAATTCCAGCGGATGCCTCACTGCTGCCGCCGTGCTTTTCGTTAACCCCAATGGCAACCAAGAGAACCGCCTCAAGAAGGCATCACATCGTCACCGCGGCCTTCGGGATGCTGTTCACGCTCCTGGCCCTCGCCATCCTTGTCGTGTCGAGCCGCACAGTTGGCCCTTTGCTGGCTGCGTTGGCTCTTGGCATCCTGGGCCTTGATGCCATGGCGAGCGCATTCCGCCGCAAGCCATCGCTGCTCTCCCGAATCGCGCCGTTCCCATCGGCCTTCGCGTTCGGCGCTGCGGTGTCAGCCCAAGCACCCGCCCTGGAGGCCGCGGCAGCCAACAGGATGCAGGCCAGGCCCGTGAGGACCGCCAGGTTCGTTGTCTGAGCGGTACCACTGCCCGCGCCTCGGATGCTTCAGGCTGGAGACGACGAGCTCCCGGAGCTGGGGCGGTGATGCAGAGCTACCGGATCCGCCACCACACCAGCTACACCTACAACGCCGAGGTGCGGCTCCATGCCCACGCCCTGCGCCTGCGGCCCCGGGAGGGCCATGAGCTGCGGATCGAAGCCTCCTGGCTGCACGTCTCACCCACGGCGATGCTGCGCTGGCACCGGGATGCGGAAGACAACTCGGTGGCCATCGCCACCTTCTCCGAGCCCACCTGCAGCCTCACGATCGAAAGCGAGGTGCTGATTCAGCAGTACCACGAAGACCCGCTCGCCATACCGAAGAGCGTCTGCTGCTGGTTCCCTATCTCCGGCCCATGGACCATGACGAGGCCCTGGAGCGCATCAGCTCCCGCATCCACCACACCTTGCACTACAGGAGGCGCGAGTAGCCCGGGGTGCAGACCCCCGCCCACACCCTCAGCAGCGGCAGTGGCTCCTGCCGCGACTTCGCGACGCTGTTTCTGGCCGCCGCCCGCCGGCTGGGTCTGGCGGCCCGCTTTGTGAGCAGCTACCTGCACGATCCCCTGTCGCCGGAAGCCGGTGGCTGGATCCTTCCGCGGTCCGGCGCGATCCACCATGACGGTGGGGGTATGGGTGACGCAGCTGGACGGGCCCTGGGGCTCACGCCGTGAGCCATAGGCTCGGGTGATTCTCAGGCGTCTTGCGGGAGCCCCCATGGCTGCGGAGATGGCATCGGGCGTGCTGCACCGCCTGGCCGCCTTCACCACCACCCCGGGTGGGGGCAACCCGGCCGGGGTGTGGATCGGCGACACCCTTCCCGATCCAGCCACGATGCAGCGCATCGCCGCCGAGGTGGGCTATTCGGAAACCGCCTTCGTGGCCCCTGCCGCCGGGCTCGAGCGCACGGTGCGCTACTTCAGCCCCCAGGCCGAGGTGTCGTTCTGTGGTCACGCCACCATCGCCGCCGGGGTGGCGCTCGGCAGAAGCGGGGGCAACGGCACCTACCGGCTGGCCACCGCCATCGGCACCGTGCCGGTGGCGGTGCGCCTGCAGGGGAATCACGTGAGCGCCTCGCTCACCTCCGTGCAGCCCCGCCACACGCTGCCGCCCCAGGAGCTGGTGGGCGAGGCTCTGGCGGCGCTGGGATGGCGGTTCGAGGAGCTGGATCCGGCCATTCCCCCGGCCCTGGCCTATGCGGGAGCCTGGCACCTGGTGCTGGCCGCCGCCACCGGGGATCGGCTCCAGGCTCTGGACTACGACTTCGAGCGGCTCAAGACCCTGATGCTGGCCCATCAGCTCACCACCCTGCAGCTGGTGTGGCGGGAAAGCCCCCTCCTGTTCCACGCCCGCAACCCCTTCCCCGTGGGCGGCGTGGTGGAGGATCCGGCCACCGGTTCCGCCGCTGCCGCCCTGGGCGGCTATCTGCGTACAGCCGGCCTGATCCCAGCCCCGGCCACGCTCCGGATCCGGCAGGGCGACGCCATGGGGCGCCCCAGCCTGATCGTGGTGGAGGTGCCCGCCGAGGGCGGCATCATCGTGACGGGCGAGGCGGTGTGGCTCGACGGCACAAATGGGTAGGCAGGTGTGAGGGCTCAGCGGCTGACTCCATGGCCAAGCAGAGGTAAGGCCCCCAAGCCATGGAAAGAACCGCCCGATCTTGCGAAGGGGTCGACAGGGCGTGCAGCAGCATTGGCCTGAAGGACATCCCAGAGAAACCCGATAATTCCAGGACAAGCTGCAACGCCGAGAGCTTCATCGAGATGCTGAGCGAGCAGTGGGCCTACGCCATGGCATTCAGGCCTGTCCCGAAGTAGAGCCGCTGGCAATCTTGCTACCTGAGGCTTGGCAACCGTCTCAGGCAGCACTCCACGCTTGGCTGGCACTGCTCTCGGCATGTACACCCGAGACGGAGTGGTGCCATGTCATCACGTCAACAGAGGGCCTTCGGGAATTGTCCTGGCGACGACGTAAGGGCATCGACATGACAACTGGATGACAAGCCGAAGAAGGCCTACCAAGATTGCCACAGTTCGTCGGTATAGCCGTGGCAACGTCAGCGCTTCTGGGAGCATTGGCAGCCCTTTGCCTCTGGTGCTTCGTACTACAAAGCAGGATCAGAGTATTCAAAAAACGCCTTAAACCAATCAACGACGCCGAGGCCTATGCAAGACAAGCCAAAAAGGCAGCCGACGCAAGCATTTCCATCGCCCAGCAAGAAGGCGACAAGCTAGTCACTGAAGCCAGGCACCAAAGCGCTCAACTTCAAGCCCAGGCGGAATCAAGCTTGGTCAATGCCCGAAAAGAAGCAGACAACATCGTCGCCGTGGCCCAAGAGATGCGTCGACAGATTGAGGCTCAGATTGATAGCTTGAGACAAAGCGCCAGGGCCACCAACCAGGAACTGGAGATTCTTAATGAAGGCCTGAGACTAAGGTCGGATGATGCTCACTTACTCGAAGTGGGCTACTACGAGCCAGTGTATGGATTCGAAGATCTTCCCAAGTATCAAGATGCGCTCAAGGAAATAAAACAGCGGCAGAAAGCCATGCTGCAGCTGACAGGAGAGGACGGAAATATCAACGCCGCCGCATACGCCACGCAGGCAATCACATTCAATGGCTCAGATGTTGAAGGCCGAAAGCTAATCAAGAAAGTACTTCAACTCATGCTGCGTGCATTCAATGGAGAGTGCGACTCCTTTATTGCGAGAGTGACGTACAGAAATGTTGAATCAATGAGCAAGCGCATCCGGTCTTCCTTTGATCAGATCAATAAGCTCACTGCAACTTGGAGCTGCCAACTCAGCACGAGCTTTTTAGACAATCGACTCGACGAGCTGAGCCTGGTCTATGAGTACTCAGAATTAGAACAAAAGATCAAAGAGGAACAGGCCTTGATTCGCCAGCAAGAGCGCGAGGAGGAGAAGGCACGCCGAGAGGCCGAGAAGCGCGAGCGCGATGCAGCACTGAAGGAGGAGAGCGTTGAACGAGCGGTCAGAGAAAAGCAGAAAGAGATGGACGCTGCCGCAGAAAGCGAGAAGGAAGCATTGAGGCAACAGATTGAGGCCTTAGAACGCCAGCTTGAAGCAGCACAAGAAGAACGCAAAAGAGCAAAGAGCCTGGCAGAGCAAACAAAAGCTGGCTATGTATACATTCTCAGCAACATCGGCAGCTTCGGACCAGATATTTACAAGATCGGAATGACCCGCAGGGAAGACCCAGACGATCGGCGACGAGAGCTGGGCGACGCCTCCGTACCGTTTCCCTTTGACTATCACGCCTATATCTGGACCGACGATGCCCCTTCATTAGAGCACGCCCTACACCAGTACTTCAGAGAAAGACGCCTTAATCTTGAGAACCAGAGAAAGGAGTTCTTTCGCATTTCCATAGAGGAAATAAAGGACGAAGTGGAGCAGCTGAAGACGAGCTTAGGAATCACGGCAGACATTCGATGGACACTGCTGGCTGAGGCCAAGGAATACCGACTAAGCGAGGCAAAACGCAAGCATCTCGAGGCCAGCCTCCAGCTGCCAGATGCCCACCCCAAGCCCTCTCAAGAGTGAATGTGTATCTACTCCTGAACGTGCTCCCATGGCTTCGAGGCGCTGCCGAGATGCCCACCGATGCCTTGAGGCATCGTTTGGGCTCGTCACCCTGCTTGATGAACCACGGCTCCTCCATCCCAGCGCCCAACAAGAGCGACGTCGTCGTGGATCTGCGCCCAAACGTCGTCCGCGCTGAATGGTGCCGATCGTGCCACTGGGATGATGGGAGGCTGCACTGGCTGGGCAGAACAAAGCGGGCTTGGGCAGTCCCTCAGAAAGCCTCATCTCTTCCACACCTCCAGCAGACGTCACAGTCTTGGCGTGCTTGCCGTTCTGATCCCTCGGGCAGAATAGAAGCGGATTTCAGCCCTATCTGCAGACCGGTGGATCGCCTGGCCACCCGACTGACAACCACCGGGGCCATGCTCTGCCCCCTGCTCCATACGCTCTCCGATGGTCTGGAGTGGGCCCAGGGAGGCTTTTCACCCCTCCAGCTCGGGGTGAGCGCCTGCGCCTTTCTGCCCATTCCCGCCGTCATGCTCGGCCTCTATGCGGCCCAGCGGCCACGGATCTCCGCCGTTGGTTTGCTTGGAGCCGTGGGCTACGGCTTCGCCTTCGTGTATTTCACCCACACGGCCCTTCTGGCTCTGGCCATCCAGTCGCCCGATTACCAGCAGCTCTGGGGAGAGCTTGGGGTCACCTACACCCTCTTCGGTGTGCTGATGATCGGCGCAGGCCTGGCCTTTGGCCTGGCCACCCTGCGGGCGCGGGTGTTTCCCGCCTGGACGGCGCAGCTTTTCCTGATCGGACTCAGTCTCAATCTCGTTCTCGCACTCTTCCCCATCCCGGAGATGGTTCAGACCCTGGGCAGCCTGCTCCGTAACATCGGTCTGCTGGGCATGGGCTGGGCGCTGGCGCGGCAGCCCTCAGGATTGCCTGGGGTTCATCGCAGCGCTCCATGAGCGGCCAGCGCTCCGTGGTCATCGCCAGCCCCCTGGATGACTTCATCGCCCGGCAGGACGGCTCGCTCGATGCGTCGGAGCGCGCCCAGGCCATCCCGGGCGCGGCCATCCCCCCATGACGTTTCCCGCCGAGCTTCGCCGTTACCGCCTCACCGTGCTGGTGGCCTCCCTGCTGCTGGCGGCGGTGGGGGTGGCCGCGCTGGCGGTGGCCCTGGCCCCCTCCACCAACGCGGGGAACCCCATCCCCTATCTGCTGTTCGCGGCCGCCACCCTGCCGGTGGCGCTGTTCGGGCTGATCGGCGTTCCCCGCTGGTACCGCCGCGCCGGCCGGATCGTGGCCGGCACCCCCCCGCGCCCTGCCCTGGCCAGTCTCCGCCTGGAGGAGGGCAGCGACTCCACCGCGCTCTACGCCGAGGTGCGCATTGGCGAGAGTGCGGCGCAGGCGCTGGACGCCGTGGCCCTGCTGATTCCCGCCTGGGATGTGGGGCCCCTGCTCGGCGGCCCCATGCCGGTGGGGCTCTACGTGGATCCGGAGCGCTGCCGCCTGGTGGCCATCGCCGTGCCGCAGGGCATGCTCTGGTGTCTGCCCCCAGGCCGGATCATTCCCGATGGATCCCCACCAGCACGTGACGGCCGTGATCACCCACCGGGTGCGGGCGGGCCGGGAGGAGGGCTATGAGGCCTGGATCAAGGGCATCTCGGCCGCCGCCCGCGGCTTCGATGGCCACCTGGGCGTGCACATCCTCCGGCCCCAGCGGGGCGGCGGCTCCCCCTACGTGATCGTGCTCCAGTTCGACACCTGCGCCCATCTCACGGCCTGGCTGCGATCCGAGGAGCGCAGAAGCTGGATCGAGCGGGTGAGCCCCCTGATCAGCGAGCAGGAGTCGATCCAGGTGCTCACGGGCCTGGAGGCCTGGTTCCAGCTGCCCGGCGAACCCGCCCGCCCAGCGCCGCGGCGCTGGAAGCAGGCCCTGCTGGTGTGGCTGGGGGTCAGCACACTGGCCCTGCTGGTGAGCCCCCATGTGAACGTCTGGCTGGCGGCCTGGCCCTGGGTGCTGCGGGTGGTGCTGAACGCGGGCATCACCGTGGCGCTGCTCACCTATGCGGTGATGCCCTTCCTCACCCGTCGCCTTCAGGGCTGGCTCTACAGCGGCTGAGCCCCTCCCAGAGCAGCGGCAGGGTGGCCCGGGCGATCGCCGCCACATGGCGCCGGTCGGTGCCGCAGCAGCCGCCCAGCACCGCCAGGTTGGGCAGCAGCGGGCTCAGCTCCCGGTAGAGCAGGGCCAGATCGTGGGGATCCCCTTCATCGAGGCTCTCGGCCTCATCCAGCTCCGCGTGGCTCCGCCGGGAGGCGTTGGCGCGCAGGCCGCCGATCCGTTCGCGCCAGCGGCCGCCCTGCTGGAGCACCGCCGCGAAGTGGCTGGGGTGGGCGCAGTTCAGCATGAAATAGGCCGCCGCCGCCCCGGTGGCCGCGTCCACCGCCTCGATCGCCTCACCCAGGGGCTGGCCGCTGGGCAGCTGGCCATCGGTCTCCACCGTGAAGGAGATCACCACCGGCACGGCCTCCCGGCGGGCGGCCCGCACGATGCCCACCGCCTCGGGCACGGCACTGAGCGTGAACGCCGACACCAGATCCACCCCGCTGCCGGCGAGCACGCCGATCTGCCAGCGGTGGTACTGCTCCGCCTCCTCGGCGCTGAGCTGCTGATCGGCCACGTAGCCATCGCCCCGGGGGCCGATGCAGCCGCTGATCTGGATCGGCGGCACGGGCAGCCCGGCGGCACGGGCGGCGCTCTCCTCCTCGTGGCGCAGCTCCTGCAGCAGGGCCACCGCCTGCCGGTTCGCCGCCGCCAGCTCCAGGCCGTCATAGCCGAGTCGCGCCCCCCACACCGGATTGGCCCGCCAGGTGGGCGTTTCCATCACGAAGCCCGTGCCGGCCTCCCGGGCCAGGGCGAAGTAGGAGCGGAAGTAGTCGGCCAGCAGCTGCGGCCCCCGCTCCCGCTGCAGGAGATCGAAGGCGGCGAACCCCGGCAGCTCGATCCCCTGGTGGAACACCAGGGTGGTTTCCAGCCCGCCGTCGGAGAGCAGCGGCGTGCCATGGAGCTGCACCAGCGGGCGACGTTCCACGCTCAGGTGTGCGGCCAGGTGTGCGGCCTGAAAGGGTGGTTCCATTGTGGCCGCCTTTGCCGCTGGGGGCTGCTGAGCCGGACGTGGCGCAGGCCCCCTCAGCGCAGCAGCAGCGGCAGCCAGGGCTGGGGCACAGCGCGCCAGCGGCCGCCGCGGTGCTCCAGCAGGAAGGGGATCTCGCTGACGCCGAACAGGCCCAGCACCAGGAGCCGGTCCTGGTGGAGGCTGGCCTTTGCCACCTGGCCATCCGGGAGGACGGCGGCCTCTCCGGGGTCCAGCCTCACCAGCGGCATCTCCTCGGCCAGGGCCAGAAGGTGGCCCGAAGGGTCTGGCTGATCGGCAGCCCCCAGGACCACCACGGCGGGATCGGCCCCCGGCAGGAGCAACGGCAGGGCCTGCTGCCGATCGCCGAGCAGCAGGGCGAACGTGAGGCGCCGAGCCACCCATTCCGGAGATCCCGGCGGTTCGAGCGTCTCTCCCTGGGCGGCCATGGCCCGGGCGCGGGCGGCCCAGCGCAGATCCGCCTGCCAGCCCTCGGGCCCTCGCACCAACCGCCAGATCTGCGTCTGACCGCCCAGCAGCGTGGCCGCCTCCAGGGCGGTGGCCCCCGGCGGCAGGGTGCGGGGATCGCGGCCCTCCAGCCGCTGCCCGCCCGCTTCGTAGGGCCGCAGCAGCTGGATCACCAGGTCGTCCGGATCGTCCTCCAGGCGCCGCGCCCGCTCCGGGGCAGGCTCCAGCTCGCCCAGGGCCGCCGCCTCCGGATCCCCCCGGGTGAGGGCGAGCACGGCCTGGCGGTCGCCGCGCAGCAGGGCCAGGGTGAGCTGGCGCAGCGTCTGCTCCGGCGAGGCCGGCAGAGGTCCGGCGAGGCTGAACAGCGGCTGCAGCAGCACGAGGTTCAGCAGCAGCAGTCGCCTGACGCAGTCCCCGAAGCGCGGGGAGCTGGGGCGGAAACTCCTGATGGGCGGATGGGGCATCGTCGGTGCATTCGGTCGTTCGGCTGGCCCCCATCCGGCCGGCCTTCAGCAGCCTGGATCCGCAGGCCCGGCACGGAAGCTGGCGGCCCCTCCCCAGAGGCTCTCGATCTCCTGCCGCTGCGCCGCACCGGAGAAGCGCTCCCACAGGATCCCGTTCACATCCAGCGCGCTCTCCATCGCCGCCGCCTCCGGCTCCTCCCAGCCGAGGTGGCGCAGCAGGCCGGCTTCCGCGGCGCCCACCACACGGATGGAGAGATTCAGCCCTTCAGTGCGCCAGAGGGCGTACACCCCCGGCACCACGCATTCCGGCGCCATCCCGAGCCGGGCGCTGTAGTCGGCGATGGAGGCGGCCAGGTCGGCTACGCCCAGGGCAAGGTGGAAGCGACGACTCATCGGATGGACACCCTCTGCCGGCTTCGGATCCTCCCACCCAGCTGCTGTTCCTGCCCGGTGCCTCCGGCAACACCGCCCACTGGCGGCCGGTGGCCGATCGGCTTGGCCATGGCGGCGAACGGGTGCATCTGGGCTGGCCCGGTTTCAGGCAGACACCCCCGGATCCGCGGGTGAGGGGGTTCGACGATCTGCTCGCGCTGGTGCTGGCCCTGCAGGCAGCCCTGGCCGCACCCGGGTGGATCACCCACCTGGTGCTGGCCACCACCTCCGGCGGTGTGCCGATGGTGGAGCACGGGGCCGAGGATTGGCGCCAGGGGCGACCCATGATCTGGCGATGGAGAGAGCCGATGCGGTCGCGCCGCTGATCGATCGGCACCTGAGGCACCGCCGTCCTTCATCGCCCCATGAGCAAGACCACCTGCACCTACTGGAACCCGCTCGCCTCCGGGCAGGAGCACCGCTGGCGCTGGCTGGAGGGCCTCGAGGGGCAGGTGGAGGCGCTGATTCTCAGCCACGATCCGGCCAGCGGAGAGTTCACCCGGCTCACGCGCTTTCACCCAGGTGCTGACACCACGGCCATCGGGGCTACGGCGCATGCGTATCCGGAGGAGATTCTGATCGTGAGCGGCCGGCTGTGGGATGCGGCCGTTGGGATGTGGCTCGAGACCGGCCACTACGCCAGCCGCCCGCCTGGGGAGGTGCACGGACCGTTCCGCACCGACCAGGGGTGTGTGGTGCTGGATGTGTCCTTCCCGCAGCGGCCTGGGGAGCTGGGCCCCTGATCCGGAGCCCGGGTCGGGCCCATTCCGGCAGGATGGGGTGGGACTTCACGCGGCCATGCGGCTCGTTCTGCTCGGCAACGCCGGCGCCGGCAAGAGCACCCTCGCCCGGCAGCTGCAGGCCCGGGTGCCGGCGGCGCGCCTCTCCCTGGATGCGGTGGCCTTCGAGGCCGGCAGCGCTCAGCGGCGCCCCCTGGCCCAGAGCGTGGCTGCCGTGCGGCGGTTCATCGCCGAACACGAGCACTGGATCCTGGAGGGGTGCTACGCCGACATCCTCGAACCGGTGCTGGACCATGCCGAGGAGCTGATCTTCCTCAACCCCGGCGTGGATGTGTGCGTGGCCCACTGCCGGGCCAGGCCCTTCGAGCCCGAGAAGTTCGCCACCCCGGAGGAGCAGCAGCAGAACCTGGACAACCTGATCGCCTGGGTGCGCTCCTATCCCACGCGACACGACACCTATGGCCTCCTGCACCACCGGAGGCTCTACGACGCCTTCGGCGGCCGCAAGCGGGAGCTCACCCAACCCCTCCGAGCCGGGGAAGCGCTGGGGCTGGGGGCCGACTGTCCCTAGCCTGGGCGCAACGCCCCCGCCCTCCCGCGTGTCCAGCACCAGGATTCCGTTTCCGGTGGATCCGGCCGCCGCCCTGCTGCTCACCCGCGCACTGCTGGGCCTGATCGCCATCCCCGGCGGCCCCACGGCCGAGCAGCGGCGCGTGTTCGAGGTGCTGGCCACCCATCTGCTGCGGCAGGAGAGCGCCAGCCTGGCCAGCCTCGACCCCCTCGCCCCGGAGGCCCTGGCGCTCCAGCTGGTGGATCCCGCCTGCCGGCGGCTGTTCCTGCAGATGGGGATCATCCTGGATCTCTGCCACCACCCCGGCAGCGAGGAGCAGCTCCGCCGGCTGGAGCGCTACGCCGAAGCCCTGCACTTCGATCCCCCCCAGCTGCAGGTGGTGCGGGATCTGGCCCACCTCTCGGCCCAGGAGGCCACAGCCCGCTTCGTGCGTCTCTACGACAGCTACAAACCCGAGCTGTCGGAGCCGATGGCCCGCCCCGCCGGGGAGGGGCAGCCCGACGACGCCTTCTTCGAGGCCGTGGAGCAGCTCAGCGCCATGCCCACCGGCAGCCTCGGCTGGGCCTTCGTGCAGTTCTACGCGCGCAACGGCATCGCCCTGCCGGGCCGCCACACCCCGAGCCCCGGCTACTACGTGGCCCACGACATGAACCACGTGATCAGCGGCTATGAGCCCACAGGCCCGGGGGAGGTGGCGCTCGGGGCCTTCAAGCTGGCCCTGAACAACAGCGCCGCCAACTGGATGGCTTCACTCACCAACTTCCTGATCCATGAGGTGGGCCTGTTCAAGCACGGCAGCAAGGAGCAGTTCGTGCCCTACGGCGGCGGCGGCGAGCCTTACCACGGGCTGGACGGGCGCTGCGGCGTGCTGGCCCTGCCGGGGGCGGCCGAGCTGTTCGCGGAGGCCCTCGAGAGGGGCGCACGCTGCCGGGCTGACTTCAGCCAGCTGGATCACCTGGCGATGGCCGCCGAGCCCCTGCGGGAGATCCGGCGCCGGTTCGGCGTGGTGCCCCTGCGGCAGCCGATGGTCGATCAGCCCGGGCTCTGGCCCGATCCCGAGGAGCTCTGAGGGGGCGGGGCAGGCTCAGGATCCCGGCCGGGCCCCTAGCCTCAGGCCTGAGGCTGGACAGCGGTGGCGTGAGCAACGATCTGGTGCTGCGGGCCCTGGAGCGCGGTGATCTGCGTTTCGTTCATCACCTCAACAACAACCGCAATGTGATGTCGTATTGGTTCGAAGAGCCCTACGAATCCTTCGACGAACTGCAGGAGCTCTACGCGCGCCACATCCATGACATCGCAGAACGGCGTTTCATTGCCGTAGACAGCGAGGATCAGAGGATCGGCCTGGTTGAACTGATCGAGATCGACACCATCCACCGCAGAGCCGAGTTTCAGATCATCATCGATCCGGCCCACCAGGGCAAGGGCCATGCGCGCGCCCTGATCAGCAAGGCTCTCGATTATGCCTTCAGCATCCTCAACCTGCACAAGATCTACCTGGTTGTGGCCACGGCCAACCAGAAGGCGATTCACCTCTACGAGAGCTGCGGCTTTCTGGATGAAGGTTATTTCGTAAAGGAATTCTTCGTGAACGGCGCTTATCAGGATGCCCGGCGCATGTACATCCTTCAAGAGACGTACTTTCAACTCCAGAACCAGCCCCAGTCGTCCGCCCCGCCATGCCCAGCCAGCCGATCCTGATCCTCGGTGGCTTCCTGATCAGCCCCGAGGCCTACGCCCCGATGGTGGAGGAGCTCGGGCGGCTGAGCGGCCAGCCGGTGCGGCTGGTGCCGGTGGGCAGGCCCGAATGGCTGCTCACCGTGTTCGCCTTCGCCTGGGCGCGCATCCTGGACCGGGTCGCCAGCACCGCCCGTGAGCTGGCCGGCCACTCGCCCACCGGCAAGGTCACGCTGATCGGCCACAGCTCCGGCGGCATCATGCTGCGGCTGTTCCTGGATGACGCTCCCTTCCAGGGCCGCCGCTACGACGGCAAGGCCCTGGCCGACGCGCTGGTGATGCTCGGCAGCCCCCACACGGCGCTGAAGGCCACGGCGCTGCGGCAGCTGGTGAACCGGCGCCTGCCGGGCTGCCCCTTCGCCGAGCAGGTGCGGTATGGGTCGGTGGCGGGGGATCTGGACCTGGCGGAAGCCAGCCCGATGGCCCGGCGCCTGGCACCCACGGCCTACCGCAACAGCACGGGTGATCCCCACGACCGGGGCGACGGGCTGGTGCCGGTGGCCTCCGCCCTGCTGGAGGGATCCACCCCGCTGGTGCTGGCCGGGGTGGCCCATGGCGGCGCCTTCGGCCCGCGCTGGTACGGCAGCCCCGAGGTGGTGGAACGCTGGTGGATGGAGCTTCTGGAAGCCGGACCGCCCAGCCGCACCAACGGCACAAGAGTTTAGCTCTGTAAGCGCAGGCCAGAGTCCACCCACCTCACACGAGCGCCGCAGCAGCAGGGGGCGAGGACATGCACAGGCAGCCCGGGAAGCCGTGGGGGAGCCTCAGCGCGGCCGCAGCTGGGCGCGGAAAACGCTGCCTTCGCCTATGCCATGGAAGCAGATTCTCAGGAGAATCTCAGGAATCCACAAGGAAAATCCAGGCAAGTTCTCAGAAGAACGCAACCGGGGAGGGAGGGTGCAAGGGCAGAGTGATTAAACATCCTCCAGCGTTGCCCAACAAGAGCATGTTCACCTGGACCTTCTCTACCATTCAGGCAGTCACCCAGACTGGCACGGGCAGTAGCTTGAAGGTGACTCCTGCAAGTCCTCCCACCGATCTCTCCGGGAGCGGAAATGTGAGTGTCACCGAGTCGGTGACCAGTACCTCGCTTCAAGTCGGCGAGGCCGTGGTGGTCAAGTATGGAACCACCACCCTCAATCTCTTTTTCCGAGGAGACGATGCTTCTGGCCCAGCCAATGGAAACGTGTTGGCATTCTCGACCCAGGCAAGTGGCACGGGAGGCACGTGGTACACCGTCTCCACCAGCCTTATCACCAGCCAGACCAACATCACCGACAATGCCCCCTGGAGCTGCTTCGTCACCGGCACCCTGATTGCCACCCCGGAAGGTGCTCGGCCAATCGAAACCCTGGCGATCGGTGATCTCGTGGCTACCGATCAGGGGCCCCAGGCGGTTCGCTTCATTTCCCGCAACTCAGCCCATCCCCTATGCCTGCACTGGGGGCAGTTTCTGCCGATCCGGATCCAGGCCCATGCCCTCGGCCAGGGGCTTCCAAGCCGCGACCTGTTCGTCTCCCCCGGCCATGCCATCCTGGTGGACGACCACCTCGTGAATGCTTCCGTGCTGGTCAACGACACCACCATCCACCAAACCTCTGTGGAGGAGTGGACCGACCATCAGGAGATCACCTACTTCAACATCGAGCTTGAGACCCACCGCTTGATCGTGGCCAACGATCTTCAGGCCGAATCTCACATCGACATCATCCCAAGAGAGAGCTACTGGGACAACTTCGACGAGTACCTCCGCCTCTACGGCGAAGAGCTCCCCATCGAAGAACTGCCGCTTCCGCGCGTGGCCTTCGTGCGCCAGCTCCCCACCCATCTGGCCCGTGCTCTCCATGTTGGATTGCCCAAGCTTGACGAGGTCCTGGCGCCGGTCTGAAGCCAGGGTTCAGCGCCAGGGCAGCGCTTCCTGCTGTTCCCGCTTCTGCTGCCGTTCGGCCTCCATCCGCGAGCGAAACAGCTGGCGCCGCTCCGGAGTGAACGGCACCCGCTCATAGATGATCAGGCCGATCGTGGCCATCACCGCCAGGCCGAGCACGGCACAGCCCACCATCACCAACTCTGCAGCGATGAGCCGGCGGGGGGGCGGATTCGGGCCCTGGGGCTGCATGGCGGCAGGTGGTGGGGGCGTGTCGAGAAGGACCCCGCTCAGGATGGCATGGTCAGGGGTCCTGCAGCCCGGGGCGCGGCCAGGTCACAGCTTCTGGACTCCTGCCGGGGATGCCAGATCAGCTGGAGCCGTGCCTCCCCAGCCGGTCGCCACACCACCACCAGGTGACACGCTCGGGAAGCAGTGTCACACCGGAAGCGTTTGCCGATCGGGAAGAAGCTGGCGGGCACATCCCGCTGCCGCAGCAGCACCAGGCCCCAGCGGGAGTGACTCCGGAACCATGCCCAAGCTCGCCGATCCCGCTCCACTGTCGCTGCTCGCTGACGGGCCCACCGCGGTGCTGCTTCTGCATGGCTTCACGGGCTCGGCAGCGGAGATGAAGCCCCTGGCCCGGCGCCTGCACCAGCAGGGATACAGCGTGGAGGTGCCCCTGCTGCGGGGCCACGGCAGCTGCGTGGAGGATCTGGAGCCGGTGCTCGCCCGCGACTGGACTCAGCAGGTGAGCGAGGCCATCGACCAGTTGGAGGCCAGGGGGAAGCGGGTGGTGGTGGGCGGACTGTCCCTGGGGGCGATGCTGGCCCTGGAGGCCGGTCTGCAGAACTCCCGGCTGGAGGGGCTGCTGCTGTTCTCCCCCCCGATCGCCGTGCGGGACCGGCGCCGCTTCCTGGCACCGCTGCTGCGGCTGCTGGTGCACACCTTGCCGAAGCCGCCGGAGGATTTCGTGGACCCGGCCGCCGGCGCGCGGTTCTGGGGGTATGGGCGCTACCCGGTGGCCACCAGCCTGGAGGTGCTGCGGCTGATCGCCCGGGTCCGCCGGCAGCTGCGCCGGAACGGTCTGCCGCTGCGGGCCCTGGTGGTGCTGAGCCATCAGGACCGGGTGGTGCGGGCGGAGCGGTCCATGGCCCTGCTGCAGCGCTGGCTCGATCCGGCCCGTACCCGCTTCCACTGGCTCGAGGGCGGCGGCCATGTGCTCACGATCGATGGCAGCTGGCCCGAACTGGCGGAGCTCACGCTGGAGACCCTGCGGAACTGGGAGGTTCAGTCCACGAAGCGCCTGTAGAGCCAGCGCACGAACCCTCCCACCACGGGCACCGGCGCAAAGGTGGGCCCCACGAAGTCGAAGTAGTCGCGATGGTCCACGATCTGGCCGGCCTCGTTGAGCAGCAGGCGGGTCGTGCCGGGATAGGTGAATGTGATGCCCCTGATCTTCAGGCCCATCTCCCACTCGATGAACGCGGTGGTGCCGTCGATCGCGATCGCGGCGGGCTTCAGCATCACGTCGTCGCAGCGTTTCACCAGAGCCTCCTGGGCCTCGATGTAGGCCTGCAGGCCCTGGCGCTCCTGGGTCGGATCCTGAAAGTGCACGTCCTCGGCGTAGTGGGAGCGCCACAGGTCTTGCGAGGGCGCGGGGGAGCCGTAGGGCTTGGTGAACAGGGTGCGCAGGCTGGCTTCATCCATGGGGGCGGGGGTGCCGGGGTGCGGGCTGAACAGGCCTCCAGTGTGTGCTCGTCTTAAGCAATGAAACGGGAGGCGACGAATGGCCGAGCCCCCTGTGTTTCTCCTCCGGTTCACTTTTAGGGTCTGAACCGCAGGGCCGTGTGACGACACACGGTGGATCCCGGTCGCCATGAACCACCAGCAGCACCACCATCCGGCCGGACGGGGCGGCTGGGGGCCTTCTCCCTTCCGCCAGCGGTGGGAGTCCACCGACGATGCGGCGCTGGTTCAGCTGATCACCACCGTGGTGGCGGGCGTGATCCTGATGGCCCCGGCTCTGCTGCTGATCGATCAACTCAGCCCGTCGCTGGGGCCGTCGCTCACGGCCACGCCCCGCTCCCTGGAGCGCATCGCCCTCGACTGATCCGGCACCACCTCCAGCACGCCGCGCACCATGGCCATGCCGCAGTGGAAGGGGTAGATGCCGGGCTCCAGCGGCGGCAGCTCCAGGCTGGTGCGGGCGTTGAGGGGCAGATCGAGGCTGCGCTGGAAGTCCGGCACGATCACCCGGGCCACGCAGCTGCTGGGGTCGAGCCGGTGGAAGGTGAGCCGCACCGGCCGGCCGGCCTGCAACCGCACCCGCGCCGGCACATAGCCCCCATCCACGGTGATGGTCACCTCCTGCCAGCCCCCCGCCGCGGCCGTGGCCAGGGCGGCAGTGCCGTGGCGGCCCAGGAACCACCAGAGCTCCGCCGCGATCAGGGCCAGGCCGGCGGCGGCCACGGCCAGCCGCAGGGCCAGGGGCTGCTCGATCGAGCGCCAGAGCGGCTCGGACGAGGAGAGAGCGGCGGCAAGCAGGCTGGTCATCGGCGGGCGGCAGCGGGCAGGGGCCTGGGCCGGAAGCGGCGCAGCCGCAGGGCGTTGCTCACCACCGACACGGAACTGAAGGCCATGGCAGCGCCGGCCAGCATCGGGCTGAGCAGCCAGCCGGTGAAGGGGAACAGCAGGCCGGCGGCGATCGGGATGCCGGCCACGTTGTAGGCGAAGGCGAACAGCAGGTTCTGGCGGATGTTGGCCATGGTGTGGCGGCTGAGCTCGATCGCCGCCGGCACGCCGGCCAGCTGGCCGGAGATCAGGGTGATGTCGCTGGCGGCGATCGCCACATCGGTGCCGGTGCCCATCGCCAGGCCCACATCGGCCGCCACCAGGGCCGGGGCGTCGTTGATGCCGTCGCCCACCATCGCCACCGGCCCCTCCCCCTGCTCCTGCAGCCGCTGGATCACCGCGGCCTTGTCGGCGGGGCGCACCTCGGCGATCACCCGCTCGATCCCCACCTGGGCGCCCACCACCTCGGCGGTGCGGCGGGCATCGCCGCTGAGCAGCACCACCTGCAGGCCGAGGCGCCGCAGGGCCGCCACGGCGGCGGCGGCCTCCGGCTTGAGCGGATCGGCGATGCCGAAGCAGGCCTCGATCCGGCCGTCCACCGCCACCGCCGCCACGCTGCAGGCGGCGGCCTCCAGCCGGGCGGCGAGGGGATCGAGGGCCGTGGTCTCGAGGCCGAGCTCCCGGAACCAGCGGGGGGTGCCCACCCGCACCTGGTGGCCACCGGCGCGGCCCTGCACGCCCAGGCCGGCCACCGCCTCGAACTGCTCCACAACGGGCGGCGCCCCAGGGCCGAGCTGGGGGCGGAGGTAGGCCACGATCGCCTCCGCCAGGGGATGCTCCGAGCGCTCCTCCAGGGCCGCCACGGCGGCGAGCAGTTCCGGCGCCGGCAGCCGGCCCCAGCCCAGCCGCTCGAACTCGGTGACCGCCGGCTGACCGCGGGTGAGGGTGCCGGTCTTGTCGAACACCAGGGTGCGCAGACCGCCGGCGGTTTCCAGGGCCTCGGCGCTGCGGAAGATCAGGCCGTTCTCCGCCCCCTTGCCCGAGGCCACCATGATCGAGGTGGGGGTGGCCAGGCCGAGGGCACAGGGACAGGCGATCACCAGCACGCTCACCAGGAAGAGCATCGCCAGCACGGCGTTGCCGCTGATCAGGAACCAGAGCACGAAGGCCGCGATGGCCAGGGCGATCACCGCCGGCACGAACCAGCCCACCACCTGATCCGCCAGCCGCTGCACCCGGGTGCGGGAGCTCTGGGCCTGGCGCACCAGCTCCACGATCTGGGCCAGCACCGTGTCGCTCCCCACCTGGCTCACGCGGAAGCTGAAGCTGCCGCTGCGGTTGAGCGAGGCGCCGATCACGGTGTCGCCGGGGCCTTTCTGGATCGGAGTGGGCTCGCCGGTGAGCATCGACTCCTCCACCCAGGAGCGGCCCTCCACCACCACCCCGTCCACGGGCAGCTTCTCGCCGGGGCGCACCTGCACCAGATCCCCCACCTCCACCAGGGACACCGGGATCTCCTGGGGCACGCCGTCCCTCAGCACCCGGGCGGTGGGGGGCTGGAGCTGCAGCAGCCGCCGGATCGCCTCGGAGGTCTGCCCACGGGCCCGGGCCTCCAGGAGGCGGCCCAGCAGCACCAGGGTGAGGATCACCGCGGCGGTTTCGTAGTACACATCCGCCGGCAGGCCCTCGGCCGTGAGCAGCTGCGGCGCCAGGGTGGCCACCACGGAGGTGAGCCAGGCGATGCCGGTGCCGGCGGCCACCAGGGTGTTCATGTCGGCGCTGTGCTGGCGGAAGGCCGAGGCGGCGCCGCTGAAGAACTCCCGCCCGCACCAGAACAGCACCGGCGTGGTGAGCAGCAGCTGGGTCCAGGGGCTGGTGAACCAGTGCGGCAGCAGGGGCAGGGAATGGCGCCCGAGCATGTGGGGCAGGCTGGAGAGCATCACCAGCAGGGTGAGCACCGCGGCCACACCCAGCTTGCGGCGCAGCAGGGTGAGCTCCCGGGCCAGCTCCCGGTCCATGGCCCCCGCCGACTCGGCCAGGCCGGGCCCGGGGCCGTTGCCGGCGCAGCAGGAGGAGGGGGACGGGGAGGAGGGGGAAGAGGAGGACGTGGCGCTCATCGGCGGGGAACCAGCACGGGCAGCCCTGTCTTCAACCTATGGGGTCCGCTTCTGGGTGGCCGGGAAATATTCCTAAGGTGATGCCTGCAGGTGAGGAGCACGATGTATCCCGACTACCCCCTGCCTGCCGACGAGCCCGACCGGCAACGGGATCTCGAGCGCTACGGGGTGCTCGACAGCCCCGACGACACCCACTTCGATCGGCTGGTGCGCCTGGCCTCCACGGTGCTGGAAACGCCGATCGCCCTGATCTCCCTGATCGACAAGAACCGCCAGTGGTTCCTGGCCCGCCATGGGCTGGACATCACAGAAACGCCGCGCGAGCAGGCGTTCTGCGCCCACACCATCACCGAGGGCGAACCGCTGGTGGTGCCGGATGCGCGCACCGACCCCCGGTTCTGCACCAATCCCCTAGTGCTGGGCGAGCCGGGCATCCGGTTCTATGCCGGCGCTCCGCTGGCCTCCGCCGAAGGGCACAACCTCGGCAGCCTCTGTGTGATCGATCGGCAACCGCGCCGCTTGAGCGCAGCCCAGGTGAAGCTGCTGCAGGAACTGGCCGACCTGGTGGTGCGTGAACTGGAGCTTCGCCGGCAGACCAGTCTCTGTCCGCTCACGGGCCTCGCCAACCGGATGAGTTTTCTGGAGCAGGGACAGCGCGAACTGAACCGGGCCCTTCGCGATGGTGACCCCATGGCCCTGCTGCTGATCGACATCGATCAGTTCAGCACCATCAACAACCGCTGGGGCCACCAGACGGGCGACGAGCTGCTGCGCGCCGTGGCGGAGGTGTGCCGCTCCCAGCGGCGTCCGCGGGATCTGCTCGGCCGCATGCGGGATGACGCCTTCGCGATCCTGATGGTCGACACCGGCCAGGACGCCGCCATGGAGCGCTCCGAAGCGATCCGCTGCGGCATCGCGGATCTGCAGGGGAAGCTCAGCGGCGACCCCGGTCTGCAGGTGAGCGGGGGGCTGACGGAGCTGACCCCCACCGATCAGCGGATCGAGGATCTGCTGGCCCGGGCCGGGCAGGCCCTGCTGCTGGCCCAGAGCAGTGGGCAGCCCCATCAGATTGCCCGGCTCGTGCACGAGACGAGGCCGGGCGCGGGTCCGGGCGCGGAGCCGGCTCTCCCCTCCGCCCAGAGCGGCCACGGGCGGCGGGGCGATGACCCCGTTCCGGCATCAGCCTCCTGAGGCGGCACCCAGCAGCAGCAGCTCGGTGAGGCCGGCCAGGCCAGCAGCCCCGAGCGCCGCGCACCCCGCCCAGTGGAGCAGGCGGTTCGCCATCAGGAAGCGCATCGGAATCATGGCGCTGCCTCGGGGATCAGGAGGGCGCCAGCTCCCTGCAGGCCACCTGGCGCAGCGGTACGGCAAAGGCGGGGGAGCCGTGGCGGGAGAGGGGCCAGCGACGCACCCAGCAGCAGTCGCCGTCCTGGTCGATGCTGAGCACCTGGTAGGCCTGGTCGGGGTTGGTGGTGAGCTGAACGATCTGACCTTGTTGAAGGTTCATGGCAGAAACCGCATGGTGAATGGAGTCAGCCGTGGGCAGGCGTCAAACCTCCATCAACGTAAAGGACTATTTCGGCAACTTGACACCCGGTCACAACCTGGTCACCACTGTCAGCAAATGAGCACTGCCGGCAGGGTGTCGGGCAGGTGGCCGGTCTTCACCCAGATGGTGCAGCCCGCCTCACTCCATGGGCGGTGGGCACTGCCGGGCGGATTGCGCAGCCAGCTGCCGGCCGGATAGCTGCCCTGGTCATCCTGGAACACCCCCTCCAGCACCAGGATCTCCTCGCCGCCGGGGTGGCCGTGGGGCGGGAACACGGTGCCGGGCGCCCAGCGCACCAGGGCCACATGCTCCGAGCCGAAGGCGTGCAGCGGCATCACGGTCAGGCCGCTCACCAGCCCCGGCACCCAGGTGCCCTGCGTGGTGTCGATCGCCAGCCGCTGCGGATCGGCGGGGTGCATCTGGTGCAGCTTCACCAGGATCGTGCAGCCCTCCCTGCTGAACGGGGCGTGGGAGCTGCCGGCCGGGTTGCGCAGATAGGTGCCGGCCGGATGGTCCCCCTGCTCGTCGGAGAAGGTGCCCTCCAGCACCAGGATCTCCTCGCCGCCGCCATGGGTGTGGCGGTCGAAGCGGCTGCCTGGGGCGTAGCGCACGATCGAGGTGGCGCGGGCCACCTCCCCACCGAGACGGTCGAGCATGCGCCGCTCCACCCCGGGCAGCGGTGAAGGGGTCCAGGCCAGGGCATTGGTGTCCAGCGCCACGCGCTGGGTTCGATCGGCGTGGAGCTCCATGGAGGGGATGCTGGTCACGGGAAGAGGCGGCCCGGGCGCTGGATATCCGCCCCGGCGCTGAACACAGCCGCCAGCCCCAGGGCCAGGAGGGAAGTGCAGAGCACCGTAACCACCTCGGCCGGCGCCAACGGGGCCAGGCTGAGGCCGTGGCGGATCCAGGAGACGGCCAGCAGCAGCCACAGCCCCAGGCCGAGGCCGGCGCCGGCGGCGGTGATGGCGCTGCGGCGATCGCCGTTCAGCCACACCAGCCCCCCGCCACCGAGCAGCAGCAGGGAGAACACCAGGCTGCGGCGCGTTTCCACGCTCGCCTCCGGCCAGAAGGCCAGCACCAGGGCGGCCGCCAGCAGCACGGCTCCCTGGGCGAGGGAGCGGCGCCAGGTGCCGGCACCGAACAGGGGGGCCTCCGGCGGGCGGGGGGGCTGACGCATCAGGTCCGGCGCTGCCGGCAGGGCTTCGAACACCACCGTGCAGGCCGGGTCGATCACCAGATGCAGCAGGGCGATGTGCACCGGCAGCAGGAGCAGGGGATGGCCCGGCAGCAGCAGGGGCAGGAGGCTGAGCCCCGCGATCGGCAGATGGATGGCCAGGGTGTAGCCCAGGGCCCGGTGCAGGTTGGCCTCCACGCGCCGGCCCAGTTTCAGCGCGGCCACCAGATCGCCGAAGGTGTCGCGCAGCAGCACCAGATCGGCCGCCTCCCGGGCCACGGCGGTGCCGCGCCGGCCCATGGCCACGCCGATGTCGGCGGCCTTGAGGGCCGGGGCGTCATTGACGCCATCGCCGGTCATCGCCACCACCTCCCCGGCGGCCTGCAGCGCCCGCACCAGCTGCAGCTTCTGCCGGGGCATCACCCGGGCGAACACCGGCACCTCCCGGATCGAGCGCGCCAGCGCCCCGGGGGTGAGGGCCTCCAGCTCAGGACCGGAGAGCACCGGTCCCGGCGGCAGGCCCGCCTGATCGGCGATCGAGCGGGCGGTCACCGGGCTGTCCCCGGTGATCATCACCACCCGCACCCCGGCGGCCCGCGCCGTGGCGATCGCCGCCGGCACGTCGGAGCGCAGGGGGTCGGCCAGGCCCACCAAGCCCACAGGCTCGAACAGGTAGCCGTGCACGTGATCCGGCAGGGCATCGCCGCGGGCCGGCGGCTCTCCCCCGTGCAGCGGCACGCCATCCAGTCCACGGGCCACGGCCAGCACCCGCAGCCCCTGGCGGGCGAGGCCATCGGCGGCACCAAGCAGGGCGGCGGCGGGGCCGGCCTCGAGGTGGCACAGATCGGCGATCGCCTCGGGCGCTCCCTTGGCGGCCAGCCGCAGGCCCCCCTGCCCGTCCTGCCAGAGCCGGGAGAACACCAGCAGGTCGCTCTGCAGCGGGTACTCACGCTCCAGGGGCCAGTCGGGATGGAGGTGCTCGGTGCCGGCGAGCGCCTCGCCGGCGAGGCGCTGGATCGCCCGTTCCATCGCATCCACCGGATCGCCGCGACTGGCCAGCACCGCCAGTTCCACCAGGGGGTGAAAGGGCTCCCCCAGGTCCTCCCCCGCCCGCCACTGCTGCTGCTGCGGCCAGATGAGCAGCTGCTGCACCCCCATGCGGTTCTCGGTGAGGGTGCCGGTCTTGTCCACGGCGAGCACGGTGGCGCTGCCCAGGCTCTCCACCGCCGCGGGCCAGCGGGCCAGCACCCCGATCCGGGCCAGGCGCAGGGCCCCGAGGGCCAGGAACAGGGCCAGCACCACGGGGATCTCGTTGGGCAGCAGCGCCAGCGCCAGCGCCAGGGCGGCCAGCAGGGCCTGGGGCCAGCTGCCGCTGCTGGCCCCCTGCACCACGGCCAGCACCGCGCAGAGGCCCAGGGCCAGCACGGTGAGGCGCGCGGTGAGGCGGCGGGTCTGGCGCTGCAGCCGGGTGGGCGGCGGCTGCACGGCGGCCAGGCTGCGGCCGAGCCGGCCCAGCTCGGTGGCGTCGGCCACGGCCACCACCTCCGCCCAGCCCCGGCCGCCGGCCACCAGCGAGCCCGCCAGGATCCGCTCTCCAGGGCTGGAGCGGGCCACCGGCAGGGATTCACCGGTGAGCAGGGATTCGTCCAGCCACAGGCCCACCGCCTCCAGCAGGGCGGCGTCGGCCGCCACCCGGTCGCCTTCCTCCAGGCGCAGCCGGTCGCCCAGCCGCACCTGCTCGGCCGGCAGGTCCAGCTCCCGACCGTCGCGCCGCACGTGGGCCCGGGGCGCGGACAGGCGGGCCAGCTCCGCCAGGGCGCGGCTGCTGCGCCGCTGCTGCACGGCATCGAGGAGGCTGATGCCCAGCACGAACACCAGCAGGATGGCGCCATCCACCCATTCGCCGATCAGGCCGTAGGTCAGGGCACAGGCCAGCAGCAGCCCGTTGGTGGGCTCGAGCCAGCCCAGGCCCGCGCCCCGGTGCACCGCCGGCGGGCCGGCGCCCCGGTGGACTGCGGAAGCGCCGGCGGCGGCGATCGGCGGCGCCTGTGGAGCTTGTGGCGCTGGTGGCATCGTCAGACTCCCGGCCTAGGCAGATCCTGGCGGGCCCCGGCGGAGAGGCACTGGGCAGGATGGAGGCACCAGCCCCGCCGCGATGGCCGACCACGAAGGACAGCAGCTCAGCCCGCGCGCGATGGTGCGCGCCCACGCCTACCCGGTGCTGGCGGCGATCGCCAGCCTCAGCCTGGTGGCGATCGCCGTGCTGCAGATCCCCTCGGCCGTGCGCGACCACCGCTACAACCGCTGCGTCGACGCCCAGATCCAGCTGCGCCGCGCCGCCAACCTCACCGGCCAGGAGGGGCCGGGCAAGCTGCTCTACCTGCGGGCCGTGGAGCACTGCGAGGGGCGCTGAGCCCCGGCTCCCTCAGCCGCGCTCCAGGGCCCCGGGCAGCTCGGCAAGGCTGGGGATCACCAGAGCCTGCGGCGCGCATCGGCGCTCGTCTTGCGGCCGGTACTTCCCCGTGCGCACCAGACAGCCGCGCAGCCCCGCCGCCAGGGCGGCGGCCACATCGGCTTCCGCGTCGTCCCCCACCATCAGGCACTGCTCCGCCGGCAGCCCCACATCCGCCACCAGCTGGGCGAAGAACGCGGCTGAGGGCTTCCCCATCACCACCGGCTCCACCTCCGCCGCCCAGGCGAGGCCCTGAATGAAGGCCCCCGCATCCAGCATCCACTGGCCTCCCTCGCGGAAGCGGCGGTTCATGCCCAGACCGATCAGGGGAGCACCGTCCAGCAGGAGCCGGAAGGCCCGGTTCAGGGCGGCATAGGTGAGCTCCCCGCGGGCGTCCCCCAGCAGCACGCAGTCCGGGCTCTGGCCCTCGAGATCCGCGAACACACCGCGGATCGCCGGATGCACCAGGCAGTGGGGCGTGAGCCCCCGCTCCCGGATCCAGGCCCGGGCCGCCAGGGGGGCGGTGAACAGTTCGCCCGGCTCCACCCGGACGCCGATGGCCGCCAGGTCGCGCTGGATCTGGAGGTGGTGGCGGGTGGCCGTGTTGGTCACGAACCGCAGCGGCAGGCCCCGCTGCCGGGCCCAGCTCACCGTGGCCACCGCCCCCGGCAGGGGAGTGCCGGGGTGGTCGTAGAGCACACCGTTGAGGTCGAGGAACAGGGCGGCAGGAAGCATGGGGGCCGGCCTCCGGGTCTGCGGGAAACCATGCTGGCCGCCGTGGCGGCTGCCAGAGTGGTGGCAAGACGAGAGGATCCGCAGCCATGACCGCTGCCCTGCTGATCCTGCTCACCATGGCCGCCGTGGTGGCCGCCCTCAACCCGGGCCGGGAGGACTTCGCCGTGTTCCTGCGTCTGCGGCGGCCGGCCTGGCTCACCTTCGAGCCGCTGATCCCCTTCATCTGGATGGCGATCTACGCCTGCTTCTACGCCTCGGCCCTGCTGAGCTGGAACGCGAGCCGCAGCGCCGGGCTGATGGCCGGCTATCTGGGTCTGCTGGTGCTGGTGCAGAGCTACACCTGGCTCATCTGCCGCACCCGCAACCTGGCCAACGGCACGGCGGTGGGCTTCGCCGGCTGGGTGTGGGGCGTGGCCCTGGCGGTGCTGGTGGCGCCCCACTCCCAGCCGGCCTGGCTGCTGCTGATTCCCTACCTGCTCTGGAGCCCGGTGGGCACCTTCGTGACCTGGCGGATGCAGCGGCTCAACCGCTGAGGAGGGGCAGCTCCCCGCCCATCCGGATGCAGCCGGTCCAGCATGGACGTTGTGCGCCTCGGGCCGATGCAGTTTGACCGGGTGCTCTCGTTCGGCCGTACCGGTGAGGAGCTGCTCGCCATGTTCGGCCTCGATCCCCAGGAGGTGGGAGGACTTCAGGTGCTCGACTGCCCCGGCGGGCCGGGATCCCTGAGCTGCCTGCTGCGGCGGCTCGGTGCGGCTCCCACCGCCGTGGATCCCAGCTACGGCCTGAGCGCCCACGACCTGGAGGCCCGCACGCTGGAGGACATCGCCCGGGTGGCGGCCCAGCAGCCCGGCGACCCCACCTTCCGCGACGACTTCGATCGGGAGGGGTATTTCAGGGCCAAACAGGAGGCGTTTCGCCAGTTTCAGGCCGATCGCCAGGAGCACCCCCAGAACTACCTGGCCGCCGCCCTGCCCCGCCTTCCCTTCGCAGACCAGAGCTTCGATCTGGTGCTCAGCGGCAGCCTGCTGTTCGCCTATGCCCCAGTGGGTGATGGCGGCCTGCTGCAGGGTGCCGGCCTCGATCTGGACTGGCACGCGGCGGCACTGCAGGAGCTCCTGCGGGTCTGCCGCCGGGAGCTGCGGGTCTATCCGGCCCACACCCTGCAGGGCGGGGCGGCCCGGATTCACCCCTACGTGGCCCCGCTCCTGGAGCAGCTGCCGCCCGGCTGGAACCACGGCCAGTTCCCCACCCGCTACGACCAGGGCATCCAGGGCGAGGTGGTGGGCCTGCGGCTGTGGCGAGCGGCGGCGGGCTCAGGAGCTCACGGCACTGCCTGAGCTGCCGGGGCCAGGGCCTCCACGGCATGGCTGAGGGCCTGGTGGCGGGTGAGATCGATGTGATCGCGCGGCAGCTGTTCGTAGAGCTTGAGCTGCTCCAGCCGCCGCAGGGTGGTGCCCCGGGCCCCCACCACATAGACGTTGCGGCCGGCTTCCACCGCTTCCTCCACGGCGTTCTCGATCGCCAGGGCCGCCGTGAGGCCCAGATGCACCACTTCACTGAGGTCGAAGATCACGGCCCTGCAGTCGCCGATGGCGTTGTGCTCCCGGTTGATCGCCTTGGCCACCCCGAAGATCATCGAGCCGTTCAGCTGGAACAGCAGCACCTGGCCGGCGCCGGCAGTGAGCAGCTGCCGCTCGGGATCGCTCAGCTCGGCCGCGTCGTCGCCGGTGCTCACCAGCCGCACGCCCCGGGTCTGCATCGCGCTCATCTTGTCGATCGTGATGATGTTGGCGATGAAGATGCCCACCCCCACGGCCACCATCAGATCCACCAGCACCGTGAGGGCGATCACCACGTAGGTGATCAGGGCCCCCTTGCCGGAGAGCCGGGGCACCCGTGCCAGGAAGCCCCAGTCCACGATGTCGATCCCCACCTTGAACACGATCGCCGCCAGCACGGCCAGGGGAATCTGGGCCGCCAGCCCCGACCCCGCCAGGATCAGCAGGGCCAGGATCACCGCCCGCAGCACCCCCGAGAGCCCGGTGCGCCCCCCCGCCTGGATGTTCACCACCGTGGCGGTGGTGGCCCCGGATCCGGGCAGGGCGCCGAACAGACCGGCGGCGATGTTGGCCACCCCCTGCCCCACCAGCTCCTTGTTCGACCTGTGCTCGGTGCGGGTGAGGCTGTCGGACACCAGGCAGGTGAGCAGGCAGTCGATCGAGCCGAGCATGCCGAGCAGGGCCGCATTGATCAGCACCAGCTGCAGCACATCCGGGGAGAGGGAGGGCAGGGTGAGCGCCGGCAGGCTGCTGGAGATCGCCCCGATGCGGCGCAGCTCCACGCCCTGAAAGGCCACCAGCGAGAGGATCGTGCCCACGATCAGGGCGAACAGCTGGGAGGGGATCAGCCGCTTGACCCGCTCCGGCGTGAACCACAGCACCGCCAGGGTGAGCAGGGCCAGGGCCGACTCCATCGGCCGGATCCCCTGCAGCAGCTGGGGCACGTTCTGCAGCGTGCCCAGCACACCGCCGGGGGGCGGAGCCTGGCCCAGCAGGGGGCCGATCTGCAGCACGATCAGGATCGTGCCGATGCCGCTCATGAAGCCCGAGATCACCGTGTAGGGCATCTGGGTGATGTAGCGGCCCAGCCGGAACACCCCGTAGAGGATCTGGAACACCCCCGAGAGCATCACCACGGTGAAGGCCACCGCCAGGGCTTCGGCGGGGTTGTCCAACCGGGTGGTGAGGCTCGCCAGCACGGCGGTGAACACCACCGTCATCGGGCCGGTGGGCTCGGAGATCAGGGCCGGCGTGCCGCCGAACAGCGCCGTGACCAGGCCGATGATCGCGGCCGACCACAGCCCCGCCGCCGCCCCGGCGCCGGAAGCCACACCGAAGGCCAGGGCCATCGGCAGCGCGATCACGGCGGCGGTGAGCCCCCCGAAGAAATCCCCGCGGATGTTGTGGCGGCCGATGTGGTTCAGGATCCGGCCGGCCTTGGGTGCCATGGACGCAGGGGACGGGGGGCTTGCCGTCATCAACAGGGCGCGAATGTTCCAGGGGAACCTACCGATGAATCCTGCGGAACACCAGGCAGGTGCTGTTGACGTCAGCGCCAGCCCCGCCATGGTGAGAGCCGGAAGACCCCTGCCCGTGGACCAGGCCGAAGCGCAACAGGCCGAGTTCAGGGGCGGGTGCCGGCTGAGGTCCCCGGCGGCGGGGCAGGGGGAAGCATCGGGCCTGCGGCGGCGCCTGCCCTGGCCCCTGGCCCTGGGCCTGGCGCTGGTGCTGGCCTCGGGGGGCGCTCTGGCCGCGGAGCCCGTTGCAGCAGAGCGGCGCGGCACGGCCCAGGCCGCCAAGGGCGAGCAGGCCGGGCGCCTGGCCCTGGCCCTGGAACGGCTGCCGGAGCTGGTGCAGGCCGCCATGGCCCGCAGCGGCGTGCCGGGCCTGGCGGTGGTGGTGGTGCACAACGACAGCACCGTGGTGTTGCAGGGCCATGGCACCCGCCGGCTCGGCAGCGGTCTGGCGGTGGATGGCGACACGGTGTTCCAGCTCGCCTCCCTCTCCAAGCCGATCGCCTCCACGGTGATCGCCGCCCTGGTGGGCGATGGCACCGTGGGCTGGGACACGCCGGTGATGGACCAGCTGCCGGAGGTGGCGATCGGCGGCCGCAGCCTCGGAGCGCGGGTGACCCTGCGGGATCTGCTCGCCCACCGCAGCGGCCTGCCGGACCATGCGGGCGATGACCTCGAAGACCTCGGGTTCGATCGCGCCACGGTGCTGGAGCGCCTGAGCCTGCTGGATACGGGCAACCGCTTCCGGGCGGCCTACGCCTACACCAACTTCGGCTTCACGGCCGCCGGCGAAGCGGCGGCACGGGCCGCCGGCAGCAGCTGGGAGACCCTGTCCGCCGAGCGGCTCTACCAGCCCCTCGGCATGGCCAGCACCAGCTCCCGCCATGGCGACTACCTGGCCAGGAGCAACCGGGCCGATCTGCACCAGCGGCTGAACGGCCGCTGGCAGGTAAGCGGCGGCCGCCAGCCCGATGCCCAGTCGCCCGCCGGCGGGGTGAGCGCCTCGGCCCGGGACCTGGCCCGCTGGATGCGGCTGCAGCTCAACGGCGGCCGCTTCGAGGGTCGCCAGCTGGTGGCGGCGGCGGCGCTGGCGGAAACCCACCGGCCCCAGATGATCAGCGTGCCCCCGGCCGATTCGGCGCGGGATCCGGCCCGCACCTACGGCCTGGGCTGGAACGTGGGCTTCACGCCCCCGGATCAGGTGCGCCTGAGCCACTCCGGGGCCTTCGCCCTCGGGGCCGCCACGGCCGTGAGCCTCATCCCCTCCCAGGGGCTGGGCATCGCCGTGCTCACCAACGGCACCCCGATGGGCGTGCCGGAGGAGGTGATCGCTGGGTTCCTCGATCTGGTGGAACACGGCCAGGTGCAGCGCGACTACGCCGCCCTGCTGGTTCCGGCCTTCGCGGCCCTGATGAAGCCCGACTACCCGATCGTCACCGCACCCCCCGCCGCCCCTGACCTCCCCCTCGAGCGCTATGCCGGCACCTACGCCAACCCCTACCTGGGGGCGGTGGAGGTGGCTCCGGAGGGGGACGCCCTGGTGATCCGCCTCGGCCCCGAGCGGCGCAGCGCGGCGCTCACCCCTTTGGGCCAGCACCGGTTCTCCTACGTTCCAGTGGGCGAGAACGCCGGAGGTCCGAGTGCCGTCAGCTTCCGGATCGGCTCCGGCGGCCGCAGCGAGGCGGTGGTGATCGACAACCTCAACGGGGAGGGCATGGGCAGCCTGCGGCGGGTGGGTCCACCCTGACCAAGCCGCCGTCCCGTCGTCTTCCCGTCGCTGGCCGCACGGCGGGCCGGACTCAGGCAGGCAGCGGGGGCAGCAGGTCGGCGAGCTGCAGATCGTCGCGGCGCAGCAGGGCGAACAGGGTGCCGGCATTGCCCCGGCACAGGCGCAGCTCCCGATCCAGCACCGTGATGTCCAGCCAGGCCGGAAAGGAGGGAGTGACGCGGCGCAGCAGCTGCAGGCGCCCCCCGGCCAGCCTCGGCCCCAGCCAGCCACCCCGCTGGAAGCGCACCTCCACACGCTGGGCGGTGGTGATCCGGATCTCCGCCTCCAGCGCGATGCCCACCAGCGGGCCCAGCGGACCGGCGACCCGCAGCAGATTCATGGCCCGGCCCTGGGAGGGGGCCAGCACCTGCAGGTTCTCCAGCCAGGGGGCGGCCTGCAGATAGGGCTGGCGGCTGCTGCTCCAGCGCAGCTCCCACACGCCCTCCAGCAGCTCCGGGGCGCCGTCCATGCCGAGGTCGGCGGGGCGGGAGGCTTCCAGCGCCGCGAAGGCCTGCCGCACGATGTGGTCGTGGCGCTGGGCACGGCCCCTGGGCTGCTCCTGCAGCAGGGAGAGCAGCTGCTCGCGTTCAGGAGTCACCATCGGCTCCCTCGAGCATTGCGGCCGGGCCGGAGGCAGACGGGGATCCGGCCGGATCGGATCCGGAGGGCTGGCTGAGCGGGTTGGGCACGAACTTCCCGGAACATCCGGCGATGAAGGTCCACACCACCAGCTTGGCGAGGTCGGCGTTGCTGGCGGGATGCACACCTGGTGGAGCGGCGCGGGGACATCACGGCAGCTCGAACAACACCGCCTCCACGGTGAGGCCAGGCCCGAATCCAAGCGCCAGACAGGGGCCGGAAGCGGCACCGGCCCGAGGGGCTCCGAGCAGCCCGGATGCCGGCTCCTCCCCGGCGTGGCCAGCGGCTGGAGGGGTGGCCAGCAGGCGCTGGAGGATGAACAGCACGGTGGCGGACGACATGTTGCCGTAGCGCCGAAGCACCTCCCGGGAGCCATCGAGCCGTCCGGGGTCCAGCCCGACGCTCTCCAGCACCGCCCCCAGGATGCGCGGCCCCCCCGGATGCACGGCCCAGTGGCGGATGGCGGCCACGCTGAGGCCATGGGCGGCAAGCCAGCCCTCCAGCCAGGGGCGCAGCCGGGCCGCGATCAGCCCGGGCACCCGGGCCGAGAGGGCCATCGAGAAGCCGTGGTTCTCGATGATCCAGGCCATGGCATCGCTGCTGGCCGGGATCACCGTGGAGCCGCAGGCCCGCAGGCGCAGGCACGGGCGCCCAGGCTCCGGTTCGGATCCCGGCTCCGCCTGCGCGGCCACCACCACGGCGGCGGCCCCATCGGCGAACAGGGCATTGGCCACGATGTGGTCCGGATGCCAGCCCTCCTGCAGATGGAGGCTGCAGAGCTCCACGGCGCACAGCAGCACGCAGGCCCGGGGATCGGCCTCCACGAAGGCCCGGGCCACCCGCAGACCGTTGAGGGCCCCATGGCAGCCCATGAAGCCCACATGGGTGCGGGCCACGTCCGGCCGCAGCGGCACCGCCGCGATCAGGGCCAGGTCCACCCCCGGGGCCGAAAACCCCGTGCAGGACACGGTGACCAGATGGGTGATCGCCTCCGGCTCCATGGCGGCGTCCTCCAGGGCGCGGCGGCAGGCCTGCAGGGCGAGGGGCACCGCTTCGCTGCGGTAGTGGCGCATCCGCTCCGCCGTGGAGGGGTTGGGAGCGTTCAGGAGGGGCACGCAGTGGCGGCCGTCCACGCCGGAGCGCAGGTAGATGCGCCGCAGCAGCCGCTGCTGGCGGGCGGTGGCGGCCACCATCTGGGGGGCCAGGGCCAGAGCCTGCTCCTGGCTCAGGCGCCGCTCCGGCACCGCCGTGCCGATGCCGCGCAGGATCAGGCCCATGGCGGCAGCTCCGTGTGCTGCAGGGCGCCGGCCAGGGAGCCCGCCACGGTGGGCAGGCCACCGCCGAGGCGGTGCAGCGTCCTGCAGAGCGCTGGCTGGCGCAGGGTCCAGGCCACCTGGCGGCAGAACCGCTGGCGGCGGCCCACCCAGCGCAGGTGCCGCCGCGGCCACTCGGCGGCGATCGCCTCCTCCCATCCCTCCACGGCCCGCAGCGCCAGGGGCACCACGGCGAGGGCGGAGGTGAGGGCCCAGCCCATGCCCTCGCCCGTGAACGGCTCCACGTAGCCGGCCGCATCGCCCAGCAGCAGCAGCCGCTCAGCCGCCAGCGGCACGCTGCGGCGGCTGAGGGGCGGCGTGCGCTGCCAGCGGGCCGTGGCCAGGGCGGGCAGGGGATCAAAACCCGCGTCCCGCAGCACGGCGGCACAGGCGCCGGCCACACCGCCCTTCGCCCGGATCAGCTCCCCATCCAGGGCCGCCGCGAGGTTGAGGCTGCCGTCCTCCACCCGCACCAGGCCCACGTAGCCCCCCCGGCCCACGGCCATGGCGATCGTGCCCGCTGCGTAGGCGGCGGGAGCCTGCGGCAGCACGCAGCCCGCTCCCACGCGGCTGTCCGGGGCGGCGAGGCTCCGCCAGGCCGGCCTGGCTCCGAGCGCGGCCGGCAGCAGGCCCGAGGCCGCCAGCACCAGCCGCGCCCGCACCGGCTCCTGGCCGCCCCGCCGCTGCAGGAGCAGCGATCGCCAGGGCCCCGGCCCCTGCGCCAGCACGGCACGGGTGCCAAGCCGCACCACCGCCCCGGCTGCCTCGGCCGCCTGCAGCAGGGCCTGGTCCAGGCAGGGCCGCGAGAGGGCCCGGCTCCGCCCCAGGGGCACCGCCAGGCTGGCGCCGGCCACCCCCAGCTTCAGCTCCCGCAGCGGCACACCCCGCTCCACCAGCTGCTCCAGGCCAAGGGCTCCCAGGGCCGCGATGGCCTGGGGGCTCAGGCAGGCGCCGCACACCTTCCAGCGCGGAAAGCGGCGCTGCTCCACCACCAGCACCCGCACCCCCCGGCGGGCCAGCGCCAGGGCCGCCGCCGAGCCGGCCGGGCCCGCTCCCACCACCACCACGTCCCAGAGCGGGGACTCGCCATCAACCGGCAAGGGAGCCCTCCCCTTGAGCACCCGCCCCGGTGCCGCTGGCTTCGGGCCGATCGGGACGGCACCAGGAGAGCAGGAAGCGCTCGGGCCAGAAGCGGCGCAGCTCGGCGCCCGCGAGGCCGGCCGCCGCCGCCAGGGTCCGCACCTCCTCGATCCGGAAGGCCCCACCCACCGACAGGGGGCCATCCACCTGCACCACCGGCGATCGGCTCAGCAGGCGGGTGCCGGCCCAGGTGAGCAGCAGGTCGAGGCGGCTGCGCACCAGGTCGTGCACCAGCAGCTGGGCCTCGGTGGCCGCAGCCATCCGCCGCAACAGCGTTTCCGCCTCAGCGGTGCCGAGGTGGTGCAGGAACAGGGAACAGGTGATGAGCTGGTAGCCGCCGGGGAGGGGGGCACCGAGGGCGTCGGCCTGGAAGAACTCCGCCGCCAGCCCCTCGGCCCGTGCCGTGCGGCTGGCCAGGGCCACGGCCTCCGGGCTGAGGTCACAGCCGTGCACCTCCAGGGCGAGACCCTCCCGCTGCCCCAGCCGGGCCAGGGCGCGCACGGTGTCGCCACCGCCGCAGGCCACATCCAGCACCCGCAGGGGCCTGCCGGGGCAGCGGCCGGCGAGCCGGCGCACGGCCGGAGCGAAGCAGCCGGTGGTGCGGGTGAGGGCGTTGATCCTGGCCAGCCCCCGCAGGGCGGCCTGGTGGTCGGCGGGATCCAGTGCGGGCTGGTCCATCACCTCGGGCCGCAGCGCCCGCTGCCCCAGCCCGGCCCAGAGGGTGGGCAGGGGCACCGCCAGGTTCCGGACCAGTTCGGAGGATTCAGCCCGCAACGCCTGATCCCCCATGTCGCTTTCTCAACCCTAGGGGGATGGCATGGCCAGAGGGGACCCTGCCTAGGTTGGCCCCATCAGCCGATGGCCCAAGGTGCGGGAGCGGTTCTTTCTGGAGCTGGATCCTGCCGCCGGCGTGGATCCGGCCTGGCCCCGGGTGGTGATCGTGGGCGGTGGCTTCGCGGGCCTGCAGGCGGCCCGGCGGCTGATGAACCGGCCGGTGCGCGTGACCCTGATCGACAAGCGCAACTTCAACCTGTTTCAGCCGCTGCTCTACCAGGTGGCCACGGGGCTGGTGCCGGAGGCCGACGTGGCCACGCCCCTGCGCCGCCTGCTGGCGAAGGCGGCGAACGTGCAGGTGCTGCTCGGGGAGGTGGACGACCTCGGCCCGGCCGGCCGGGCGGTGGTGGTCAACGGTCGCCGGCTGGCCTACGACCACCTGATCCTGGCCGCGGGCTCGGGCAGCTCCTACTTCGGCCAGGAGCAGTGGCGGCCGCTGGCGCCGCCGATGAAGATCCTGGAGCACGCCGACGAGATCCGCCGGCGGGTGCTCACGGCCCTGGAGGAGGCCGAGCAGTGCGCCGATCCCGAGCGGCGGCGGCGGCTCCAGTCGGTGCTGGTGGTGGGGGGCGGGCCCTCCGGCTGCGAGCTGGCGGGCTCCCTGCATGAGCTGCTGGCGCACAGCGTGGAGCGGGAGTTCCGCCAGCTGCGGCCGGAGCACAACCACGTGATCCTGGTGGACCCCGGCGAGCGGTTGCTGCGGGCCATGCATCCCGACCTCTCGGCGGCGGCCGAGCGGTCCCTGCGCGGGCGCGGGGTGGAGGTGATGCTCGGCGGCCGGGTGGTGGCGATCGAAGCCGGGGCCGTGACCCTCACCCAGCCGGAGGCGGCCGGCCCCCCTTCCCAGCGGCGGATCGAGGCCGCCACCGTGTGCTGGACGGCCGGCGTGCGGGCCTCCCATCTCGGCCGACGGCTGGCAGACCTCACCGGCTGCGGGCTCGATCGCGGCGGCCGGGTGATCGTGCAGCCCGATTTCTCCGTGCCCGGTCACCCGGAGATCCGCGTGGTGGGAGACCTGTGCGCCTACAGCCACACCCCCGACGCCCGTCCCCTGCCGGGCATGGCGGGCCCAGCCGTGCAGATGGGGGGATGGGTGGCCCTCGACCTGCTCGCGCACCTGCAGGGCCGGCCGATGGCGCCGTTCCGCTGGACCGATCTGGGCAGCATGGCGGTGATCGGCCCCCTCAGCGCCGTGGCCGATCTGCGCGGCCTGCGGGTGAGCGGCAGCCTGGGCTGGCTGCTCTGGGGCCTGGCCCACCTGGCGTTCATGCCCGCCGCCGAGAACCGCCTCACCCTGCTCACCCGCTGGCTGTGGGCGATCGCCACCAACCAGCGGGGCTCCCTGCTGATCACCGGCCGGATCAACCAGCACATGGACGTGCCGGTGGGGCTGGAGCAGGTGTTAACGCCGGAGCAGGCAGAGCCATCCGATGCCACCGCTCACCGGTAGAGGTTTGCAAGCAGGCCCCCCATGTCCATGAGCAGCCTGGCCAGGGTGATGGCGATCATCCCGGTGCGCGATGAGGCCGCCACCATCGGCGCGGTGGTGCAGCGGCTGCAGGAGCTGGGGGTGGGGGCGATCCGCGTGGTGGACAACGGCAGCAGCGACGCCAGCGCCGCCCTGGCCCTGGCGGCGGGGGCGGAGGTGGTGCATGAGCCGCGGGCCGGCTACGGCCGGGCCTGCTGGACCGGCCTGCAGCACCTGCCCGATCCGGTGCGCTGGATCCTGTTCTGCGATGGCGACGGCAGCGACGACCTGGCCGCCGTGGCCGCCTGGCGCCCCCTGATGCACGGGGCCGATCTCATCCTCGGCAACCGCTGCGCCACCGCCGCAGGCCGGGCCCGGCTGACGCCGGTGCAGCGCTTCGGCAACCGGCTCGCCACCACCCTGATCCGGCTGGGCTGGGGCCATGCCTACGCCGATCTCGGCCCGCTGCGGCTGATCCGGCGGGAGGCCCTCGAGGCGATGGCCATGGCCGATCGGGGCTTCGGCTGGACGATCGAGATGCAGGTGAAGGCGATCGAGGCGGGCCTGCGGATCGTGGAGTGCGGTGTGCACCAGCACCCCCGGCGCGGCGGCCGCTCCAAGATCTCGGGCACGCTCCGGGGCAGCGTGGGCGCGGGTCTGGGCATCCTCGCCACCGTGGGCAGGCTCTACGGGCGGCAGCTGGGGCTGCTGCCATGACCGAGCCCTCCTTCCGGAGCCAGCAGGGGCTGCTGATCGCCTGCGGCGTGCTGCTGGTGGCCGGCGCCGCGCTGGTGAGTCCGTACGGGCACTTCCGCGATCCTCTGGTGCTGCAGCGGTTCTGGCCAGGCGCTGCGGTGATGGGGCTGGGCTTTGCCCTCTCCTGGCGGCTGGCTGGGGTGCCCGCCGCCGCCTTCTGGGGGGTGGCGATCGCCACCCGGCTGCTGCTGCTGCCGATGGAGCCCAGCGACGACCTCTGGCGCTACCTCTGGGAGGGCAAGATCCAGCTCGAGGGCTTCAACCCATTCCTGCTGGCGCCGGATGCCCCGGCGCTGGAGGCCCTCCGCACCCCCTGGTGGGGGCAGATCAACCATCCGGGGGTCACGGCGATCTACCCGCCGCTCACCCAGCTGCTGTTCCGGCTGCTGGCCCTGGCCGGGCCCAGCGTGCTGCTGCTCAAGCTGGGCGTGGTGGCGGCCGATCTGGCGGTGTGCGCTCTGCTGGCCCGCCGCTTCGGCCATCGGGCCGCCCTGCTGGTGGCCTGGAATCCGCTTGTGCTGGTGTGCCTGGCCGGCGGCGGCCATTTCGACAGCTGGTTCGTGCTGCCCCTGGTGGCGGCCTGGCTGCTGCTGGAGCCCGCGGCAGGCCCGGGCCGCCAACGGCTGGCAGCCCTGCTGGTTGGGCTGAGCGCGGCGATCAAGTGGACCTCCCTGCCGATGCTGGCCCTGCTGGTGTGGCAGGCCCTGCGGCAGCGGCAATGGCGCCACGGCGCCGCGCTGGCGGCCCTGGGCCTGCTTCCCCTGGCCGCGGCCGCCCTGCCCTTCTGCAGCTCCGGTGTCTGCCCCCTGATTCCGCTGGGGTCCGGCTTCGTGCGTTTCGGCCGCAGCGCCGAGCTGGTGCCGGCCCTGGTGGGGCGGCTCTGGCCCTGGACACTGGCGCACAACAGCCTGTTCCTGGCGGTGCTGGCCCTGCTGAGCCTGGTGCTGGTGGCCATCAGCTCGGATCTGGGCAGCTTCAGCCGCCGCTGGCTGCTGGCCCTGCTGATGCTGTCGCCGATCGTGCATCTCTGGTACGTGAGCTGGTACCTGCCCTTCGCCGTGCCCACCCGGGCCTGGGGGGCCCGCCTGGTGAGCCTGTCGGGCTTCGTCTACTTCGTGCTGCCGTCCCGGCTGCCCGACTGGCGCCTCAGCGGGCCGGAGGGGGTGCTGTTCTGGGCGCCGCTGCTGCTGGGCCTGGGGCTGGAAGCACTCGCCAGCCACCGCCGTCCTCTCCCCGACCGCCCTCTCCCCGACCACCCTCTCCCCGACCCCTCCCCCCCGGCCTTCACCGATCCCTGACCCTCCCCGCCATGCCCTCCCGAGCCCTGTCCCTGCCCTGCCTCCTGCTCACCGGCCTGGTGCTGCTGCCCGGCTGCCGCAGCGGTGCGTCCCTGGCGGATCGCGCCAACACCCCGCCGCCGGGCACCGGCGAAGCGGCCTCCCGCCCGGCGCCCCGGCCGCCGCTCGACAACGCCCCCTACGGCCGGGTGCTGGAGCGCTTCGTGGACCGCCAGGGCCTGGTGGACTACCGGGGCCTGCAGCAGAACCCACAGGATCTGAAGGCCTATGTGGCCGCCATCGGCGCCGTGGAGCCCGCCCGCTTCGCCAGCTGGCATCCCAGCGAGCAGATCGCCTTCCTGCTCAACGCCTACAACGCCCTCACCCTGGCCTCGATCATCGAGCAGGATCCGATCCGCGCCAGCATCCGCGACATCCCCGGGGTGTGGAAGCTGAAGCGCCACACCGTGGCGGGGGAGGCGATGACCCTGGACCACATCGAACACGGCATCCTGCGCAAGCGCTATGACGAACCCCGCATCCATGCGGCCCTGGTGTGCGCCGCCATCAGCTGCCCGCCCCTGCGCCGCGAGCCCTACGGCGGGCCGCGGCTCAACGCCCAGCTCGACGAGCAGTCGCGCCTCTGGCTGGCCAGCCCCCAGGGGCTGGTGATCCACCGCGCCGCCGGCCCAGGCGCCGGCGGCGGCCCGGGCAGCGTGGCCATCTCCCAGATCTTCCAGTGGTTCGGCGACGACTGGAAGCGCCGCTACGCCACCACCGAGCGCTTCGGCGACCACGACGGCCAGCGCGAGATCCTGAACTTCATCAGCGGCTACGTCAGCCCGGCCGACCGGGCCTTTCTGCGCAGCGGGGACTACCGCCTCACCCATCTCCAGTACGACTGGTCGCTGAACCAGCAGTAGGGGCCCAGCCATGCGCCGCTTCGCCGCGCTGATCGACCAGCTCGACCACACCGGTGGCACCGCCGCCAAGGTGGCCCTGCTGCAGCGCTGGCTGGCGGCGGAACCGGCCGCCGATGCCGCCTGGGCCCTGCACTGCCTGCTGGGCAAGCAGCGCCGCCGGCTGATCACGGCGCGGCGCCTGCGCCAGATCTGCCTGGAGCAGGCGGGGCTGCCGGAGTGGCTGTTCGACGACTGCTACGCCCAGGTGGGGGACACGGCCGAGACCATCGCCCTGCTGTGGCGCCAGGTGGCACTCCAGGGGGCAGCCCCGGCCCAGCACTCACCCGCCGAGGCCCCGCTCCACGGCTGGATGGAGGAGGTGCTCCCTGGCGTGGCCGGCCTGGAGGGCGAGGCCCAGGCGGAGGCGGTGCGGGCCCTCTGGAGCCGGCTCGATGGCATGGAGCTGCTGGTGATGAACAAGCTGCTGAGCGGCGGCTTCCGGATCGGCGTGGCCCAGGGGCTGGTGCTGCGGGCCCTGGCCGGGTTGAGCGGCCAGGAGGAGTCGCTGCTGGCCCACCGGCTGATGGGGGGCTTCACCCCCACGCCGGCGGCCTGGGCGGCCCTGCTGGCCGCGGAGCAGGGCGACGAGGCGCGCAGCAGCCGGCCCTATCCCTTCTTCCTCGCCTCACCCCTGGAGCTGCCCGCCGATCCCGGGACCGCCCCCCTGGCGGGCGGCGTGCACGACTGGCTGATCGAGTGGAAGTGGGACGGCATCCGCGGCCAGCTGATCCGCCGCGGTGGCGCCAGCCTGCTCTGGAGCCGGGGACAGGAGCTGATCAATCCCGCCTTCCCCGAGCTGATCGCCCTGGCCGACACCCTCCCCGAGGGCACCGTGCTCGACGGGGAGGTGATCGTGTGGCCGGCGGGCGAGCCACGGCCCGCCCCCTTCGCCGCCCTGCAGCGCCGCCTGGGCCGCCGCGCCCCCGGCCCGAAGCTGCTCGCCGAGTGCCCCGCCGTGTTCCTGGCCTACGACCTGCTGGAGCAGGGGGGCCAGGACCTGCGCCCCCAGCCCCTGCGCCAACGCCGGGCCGCCCTGGAGGCCCTGCAGCGGCAGCGGCCGGCGGCGGCGGATGCCCCCGAAGCCGGGCCCCTGCGCCTCTCGCCCCCGCTGGCCCTCGCCGGCTGGGAGGAGCTCGAAGCCCTGCGGCAGCAGGCCCGGGCAGTGGGCGCCGAGGGGTTGATGCTCAAGGCCGCCGCCTCCCCCTACCTGGCGGGCCGGCGGCGGGGCCACTGGTGGAAGCACAAGCTCGAGCCCTACCGGCTCGATGCGGTGCTGCTCTACGCCCAGGCGGGCAGCGGCCGCCGCGCCAACCTCTTCACCGACTACACCTTCGGGCTCTGGGACCGGGCCGGCGGTGAACGCCGCCTGGTGAGCTTCGCCAAGGCCTACTCCGGCCTCAACGACCGGGAGATCACGGCGCTGGACCGCTGGATCCGCAGCCACACCACCGAGCGGTTCGGGCCGGTGCGGGCCGTGGAGCCCGAGCAGGTGTTCGAGCTGGCCTTCGAGGGGCTGCAGGCGTCCCGCCGCCACAAGAGCGGCATCGCCGTGCGCTTCCCCCGCATCAGCCGCTGGCGCCAGGACAAACCCGCCGGCGAGGCCGACACCCTGGCCGCGGCCCTGGCCCTGCTGGAGCCCCGGCCGCTCAGCGGTACACCGAGCGGCCATCCCCCGGCAGCAGGGTGAGGCTGCTGGGGTCGATCCGGTGGCCGGCGCTCACCTCGGCCTCCTGATCCTCGCCGCTGCCCCAGAGCTCCACGCAGAGCACCCGGCCGCCGCTGCCCAGGTAGTCGGCATAGCGGCACTGGCCGGGGCGCTTGTTGAGGGTGCGCAGCCGGGCGGTCACCGTGGCCCGGCCCTGCTCCCTGAGCGTGAGGCCCTCTCCCTCCCACTCCAGCTGGCGGGGCAGGGGCAGGGGGGGCGAGAACGGCACCGATTGCAGCCAGCTCACCTCCAGCCAGTCGTCCTCGTTCACCACCAGCCAGCGGCCCTCCTCGCCGTCGCGCAGGAGATACTCCAGCCACTGGAACCCCTCCTCCTCGTAGAGGAGCCGGTCCTCCACCACCCAGTCACGGCCGTCGGCCTGCACGATGTCGCCCAGCTGCAGATCGAACAGGGTGCGCTCCCGCAGCACGGCGCGGCGGCCCTGGGCGCGCAGCCGTCGCTGGCGCTGCACCGCCAGCAGCAGGGCGGCCGCGGCCACCAGCACCAGAAGCACCAGCACGGCCATGGCCCCGGAGAGTCAGCACCGCACCTTATCGGCACCGCACAGGACGCCCACCGGATCGCAGGCTCCTCAGTCGGAGCGCCAGCGGCTCTGGCGCTGGTAGTCCACCAGCACGGGCAGCACCAGCCGGTTGGGCTCCACCGGCTCCCCGGGGCCCGGCCGCAGATCCCGGGGCAGGTCGAACAGATGGCGCAGCTGGGCCCGGTCGAGCCAGCGGGCCTGGAAGGGCAGGTCGCCGGCGGCGAGGGTCGCCGTGGGCCGGTGGGCGAGCACGAAGCCCCAGGGCCCGAAGCTCGGCACCGTGACGCTGTAGGGCCGGGTGTCGAGGCCCAGGGCCTCGAAGGTGGCCTGGATGGAGGCCAGCACCCGCGGGGTGAAGAAGGGCGTGGAGGCCTGGGTCACCACCAGCCCGCCGGGGGCCAGCCGCCCCAGCAGGCGGCCGTAGAAGCCCAGGCTGTAGAGCCGGGCCAGGGCCGGGGTGGCGGGATCGGGGAAGTCGGCGATGATCACGTCGTAGCGGCCGGGCAGGCCGGGCACCAGGGCCAGGGCGTCGCCCACGTGCACGTGCACCCGGGGATCGTCGAGGCTGGCGCCGTTGAGCCGCCGCAGCAGCGGGTGGCGGCGGGCCAGGCGCAGCATCGCCGGATCCAGCTCCACCAGGTCCACCCGCTGCAGATCCGGCCAGCGCAGGATCTCCCGCAGCGCCAGCCCATCCCCCGCGCCGAGCAGCAGCACGCGCCGGGGCCGGCCGTGCAGGGCCATGGCGGGATGCACCAGGGCCTCGTGGTAGCGGTATTCATCGACGCTGGAGAACTGCAGGTTGCCATCGAGGTAGACCCGCAGATCGTCCCGGCGGCGCGTGAGCACGATGCGCTGGTGGCGGGTCTGCAGCCGGCCGATCACCGGATCGTCGTAGAGCCCGTCCTCCACCCGGTCGCCCAGCGGCGCCACCAGCAGGGCCGCCACGCCGGCCAGCGGCAGGGCCGCGGCCACGGGCCAGCGCCAGCGGCGCAGGCCGGGGAAGGCCCAGCAGAGGGCGCCGCTGCAGAGCAGGGGCACCAGGGCCAGCAGGGCGGCGGTGGGCAGCAGGCCGAGCCAGGGCAGCAGCAGCAGCGGGAGGGCCAGGGAGCCGAGCAGGGCGCCGAGGTAGTCGAGGGCCAGCACCTGGGCCAGGGCCCGGCGCAGCTGCTCCTGGCCCTCCAGCAGGCGTGTGAGCAGGGGCAGCTCCATACCGCCGAGCCCCCCACCGCCAGGGTGAGCAGCACCAGGGCCAGCCACAGCGGCCCATCGGCGGCGAACAGGCTGAACAGGGCCAGCGGCCCGAACAGGCACAGCGGGCTGAGGCACAGCTCCACCACCACGAAGGCCCGCAGCAGGGAGGCCTGCGCTCCCGGCCCCACCGCCACGAACTGGCTGAGCCAGGCCCCCAGGCCCATGGCCGCCAGGAAGGTGCCCACCACCACGCCGGTGGCCAGGGCCGCATCGCCGGCCAGATAGCTGGCCTGGGTCACCAGCAGCAGCTGCAGCACCAGCCCCACGGCCGAGGAGAGGGCGGCGCTCAGCAGCAGCAGCCGCACCTGAGCCGGGGAGAGCGCCCGGGTCTTCGCCTGGGTCTTCCCCCGCGGCGGCGGCCCGGTCCCGGGGTTCACTTGGCGCCGCCGGGCCCGCGGCCCTGGAAGCCCCCCCAGTCGCGGCGGCCGGGCACGGCCGTCCAGGCGCCGCCGCGGTAGCGGCCCCGGTAGCTCACGCCGCTGGAGGAACTGGCCCGGGGAGCCCCCTCCTGGCCGAGCCGGTAGAGCAGGGGCCGGGTGATCGCCAGCCCGGTGCCGACCAGCACCGAGGCCAGCAGCAGGCCGAGGATCAGGGAGCGTTCCACCACGGTGATCTAGCTCCCCGCCCCGGCGGGCAGGCCGGCAGCGGCCAGCGCGGTGGCCGGCACCAGCCAGGGGGTGACCACGCCGTCCTCCACCAGCAGATCGATCCACTCGAGCTCCAGCCCGCCCCCGGCCAGTTCCGCCGGCAGGGCGGTCCGGACCCGCACACTGCCGGGTTCGGCCAGGTGCAGATGCCAGCGGCTGGTCAGGGTCCACCAGCTGTCGTCCTCCCCGCTCCACTTCTGCAGACGCACGGTGCGGTTCTCCTGGAGCAGCACCCGGCCCCGGTCATCGGTGAGCCGGAGCTCCAGGGGCACCTCGGCCGGCGGATTCCGGCGGGAGAGCGGCGGGTGATCGGGCTCCTCGTAGCGGGCGTGCACCACCACCCGAAGCAGGCCCGCACCGCCGAGCACCTCCCGCAGGGCCAGGCTCGCCTCATCGCCGCGCACCCGCCGGCGCAGCCGGCAGTCGCCGTACACCGCCGACCACAGGATCCGGGCCAGCAGGGCACTGCTGAAGGCCGTGATCAGCAGCAGGCCCCGGTCCACGCTGTGGTTGCGCACACCCAGCCACACCCGCAACGGCCCGGGCACCTCCGCACCCGTGGCACCCTCCAGCTCCTCCCGCACCAGCCTCAGGCGGTAGTCGCCGCTGACGGGCGGGCGCAGGGCCAGCACCAGGTCGGCGTCCTGCTCGTCATAGGTGCCGCTCTCCCCGTCCTCCTGCCAGGTGCCCCGTTCGCGCCAGCCCGCCTTGCTGAGCTGGAGCACCGGCCGGCCGGCCGCGTCCAGCAGATCCACGGCCAGCCCCATGGCGCTGTTGGGGGGGAGTTCCGGCTGCAGGTCCAGGCGGGGGCTGCCCAGCCAGCCCGCCTCCAGCCGGAACGGCCGGCTGATCACGGGCACGGCATCGTCAAGGATCAGCAGCTGCCGCTGGCGGGGGGTGAGCAGCGAGGCCAGCAGCAGCAGCAGGGGCAGCAGCGGCAGCAGCAGGGCCAGCTGGGGCCAGCGCACCACGGCATTGCCCCCAGGCATGACCTCGGCGCCAGGCACGGCACTGGCATCGGGGGGTCCGCCGGCGGCGCTGGGGAAAACGGGCGGCGGCATCGCGCTGCGGGCCGGCGAGCCTGGGTACCCTACGAGCGGCGGCACGACCCACCGCACCCGTCCCCACCGATGACCCGACCCCTGCTCCAGCTGCTCTTCACGGTGGGGTGGACCGTGGTGGGCGTGCTGCTGATCTATGCCGGCACCGTGCTGTTCGACCGGCTGGCGCCGATCGATTACCGCGCCGAGATCCGGCAGGGCAACGTGGCGGCCGGCCTGGTGCTCGCGGCGGTGATCCTGGCCGTGGCCGCGGTGGTGGTCACCGTGCTGGCCACCTGAGCCGCCGCCTGGGGGTGAAGCCGTCCATCCAGACCCAGCTGGCGCCCGTGGAGGCGTGGTTCCGCCGGCAGGGCTGGCGGCCGATGCCGTTCCAGCGCCAGTGCTGGAAGGCCCACCTGCAGGGCCGATCCGGCCTGATCCAGGTGCCCACCGGCTCCGGCAAGACCTACGCGGCGGTGATGGGGCCGATCGCCCGGATGCTGGCGGATCCCCAGCCCGGCCTGCGGCTGCTCTACCTCACCCCCCTGCGGGCCCTCAGCCGCGACCTGGCGGCGGCGATCCAGGCACCGATCAGCGCCATGGGCTGGCCGCTGCGGCTGGGGGTCCGCAATGGCGACACCCCCGGCAGTGAACGCACCCGGCAGCTGCGGCGTCCCCCCGAGATCCTGATCACCACCCCGGAATCCCTCTGCCTGCTGCTGGCCAACCCCAGGGCCGAGGAGCTGTTCGGCGGCCTGGAGGCGGTGGTGCTGGATGAGTGGCATGAGCTGATGGGCGGCAAGAGGGGGTCCCAGTGCGAACTGGCCCTCAGCTGGCTGCGACGGCAGCGCCCCGGCCTGCGCACCTGGGCCATCAGCGCCACGATCGGCAACCTGGAGGAGGCGGCCCGGGCCGCCGTGGGAGCCGGGGGTAAGCCCGATCCGGTGCTGATCACGGCCAGGCTGCGGCGCGACACCGCCATCCGCAGCCTGCTGCCGGAGCGGATCGACGGCTTCCCCTGGGCGGGCCACCTGGGGCTGCGCATGTACGAGGAGCTGGTGGCGGCCCTCGAGCCCGGCGTGTCCACCCTGCTGTTCACCAACACCCGCAACCAGGCCGAGCGCTGGCACCAGTGCCTGCGCTACGCCTGCCCCGAGATGGAGGGCTCCCTCGCCCTGCACCACAGCGCCATCGACCGGGCCGAGCGGGAGGCGATCGAAGCCGGCGTGAAGGCCGGGGGCCTGCGCTGGGTGGTGTGCACCAGCTCGCTCGACCTGGGTGTGGACTTCCAGCCGGTGGAGCGGGTGGTGCAGATCGGCAGCGCCAAGAACCTGGCGCGGCTGCTGCAGCGGGCGGGCCGCAGCGCCCATCTTCCCGGCGGCACCTCCCAGGTGCTGTTCATGCCCACCAACGCCCTGGAGCTGCTGGAGGTGAGCGCCATGCGGCGCGGCCTCGCCGACGGCCTGGTGGAGGAGCGCCGCCCGCCCCAGGCCCCGATCGACGTGCTGCTGCAGCACCTCACCAGCCTGGCCTGCGGCCCCGGCTTCCACCCCGAGCAGGAGCTCGCCACGGTGCGCAGCGCCTGGAGCTACCGCCGCCTCTCCGAGGCCAGCTGGCGCTGGTGCCTGCAGTTTCTGGAACAGGGCGGCGACTGTCTGGGCGCCTATCCCCGCTACCGCAAGCTCAAGCGGGTGGGACACGGCGAGGCTGAACGGCTGGTGGTGAGCGAACCGGCCATCGCCCGGCTGCACCGGCTCAACATCGGCACGATCACCGCCGATCGCGCCGTCACCGTGCGGGTGGTGCGCGGAGCGGTGCTGGGCCATGTGGAGGAGACCTTCATCAGCCGGCTCAAGCCGGGCGATGTGTTCTTCTTCGCCGGGCGGCAGCTGGAGTTCGTGCGGCTGCGGGAGATGACGGCCCAGGTGAAGGCCACCACCCGCAAGAGCCAGGCCGTGCCCGCCTGGGCCGGCGGCCAGATGGCCCTCTCCGACCTGCTCAGCCACCACCTGCGCCAGGAGGTGGACCGGGCCGCCCGGGCCCTGGGCGCGGAGGACAGCAACGCTCTCGACACGCCGGAACTCCAGGCCCTCGAACCCCTGCTCCGCCGCCAGGCCGAGCTCTCCGCCCTGCCCCGCAGCACGGAGTTCCTGGTGGAGCTGTGCAGCAGCCGCGAAGGCAGCCACCTCTACGCCTATCCCTTCGAGGGCCGCTTCGTGCACGAGGGGATCGGCTTTCTCTGGGCCTGGCGCCTGGCCCGCCACGCCCCCACCACCATCACCGTGTCGGTGAACGACTACGGCTTCGAGCTGCTGGCGCCGCGGGGCTACCGCTTCGAGGCGCTGTTCGAGGAGCACGCCGATGCCCTGCTCGACAGCCGCGAGCTGGAGACCCATCTGGAGCAGGCCGTCAACGTGTCGGAACTGAGCCGGCGGCGCTTCCGGGCCATCGCCCAGATCAGCGGGCTGGTGCTGAACGGCTATCCCGGCCAGAACCGCAGCGGCGGCCAGCTGCAGATCAGTGCGGCCCTGCTGTACGACGTGTTCGAGCGCCATGAGCCCGGCAATCTGCTGCTGGCCCAGGCCCGCGCCGAGGTGCTGGCCGAGCAGCTGGAGCTGCCGCGCATCGCCGCGGCCCTGCAGCGGCTGATGGGCTGCCGGCTGCTGCTGCAACGCACCCCCCGGCCCGGGCCGCTGGCCTTCCCGTTGCTGGCGGAGCGGCTGAACAACCGGATGAGCAATGAATCCCTGCTGGCGCGGCTGCAACGCCTGCGGGAGCAGGCCGAACGCCAGGAAGGCTGCTAGCAAGGAGTGGTTCAGAGGTGGACGCCCGCCCCTTCCCTTCCAAGCCGATGCCGGATGCGGCCCCCAGGCCCTGGCTCAGAGCAGCGGGGGCCTGGCAGATCGATCGACTGGCCACGGCCGTGCTGCTGAGCGGGCTGCTGGCCACTGCGGCCATCACGGAGCTCACGCGCCGCTTCGGGGCGGCTGGGCACAGCAGGCAGGAGCGGGCCCTGCTCACCCAGGTGAGTGATGCGATCCGCGCCAGGCTGGAGGTGAACGCGGCCGCCCTGGCCTCCGTGGTGGCGCTGTTCAACGCCTCGAGCACCGTGACCCGCGAGGAGTTCGGGCGCTTCTACGCCACGCTCAGCATCCCCGTCAGCGGCCGGGATGCGGTGAACGGCATGCAGGGGATGGGGTTTGCCCGCTTCCTCACCCCCGCGGAGCGGCAGCCGTTCGAAGCGCGCATGCGGGCCGGGGGGTTCCCTGGGTTCCGGGTGCTGCCCGCCGGTCCACGCCCGGAGTACACGGCGATCGAGTTTCTGGAGCCCGCCAACCGTGGCGATCGGCAGGCCTTCGGCTTCGACATGCTCACCACGCCGGTGCTTCGGCAAGCCATGCAGGCGGCGGCCCGCAGCGGCTCCGCCACCCTCTCCGCGGCACTGAAGCTGCAGCAGGGCACCCTCCGGCAGAACCAGCCCGGTGTGGTGCTGTTCATGCCGATCCGCCGGGAACGCGACACGCTGCTCGGCTGGGCCTACGCCCCCGTGGGGCTGAAGGACCTGTTCGAGGGGGTGCTGGCCAGCGTGAACCAGGCCGCCCTGGCGGGGGCGACGGTCCGCGTCATCGACCGCAGCGGGGATGGCGAGGCCACCCTGCTCTACTCCAACCTCAGCGAGGGGGGGATGGCTGGCAGCAGCAGGTCAACGCTCAGGACACCCTGGAGCTGGCCGGCAGGCGCTGGACGGTGCAGGTGATCCTCGGGCCGGATCAGGCGAGCCGCGCCGGCCTCACCCCAACCTTCTGGGCCGTGCTCCTCTGTGGCCTGAGCGCCAGCCTGGTGGCCGCCATGGCCGCCCATCTGCTGGCCAGCAACCAGCGCACCACCCGCGAAGCCCTGGCCGTGAGTGAAGCGGCGGCGCGGGAACGGGCCCTCGCCAGCACGGTGTTCGACGCCAGTGACCAGGGCATCGTGGTGACCGATCCGGCCGGCAGGATCCTGATGGCCAACAACGCCTTCACCCAGCTCACCGGCTACCGCCTGTCGGAGATCCAGACGCAGACGGCCGATCTGCTCAGGTCGGAGCGGCACAGCCCCGCGTTTTACAGGGACCTCTGGCAGGGGGTGCAGCAGCGGGGCTGCTGGCAGGGTGACCTCTGGAACCGCGTGCGCAGCGGAGAGATGCGCCGCCACCATCTCTCGATCACCACCGTGCGCGACGAGGCCCTCCAGCCGCGCTACCTGGTGGGTTTCCTGCAGGACATCACCGAGCGCCACGCGGCCGACGAGATGGTGCGGCACCAGGCGCTCCATGACACCCTCACCGGTCTGGCCAACCGGGCCCTGCTGATGCAGCACCTGGAGCGGGATCTGCTGCTGGCGAAGCGCTACGGACGCGCCATCGGCCTGCTCTATCTCGATCTCGACGGCTTCAAGGAGGTGAACGACCGCTACGGCCATGCCGTGGGTGACCGGGTGCTGCAGCTGGTGGGCCAGCGCCTGCAGGCGGTGTTGCGCCAGAGCGATCTGCTCTGCCGCCAGGGAGGCGACGAGTTCGTGGTGCTGGTGCCCGATGCCGGCAACCTGGATGAGCTCGTGACCCTCGCCAACAAACTGGTGACGGCCTGCGGCAGCTCCCTGGGGGATCTGGGGGCGGGGATGGCGCTCTCAGCCAGCGTGGGGATCGCCCGCTATCCGGATCACGGCGAGTCGATCGACGACCTGATGGTGGCGGCGGACAATGCCATGTACGTGGCCAAACGCACTCCCGGACGGCAGGTGCACCTGGCCGAAACCCGCCGGCGGAACTCCGGCTGAAAGCCGCTCAGGCTTTCTCCAGCTTCCGCACGATGAACGCCATCAGGGCCAGGGAGCCCGCCAGCGCAATCAACAGGGCCAGAGTCATCACAGCGAAAGCACACCGGCTCCATTATTGGGGCACGGGATCGGGGCACAGGGTGGTGCAGGGGCAGCCGGTGTTCGTCTACGGCACGCTCAAGCGGGGCATGGCCAATCACGCCTGGCTGCAACGGGAGCGATTCCTCAGCGAAGCCGCACTGCCTGGCGCCTGGCTCTACGACCTCGGGCCCTTTCCGATGGCGGTGCTGGCACCTTCCCCAGGGGCCGAGGCGGCCGTGCGGGGTGAGGTCTTCGCGGTGAGTGCCGCCGCGCTGGACGCCCTGGATCGGCTCGAGGGCGCCCCCCGGCTGTTCGAGCGCCACTGGCTGGAACTCAGCACGGGTGAGCCGGCCTGGGTGTACCTGGGGCGCTCCCACCAGGTGCGCCACTCGCCCCGCATCACCTCCGGATGCTGGCAGCGACCCGGCAGGGCGGAACGATGGACGGCCTGACCCCCAGGCGGTTGGGCCAGCTTCTGCTGCTGGGCCTGACCCAAACGATCCTGCAGGCCGGTGCCGGCACTCTGGAGCTCTGCCAGCAGTGGCAGCGCAGCCATGGCCTGGAGCGCACCGCGCTGGCCGATGCCCTTGGCCAGCGCAACGGCCTCACCAAGCAGCGCAAATTCGCCACCGCCTCACCTGGGGATCGCCGCAGCCTCTACAGCCCTGCGGACATCCAGCGGCTCTGCCGCAGCCGCTGAACCCAGGGGCCCGGGAGCTACGGCTACGCCGCCACGAGCCAGCGGCCCAGGACGCTGAGGGCCAGCACCGCGCCGGAGCCCAGCAGCAGGCGCGGCCCCCGCTGGCGCATGACGCGCCGCAGCAGGAGCAGCGATCCGAGGCTGCCGAGCCCCACCGCGGCGGTCTGGCAGAAGGCCACCACGTGGGGATCAGCCCTCCAGCCGGGCAAGGCGCCCAGCAGGGAAGGATCCACCAGCGAGGCATCCAGCGGCATCAGGCTCACGGGCAGGAGCATCCCGGCCTCGGCCATGCCGAGCGGCAGGTGGCGGGCCAGCAGCACTCCCCAGAGGAGGGGCAGCAGGGCATAGAGGAGCAGGCGTGCCTGGGGGCGCGGCAGCCACGGCCGCAGGGCCAGGAACAGCAGCGAAGGCACGGCCAGCGCCAGGCTGCCGAAGGCCAGGCGGGGCAGCAGCGATCCGGCCTGCAGGGAGGCGGGCGCCAGGGGCCACCAGCCCAGCAGCCGCTGCCAGTGGTGCAGGCACACCCCTCCAGCCAGCACCAGGATCAGCCCGCTTTCGCCCCAGGGCGGCCCCATGTCGCGCTGGATGTCGGCGGCCGGGGGCCGCAGGCGCAGCTGCACCGAGCGGTGGGGGCAGGCCTGGGCGCAGGTGAGGCAGAGCACGCAGTTGCGGTTGTCCTCCAGGTGGGCGGGATGGGTACCCAGCGGGCACCCCGCCGTGGCCAGCCCTTCCCCTTCGGCGGGGCCGCCCTTGAAGCAGGCGTAGCTGCTGCAGCTGCCGCTGCAGGTGCCCGCCTGGGCCCGGAGTTCCAGCACCGAGAGCTTGGCGAACAGGCCATTCATGCCCCCCACCGGGCAGAGATGGCGGCACCAGAAGCGCTTCTCGAAGGCCAGCGAGCCCAGCACGGCGCCGGCGGTGATCAACAGCAGCAGGCAGCTGCTGAGCCAGGCCGTGTTCTCCAGATCGGCCAGCTCCTCCCAGAGCAGGATGGCGGCGAAGCCGGCGGCCAGGACGGGCGCCGCCCAGCGATCGGTGTCGCCGCGGGGCCAGGCCCGGGGCCGCCAGCCCAGGGAGCGGGCCAGGCGCTGCGCGATCTCCCCCCACACCATGAAGGGACAGAACGCGCACCACAGCCGCCCCACCAAGGGGTAGCCCAGCAGGATCAGGGGCCACCACCAGGCCCAGAACAGGTTGAGGCCGCCGTTGTGGGCCCGGTCCTGGGGCCCCAGCCAGAGCCACAGATTCACCAGCACGAACAGCCAGCTCACCAGGCCGAACAGCAGGGTGTTCCACAGCTGCGGGGCCCGCATCCAGTCGCGGAGCCCCGGCTTCCAGCGCCAGAGATCGAAACGCAGGCGGGCCGGCCGGGATCGCGTCCAGAAGACATCCTCCGGCAGCACCTGGGAGGCACCACCCCCCCGCATGGCCTGCTCGGTGCCCTCACGGCGGCACTGCTGCAGCGCCCGGTTCACCATCTCATCGAGCTCCCGCAGGTTGTTGGGGAAGTCGTGGTTCTGCAGACGCTTCACCGTGGCTTCACTGACCTCCGGGGCCGGTGCCCAGCCCAGCTTGCGGGCGCGCAGGCGGACGCTGTAGCGCAACCACTCCCCCAGGTCCTGGCGCCGCACCCGCAGGGGCGGCACCCGGATCAGGGTGCAGACCCGGTCGAACCGGGGCAGCGCCCGCTCGGCGGTGAAGAAGAGCCGGCCTGGGAAATGGCGCTGGGAGGTGCCCGGCCCCGGCGCGCTCCACCGCCCCGTGGCGGCCAGCTCCAGCAGGGCGGGCACCAGCTCCTCGGGAACCTGGTCGACCTTGTCGATCAACAGGGAGCCCGAGCCCAGGCAATCGAGCAGCGCATCCACGCCATCGGAGTCCCTGGGGCCGAACAGGGTCGAGCCGTCGGACCGGAGGGTGGCGCCGTCCAGCCTCAGCATCAGCTGGCGCCGCTGCGGCGAACCGAAATGAATCAGGGCGGCGGTGTTGTCCTTTTCGAGGCCGGGCTCGCCACTGATCAGCACCGGCCGCCGCTGCGGATCCGCCGCCGCCGCACGGATCTGATCCCGGAGCCGGCGGGCGTAGCGGCTGCCGCCGACGACACCGCGCCGGGAGCGGCCCACCAGGTGGGGGGCCAGCTTGAGGAGGCGGTCCTGGGGATCAGAAGACACCGCAGAGGGGTTGCCGTTCCAGACCAGTCTGGATCCAGCCCGTTGGCGCGTTGGCGTGTCGCACGCCAACGCGAGGAGTGTCAGCGCTGAGTGTCAGGTTGAGGGGGAGGTCAGGCCAGCGGCGGCAGCATCGGAGGGATGGAACCGCCCGCCAGAAGAGCGCCGGCAAGGGGAGCGAGCGGACCGCTCGGGTTGAACTGAACTCCGCTGGTGTCGATGAAGCTTGCCGCGGCCACGGGGTTGGCAATGATCTGCTTGTTCAACCGGACAGCCGGTGAAAACGGCACCTGGAGATCATCAAGCCCAAGCAACAAGGAGCCGCTCCTGTTATTGGCCCGAACATTCAACCCACCAGTAATCAGCCTGGTTTTGAAATCCTTGGCCAGGAGTGATTGCTTGGCGCTCAGGATAGCCTTCCCCTTCAGAATGATCCTGCCGGTGAGATAGAGCGAAGCCACCGTGCCTCCCCCCAGGGCCGGCGGCAGGCTGGGCAATGGCGAAACAAGGCTGTCCAGACCAACCTTGGCCTTGAAATTCAGAGTGAATTTCTTCGGCGTGATGTTGAAGCGGCTCTAGACACCAGAAACAGAAGACGAAAGCCCCGGGGCAATCGCCTCACTGAGGTTGTCAACGAACTTCTTGAGCGGCCTGGTGTAGCGATAGTTCGTCCTCTCGCGATACACCTTGCCAGACGACTTGAAAAAGACCGGGTTGGCAGTCATGGCGCTAATCTCCTAACGCACAGCTTCACTGTAGAAATGGCCTGAACTCAGGATTTCCGCCCGTGCGGATTCTTCATCTGCCCCCCCGATCCACCGTTTCACCTCCCTTGCTCCAGGCCCCCGGACCCCCCAGGAGCAGCACGCCGCTCCCTTGTGCAGGCGATCCCTTGGTGAGCGGCCCCGCTGCCACCCCCTTCCTGTGGCGGGGCCATCCGCTCACCCTGCTGGCGGATCGCGCCGTGTGGGATCCGACGCAGGCTGTGCTGCTGGTGGCAGACCTGCACCTCGGCAAGGCCGAAACCTTCCAGAGCCATGGCATCCCCCTGCCCAGCGACGGCGATGCCACCACCCTGAACGCGCTGCTGGCGTTGGCCCATCGCCATCAGCCGCGGCAGGTGGTGGTGCTGGGCGACCTGATCCACAGCCGGCTCGGGCTCACCCAGGAGCTGCGCAGCAAGCTGGCCGCCCTGCCGGCGCTGCTGGGCTGTCCCCTGCGCCTGATCGGCGGCAACCACGAACGGGGCAGCTGGATCGAGGGGTTGCCCCAGGAACCGTCCCTGGCGCTCGGGCCCTGGTGGCTGAGCCATGAACCCGACCCCCGGCAGGACCGGCTCAACCTCTGCGGTCATCTCCATCCGGTGGCGCTGGTGGGGCGGGGGCGCGACCGCCTGCGCCTGCCCTGCTTCAGCTACAGCCTGCAGCAGGAACGGCTGGCCCTGCCGGCCTTTGGTGCCCTCACCGGCGGCCATCCCCTGGGCAGCGGCGAACAGCAGTGGCTGGTGGTGGAAGGAAACGTGCAGGCCTGGCCAGGCTGAGCAGCGCGTTCAGCCCTCGCTGGCCAGGGCCCGCACCACATCCCCCCGGGTCAGCACCCCCACGGGCCGCCGCTCGTCATCCACCACGAACAGGCGCTGGGTGCCGCTCTCGTGCAGCTGGCGTGCCGCCGCCGGCAGCGGCAGATCGGCGCCACAGGTGTGGCAGCCCTTGCGCATCACCTCGCCCACCGTGCTGCCCAGCACCTGATGCACCTGCTTGTCCCACTGCAGGGGATTGCGCAGGTAGATCACCGCGTCGAGCAGCATCACGTAGGGGCCGGCATCGAAGCCGCTCTCCCGCACCATCAGGTCCTGCTCGGTGAGCTCGCCCACCAGGGCGCCGGCCCCATCGAGCACCGGCACGCCACCGATGTGGTGCTCACTCATCAGCTGCACCGCCTCCTGCAGGGGTGTGTCCACGCCCACGCTCAGCACCGGGCTGGTCATCACGGCAGAGACGGACTGGGCAACCACGGCATCGGGAACGGCTTGCAGGCATTCTGAGCCTGTGGGTGGAAGGGCGATGCGGGGCAACACGATGCGACGCCTGGCCGACGGGCTCACCGTGCTGCGGGCCCTTCTGGGATTGCCGCTGCTTCTCGCCCTGCTCACCGATCGCGCGGTGCTGGCCTGGCTGCTGCTGCTGGCCGGCGGCCTCAGCGACTGGGCCGATGGCGCGCTGGCCCGGCGCGCCGGCGGCGGCACGGCCTGGGGCGCCCGGCTGGATCCCCTCACCGACAAGATCCTGATCAGCGCACCCCTGCTCTGGCTGGGGGCCAAGGGCGTGCTGCCGCTGCTGGCGGTGTGGGTGCTGCTGGCCCGCGAGCTGCTGATCTCAGGATGGAGGGCCGGTCAGGGCAGCGGCGGCCCGGCCTCGCTGGGAGGCAAGCTCAAGACGGTGCTGCAGTTTGCCAGCCTGCTGCTGCTGCTCTGGCCCTGGGGAGGCGCGGGGCTGCTGGCCAGCGTGGGCTGGTGGCTGTTCTGGCCGTCGCTGCTGCTGGCCCTCAGTTCCGCCTGGGGCTACCTGCGCGCCGGCTGAGCAGCAGCCGGGCGCCTTCAGGCGGCAGCGGCCAGCAGGGCTTCATCGGTCGAGAAGTCCGGCGTGACGGGGGCACGCAGGGCGTAGTCGTGCACGAAGCTGTCGCGCAGGGTGGCGTCCAGATCGAAGGCCGGCTCCCAGGCCAGTTCCCGCCGCACCCGGGTGGTGTCGGTGAGGAAATGGGCCAGCCGCAGCGGGAAGGCCTTGCGGGCCTTCTTGTCCAGGCCGGTGGGATTGAAGCTGCGCACCTCCACCGCCGCCGGATCCTGGCCGCAGGCCCGGGCCGCCGCCTCCACCAGGCCGCGGAAGGTCACGCCCTTGCTGCCGGTGCAGTTGTAGATCCGGTTCGCTGAGGCCTCCACCTCGATGCAGCGGGCCATGGCCGTGGCCAGATCCCGCACGTGCCCCAGCTGGGTGATGGTGCTGCCGTCGCCGGGAAGGGGCACGGGCCGGCCATGCAGGATCCGATCGAAGAACCAGCTCTCCACCGGGTTGTAGTTGCCGGGTCCCACGATGTACGTGGGCCGGAAGCTGGTGAAGGGAATGCCCTGCTGCCGCAGCCAGGCTTCGGTTTCGGCCTTGCCCGCATGGCGGCTGGCGGGGTCGGTCGGACTCTCTTCATCGAGGGGCCAGAGTTCGGAATCGGCGTAGACCCCGGCTGAACTCACGTAGACGAACCGGTGGCCCGGCGCGCCGGTGCGCTCCAGCACGGCCTGGGAATCCGCCAGGCTGCGGCCGGAGCTGTCCACGATCACGTCGAAACGGCGACCGGCCAGCGGCGCCAGAGCCTCGGGATCGGAACGGTCCCCCACCAGGTGCTCCACGCCGCCAGGCACGGGATTGCGGCCCCGGGTGAAGAGGGTCAGGGCATGCCCCTGCGTCAGCAGCTGCTCCACCAGAGGCCTGCCCACGAAGCGGGTTCCCCCCATGACGAGGATCTGCATGGCGGCGCTGCACAAGGGCAGGGCCATTCTCCCGGTTGGCCCGCCCGCGGAGCTCCGCCGCCCTCAGGCCGTGAGCAAGCTGGCCCAGAGCGGCACCGTGACGAGCCCCAGCAGGGTGCTCCACAGCACCAGGGCCGCCGCCTGCTCCGCCGACGCCCGGTTCAGCCGCTCCTGCTCCGCCGACGGCCCCGGCGGCCGCAGCTCCGCCAGCAGCAGCACGGAGACGGCGGTGGGGGTGGCCGCCTGGAGCACGAGGGCGGCGCGCACCAGCGGCGGCAGGGCCAGCAGCGCCGTCAGGGCGAGCACACAGGCCGGGAACACCAGCAGCTTCCCCCCGAGGGGCCACCAGAGCCGCCGGGCCAGGGGCGCCCCCAGCGCACCACCCATCCGCAATCCCACCACCAGCAGCGAGAGCAGCAGCACCAGCCGGGCCGGCCACCAGAGCATGGCAGCGAGGGACTCGCGCCAGGGGGTCAGCTGCACCACCAGGGCCGCACCCAGCCCGCGCAGCGCCGGGCTGGCGGCCAGGGCGGCCACCAGCGCCCGCGGCCCGGCGGGCTGGCCACCGAACAGCACGGGCCCGAGGCTCCAGGTGAAGAGGGTGGCGGCCAGGTCGTAACTCACGCAGTAGGCCACGGCCTCGGCCGGCAGCAACGCCAGGGCCGCCGGGATGCCGAAGTAGGCCGTGTTGCCCACCACGGCCCCCCACTGCTCCACCGGCCCTGGCAGGGCCCGACGCAGGACCGGCAGCCGCTGCAACAGCACCAGGGCGGAGGCCACCAGCGCCAGGGTGATCAGCAGCACGTCCACGAAGCGGCCATCCACCCCCGTGCGCAGCAGCAGCCCCATCACGCTGAACGGCACGCCCCACCGCACCAGCAGGGGCGCCACACGGGTGGAGAGGTGGGGCCAGCGCCTGGCCATGGCGAGACCGGCTACCAGGGCAGGCACCAGCTCCAGCAGAAAAGCCATGGCGGCGCGAGGTGCAGCGCGAAGTGCAGCGCGAAGGGCGGCTTCAGCGACGATTCACAATGACACCAGTGAGTCGGGAACCATGCGTCTGAGTCGGGCCTACACGGCCCAGGCCGGGATGCTGGAGCGCAGCGGCGGGTACCGCCATTTCGCCCTGGTCGGTGAACGGGGCCGCCGCGGCGCGCGCGCCGCAGAACTGGCCGCCGTGCTGGACCCGGGCCTGCGGCTGCTGGTGCCGCTGCCGCAGTTGCGCGACAGGCGGCTCTGGCAGCCTGGCTGGCAGCAACTGCGCCGCCCCATGCAGATCATCCCGGCCATCGACCTGCTGGAGGGGCAGTGCGTGCGGCTGCATCAGGGCGACTACGGCCAGGTGACGCGCTTCTCCGACGATCCCGTGGCCCAGGCCCTGGCCTGGCAGGCCCAGGGCGCCCAGCGCCTGCACCTGGTGGACCTCGACGGTGCCCGCACCGGGCTGCCGCTGAACGACGCGGTGGTGAAGGCCATCACGGCGGCGCTCTCGATCCCCGTGCAGCTGGGCGGGGGAGTGCGCACGGCGGAGCGGGCCGAAGAACTGCTGGCCTGCGGCCTTGACCGGGTGATCCTCGGCACCGTGGCGGTGGAGCAACCCGAGCTGGTGGACGCCCTGGCGGCCCGCCACCCCGGCCGCATCGTGGTGGGCATCGACGCCCGCGACGGCATGGTGGCCACCCGCGGCTGGGTGAGCGCCAGCAGCACCGAGGCCACGGCCCTGGCCGAGCGGTTCAGCGGCAGTGGCGTCGCCGCCATCATCAGCACCGACATCGCCACCGACGGCACCCTGGCGGGGCCGAATCTCGAAGCCCTGCGGGCCATGGCCACCGCCAGTGCGGTGCCGGTGATCGCCTCCGGAGGCATCGGCTGTCTCGAACACCTGCTCTCACTGCTGAGCCTCGAGCCGCTTGGCGTGGAGGGGGTGATCGTGGGGCGCGCCCTCTACGACGGCTCCGTGGACCTGGGCGAGGCGATCGCCGCCGTGGACGAGGGGCGGCTGCAGGATTGCGGCAATCCGCCGGCCAGCGCCAGCCTCGCCTGAGCCAACCCGAACACGGAACGCTTGTGGGCTGGCCTATAACAGATTCAGTCCTGCCGTGATGAAACGGATTGAACGCGTCGGCCCCAGCAAGCCTCCCCACCAGCGTGGAAGCGGTCTACCGACGCTGCCGTGATCTCGGCATGCGGCTGAGCCGTCAGCGGCGCATGGTGCTCGATCTGCTGTGGGCCGAGAAAAGCCATCTCAGCGCCCGGGACATCTTCGAGAAGCTCAATGACCTGGGCCGCAACATCGGCCACACTTCCGTCTATCAGAACCTCGAGGCGCTCCAGTCCGCCGGGGTGATCGAGTGCCTCGACCGGGCCAACGGCCGCCTCTACGGCTACCGCAGTGATCCCCACAGCCACATCACCTGCCTGGAATCCGGAGCGATCGAGGATCTCGATGTGGAACTTCCCCCCGACCTGCTGCGGCAGATCGAGGAGCGCACCGGCTACCGCATCGAGACCTACACCCTCAACCTCACCGGACGCCGCTGCCGGCCCCCGCTGGAGAAACAGCCCTGAGCTCGTTACCTTGGTCCATCACCGTGGCCCTGGTGCGTGAGTCCGCAGCTGCTGCTGTTCGCTGAACCCCTGGTGGCGTCGGGGCTGCTTCGCCTGCTGGCCGAGCATTTCGACGACCTGGAGGTGGTGCTGGAGCCGTCACGGCTCGAGGGGGCTCCGGCGCTGGTGCTCTGGCGCCCGGCGGCCGGCACCGGTGCCGAGGTCCTGCGGCGGGAATGCCTGCTGCTGCGCGAACGCTGGCGCCCGGCTCCGCTGCTGGTGCTGCTTCCCCCCGGCCACGGGCTGGCCGCTTCGACACTGCTGGCCCTTTCCGCCCACGGCCTGCTGGAAGCACCCGGCCTGGAGGATCTGCTGGAAGCGGTGCGCACCCTCCGCGCCGGCGGCAGGGTGCTGCAGCTCCAGACTCCGCTGCCCCAGGGCATGCCGCAGGAACGGCCCCAGCAGCTCGGCCTGGGCCAGAAGCTGCTGGTGAGCGGGCTGGAGCAGATCGAGGCCAGCAGTGCCCTCTGCCGCCGCCTCCTCGATCCGCCGCCCAGCCAGCCCCTGCAGCGCTGGGCCCTGGAGGGCCGCCTGCGGGAACTGGCCTGTGCCCGGCAGCTGCTGCTGCTGCTCTGGGGACCCCTCAGCATGGCCTGGGAGCTGCCGGACACCGCCGCTCCCGTTCCCGAAACCCCGGCGGCGCGGGCCGGCGGCGGCGGCAGCCTCACCCTGCAGCAGCGCAACGCCGCCGGCATCTGGCTGGCGGTGCGTCAGCGCCTGGAAACCGCCATCACCGCCGGGCTCGAGAACCAGAGCGGACAGCTGCTCGCCATCGAAGGGCTCCACCCGGAGCGCTGCCGCGACCTGCTGCTGGCGCTGCTCGACCAGCTGGAGAGCCTGCGCGGCCAGCTGGCCTCGGAGGCGGAGGGGGCCAACGCCCTGCTGGAGCGGTGGCTGGCCTGCCAGCCCCAGCTGCGCGAGCAGGCGCTGCGCACCATGGCCAGCCCGTACGTGCAGCTGCCCCGCCAGGGCGTGCTGGAACCGGTGGCCCGCACCCTGATCGCCTCCAGCGACCTCACGGTGGTGGACCCGGACCTGCCCGATCTGCAGCCGATGCTGGCCACCCTGGTGCTGGCCCAGCCGCTGCTGGTGGAGGGCCAGCTGGTGCCCGCCGACGAGATGCGCGCTGTGCTGCACCTGGAGCGACTGGTGGCCAACTGGCTGGTGCGCACGGCGGAGCTGCTGGCGGCGGACGTGCTCGCCTGCTGCGGCAGCTGGCCCGAGCTGCGGCGCTACCTGCTGCGCTCGGACCTGCTCGCCACCCGCAACCTCGAGCGGCTGCGCAACCAGCTCAACGCCCAGCAGCGCTGGGGCGACCTGTTCGAGCGGCCGGTGGCCATCTACGAAAGCCGCCGCCAGCTGCTGTGCGTGGACACCGGACGCATCGCCGCCGTGAACCTGCTGGAGCCCCGGGACGGGGAACTGCAGCGGCTGGGCCCACTGCAGCAGCTGGTGACCCTGGCCCTGGAAACCCGGGATGCCGTGGCGCCCCAGCTGCGGCAGCTGATCCAGAGCCTGGGCAACCTGGTGGTGGTAGTGCTCACCGAGGTGGTAGGCCGGGCGATCGGCCTGGTGGGACGCGGCATCCTGCAGGGGATGGGCCGCCGGACCGGCCGCCCCTAGGCAGGCCCAACCCTCCATGGGGCCCAACCCTCCACAATGCCCCCATTCCTCGGGGACCAGGGCGTTGCGGATGCCAGACCACACCAGGCCAAGCCACACCACGCCAGATCACACCACACCACGCCACGCCGCGCCAAGCCATGGCAGGACGGGTTGGATGGGGAGCCTGCTGGCCGCCCTGCTGACCCTGGCGGCGCTGTTCAGCGGCGGTCCGGCGGCCCTGGCCTCCCTCACCAACAACACCTACGACGGCAACATCTACGCCCTCTATGCCGGCAACGGGTCGCTGGTGCCACCCCGCAGCAGCCTGGCCCAGACCCTCCAGGAGCACCGGCCGGCCGTGCTGGTGTTCTATCTCGACGACGATGCCGCCAGCAAGCAGTTCTCCCCGGTGGTGTCGGAGCTGCAGCGGCTCTGGGGCAACAACATCGAACTGATTCCCCTGGTCACCGACCCCCTGCAGAACCGACCGGATTCCGGGCCCTCCGACCCGGCCCACTACTGGCGCGGCCACACGCCCCAGGTGGTGGTGCTCAACGGCGAGGGCCGCGTGGTGCTCGATGCCGAGGGGCCCGTGTCGGTGGACCGCATCAACCCGGCGGTGAGTGAAGCCACCGGCATCCCCCTGCCGGACTCCTTCCGCAGCAGCGGCAGCGTGAGCTTCAACGAGCTGAACACCGAGGTGATCGGCAGCCGATGACAACGCCGAGCCGAGCCACCCGGATCGAGACCGACAGCATGGGCGCCATGGAGGTGCCCGCCGAGCGCTACTGGGGCGCCCAGACCCAGCGCTCGATCCGGTTCTTTCCCTTTGGCCAGCCGATGCCGGCGGCCGTGGTGCATGCCTTCGGCCAGCTCAAGGCCGCCTGCGCCGAGGTGAATGCCGCCCGCGGACGGCTGGATCCCGCCCTGGCCGCCCTGATCGTGGCGGCGGCCGAGGAGGTGGCCGCGGGGGAGCTGGATGCGGAATTTCCCCTGAAGGTGTGGCAGACGGGCTCCGGCACCCAGACGAACATGAACGTCAACGAGGTGATCGCCAACCGGGCCATCGAGGCGGCTGGCGGCGTGCTGGGGTCCAGGCAGCCAGTGCATCCCAACGACCACGTCAACCTCAGCCAGTCGAGCAATGACACCTTCCCGGCCGCCCTGCACGTGGCCGTGGCCCTGGAGCTGCGGCGGCAGCTGATTCCGGCCGTGGAGGGCCTGCGGGCGGCCCTGGAGGCCAAGGCCTCGGCCTACGGCGGGGTGATCAAGATCGGCCGCACCCACCTGCAGGATGCGGTGCCCCTCAGCCTGGGGCAGGAGTTCAGCGGCTACGGGGCCCAGCTGGAGCTGGGGCTGCACACCCTCGAGGCCGCCCTGCCCCAGCTCCACCAGCTGGCGATCGGCGGCACGGCCGTGGGAACGGGCCTGAATGCCCCCCACGGCTTCGGTGAGGCCGTGGCTGCGCGGCTGGCGGAGCGCCTCGGCCTGCCGTTCACCAGCGCGCCGAACAAGTTCCAGGCCCTGGCCGGCCATGAGCCCCTGGCGGCGGTGCACGGGGCCCTCACGGTGCTGGCGGGCTCGCTGATGAAGATCGCCAACGACATCCGCTGGCTGGCCAGCGGTCCCCGCTGCGGCCTCGGCGAGCTGGTGCTGCCGGAGAACGAGCCGGGCTCCTCGATCATGCCGGGCAAGGTGAATCCCACCCAGTGCGAGAGCCTCACCATGGTGGCGGTGCAGGTGATGGGCAACAACACGGCCGTGCAGATGGCCGCCAGCCAGGGCAACTTCGAACTCAACGTGTTCAAGCCTCTGATCGCCCACAACGTGCTCGAGAGCATCACGCTGCTGGCCGGCGCCTGCCAGGGCTTCCGCACCTTCTGCATCGAGGGCCTGGTGGCCGACGAGGCGCGGATCGCCACCCTGCTCGATCAGAGCCTGATGCTGGTGACCGCCCTGACGCCGGCCATCGGCTACGACCGGGCCTGCGCCATCGCCAAGCACGCCCACCAGCACCAGCTCAGTCTGCGGGAGGCGGCGCTGGTGCTGGGGGAACTGAGCGCCGAGGAGTTCGACCGCTGGGTGCAGCCCGGGGAGATGGTGGAGGCCTCCGGCGGCCGGCCCTGAGCGTCCGGCCCTGAGCGCCCGGCAGCGCGGCCGGACCCTCGCAGCCAGACCCTTCCCGGCCGGATCGCCCCCGGGGTTGGTGTCAGGCGCTACCGGGCTGGGACCTGGCGCTGGATACGGTCGACCGTTCCCCTTTGCCGGCAGAGTCCGAATGATACGCGCGCCCCGTGAGCTTGGAACACGCAACCCTCTGAGGTGGCGCGCCCCCCTGAGTGCCTGGCTTCTGGCTGGTGGCTCGGCCCTGGTGCTGGGCCTGCCCGCGACGCCGGCGCACGCCCACCCGGACCACCACCAGCCCACCCAGCAGGGCAGCCATACCGCCGGCCAGCAGCACACCAACCCCCAGCACGACCACGACCACAGCCACGACCACAGCCACTGAGGCTGGCCGGCTCAGCCCGTTGGTAGTGATGGGCACGGAGCGATTGCTCCGCGTCGCCCACACTCCTGAGGCGGACAGGTTCTAGGGTTCCGGCCCGTTTCCCGCTGATCATCAGCGGGCAGCGTGGTGTCTGGTCCGAGAGAACCCCACCGGCATTGCCGGTGCACGGAGGGATAGAAGCCCGGGAGACCGCCCCATCGCCCTCTCCCGTCTCCCCCATGGTTTCACCGTCAGGTGCCGAAGGCGCCTTCGATCGGCAGCATCCCAGCGAAGGATTCCGCGCCCTCGAGAAGGAGCGCCAGCTGCCCCTCACCGGCTGGCAACAGGAGGTGGATCAGGCCCATCGCTTCGGCCTGGAAGCGGCCGAGAGCATCGTGGACCGGCGCATCTCCACCTTCTCCCGCGGTGAGCTGCCCCACTACGCGGGCATCAACACCTTCATGAAGGCCCCCTACATCGAGGATGTGAACCGCGTCGGCGACTTCGACGTGGCCATCCTCGGGGTGCCCCACGATTCCGGCACCACCTACCGGCCCGGCACCCGCTTCGGCCCCCAGGGCATCCGCCGCATCTCCGCCCTCTACACCCCCTACAACTACGAGATGGGCGTGGATCTGCGCGAGCAGATCAGGCTCTGCGATGTGGGCGACATCTTCACGATTCCGGGCAACAACGAGAAGAGCTTCGACCAGATCTCCAAGGGCGTGGCGCACGTGTTCAGCAGCGGCGCCTTCCCGATCATCCTGGGCGGCGATCACTCGATCGGCTTTCCCACCGTGCGCGGCGTGTGCCGCCACCTGGGCGACAAGAAGGTGGGGATCATCCACTTCGATCGCCACGTGGACACCCAGGAGATCGATCTCGACGAACGGATGCACACCTGCCCGTGGTTCCACGCCACGAACATGGCCAACGCGCCGGCGCCCAACCTGGTGCAGCTCGGCATCGGCGGCTGGCAGGTGCCGCGCGAGGGGGTGAAGGTGTGCCGCGAGCGGGGCACCAACGTGCTCACCGTCACCGACATCTGCGAGATGGGGCTGGAGGCGGCGGCGAAGTTCGCGATCCAGCGCGCCACCGACGGCACCGACTGCGTGTACATCTCCTTCGACATCGACTGCATCGACGCCGGCTTCGTACCCGGCACCGGCTGGCCCGAGCCGGGCGGCCTGCTGCCGCGGGAGGCCCTCAAGCTGCTGGAGCTGATCGTGCGCAACGTGCCGGTGTGCGGCTTGGAGGTGGTGGAGGTGTCGCCCCCCTACGACATCAGCGACATGACCTCCCTGATGGCCACCCGGGTGATCTGCGACACCATGGCCCACCTGGTGGTGAGCGGCCAGCTGCCCCGCAGGCAGAAGCCCGCCTGGCTGCATGAGGCCTGCAACATGGCCGTCGATCAGAAGTGGAGATAGGCCGATGCATGAAGTCGACATGACCAGATGCCTGCTGCTGGCCATGCAGGAGTGGAAGCAGCAGCACGCCCCCGCCGAGCCGGAGGTGTCCACGGTGCACCTGATCGTGGGGGCCTTCACCTGCGTGGAGCCGGAGCAGCTGGTGTTCACCTGGAATGCCGCCGTGACCGGCAGCTGGCTCGCCGGTGCCGCCCTGGCGATCGAAACCGTTCCCCTGCTCGGGCGCTGCCTGCGCTGCAGCAACACCTACGCACCGTTGGCCGAACAGGGCTACCGCTCCCCCTGCTGCGACCACCCGATGGAGGAGATCGTGAGCGGCCGCGAACTCAAGATCCGCTCCGTCGATTACACCCTCCGGCCGCCGGTCTGCCGCCCGTCCTCGTCCCTGCTCACCCCCGCCTGATCACCATGCACATGCCCCTGGAAGACACCCTCGGCCTCAATCTGCTGGCCGCCAACCAGCACCAGGCCGAACACAACCGCGAGCATTTCGATGCCTGGAACCTGCTCACGCTGAATGTGATGAGCAGCCCCGGCGCCGGCAAGACCTCCCTGCTCGAGCGCTCCCTGGCCCAGCTGGCCAGCCGCTTCGCCATGGCGGTTCTGGAGGGGGACATGACCACCCAGCTCGACGCCGAGCGCCTCGAGGCGGTGGGCGTGCCCGTGGTGCCGATCACCACCGGCCGCGCCTGCCACCTGGATGCGGCCATGGTGGCCGACGGCCTCAAGCTGCTGCGTCAGCGCCTGGATCCGGCCGCCCTCGACATCCTCTGGGTGGAGAACGTGGGCAACCTGGTGTGCCCCGCCGAATTCGAGGTGGGCGAGCACCGCAAGGTGGCGCTGCTGAGTGTCACCGAGGGCGACGACAAGCCGCTCAAGTACCCGGTGATGTTCCGGGAAGCCGATTGCGTGCTGATCACCAAGACCGATCTGCTGCCCTACCTGCCGGTGGATGTGGAGCGGATCGAGGCCCATGTGCGCCAGGTGAATCCCCGTTGTGCCGTGATCCGGGTGTCCGCCACCAGCGGCGAGGGCCTGGATTCCTGGCACGCCTGGCTGGAGCAGCAGCGGGCCCTGCAGCAGCAGGCCGCGGTGCCGCGTCCCACCCTGGTGAGCCCATGAGCGCCACCGGTGTGATGGAGCCGCCCTGCCTGGCCCCGGGGCTGCGGCTCCCCGAGGGGCTCAGTGCCGAGGAAGCCCGCACCCAGCTGGCGGCCCAGGGCGTGCGCTACGCCCTGGCCAGCTTCGTGGACCTGCATGGGGTGTGCAAGGCCAAGGCCGTGCCGATCGCCCACCTGCCGGCGATGCTGGCCGGCTCGGAGCTGTTCACCGGTGCCGCCCTCGATGGGGTGCCCCAGGACGTGAGCGACGACGAGGTGGCCACCCTGCCGGATCTCAGCTCGGCCACGGTGCTGCCCTGGCGCCCCGACACGGTGTGGATGGCCAGCACCCTGCACCTGCACGGCCAGCCCTTCGAGGCCTGCAGCCGCGGCATCCTCGAGCGCGTGCGCGGGCAGGCGGCCCGCATGGGTCTGCGCTTCCACCTCGGCGTGGAGACGGAGTTCTTCGTGCTGAAGCGCGGCGCCGACGGCTCCCTCGCCCCCGCCAGCAGCAGCGACAGCCTCGAGAAGCCCTGCTACGACCTGCGCGGGCTGCTCGACAACCTCGACTGGCTCGATGAGCTGGTGCAGGCCATGAATGGCCTCGGCTGGGGCGTGTACTCCTTCGACCACGAGGACGGCAACGGCCAGTTCGAGACCGACTTCGGCTACGCCGATGCCCTGATCACGGCGGACCGGGTGACCTTCTTCCGGCTGATGGCCCGGGAGATCACCCGCAGGCACGGGCTGATCGCCAGCTTCATGCCCAAGCCGTTCGCCGACCGCACCGGCAGCGGCGCCCACTTCAACATGTCGCTCGCCGATCTGGAGAGCGGCACCAACCTGTTCACCCCGGCGGATGGCGCCGGCAGCTGGGTGAGCCCGCTGGGACGCCAGTTCATCGCCGGCATCCTGCGCCACGCCCCGGCGCTCTGCGCCGTGATCGCCCCCACGGTGAACAGCTACAAGCGGCTGGTGGTGCAGGGAAGCATGAGCGGCTTCACCTGGGCGCCGGTGTTCATCTGCTACGGCAACAACAACCGCACCAACATGCTGCGCATCCCCGGAGCCGGCAGCCGGGTGGAATGCCGCGCCGCCGACAGCTCCTGCAACCCCTACCTGGCCGCCGCCATGCTGCTGGCGGCAGGCCTGGAGGGCATCCGCGAGGGCCTGGATCCCGGCGAGCCCAACCTGGTGAACGCCTACCGGCTCAGCCCCGAGGAGCGCGAGGCGCGGGGCCTGCACGCCCTGCCCCGCACCCTGGGCGAAGCGGTGGAGGCGTTCGCGGCCGATCCCCTCGGCCGCGAGGTGTTCGGCGAGGCCATGGCCGAGGCCTTCATCAGTTTCAAGCGCCAGGAGTGGGCCAGCTACCACGGCGCCATCTCCCGCTGGGAAACCGAACGCTACCTGGAGCTGTTCTGACCCATGGCCGACCCGATCCGCCGCTCCATTCCCCCCTGATCGGCACCCAGCCGCCGGCAGCCCCGGCCCGTTCCCGCTCCACACCCTCCACCACCACAACCCCGTTCATGACCTCACCACGAACCACTCCCCGAACCTCACCGGGCAAGCCCCGCCGGCGCCAGCGCCTGCTGGCCACCCTGCTGCTGCTGGGCCTGGGCGCCGGCGCCCTCTCGGCCTGCAGCCAGCAGGGCGGCGGCGGCGCCGACACCCCCGTGCGGGTGGGCTACAGCGCCTGGCCGGGCTGGATTCCCTGGAAGGTCACCGAGGAGAAGGGCCTGTTCGGCCTTCCGGTGACGCTGCAATGGTTCGACGGTTACCTCGATTCGATCAACGCCCTCAACGCCGGCCAGCTGGACTGCAACAGCCAGACCCTCAACGACACGATCAGCTCGATCGCCGGTGGCGCCGATCTGCAGGTGGTGCTCACCAACGACAACTCCACCGGCAATGACCAGATCATCGCCGCCGAGGGCATCACCAGCATCGCCGATCTGAAGGGCAAGAAGGTGGCCGCCGAGGAGGGCACGGTGGATCACTACCTGCTGCTGCTCGGCCTCAAGCAGGCCGGCCTCACCGCCGATGACATCACCTTCGTGCCGCTGGAAACCGGCGCCGCCGCGGCGGCCTTCGTGGCCGGCCAGGTGGATGCGGTGGGCGTGTTCGCCCCCTTCACCACCCAGGCCCTCAAGCGCAGCGGCAGCGCCACCCTCTTCTCCTCGAAGGAGTTCCCCGGCGCCATCAGCGACCACCTGGTGTGCCGCACCGAGTTCGTGGCCAAGAATCCCGAGAAGGTGCAGAAACTGGTGGATGCCTGGTTCGCCACCCTGGGCGAGATCGAAGCCAATCCCGGCCCCTCCCTGGCGATCATGAGCCAGCGGGCCGGGGTGAGCGAGGAGGAGTACAAGGAGTACAACGCCGGCACCACGATCTTCACGCTGGAGGACAACCTCAAGGCGCTGGAGCCGGGCACCACGATGGCCTCGCTGCCCTACGCCGCCGAGGAGATCAGCGCCTTCCTGCAGAACGTGGGTCTGGCCAAGACCCCGCCGAAGCTGGATGGGCTGTTCGTGGACACCTTCGTCAAAGCGGCGAAGTGAGCTGAGGGACACCTACCACCATGACCTCTCCCGCCAGCAAGGCTGCATCGATCCCGGCCGATCCCCTCGCCCCACCGGCGCTGGAGAGGCTGAAGCGTCTGGCCCAGCACCCCTGGGTGCTGGGCCTGGCGGGCGTCCTCGCCGTGGTGGTGGTGTGGACAGCGGTCACCAGCGCCGGGGTGGTGGACCCGCTGTTCCTGCCCAGCCCGGCCGGGGTGATCGCCGCCGGCCAAAGCCAGGCGGCCCAGGGGATTCTCTGGGCCGACCTGGTGGCCAGCGTGGGCCGGGTGTTCGCCGGCTTTGCCCTCTCCGCCGCCGTGGCGCTCCCCCTGGGGATCGCCATGGGCACCAGCACGGTGATCTGCCGGCTGCTGGAGCCCTTGATGGCCCTGATCCGCTACATGCCGGCACCGGCCTTCATCCCGCTGCTGATCATCTACTTCGGGCTGGGCGAACTGCCGAAGATCCTGCTGATCTTCATCGGCACGTTGTTCTTCAACACGCTGATGATCATGGATGCGGTGAAGTTCGTGCCGAACGAACTGGTGGAAACGGCCCTCACCCTGGGGGGCCGCACCTCCCAGGTGCTGCTGCGGGTGATCACCCCCTGCATCGCCCCACAGGTGATCGATGCCTACCGCATCAACATGGCCTCCGCCTGGAACCTGGTGATCGTGGCCGAACTGGTGGCGGCCAATGAGGGCCTGGGCAAGCGCATCAGCCTGGCCCAGCGCTTCCTGCGCACCGATGAGATCTTCCTCGGCCTCATCGTGATCGGCCTGATCGGCCTCTTGATCGATCTGGGCTTCCGTCTGCTGATGCGGCGCACCTGCCGCTGGGCCAACTGACTCCTCACCGCCATGCATCTCAGCGTCGACAATGTGTCCAAGGTGTTCGGCGTGGGCCGCGCCGCCAAGTGCGTGCTCGACGGCATCAGCTTCGAGGTGAACACCGGCGACTTCGTGGCCCTGGTGGGCAGCTCCGGCTCGGGCAAATCCACGGTGATGCGGCTGGTGGCCGGCCTGGAGCGGCCCACCACCGGCTCGATCACGGTGGACGGGCAGAGCGTGAAGGGCCCCGGCTCCGACCGGGGCATGGTGTTCCAGAAGTACAGCCTCTACCCCTGGCTCACGGCCGCCCAGAACGTGGCCTTCGGCATGGAGCTGCAGGGGCTGGCCAGGCGGGAGATCCGCGAGCGCACCAGCTACTTCCTCGATGTGGTGGGCCTGGGCGACGCCGCCCGGCGCCTGCCGCGGGAGCTCTCCGGCGGCATGCAGCAGCGGGTGGCGATCGCCCGGGCCCTGGCGGCCCAGCCCAAGGTGCTGCTGCTGGATGAGCCCTTCGGGGCCCTCGATCTCCAGATCCGCGAATCGATGCAGGAGTTCCTGCACCAGCTGTGGCAGCGCACCGGCCTCTCTGCCCTGCTGATCACCCACGACCTGGAGGAGGCGCTGCTGCTGGCCCAACGGGTGCACATCATGGCGCCGCGGCCGGGGCGGATCGTGCGCAGCGTCCAGGTGGATCTGGACCACACCAACATGGGGCATCTGCGGGTGTCGCCCGAATTCCTCACCCTGCGGGAGGAGCTGGCCCAGTGCCTGCGCAGCCTCGAACCGGCCCTGGCGGCATGAACCCCGGCCCGGCCGCGGCCCACTTCCTGCCCTCCGAGGCCTACGCCTGCGCCGCCACCGCCCGGCGGGAACGGGAGCGCTACGCCCCCCGCTTCTGGCATGCGGTGGCACCGCTGGCGGCCCTGCCCGAGGGCCACAGCCTGGCGCTGGAGCTGCTGGAGCTGCCGCTGCTGCTCACCCATGCCCCCGGTGAGGGGGTGAGGGCCTTCCTCAACCGCTGCCCCCACCGGGGTGTGGCCCTGCAGGAGCCGGGCGGAGCGGCCCAGCCCACGCGGCGCCTGGTGTGCCCGTACCACGGCTGGACCTACGGCCTCGACGGCGAGCTGCGGGCGGCGGCCCGGGAGGGGGAGTTCCTCGAGCCCTTCTGCCGCGCCGACTGGCCCCTCCAACCCCTGGCCTGCCGGATGAGCGGGCCGCTGATCTGGGTGGCGATCGGCGCCGATCCCCTGCCCCTGGAGCAGCAGCTGGATCTGGTGCTGGAGGAGGCAGGGGAGGCCTGGGCCCGGCCCCTGCAGCTGCTGGGCCAGAGCAGCCGCGAGCTGGCCTGCAACTGGAAGATCGCCCACGACAACACCCTCGACGACTACCACGTGGCCATCGCCCACCCGCGCACGCTGCACCGGGAGCAGGGGCCGGTGCGGCACTACCGCCATGGCCTCAGCCGCCACGGTTCGCTGCTGGCCACCCCGATGGAGGGAGGCGAGTTCCTCACCTTCGGCCTCGCCCCCTGGACCCATCTGCTGGTGTGGCCCGATGGCCGGCTGGCGGTGATCAGCTTCCCCCCCCTCACGCTCGAGCGCTGCGCCATGCAGCTCTGGCTGCTGGGCACGGCCGAACACGGCCCGCTGGCCGCCGACTGGCTGGCGAGCCTGCTGCTGTTCCTGGAGGAGGATCGGCGGCTGGTGGAGTCAGCCCAGCGGGGCTACCGCAGCGGCCTGGCGCCGGGGCCGCCGCACCGGCTGGAGCAGCGCCTGCTGCAGCACCAGCGCCTCTACGCCGCGGTGATGGGCCTGCAAGTGATGGGCCTCACGCCGGAGCCATGACGTCGGCATCGAGAGCGCCGGAGCGGATCCAGCGGGCCATGGCCGTGTTGATCTCCAGCAGATCGGCCACCGGCTCACGGCTGAAGGGCCTCTCGGGCAGGTAGCCATCGGGCCCGAATTCGGGCGTGACCGTGAACGGCAGAGCGGTACCTGTGCGGCTGAGGCGGAACAGCCGCCAGCAGCGGCGGTGGGCCTCCAGGGCCCCGGCCCACTCCGGCGCGAAGGGATGACCCACCGAGGGGCCCTGGGGATGGCCCACCCGGGCATGGATGTGGTCCACCCGGCACGCCATCGCCGCCACAGGGGCCAGCTCAGGGGTCATGAGGCGCTCGGCCAGCACGCACCAGTGGCTCAGGTCGGCCGTGAGCCGCAGGCCGGGGAAGGCCTCGAGAAAGGTCTGAATCGTCCAGGGGCTGTGGAGGCTGCGGGAGCGGTGGGTCTCGAAACTCACCGCCAGCCCGGAGGCCTCGGCCAGGGGGATGGCCCGGCTCCAGAACCACTCCTGCTGCATCCAGTTCCAGGCATCGGAGCCCGTGATCACCGTCACCCTGAGCGGGGCGTAGGCCGGGCACGACGCCAGCAGGCGCTCCAGCTCCCGCAGGTGGTGCTCCGGGCCCAGCTCCAGCCGGGGCACGTAGTCGCCCCCGGTGACCAGCTCCAGCACCAGGGGCATGGCCGCAGCGGCGAGGGCCCCAACCACGGCCGGGGGCTCCAGGCCCGCCAAGGCGGGATGGCGGAGGTTGGCCTCCAGCCCGTGGAAGCCGCCGCCGCAGGCCTGCCGCATGGCCTGCGGCAGGTCGCCGGCAAAGCCCCAGAGGCTGTGGAGCAGCACGGGAGCGGAAGGCTGGAAGCGGGGGTGAAGCCTGCTCAGTTGGCGCCCACGAACTGCTCGGGGGGAATGTTGAGGTACACGCCTTCCTGGAAGAGGGCCTGCTTGGCGGCGGCATCGCCGCGGCTCACGGCATCGGCGTAGCGGCGGCGCAGCGACTCCACCAGCGCCTGACGGCGCAGATCGGCACCGCCCTTGGCGGCCCGGGAGTCGAGCGCAACCTGTTCGGCGCAGACCATGGGGATTGTGTTCATTGTGGACATTCCGATTGTAGGGAGGGCAAGGCCTGGACACAGCCCCCCGCCATGGGGTGGTTTCAACCCCTACCGCAGGGGGGCCCCCGAACTGCTGGACTCGTGCCATGGCCACCACCAGCACCGGGCTGATCGACCGCCCCGCCCTCGCCGAACTCAACACCCTCCGCAGCGCCCCCGCCGTGGTGCGGCTCGTGAGCCATCTGCTCACGATCGGACTGGCGGGGCTGATCTGGCGCAGTCCCGGCCTGCCGCTGGCCCTGCGCCTGGCGGGCCTGGTGGTCAGCGGCATCGCCCTGGCCACCTGCTTCGCGCCGCTGCATGAGTGCTGCCACCGCACCGCCTTCCGCAGCCGCGAGGCCAACGACGCGGTGGCCTGGTGGGCCGGCGTGCTGAGCTTCTACAACGCCACCTTCTACCGCCGCTACCACCAGTGGCACCACCGCTTCACCCACCAGCCCGGCCTGGATCCGGAGCTGGAGGATCCGGTGCCCACCAGCCTCGGGGGCTACCTGCTCGAGCTCAGCGGCTGGAACTGGTGGATTGGCAAGCTCCAGGGCTACGCCCGCCTGCTTTGGGGAAACCTGGACGAGCTGCCCTACCTGAGCCCCGAGGTGATCCCCCAGGTGCGCCGCTCGGTGCGGCTGCAGTTCCTGGTCTACGGGGTGGTGCTGGCGCTCTCCTTCATCCAGGCCAACGGCTTCCTGTTCTGGAGCTGGCTGCTGCCCCTGGCGGTGGGCCAGCCCTTCCTGCGCTTCGTGCTGCTGGCGGAGCACAGCGGCTGCAGCTTCAGCCAAGACGGCACGGCCAACACCCGCACGACCCTCACCATTGCCCCGGTGCGCTGGCTGATGTGGAACATGCCCTTCCACGCCGAACACCACCTCTATCCCTCGCTGCCGTTCCACGCCCTGCCCCGGGCCCATGGCTGGATCGGGCCGCGGCTGGAGCACCTGGATCCGGGCTACCTGGCCGTGCACCGCACTCTCCTGCGCAACCTCAGGGCCCTGGCCCTGCCGGCATGAGCAGCGCCAGCGCAGCGGCGGAGGCCCCGGTCGCCCAGAGCTTTCGCCTGGGCGATGTCCCCCTCTCCTGCGGCCAGGTGATCCCGGAGGCGCAGCTGAGCTACGTGGCCCTGGGCCGCGCCAACCCGGAGCGCTCCAACCTGATCCTGGTGCCCACCTCCTACGGCGCCCGGCCCGCCGATCTGGCCTGGATGTTGGGGCCGATCTTCGATCCGGAGCGCTGGCTGGTGGTGATCGCCGGCATGTTCGGCAACGGCGCCTCCTCCAGCCCCAGCCATGGCGCCATGGGCCTGGCCGAGCAGGGCTGGGTGGTGCACCACCGCGACAACGTGCTCGCCCAGCAGCGGCTGCTGGCTCAGGTGTTCGGCGTGGAGCGGCCGGCCCTGATCTACGGCTGGTCGATGGGGGCCCAGCAGGCCTACCAGTGGGCGGTGCAGGCGCCGGAGATGGTGGAGCGGATCTGCTGCGTGTGCGGCACGGCCCGCACTTCGCCCCACAACCGCCTGTTCCTGCTCAGCCTGCGCCAGGCCCTCACGGCCGACCGCCACTGGAATGGCAGCGGCTTCGACGCCCCCCCCGAGCAGGGGCTGCGCACCTATGGCCTGATCTATGCGAGCTGGGCCGCCAGCCAGCCCTTCTTCCGCACGATCGGGCAGCCGGTGGAGCAGCACGTGGAGGAGCAGTGGCTGCCCCACTACCGCCGCCACGACCCCCGCGACCTGATCGCCATGCTCGACACCTGGCTGGCCCACGACGTGGCCGCGGGGGGCGATCTGGACGCTGCCCTGGCGGGCATCCAGGCCCGCACGGCCGTGGTGGCCGCCGACCACGACCTCTACTTCACGGTGGAGGACATGGCCGCGGACGCGGCGCGGATCCCCGGCGCCGAACTGCACGTGCTCCGCTCGCGGCTCGGCCACCGGGCGGGCAACCCCCACAGCAGCGCGCCGGAGCAGCGGGAGCTGCGCCGCATCGTGGACGGCCTGCTGGCCGCCTGATCCACTTCTTCGATCCCCACCCCGGGCCTCACCCCCAACCCTCAACTCCATGTCCGACCTCGCCAGCCAGGCCCGCGAGCTGCAGCTCAAGTTCCTGCTGATCTCCTTCACCGACCTGTTCGGCATCCAGCGGGCCAAGCTCGTGCCCGCCGCCGCCATCGCGGCGATGGCACGGGATGGGGCAGGCTTCGCGGGCTTCGCCGCCTGGCTGGATCTCTCGCCGGCCGATGGCGATGTGATGGCGATTCCCGATGCCGCCAGCCTCACGCCGTTGCCCTGGCAGCCGGAGGTGGGCTGGGTGGCGGCGGAGCTGTGGCTGAACGGCAGCCCGATGGCCCAGTGCCCCCGCCGCCTGCTGCGAAGGCAGCTGGAGCGGGCCGAGGCCATGGGATGGTCGTTCCACAGCGGCGTGGAGGCCGAGTTCTTTTTGCTGGGGGCCGATGGCGCCGGCATCGCCGATCCGGCCGACCACCAGGAGAAACCCTGCTACGACCAGCTGGCCCTGATGCGCCGCTACGGGCTGATCGGGCCGCTGCTGGAGGCGATGGAGGGCCTGGGCTGGGGGCCCTACCAGGCCGACCATGAGGACGCCAACGGCCAGTTCGAGGTGAACTGGACCTTCGCCGAGGCGCTCACCACTGCCGACCGCCATGCCTTCTTCAAGGTGATGGTGAAAACGCTGGCGGAGCAGCAGGGACTGAAGGCCAGCTTCATGGCCAAGCCCTTCGCCGAGCGCACCGGCAACGGCTGCCACACCCACCTCTCGCTGTGGGGAGCCCCGGGCACGGCCCAGGCCGGCGCCAACCTGTTCCACGATCCGGCCGGTGAGCTGGGGCTCTCGGCGCTGGCCTATCAGTTTCTGGCGGGGCTGCTGGAGCATGCCCCGGCCCTGTGCGCCCTCACCAATCCCACGGTGAACAGCTACCGGCGGCTGGCGGCGCCGCCCACCAGCTCCGGCGCCACCTGGAGCCCGGCGGGCATCAGCTACAGCGGCAACAACCGCACCCACATGCTGCGCATCCCGGACGACCAGCGGCTGGAGCTGCGGCTGCCGGATGGCTCCACCCATCCCTACCTGCTGCAGGCGGCGATCCTGGCGGCGGGGCTGGATGGCATCGAGCGCCAGCTGCAACCCGGCCCCCGCCACGACAACGACAACTACGCCGCCCCGCTGGCGCCGGAGACCTGCCCCAGGCTGCCCGCCGATCTGGGCGAGGCCCTCGATGCCTTCGATGTCGACAGCCGCCTGCGCCAGGCCCTCGGAGAGGAGTTCTGCCAGGCCTACGGCAGGCTGCGCCGCCGCCAGTGGCAGCGCGAACGGGGCGACATCAGCGATGCGGAGCGCCGCACGTCGCTGGATTGCTGAGATGCCTGGGCAGCCGTGGCAACTCTGAGTCGTCGCCATGGCGCAGGCCCCCATGCCAGAGCAACCCAAGCCCGCGGGTCTGATCCAGCGGTACCGGGAGGAATTGCAGACCCGCCACTACGCGCGGCGGACGGTGAAGACCTATGAGCAATGGTTGAGGAGGTTTCTTCGTTTCCACAACCTGCGCCATCCCCGGGAGATGGGAAGCGCCGAGGTGAACAGCTTCCTCACCCACCTGGCCGTGGAGCTGCAGGTGAGCCCCTCCGCCCAGAACCAGGCACTGGCAGCGCTCCTGTTTCTGTACCGGGAGCTGTTGGATCGTGACCTCGACCTGGATGGCGTGGTGCGCGCCAGGAACCGACGGCGGTTGCCGGTGGTGCTGAGCGAGGCGGAGGTGCGTGCTGTTCGCGATCACCTGGAGGGCGATCCAGCGCTGGTGGTGGGGCTGCTCTATGGAAGTGGAGTACGCCTGATGGAGGCCCTGCGGCTGCGCGTGAAGGATCTGGACTTCGAGCGACGAGAACTGAGCGTGCGGGATGGGAAAGGGGGTAAAGACCGACTCACCCTCCTCCCCCAGAGCCTGGTGGCTGAGCTGCGGCACCATCTGCTGGGCGCGCGAGGACTGCATCAGGCGGATCTGGCCGCTGGGTGGGGCCGGGTGCTGATGCCCTATGCCCTGGCAAGGAAGTACCCCAATGCCGATCGGGAGTGGGCCTGGCAGTGGGTCTTCCCCCAGGAGCATCGCTGGCACGATCAGGCCTCAGGCACCCAGGGGCGGCACCATCTGGATACAAGCATCGTGCAGAAAGCCGTGAAGCGGGCCGTCGCTGCAGCTGGCGTGTCCAAGGCTGCCAGCTGCCAAACCTTCCGCCATTCGTTTGCCAGCCACCTTCTGGAGCACGGCCAGGACATCCGCACGATCCAGGAGTTGCTCGGCCACAAGGACGTGAGCACCACAATGATCTACACCCATGTGCTCAACCGTGGACCGCTGGGTGTCCGCAGCCCCGCAGACATTCTGTAGCAATCCAAACAAGTGGTTTGCGGACCCGCGAACCACGGCTAGATTTTGGCTCCAAACTTAGAAACAGGCTGGTACAAAAGGGTTCGGAAGGGTCCCAAGAGCCCATGCCTCTGTGGTTATCGGAAGGCAAGTAGACATGGACCGTGGTTCACGGAACCCTCCATTGACTAGTTGAACTAAGCCGCTGCGCGGCAGATTCATTGAGTCAGCATAACGCAACTGCTCCGATTCATGACGCGTTGGCTTTGCGTGGACGCCTCGTGCCCGAGGCTGCGGGCAAGGGCTGAAACGATTCTGCTTGCAGCTGACTACGGCGGCACCTTGACGTGGACCCCGGAAACCGGTCCAGGGTGAATGAGAGTCATCAGCCGGCCAGACTGGGCCGGGGACTCCAGCATGAAACGCACCAGGCACACAGCGGAGCAGATCATCCGCAAGCTCAAGACCGCCGAACAGCTGATCGCCCAGGGCAAGACCGTCGCCGATGTCTGCCGCGTCATCGAGGTGACACAGCCGACCTATCACCGCTGGAAGCAGCAGTACGGCGGGATGCAGGCCGAGGAGGCCCGCCGGCTGACGCAGCTGGAGAAGGAGAACGCCCGGCTCAAGAAGCTGTTGGCAGAAGCCGAGCTGGAAAAGGCGATGCTCAAGGATCTCGCCGAGGGAAACTTCTGAGCCCGGAACGCCGTCGCAGAGCCGTCGCGGTTCTGCGTGAGCGTTACCGGGCCTCTGAACGCCTGGCCTGCCGTGTTGTGGGGCAGCACCGGAGCACCCAACGAAATCCCGGCAAGGTTGTCGGCATTGAAGAGGCCAAGCTCCGCCATCGCCTCCGCGAAATCGCAGCGGAGCACATCCGCTGGGGCCGCCGGATGGCCTACCGGCTGCTCAGGCGGGAGGGCTGGACCATCAATCACAAGCGCGTGCAACGACTCTGGCGGGAGGAAGGCCTGCAGCGGCCGACACCCAGAAAGCGAAAGCGGGCACGGCCCGCTGACGGCTCGGTGCGGCGTCACCGGGCTGAGCATCCCCACCAGGTGTGGGCCATGGACTTCCAGTTCGATGCCACAGCTGATGGCCGCAGACTCAAGTTCCTGAACGTGATCGACGAGCACAGCCGCCTCTGCCTGGCGATCCGGGTGGGCAGGCGCTGCAAGGCCAAAGACGTGGTGGCCGTGCTGGAGGAACTCACCAGCCTCTACCCAGCACCGGCGTTCATCCGATCGGACAACGGCCCGGAGTTCATTGCGCAGGCCCTACGGGACTGGTGCGAGGCCAGCAGCGCCACCAGCACGGCCTACATCGCGCCGGGATCCCCATGGGAGAACGGATTCGCAGAATCCTTCAACGGCCGCTTCCGCGATGAATTCCTCAACACCGAGCTGTTCACTACAGCCCCGGAGGCGCAGATCCTGGCCGATCGCTGGCGATGGGAGTACAACTCACTCAGGCCGCATTCGGCCCTCCAGGGGCGTACGCCCCTGGAGGCAGCTCAACAAGGAGCTGCAGCATGACCATGACCACCCACTCTCATAAGGACTGGACCGATAAAGGGGGTCACGTCAACCTCATCAAGACACTGAGGGATGCGCATCTGCTGATGCGCGCAGTCCCTTCGTCTTCCCAAGGGAAGCTACCGCCATGGATCCATCTGAACAGGAGCGCTTTGAGCGACTTTGTGCGGCCAACGTGCAAGCGATGAAGCTGCACGGGTTGCGCAGTAAAACAATTGTCAGCTACAGCCGAACGTTGCGGCGGGTCGCGGGGCATTTCGACCGTTGCCCCGATGATCTCAGCCCGGCTGAACTCAAGGGCTACTTTGCCGCTTTGCTTGAGCAGTACTCATGGAGCACCATCAAGGTGGATCTCTGCAGCCTGCAGTTCTTCCACCGCTATGTGCTTGATCGCGAGATGGAGTGGATCAAGATCATCCGTCCGCCGCGTGTCCGCAGTCTGCCGGATGTTCCAACCCGCGAGGAAGTGCACAGGCTGATCAATACGGTGCGCAGGTTGCGCTACCGGATCTTCCTGCTGGTGGTCTACAGCCTGGGCCTGCGGATCGGTGAGGGCCTGGCGCTGGAGGTGGCGGACATCGATGGCAGCCAGCGGCGCGTGCACATCCGCGATGGCAAGGGCGGCAAGGATCGCTACGTGCCCATGCCGGCGCTAACGCTGCAGGCGCTGCGCCGGTTCTGGACGACCCACCGCCATCCCCGGCTGCTGTTCCCCAGTCCGGCCGGCAGCCCGTTCATCGTGCGGATCGCCAGCGCGCCGATGGATGCCAGTGGCGTGCAGGCGGCCCTGAGGGCGGCCCGCCTGGAGTGCGGGATCGAGAAGCGGCTCACGGTGCACTCACTGCGCCACGCCTACGCCACCCATCTGCTGGAGCAGGGAATGGACCTGCGCCTGATCCAGTCCCTGCTCGGCCACAGCCACAGCAACACCACCGCCCGCTATGCCCACATCACCAAGGTGGTGCGGGAGCACACCGGCGATCGCATCGAGACCCTGCTGAGCGGCTTCCAGCTGCGCTGGGCGGAGGAGGAGACGTCATGATCCTTCTCTCCCAACTGGTGGAGCGCTACCAGGTCGAGCTGGAACGCCGCCGTGGCCATCAGCTGCTGCCGAGCCATCGCCAGGCCCTGCAGGCGCTGCGGCGCTGCCGGCGTCAGGGCAGCGACCTGATGGTGCTGCAGTGTGGCGCGTGTGAGCACAGCCTCAAGATCCCCCATTCCTGCGGCCACCGCAGCTGCCCCCACTGCCAGCATCAGGAAAGCCAGCGATGGATTGAGCGCCAGCAGGCCAAGCTGCTGCCGGTGGAGTATTTCCTGATCACCTTCACGGTGCCCGCCGAGCTCAGAGCTCTGTTCTGGCGACATCAACGACAGGCCTATGATCTGTTGCTGAAAACGGCATGGCAGACCCTCGCTTCCTTTGCCCGCCGTGATCCAAAGCTGAGGGGACAAATCGGAGCCCATGCCGTCCTGCACACCCACAACAGGCGCCTTGACTACCATCCCCATGTGCATCTGATCGTTCCTGCTGGTGCGCTTCATGCACGCAGGCGCCAGTGGCGCAGCAAGCCCAAGGGCTATCTGTTTCCGGCAGCCAACCTGGCCAGGGTGTTCAGAGCCAAATGGTTCGAGGGGATGCGGCTGCTGGGCTTGCAGGCACAAGGCTCACTACCACACGAGTGGGTGGTGCACTGCAAACCTGTGGGTGGGGGCAGCAAGGCACTGGTCTACTTGGGCCGCTATCTGTATCGCGCTGTTCTCAGCGAAAAGAACATCCTCGCTGATCAGGCAGGCAAGGTGACCTTCCGCACAGAGGACAACACTGGCCAGGAGGTGATTCAAACCCTCTCGGGCGCCGATTTTCTGTGGTTGCTCCTGCGTCATGTTCTGCCCAAGCGATTTCGGCGTGTGCGGGACTATGGCCTGCTGCATGGCAACGCCAGACAACGGATCAAGCTCCTGCAACTGCTGTTGAGGGTGGTGCAGCCCGAGCCTGCAGTGCAGCGCCGGAAGCCACCTCTGCTCTGCCCTCAGTGCGGAGCGGTGATGAACGTGCTCGCCGTGCGGGTGCAGACGATGACGCCGCTGCTCTGCTGAGCGGGTGGGAATCGAGAGGATAATAATCCTAGAGGTAGCCCTGTGCCCCGATCCATGCCGTGTTGGATGAAGGAAACCGGCCTTGGAGGCTCGTTGCGGCCTACGCTGGGAAAGCTGTGGAGGGCACCAGATCCAGTGGCCGATGGATCGCGTCGTTCTACCCATGGAAAATCGAAAGCCACTGTGAAAAACGGCCCGATCTTTCTGCAGTAGGGCAAGGGCGCCGGAATTGCGGGCTTATTCAACTTCGGATAAGATCGTGGCTGCGCACGATCTATCCATAATCGTTAGAAGGATGGGTAGGAGGCTGTCGACTCAATCCCTTGGGTAGAGGTGCCCAGGCTCCCTTTGGCAAGCCAGGGGGAGGCTGTTCGATGATTTCCTGGCTAGGGTGGAGCACGAATGCAAGGGAGTTCCAAAGAAGGGAATGGAAAACCTCTATGAAGCTGTCGTTGAGCATGACGGTAGAATACGGCTCAGTACATCAGTTCACCTAGAAAAGGGCCTCAAGGTCTTGGTCGCAGTGCCCCGAAGCGTGAAGGATTCAGCTTTCAGCGGAATTGCCTTAAGCGAACCCTCGCTTTCAAAAGATTGGCTCAATCAAGATGAAGAAGAAGCATGGGCGCACCTTCAGTAGGGGATGTTGTAATTATCCCATTTCCCTATTCTGATCTATCGCAATCCAAGCGCAGACCTGCTCTGGTGCTAGCTGAGGTGGGCAGAGGTGATTTCCTGCTATGCCAGATCACCAGCAAGCAATATGGCGATCTTCATGCCGTGTCCCTCAAAGAGTCCGACTTCTTCTCCGGAGGCATCAAGCGAGATAGTTTCATCCGCGGCACCAAGCTCTTCACTGCCAATGAGGCTCTCATTCTTGGAGTAGCTGGCCATCTCACCCATTCCAAGCTTTCAGAGGTTGTTTCCCAACTCATTGACATCCTATCTGCTTGCCTGAAAGATGACACCTTCTAACATCCAGATACAGAAGGCGGGAGCGATGGCTGTCTTCCATGCCGAGATTCATGCCCGCTTCTGATCTGAAGCGTTAGGCGGCGGAGAGAACCCTTGAGCAACTATCTCAAGATCGTGTCTATAGCCTGGGAAATGATCCTTATGGCTCGGCCTGGCGTCTGCATGGGTTGCTCAGCCAACCGCCACCCATCCCATTATCTTGACCACGAGAAACCCGTGGCTAGAGTTCCATTGATTTTCTGTGCTCTCCATATGATTAAGCAGCCTCGATACGACACACTTCAACGAGTGTTGACTCTTCTGGCGCTTACATGTGTCACTCTTGCAGTGACCCGTGTAGCTGTTGGGCTCTTCCATCACGATGAGAAGATTCGGGAGCAGGCTGGGAAGTTGATTGATGAAAAGACTCTTCTCTATCTTGGCTTGGCTGGCGGGCTGCTTCTACTAAAGGATGTCAAGTCTTTGGCTTATGGCGACCTTAAGCTTGAATTTGAGCGGAGACTTGAAGAAGTACGTGTTAGCGCAGAGAACGCACAAGCTGCTGCTACAGGGCAAGGTGGAAAAAGGGAGATGCAGCATTCCATTCCTGAAGCCACCGCCTCGTTAGGGCCCATCTCCCCAGGTAAGGTTCCTGATGATCCTTGGAAGGGAGTTTTTGGTGAGCCTGCCAGCAATACTCGCCAGCTTGAGGCTCAGATCGTCCCAAGCGCTAATCCCGGATATTACCGAGTCTACCTAAAAGTCAAGTCGCTTGATCCTGAAACGAACCCGCTAACAGGCTCAGTTCAGTTTTTCCTGCACGACTCATTTGCCAATGATAAGCCTGTTGTTGCTGTTGGCCCAAATGGCATTGCACAACTAACTTTGGATGCTTGGGGCGCCTTTACGGTTGGCGCTATTGCTGACTCTGGAAATACTCGACTTGAGCTTGACCTTTCAAAACTAGAAGACGCGCCAGCCGCGTTTAAGGGACTAACGAACTTTATGGTAGCTGACGCCTAACATCATCATTCACCCGACCCGCTTGAAGGATGCTTGTCAAAAGCAACGATCCATGCGGTCGGGTAATGATGAGCGTTAGGCCCACCTGAAGGCTGCTTGTTGAGCTGGAGTTGCCTGGGGCACTTCCTGTAGCTTCACGAAAGTGTTCAGTTTGATTTCGAACCTGGCTAGGACGCTACCAATCTCAGCAAGCACGGCCTCTCCTTGGCTGCCGCAGCTGAGCTCAGATGGAAAGCAGCAGTCGTCTTGCTTGATGATCGTGCTGACTGTGGTGAAGTAAGGATGGTTGCCTTAGCTCCAATAGGAGACATACTCTTCTTTGTAGCCCTTGTAGATCGCGAGCAGGTAAGGAGAATCACTGGGGCTCTGCCGCAGTGCCACCCGACAGGTCGAAGACACTGCGACGACAATATCCTGGTGGAGAGGCTGTGGCGTACCGTCAAATACGAGGAGGCCTACCTACGCGCTTACAGCGTTGGCTGGGAAGCAGAGATCAGCCTGGCCAGCTTTCTGTGGTGGTACTTTCATGTAAGGCCGCACAGCTCCCTGGGAGGCAAAACTCCCCATGAGGTCTACCCTGAGACCGAAGCCTGTTCCTCCCGTCCGAAGTTAACGATGTCAGGGGCCACAGCTGTCCAATAAAAGGCACCCACCTCAGACAGCGGAACCCATCGGGCCAGCGCGCCTTCTTGAATGCAGCCGCACATTGGCTCCTCGGTTCCGAAGAGCCGCTGGAAGCGAGGCAGCGAAAAGCCTTGCTGGAGCTGGATGGTGATGCGCACCATGGCTGGGCTAGTATATTTGTAACAGTTCATGGCCCCAAGGAGCCAGCCGCGGAGCGAGTTGGGCAATCAAGATGGTTGATGATTCCAATGTTAGTACTTATCTGCTAAGTCGCACATGAAGATGATCGTCATGGCCCGGCCATGGTTGAACTCCTTTTAACTTGTTGTCGTTACAAAGAATTAATTGAACAGTTAATAAGGAATTGCTAATAATGGTATTAATTAGATCTTGGGTTCGCGTGAGGGAATAGTTAGGATCTCGAAAAGTAACACCTATTCTTGCTCCATCTGATCTTAAGAGTCAAAAATCGACATCTAAACCGGTTTGATGGCTCTTATGGGGTGGGACAGGCCCACCACCATTTTTACTAATGTTTCCTATTCCAATTACCGGTCCTGTTCGATGGTTCTCAAACCATGCCTTACCAATCTCTTCTATAGCTTTGATAGTTGCCGGCAATCCAAATTGCTTGTCACGAAATTGAGAATAACTATAGTAACCTGTTCCCAATATGGGAAGCTGTGTATTAACCGCAGGAAAAGGCACTGCTTCAATGATTAAATCCTCAAGAGATCCATCATCCAGAGGGCAAAAACACGGAGTATCCTCTAATTGAATAGGAGTTTCATTATCTACTGCCTCCAGGTCAATGGGACTTGAAAATATGACAATAGGGGATTCGTTAGGTGATTCAATTACAAGCCTTCCTGAAAGCAGTTCATCAAGACGTCGCTGAATAATTGCAGCAGGCACTGCATAGTTTTCTTGTTGGAATATTCCTCCAAAGTGGAGACCTATAGCTTTTCCTGTTTTAAAGTCTAAGACAACAGAACCAGAATTTCCTCCCAGAGTTGAGCAGTCATGAGTAAACACGGGCACATTTTGCGACAATCTCGCTGTTGACATCACTTCACCGGGCTGCAGCCGCTTGATATCATATATGTCCTCAAATGTTTCATACAGTTTTGCAGGCTCAATTGGGTTACGTTGACTATCTCTTGCTGGGTAACCAATCACTGTGATCTCACTCTCTCCACTGACAGATTCAGTTGCTAAAGCAATAACTGAGCGAGATGTATCTCCACTGCGCTTTACTTTCAAAAAGGCCATATCCGAGCCTTGTTGGGGTTCAATATACAAAACATCAACAATGTCAAATTGCTCCTCTTGATCGATTCTATATTCTTCTCGAAAATCAACGTTAACTTTGATTGTCTTGTTTTCAAACGGATTGGTTTGGAAGGTGAATTTACGACCCTCTTGAAAAGCAAAAGTTTGCGCCACATGTCGATTAGTGACAATAATATCATCAGTAACGAGCCAACCTGTTCCGACGTAGCTAAGACCACGGGGGTGCTCTCTCAGCTCAATTCTTCCAACTGATTTGATTACTGTGTCAATAGTTGTACGGTGAGGTTCTAATCGTCTTCTCCAATATTCAGTACGTGGAGTCTCAAAGGAATTATTTTGAATCTTTATGGCTGGACGCTCTGCTTGCTTAATGATAGCTTCAAGGAGAATTGCATTCAGAGGTTCTAATTCTGCAGCTGCTTTGGCAGTTCCCTCAGCTAAAGAAGCTTTAAGATAGTCTCTAGCAAGCTTTGGATCAATTTCAGCTGCTCTTAATCTTTGACTATCCTCAAAATAATTAGTTTCAAGAAGCTCTTGAGTTAACTCAGTGTTGTTGAATAGACTTTCTGACGGCATGGTTTGCTTGCTCCAAAATTAGTGCAGGTGAATGGTAAAAGGTCAAATACTCCTTAAGGGCAACCAACGGATTCTTCTACTGAATATGTATCATTAAAGACTTTGACTAAGATTGATACCGTTGCTTGAAATACTCCGCCCGTAACAACTAACAATGTTTGTCCTTCCTGTTCTGCAAGAGATACTATACAAGATTGCCACTTACCATCATCGCTTCTTGTGGCTTTGGGAATCACAGAAATAACACGTTCCCAAGCAAAATCTAAGGGGACAACACCTTGCCCTTGATTATCTAAAGATAAGGATATACTATGAGTTACCAGACTTAGATTAGCTTGAATATCTACCTGTTCTTGTGACATAAAGGATGCAAGAGCAACTCCTTCGTCAAGGCCAACTGATTCTAGCCTTCCACCCATGATAATCTCGACTTCAGTTTTGGTATATCCAGGATCCCAGTGGTCATTTTCAGGAACATGAGAATGTCCATAATGCCCCCCTTTTGAATCCCAGTTTGTAGCATTGCGGTTATGTCCTCCAGGATCAGTTGAACCTGTTTTAGGGAATCCGTTTGGCCAAACTTTAGGTACACCATGAGTAGCTTCTATCCAGCGACACAATTTAGAAATATTATTGAGGGTTTCTTTGCTTTTAGGTTTACCTGCAAAACCAACTACCTCGATTTGAATCGCTGAGTCTCTGTTGGTTTGAACACCTCCATCTGCATTAAAGAGAGAGCGGGCAGAAACGCCTGTATCGATATGTTGATAAATAGTTGTAGAATCGACTGTAAAGTGAGGGTCAGATCTGTTGCTCTGATAAGCTCTCATCGCACTTGATGCTGTAGAACCTTCAGTGGTGTGATGAACAATCTTAAAAGGGCCTCCTAAATAAGCACCCACTCCTCCTGTAATCGGTTTCCAAATAGCAAAAGGGCAACGTGCCATAATAGTCTCCCAAAAGGATTGACTCGTGAAGCGGAATCGAGAATGAGAATAAGTAAGTCCGATTTGTCAGAAACTAATTTGTGCTACCGAAGAATTTTAACTGCTCATAATTTGCTTTAAAGTTAGCTCGCTAACCGGATCTAGATCTAAACTAAAATCTGACGATTCTTGTAAGTCTATTTCAGTTGTGTCCCCAAGCGAGATACTCTCAAGAGTACTAATTTGACGCTGCCAATCTTTTGCATAGCCAGCAATCAAAGCCGGTTTATCACCAGGGTTAACCACATCTCTTGCACCTATAAAGTTTGTTTTATTTCCGTTGACATAAGTTCCTAGTTTTTTTGATGTAAACCGACCTTTGCTCATGCCATCAACTAAAATGAACAAGGCAATATTCGGATCCATGGCTTTATCAGGATTACCTAGAAGATTGACCCCTAAGATGTCACTGTACTTCTTATAGTTATAGTCCCAAGTAAGCTGTACATAGCCACGTCCATAGTATGGATAATATCGAAGATTTTTACGTCGCCACTCCTCACTTAGCCAATAGGCTTCTCGAACAGGCTTAAAAGTATTGTTGGTTTCGTGCTGAACCGTTGCCAATACGTATGAGATTTGTGAGTCCAGAGTCAATCCTTGCCGTTTACATTCTCGTAGAATTGCACTTTGTATCTCCTTTTTAGAAGCGGTGGCTGTTAGCTTTCCATCTTCGGGCTGGATTGTATCGAGTCTCAGCAAAAACTCAGCAGTTGTGGGACCCAAAATATCTCCTCCTGACAGCGCATAAGCTTCATTGAAGTCCCTTAAAGCTTCCCTTGTAATCTTGCCATAAAGTCCATCAACATCGTAGTTATAGAATTTACTCTTGGCGAGTACTTGTTGAATCTCCTTGCACAGTTGTTGATCTTGAACTAAGTAAGATGTTCCTATATCTCCGTAGTCAATCCGCAGACTATTCCTGATAACATCTTGCAAAGTCGCCATTGATTTCTCCTTGTTGTTATGGCGTGTGATTTTCAAAATCTAATACAGGTTGGGCATTCCATTCATTTCATTTACAAAAACCCATAAAGCCACCATGACAGTCATATCGGTAGTCCACGCTACGAAAGTATGATCTTTATTTATTTGTTCAGCGTTTCACAATGTGTCAATGCGGACCATGCTTGCATGTAACAGCGACTAGAGTATGCGTTTGTATGGATAAGACATCATGGCAGTAAAATCGTTTATTCTTGCATGCGACGGAGGAGGAATTCGCGGCTTGGCAACTGCCGCAGTGCTCGCGACTATTGAGGACAGACTCCAAAGAATCAATCCAGGCAAGCCACTGCATGATTACTTCGATTTGATTGCTGGCACCTCAACCGGAAGCATCGTCGCCTGCGGCTTATCCAGCGGACTAACAGCCAGGCAAATCCTTGACCTATATCTGCGCGATGGCATTAAGATCTTTCCACCATTTAAAAAGGTGTTGAAGTCTCTCGTAGATAGGCTAAGAATCGGCTATTCTCAGCCTATCTACCAGGCGGGCTATGAAGACAAAACTAATCCCCATGGGGTGGAGCCTGTGCTACAAAGGGTATTCTCTGACCCCCAAGGTAAAGGCCTTCTCAAGTTTGGGGATTTAGAAAAGCCAACTCTCGTTACCAGCTACGATACATATAATCAGCAGTTTGTTGTGTTCAAGAGTCGCTCATCAGAGTGCAAGGAAATTGATGTGTGGGAAGTGGCGAGAGCATCCTCGGCAGCTCCAGTCGCATTTCCTGCTTACGAGCTGTCCAACAAGACCTTTATTGATTTCTGGAAAGCTCAGGGGTTCCAGACAATCCCTTCGAGGTCGGGAGAGGATTGCATCCCACTTATTGATGGAGGTCTGTCTGCGAACAATCCGGCGTTGTGCGCATTGGTTGAGCGATTGTCCTGGAGTCATGATCGGATTCCGATTGAGGAGATAGCCATTCTTTCAATAGGCACAGGTGACGTGACCCCCTTTATCGGTCCAGTCCTTATGAGAGTGGGTGGTCATGGTCATGCTGCAGCTCCTTGTTGAGCTGCCTCCATGGGCGTACGCCCCTGGAGGGCCGAATGCGGCCTGAGTGAGTTGTACTCCCATCGCCAGCGATCGGCCAGGATCTGCGCCTCCGGGGCTGTAGTGAACAGCTCGGTGTTGAGGAATTCATCGCGGAAGCGGCCGTTGAAGGATTCTGCGAATCCGTTCTCCCATGGGGATCCCGGCGCGATGTAGGCCGTGCTGGTGGCGCTGCTGGCCTCGCACCAGTCCCGTAGGGCCTGCGCAATGAACTCCGGGCCGTTGTCCGATCGGATGAACGCCGGTGCTGGGTAGAGGCTGGTGAGTTCCTCCAGCACGGCCACCACGTCTTTGGCCTTGCAGCGCCTGCCCACCCGGATCGCCAGGCAGAGGCGGCTGTGCTCGTCGATCACGTTCAGGAACTTGAGTCTGCGGCCATCAGCTGTGGCATCGAACTGGAAGTCCATGGCCCACACCTGGTGGGGATGCTCAGCCCGGTGACGCCGCACCGAGCCGTCAGCGGGCCGTGCCCGCTTTCGCTTTCTGGGTGTCGGCCGCTGCAGGCCTTCCTCCCGCCAGAGTCGTTGCACGCGCTTGTGATTGATGGTCCAGCCCTCCCGCCTGAGCAGCCGGTAGGCCATCCGGCGGCCCCAGCGGATGTGCTCCGCTGCGATTTCGCGGAGGCGATGGCGGAGCTTGGCCTCTTCAATGCCGACAACCTTGCCGGGATTTCGTTGGGTGCTCCGGTGCTGCCCCACAACACGGCAGGCCAGGCGTTCAGAGGCCCGGTAACGCTCACGCAGAACCGCGACGGCTCTGCGACGGCGTTCCGGGCTCAGAAGTTTCCCTCGGCGAGATCCTTGAGCATCGCCTTTTCCAGCTCGGCTTCTGCCAACAGCTTCTACTCCTGCGGAGAAGCCTTCGGCTAGAGCCGGGCGTTCTCCTTCTCCAGCTGCGTCAGCCGGCGGGCCTCCTCGGCCTGCATCCCGCCGTACTGCTGCTTCCAGCGGTGATAGGTCGGCTGTGTCACCTCGATGACGCGGCAGACATCGGCGACGGTCTTGCCCTGGGCGATCAGCTGTTCGGCGGTCTTGAGCTTGCGGATGATCTGCTCCGCTGTGTGCCTGGTGCGTTTCATGCTGGAGTCCCCGGCCCAGTCTGGCCGGCTGAGGACTCTCATTCACCCTGGACCAATTCCCGGGGTCCACGTCACAGGGAGTGATCCCATAGCTTCAGAAAAGGACGGAACCAGCTACAGACAGCTTAGTTTTCAGGACGCATCTGGATGGTGCTTGATGGAATGGTTAAGAGTTCGCTGAAAAACCCGCCCACCCCTGCGAAAATGGAGTATCCGCCTCAGGCTTGATGCGTGGTCAGCAGGAGCGCACAGGCTCACTGTTCTCCTACGTCTCGATCGAGGAGCGGATTCCGGCCGGCCATCCGCTGCGGCGGATTCGCAAGCTGGCGGATCAGGCTCTCGATCGCCTCAATCCCACCTTCTGCCATCTCTATGCCTCAGAAGGCAGGCCATCGATACCGCCTGAGCAATTGCTGCTGGCCTCACTGCTGCAGGCGTTCTACGGGATCCGTTCGGAGCGCCTGCTGCTGGAGCAGCTCGACTACAACCTGCTGTTCCGCTGGTTTGTGGGCTTGAGTCCTGACGATCCGATCTGGCATCCGACCACGTTCACCAAGAATCGTGAGCGGCTGCTCAACGAGCAGTTGATGGGCCGGTTCCTGGAGAAGCTGATGGCGGCACCGGAGGTGAAACCGCTGCTCAGCAATGAACACTTCTCCGTCGATGGCACCCTGCTCCAAGCCTGGGCCTCACATGCCTCCCTGGAGCGAATCGACGGAGAGGATGACCCGCCGCCTCCGCCATCAGGCCCTGGCGAGGGATTCGGGGCGGCCAAGGATGGCAGGAAGCGGGCCAAGGGCGACTTCCGCGGGGTGCGTCTCAGCAACAAGACCCATCGCTCCGGCACGGATCCCGACGCTCTTCTGGCCCGCAAGTCGAATGTTCACCCGGCCCTGCCCAGCTACCGGGGGCATGTGCTCATGGACAACCGCCATGCCCTGGTGGTGGATTGCCGGGTGACCCAGGCTGACGGCTACGGCGAACGGGATGCGGCCAAGGAGATGGCCGCCGATCTCCCCGGGCACCACCAGAAAACCATCGGTGCTGACAAGAACTACGACACCCATGGATTCGTCGCAGAGATGCGACGGATCGGCGTTACCCCGCATGTCGCCCAGAACGCAGGACGCTCCGGCGGCTCCGCCATCGATGGCCGCACCACTCGCCATGAGGGCTATGCCAAGTCGATCCATGCACGCCGCGGCATCGAGAAGGTTTTCGGCTGGATCAAGCAGTTCGGCGGCCTGCGCCAGTTCAAGCTGCGCGGCCAGGCCAATGTCAGTGCCATGTTCGGACTGCATGTGATCGCCTACAACCTGATCCGCCTGAGCAACCTGCTCAGGCCTGTGGAGGCGATGGCATGAACAGGCCGTTCTCCAGAGATGGGAGCCTGCGAGGAGATTCAGCGTCGAGCGAGGTACCAATCCCGAGGATCAGGGACTCACAGCGAGCCTGAGTCATTCCAATAATCGCCTCGCCATGACCAGCTGGCTGGGTCACGGAGGGGGAGAACTCGCCTCGCGACGAGATTTTTTCTGCAAACTCTTAAGCCCTCGGCGTGATATTCCACTGCTCCGGGCCACTTCCGATGGATCCTCCGATGCCGTCGAATATCAAGCGAAAATGCTGTTAGCAGCTAACAACTACTACCGTTTACAACCAATATATCAGCAACCGCATGAGTCATTCAACGCCAATACAGACAATCTAAAGGGTATGGTTGCCGATTCCTCGGCTTACCTTCTTACCGGAGTGGGATCCGTAACGCTGGAAAGGCTCATTACAGCACTGTTGAATTATGCCAACTAAATCCCTTGGTAACTCCCTAGCGATACGAAATCCATTCAAGCCATCAGATCTCCTGGTCCTAAATACACAGTGGGTATGCCTCCTTTGGCTCGTTGCGATTTTTTTAACCATACTGCTTAATGCTCTCCCAGTTAGCCCAGGAGCCCTTCAGTTTGAATTCTTTCCTCTTCACGTTCTGAGCCTGTGGACGGCAATCGAAAAACAATGGGCGGCGTTTGGACTCGGTCTGGACTTTCTCTATATGCTAGTTTATTCGCTATCTATAGCCATATTATGCCTACTTGGGTCCAGGGCTCTATCCGTCTCTAGATGTCAATCGGGCTCTAGTCGTGTTTCTAGCTGTTTCATTCACTTTGCTTGGCTGGGGGTTGCGCTGGCATGGGGACAATTCGCTGCGGTGGTTTTGGATACGGCAGAAAACATCTCTTTGCTTTCGCTGCTGTTTAACCTCGTTCCTGAGCACTCGCAGACAATCGCACATCTTTCAGTCAGTTTTGCGTTTCTCAAGTTTGTCATTATCCTATCTGGATTTCCCCTTTATCCAATCGTATGCCTAGTCTGCTTACTGAAATCTAGGAGCACTAGAAACACTTGAGCATGAAGGCGATGCTAAGGAAACTCTGGAAATACCCCACAAATAGGCGAGCAGAGAGATTGCAAGTAATCGTTCAGGGTGAGCGAAGTAGAAGCGCTTCAATGTCCCGCGCGCCGCTGGATTGCAACAGCCAGGATGGGATGATCTGAGGCGCAGCTTTGCTTCCCTGCCCCCCCTCTGGCGAAGGCCCATTAGAAGTTAACCAGAAGCCAGTGGCTCGAATGGTTCTCGCCAGCCCAGAAGCTCCAATAACCCCCTGATGTCGAGCGCGAGGGCGGCCATGCCCTCGGTGATGGACTAGATGCCATCGAGCCGCACGGCATTCATCGCCAAGCTCCGCAATGTCCCCAGGATCTGGACGCCATTGGGCTCGCGATAGCGCAGACCGTCTTCGCCATGTTGGGTGTCGGGAGGAAAGTACCCAGAGTTAGTCTACGCAAAGCCAATCGCCGTGAGGTCAATCACTATGTCAAAGCCACTAAAGAAGATCAGCCTGAGTATGCCGACACTTGAGGAAGTTCAGTTGATTACAGCGGCGGCGGAATCAGATCCTGATGGCCCTCCCTTTACACACGATCAGATGAGCGCGATGGTCCCCATGCGAATGGTTCGCGGACGACCAATGTTGGCAAATGACTAGCAGCTGGTTTCAATCCGATATAGTCCTGAAGTTAATGACTATTTCAAGGCCTCCGGAGCTGTTTGGCAAGCTCCTATGGATGCTGTACTGAAGGACTATGTCGAAGCTCACTCCACAGGCGATGCGAAGGGGGCCTAACGTCAAGATTCAGAAGACGGGAGCGGAGGTAGCCGACAATTCCAAGGCTTTGGCCCGCTTCTGATCTTGAGCGTTATACTTACTAGCATGAAAGCCCCGAACCTCTCCTGCCATGAGTGGAGACAGCCTCTCACTTGAAAGCTTTGGATTTAGCAAAGAAGAGATAATAATCCTTACTTCTATTACGTACCACGGGATCGTATTCGAAGCCGAGCAGAGCAAGTCATATTCACGAATGAGAAGGTACTTTCGAAGCGAAGAAGATAACAATGCCGAACAAAGCGCCTACCAACTTAAAAAGAGAGAATGGGCATGGGACTGGATGAATATAACTTGCAAGCTCCTTGAGATAAATGGTGTAATTGACTCGGCCACCCTGCCTGATTCACTCAAGAAGCTCAGTCTTTCCGAGGCAAAGAAAAACGCGATGATAGTTGAGCTGTCAACATTCGAGCCATACTTTGATCTATCTAATGACCAGAGCGGGCGAGACCTCAGATATGACGATGCAGACAGGTCACGTTATTTCAGATTCTGCTCTACCATTCTAGGAAACTCAATGAGTTTCCCAAAGGCTTATTCAGAGTTTAATGATTGTGCTAAGAAGATTACCAAATCCATTGCGGGCCCTAACTGGACATGGGCATGGATTGGCCTTGGGGCTGCAGTGTTGTTGATTACCGCTCCATATCTTGCCGGCGCGATTGGAGGTGTAATGGGGCTTGGGGGAGCCGCCGCAACATCTGCAGGCCTAGCATTCCTTGGTGGCGGGTCACTCGCAGCCGGAGGCTTAGGAATAACAGGAGGCTACTTTGCATTGATGGCGGGTGGTGCAATACTTGGGTATGGGGCAGGCTCAAAGGACTACAAGGATCGGCTCAAAGCTTCAAGCAAAGAGGAGCTCCTTGTGTCATGCTCAAAGCTATTTGCTGTAACACGCATTTCTTCAACATCCAACCTCAATAAGCTTGAGATATGCAAGAGGGCTCTGGCAATGCAGACAGACTACGAGGCTGAGGCCGATGGCATGTTCATCAACGCTGCGCAAAGTGAAGGTCAGAAGACTGATGCAAAGGCATTGGTACTTCGAGCCTTCAGAAGGGTGCTTCGCGGGGAATTGTGACTTGCAACCATGGGCAGCTCAACTTCCCTTGCTTGACCAGGCATGTTCGGTTTGTTTTCCGCGAGCGGAACTGCGAGATTTACAGATGCCATTAGCATTGATTCTTAGAATTCTTGATAACCTTTGAAACGTATAACATCTATAGATGCAGAATGCGGGGTGATAGCACAATATTCATCACCAGAAACGCCTGCCCGCCTCTGATCTGGAACGTTATGCAAGCCAACAGACTATAGCCATGAAAGTGTTTCGAGTCCTCGTTTTGGGTGAGCATTTCAAACTGGACTATTCCGGCAACCAAGGCTACATGGGATTCTATTCGACACGTTTCATAACAGCAGCAAATTCTGATGTAGCATCTGCTGCCGCGATTGAGGCGGTTCGCCTGGACCCGAGACTCGATGGCCTGGCCATCAACGCGGTGGATGACCCTCCGCGACTCAGCATAGAGGAGATTGAAGAGCTTACCGATCTCTCTATCCCCGAAGCGAAGCCCGGTTTCGTTCTCTTCGAAGACGAGACGCCTGCTCAAGAGAACGAAGTCGGCCCGCCGCCTTATCTGGTGATCCGTAAAGATGTGGCGTTCTGGGCGGAACACAGACCACTCGGCAAATGGTCCGCAACGCCACAAGCCTTCAACAACGGTTGTTATCGTAATGCCTGTATTTATGACACGAGTGGGCGTCTATGGAGGATTGGCCATTCCGAGCTTGACAAGGCCCCAACACTCCTGAACAGGATCATGCCGTGGAGACAGCTGCGCGTGCGGATTGAATTGGATCCTTACGTAGAACCGAACGTTGCGGATGTCGCGGCCGAAATTGCCGCCATTCTCGAGTCCGGGACTTCGTTTAGTGAACGCCTGTGCCATAACCCGGCAGACATTCTTCGGGGCCTTGGCAACGCCGCTACGCCCAAGGAACGCATTGAACAGATGGCGAACTACGAGTAGTTCATTTGATGCACAACGCATCAACGACTATATCTAGTGAGACAAAGAAAACCCCATACTGCTGGCAAGGCTTGGGCTGGACAATGCAACGATGCACTGGAGTTCCTCTGAACAGCCCAAGGTTGATGCGCGTATATCCGCACTGCCCAAAATGGGCTTCTTGTGAAACCTCGCTAGTCGTCTGAGTTCCTGCACGAGGCCTTCTTCAATCAAACAACCATCCCATCAAGCATCGCACCACTGAAAGCGGCGCTCCTCGTAACCAGTCCCAGCCTTGGACTTGCTCGTACCCATCGGCACCTTCGGCGCCAAGAGCACCCCACATCGAACCGGGGCCAAAACTGCACTCAGCACCTAACGTCAAAACAGCCAACCCGCGAGGGCTTTCAGGCCTGGACCGATGTCTGAGATCAACGTGCGGCAGGTGATCCTCGGCGTGCTCACCGTGGCCATCTCCCTGGTGCTGCTGGTGGTGGCGGTCACCAGGCACTACCCCAGCGGCTCTGCCGGCATCAGCCCCACGGACGAAGCCGGCCAGATGCTGGATGTGGAGTTGGGGGTGTCCTCGGAGATGGGGCCCACCGCCGACATGCCCTCGTGACACGCCGCGGGAGGTTCCGGCAGCGCTGATGGACACCTTCACGGAGCTGGTGGGCCACACCCTGCGCCTGCAGCCGGATGGCTTCCGCCTGCTCGGCTCCGGCGCGGTGTCGGCCTGGTGGGGGGTGCTGATCGCCCTGCTGGCCGGCCTGTCCCAGGGGATCGGCCACGCCTTCATCCTGTTCGTGAACCGGGTGTCGCCGCTGCGCTTCGCGCTCAGCCTCGTGGTGGAGGCGGTGCTGGTGGTGGTGGGCTTCCTGTTCTGGGCCCTGAGCACCTGGCTGGTCACCTGGCTGGGCTTCGGTGTGGCGCTCTCCCCCACCCGGGTGGTGCTGGCCCTGGGGGTGGCCCATGCCCCCGAGCTGCTGGCCTTCCTCGGCGCACTGCCCTACCTGGGCGTGCCCTGGCTCACCCTCCTCTCCCTGTGGACGGCGATCGCCTTCGTGGTGGCCCTGGGGGAGGTGGCGGGGCTGGGGGCCTGGCAGGCCTTCATCGCCCTGCTCGGCGGCTGGCTGGTGATGCTGCTGTTGCAGCACCGCGCCGGGCAGCCGTTGATGCGGCTCGGCCGCGGCCTGCTCAACCGCACCGCAGGCGTGCAGCTCGTGCAGAACCGCCGCGCCCTCAGCGTGTTGCTGGATGCCGACCCCCCCGCCCGGCCGCGGCGATGAGGGTGTGGCTGCGCCACCACCGCCGCTGGCTGCTGGCCGGCCTGCTGCTGGCCCTGGCCGTGCTGCTGCCGGGGGCGGGCCTGCTGCTGGCCCTGGCCCGCCACACCCTGGTGAAGAGCTTCGGGCTGGTGGTGGACCTGGCCGGCATCGGCCTGGTGCTGTTTCTGGTGGCCGCCTTCCTGGCGCCGCTGCAGGCCCTTGGCTGGTGGGCCGGCTGGTTCGGCGACGCCGAGGAGGGCCCCTCCAACCTCGGCCAGCTGGCGGCGCCCCTGAGCGCCGGGCGGGCCATGCGCCGCTGGGTGGTGTATCTCGATGGCATCGGCCAGGCCTCCCAGCAGGCCCTGCCCGAGGGGGAAGACTTCCTGCGCCGGCTGGCGGCCGCGCTGCCGGATGACATCGCCATCCTGCGCGGGATCATGCCCTACTCGATCACCAACCAGCCCCTCACCGAGGGCCGCTGGCTGGCCGGGTTCTGGCGCTGGGTGGAGGCCTGGCGTGTGCGCCGTCCGCTCGCCTGGCTGGGGCTGCTGGTGAACCTGCGCAACCTCACGGTGGTGGCAGTGTCGGCCGATGGCCGCTACGGCCCGCTCTACAACGCCGGCATGGCGGAGCTGATCGTGGGCTCCCTGCTGGCCAACGGCTACGCCCCGGGCAGCGGCACGCCGGTGACGCTGCTCGGCTTCAGCGGCGGCGGTCAGATCTCCCTGGGGGCCCTGCCCCACGTGCGCCGCAGCCTCGCGGCCCCGGTGCAGGTGATCTCCCTGGCGGGGGTGTTCGCCGGCAACAACCGCGTGCTCCAGGCCCAGCACCTGTTCCATCTGGTGGGCCAGCGCGACCGGGTGGCCCCCCTGGGCGCCATCCTCTTTCCCCGCCGCTGGCCCATCGCCCTCTTCTCCCAGTGGAACCGGGCGCTGCAGCGGGGCCGCGTGAGCCTGGTGCCCCTGGGGCCGGTGGGGCACGAACTGCCGGGCGGGGTGATGGACGCCCAGCTCACCCTCCCCGACGGCCGCACCGCCATGCAGCAGACCGTGGACCTGGTGAGCGCCATCCTCACCGCCCCGGAAACAGGCTCGGAGTTGGGCGCGGAGGCGCCCACGGCAGCCAGCGGCAACTACGGCCGCTTCCTCACCAACCCCTGGCACCAGCCCGATGGCAGCCGGGATCGCGCCCCGCTGCCGGATCCGCGCCTCACGCCACGGCCCCACTGGATCGGCCGGCTGATCCTGCCGGCCGCCGGCGCCCGCGACGGCTCGGTGGGCTTCGAGGTGCTGCAGACGCCCCCCGGCTGGGAGCACTGCCGCGGCCGCCTCGCCGCCCTGCGCTGGCGCGATCCGGCCCTGGCCCAGGTGACCATGGACGTGACCTTCAGCGATGAGGCCCGCGACAGCGTCCGCGCCGGCAACATCCACCCGCTGCGGCTCGAGGGCTGGGCCCAGGTGACTCCGCTGGAATCCCTGGCCGGCGCCCATCCCCACGACGACCTCCTGGTGCGCCTCATCGAGCCGGTGACGGTGCTGCACGGCCGAACGGATGCAGCCGAGGGCCAGCAGCTGGAGCTGGAGGTGGGCGCCGAACCCCTGCAGACCGCTGGCCTGGCCAAGGCCCTGGTGCGCTTCACGCGGCCTCTCGAGGGCGACGCCTGGGAGGCCCTGGCCTTTGATCCGGCCCAGGGCAGCTTCACGGGGCCGCCGCTGCGGCTGCGGCTACCCCCGCCGGTGGCCAACCAGGAGGGCATCCTGCCCGCCTGCGCCGATGGCCTGGAGGAGGGGGAGCTCAACCAGGAGGGCTGGCTGGTGAGCGGCGTGCCGGATGGCTCAGGCGCCTTCGTGGTGCAGGCCCTGCTGCCCAGGCGGCTGCGCCGGCTGGCCCCCCAGCGGGTGATCCCCCAGCGCCGCGCCGCCTGGCGCTACCTGCGCCACCAGGCCTGGGCCGACACCACCCCCGCCGCCGCCAGCTCCGTGCTGCTGGCGGGGCGGCGGGCGGACAGGGCCGGGCCCCAGGACCTGCTGCAGGAGTGGCAGGAGGGCGATCGGCTGCTGGTGCTGCACGTGTTCGGCGGCATCGGCGGCGAACAGCGGGAACAGGCCCTGCGCGGTGGCGTGTGCACCGGGCACTTCGCCTACGGCTTCGGCCGGGTGGTGCGCGAGCCCCTCGCCGGCGGCGAGCTCTCGGTGGCGGTGGACTACCGCCAGGTGTATGCCCACAACCCTGATGGCCTCGTGGCCGGCGCCCACGACCGCTGGCGCTACCTGGGCGAGCGCCAGTGGGGCTGGCTGGGCTGCCGGCCGGTGGCCGACATCCTGGTGCGCTTTCCCCCCTTCACCGGCCTCTACAGCCTCGGCCAGGCGGGGGCCGAGCGGCAGCGCTGCCCGCTCGATCTCTTCGACCGCCAGCTGATGGCGATGACGGCCCGCTACCGCATCGGCGATGGCAGCGGCGGCAGCTTTGTGGGGCCCGCCCACAACTGCGCCCAGGACTCCAACCTGGCCCTGTTCGCCGCCATCCGCGACCTCGACGCCGAGATCCGGGGCGCCGATCCGCAGCGCCTGCGGGCCTGGGAGCAGCGCCATCCCCACCAGGCCGAACATCTGCGCAGCCTGCGGCAGCTGGAGCAGACCCTGCGCCGCCGCCTGCTGCCGGTGCCGCCCCTGCGCAACGACTGGCGGCGGGGCTCCTTCCGCCTGGGCAGCAGCCTCGAGGATCAACCCCTGCACGACCTGCTCCAGGGCCTAGGCAGCTGGCGCTGCCTGCTGCCCAGGCTGGCCTGCGAGTCGGTGCTGAAGGTGTTCCTCGCCCAGGGGGCCTCGGCCCTGGTGCTGCGGGCCAACCAGGTGGGCGGCCGCAACCCCCGCATCGCTCCGGTGGCGCCCCTCAGCCTGGGGTGCTGAGGAGGGATAGCTTCCCCCAGCACCGCTGCTCTGGATCCATCAGGATCGAGAGAGGGGGGGGAGACTCCATGGTCGAGGCGCGCGCTCACGAGGCCCCCAACCCCTGGCACGCCCTGCCCATCGCCGCCATCCCCACGGCGCTGGCAACCGGCAGGGAGGGCCTCACCACTTCGGAGTCACAGCGCCGGCTGGAGCGGCAGGGTCCCAACGCCCTGCCGCGGGCCCAACCCCCCAGCGGCTGGGCGATCCTGCGGCGCCAGTTCCGCAGTCCCCTGATCGCGATCCTGGCTGTCGCCGCCGTGGTGTCGCTGGCGATCGGCGATCTGAAGGATGGCCTGTTCATCGCGGCGGTGCTGCTGATCAATGGCGTGGTGGGCGGCCTGCAGGAGTGGCAGGCCGAGCGCCAGAGCCAGGCACTGCAGCAGCTGCTGCGGATGCGGGCCACCGTCATCAGAGGCGGGGTGGCCCTGGACATCGACGCCGAGGAGCTGGTGCCGGGGGATCTGGTGAGCCTGGAATCGGGCCAGCGGGTGCCGGCCGATCTGCGGCTGATCGGCAGCAGCCAGCTGGAGCTGGATGAATCCCTGCTCACCGGCGAATCGCTCACGGTGCTGAAGTCGGCCGACTGGAGCGGCGCGGCGGACACCCCCCTGGCCGAGCGGCTCAACATGCTCTTCGCCGGCTCCACCGTGGTGCGGGGACGGGGGCAGGGCTTCGCTGTGGCGACAGGGCCTCGCACCGAGGTGGGGCGGCTGGCCCTGGCGGTGCTGGGTGCCGCCGGCGGGCGGCCGCCGTTGCTGCGGCGGATGGAGCGCTTCAGCCGGGTGATCGCCATCGCCGTGCTGGTGGCCGCCAGCGGCATCGGCCTGCTCGGGGCCCTGCACCACGGCTACGGGCCCATGGAGATGTTCCTCTTCGCCGTGGCGCTGGCGGTGTCGGCGATTCCGGAGGGCCTGCCGGTGGCCCTCACCGTGGCGCTGGCGGTGGCCACCCGCCGCATGGCGCGGCGGCAGGTGATCGTGCGGCAGCTGCCCGCGGTGGAAGGCCTTGGCAGTTGCACCCTGATCGCCTGCGACAAGACCGGCACGCTCACCTGCAACGAGCTCACGGTGCGGCGCATCGTGCTGCCCGACGGGGAGAGTTTCGAGGTGAGCGGCGAGGGCTTCCATCCGGCGGGGCAGGTGCTGCGGGAGGGGCGGAGCTTTTCGGGCGAGCACCCGCCCCTGGCTCGCCTGGCCCGCACCGCGGCCCTCTGCAACGAGGCCGACCTGCGCCGAGCCGAGGAGGACCGCTGGATCTGGCGTGGGGATCCCACCGACATCGCCCTGCTGGCCCTGGCCCACAAGCTGGGCTGGTCGCGGGAGCACGGACTGGAGCGCCATCCCCAGCTGCACCGGATTCCCTTCGAACCGGAACGGCAGTACGCCGCCTCCTTCCATCCGATCGAGGGCGAGGACCACGTGCTGGTGAAGGGCGCGCCGGAGCGGGTGCTGGCCATGTGCAAGCCCGTTCCCGGCAGGCCCTCCCCCCATGCCCTGGCCCGGCAGATGGCGGAGCGGGGCTACCGGGTGCTGGCCCTGGCGGAGGGTCCCGCCCCCCTGGCTCCGCCCGCGGAGGGGCCCCATCCAGCCGGCTTCGAGCCCACCTGGCTCAACCTGCTGGGCTTCGTGGGGATGATCGATCCGCTGCGCCCCGGGGTGCGCCAGGCCATTGCCACCTGCCACCGGGCCGGCATCACCGTCTGGATGGTGACCGGGGATCACCCCGTCACCGCCCTGGCCATCGCCCGGGATCTGGGGCTGGCGCCCGCAGGCCCGGGGGCCGTGGTGACCGGCCGCCAGCTCGATGCGGCCTCGCCCGAAACGCTGCGGGGGATGATCCGCGGCAGCTGCGTCTATGCCCGCATGGCGCCGGAGCAGAAACTGCGGCTGGTGAATGCGGCGCGGGCGGCCGGCCACTGCGTGGCCGTCACCGGCGACGGGGTGAACGATGCTCCGGCCCTGCGGGCCGCCAACATCGGCGTGGCGATGGGCAGGGGCGGCACCGATGTGGCCCGCGAGGCGGCCGAGCTGGTGATCGCCGACGACAACTTCGCCACGATCGTGGCCGGCGTGGAGGAAGGACGGATCGCCTATGCCAACGTGCGCAAGGTGATCTATCTGCTGGTGTCCACCGGCGCGGCGGAGATCGTGCTGATCACCCTGGCCGTGGCGCTGCGGCTGCCCCTGCCGCTGCTGCCGGTGCAGCTGCTGTGGCTCAATCTGGTGACCAACGGCATCCAGGATCTGGCCCTGGCCTTCGAGCCCGGCGAGGGGGATGCCCTGAGCCAGCGGCCGCGGCCCCCCAGCGAGCCGGTGTTCAACGGTCTGATGATCCAGCGCACCCTGCTCGCCGCAGCGGTGATGGGGGGCGTGGGGTTCGCCACCTACGACACCCTGCTGCGCAGCGGCGCCCCCCTCGCCGAGGCCCGCAACGCCCTGCTGCTGCTGATGGTGCTCTTCGAGAACGTGCACCTCGGCAACTGCCGCTCGGAAACGCGCTCGGTGCTGCAGCTCTCGCCGCTGCGCAGTCCTGTCCTGCTGGCCGGCACCGTCACGGCCTTTCTGTTGCACGTGCTGATGATGCACATCCCCTTCGGCCAGCTGATGCTCGACACCGAGCCGGTGGCGCCGGCGCTGTGGCTGCGCCTGGTGGGCCTCAGCCTCACGGTGCTGCTGGTGATCGAGGCCGACAAGGGGGTGCGGCGGCTGGCCGCAGCCTGGCGACGGCGGCGGCAGCGGGTCCCTGAGGCTGGATGATGTCGCCCATGATCCCCTGCAGAAGCTGACGCCTCGACGTTGCTCTGGACTCCAAGAAGCCCATCAACGCGGCATCAGCGCCTGCACACCGCTGCCCATGGCTGTGAGCGGGCCCGCGTCTCCGGACCCGACTCGACAGCTGCGCGACACCCCTGGAGATGGCGAAGCAGGCCAGCCTTCACGGCATGGCATCCCTGCTCGCTGGGAAAGCACCGCTACAGCCGCAGCGCCAATCCTTCATCCCGGCAGGCGTGCTGACTGCGGGAAGGTGAACGTCTCCACGGTTGTGCCGCCCGCCCGCTCCACGATCGACAGCCCCTTGATCGCCCCATCGGTGCGGAACCAGCGGTCCGCGCAGAGCGTGCGGAACAGCTCCTGGGCTTCCGCCAGGCTCGCAAACTCACCCACGCTGGTGCTGCCCCAGCCGTCGTGGCTGATCACGCTGTAGGGCCTGGCGTTGTCCATCCTCAATCCTGGTGTTCAGACGGGCTCAGAGCAGGTTCGCCGCCAGCTCCGCCAGCGGTGAGCGCTCGCCGCGCATCAGCGTCACATGGCCGGCCAGCTGCTGGCCCTTGAACCGCTCCACCAGCCAGGTGAGGCCGTTGCTCTCGGCATCCACGTAGGGATTGTCGATCTGATACGGGTCGCCGGTGAGCACGATCTTGGTGCCCTCGCCCACCCGCGTCACGATCGTCTTCACCTCATGGGGGGTGAGGTTCTGGGCCTCGTCCACCACCATGTACTGGCGGGGAATCGAGCGGCCGCGGATGTAGCTGATCGCCTCCACCTCCAGCAGCCCCATCCCCTTGAGATCACTCCAGTTGCCCCGCTGGCTGCGCTGGCCATGGCCCCGGCCCCCGCCCATGGCGCCACCGGAGCTGCGGCCCTGGTCCTCCGGACTGCTGCCCAGCAGGAAATCCAGGTTGTCGATGATCGGTTGCATCCAGGGGCCCATCTTCTCCTCGAGGTCGCCGGGCAGGTAGCCCAGATCCTTACCCAGGGAGATCACGGGCCGGGTCACCAGCAGCCGCTCGTAGAGGCGCTCATCCGCCACCTGGTGCAGCCCGGCCGCCAGGGCCAGCAGGGTCTTGCCCGTGCCCGCCTTGCCCACCAGGGTCACCAGCTGGATGTCGGGATCGAGCAGCAGGTCGAGGGCGAAGGTCTGCTCGCGGTTGCGGGGCTGAATCCGGCCCAGCCGGGCCTTCGGCGCTCTCTGCAGCGGTTGCAGGGTGCCGGTGGCGGCCGTGTAGCGGGTGAGGAAGGTGTGGCTCGGCTGGGCCCGGTCGATCAGCATCACGCCCTCGTTGGCCTGCAGCACCCCCGGCAGCTCCAGGCCCTCCACCGGCAGCCCGGGGGCCTGCTTGACGGCATCCATCTGGGCCGCATCGGCCCACACCTCGCACAGCCCGGGGTACAGATCGTCGAGGGCCACCTTGTCGGTGGTGTAGTCCTGGGCGATCAGGCCCACGGCATCGGCCTTGATGCGCAGGTTGGTGTCCTTGGTGACCAGCACCACCGGCGGCTGGCTGCCCATCACCACCTCCAGCCGCTGCTCCTCGAGCGCCACGGCCAGGATGTTGTTGTCGCCGTTGCCCGCCTTCAGCTCCGGCGGCAGCTGGCTGAGGGTTTCGGCCCGGCAGAACACCACCTTCAACGTGCCGCCCTCGTCGCCGTTGGGCACCCCGTCCGCCAGGTTGCCCAGGGTGCGCAGATCATCGAGCAGGCGCGACACCTGGCGGGCATTGCGGCCCTTCTCGGCCGGATCCCGCTTGAAGCGGTCGATCTCCTCCACCACCTCGATGGGGATCACGATGTTGTTGTCCTCGAACCGGGTGATCGCCGCCGGGTCGTGCAGCAGCACGTTGGTATCGAGCACAAACGTCTTGCGCATGGGGCGGCGGCCCGAGCAGATGCTCTGACGCTAGAGCGCAACTCGGGCGCGAGCTGCACCTACGCTCCGGCGAACCGCCCGCCGCTGCCGTTGCTGCTCGTCGCCCTCCTGAAGGCCCTGCTGGTGGCCGCCCTGCTGCTGGGACTCACCCTGCTGTGGCTTGAACTGCGGCACCGCCTGCGGCCGGCCTCCCCCCTGCGGCTCCGGCCCGAAAGCTTCAGCGTCGACGCCTCGGCCGCCGACCTGCCGGGGGGCGTGAGGGTCCGGGGAATCGTGACAATCCACAACCCCCATCCCCGCATGGAGGTGTTCGTTCCCCAGCTGGAGCTCAAGCCCACCCTGCTGGGCCGCGGCGACCTGGCGGATGTTCAGGTGCGCAGCTCCGTGGAGGCGCTCCACCCCGATGAGGAGGCCCGCCCGGACGGCTACTGGGCGGCCTACATCGTGAAGGGCCGCAAGGCCACCCAGGCCCGGCTCACGGTGGACCTCACCGGCGCCTCCGGCACCGATCTGGCGGCCCTGCTCGACACACTCTGGCTGGAGGTGCTGTGGGTGAACTACGGCCCCTTCGGACGGCTCTGGCGGCGCGACGGCATCCTGGTGCCCCTGCGGCGTCCCCAGCGCCTCGAGCCGGCCACGGCTGCCTGGCGGCACGGTGAGGGTTGCGCGGTGCTGCCCGTGCGCACCCACCTGCTCGGCACCCTCGACGACCCCGAGAGCGTGCTCCGCCACTACACCGGCAGCCTCGTGCAACCCGGCGATGTGCTCACCATCGGCGAGACGCCCCTGGCCGTGATGCAGGGCCGCTACCACCACCCCGAAACCGTGACGCCCTCGGGCCTGGCCCGGCTGCTCTGCCGGGTGTTCCACCCCACCAGCTCCCTGGCCACCGCCTGTGGCCTGCAGAGCCTCATCGACGTGGTGGGGCCGGCCCGGGTGCTCGGCGCCTGGCTGGTGGGCACCGCCATGAAGCTGGTGGGATCGAAGGGCTGGTTCTACCGGCTGGCCGGCGAGCAGGCCCGCCTCATCGACGATGTGACAGGCACCACCCCGCCCTACGACCAGACCATCGTGCTCGGCCCCCACGACCCGGCCGGCTTCTGTGCCCGCATGGCGGCGGCGCTGGGCGTGGCCGTGGCCGTGGTGGATGTGAACGACCTCGGCCGCGTCAAGGTGCTCGCCGCCAGCCAGGGCTGCGACGAGGCCCTGCTGCAGCGGGCCCTGCGGCCCAACCCCGCCGGCAACGCCAACGAGCGCACCCCCCTGGTGCTGGTGCGCCCGGCCGCCACCTCCCGGCCCTGAACTCCCGGCCCTGAGCTCCCAGTGGTGGTTGCCCAGCCGTGATCCCGCCCGCAGGCCGGCTGTGCCAGCGGTAGGATCGGCTTTGGAATTGGCAGTTCTGGCCTCCACTGCGCCAGCCCCTCCCCTGTCCAGGTCACCCCTGAGGTCTTGCCGGGATGTCGGTGCTCCCTCCATCCACCACCCGGAACCGCAGCGGTCGCACCGATCCGGCAGCGCCGAAGCCCTCCTCCCACGCTGCCCTGCAGTGCGCCGCCCTCCACACCGACGGGCGGGAGGAGGCGGCCAGCCCCGCCGCGGCCTCTCCCCCTTCCAGCCCCGTCAGTGGCGCCGCCCTGCGCATCGAGCCCCTGGCGGGCTGGCACATTCCCCTGCTGGGGGATCCGGCCTACCTGCCGCTGCATCCCCTGCTGCAGCAGGCGGTCCTGCTGAGCCTCCCCGAGCAGCTGCTGCGGCTGCTGCGCACCCAGCCCTCGCTGGGGCCCCAGGTGCTGGTGGCCTTCCAGGCGATGACACCCGTGGGGCTGATCGTCACCCGCCGGCTCAACCGCAGCGGCAGCTGCTGGCAGATCCAGCATCTGCGCCTTTCCGGCCCCACCAGCCGCCGGCAGGTGGCCTCCACCCTGCTGCGGGAGGCCATCGACCGGGGCCGCGGGGCGAGCAGCTGGATCGCCACCGCCTCCAGCAGCGATGCCGATCGGCTGGCCATCCTGCGCGAACAGGGCTTCCAACCCCTGCGGACCGACCGGCTCTGGCGCTGGCCGGCGAACAGCCGCTGCAGCGGCGATGCCGGCGGGCTGCAGCTGCGCAGCCTCAACCGCCGCACGGCTCCCCTGCTCTGGCACCTGGAGCAGTCCGCCTGCCCGGCCCACCTGCGCCAGCTGCTGGACCGGCGCATCGAGGATCTGCTCGACCAGAGCCGCCGCCGCGGCTGGATGCTCGTGGATCCCAGCCACGACCAGGCCGTGGCCGCGGTGCGCTGGGTGGCCGACCATGCCGGCGGCGGCCATGACGTGAAGCTCACCGTTCATCCGGGCTGGCAGCACCTCTTCGGCGGGCCGGCGGCCCTCCTGCTCAACCAGGCCCAGCAGGCCCTGGGCAACCAGGCCCCTCTGTGGCTGGCCTGCGACGTGCTCCAGGAGGGCTGCCAGCAGTGGCTGGAGCGCAGCGGTGCCGAGGAGCGCGGCGAGCGGGTGCTGATGGCCCGCAGTGTGTGGCGGCGGCAGGAACTTCAGGCTCCCGCCCAGCTGGCCGCCCGGCGGTTCGAGGCCATGCTCGAGCAGTGGCAGCCGAAGCGGCGCCCCCTGCCCACCCCGGTGGCCCCCCGCTAGCCATGGGCCAGCCCAGGCCCCGCTCGGTGCTGGCCCTCGATGTGGGCCGCCGCCGCATCGGTCTGGCGGGCTGCGACCCCCTGGGGCTCACGGTGCGGCGGCTGCCGGCCCTGGCCCGGGGCCGCTTCCCCGCCGATCTGCTGCAGCTGCAGCCGCTGCTGGCGGAACGCCGGGTCGACGCGCTGGTGGTGGGACTGCCCCTCGATCAGGCCGGGCAGCCCACCGAGCAGGCCCGCCACTGCCGGCGCTATGGCGAGCGGCTGGCCGCCGCCACCGGCCTGCCCCTGGCCTGGGTGAACGAACATGGCAGCACCTGGAGTGCCGCCGAGCGCCACGGCCTCCATGGCGACCGCTCCGGCGCCCTCGACAGCGCCGCCGCTGCCCTGCTGCTGGAGCAGTGGCTGCAGGAGGGTCCGGAACCCCAGCTGCTGCCGCCGTCGCCGCCGCTGCCGGTGAAGATGGCGGCCATCGCCTGCGGCCGAACGGCAGGCCCTGCACCATCCTGAGGGCAACGCTCCACCGTTCCCGAGCACCGCACGTTCTTTCATGACAGGCTCCGGCGAGATCCGCTCCGATGTGCCGACTGTGCTGGTGGGAGACCGGCAGGGGCGGCAGCTGCTCTGCTTCCTCGAGCAGCTGATCCCCCTCGACGGCAACGAGTACGGGCTGCTCACCCCGGTGGACACCCCGGTCTGCCTGGTGCGCATCGCCCCGGACGACGACAGCGAGGACGAGGTGATCGAGGAGCTCGACGGCGCCGAGTCGATCCTGTCGGTGGCGGAGGTGGTGCTGCAGGAGCACGACCTCACCCTGGTGCGCTCGGCCGTGACCCTGACCGTGAGCGGCGACCTGGAGGAGCCGGATCCCGAGGAGATCGAGGAGGCGTTCGACGGTGAGGACGACGACGACGAGACCGATCTCTACGAGATGCTGATCCAGTTCCGGGCCGCCAACCAGGAATACGGCCTCTACATCCCCCTCGACCCCTTCTTCGTGGTGGCCAGGCTGGAGGGCAACGGGGCCGTGCTGGTGGAAGGCGAGGAGTTCGACCGGGTGCAGCCCCGCATCGAGGCCGAGCTGGAGGAGCGGGAGGGCCTGGCGTGAGCCTGCGTCAGCTGCTGCGCCCCAACTGGCTGATCGACCGCACCCTGGCCGACCTGCCCCTGCAGGACCTGCTCGACCAGGGCATCCGCGCCCTGGTGCTGGATGTGGACCGCACCCTGCTGCCGCGCGGGCAGGCCGTGCTGCCGGAGAGCGCCGTGCGCTGGCTGGAGGCGGCGCGCGAACAGCTGCCGATCCACCTGCTGAGCAACAATCCCTCCCGGCAGCGGATCGGTGCCGTGGCCCGGCAGCTGGGGCTGCCGTTCACCACCTCCGCCGGCAAGCCCCGCCGCAGTGCCCTGCGGCGGGTGCTCAGCCAGTTCGCCCTGCCCCATCACCAGGTGGCCCTGATCGGCGACCGCCTGTTCACCGACGTGATCGCCGGCAACCGGCTCGGCCTGTTCACCGTGCTGGTGAAGCCGATCGACCCCCTCGGCCAGCCCTGTCAGCGGGATCGGCTCCAGAACCTGGAGCTGCGCATGGCCCACTGGATCGGCACCAGTTTCGGCGGATGACGTCCAGAGAACGACTTCCAGAGAATGAGCACCAAAGGATGACCACCAAACCCCTGCGCCGGGTCGTGAAGGTGGGTACCAGCCTGCTGCGCGGCTCTCCGGAGCGCCCCACCACCGCCGTGATCGCCGACCTGGCCGCCAGCCTCAACCGGGCCAGGCGGCGCGGGGATGCCGTGGCCCTGGTCACCAGTGGCGCGGTGGGGCTGGGCTGCGCCACCCTGGGCCTCGCGCGCAGGCCCGCTGAGGTGGCCGCCCTCCAGGCGGCGGCCGCCATCGGCCAGGGGCAGCTGATGGCCCTCTACCAGGACGCCTTCGCCGTGCGCGGCCAGACCGTGGCCCAGGTGCTGCTCACCCGCGGGGATCTGGCCTCCCGGCGCCGCTACCAGAACGCCTGCCGCACCCTGGCCCAGCTGCTCGACTGGGGCGTGGTGCCGGTGGTGAACGAGAACGACACCCTCGCCACCGACGAGCTGCGCTTCGGCGACAACGACACCCTCTCGGCCCTGGTGGCGGTGGCCGTGGCAGCGGACGAGCTGATCCTGCTCACCGACGTGGATCGCCTCTACTCCGGCGATCCCCGCCACGACGCCACGGCACGGCCGATCGACGAGGTGCGCGACCTGGGCGAGCTGGAGCGTCTGAGCCATGGGGCCACGGGCGGCGGGCAGTGGGGCACCGGCGGCATGACCACCAAGCTGGCGGCGGCCCGGATCGCCACCTCCAGCGGCATCCGGGTGCATCTGGCCGACGGCCGTGATCCCGCCGTGCTCGATGCCCTGCTGGCCGGCGAGCGGGTGGGCACCGTGTTCCAGCCCTCCGTCACCCCCCTGCCCGACCGCAAGCGCTGGCTGGCCCACGCCCTGCTGCCCCAGGGCAGCCTGCGGCTCGATGGCGGCGCCGAGCGGGCCCTGATGACCCGCGGCGCCTCCCTGCTCGCGGTGGGGGTGGTGGAGGTGAGCGGCGATTTCCGGCCCCGGGAGCCGGTGCGCCTGCTCAGCAGCGACGGCCGTGAGCTGGGGCGTGGGCTGGCCACCCATGGCAGCGACGAACTGCGCCGGCTGATCGGCCGGGCGGGCGTGGAGGTGGTGCACCGCGACCAGATGGCCCTCACCCTCGCCCCGAACGACTCCTGAGCCCGGCCGCAGGCGGGGGCAGCGCTGCGGGGCTGCGGCGCGCGGACGCCCTCTACGATCCGCCCCAGACCACGGCATCGGCCATGCGCTTCAGCGACCTGCTCGGCCTCCTGAGCGAAGTGCGGGACGCGGGCGGGCTTCAGGCGGTGCCCCACCACCTGGCGGAGGATGCCTGCATCGAGGCGGCGGCCGCCATCGATCAGGCCGGCCCCGGCCAGATCAGCTTTCTGGACTCCGGCCATGCCCCGGGCAGCGCCCTGGACACCTGCAGGGCCACGGCCCTGCTGCTGCCGGCCCGCAGCGACGACACCCCGAAGCTGCAGGAGCTGGCCAGCGGCCGGGGCATGGCCTGGGTGGTGCTGCAGGACCCCCGCCTCGGCTTCGCCGAAGTGCTCGAAATCCTCGTTCCCCCGGTCAGCCCGCCGGCGGGGATCCATCCGTCCGCGGTGGTCGATCCCACCGCGGCCGTGGGCAGGGGCTGCCACATCGGCGCCCGCGCGGTGGTGGGGGCACACGTGACCATCGCGGAGAACTGCTGCCTGCACCCGGGGGTGGTGCTCTACGACGGGGTGGCGCTGGCCGAGGGCTGCACCCTCCATGCCGGCGCCGTGCTGCACCCCGGCAGCCGCCTCGGCCGCGGTTGCGTGGTGCACTCCAACGCGGTGATCGGCAGCGAGGGCTTCGGCTTCGTGCCCACCGCCGCCGGCTGGCGCAAGATGCCCCAGACCGGCCGGGTGGTGCTGGAGGACGACGTGGAGGTGGGCTGCGGCAGCACGATCGACCGGCCGGCCGTGGGTGAGACCCGCATCGGCGCCGGCACCAAGATCGACAACCTCGTGCACGTCGGCCATGGCGTCAGCACCGGCCGGGGCTGCGCCCTGGCGGCCCAGGTGGGCATCGCCGGCGGTGCCCGGCTCGGCAACGGCGTGATCCTCGCCGGCCAGGTGGGCCTGGCCAACCGGGCGGTGATGGGGGATGGCGCGATCGCCTCCTCGAAGTCGGGGATCCACGGCGAGGTGGCGGCCGGGGAGGTGGTGAGCGGCTATCCGGCGATCCCCAACCGGCTGTGGCTGCGCTGCTCCGCCGCCTTCAGCAGGCTGCCGGAGATGGCCCGGCAGCTGCGCCAGCTGGAGAGGCGCCGGGCCGCCCAGGAGCAGGCCAGCGCCGGCGGGGAAGCGGGCACCTAACCTCGCGCTCGCCCTCGAGCCTCCCGGCCGTTCCCTCCCCCGCCATGACCTCCAGCCACCGGATCACCCTGCTCGCCGGCGACGGCATCGGTCCGGAAATCATGGGCGTAGCCCGCCAGCTGCTCGATGCGGTGGCCCGCCGCCATGGCTTCAGCCTCCACTACGACGCCCAGCCGATGGGAGGCGCGGCGATCGACGCCACCGGCATTCCCCTGCCCCAGAGCACCCTGGAGGCCTGCCGGGCCGCCGATGCGGTGCTGCTGGCCGCCATCGGATCCCCCCAGTACGACAGCCTGCCCCGCGAACAGCGCCCCGAATCCGGCCTGCTGGGGCTGCGCGCCGGCCTGGGCCTGTTCGCCAACCTGCGCCCGGTGAAGATCATCCCCGCCCTGATCGACGCCAGCACGCTGCGGCGCGAGGTGATCGAGGGGGTGGATCTGATGGTGGTGCGCGAGCTCACCGGCGGCATCTACTTCGGCACCCCCAAGGGCCGCGTGGCAACCCCTGACGGGGTGCGGGCCTTCAACACCATGGCCTACAGCGACACGGAGATCGACCGCATCGCCCGGGTGGGCTTTGATCTGGCCCGGGAGCGCGGCGGCCGCCTCTGCAGCGTGGACAAGGCCAACGTGCTCGACGTGTCGCAGCTGTGGCGCGACCGGGTGGAGAGCCTGCACGCCAGCAGCTATCCGGACGTGGAGCTCAGCCACATGTACGTGGACAACGCCGCCATGCAGCTGGTGCGCAATCCCCGCCAGTTCGACGTGCTGCTCACCGGCAACCTCTTCGGCGACATCCTCAGCGATGAGGCGGCGATGCTGAGCGGATCGATCGGCATGCTGCCCTCCGCCTCCCTCGGCAGCGATGGCCCCGGCCTGTTCGAGCCGATCCACGGCTCCGCTCCCGACATCGCCGGCCAGGACAAGGCCAACCCCATGGCGATGGTGCTCAGCGCCGCGATGATGCTGCGGGTGGGCCTGAAGCAGGAGGCCGCCGCGACCGATCTGGAGGCCGCCGTGGACCGGGTGCTGGCCCGGGGATTCCGCACCGGCGATCTGATGAGCCCCGGCTGCACCCTGGTGGGCTGCCGGGCCATGGGCGAGCAGCTGCTGGCTGCCCTGGAGGGCTGAGCCAGCCGGGGCGGGGAGCCCGGACCGGCGACCTGCCAAACTCGCCCACAGTTTCCCCGAATCCCCGCGCATGTCGAAGCGTCATCCGGTCGTGGCAGTCACCGGGTCCTCCGGCGCGGGGACCAGCACTGTGAAGCGGGCCTTCGAGCACATCTTCAAGCGCGAGGGCATCACCCCGGCCGTGGTGGAGGGCGACAGCTACCACCGCTACGAGCGCGGGCCCATGAAGGAGGCCATGGCGGCCGCCATGGCCAAGGGCGAGAACTTCTCCCACTTCGGCCCGGAAGCCAACCTGTTCGACAAGCTCGCCGAGCTCTTCCAGACCTACGGCGCAACCGGCGGCGGCCAGAAGCGCTACTACCTCCACTCGGTGGAGGAGGCCGCCGAGCACAACGAGCGGCTTGGCACCAACCTCGATCCCGGCCAGTTCACCCCCTGGGAGGAGATCCCCACCGGCACCGATCTCCTCTTCTACGAGGGTCTGCATGGCGGCGTGAAGGGCGAGGGCTACGACGTGGCAGGCCTGGCGGATCTGCTGGTGGGCGTGGTGCCGATCGTGAACCTGGAGTGGATCCAGAAGATCTCCCGCGACAACGCCGAGCGGGGCTACTCCGCCGAGGCCACCGTGGACACGATCCTGCGGCGGATGCCCGATTACATCAACCACATCTGCCCGCAGTTCAGCCGCACCGACATCAACTTCCAGCGGGTGCCCACGGTGGACACCTCCAACCCGTTCATGATCCGGAACATCCCCACCCCGGACGAGAGCTTCGTGATCATCCACTTCCGCAAGGGGGCCCGCGAGAAGTGGGGGATCGACTTCACCTACCTGCTCGACATGATCCACGACTCCTTCATGTCCAGCCCCACCTCGATCGTGGTGAACGGCGGCAAGATGGGTTTCGCCATGGAACTGATCCTCACCCCGATCATCCACCGCATGATCCAGGACAAGAACGGCCAGGCCTGAAGGGAGCCAAATCCAGGCGTCAACCTCTAAGGTGGTGCCGTGAATCGGAGGCGGTGAGGCCATTACCAACGCCACACCCGGTCCCTCTCATCCGTCGTTCCTGATCGCAGGGGGGTCCCCTTCCCCTGCCTTCAATCTCCGGCTTGATCGTGTCAACAGCCAGGAGGTGTTTCAACTGGCCCGCAGGGCCATGTACGCCTACATGGACCGCTGTCCGTCGGGGCCCGATCCCTGCGGTGTGGTGCTGCAGGCCGGCCGGGGGCGGGTGGTGTTCGAACTGCCGGTGCTCCTGCCGGATGAACAGTTCATCCCGCTCGATCTGATCCGCGGCAAATCCAGCCGCAGCAGCTCCAGCCGCGTGCGCTGGGCGCGGCCCAGCTGATCCCTCCGCGGACGTTCCCCCTCCCCTGCCGGCCCCATGCCGTACGCGCTCCAGCCCCTCACCGGCCCGGCCGCAGCACCGGCCATGTCGGCTCTGTGGTTCTGGACCGCCTGTGTGCTGGGGGCCTGCGTCGGCAGTTTTCTCAATGTGGTGGCCTGGCGCCAGCCCCGCCAGGAATCGCTGCTGCATCCCCCCAGCCACTGCCCGCGCTGCGGCACCCGCCTGCGCTGGCACGACAACATCCCCGTGCTGGGGTGGCTGCTGATCCGGGGCCGCTGCCGTCACTGCCACGCCCCCGTCTCGCCGCGCTACCCCCTGGTGGAACTGCTCACCGCCGGCCTGTGGGTGGCGGCGGTGCTCGCCCCGCCCCAGGCCATGGGCCCGGCCCCCTGGGGGCCAGGGCAGGTGCTGGCGGGGTGGCTGCTGCTGAGCTGGCTGATTCCCCTCACCCTGATCGATCTCGACCGGCTGTGGCTGCCGGAACCCCTCTGCAGGATCGGGCTGCTGCTCGGCCTGGGCTGCACCGCCCTGCTGGGCTTTGCCCAGGGCGGTGCGGTGGGCAAAGCCCTGGTGTTCCACCATCTGCTGGCCGCGGGAGCGGGCCTGCTGGGCTTCGAGGCGGTCAGCGCGCTCGCCGAACGCCTGATCGGCAAACCTGCCCTGGGTCTTGGCGACGCCAAGCTCGCAGCCCTGCTGGGCGCCTGGCTCGGCCTCACCGGCCTGGGCCTCACGGTGGTGATCGCCGTGACCTCCGGCGCGGCAGTGGGCCTGGCCGGACGCCTGAGCGGGCGCCTGGGACGCCATGACCCCATGCCGTTCGGGCCCTTCCTGGCCGCCGGCGGGGCGGGGGTGTGGCTGCTGGGCCATGGGCCCTGGCTGCAGCTGCTCGGATCGCTGGGGCTGGTGCCGGGGCCCTGAGCCGGCCGGGCCGGGCCTTACCGGGCCTTAAATGGTCAAGAGCCCCTGATCTCCCCGCAGCCCAGCGATGTCCCTGTTCGATTGGTTCGCTGATCGCCGCAAGGCCGCCCCGGTGGTGCGGGTCACCCAGGAAGTGGAGGAGGGGGACGGGCTCTGGAGCAAGTGTCCCGACTGCGGCCTGGTGGTGTACCGCAAGGACCTCATCGCCAATGCCAGCGTGTGCAAGGGCTGCGGCCACCACCACCGCATCGACAGCGAGGAGCGCATCCGCCTGATCGCCGATCCCGGCAGCTTCGAGCCCCTCGACAGCGACGTGGCCCCCACCGATCCCCTGGCCTTCAAGGACAGGCGCAGCTACGCCGACCGCCTGCGCGACAGCCAGCAGAGCACGGGGCTGCGGGATGCGGTGGTCACGGGGCTGTGCCGCACCGGCGGGCTGCCCCTGGCCCTGGGGGTGATGGATTTCCGCTTCATGGGGGGCTCGATGGGCTCGGTGGTGGGGGAGAAACTCACCCGGCTGATCGAGGAGGCCACGGCCCGCCGCTACCCCGTGCTGATCGTGTGCGCCTCCGGCGGGGCCCGCATGCAGGAGGGCATGCTCAGCCTGATGCAGATGGCCAAGATCTCCGGCGCCCTGCAGCGGCACCGGGCGGCGGAGCTGCTGTACATCCCCCTGCTCACCCACCCCACCACCGGCGGGGTGACCGCCAGTTTCGCCATGCTGGGCGACCTGATCCTGGCCGAGCCCAAGGCCCTGATCGGCTTCGCCGGCCGCCGGGTGATCGAGCAGACCCTGCGGGAGAAACTCCCCGATGGCTTCCAGACCGCCGAATACCTGCAGGACCACGGCTTCGTGGACGCCATCGTGACCCGTCCGGAGTTCCGCGCCACGCTCAGTGAGCTGCTGCGGCTGCATGGCTGCCGGGAGCTCGTGCCGGCATGAGACGCGTCGGAGCCGGCTGGACCTCCCCCCCGCTCGGCTGGCTGGCGGGCCTGCTGATCGCCCTGCTCCTGCTGGCCCCGGCTCCGATCCTGCCCAGCCAGCCGGCCCTGGCCGGCTCGGTGGACTGGCAGGAGGTGCCCGCCAACAGCGATGGCCGCCAGTGGTGGGATGCCGGCAGTCTGCGGCTCACCCGCAACGGCAATCTCTCGGTGCTCAGCCGCTTCCAGCCGGCCGCCGCGGAGGAGGAGCGTCCCCACCTCGGGGATCTCTACGTGATGGAGATCGACTGCGGTCAGCAGCTCTACCGCGACACCTCCGTGAACGGCCTGCCGCGGCTGGGCGCCGAGTGGCAGCCGGCCAGCGGCGATGACCTGATCAGCGCCGTGATCGACGCCAGCTGTGATGCCGGCGCGGCGCTGCTGCAGGCTGCCTGAAGCTCTCCGCCGACCCTCCATGGTGCCCAGTGCCCCCTCCCTGCCCCAGCAGCCCCTGCGCGTGGCGATCGCCGGGCTCGGCTTCGGCGAGACGGTGCACCTGCCGGCGCTGAGGGCGGCCGCCGGCACCGAGCCGGTGGCCCTCTGGCATCCCCGCCCGGAGCGGCTGGAGAGCGCCTGCGCGGCGGCGGAGCTGCCCGGCCACACCGACTTCGCCGCCCTGCTGCATCAGCCCGACGTGGAGGCGGTGGTGATCGCCACCCCGCCCGAGCCCCGCTTCGAGCTGGCCCGCCAGGCGCTGCTGGCGGACAAGCACCTGATGCTGGAGAAGCCCGTGGCCCTCAACGCCGCCGAGGTGGAGGAGCTGCAGCGGCTGGCCCTGGCCCGGGGCCTCACCGTGGCCGTGGACTTCGAATACCGGGCCGTGCCGCTGTTCCAGCAGCTGGCCGGCCTGCTCCACAGCGGTGCCCTCGGCGAGCTGGTGCTGGTGAAGCTCGACTGGCTGATGGGCAGCCGCGCCGATGCCTCCCGGCCCTGGAGCTGGTATTCCCAGGCGGCCGCGGGCGGGGGCGTGCTGGGGGCCCTCGGCACCCACGCCTTCGACATGCTGCACTGGCTGGTGGGTCCCAGCCACCGGGTGGCCGGACGGCTCGGCACCGCCATCCGCCAGCGCCCGCTGCCCGAGGCCAGCGGACGGATGGGGGTGGTGGATGCGGAGGACACGGCCCTGGTGCAGCTGGAGCTGGAGAGCGCATGCGGCGGGCGCGTGCCTGCCCAGGTGTGCCTCTCCTCGGTGACCCGGCGGGGCCGCGGCTGCTGGCTCGAGATCTACGGCAGGGAGGGCACCGCCGTGCTCGGCTCCGACAACCAGAGCGACTACGTGCACGGCTTCCATCTGTGGTGGTCCCAGGCGGGAGAGCCCTTGCGCCGGCTGGAACCGGAGGCCGGGCTGGCCTTTGCCCGCACGTGGGAGGACGGCCGCATCGCTCCGGTGGCCCGCCTGCACGGGTGGTGGAGCAGCGCCGTGCGCGAGGGGCGGCCGATGGTGCCGGGGCTGGCCGAGGCGGTGAGCAGCCAGCGCTGCTACGACCAGGCCCGCGCAGGCGGCTAGCTCAGATTCGGTAACAACCGCTACGATTCAGCCCCCCCCCCCCCCTGGATCGAGGTCTTTCGCCGGAGCCACCCCCATGACCCCCGCCACGGCCATGCCACACGCCCGCCAGGCCGAAGCGGCCCGCCGCGCCGCCAAGCAGGCCGGGGACCTCCTCCAGTCCCTGCGCAAGCAGAATCTGATCGCTTGAGCGCCGCCGGCCCTGCGGACCTGAGACCCGTGAGGCATCACCTAGACTCCGCCGCAGTCCTTTTCTCTGCCTGCGAGGTTTCCCATGGCGTTGGTTCCGCTTCGGCTGCTGCTCGATCACGCCGCTGAGAACGGTTACGGCATCCCGGCGTTCAACGTGAACAACCTGGAGCAGGTGCAGTCGATCATGGAGGCGGCTTACGAGACCGACTCCCCCGTGATTCTGCAGGCGTCCCGCGGCGCCCGCCAGTACGCCGGCGAAGCCTTCCTGCGCCACCTGATCCTGGCCGCCGTGGAAACCTATCCCGACATCCCGGTGGTGATGCACCAGGACCACGGCAACAGCCCCGCCACCTGCTACGGCGCCGCCGCCAACGGCTTCACCTCGGTGATGATGGACGGCTCCCTGCAGGCCGACGCCAAGACCCCCGCCAGCTACGAGTACAACGTGGCCGTCACCAAGGAAGTGGTGGACGTGGCCCACGCCATCGGCGTGAGCGTGGAGGGCGAGCTGGGCTGCCTGGGCTCCCTCGAGACCGGCATGGGTGAGGCCGAGGACGGCCACGGCTTCGAGGGCAAGCTCGACCACAGCCAGCTGCTCACCGACCCCACCGAAGCCGCCGACTTCGTGGCCAAGACCAAAGTGGATGCCCTGGCCATCGCCATCGGCACCAGCCACGGCGCCTACAAGTTCACCCGCAAGCCCACCGGCGAGGTGCTGGCCATCAGCCGCATCGCCGAGATCCACAAGGCCATCCCCAACACCCACCTGGTGATGCACGGCTCCTCCTCGGTGCCCCAGGAGTGGCTGGACATGATCAACAAGTACGGCGGTGCCATCCCCGAGACCTACGGCGTGCCCGTGGAGGAGATCCAGGAGGGCATCCGCAACGGCGTGCGCAAGGTGAACATCGACACCGACAACCGCCTGGCCTTCACCGCCGCCATCCGGGAGGCCGCCGCCAAGGATCCCGCCAACTTCGATCCCCGCCACTTCAACAAGCCCGCCCGGGCCTACATGAAGCAGGTGTGCCTGGACCGCTACCAGCAGTTCTGGTGTGCCGGCAACGCCAGCAAGATCAAGCAGCGCGACATCAACTACTACGCCACCCTCTACGCCAAGGGGGAACTCGATCCCAAGACCGCCGTCGCCGCCTGAGCCTCGGCATCCCGGCCATCCCTGTGATGCCCAGCGGCCCCCAACCAGGGGGCCTTTTTTCTTGCCCGTCTTTTCTGCCCGTCGCGCCGGCCCGTCGCGCCGGTCCAGCTCAGAGGGCGGCCGCGGGGGTGGCCGCGGGGGTGGCCGCCTCCGGTTGCGGCGAGGCCTCCTCCGACCGGCGCGGATCCAGCAGGGCATCGATCGCCTCGCGCAGGCTCGGCTCCATGGCGATGCGGGAGCTGTCGCTCACCACCACCCGCGTGAGGGTGGGCAGACCCCCGGCCCGGGCCCGCAGATACACCGGCTCCACGTAGAGCAGGGCCTGGCCGATCGGCACCACCAGCAGATTGCCCTGGATCACCTGGGAGCCGGCCCGGTCCCACAGCCCGAACTGCTGACTGATGCGGGGGTTCTGGTTGATCAGGGCCTGCACCTGTTCCGGGCCGTAGATGGGCAGCTGGCTGGGAAAGCGCAGCAGGGTGAGTTCGCCGTAGTGGGGGGCATCGCTGCGGGCCGCCAGCCAACCCACCAGATTGGGACGGGCCAGGGGGGTGAGGGGCTGCAGCAGCAGGAACTCCGGTTCCACTTCCCCGGGCAGCTGGGCACTGATGTGGTACGGCTCCACCGGCACCTGATCCTGGCCGTAGAGCTCCTTGGGCACCTGCCACACGTCATCGCCGCTGTAGAAGATGCGCGGATCGGTCACGTGGTAACGCAGCAGCTGGGTGGTCTGGATCTGGAACTGCCAGCGGGGATACATGATGTGGTCCTGGAACGCCACCGGCATGGCGGCCAGGGGCTGGAACAGCTCCGGAAACAGCGACTGCCAGGTGCGGATCAGGGGATCGGCGGGTTCGGCCACGTAGAGCACCATCTGACCGGTGAAGGCATCCACCACCGCCTTGACGCTGTTGCGCAGATAGCGGATGTCCGGCCGGCCCGGCACCGCAGCGCTGTAGGGGTAGAAGGCACTGCTGGTGAAGCCGTCCACGATCCAGTACTGGTGCTGATCGGAGGGGAAAGGGGCCTCCCCCTCCAGATTCACCGAGATCAGGTAGGGCTCCGCCTCGAAACGCACGAAGGGAGCCAGGGCCCGCACCCGGTCGCGCACCTCCCGGTGCAGCAGCAGGCGGGTGGAGGCATTGAGCTCGCCGCGCACCAGCAGCTTCGGTTCCCGCAGGTAGATCGCGGCGGCCAGGCGTTGCCAGAACCGGCCCAGGGGCACGCCCGCACCGCCGCTGTAGTGGATGTAGAAGTTGTTGTCACCCTGGGGGTAATTGAATTCCTCCACGGCCGTGGGGGCCAGGGCATAGGGGGAGGCCAGGGAACCGAAATAGAGAAATGGATCCCGGGTGGGCACCACCTGCTCCACCTGCTGCCGGGTGATCCCCAGCTGGGCGTTGCCCTGCACCTTGGTGGAGGGGCCCAGGTCGGAGATGAAGAACTCGGGCAGGCCCTCCGGTCCGCTCGTGTTCACCGGCGACAGGGTGAAGCCGTTGCCGTGGGTGAACACCAGATGGCGGTTCAGCCAGGTGCGGGCGGTGCGGGGCAGGGAGCCCTGATCCAGCTCCCGGGCCGCCATGATCACCTGCTGCCGTCCCAGACCGGCATCGGGCTGCAGGGCGTAGCGGTCCACCGCCGGCTCCGAGAAGCGGTAGTACACCCGCAGCTGCTGCAGCTGGCGGTTGGTGGCCAGCAGGGGTTCACTGTCCCAGAGGCGCACGTTGCTCAGCGTGGCCTCCCCCTCGGCGAGATCCCGCCGGCTGAGCCGGTCGTTCGGCACCCGGTCGATGATCTCCATCGCATCGATCTGGAAGGCCCGCCGCGTCGCGTCGATGGAGCGGGCCAGATAGGGCATCTCCCGCTCCAGCTCCTGGGGGTTCACCAGCAGGTTCTGGAGCAGGGGGCTCAGTCCCGCCTCCAGCAGGGGAAGGGCCAGCAGCAGCAGGCAGAGCACCGCGGTGGCGGGGCCGCGGTGCCCCTGGCGCGCCAGGGGCAGCAGCAGCAGCAGGGCCATCAGCAGGGCCACCACGGCAGCGGCGGTGCGCAGCGGCAGCGCCAGATGCACATCCAGCCAGCCGGCCCCGGGCACGCTGCCGGTGGTGCTCAGCAGCAGCTGATGCCGCCCCAGCCAGAAGGCCAGGGCCAGCAGCAGCGCCAGGGCGGCGAGGGGCCGGCGCAGGGCCTGGAGCTGGGCGGGGGCGAAGCCGGCGAAGTGGCCGTCACTCAGCTGGGAGCCCCGGGCCATCAGCCCCCAGAGGGCCAGCGCCAGGGTGGCCAGCAGGATCGCGATCGCCAGGGTGAGGGCCAGGGCGAGCGCGGGGAACCGCAGCTGCACGAAACTCACATCGGCGCCCAGCAGCGGCTCCCGCAGGCCCGTGGGCTGCGCCATCACCGCCAGGCTCCACAGGCCCCAGCCCCGCCCCAGCACCAGCGCGAGTCCCAGGCCGGCCCCACCGTGCAGCCAGCGGGCCCCGCCCTGGGGGCGGGCAAGGAGCACCACCGCCGCGGCCACCAGCAGCAACAGCCACGGACCCGGCGGCAGGCTGGCCAGGGCGATCAGACCATGCAGGCGCGCCGGATCGAAGGGCTGGAGGGCCAGACGGGCCACCACCCCCCAGATCAGCGACAGGGAGAGCAGGGCGGCAGCCAGGAGGGCGAGCAGCACCAGGGCGTAGGGCCCCGTGCGCAGCGGACGGCGCAGCGCCCCCGGCGCCGCGGGCAGTGCCCACAGCCACAGCAGCCAGCGCTGCAGCGCCAGGGTGATCGCCAGGCCGATGCCCAGGCCGAGCAGCTGCAGGGCCCAGCGCCGGGCCAGCACCGCGGTGAGGTTGAACTGGGAGAACCAGCTCCACTCGACCCAGAGGCGGGCGGTGAGCACCAGCAGCGCCAGGGCCAGCACCAGCAGGCCCGGCAGCAACAGGGAGGGCCTGGAGAGAAGGCGACCGCGGGGCAAGGAGCGTTCAGGGCGGCTCAGGCGCCGAGGCTAGACAGCCCCAGCGGCACCACAAGCCCCCGGGCGGGCCGCCAGCGCCGCCGCCAGGCAGGGGAATCAAATCCCGATCTCAGACATCGGCTTTAAATCGATGGCCTCGGCAGCGCTGTTAGGGTTCGGGGCAACCCGGGCGATCGCTGTGACGGCCACCCTCTCCCGCTCCACCTTCACCGGCCTGCGCTGCAAGGAATGCGGCCATGCCTACGAGGCCGGCGCCCGCCACGTCTGCGAGGACGTGTGCTTCGGCCCCCTGGAGGTGGTGTACGACTACGAGGCGATCCGCAACCGGGTGAGCCGCGCCACGATCGAGGCCGGCCCCGCCTCGATCTGGCGCTACCGCGACTTCCTGCCCATCGAGGGCGATCCGATCGACGTGGGCACCGGCTTCACGCCCCTGCTCAAGGCCGACAACCTGGCCCGCCGCCTCGGCCTGCGCAGCCTCTACATCAAGAACGACGGCGTCAACATGCCCACCCTCTCCTTCAAGGACAGGGTGGTGTCGGTGGCCCTCACCCGCGCCCGGGAGCTCGGCTTCAAGACCGTGAGCTGCGCCTCCACCGGCAACCTGGCCAACTCCACGGCCGCCATCGCCGCCCACGCCGGCCTCGAGTGCTGCGTGTTCATCCCCAGCGATCTGGAACTGGGCAAGGTGCTGGGCACCCTGATCTACAACCCCACCCTGATGGCGGTGCACGGCAACTACGACCAGGTGAACCGCCTGTGCTCGGAAGTGGCCAACACCTTCGGCTGGGGCTTCGTGAACATCAACCTCCGCCCCTATTACTCCGAGGGCTCGAAAACCCTCGGCTATGAGGTGATCGAACAGCTCGGCTGGCAGCTGCCCGACCACATCGTGGCGCCGCTGGCCTCCGGCTCGCTGTTCACCAAGATCCGCAAGGGCTTTGACGAGTTCATCAAGGTGGGCCTCGTGGACGAGAAGGCCGTGCGCTTCAGCGGCGCCCAGGCCGAGGGCTGCAGCCCCATCGCCCAGGCCTTCGCCGAAGGCCGTGACTTCATCACGCCGGTGAAGCCGAACACGATCGCCAAGTCGATCGCCATCGGCAATCCCGCCGACGGCCCCTACGCCATCGACATCGCCAACCGCACCCGGGGCAGCATCGCCGCAGTGAACGACACCGAGATCGTTGACGGCATCAAGCTGCTGGCCGAAACCGAGGGGGTGTTCACCGAAACCGCCGGTGGCACCACCATCGCCGTGCTGAAGAAGCTGGTGGAGCAGGGCAAGATCGACCCGGGTGAGACCACCGTGGCCTACATCACCGGCAACGGCCTCAAGACCACCGAGGCCGTGGTGGATGCCATCGGAGCGCCCTACACGATCGAAGCCCAGCTCGACAGCTTCAAGGCCGCCTGGCAGCAGGCCCAGGCCGCCCACCAGGGCTGACCCCCGTTCCTTTCCCTTCCATCCCGCTGATCCATGGGCATCCAGGTTCTGATCCCCACCCCGCTGCAGAAGTTCACCGGCGACCAGGCCAGCGTGGAGCTGGAGGCCGCCAGCATCGATGCCCTGATCGATGCCCTCGACGGCCAGTTCCCCGGTCTGAAGGGTCGCCTGTGCGATGAGAACGGCAAGCTGCGCCGTTTCCTCAACATCTACGTGAACAGCGAGGACATCCGCTTCCTGGAGAACCAGGCCACCGGCCTCAAGGACGGCGATGAGGTGTCGATCGTGCCCGCCGTGGCGGGCGGCTGAACGCCTGGCCTGTGCCTGCGGGCACCCCAAGTTCCGGCTCGGGCTGCATAGGCTCGGCCACCGATCGTTCTGTGGCTTGAGCCATGACCCTGACGCCCGAGGCCCCAGCGGCGGCCACCAGCAAGGCCGTGCTGTTCGACTACCGGCAGGCCGCCAATCCGGTGCGCAAGGGTCTGACCGAGCCGATCCCGGAGGGCCGCTGGGGACCTGAGCTGCACCAGCGGGGGCCCAGCGCCATCCTGCCCCTCGACCTCAGCGCCGAGCTCGGCTGTGAGGGTCCGGCCACCAGCCCGGCGCTGAGCGCCAACTTCGTGCGGATCCTGGCCGGCGAAACGATCGACGCCGGTGCCAACGCCACCAGCTCCCTCTTCTATGTGTGGCGGGGGGCCGGCCACTGCCTTCAGCCGGCCACCACACCGGGGCCGGACTTCCGCCAGGACTGGCGCCAGGGCGACCTGTTCGTGCTGCCCGCCGGCGAGGCCGCCCAGCTCGAGGCCTACGAGGAGAGCGTTCTCTACTGGGTGCACGACGCTCCCTTGCTGCGTCATCTGGGGGTGCGGGCCGACCGCCCCCGCTTCGAGGCCACCTATTACCCCGGCGAGTGGCTGCGGCGGGAACTGGCGGCCCTGGCGGCGGATCCCAGCACCGCCCGCAGCAACCGGCTCAGCCTGCTGCTGGCCAACCGCGATCTGCCGGCCAGCCGCACCGTGACCCACACCCTCTGGGCCATGTACGGGCTGGTGCCTGCCGGGGCCGTGCAACCCCCCCACCGCCACCAGTCCGTGGCGCTGGATCTGGTGATCGCCTGTGCCCCCGGCTGCGCCACCCTCTCGGGCACCGAACTGAATCCCGACGGCACGATCCGCAACCCGGTGCGGATGGAGTGGGAACCCGGCGCTGCCTTCGTGACGCCACCGGGCCACTGGCACAGCCATGTGAATGACAGCGGCCAGGAGGCCCTGCTGCTGCCGATTCAGGACGCCGGGCTACACACCTACCTGCGCAGTCTCGACATCTGCTTCAGCTGACGCCGGATGGGTGGCGGGTCCGTTCACCCCGGGCCCGCCTGATGCCTCCCAGCTCTCCACCAGCCGGCGGAACAGGTCACCCTCGATCGTCTCCTCGGCGATCAGGCGTTCCACCAGCAGGTCCATCAGCTCGCGGCGGGGTTGCAGCAGGCCCACGGCACGCTCGAGGGCCGTGCGGGCCAGCTGCCGCACCTGCTGGTCGATGCGAGTGCCGGTCTCCTGGGAGTAGGGCGCTTCGGAACGCAGCCAGTCGCGCCCCAGAAACACCTCGGCGCCGTCCCCCTCCAGGGCCTGGGGGCCGAGGCTGGAAAAGCCGTAGCGCGTGACCATCTCGCGGCAGATGCGGGCCACCATCTCCAGGTCGCCGGCGGCGCCCTGGGTCACCTCGCTCGGCCCGAACACCACCAGTTCGGCGGCCCTGCCGCCCATGGCCACCACGAGCCGGGCCTGCAGGTAGGCCTTGCTGATCAGCCCGGAGTCCAGCACATCCTCGTCCGGCATCATGCGGGCGAAGCCGCCCACGCCGCCGGCCCGCGGCAGCAGGGTCACCTTGTCGAGCCGGTCGGCATGGGGCACCAGGGTGGTGAGCAGGGCATGGCCCACCTCGTGGTAGGCGATCAGGCGCTTCTTGGCCGAATCCTGCAGCGGAGCCACCGCCAGCCCCATGGTGATCCGCTCGAGGGCATCGCCCAGGGCGGCCTCATCGATGGCGGCGCGATGGCGGCGGGCGGTGAGGATGGCGGCCTCGTTGAGCAGGTTGGAGAGATCCGCTCCGGAGAAGCCAGGGGTGCGCCGTGCCCAGTCGGCCAGGGACACCCCCTCGGCCAGGGGGCGGGTGCGGGCGTGGACCGCCAGGATCTCCTCGCGGCCGCGGCGGTCCGGCAGGTCCACCGTGATGCGGCGGTCGAAGCGGCCGGGGCGCATCAGCGCCCGGTCGAGCACGTCGGGGCGGTTGGTGGCGGCCACCAGGATCACGCCGGAGTTCTCCTCGAACCCGTCCATCTCGGTGAGCAGCTGGTTGAGCGTCTGCTCCCGCTCGTCGTTGCCGCCGCCGATGCCGGCACCGCGCTGGCGCCCCACCGCGTCGATCTCGTCGATGAAGATGATGCAGGGCGCCTTGGCCTTGGCCTTGCGGAAGAGATCGCGCACGCGGCTGGCCCCCACGCCCACGAACATCTCCACGAATTCCGAGGCGGCCATGGAGAAGAACGGCACCCCGGCCTCACCGGCGATGGCGCGGGCCAGCAGGGTCTTGCCCGTGCCGGGGGGGCCGATCAGCAGCACCCCCTTGGGGATGCGGGCGCCGATGGCGGTGTAGCGCTCCGGCGACTTCAGGAAGGTGACCACCTCCTGGAGTTCCTCCTTCGCCTCGGCGATACCGGCCACGTCCTCGAAGCGCACCGCCACGCTGTTCTCGGGGGAGAGCCGCGGCTTGCTGCTGCCGAAGCCCATGGCCCGGTTGGCCACCTTGGCACTGCGACGCAGCAGCAGGGACAGGCCCACCACCAGCATGGCCACCAGCAGGGCATTGGACACCAGCGATGCCGTGGCGGCCTCGGCCCGGTCATCCCGCACCGTGAGCGGCACATTGGCGGCCTCAGCGGTGCGCAGCAGCAGCTGGTCGTTGTTGAACACGGGCACCCGGGCCACCCGGCCGTCCGTGAAGGTCACCTCCACGTCCCGGCGGCGGGTGGAGAGCTCCAGCTCCTTCACCTTACCGCCCCGCAGATCCGCCAGCAGCTGGCTGTACGACGGTGCCTGCCCTTCACCCCCCAGACCACCCACGAGGGATTCGAGCTGGGGCCTGGCCTGCTCGCCCTCGGGGGGGGCGCCGGCGGCATCAGAAGCGTTGGCAGCCGCCGGTGACGGGCTCTTGCTCACGGGGGTTCGGCTTTCACGCGAGCTTAGCGATTTGACGAAAGGCGAGACGACAACAGAGGATTGTTGTTTGGCCGTGAGTGATCGGGGATGGCTGTTCCCAAGAAGAAGACATCGAAAGGGAAGCGCAACCAGCGCCACGCCCACTGGAAGGCCAAGGCCGCCACGGCCGCCCAGAAGGCCCTCTCGGTGGGCAAGGCCGTGCTGAGCGGCCGTGCCCAGGGCTTCGTCTACCCCATGGACAGCGAAGAGGAGTCGGACGACTGAGTCCGGCAGCCGAGGCAGCGTCGGCGGCTGTCCAGCGTCGCCACCGCCATCACCCGGCCTGCGCTGCCGGTGATCCCTGCGCTGCCGGTGATCAGGGCATCCTGGTAGAGCACGGGGGGCAGGCTGCAGAGGCTGGCACGCACCAGCGCCTCCAGTTCATGCGGGGCCAGCCAGCCAGCCGGGTCACCTCCGTGGCGCGCCCTGCGCCGCTGGCGGGCCTCGGCCTGGAAGCGCCAGCGGCGCGGCCAGCGCCAGTCGGAGGGGCGCAGCACCCAGATTCCATCGAGCAGCTCCCACACCGGGTGGTAGCGCTGCAGTTCGGCATCCCAGCGCGGCAGCCAGGCGATCTCCTCTGCCGTGAGGGAGGGGGTGGCCGCGTCCAGGCTCCGCCGCCAGGTGCTCCCCGCGCTGCTGGCCGTGAGGTTGAGGCTGCGGCAGCCCAGCAGCCACCCCTCCAGCACCAGGGCATCGAAAGGCGCTTCGCGGAGGCCCTGACGGTCCCCCTGGCCCTGGCGCAGCGCTTTGTCGAACCGGGGCCACCGAAACAGCCCCCCTCCACGCCAGGCCCGCAGGCTTTGGAGCAGGAGGGGGAGATCATGGCTTCCCGGCGGCACCCGGGTCACCCCGAAAGGGTTGCCGGCCATCGCCTGCTGCCGCTCGGGCCACGGCAGGTAGAAATCATCGATCGAGGCCACGCCGAGCCTCAGTCCTGCGGCCAGGGCCAGGGCCTGCAGCTCCTGGGTGAGGCTGGTCTTGCCGGCCCCGACGGGACCGTTGATGGCCAGCACCGGCCGCGCTCCCTCGGCCAGCAACCGCTGCAGCCGGGCCAGCAGCGGCAGGGCGACCTGCTCCATCACGCTGGGGTGCGGGCGGGAATCCATCAGGTGCCCAGCTTGAAGGCTTCGAGCACCACCGCGTACACCAGCCCGATCCTGAAGTTGTCCGCCACCATCCAGCCCAGCCCCGGCTGCTCGCGCACAAGACGACCGCGAAGGCGCACCACCACCTCCAGGAGGAGCACGGCCGCGAGCACGGCCATCGGCCGCCCGCCGGGGAACAGCAACAGCACGTAGCTGGTGAGGTTGCCGCCGGCGTAGAAGCCCAGCAGCAGGGCGAGCAGCACCACGCTGCGGGAACGCCAGCTGCCGCGCAGGGAACCGAAGACGGCCCGCACCAGCCCGTCGCTGAGCCGGTTGAAGCGCGTGGGCTGCAGGGGACGCCCGGTCACGGCAGCACGGTCACGGCAGAACAGTCACAGCAGACGTTCCAGGTAGGAGAGCGTGATCCGGCCGGACTGGCAAGCCGGCCCCCGCACCACCGAGGCGTCCGGGCCCAGACCGGTGACCACGGCCCGGGCGGCGGCGAAGGTCTGCAACGGCAGCAGGTGGCTGTAGTGACTGAGGCTGAGCAGGCAGGGCAGGCCCGCCGCCGCCGCCGCCGCCAGGCCCGGGGGGGAATCCTCGATCACCAGAACCTCCGACGCCGGCAGGCCCAGCCGCTCCAGGGCGCCGTGATAGGCCTCCGGATCGGGCTTCTTGCGGGTGACATCCTCGCCGCAGATCCGGAAGGCGAAGGCTCCGCTTCGTTCCCCCAGCAGGTGCTGTTCCAGGCTCGCCAGGGCCTGCTGACCACTGGTGGTCACCAGGGCCTGGCGCAGTCCGGCCGCCTGAGCTTCAGCGATCAGTTCGGCCACCCCTGGCCGCAGGCTCAGGACACCCGAGGCCACAAGGGTTCCGTAGTGCCGCTGCTTGCTTGCCTGCAGTGCCACCACCCGCGGCTCCGCCGGTTCCCGCCCCTCGCTGGCGTGCAGGCAGGCCCGCAGGCGCTCATGGCCGCCGCTGATCTCCAGCCAGCGGCCGTAGGCGTCCGGATCCCAGTGGATGGGCAGGCCGTGCTCCCGGAACGCCTGGTTGAAGGCCACGCGGTGCCCGTCCCGCTCCGTTTCCGCCAGCGTGCCGTCCACATCCCAGAGCAGCGCGCGCAGGGCCATCGATCCGGTCCGGAGCTCCCAGTGCCCCCAGAATGGCCCGGCCCCTGCTTCAGCAGCCGTTGCTCCCCCCGCTCCATGAGCAACGCTGGCAGCTGCCCGCCCCCCTGGGGGAGCTGGCCGATCCCGAGCTCCTGCAGAAGCTCAACCCGGCCCCCCTCTCCCGCCTGCCCGATCCGCTGCTGGCGGTGCTGGCCCGACGCGGCTACGCCAGCGCCGAGGCGATCACCGACCTGCTGAACCCTCCGGAGGCCCCGCAGGCCTGCGAGCACTTCGCCGATCTCGAGCCTGCGGTGGCCCGGCTCCAACGCGCCTGTCTGGCCGGCGAGGCCGTGGCGATCTGCGGCGACTACGACGCCGACGGCATGACCAGCACCGCCCTGCTGCTCGGTGTGCTCGAACGGCTCGGGGCGCGGCCGGTGGCGGCCATTCCCAGCCGGATGGCGGAGGGGTACGGGCTCAACGCCGCCATGGTGGAACGGCTGGCGGCCGAGGGCGTGCAGCTTCTGGTGACCGTGGACAACGGCATTGCCGCCGCGGAGGCCCTCGCCCGGGCCCAGGCCCTGGCCGTGGAGGTGATCGTGACCGACCACCACAGCATCCCCGCGCAGCTGCCGCCCCTGCTGGCCCTGCTGCACCCGCAGCGCACCCCGGCGGATTCGCCCTACAGGGGCCTGGCCGGCGTGGGGCTGGCCTACGTGCTGGCGGCGGCCCTCTGCGAAGCCATGGGGCGGGGCGACGCCCTGCAGATGGCCCGCGACCTGTTCTGCATCGGCACCATCGCCGACATGGCTCCCCTCAGCGGGGTGAACCGCCGCTGGCTGATCGATGGCCTGCCCCGGCTCGGTCACTCGGGCCTGGCGGGTCTGCAGGCGCTGCAACAGGTGGCGGGGGTGGACGACCGCCCGCTGGATGCGCAGGCCGTGGGCTTCCAGATCGCCCCCCGGATCAATGCGGTGGGCCGGCTCGGTGATCCCCGGCTGGTGGTGGAACTGCTCACCACCACGGATGCGGACAGGGCGCTGGAGCTGGCCGGGCAGTGCGAGGCGCTCAACCGCCAGCGCCGGGAGCTGTGCGAAGCGATCGAAGCCGAGGCCCTGGCCCTGCTCGAGGCCGACGGTCCGCACCGGCCCCGCTTCATCCTGCTGGCCCAGGGCCACTGGCACCACGGCGTGATCGGCATCGTGGCCGCCAGGCTGGTGGAGCGGCTGGGGTTGCCGGCCGCCCTGCTGGCCGGCGAAGGCGGGGGGCTGCTGCGGGCCTCGGTGCGGGCACCCCGCGGTTTCGCCGTGGACCAGGCCCTGAACCACTGTGCCGATCTGCTGGAGCGGCACGGTGGCCATCCCGCCGCCGGAGGCTTCACCGTGCGGGCCGAGCACGTGGCCCGGCTGCATGAGCGCCTCGACGCCCTGGCCGCCACCTGGCTGGCCAGCCACGGCGGCGGCCATCCTGTGGAACCGGAAGCGCTGCTGCGGCTCGAGCAGATCGACCGCGACTTCGTGCGCCACCAGCAACGCCTCGAACCCTTCGGCATCGGCCACCCCCAGCCGGTGTTCTGGAGCGCCGCCTGCCGGGTGACGCAGCAGAAACTGCTGCGCGGCGGCCATCTTCAGCTGGAGCTGAGCCAGGGGGAACGCAGCCTGCGGGCGATGGGATGGCGCTGGCAGGGGGCCGCCGACCTGCCGCCCTGGGTGGACGTGGCCTACCGGGTGAAGATCGACCGCTGGCAGGGCCAGGAACGGCTGCAGCTGGAGCTGGTGGGACTGCGCGGCAGCGACCCCCCCGGCGGGGAGCGGGAAGTGCGCCTGCAGCGACGCTCCCGCACCTACTGGTGCCGCCGCCAGGGCGATGGCCTGGTGGTGCGCAACGCCGCCGGCGAGGAGCTGCACAGCAGCAGCGCCCCCGAGCACCCCTACCTGCGGGCCCTGCTGCAGGATGCCGCCATGGCTCTCGGTCTCAGCGCCTGATGCCCCGCTCCCCCCTGCACCGCGGTGACCTTCGCAGCCTCGGCCGCCTGCTGGGGCTGGGGGTGGTGGTGGGCCTGGCCTGCTGGCCCCTCAATCTCGTGGACGACGCCCAGAGCTTCCTGCAGACCAGGCTCCCCAGCTTCACGGGCGAGGCCTGGACGCTCTGGACCGTGGGGATCGCCGCCGCGCCGCTGCTGGTGATGCCGATCCTGCTGGCCCTGCAGGCGGGCCCTCTGGGGCTCGGAGCCGGGTCCGGCATTCCCCAGACGCTGCGAAACCTGGAGGGCCTCGATCAGGACAGCGCCCTGCTGGGGGCGGCTCCCACCACCGCCAGGCTGGGGTTGTGGACAGCGGCGAGCCTGGCCCTGATGCCCCTGGGGCGCGAAGGCCCGGTGGTGCACCTCGGCGCCGCCATCGCCCAGGCCCTGCAACGGCTGTTCCCCCGGCTGCTCGCGGGTCTGCGTCGGGAGCATCTGGTGGCGATCGGCGCCGGCGCCGGTCTGGCCGGAGGCTTCAACAGCCCGCTGATGGGCACCCTGTTCGTGATGGAGGAGCTCACGGGCAGCTACAGCAGCACCCTGCTGTGGCCCTCGCTGGTGGCCTGCTCCGCGGCGGCCCTGATCAGCAACCTGGACGGCGTGCCGCTGTTCCCCCTCGGGCTGGTGGCCACTGGGGAGCCGGAATGGCAGCAGCTGCTGCTCTCCCTGCCGGTGGGCGTGGGGGCGGGACTGCTGGGCGGGCTGTTCGCACGGATCCTGCTGGTCTCGAGCCGCTGGCTCAAACCTCGGGTGATGCAGCAGCCCTGGCGCTGGGGCCTGGCGCTGGGGGCAGGCCTGGCCCTGTTCGCCCTGTTGAGCGGAGGCTGGAGCGGTGGCGATGGCGAAACCCTCATGGAGCAGCTCCTGGAGGGACGCGGACCGTTGCCGGTGGCTGGAGCTCCCCTGGGACTGGTGGGCTGGGCCCTGGTGCTGGCCTCCCGGGTGCTGGCGCCGGTGCTGGCCCTGGCGGCAGGTGTGCCGGGGGGTCTGATCGATCCTGCCTTCACGATCGGCGCGGTGTTCGGCAGCGGTGTGCTCGCGACGTTCGGCGGCAACGTTCAGCTGGGGGTGGCCCTGGGCATGGCCGGAGGACTGGCCGGAGCCACCCAGCTGCCGCTGATGACCGTGCTGTTCTCCATGCGCCTGGCCGGCGACCAGCAGTGGCTGTTCGGAATCCTGATGAGCGCGGTGATCGGGGCCTACGCCGGCCGCAGACTCCAGCCGGAGCGGATCTACCACGCCCTCTCGGATGTGCACCACGACAATCAGCCGGCATGACAGCCGGTCGCCATCACAGCCGGGCTGCGGGTCAGCTGCCCGGCCGCCAGCGCGATGCCGGGTCAGCCGCGGGACGGCTCAGGGCTCGCGCACTGAATCGCTGTCTGAGGCGGTCAGACCTGTCGCAATCAGGTCTGTCGTGATCAGACCTGTCGTGATCAGACCTGTCGTGATCAGTCGTACCGCGATCGGTCCGGACGCAATCGGAGCAGGCGCGAAGTTCCTAGAAGATCAGGCCCCGGGCCGCCTGAACGGACTCACCTGAACGGATTTCAGAGGGCACCGCGGCGGTAGAAGAGGATGAAGATCACTGCAGGCCCAGCCAGGGTGATCAGCGCCAGGGCTCCGAAGTTGGCGATCAGGTGGAAATCGATGCCCATGGTGACCGGCGGCGGAGACGTTTGCTGGGCGCGATCGTAGGCGGCGTCAGGAACCTGTCCCCACCCCAGCGGATCTCTGTGACGGGTTGTCACAGCAGCGGGTCCGGGCTGGCCCCATCCCCAGGCCCCGGGATTCCTAGAACGGGTTCCCGAGAACTCGGCCCTGTGATGTCCAGCAACGTGCTCCACTGGCAGTGCATCCAGGGCTGTGGTGCCTGTTGCCGCCTCGATCCGGGTCTGCGGGGCGAGGCGCTCGAGGCCCTCAGCCCCGGGCAGAGGGAGCGCTATCTCGCCATGGTGGGGGAAGACGGCTGGTGCATCCACTACGACACCGGGGGCAGACGCTGCCGGATCTATGGCGAGCGACCCGACTTCTGTCATGTCGACAACCTGGTGGGACTGTTCGCCGGCGCCTGTGGCGCTCACGGTGATGGGACAGGGGCTCCGCCGGAGCGGGACAGCCTGGCCATCGCCTGCTGCCTGCAGCAGATCCGCGCCGAATACGGCGGGCGTGGCAGGGTGATGCGTCGTTTTCGGCAGGCGATCCGCCGCGGACCATGAGTGATGCCCCCCAGGCCAGAGCGGCGGAGCCCGATCCGCAGGCCGCTGCACCGCAACCGGACGCCGTGAGTGAGTCCGGGACCCCGACGTCCAGGGGGTGGGTGGTGGCGTTCATCACCACCTTCACCACCGTGTTTCTGGCCGAACTCGGCGACAAGACCCAGCTGGCCGCCCTGCTGCTGTCCGCCCAGTCCGGGCGGCCCCTGGTGGTGTTCCTCGGGGCCTCCCTGGCCCTGATCTGCTCGAGCCTGGTGGGCGTGCTGCTGGGCCGCTGGCTGGCCCGGGTGATGCCGGCCCAGCAACTGGAGCGGCTGGCGGGAGGCCTGATGGTGGCCCTGGGGCTGTGGCTGGGCCGGCAGGCGGTGCTGAACCTGGCGCCCATGCAGGGTCTGAACCCCCCGGCCTGAGTGCCGGAGCCATTTCCCCTCCAGCCTTCCACGCCCGTCGCGCCCTCAACGGCGGTCCAGGTCCGCCCGATCCCCCAGCCCAGCCCAGACCCGCTTTCTGCCTCCCGCTTCCTGCCATGGACCTCGCCCTGCTGGCCTCCACCTTCGCCACGGTGTTCCTGGCCGAGCTGGGGGACAAGACCCAGCTCGCCATCGTGACCATCAGCGGCACCTCAAGCCGTCCCGGCGCCGTGTTCGCCGGCAGTTCTGCCGCCCTGGTGCTCGCCAGCCTTCTGGGCGCCGCCGCCGGGGGATCCCTGTCCAGCGTGGTCCCCACCGACACCCTGCAGCTGGCCGCCTCGGTGGGCTTTCTGGTGCTGGGGCTCCGGCTGCTGCTGATGGCCAGGGCGGACGAGGACTCCGCTGCGGCCGACCAGGAGAGTGGCGCAGGCCAGGACAGCCACCCCTGAGGCTCGCCCCCCGGGCCGCGGCGGTGGCGTGGATCCAGCCCCGTCCCACGGCTGCCTAAAGTTCCGGTCCGGGAGTCCAGGGGTACGCGGGCATCGCTCCGAGCCCGGTGCGCCCCTTCCGCTGCCGCCGCCGCCAGTCCCCTGGGCTGAGCTCGGGCCGCACAAGCCACACAGCTGCTGATTCGATGAAGTTCACGGTCGCCGACCTGCTCGACCAGCTTCCCGCCGGGGAATCTCTGCCTATCGCCAAACTGGAGAAGGCCCTTGGCCTGAGCGGCACGGACGACAGGACCCATCTGCAGATCGGCCTGCATGCCCTCGACAGACTCGGCCTGCTGAGCCGATCCGACGACGCCATTCAGCGTTGCGACACGCCGGAACTCATCCCGGCCCGACTGCGCTGCTCGAGCAAGGGGTTCTGCTTCGCCCTGCGGGAGGACGGAGGCGAGGACATCTACATCCGCGATCACCAGCTCAACCACGCCTGGAATGGCGACCGGGTGCTGGTGAAGGTGACGCGGGAAGGCGGCCGGCGACGCTCTCCGGAAGGTGGCGTGCAATGCATCCTCGAGCGCCACACCACCGCGCTGCTGGCCCAGGTGGAACACCAGCGGGATCACCTGGTGGCCCTGCCGCTGGACGACCGGCTCCTGACCGCCGTCCAGCTGCCGGAATCCGACGCCGAGTACCTCGATCCGGAGCAGAACTCGGTGGTGGAGGTGATGATCGATCGCTACCCCGTGGCCCAGTTCGCCCCCCAGGGGCACGTGGCACGGCGCCTGCCGATCCATGGCGGCGAGGCGGCCGACCTCGATCTGGTGCTCACCAAGCACCGCCTGAACCAGCGCCCGACGGCCCCACGGGCCAGCCTCCGCACACCGGAGATCAAGGACCGCGCGGACCTCACCCAGCAGCCCGCCCTGCTGATCAGCGGCTGGCAGTGCAAGGACACGCCGGACCTGGCTGCGGTCTGCCTCGAATCCCGCGACGAGGGCTGGACCCTCTGGATCCATGCACCGGCCGTGGCCGAGCGGATCCCCTTCGGCGGCAGCCTCGACCAGTGGCTGCGGGATCAGGCCGAAGCCCACTGCGTCGGCCGCCAGTGGCTTCCCCTGCTGAGCCCGGCCCTCCAGAAGGCCGCCGGCTGGAAGCCCGGCGAGCGCCAGGCCGCTCTCTCGGTGGCGCTCGAGCTCAACAGCTCCGGCCAGCTGGAGCACTACCGCTTCTGCCGCTCCCTGATCAAGCCTGAGGCCCGCGTGGACGCGGCGATGCTCGCCGCCCTGGCCGAGCGCAAACCCAAAAGCCGCTCCACACCGGCGGCCCTGAAGGCCGTCAAGGCCCACCTCGACCAGCTGGAGCAGCTGGTGACGCTCACCGCCCTGCTGCGGGAGCGACGGCTGGAGAAGGGTTCGCTCGACCTCCTCCTGCCGATGCCTCCCATCGAGAGCCTCGGGGACCTGGCGGTGCCGCCCCCGGATGCGGCAGGACAGGGCTGGATGGTGGAGCTGCCGGCCCACCATCCGATGGCGATCCTGCGGGAGGGCGGTCTGCTTGCCGATCGTGCCCTGGGGGAACACCTGGCGGCCCTGCAGCTGCCGGCGATCTATGCGGTGAATGCTGCGGCGGAAGCCTCCGACCTCAACGATGTGGCCAAGGCGGCCCTCGCCCTGGAGATCCCCCTGGAGCTGGATGAGGAGGGCCATGCCAGCGCCGGTGAACTGGCGGCCGCCTTCGCGGCCACCGATCGCTGCCGCCCCCTGCAGCAGCAGCTCAGGGCCGTGCTGAGGCCCGTCAGCCTGGCCACCGAGGCCGGGGAGCATGCCGTGGCGGGCATCACCGGTGAGGAGCCGGCCTATGCACCCTGGTGCTGCCCTGGCCTGCATTACGCCGACATCTGGAACCAGCATCTGCTCACCCTGCTGCTCACCGAGGGCAAGGACCGCCCGAGCGTGCGTCACAAGATCGGGGTGGACCTGGCCTCCGATGCCTGCCACGGCTCCATCGACTGGCCCCTGCTGCCGAACAGCGCCCTGGTTCCCTTCCATCAGGGTCTTGCCCATGGCCTGGTGCAGCGGCTGAACGGCAGGCGCCGTTTCGGGGCGGAGCTGGAGGCGGATCTGCTGGCCATGGCCCAGGCCCGGCAGGCTGAACCGCTGGTCGGCCAGGTGCTGCCGGGAATCATCAGTGGTGTGCAGAGCTACGGCTTCTTCGTGGAAGTGCCACCCTCCAACGTCGAGGGGCTGGTGCACGTGAGCTCCCTCAAGGACGACTGGTACGAGTACCGCTCGCGCCAGAACCGGCTGGTGGGCCGCAAGAACCGCCGCACCTACATGCTCGGCGATGCGGTGGAGGTCGAGATCCAGAAGGTGGATGCGCTGCGCCACCAGATCGATCTGGCCGTGCAGCTGCCGGAGGGCTACGAGGCCCTGGCGGACGGCCAGGACAACCTCGCCGCCCCGGACAAGGCCCCCCTCGACGGCGACTCCCACGACGGGGACTCCCCCGACGGCGACGACACGTTCACCCCGGTGGCCGTGCTCAACGAGGCCTGAGGCGATGGACCCGGTTGTTCTGGCCGTTTCCGGGGCCTCGGCCCAACCCCTGGCCAGACGGGCACTGCAGCTGCTGCTGGAGGCGGGCGAGTCGGTCGAGATGGTGACGAGCCGCGGTGCCATCGGGGTGTGGCAGGCGGAGCTGGGACTGCGGGTCCCGAGCGAACCGGAGGCCCAGGAACGGTTCTGGCGCGAGGAGACCGGTTGCCAGACCGGACGGTTGCGCTGCCATCGCTGGAATGACCAGGCCGCCGCGATCGCCAGCGGCAGCTACCGCACCCGGGGCATGGTGATCCTGCCCGCTTCGATGGGCACGGTGGGACGGATCGCCTCCGGTGTGGCCCTCGACCTGGTGGAGCGGGCCGCCGATGTGCACCTGAAGGAGGGCAGACCCCTGGTGATCTGTCCCCGGGAAACGCCCTGGAGCCTGGTGCACCTCCGCAATCTCACCGCCCTGGCGGAAGCCGGGGCACGCATCGCACCACCGGTGCCGGCCTGGTACCACCGCCCCCGTGGGATCGAGGAGATGGTGGATTTCCTGGTGATCCGCGTCTTTGATGTGCTCGGCTTCGAGCTGGGCAGCCTGCGGCGTTGGCAGGGCCCCATCCAGGCCGATCGGGCCGACCGCTCCAGCCCAGGCTCCGGCAACCCGACACCGCCAGAGCCCGTGTCCACCCCGATTCCCACCGAGTCCTGAGTCTTGGCCCCTCTGGTGCGACAGCTGCTTCTGCTCCCGTTGCTGGCGCCGCTGCTGGCCGTGGTGCTGATCGGTGCCGTCAACCCCCGGCCTGCGGTGGCTCTGCGCCTGCTCACCTGGAGCACGCCCTCCCTGCCGATCGGGGTGTGGATGATGCTGGCGGCGGCGGGTGGAGCTGGGGTGAGTGCCCTGGGCACCGCCCTGGCCATGAGCGCAGGGGAGCGGGAGCTGCAGCGGCAGGTGAGGCGCCCTCTGAACAGCCGCGAAGCCAACGTCGAAGACAGCCGCCAGCCCAGCGCCCCCCCCCGCGAGACCGGCTGGCCGGGAATGGACGCGGACAGCGAAGCGCCTGCTGGCTACCCGCCCGCCTACGGCCCTGGAGCCGGCCCCACACGGGCGGCCGGGGAGAGCAGTCCCACCGTGGCGGTGCCCTACCGGGTGATCCGGCGGGCCGGCGCCACCACCGCCAGCCCCGCCCAGGAACACCCAGCATCGCCGAGGCCGGAGCGGGGCTTCGCGGTGGCGGCACCGACACCAGGGGCTGCCGGGGGGGATGGCTGGGGCAGCCCCCTGGCCGAGAGCTGGTGAACCCAGGGCCCACGGCCCCGGCACCGAGGTGTGTCTGAAGCACACGCCGCCCGGCTTAGAGTCGGGCCACCGATGGTTTGAGGCCAGAGTTCGGTGAGTGAGGCCACCAATCCAGCCCAGGACAGCGCCGCAGACAAGGCTGGAGCAGCCAGCTCTGCCGGCACCGCTGCTGCCAAGCCGGCCGCCAAGGCGGCAGCGAAGCCACCGGCTCCGGAGGAGCAACCCTTCGCCACCTTCGTTCCCGAGCTGCTGATCCCGGCGCTCAGCAAGGAGATCCAGGCCTACGGCGGACCAGCGCCCCAGCTCTCCTTCGAGCAGGCTGCGATGCCGGTGATCGGCAGTCCCTGCTGGATGGTGGCTGGCGTCCTGCCGGAGGAACGCCGGTTCTGGCTCTGCTTCACCGAGGAGAGCCTCACCGCGCCGAAGGTGGTGATCGTGGCCGAGGCCGGCGCCCAGCCGAGCCTGGTGGAATCCTTTCTGATCGACGAGCGCAAGATCACCCTGCCCCTGCTGGTCTCCCGGCTGGTGCAGCGGCTGAACGGGCAGAAGTGGCTCGGGGCCAACTAGCACCCCCGTACGCCGTTACATCCAGGCCGCCGCAGAGGCCAGGCCACTTACGATGGCCGCACGCTCTGTGTTGCCAGCCTGATGGTGCCCCCAACCGCTGTCGCCAATCCCGCCGCCGCACCTGGCTCCGGCCTGACCATCGGCACACCGGATTCCCCCGCCATCAAGGATCCGGTGAAGGACACCATCCTGACGCCGCGGTTCTACACCACCGATTTCGAGGCCATGGCGGCCATGGACCTCCGCCCCAACGCCGTGGAGCTGGAGGCCATCTGCGAGGAATTCCGCAAGGACTACAACCGCCACCACTTCGTGCGCAATGGCGAATTCGAGGGTGCGGCCGAGAAACTTGATCCTGAGACCCGCCGGGTGTTCGTGGAGTTCCTCGAGCAGAGCTGCACCTCTGAATTCTCGGGCTTTCTCCTCTACAAGGAGCTGAGCCGTCGCATCAAGGAGAAGAACCCCCTCCTGGCGGAGTGCTTCGCCCATATGGCCCGGGATGAAGCCCGCCATGCCGGCTTTCTCAACAAGGCCATGGCCGATTTCGGCCTCCAGCTCGACCTGGGCTTTCTCACGGCCAACAAGGCCTACACCTACTTCAAGCCCAAGTTCATCTTCTACGCCACCTACCTGAGTGAGAAGATCGGCTACTGGCGCTACATCGCCATTTACCGCCATCTGGAGAAGAACCCGGAAAGCAAGATCTTCCCGATCTTCAACTTCTTTGAAAACTGGTGTCAGGACGAGAACCGTCATGGTGACTTCTTCGACGCCCTGATGAAGGCCCAGCCCGACACCGTGCGGGGCCTGCAGGCCCGCCTGTGGTGCCGTTTCTTCCTCCTGGCCGTGTTCGCCACCATGTACGTGCGCGACGTGGCGCGCAAGGAGTTCTACGAGGCCCTCGGTCTCGATGCCCGTGCCTACGACAAGTACGTGATCGACAAGACCAACGAGACCTCCGCCCGGGTGTTCCCCGTGGTTCTGGATGTGCGCAATCCCAAGTTCTGGGAGCGGCTCGAGCGCCTGGTGGACAACAACGCCGCCCTCAGCGAGGCCGACCAGAGCGGTGCCCCGGCCCCCCTCAAGGCGCTGCGCAAGCTGCCCTACTGGATCGGCAACGCCGCCGAGATGGCCAAGCTCTTCCTGATGAAACCCATCCGCAGCGAGGCCTTCCAGCCTGCCGTGCGCTGAACGGCAGCGGCACCGCAGAGCTCCCGGGCTCCGGCCACCGTCGCCGGGGCCCTTTTGCTAGGACCGTTCCACCACCCACCTCTGACCTGAACCACGTGGTTCTTTCCGCAGCCCCGCCCGTCTCCGAGCAGCTCGATCAGGGATGGCTTCCCCGCCTGGAGACGATCCTGGCCGCCGGCCGCGCTGCCGGCGCAGATCTGGTGGAAGTGTTCCTCGAGCGCACCGACCATCTCGGCATGCTGGCCGAGCAGGATGCCATCACCAGCGTGAGCCCCTCCTTCGGCAGGGGTGCGGGCATCCGGGTGTTCCGCGGGCTGCGCGATGGTTTCGTGAGCACCAACGATCTCTCCGAAGCCGGGCTGCTGCGGGCTCTGGAGCAGGCCCTGGGAATGCTCGGCCTGGAACTGGCGACCAGCACCCCCAGCCCGTTCGAGGGCCTGAGCAGCCTGCGGGATTACGGCGCCGCCAAGCACGACTGGCTGCAACGCTGCCCGGCCATGGGCGAAGCCAGCGGCAAGCTGCTGGAGGCCACAGCCCGGCTTCAGCAGCATGGGCGCCACCTGCAGGCCCGCCGCAGCCAGTACGCCCGTGACTGGCAGGAAATCCTGGTGGCCGCCAGCGATGGCTCCGTGGCTCGGGACATCCGCCTGCATCAATCCCTGGGGCTGAACGTGCTGGCCGCCGATGGCGACCACCGCGCCGGCCTCGGCCGCCGCTACGGCACCTCCGGCCGCCCTGACGATCTGCGCCACTGGGACGCCGACGCCAGCGCCCAGGATGTGTGCGGCAGCGCCGCCACCATGCTCTACGCCGATTACGTGGAGGCCGGCCAAATGCCGGCGGTGCTCGCCAACCGCTTCGGCGGCGTGATCTTTCACGAGGCCTGCGGCCACCTGCTGGAAACCACCCAGGTGGAGCGGGGCACCACCCCCTTCGCCGGCAGGATCGGCGAACCGATCGCCCACAGCGCCGTGACGGCCATCGACGAGGGCCTGAGCGATGGGGCCTTCGGCTCCCTCTCGATCGACGACGAGGGCATGGAGGCCCAGCGCACCGTCCTGATCGAGAACGGCGTGCTCAAGCGCTTCCTCAGCGACAGGGCCGGGGAAATGCGCACGGGCCACCCCCGCACCGGCAGCGGCCGTCGTCAGAGCCACAGCTTCGCGGCCGCCAGCCGCATGCGGAACACCTACATCGCGCCGGGCCCCCACACACCGGAGCAGCTGATCGCCTCGGTGGACCGCGGCCTCTACTGCAAATCCATGGGTGGTGGCAGCGTCGGACCCACCGGCCAGTTCAATTTCGCGGTGGAGGAGGGCTATCTGATCGAGAACGGCAGCCTCACCAGGCCCGTGAAGGGAGCCACCCTGATCGGTGAGGCCAAGGAGGTGATGCCGCGGATCTCCATGTGCGCCAACGACCTCGACCTGGCGGCCGGCTTCTGTGGCTCGGTGAGCGGCAGCATCTTCGTCACGGTGGGGCAACCCCACATCAAGGTCGACACCATCACCGTGGGGGGCCGCTGACCATGACCATCACGAGCTCCGCCCACCCCGGCAGCACGGCCGGTCTCGATGCCCCCGCCCTGCACGAGCGGCTTGAAACCCTGGCCCAGCGGCAGGGGATCCGGCAGTGGGATCTGGGTGCCTCCTGCAGCACGGACACCTCCGTGCAGGTGGACCGCGGCGAGGCGAAGCAGATGAAGGGGGCCCAGCGCAGCGCCATCACGGTGCGGGTCTGGAACGGCGACGGCCTGGTGGGGATCACCAGCACCTCCGACCTCTCCGATGCCGGGCTCGAGAAGGCTCTCGCCGGAGCCCAGGCAGCCTCGGCCTTCGGCAACCCGGACGACACCCCCGCCTTCTCCCCCCTCGCCACGGCACCGCTGGAACCGCTGCAGCAGCCCAGTCACGCCCCGCAGCCGATCCTGCAACTGCTGGGCACGCTGCAACAGGCCGAACAGACCCTGCTCGAGAGCCACCCCGCCATCGGCACCGTTCCCTACAACGGCCTGGCCCAGCGCAGCAGCGAGCGCCTCTACCTGAACAGCGCCGGCGCCTGCCGGCACCAGCGGCTCACCACCGCCAGCCTGTATCTCTACGCCCGGGCCGAGGAAGAGGGCCGCAAGCCCCGCAGTGCCGGGGCCATGCGCCTGGCCTACGGCGCCGGCGAGCTCGACATCGACGGCTGCATCAGCGAGGCGGCCGAGCGCACCATCAGCCACCTCGATTACGCGCCCATCGCCACAGGCCGGTACACCTGCGTGTTCAGTCCGGAGGCGTTCCTGGACCTGATCGGCGCCTTCAGCAGCCTGTTCAATGCCCGCGCCGTGCTCGATGGGGTCAGCCTGAGCAGCCGCACCTCCCTCGGGGAACGGCTGGCCGTGCCCTTCCTCTCCATCCACGACAACGGACTGCACCCCGGCAACGTCGGTGCCTCGGCCTTTGACGGGGAGGGCACACCCACACGGCGCCTCGCCCTGGTGGACGGCGGCGTGCTGCGCCATTTCCTGCACTCCGAGGCCACGGCCCGGGCGTTCGGGGTGGCGCCCACCGGCCACGCCGGCATGGGAGCCAAGGTGTCGGTGGGTCCCGACTGGTTTGAGATCGGCCCCACACCCGGCAGCGACGGCGGCCAGCAGGGGCTGGACCGGTTCAACACGGAGGAGCCGCTGGTGTGGATCGATTCCCTTTCCGCCCTCCATGCCGGAGTGAAGGCGAGCCAGGGGGCCTTCTCCCTGCCCTTCGACGGCTGGCTGGTGCGCAACGGTGAGGTTCGCTCGATCGAGGCCGCCACGGTGGCCGGCGACATCCGCCGGGTGCTGCAGGGCATCATCGGCTTCGAAGGCGAGGCCAAGGTGACTCCCGACGGCCTCTGCCCCCATGTGTGGGTCGAGGGCCTGTCCGTCACCGGGGAAGCCTGAGCGAGTCACTGCCCTGCGTGCTGCCTCCATGCGGATTCTGTTCTGGGGTACGCCGGCCTATGCCGTGCCGAGCCTCGAGGCCCTGGTGAATGCCGGTCACACCCTGGTGGGTGTGGTCAGCCAGCCCGACCGGCGCCGCGGACGCGGCGGCCAGCTCGTGCCCTCGCCGGTGAAGCAGAGGGCCGAGGCCCTGGGGCTGCCGGTGTTCACCCCGGGACGGATCCGTCACGAGCCCCACACCCAGGCGGCCCTGGCCGCGCTGGGCGCCGATGCCTCGGTGGTGGTGGCCTTCGGGCAGATCCTGCCGCCGGAGGTGCTGGCCCAGCCGCCCCTGGGCTGCTGGAACGGCCATGGCTCGCTCCTGCCCCGCTGGCGCGGTGCGGCCCCGGTTCAGTGGAGCCTGCTGGCCGGCGACCCGGAAACCGGAGTGGGCATCATGGCGATGGAGGCCGGGCTGGACACCGGGCCCGTGTTGCTGGAGCGCAGGCTCCGGATCGCTCTGCTGGAGAACGCCGAGAGCCTGGCCCGGCGGCTGGCCGCCCTCACTGCCGAGCTGCTCCTGGAGGCCCTGCCCCGGATCGCCGCCGCTGGCCCGGGCCCTGAAGCTGAGCGCTGGCGCCGTCTGGGTGTGCGTCCCCAGAGCAGCGACGGCATGACCTACGCCCGCCAGCTCCGCAAGGACGACGCCGTCATCGACTGGAGCAGCCCTGCCCTGGAGATCCACCGCCGGGTGATGGCGCTCTACCCCGCTGCCCACACGCTCTGGAACGGTCGGCGGCTGAAGCTGCTGGCCACCGAACCCCTGGTGGAGCGGCTGCGGGAGAGCCTGTCCCCGGCGGCGGCAGCCCTGTGCGGACACTGGAGTGCCGGCGGTGCCGCGGCGGGTGAGATCCTGGCGGTGGAACCCGGGGAGGGTCTGGTGGTGGCCACGGCTGGCTGTCCCCTGATCCTGCGGGAAGCCCAGATCGAGGGGAAGCGCCCCTGCCGTGGCCAGGCCCTGATCCAGCAGCTGGGCGCGCAGCGCGGCGACAGGCTGGGGCCGGCCACGGCCGCCTGAGCCGCGCAAGCACGGGGCCGAACCCCGGGAGATAAGTTCTATGTGGTTAGGAAACGCACACGCAAGGACGCCCCGGGGACGTCGCTAGAGCGGGGGTAAAGCTCTTGAGGCAGCTCCATGGGCATCAGCGTGCCGGCAGGCAGGCATTCACGCGCTTCGGATGGCCCCGCAGCCGTACCGGCTGCTTCAACCGTCCTCACGTTCGTGGCTGAAGCGGGTGTCCACTGTCAGATCTTCCGCGATCTGGCGGGCGGTTACCTGGTGGGTGCTCGGAATGCGGCCGGCATGTGCCACCCGCAGGGCTTGCGGCGGGTGGCCACGCTGGCCTGTGCCTACAGCCTCTGCCGTGAACTGGAGGAGCAGCTCTCCAGGCCAGCGGCAGCGTCACAGCCCGCCACGGGTGGGGCGACGGGCTGAGGCCCGGGGCCGCCCCAGCAGCTTCATGCATTGCTGCGCCGGTAAAGCGCGTGCAACCCCTCCAGCTGGTTGTGCACCGAGCGCAGCTGGTCGCGGATGTGGGCACTGTTCTCGATGCGATCCAGGGCCAGAAGCATCGATTCGATCTGGCTCTTGCAGTCGATCAGCACACGGCATTCGGGGGATCCGGGCTCGTAAGGCATGGGGTCGTTCGTTGCGGCCCTATCCGAGCCGAGGGCCGCGTCCGCGGTTGTGTCGCTTGCTGCTGTTTGCGGAGCCGCGGCCCTCGGGCCGTGGGGTTCGCCCTGCGCTGCTCCGCCCGACGCTGCCGCGGCCAGGGGCACTGCGCCCCCCCCGGCCGCCGCGGCCGCCGCTGAGATCGAGCGGCGGGGCCCGCAGCACGGTGGGCTCGAAGCCCGGCACGGTCTGGGAGGGCAGGGGGGTGCCGATCAGGCGCTCGATGGCCCCCAGCAGCTCGTGCTCCTCGGCCGCCACCAGGGAGATCGCGTGGCCGGGATGGCCCGCCCGTCCGGTGCGGCCGATGCGGTGCACGTAGTCCTCGGCCTGGTTCGGCAGGTCCAGATTCACCACATGGGGGAGCTGGTGGATGTCGATGCCGCGGGCGGCCAGGTCGGTGGCCACGAGCACGCGCACCTCACCGCTCTTGAAGCCGGCAAGGGCCCGGGTGCGGGCCCCCTGGCTCTTGTTGCCATGGATGGCGGCGGCCTCCAGGCCCGCCGCGCAGAGCCGATCCGCCATCCGGTTGGCCCCGTGCTTCGTGCGCGAGAACACGAGCACCTGCTGCCAGTCGTTGCTGGCGATCAGGTGGGTGAGCAGCTCCGGCTTGCGCGCCATGTCGCAGGGATGGAGCAGGTGCTCCACGGTGGGGGCGGCCTGGTTTTCCGGCGTGGCCTGCAGCTGCACCGGCTGGTGCAGCAGGCCGTGGGCCAGCTTGCGGATCGAGGGGCTGAAGGTGGCGGAGAACAGCAGGTTCTGGCGCTTCGGCGGCAGCAGGGCCAGCAGCTTCTGGATGTCGCGGATGAAGCCCATGTCGAGCATCCGGTCCGCCTCATCCAGCACCAGCACCTCCACCCGGTCGAGCCGGATGGCCCGCTGCTGCTGCAGGTCCAGCAGCCGTCCAGGGGTGGCCACCAGGATGTCGGCTCCGGCCCGCAGCCGGTGGATCTGGGGGTTGATCTTCACCCCGCCGAACACCACGTCGCTGCGCAGGTCGAGGTAGCGGCCGTAGGCCGCCACGTTCTCGGCCACCTGGGCGGCCAGCTCGCGGGTGGGGGTGAGCACCAGGGCCCGCACCACGCCGCCGCGGGCGTGGGGCCCGTGGCTCAGCCGCTCCAGCATCGGCAGGGTGAAGCCGGCGGTCTTGCCCGTGCCGGTCTGGGCGGCGGCCATCACGTCGTGCCCCGCCAGCACGGTGGGGATGCACTCCAGCTGGATCGGGGACGGGGTGGTGTAGCCCTTCTCGGCCACGGCCTTGAGAATCGGCAGGCCCAGGCCGAGGGCCGCAAAGCCGGAGGGTGCGGGTTCGTGCTGCTCCCCTCGGGCCGAGCGGGTGGGAACCGGTTGGGAAGCCGTGCGGGAGGAGGGAGTGATGGGGAAACGGGGCGGAGCGATCACCCCTTCACCCTACGGGCGCCGCCCGTGGGTCGCTCAGTCCAGGTAGAGACGGCGGGCCGTGGCCAGCACGGCCAGAAGATCGTCGTCGGCCAGCGGGTCGAACTCCCTCACGCCGAGGCCATGGAGCCACTGGCGCACCCGGGAGGCGGCCGGACCTGGATCCCCGCCGGTCGCCTCCGCGCCGCCGAATCCGGTGAAGAACCCCTCCTGGGCCGCCAGCACCCTGAACTTGAGGAACTCAAGCAAGCGCCCCCGCAGCCGGATCCTGAGGGCCTGGCCTGCGGCCTCCGCCTGCCGGGCACCGTCAGCGGCGGAGGGATCGGCCGCCATCAGCGGGTGGGCTCGAAGTGGGCACAGCGCTCGCACGGTCCGTCGGGCAGCACGGCGCAGCGCAACAGAGGGCTGCGGGCGTTGTACCGGCAGAGGGGATCACCGATCACCCAGCCCTGCCCCCAGCGCCGGGCGTCGGCCGGGCGCGGCTCCGGTTTCACCTGCAGGGCCACGGCCGCCAGCGTGTAGCGACCGTTGCGGAGGCGGTAGCGATGGCGGCGCTGCATCACCAGGAAGCTGCGCTGGCCCACCTCCAGCCAGCGACCGGGCTGGGGGATCTGGGTCTGCAGCTCCACCGTGAGGGTGTCGAGCAGCTCATCGGTGCCGATCTGACGGAGTTCCACCTGCATCGCCTCGCCTGGCCTCACTCCAACTGAGTCGCTGCGTCAGCCGGGGGCTGCCGCACGGAAAAGCCCCAGAGAAACAGCCCGCCCACCATGGCCAGCAGGGTCCATTCCGGCGGCACCAGCTCCGGCCAGGCAAGGCGCAGCAGCAGTCGCAGTCCCACCAGGCCCACGGCCAGGTAGCCGGCGGTTTCCAGATGCCGGAAGATCTCCAGCCAGCGGATGAACAGCTCGGCGGTGAGCCGCAGGGCGATCACACCGATCACCCCGCCTGCCATCACGAGCACGAGCCGATCGCTCACGGCCACGGCCGCAGCCACGCTGTCGATCGAGAAGGCCAGATCGGTGATCGCCAGCGTGGCCACCACGCTGGCAAGCCTCACCTCGGGGGTGGAAACGCCTGCCGCCGACTCCCCGCAGCTGTGGCCGCTGTCGCCGGCGGAGTGGGTGTCCAGGGGGTTGGCGGCGGCAGCCGGAGCACCGGCGGCTGGGATGGCAGCACCGGGCTCCGCCTTGAGCAGGCCGGCCAGATGGCGACCACACAACCACAGCAGGTAGGCCGCTGCAGCCAGCTGCAGCGGCCAGAAGTTGAGCACCCACTGGGCGGCCAGGATCAGGGCGAGGCGGAACACCAGGGCCAGCAGCAGCCCGAGATTGAGTGCCGTTTCCTGGCGGGCCCGGTCGTGCAGCCGGCGGGAGATGGCCGCCAGGGCGATGGCGTTGTCCGCGGAGAGCACGGCCTCCAGGGCCACCAGGAGCGGCAGCAGCAGCAGGGCTTCATGCCAGCGGTCCACCTCCTGCAGCAGAGGCGTGAGGGACTGAATCGACTCGGCTTCCATCGAACCCCGCGGAGGCAGCACTCTAGGAAGGCCATCACCGCCCCCGACTCCATCGATGCAGTTGCAGGCCCGCCTGGTTCACGCGGAGTCCGGGGCCCGGGTGGTGGAGGTGTCCGCCCACCGCGATGGCGCGCTGCTGGCCAGCGCCCTGGGGGAGGCCCCCACGGCGGAGGAGGCGGAGGACCGGGCCCTCGAACGGCTGCAGCGGCGGTTGCGGCAGGCCCCCGGGCCCGCAGCCCGGCCAGGCCCGCCGTCCCAGCCAGCGCCGGCGGCAATGGGGCAAGCGCCGGCTGAGGCTCCGCCGGCGACGCCGCCGAGCACGCCCCGGCACCCTGCAGGAGCGGACCGGGAAGCACCTCCGGAACCCGCTCCTGAACCCGCTGTGGAACCCGCTGTGGAACCCGCCCCGGATCCCGAGGACTGGAGCGGTGAACTGGCCCAGATCGATCTGCAGTTGAGGCGGCTGAGCTGGCAACGGGAGCAGGAGGGCCAGTACCTGGAGAGGGCCTTTGGCCATCCCAGCCGCAGCCGGCTCACCACCTACGCCGATCTGCTGGCCTACCTGCAGGCCCTCACCGCGCTGCCCGCCGGCAGCGACCCTGCCGTGGCGCCTGTGGCCCTGCGGCGGCGCGACCTGCTGGCCCAGTGCGACCAGCTGCTGGCCCAGCTGGGCTGGGACGCCCAGCGCGGGCGGCAGTGCCTGGAGGAGCACTTCAGCCAGAGCAGCCGGCAGCAGTTGAGCGACCCCCAGCTGCTGCAGTTCAACATGGTGCTGGAGGAGGCCCTGATGGCCAGGAACGGGGGCTGAGGGTCATGCCCTGCCCGGTGGGGCGGCCAGCCGGCAGTGCTGCCGCACCAGCCGGGCGCCCAGGTCGAGCCGGTGCTGGTTGGCGTAGGCCTCACGCTCCAGCTGCTTCACATCGGAACTGGCGCTGGCATACACCGCTTCGCTGAGCACGCCGCCCAGATGGGCCGGCAGCCGGGTGTCCAGGCCCAGCAGCCTCGGCGCTGCCCGCACGCTGCCACGGCTGCAGCTCTGGGCCACATGGATGGCCTCATGGTTCAGCACCTGGGCGAAGTCCGAGCTCCCGGCGCCCATCACCTTCGGCTTGATCCGCAAGGTGCGGGCGCCGGGATCCCACTCGGCGGCGGCACCGGGCTTGCGCGGCTGGGAGAGCTGGATCCGCACCCCAGCGAGGCCGAGCACGCCGATGAGCTGGCGGATCGCCGCCTGCTCGGCATGGAAGCTCGGAGGATCGGCCATCCGCCGACGGATCTCGGCGAGGGAGAGGCGGGGCTCGCCCGAGCGGCGCTGGTAGTGGTAGCGGATGCTTCCGTCCGGCAGCTGCTCCGCCTGGGGAGTCCAGGCCGCATCGGCTGCCTCCAGCTCACGCAGCAGGCTGGCCTCGTCGATTCCCACAAGCCCGGCCGGAGCCGCCATCGACGTGAGCGGCTCCGTCGCCCGCAGCACTTCCGCGGGGAGTCCGCCAGCCAGCGGCTCCGGCCAGAGGCGCCGCAGCGGCACCAGGGCGACCCCCAGACCCACAGCCACCGCCAGGGCGGCGATGGCGGGCAGGGGGCGCAGCGCCGGCACCCGCTGCAGCGGATCCCCGCAGCGTGCACAGACCCAGAGGCCATCGTCCCGGCGGAGCATCGCCAGGGGCCGGGGACGGCAGCGGGGGCAGGAATAGCGCGCCACGGCCCCATTCTGGCGGCGCTCGCCGCTCCGGGGGGCCGGTTGGCAAGATCAGAGATCCTCAAGAACCGGCAACCATGCCCCTCGCCGCCCTGGTGCGCCAGCTGCAGCAGGCCCCCCTGACCGGTGAGGTGCTGGAGCGCAGCCATCGGGGTGAGCGCCTGCGGCTGAGCGGCGCCGGCCGCGCCGCCCGGGCCCTGATCAGCAGTGCCCTGGCCGGAGCCGCCCAGGCCCCGCTGCTGGTGGTGGTGCCCACCCTGGAGGAGGCCGGGCGCTGGGCGGCGCTGCTGGAGCTGATGGGCTGGAGCAGCAGCCAGCTCTATCCCACCAGCGAGGGCAGCCCCTATGAGGGCTTCGATCCCACCAGCGAGATCACCTGGGGCCAGCTGCAGGTGCTCGGCGAACTCCTCGATCGCGGTGGTGCCACGCCATCCCAGGACCGGCTGGCGATCGTGGCCACCGAACGGGCCCTTCAACCCCACCTGCCCCCACCGGATGCGCTCAGGGCCCAGTGCCTCAGCCTGCGCAAGGGCCAGAGCATCGATCTGGAGCAGCTCGCCGCCAGCCTCACCCGGCTGGGGTACACCCGCGTAGCGACGATCGACCAGGAGGGCACCTGGAGCCGCCGCGGCGACATCGTGGACGTGTTCCCGGTGAGCGCCGAACTGCCGGTGCGGCTGGAGTTCTTCGGCGAGGACCTCGAGAAGCTGCGGGAATTCGATCCCACCACCCAGCGCTCCCTCGATGCCACCGACGTGGTGCGCCTCACCCCCACCGGCTACGCCCCCCTGATCGCCGAGGCGCTGCGGGAGTCGATGCCCGACGCGCTGGAGCAGCTGCTCCGCCCCGAGGCCCTGGAACAGCTGCTGGAGGGGGGCACCCCGGAGGGGTTGCGGCGGCTGATGGGCCTGGCCTGGGCCGAACCCGCCTCCCTGCTGGACTACCTGCCGGCCTCCGCCGTGATCGCTGTGGACGAGCGGCGGCACTGCCTGGCCCATGGCCAGCAGTGGTTCGAGCATGCCGGCGAGCACCACGCCGATGTGGCCAGGGAACTGGGGGCAGCCCCGCCCGCCGTGCTGCATCGCCCCGCCAGCGAGGCCCTCGCCGCCGTGGAGGCCTTCCCGGGCTTCGATCTGGCGGAACTGCACGAGAGCGACAGCCATCCGAACAGCTTCGATCTGGCCGCGCGCCCGGTGCCGGCCCATCCGAACGCCTTCGGCAGGCTGGCCGCCCTGATCAAGGGGTTCCAGCAGGAGAAGGCGCGGGTGTGGCTGCTCTCGGCCCAGCCGTCGCGCGCCGTGGCGCTGCTGGAGGAACACGACTGCATCACCCGCTTCGTGCCCAACCCCGCCGATGGGCCGGCGATCGATCGGCTGATCGAGCAGAACACCCCGGTGGCGCTGAAGGTGCGAGGCACTGTGGAGCTGGAGGGCCTGCAGCTGCCGGCCTGGAAGCTGGTGCTGATCACCGACCGGGAGTTCTTCGGCCAGCACGCCCTGGCCGCCAGCGGCTACGTGCGCCGGCGCCGCAAGGCGGCCAGCCGCACGGTGGATCCGGGCAAGATGCAGCCGGGTGACTACGTGGTGCACCGCAACCACGGCATCGGCCGCTTCCTCAAGCTCGAGAAGCTCGCCATCGCCGGCGAGGAGCGCGACTACCTGGTGGTGCAGTACGCCGATGGGCTGCTGCGGGTCGCCGCCGACCAGCTCGGCAGCCTGGGCCGCTACCGCGCCACCAGCGACAGCCCGCCGGACCTCAACCGCATGGGCGGCACGGCCTGGAGCAAGGCCAAGGAGCGGGTCCGCAAGGCGGTGCGCAAGGTGGCTCTCGATCTGGTGAAGCTCTATGCCGAACGGCACCGGGCCCCGGGATTCCCCTTCCCCCCCGACGGCCCCTGGCAGAACGAGCTCGAAGACTCCTTCCCCTACGAGCCCACCCCCGATCAGGTGAAGGCGATCGCCGAGGTGAAGCGCGACATGGAGCAACCCCAGCCCATGGACCGGCTGGTGTGCGGCGACGTGGGCTTCGGCAAGACCGAGGTGGCCATCCGCGCCATCTTCAAGGCCGTCACCGCCGGCCGGCAGGTGGCGATGCTCGCCCCCACCACGGTGCTGGCCCAGCAGCACTGGCGCTCCCTCTCCGAGCGCTTCGCGCCCTACCCGGTGAAGGTGAGCCTGCTGAACCGCTTCCGCACCGCGGCGGAGCGCAGGGTGATCCAGGAGGGCCTGGCGGCGGGCACGGTGGACGTGGTGGTGGGCACCCACCAGCTGCTGGGCAAGGGCACCAGCTTCAAGCAGCTGGGCCTGCTGGTGGTGGACGAGGAGCAGCGCTTCGGCGTGAACCAGAAGGAGAAGATCAAGGCCCTGCGCAAGGACGTGGACGTGCTGACCCTCAGCGCCACGCCCATTCCCCGCACCCTCTACATGAGCCTGTCAGGGGTGCGGGAGATGAGCCTGATCACCACGCCGCCGCCGCTGCGCCGCCCGATCAAGACCCACCTCGCCGCCCTGGATGAGGAGGCGGTGCGCAGCGCCATCCGCCAGGAGCTCGACCGGGGGGGCCAGATCTTCTACGTGGTGCCGCGGGTGGAGGGGATCGAGGAGGTGGCCGAGCAGCTGCGGCAGATGCTGCCGGGCCTGCGGCTGCTGGTGGCCCATGGCCAGATGGCCGAAGGCGAGCTGGAGAGCGCCATGGTGGCCTTCAACGCCGGTGAGGCCGACCTGATGCTCTGCACCACGATCGTGGAGAGCGGCCTGGACATCCCCCGGGTCAACACGATCCTGATCGAGGACGCCCACAGGTTCGGCCTGGCCCAGCTGTACCAGCTGCGGGGCCGGGTGGGCCGCAGCGGCGTGCAGGCCCATGCCTGGCTCTTCTATCCGGGTGATGCCTCCCTGAGCGAGGCGGCGCGGCAGCGGCTGCGGGCGATCCAGGAGTTCGCCCAGCTGGGGTCCGGCTATCAGCTGGCGATGCGGGACATGGAGATCCGCGGCGTGGGCAACCTGCTCGGGGTGGAGCAGAGCGGCCAGATGGAGGCCATCGGCTTCGACCTCTACATGGAGATGCTGCAGGAATCGCTCGCCGAGATCCAGGGTCAGGACATCCCGAAGGTGGACGACACCCAGATCGACCTGCCGATCACCGCCTTCATCCCCGGCGACTGGATCACCGAGAACGATGAGAAGATGGCCGCCTACCGCGCCGCTGCCGACTGCGCCAGCAAGGAGGCCCTGGTGGAGCTGGCCGCTGGCTGGGTGGACCGCTACGGCGCCATCCCCGCTCCGGTGACCGCCCTGCTGCAGCTGATGGAGCTGAAACTGGTGGCCAGGCGCTGCGGCTTCTCGCGGATCAAGCCGGAGAAGCCCAACATCGTCCTGGAGACGCCGATGGAGGAGCCCGCCTTCCGGCTGCTGCGCCAGGGCCTGCCCCAGCATCTGCACGGCCGGCTGGTGTACCAGGCCGGCAGCGGCAGCACCGCCAAGGTGCTGGCCCGGGGCCTGGGGGTGCTGCCGATGGAGCGGCAGCTGGAGGAGCTGATGGGCTGGTTGAACCAGATGGCCGACCAGATCCCTGGCGCCGATGGACTCACCCAGGCCCAGCGCGCCGAGGCGCAGACCACCCGCAACGCCGAGGTGCTGAGGGTGTGAGTCCGGGCCGGCAACGGGCGGCGACCCAGCCCGAGCGAAACTTCGTTACGATACTGAGAGTTTTGTAAACGAGGACGGAGCTGCATGGGTGAGGTGATGGGGGCCGGAGGCGGCGTTGGCGCAGACCTGAGCCTGATTTCCGCCGTCTTCAGCGCCGTGGCCCTCGGCCTCTTCGCCCTGCTGCAGGGTCCCAACGAGAACAATGACGATGACGACTCGGGCCCAGGTGGTGGGTTGATGCAGCCTGTCGCCTGACCCTCAGGCTTAGCCCTCAGCCCCGCCTTCGCCGGGAGTTCCGGCTGACTGCTGCGAATGGCGGTAGGCGTTCGGCACCATCACAAGAAACAGCCACCACCACAGGAGAACCGCCACCACGGCCGGTGCGGTCACCCACCAGCGCTGCAGCAGCAGCCAGGAGACAACCGGAGCAGAGGCGCCGGTGAGCAGGATGCTCCAGGGCTGACACCACCAGGGCTTGAGCGCCCAGATCGACGGGAGGTCAGCCATGGACTCCACTGCGGACTGCCCTTTCAGGGGCGTGAGCCGGCGGATGCGCCCAGGGCCGCCGGCACGTTGGCACTGCCGGGATTGAAGCTGCCCCCCACGGCGTTTGCAGCCTGCAGCCGCTTGCGCAGGGTGGATTCGGCCACCCGGTACTGGCTGTCCCTGGCCGTGCCGAGGTCCTTGAGCTGAAGGCGCTGGGCCTCCTGCTCGGTCATCTTGGCCGGCACATCCGGGTCAATGCCGTGCTTGTGGATGTCACGACCCTTGGGGGTCATGTACTTGGCGATGGTCACCGTCATGCCGGATCCATCGGAAAGCCCCCGCACGGATTGCACCAGTCCCTTGCCGAAGGTCTTCTGACCCACGAGCACGGCCCGGTTGTTGTCCTGCAGGGCGCCGGAAAGAATCTCGCTGGCACTGGCGGAGCCCTCGTTCACCAGCACCACCAGGGGTTTGTCGGTGAGGGCACGGCCGGTGGCCCGCTTCACATCGGTGATGCCGTTGCGGGTCTTGGTGGACACGATGGTGCCCTCGTTGAGCCACTGGCGGGCGATCTCCACACTCGCCCCCAGCAGACCACCGGGGTTGCTGCGCAGATCGAGCACGTAGCCCTGCACCCCCTGGGCTTCCAGCTCACGCACCGCCACGCGCATGTCCTTGGTGGCGTTGGCGTTGAACTGCTTCAGCCGGATGTAGCCCACCTTCACGCCATCAGGGGTGACGTTGATCTGGTGATCCACCGCATGCAGCTCGATGCGATCCCTCACCAGGGGAACCTCGAGGCTCTGGCCCTTGCGGCGCAGGGTGAGGGTCACGGTGGTGCCTGCCTGGCCCCGGATGAGCTTCACCGCATCCTCGGTGCTCATCCCCTTGGTGCTCTTGCCGTCGATGGCGGTGATCACATCCTTGGGCATCACACCGGCCCGGGAGGCCGGAGAACCCTCGATCGGCGCCACCACCACCAGATCCTTGGTCTCCTTCTCCAGACTCAGCTGGATGCCCACCCCGGAAAGCTCTCCGGAGGTGTCGATCTGCATCTCCTTGAACTCCCGGGGGTCCAGGAAACGGGTGTAGGGATCGTCCAGGGTGGCCAGCATGCCCCGGATGGCTTCGTAGGCATCCTTGGGGGTGCCGTAGGTCTTGGCCAGCACATCGCGGCGGAGCTGTCTCCACTGCTCAGGCGTGTACTTGCCGTTGATGTCGAGATAGTCGCGGAAGACGATCTGCCAGGTCTGGTCGATCACCTCCTTGGGGCTGTCGGTGATGGTTCCGGCGCCGCCCGGGGAGATGACCGCCTCGCGCGCCATCACCGCCGTGGCGGCACAGGCACCCACGCTGACCAGCACGATCAGACTGGTGCGCGCGCTGCCCATGGACGAAACCCTGTCAGGGGACGGGATACTTGAAAACAACCTAGCGCCGATCGACGGTGGCCCCGGCGGCGGATGACCGGTCCGGGAAGGGGCAACCTCCGATCAACCTGCGATGCGGCGCTGGCCCGTTCAGGGATCCACCCAGCGGCCGTCCTCCCGGATCAGGGCGATGAGGGCCTCCACCCCCTCGGCCTCCGGAACACGGCGGATCTCCTCGCGGCCGCGGTAGAGGGAGATGGTGCCGGGGGTCTTGCCCACGTAGCCGTAGTCGGCGTCGGCCATCTCGCCGGGGCCGTTCACGATGCAGCCCATCACGGCGATGTCCAGACCCGTGAGGTGGGCGGTGGCGGTCCGCACCTTCTGCAGCACCTCCTCCAGGTTGAACAGGGTGCGGCCGCAGCTGGGGCAGGCCACATACTCCACCATCGTCTTGCGCAGCCCCAGGGCCTGCAGGATCGAGTAGCAGACAGGGATCTCCTTCTCCGGTGCCTCGGTGAGCGACACCCGGATCGTGTCGCCGAGGCCCTCGGCCAGCAGGGTGGCGATACCGGCCGTGCTCTTGATGCGGCCGTAGTCGCCATCGCCCGCCTCGGTCACCCCCAGATGCAGGGGGTAATGGAAGCCTTCGGCATCCATGCGGTCGGCCATCATCCGATAGGCGGCCAGCATCACCGGAGCTCTGGAGGCCTTCATCGACACCACGATGTTGTGGAAATCGAGGCGGTCGCAGATGTGGATGAACTCCATGGCGCTCTCCACCATCCCCAGGGGGGTGTCGCCATAGGTGAACAGCATCCGCTCCGCCAGAGAGCCGTGGTTGACGCCGATGCGCAGGCCCTTGTCCTGCTCCTTCAGCAGGCTCACCAGGGGCTCGAGGGTGGTCTGGATGCGCTCGCCGATCGCCGCCACCTCCTCGGGGGTGAATTCGGTGCGGTTCGGATCGGGCTTGTCGAACACATAGAGGCCCGGGTTGATGCGCACCTTGTCGACGTGCTGTGCCACCTCGAGGGCGATCTTCATGCCGTTGTGGTGCACGTCAGCCACCAAGGGCACCGGCCGGTAGCTGTCCTCCAGGCGCCTGCGGATCTCCCCCACCGCCTTGGCATGGGCGAGGCTGGGCACCGTGAGACGCACGATCTCGCAGCCGGCCTCGTGCAGGCGGCGGATGCCGGCCGTGGCCCCCTCCACGTCGAGGGTGTCCTCGTTGATCATCGACTGCACCACCACCGGGTGGTCGCTGCCCACCCACACGTCCCCTACCCGCACGCTGCGGGTCTTGCGACGGCGGATCACCGTGTCGTAGCGGGGGTTGCTGGCCCAGTCGGCGGGCAGCCCCGCTGGAGAGCTGGCGGCGGAGTCGGGGCGGGCCAGAGTACCGGTCATGGCAGGGGGCCGGAGGTTGGCCAAAGCCTGTCACAAACCGCCGCCGGATCGGCGGGCCCCGTCCTGATCCAGCCGGCGCCGCACGTCCTGGAGGTCCTGCCAGGTGAGCCACTTGGGGCTGCCGGACTGGCGCGAGGGATTGCGCAGCAGATAGGAGGGATGAAAGATCGGCATCAGCCAGCGCCCGTCCAGCACCGGCCCGCTGCCCTGGCGCCACTGGCCGCGCAGGCGGGTGATGCCGCCCTTCACGCCCAGCACCCCCTCCATCGCCGTGGCGCCCGCCAGCAGGATCACGGCGGGATCATTCAGCTGGATCTGGCGGTCGAGCCAGGGGCGGCAGGCCGCCATCTCCGCCGGGGTGGGCTTGCGGTTCTCCGGCGGACGGCACTTCACCACGTTGCAGATGTAGGCATCGCGGTTGGAGTCGATCCCCACGCTGGCCAGCATCTGATCCAGCAGCTGGCCGGCCCGCCCCACGAAGGGCTGGCCACTGGCATCCTCCTGGGCCCCCGGCCCCTCGCCGATCACCATCAGGCGGGCGTCGGGGTTGCCGCGGCTCACCACCACCTGCTGCCGGGTCGCCGCCAGGCCGCAGCGCCGGCAGAGGGCACAGGCCGCCGCGACCCCCTCCAGGTCCAGATCCGGGTCGGGCGCAGGCGCTGCCCATCCCGAAGCAGGGCCCGGGGTGGGCGCCAGAGTGCCGAACAGATCGGGCTGGCCGGACTCGCCGGTGGTGAACGGCTGCGGCATCGGGGCGGAGCGGGCAGCGACGGTGTGCGCCATCCTGTGACAGAGCTGGGCGGAACGGCGGCTTTCGTGCCAGTTCGAACCCTGCAGGGGGCAGGCGTGGTGCAGGATGGCGAAGACGCCTGAGCCGCGCTGTCTCCACGCCGGCCCCCCGCCCATGCCGGACCAAGGGATGCTGGCCACTGCCGCAACCAGCAGCGCCAGCCACGACACCAGCGCCATGGCCACCGGGACGAGCCTCCCGATCGCGGGCGCGGGCCTGGTGGGTCCAGGCATCACCAGCCCGCCCCAGCCCCGCCTCGGCGCCGACCTCCTCTCCCCGCGCGCCAGGGCCCTGCACCCCTCCCTGACCCTGGGCATCGCCGCCCGGGCCAAGCAGCTGAAGGGGGAGGGCCGCGACATCTGCAGCCTCAGCGCCGGCGAACCGGATTTCGACACCCCCGCCTTCATCCGCCAGGCCGCCGCGGCGGCCCTGGAGGCGGGGCACACCCGCTACGGACCGGCGGCGGGCGAACCGGCCCTGCGCGAGGCGATCGCCGCCAAGCTGTCGCAGGAGAACGGCATCCCCACCCGCCGTGAGCAGGTGATGGTGACCAACGGGGGCAAGCAGGCCCTCTACAACCTCTTCCAGGTGCTGCTGGGCCCCGGCGACACCGTGCTGCTGCCGGCTCCCTACTGGCTGAGCTACCCCGAGATCGCCCGTCTGGCCGGTGCTTCGGTGACCCTGCTGCCCTGTGAGGCCTCCCGGGGCTTCCGCCTGGATGCCGCCCAGCTGGAGCGGGCGATCACCCCGGCCACCAAGCTGCTGGTGCTGAACAGCCCCGGCAACCCCACCGGCATCGTGCTCGCGCGCCACGAGCTGGAGGCCGTGGCCGCCGTGCTGCGCCGCCATCCCCACGTGGCGGTGGTGTGCGATGAGATCTACGAATTCCTGCTCGCCCCCGGCCACCAGCACCACAGCCTCGCCGCGGTCGCCCCGGACCTGGCTGGCCGGATCTTCACCGTCAACGGCTTCGCCAAGGGCTGGGCGATGACGGGCTGGCGCGTCGGCTGGCTGGCCGGTGCCGAACCGGTGATCGCCGCGGCCGCGGCCCTGCAGAGCCAGTCCACCAGCAACGTCTGCAGCTTTGCCCAGTACGGCGCCCTGGCGGCCCTCGAGGGCTCCCGCGACTGCGTGCGGGCCATGGCCGACGAGTTCAGCCAGCGGCGGGCGCTGCTGAGCCGCGGGCTCCAGGCCATGGCGGGCGTCACCCTGCCGACGCCGGAAGGGGCCTTCTATGCCTTCCCGGACGTGAGCGCCTACGGTCTGGACTCGATGGCCCTGTGCGAGCGGCTGCTCGACGCGGTGGGGCTGGCGGTGGTGCCCGGTGTGGCCTTCGGCGACGACCGCTGCATCCGCCTCTCCTGCGCCGCTGCACCGGCCACGATCGAGGACGGCCTCGAGCGGCTGCAGCGCTTCCTCACCGCGCTCTGATCCCCAGCAGGCTCTCACCCATGGGTGGTCACACGGGCGGGCAGGATCATCCGGTCGTCCCCTGAATCTCGACCCTTGTCCCCACGAGAACCCTGGGCCGTTGCGCTCGCCGGCCTGCTCCTGATCGGCCTGCTGCCAACGGCCTGTTCCCCCCGGCCCGACGGCGCCTCGGCCCCGGATGGCAGCAGCAGCGAGGCCGTCCGACCCAACGAGAAGCGGGTGCTGCGCATCGGCGCCATTCCCGACCAGAACCCCGAGAAGCTCAACCGCCTCTATGGCCTGGTGGCCGAGGAGCTGGGCGAGCAGCTGAAGGTGCCCGTGCGCTTCGTGCCGGTCACCGACTACACCGCCGCCGTGAGCGCCTTCCGCACCGGTGACCTGGATCTGGTGTGGTTCGGCGGCCTCACCGGCGTGCAGGCCTGGCTGCAGAAACCCGGGGCCCGCGCCCTGGCCCAGCGGGACATCGACCGCTCCTTCCACAGCGTGTTCATCGCCAACCCCAACAGCGGCCTCAAGCCCTTCAGCGAGCAGAGCGGCCTGCGGCAGTTGAAGGGCAAGCGCTTCACCTTCGGTTCGGAGAGTTCCACCTCCGGCCGCCTCATGCCCCAGTACTACCTCAACCAGGCCGGCGTGCAGCTGGGTGATTTCGCCGGCGGCAATCCGGGTTTCAGCGGCAGCCACGACGCCCTGATCGCCCTGGTGGAGAGCGGCACCTACGACGCCGGCGTGGTGAACGAACAGGTGTGGCGCAGCCGGATCGAGGAGGGCAAGGTGGACCCCACCAAGGTGGTGGAGCTGTGGCGCACGCCCGGCTACGCCAACTACACCTGGGTGGTGCAGCCCGGCCTCGACAAGGACTACGGCCAGGGCTTCACCCAGCGGCTCGAGCAGGCCTTCACCGGGTTGAAGTCCAGTGATCCGCGCCAGGCCCAGATCCTGGAGCTCTTCGGTGCCGACAGCTTCGTACCCGCCAGCAACAGGCAGTACGACGCGATCGAGGCGGTGGGGCGCCAGGTGGGCAAGATCCGCTGATGGATCCGGCCTGGGTGCTGGAGCTGGAGGAGATCCATGTGCGTGGCCGCGGCCAGCCCCGCCTGGACGGGGTGAGCCTGCGGCTGCGGGCGGGGGAGCGGGTGGCCCTGCTGGGGCCCAGCGGCGCCGGCAAGAGCACCCTGCTGGCGGTGGCCAACGGCGTGCTCACACCGGAGCGGGGTCGGCTGCGCTGGCAGGGCCGGGAGCGGGCCCGGTCGGCGCGCGCCCGGCGCCGTCAGCAGGCGCGCATCGGCACCCTCTGGCAGGACCTGCGCCTGATCGAGGAGCTGAGCGTGCAGCAGAACCTCAACGCCGGCCGCCTGGGCCAGTGGGGCTGGCCGCGGGCCCTGCTCAACCTGCTGCTGCCGCTCGAAAGCGACGCCTGCGCCGCCCTCCTGCGGCGGCTGGATCTGGATCCGGCCTGGCTCGACCGACCAGTAGCCGCGCTCTCCGGGGGCCAGCGCCAGCGGGTGGCCCTCGGCCGGCTGCTGCGCCAGGAGCCCATGCTGCTGCTGGCCGATGAACCGCTGGCCAGCCTGGATCCCCGCCTGGCCGGCGAGCTGCTGCAGCTGCTGCTGGAGGAGGGCCGGGCGCCCCGGGCCCTGCTGCTGAGCCTGCACCGCCCGGACCTGCTCCACGGCTTCGACCGGGTGGTGGGACTGCGGGGCGGGCGGCTGCAGTTCGACCGGCCCCTTCAGGAGGTGGACAGCGGCCTGCTGGCGGCGCTCTACGCCGGCTCGGAGCCCATGGAGTGCCGGGCGTGAGGACACCGTGAGAGCCCAGCGATGACCGGCACGGCGGCCCACGGAGGCCGGTGGTGGCGCCGCCGGCCGGCGGCTCCCCTGTGGGTGCTGGCGCCGGCGCTGGTGCTGCTGCCCCTGGCGGTGCTGTTGCCCGCCCTCAGCCACGGCGGCGGCTGGAGCCTGGTGGGGCGGTTCGCCCTGGCGGCGCTGCGCCCATCGCTGGATCCGCTGGTGCTCGGCTCCGCTCTCGCCGGCCTGGGCGTGACCGTGGGCATGGCCCTGCTCGGATGGGCCCTGAGCCTGGCGCTGGGGCTGGTGCTCGGGGTCCTGAGCGCGCGGCTGGTGTGGCAGCGCTGCAGCGGCCTGGTATGGCCGGCGGAGCTGATCCGGCGCCTGCTGGCCCTGCCCCGCTCCATCCACGAGCTGCTCTGGGGCCTGCTGTTGCTGCAGCTGGTGGGCCTGCAGCCGGCGGTGGCCGTGCTGGCGATCGCCATCCCCTTCGGGGCCCTGGTGGCACGGGTGGTAGGCGACCAGCTCGATGCGCTGCCCACCGGGAGCCTTGAGGCCCTCACGGCCTCCGGCGTGGGCGCCCCCGCGGCCCTGCTCACCGCCCTGGGCCCGCCGCTGCTGCCCCAGCTGCTGAGCTACGGCGGCTACCGGCTCGAATGCGCCCTGCGCAGCGCCACCCTGCTGGGAGTGTTCGGCCTCGGCGGCCTGGGCACCGAACTGCGGCTGACGCTGCAGTCCCTGGCCTTCCGGGAACTGTGGACCGGCCTGTGGCTGCTGCTGGCGGCCATGCTGCTGCTGGAGGGGCTGGTGGGCCTGCTGCGGCGCCGCTGGACGATGCCGTCGCGGCTCAGCCTCACCGCCCGGGGCGCCCAGGCCCAGGCGGGCCGCCGGGTGGGCCGCAGCGGGCGGGAACTGGTGCTGGCCGGCACCGTGCTGCTGCCGGTGCTCGCGGTGGTGGGCTGGGCCCTGCAGGTGGATCCCCGCGGCCTGCTGCGCTGGCAGCCGCTGCCGCCCCTGCCCCCCGCCGACTGGGCCGCCGTGGCGGCACTGCCCTGGCCCAGCCTGATCGGCCACACACTCGGGCTCACCCTGCTGGCCGCGGCCCTGGCGGTCGGGCTGGCGCCCCTGCTGCTGCTGCTGGTGCGCCCCTGGCCCCTGGGGCGGGCCGTCCTGCGGGGTCTGTGGGCCCTGGCACGCCTGTGGCCACCGCCGCTGATCGCGCTGCTGCTGCTCTTCGTGCTGCAGCCCGGGGTGGTCACCGGGGCCCTGGCCCTGGGGCTCCACAACCTGGGGGTGCTGGGCCGGTTGCTGCTGGAGAGTGCCGAGCACCGCGGCGAGACGGTGGAGCAGGCCCTGGAGGGCGCCGGGGCCGGGCCGCGGCTGGCCCTGCTCTACGGGCGGTTCAGCGCCCTGGCACGGCCCTACCTGGCCTACGGCGCCTACCGGGCCGATGTGATCCTGCGCGAATCCGTGGTGGTGGGCCTGGTGGGGGCCACGGGCCTGGGGAGCCAGTTGCTGGAAGCCCTCAGCAGCTTCGCCTACGACGAGCTGGCGGCGCTGATGCTGGCCTACGCCGCGCTCACCCTGCTGGGGGAAGACCTCAGCGATCGCCTGCGCCGGCGCCTGCTGGCGGGCTGAGGGCAGCGGCATCGCCGAAGGCCGCCCGATCCACCAGCCCCCGCTCCAGCAGCAGCGCCGCCGCCGCTTCGGCGCAGAGGCCGCCCAGCTCCACCGGCTGGCTGGGGTGGGCGCTGAGCTCGTGGTCGTAGCAGCGGTCGTAGTAGTCGAGCATCTGGCGGCAGGCGGCGGGCCAGTCGGCCGCAGCGATGGCCTCCAGGGCCACGGCGGTGCGCTGGGGACCGAGCCGGCGGGCGATGCGGCGGGTGGCCTCCGCCAGGGCGTCAGGGTCCTGCACCCCGTAGATGCGCACCAGCTGGTTCACCCGTTCTTCCAGGGGACGGCGCACCTCCAGCACGGGGGCCTGCTGCATCTGACGCCAGAGGGCCGTGGGAATGCGGCAACGCCCCACCTGGGCACTCTCGGCCTCCAGCCAGATCTCTGCGGCTCCCTCCAGGGCCGTGAGGGCGGTGGCCAGGCGGTTCTCGAAGTGCTCGCTGCTGGGCTGGGGCGGCAGACCCAGACCGCCGAAGCTGCTGCCGCGGTGGTGGGCCAGCCCCTCCAGATCCACCACGGCCGCGCCCCGGGCCGCCAGCGCCAGCAGCAGGTCGGTCTTGCCGGTGCCGGTGCGCCCCCCGAGCAGACGCAGGGGCCAGGGTTGGTCGAAGCGGCAGAGCACCCAGCGGCGGAAGGCCTTGTAGCCCCCCTCCAGGAGCAGGGTGGGGAGGGGGAGCTGCTCCGCCAGCCAGGCCACGCTGGCGCTGCGCATGCCCCCCCGCCAGCAGGTGAGGCGCAGGGGGAGACCCGATGTCTGCGTGGCGATGCCGGCCAGGTCGCGCGCCATCGCCTCCAGGCGAGGGCCCACCAGGGCCAGGCCCCGCAGCACGGCGGCCTCCCGGCCCGCCTGCTTGTGGAGGGTGCCGATCTCGGCCCGCTCGGCATCACTGAACAGCGGCAGGTTGCGCGCTCCGGGGATGTGTCCCTGCCGGAACTCCGCAGGGCTGCGCACATCGAGGAGAGGCCCCCGCTCAGCCAGGAAGGCTTCAACCGGCTGCCGGAGGGCCATGGGGCACGGGGGTTGCATGCCGCCAATCCTCTCCGGCCGGCCCGGGGAGGGATTGCAGCAGGATCGCACTCGGTTCTGCTCCCCGCTCCCGTCCATGGGTCTCCCGGTTCCGCGCAAGTTGATCGTGATCGGCGACAGCGGGGTGTATGGCTGGGGTGACCCCGAGCACGGCGGCTGGTGCGAGCGCCTGCGCCGTCAGTGGATGGCCCTTCCCGACGGCCCCGTGGTGTACGGCCTCGGCGTGCGGGGGGATGGACTGGCCCGGGTGTCGGCCCGGCTCGAGCGGGAGGTGGGCTGCCGCGGCGAACTGCGGCGCCAGAGGCCCCAGGGCATCCTGCTGGCGGTGGGCGTGAATGACACCGCCCGGGTGGGACGACCGGACGGGCGGCCCCAGCTCGATCCGGATGGGTTCCTGTTCGGCCTGCAGCAGCTGCTGCAGCGGGCCGCTGAGCTGGCTCCCGTGCTGGTGCTGGGGTTGACGCCGGTGCTGGAGGAGCGCATGCCCTTTGCGGAGGTGCTCTGGTACTCCCTCGAGCAGCTTCACCGCTACGAGGCCCTGCTGGAGCAGGCCTGCCTGGAGGCCGATGTGCCCTTCCTTCCCCTGCTGCGGCCGATGCTGGCCGATCCCGGCTGGCGCCGCTGGCTGTGCCCCGATGGCCTTCACCTCAACAGCAGCGGCCATGGGGAGGTGCACGGCAGGGTCGCGGCCTGGCCAGCCCTGGCCAGCTGGGCGGCCCTGGCCCCACCGGGCTCACCCGATCGGGTGAGGGGGACTCACCATCCCGGGTGAGGGGGGCCGGCACCGGAGCTGCGGAGCCTGGAAGAGGATTCCCACCCGCCTCCATGCACGCCCGTTCCGCTGCACCATCCCCCGGCCGGCCCTGGGAGCGGACCCCGGATCCCCGGCGGCTCCGCACCCACAACCGGGCCCTGCTCAGCCGGCTGAGCCAGTCCCGGCAGAAGCAGGCGCGGCTGCGCTGGCGCAATGCCCTGGTGGAGAACAACCTGGCTCTGGTGCGCATGGTGGCCCAGCGGGAGAGCCGCCGCACCGGGCTGCCCTTCGATGAGCTCTGCTCCGTGGGTTTCGAGGCTCTCGTGCATGCCGTGGAGGGCTTTGACACCAGCCGCGAGGTGAGCCTGAGCAGCTACGTGGTGCCCTGCCTGCGGGGGGCGATGCTGCAGGACCGCCGGGATCGGCAGCAGCCGCTCCAGACGCCGAGGCGCCTGCGGGAACTGCACCAGAAGGCCGAGCGCTGGCTGGAGCAGCGGCGGGCGGCAGGGCTGGCGGCCCCGGATGGCCCGGGGCTGGCCATGGCGCTGGGCTGCACCGTCCTCCAGCTGGAGGAGGCGGGGCGGGTGCACCGCGCCCTCCAGCTCTGCAGCCTCGACGCGCCGGTGGCCGGCGGCGACAGCGAGGGCGGCTGCAGCCGCCTGGAGCAACTGGCCGATCCCGCCACGGCGCTGCCACCCTGTGCCGAGGCCGGCCAGGATCCCCAGCTGCGCTGGCTGAGGGAACAACTGGCTCGGCTCACACCGGAAGACCAGCGCCTGGTGGAGGGCCACTGGCTGGACGGGCTCAGCTGGAGCGACCTGGCCCTGGAGCTGGCCAGGCCGGCCCGCGCCTGCCGGCTGCGGGGGGCTGCCCTGCTGGCGGAGCTTCAGGCGGCGGCGATGGCCAGCCAGACCCCCATGGCCAGCACGGCGGCGAGGGTGGTCTGAACGGCGTTCACCGCCTCGTTGGTCAACCAGCCGAAACGGGACTGCACCGTGGCGCCGATCACGCTCTCCAGGAGGGTGGCCAGCAGGCCGACAGCGGTCACCAGCAGCCCCTGCCCCCAGCCCTGGAGCAGGCCCAGGCCGGCCATCCAGGCGGCCATCAAGGCGCTGCCGGCGAGGCTGGCGAGGGTGCCTTCCACACTGACGGCACCCTCGGTGCCGGCAGGCACCACCTGCAGGCTGGTGATCAGCAGCGGGTGGCGGCCCCAGCGCTTGCCGATCTCGCTACCGAAGGTGTCGGCCAGCTTGGCGGCGAAACTGGCCGCGAAGCCCACCAGCAGCAGCGGCCGCCAGCCCGGATCCACCAGCACGCTGAGCAGGGCCAGGGCCGCGCCGGTGGCGGCGGAGCCCCACACGTTCTCCGGACCGCGCCTTCCGCCCCGCCCCTCGGCCAGGCCGGCCTCCTGCTTGCGCCGGAACCCCAGGCGCGTGACCAGGGACCCCAGGGCCAGGTAGCCCACCACCGCCAGCCAGCCCCGGGGGCCCAAAGTCCCCCAGAGGATCGTGCCGAGGGCGCCTGCGTGGGCCCACCCCGCCGGAGTGAGCAGGGGAAGCCTCCGGGCCGCGGTGATCAGCACGCCATTCAGGGCCAGGGCGATCAGCCAGGTGGACGGGTCCTGGGGGGGCGGGGCGAACACGGGCGGCTCAGGCCTGACACGGACCCTCCAGTGTGTTGCACTGCCCTAAGGCCAGCTGCTGCGGCGCAGGTGCCGGCGGATAATCACCCCACGACGTTGCCGCCAGAGCCGCGATGGTGTTCAAGCGCAAGGGCTTCTTTCTCGATCTCACTGGGGGTGAAGGCAGTGGCAGTGAAGGCAGCAAGGAAACCAAGCCCGTGCAGGTGGCTGTCGCCGCCCCGAAGGCTGCCGAAGCGCCCGCCGGGGCCAAGGGCAAACCCGAGAGCGGCAGCGCGGTGACAGCCCCGGCCCCCGCGCCCGCCGAGGCTGCCGCGCCCGCACCGGCCGCAGGGGCCGGGGCGGTGAGCCCAGCCCTCACCACCGCCGAGGCGATCGCCGCCGAGCTCCGCGCCGCTCAGGAGGCACTGCCCCCCCCTTCGCAGGTGACCTTCGCGCCCGAGTGCCTCAATCCCGCCAATGCCCTGCCCCAGGGGCGGCGCCGTCCGGGGGCCAACCTCGGAACCTTCAAGGCGATGGCGGATCAGATGTTCCGGAGCTGAGCCTCAGCTGCCGGCTCTGCCGCCAGGCGCTGAGCAGGCTGGCGGCGGCCACCACCGCCGTCGAGCTGCGCAGGATGCCGTCCCCGAGGCTCACGGCGCGCCAGCCCGTCTCCAGAGCCAGAGCCTCTTCCTGGGGCGACCAGCCCCCTTCCGGCCCCACGGCCAGGCTCACCGAGGCCAGCCGCTGCGGCGCAGCCGAGAACAGCAGCTCCAGCAGTGGAACCGCTGCAGGGCAGCGGGTGGTGGCCAGCAGCAGCAGCTCCCCCTCCGGCTGGCGGGCGAACCACCCCGAAGCAGGCTCCGGCCCTGAGCATCGGGGCAGCCAGAGCCGCTCGCATTGCTCGATCGCCTCCCGCAGCACCGAACGCTGGCGCCCATCGCGGGGCGGGGCGGCGGCCACGCTGCGCTCGGCCTGCAACCACTGGAACTGGTCGATCCCCAGCTCGCAGGCCATGCGCAGCAGCACCTCGGGATCGCGGCGCGGCGGCGCGATGGCCAGCCGCAGGGCCGGCGTGGGGCGCGAGCTGCGGACCAGAGGCTGGTCGAGGGGCTGCTCCAGCTGCGCCCCCTGGGTCTGCTGCGGCGGATCCTGCGGCATGGTGGCCGACCAGAGACGGCCGCAGCCATCCACCACGGCGAAACGCTCCCCCTGGCGCAGCCGCAGCACCCGCCGCAGGTAGTGCAGTTCCTCGCGCTCCAGCGGCAGGAGTCCGCCGGGGGCCTGCAGCCGGGGCGGATCGACCAGCAACCGGCGCAGTTCCCGGCTCACCGAACCGCTCAGCGCTCCGAGAGGCCGTCGAGCATCGGCAGCATGGTCTCGGGCTGCTCCTCGATCGGCCAGTCCTCGTTCAGCCCGCCCACCAGCAGCTCGGTGATCTCCACCACATCGTTGTCCAGCTGGCGCAGGGTGTTGATCAGCACGTCGAGGCCGAAGGCATCGCTGGTGCCGAGGTCCACCCAGCAGCGGGCCCACTCACCCTGGTACTCCATCGGCCCCATGTTGTGCATCAGGGCCGGCAGGGCGGCAGCGGCGGCGTCGGAGTCGTAGGCCATCCAGCTGAGTTCCGCCCCCTCCTCATGGGCCTGGAGGTTCTCGGCATTGAAGCCGCCGAGCTTGCCCAGAAAGAACCAGCTGTCCAGGGCCGTTTCCACATAACCCCGCTCCCCCTGCCCCGGTGGATGGGAAAAGCGGAGCCAGATCCAGCAATTGAAGGGATCGAACTCGCGGAAGCGCACCTCCATCACACACCGTGCGGCCAGGCCGCAGCCTCGAACATCAGGCCACTATCCGACACGGACCCTGCCAGGCATGCTGGATCCATGCTCGAACTGCGCGGCATCCGCTACCAACCGGCCACGGCGACCAGGCCCGTGCTGAACAGCGTGGATCTGCAGCTGGCTCCGGGTGCCATCGGCCTGGTGGCCGGCCGCAGCGGCGGCGGCAAAACCACCCTGCTGGAACTGATCGGCGGACTGGCGGATCCCGATCGCGGCACGATCCTCTGGAACGGCGACCCCCTCAAGGCCAGGCAGCGCCGCTGGCTGTGCGGACTGGTGTTCCAGTTCCCCGAGCGCCATTTCCTCGGGCTCACCGTGGGCCAGGAGCTGCGGCTGGGCCACCGCCGCCTGGAGCAGGAGAAGGTGGCCGCCGTGCTCGAGCTGGTGGGCCTGGCGGGAGTGGGCCCCCAGCAGCTGCCCGAACAGCTGAGTGGGGGGCAGCAGCGGCGCCTGGCACTGGCGGTGCAACTGCTGCGCAACCCGCGGGTGTTGCTGCTGGATGAACCCACAGCGGGGCTGGACTGGGCAGTGCGTGACGACATCGTGGGCCTGCTCCAGGCCCTCGCCGAGGACCGGGCGGTGCTGGTGGTGACCCATGAACCCGAGCTCTTCCATGGGCAGGCCGCCAGCCGCTGGCGGCTCGAGGACGGCCACCTGGTGGATCTGTCGCCGCAGGCGACGGCACCAACCGGGCTCCTTACGATGCCCTGAGCCGTTCTGATCCCATCTTGAGTGCCCCGCCAGGACGCGACCAGTTGGTGCGGGCCACCGCAGCCGGTGGAGGGATCCGGCTCGTGGCGGTCACCACCAGCGAGGCCAGCCGGGTTGCCGCCAGCCGCCACCAGCTCTCCTTTCTCACCACGGCCCTGCTGGGTCGGGCCATGAGCGCAGGCCTGCTGCTGGCCAGCTCCATGAAGATCGCCCACGGACGGGTGAATCTGCGCATTTCCTCCGACAGCGCCCTGCGGGGGCTGATGGTGGATGCAGGCCGGGACGGCACGGTGCGGGGCTACGTGGGCAACCCAGGCCTGGAGCTCGATCTGGTGGAGGATGGCGATGGCACCAGCCAGTTCGACTTCCGTACGGCCACCGGCACGGGCTACCTGCACGTCGTGCGGGACTGGGGCCGCGGCGAACCGTTCAGTTCCACCGTGGAACTGGTGAGCGGCGGCATCGGTGATGACGTGGCTTCCTACCTGCTCCACTCGGAACAGACGCCTTCAGCGGTGTTCGTCGGCGAGCGGATCGACAGCCGGGGCGTTCGCTGCAGCGGCGGCGTGCTCGTTCAGGTGCTGCCGAAGGCCGCGCGGGAGCCGGCCCTGGTGGCTCTGCTGGAGGCCCGCTGCCGGGAGGTGGAATCGTTCAGCCGGCAGCTTGAGGCCTGCGAGGGGAATCTGATCACCCTGCTCCAGGCCATCTTCCCCGATCTGGACCCCCAGCCCCTCGGCGACGCGGCCGAAAGCCAACCGGTGGAGTTTCGCTGCCGCTGCAGCCGTGAGCGCAGTGTCGCTGCCCTGAAACTGCTCGGCAGAGAGGAACTCAACGCCATCCTGCAGGAAGACGGCAAGGCTGAACTCACCTGCCACTTCTGCAGTGCCGTCTACGAGGTGCCGGGCGAGGAGCTCGGGGAGCTGATCGCTGAGCTGGCCTCCCCCATGCTGCGCTGAGCCTGGACTCAGGCCACGAACAGCGCGGCCAGCAACAGCAGCAGCATGGCGGGGATGCTCTGCAGCTGCAGCGGATTGAGGGGCAGACCGAGGGGGAACCCGGACGCTGTGGCTCCCATCAGCAGGCCTCCGAGCACCAGGCCCAGGGTGAGCAGGCCGAAACCCCAGCCCACCGCGGCCAGGAAGCGGCGGCGGCGGCGCTGCAGACACACCACCGTGAAGCCGGTGGCCAGGGCCAGAAGAAACTCCGGCGCCACCGACGGCGCCACGAGCAGCAGACCCAGCAGCAGGCCGAACCCCCCCAGCGCGAGGCCAAGATCGTTCCCCTGGGCGAGCTCCAGGGCCGGCCAGCCCAGGGAGGGTCGGGCCACCTTGGGCAGGGACAGCTGGGGCAGAGCCGGCATCGCCACACGCGGCGGCGGCGGCGGTGCCAGCTGTTCGCGGGCGGAGGCGGTACGGGCCGCCGTGCTCACCCGGCCCTGCTGGCGCTGCTTGAGCCGCTCCATCAGCAGGGCGTCATAGGCGGCCTCAATCCTGGAGCGGGCCATGGGATCGTCGCCGGCCTCGTCAAGCCGGGACTGCTTGGCGGCCTGCACCTCCTCGAAGCTCGACTCCGGGGTCACCCCCAGCCGCTCGTAGGGTCCCAGGGGCTCGGCCGCCGGAGGTTGGGGATCGGAAGGATCAGGCATCACCATCGCCGGCAAACTCCACGGCTTCAGAGAGCGTATCGAGCCTGGGCCGCTGGAGGGGTTCGCTGACGCTAGAAGAGAGGATCACTGAAGTGGAATCCGCCCTCCTGTTCCAGTCGCACGCGGCAGCGCTCTGCCTCATCGGGATTGAGGCGGTGGCGCCGCTTCAGCAGGGGCATCTGGGGGGGGAGATGGCTGCCCTCGCGCATCTCCACGCAGCCGGTCAGGGGAGAGCCGCTGACGGCACTGAATTGAAAGCTGACGTAGTCGCAGCCCCCGTCTGGGCGGGGACGCACCAGCCAGAGCGGCTTGAGCATCGCCGTGATGGTTCGTTACAGAAAGTCTGGCTCGGCCAGCGCCCGAGTGTGGCTGCGGGCTGGACGGGTTGGTCCTGAAGGGCGCCGGCGGGCTGCCCACCCAGCTTGATCCGGCGGATCCTCCGGTCGAGGGCCGTGACCCCGCTCTGGTCCCAGATGTGGGCCTCGCTCACGAGATGGACGCGATGGTGCTCGCTCACGAGACGGGACTCCACCACAATCCCCTTGGCCCCCTTGCGGCTGAACAGGATGCCGGCGAGGGCCACCCGGCCAGCAGGCCGATCGCCAGGTTGTGGGCGAGCACCGTGATGGTCACCTTGATGACCGCCGTGATGATCGCCATGACCGGCAGCACGGCGGTGTCGCTGCAGGGGATGGGGCGGGCGCTCTGATGGAGCGGCGGTTGGCGGCGTGGATCGCGATCAGGTGATCGCGATCATGGTCATCACCCCCGCCAGGGGGGCCATGGGGATCCGAGTCAGCCAGTGGCGGGCCAGGAGGATCATCGCCAGCAGGCTCACCCCGGAGATCGGGGTGAGGAGGCGGGTGCGACCGCCGTAGCCCCCATGCATCACCGGCTGGCCCACCAGCGCGCAGCCCGGCTGGACGAACACCGGCAGCCCGGCAGGGAGCGTTCCCAGGCAGGCCACGGTGGGCACATCGAGCCGCAGGCCAATGGCCAGCGCGGTGGTGATCCCAATGGCCAGGGCATGGACGAAACCGGCCATCACGGGCTGGGGCACCGGAAGCGCATCTGGTGGGTCAGCCACAGGTCACCCCAGGCGATCTGGAACAGGCCGGTGAAGATGCCCGCCGCCAGGAGGCGCTGCAGGCCCAGCCCCTTCCCCAGGGCCTCGCCCTGGCTGACCAGGCCTGTCATCAGCAGCGCCGTGGACCCCGTAACGCTGACGGGTGATGCTGGAGGCAGTTGACCAGGCCCTGGATGCCACGCTTCTCCGAGCTGCTGCGGGCTGCGAACAACCTCAAGCTGCTGGTGGCGATCGGGCGAAGTGGCGGTGATCTGCGGTCGGTGGCCGACCTGGTCGACAACATGGTGGCCACCCCGCAGATGGATGCCTGCCTCCAGCGCTTCCGCGCCCTGCCCGGTGCGGCCGCGATGCTGGACGAGCGTTACCCACCCCTGCAGCCCGACCTGGCCCGGCTGGCTTGCCTGGCGGAGGGGAGCCTCGGCCGCAGCTACGCCGATCTGATCCAACGGCTCCACTACGACCCGGAGTTCTTCCGCCCCAGACCGATCGACACGGAGGCCCTGTGGCTGACGCAGCGGATTGCCACCACCCACGACATCCACCATGTGGTGTGCGGCTTCGGCACCCACCCCGAGGGTGAGACGGGCGTGCTGGCCGTGACGGCCACCCAGATCGGCTTCCCCGCCTATGTGCTGCTCACCACGGCGGCCCAGCTGTCCACCTTCAGGCTCCAGCCCGAACGCTTCCCGCAGATGAGCGCCGCCGCCGCCCATGGCATCGCCATGGGCCGGCAGGCCGCCTGCCTCGCCGCCGTGCGGTGGGAGGAGGGCTGGGAGCGTCCGGTGAGCGAATGGCGAGAGCAGCTCGGCATCCTGGAGCCGGCCGACGCTGCGGCCTACGGGCTCAAGGTCTGAACCCATTGGCGACAGCGGTGCGGCTGATGCTGTCGGGGAACCCTGGGATCCCGCCGTGACCGGCCGTCCCTAGGGTGAGCGGCAGGAACGGCGCTCATCATGGCGATCTACGCCGACAACAGCCTCAGCATCGGCAAGACCCCGCTGGTGCGCCTCAACCGGGTCACACGGGGCTGCGACGCCACCGTTCTGGCCAAGATCGAAGGCCGCAATCCGGCCTATTCGGTGAAGTGCCGCATCGGCGCGGCCATGATCTGGCAGGCGGAGCAGGACGGCCTGCTGGGGCCGGGCAAGGAGCTGATCGAGCCCACCAGCGGCAACACTGGCATCGCCCTGGCCTTCGTGGCGGCGTCGCGCGGCATACCGCTCACGCTCACCATGCCCGAGACGATGAGCCTGGAGCGGCGCAAGCTGCTCACGGCCTACGGAGCACGGCTGCTGCTCACCGAAGGACGGCTGGGCATGTCGGGGGCCATCGGCGCCGCCCAGGAGCTGGCGGCGACGGAACCGGACCGCTACGTGCTGCTGCAGCAGTTCGCCAACCCCGCCAACCCGCGCATCCACCACGACACCACCGGCCCCGAGATCTGGGAGGACGCCGAAGGCCACGTGGACGTGCTCGTGGCCGGCGTCGGCACGGGCGGCACCATCACCGGCGTCAGCCGCTACATCAAGCACACCCTGGGCAAGCCGCTGGAGTCGGTGGCGGTGGAGCCCGTCACCAGCCCGGTGATCTCCCAGGCCAAGGCCGGCGAGGAGCTCAGGCCCGGGCCCCACAAGATCCAGGGCATCGGTGCCGGCTTCGTGCCGGGCAACCTCGACCTCGACCTGGTGGACCGGGTGGAGACCGTGAGCGATGCCGAGGCCGTGGAGATGGCCCGGCGGCTGATGCGGGAGGAGGGCATCCTGGCCGGGATCTCCTGCGGCGCCGCCACCTGCGCCGCCCTGCGGCTGGCCGCCGATCCCGCCTACGCCGGCAGGACCATCGTGGTGGTGCTGCCCGATTCGGGCGAGCGCTACCTGAGCTCGGTGCTGTTCGAAGGCGTCTTCAACGAGCGGGGCCTGGCCCTCGTCTGAGCGGGGCTCTGGCCGGGCTCTGGGCGGGGGATACACCCAGGGACAGTGCGTCGACCGACCTGCCGCGGGGCGGGGGAGGATGAACGGCACCCGTCTGCCGCCGGCCCGCCGGAGCCATGGCCCGACCCCACCGCATCTGGGTCGTCGATGACGATCCCGAACTCCGCCAGATGCTGCAGCGCTATCTCGGCGACCAGGGCTATGAGGTGCGCTGCCTCGCCAACGGCCAGCAGCTGGCCGCCCGGCTCGAGAGCCAGCGGCCCGATCTGGTGGTGCTCGATCTGATGCTCCCCGGCGACGACGGGCTCTGCCTGCTGCGGCGGCTGCGGGATGGGGGCGATGACCTGCCGGTGCTGATGCTCACCGGCAAGGGCGATGCGGTGGACCGCATCATCGGCCTCGAGCAGGGCGCCGACGACTACCTGGCCAAGCCCTTTCTGCCCCGCGAACTCACGGCCCGGATCGAGGCGGTGCTGCGTCGCCGCGGCACAGGCCCGTCCGGGGCGCCCCAGGCGGAGGCCGGCCCGATCCCCTTCGGCGGCTGGGTGCTGCACCCCAGCAGCCGCCAGCTGGAGAGGGAGGGCCAGCCGGTGAGCATCACCAGCGGCGAGTTCAGCCTGCTGCTGGCGTTCGCCCAGCACCCCCACCGGCCCCTCTCGCGGGAACGGCTGATCGAACTCTCCCGGGGTCCCACCAGCGACACCGATGCCCGCAGCATGGATGTGCAGGTGTCACGCCTGCGGCGGCTGGTGGAGGACGATCCCTCCCGCCCCCGCCACATCCAGACCGTCTGGGGCTATGGCTATGTCTTCGTCCCCGATGGCCAGCCCAGGGTCTAGGCGCCACCGCGGCCTGCGGGTGCTGGCCTACGCGGCCTGCGGGCTGCTGCTGTGGCTGCTGTGCCTGGTGACGGTGCAGGCCCTGCTCAGCCGGCGGCTGGCCCGCAGCCAGATGATCCAGCTCAGCTCGGAGGTGGCCTTCAGCCTGCGGCTGGGCGAACTCGCCCTGGAGCAGTACCCGATGGAGGCGGTGGCTGAACTCAGCGGGCTGGAGCTGGCGAAATCACCGCCACCGGCCAGCCCCCGGGGCGTGGCCGAAGCGGAAGCGCTGCATCAGCAGCTCTGCGACCAGCTCGGCTACTGCCGCGAGGTGGTGGCGGCCGGCGGCGGCCTCTGGGTGGAGATGGTGTCCCCGATCGAGCCGATCTGGCTGTCGGTCTCGCTGCCGCGCCTGCGTCGCTGGCCGCCCGATCCCCTGTCTCTGGTGCTGTCGCTGGTGGCCAGCGGCCTGGGGCTCTCCACCCTGGTGCTGAGCCTGGAGGTGCAGAGGCCGCTGCGGCAGCTGGAGCATTCGCTGCAACAGCTCGGCAGCGGCCAGGAGCCGGAGCCGCTGAGCGAGCGGGGCACCCGGGCCGTGCGCCAGATCACCCGGCGGTTCAATGCCCTGCTGCGAAGCCTGGAGGAAGCCAGGCGCGAACGGGCCACCATGCTGGCCGGCATCGGCCATGACCTGAACAGCCCCATCACCCGGCTGCGGCTGCGGCTGCATCTGGCCGAGAACCAGCCGATGACGGCGGCGGACGTGGCCAAGGCCCAGGCCGATCTCGACGCGCTCGAGCGCATCACCCGGCAGTTCATCTCCTTCGCCCGGGGCGATGGCGATGAGGTTCCGGTGCAGCTGGATCTCGATGCCCTGCTGGCGGAGGTGGCTGGCCAGAGCGGCCTGCCCGGGCTGCAGCTGCGGTTGCAGCCCCTGCGCGCCTGGGTGCGCCCCACGGCCCTGAGCCGGGCGGTGGGCAACCTGCTCAGCAATGCCGCCAGCCATGGCCAACCACCGTTCCAGCTGGCTCTGGAGCCCTGGAACGGGGCCGGCTTCTCCATCACCGTGCGCGATGGAGGCAGCGGCATCCCCGACCAGCTCTGGGAGCAGGCCCTGCAGCCGTTCCGGCGACTGGACGAGGCCCGGGGCGGTGACGGCCATTGCGGGCTGGGTCTGGCGATCGCCCAGCGGGCCGCCGCGGCCCACGGGGGCGAACTCTTCCACCGGCATGCTCCGGAGGGGGGCTACACCCTCGGCCTGCGGGGGCATTCCCTGTCAGATCTGGTCACATCTCAGGGCCCCGCGGTCAGACCTGAGGCAGATCGCTCCCCCAGGATCAAGCCTGTTGCTCCCGATTGAAACCATGGCCTCGCCATCCGCCCTGCCCACCACCCTGCCGCGCCTGCTCTTCCGTGGCGGCTGCGCCGCCGCCGCCACCCTGGCCCTGGCCCTGGGCAGCTTCACCCCGGCCATCGGCCAGGACTCGGCCCCCCCCGAGCGGCTCACCCCGGCCCAGAGGGAGAAGATCTTTCCGGAGCGCAAGGCCCTGTTGCTCAAGCAGCAGCAGCAGAGCCTGAAGATTCAGGAGACCTATCTGCGCTGCACCAAGGCGGCCAACAACCAGGACGCCCTGCGCAACTGCAAGAAGGCCGACCGTCAGGCCCAGCAGAAACTGCGTGCCGAAACCCGCGACCAGATGCGCAAGATCTATGAGCGCAACGGCATCCAGGCTCCCGTCGGCGGCCCCGGCAAGGGCCGCAAGGGCACCAAGGGCAAAGGCAGCGCCGGAGCCTGAGGGGCTGGGCCCCGGGGCCTGAGCCTCGGAGCCGTCACAGGCGCTCACATCTCGTGATGCATCGCAGGTGGTCGGGAAGCGATGGGGCTGCCTACGGTTGAAACAGCCGTCTAGGGAGTCCCACGATGCACACCCACGACCTGGAGAACCACGACAACCTCTACGCCGACGAGATCCAGGCGGTGGTCGGGGAGACTGCCAGCGACGCCCGCTCCCATGCCCTCTGGGCTGTCGCCCTGATCGCCGTGATGGTCATCGGCCTCGGCGCCTCCCTCGCGGTGTTCTGATCGCCATGCCCCTCACCCGCCGGCGCTTGCTCCACCTGGCTGCGGCGGGCTCGGGAGTGCTGGCGGTCCAGGCCCTCTGGCCCAGGCCCGCCTCCTCCGGCGGGGGGACTCCGGCAGCGTCCTCCCAGGCGGCTGCATCACCTCTGCGGCTGGCGCTGATCAGCGATCTCAACAGCAGTTACGGCTCCACCACCTATGTGCCCCAGGTGCAGCGGGGGGTGGACCTGCTCCAGAGCCTGGCCCCCGAACTGGTGATCTGCGCCGGCGACATGGTGGCCGGACAGAAAGCAGGCCTCAGCACAGGGCAGCTCGATGCGATGTGGCGCAGCTTCGGGCAGCAGGTTCTCGATCCGCTGGTGGGTCGGGGCATCGGCTTTGTGCCCGCCATGGGCAACCACGATGCCTCCAGCAGCCGAAGCCAGGGGCAGTATGTGTTCGCCCTGGATCGGCAGCGCGCCGAGCGCTTCTGGCTGGCCCAGCGCCCCAGGCTGGGGCTGAATCTGCTGAGCGCGGAGGCCTTCCCGTTCCGCTACAGCCTGCTGCACGGGGATGTCTTCCTCCTGGTGCTGGATGCCTCCTCGGCCTTCCTCGGCGCCGACCAGAAGCGCTGGGCCCAGCAGCAACTGGCCAGTGCGGCCGCCCGGCAGGCCAGGCTGCGCCTGGTGATCGGCCATCTGCCGCTCTACGCCGTGAGCCAGGGCCGGGATCGTCCCGGCGAGGTGCTGGATCGCCCCGGTGAGCTGCTGCAGCTGATGGAGCAGGGGCGGGTGAACCTCTATGTGAGCGGCCACCACCACGCCTACTTTCCCAGCCGCGTCGGCCGGCTGAACCTGCTCAGCCTGGGGGCAATGGGCAGCGGCCCGCGGCGGCTGCTCCAGAGCGGCCAGAGCCAGGGTCAGACCCTCACCCTGCTCGAGCTTCCGTCCGGAGGCCGCGAGCTGATCGAGACCACCTACAGCCTCAGCAGCCTCGCCCCCCTGGATCCAGCCACGTTGCCCCGGCAGCTGCAGCCCAGTGCGGGCCCCAGCCTGCCCCGTCGTGCATCCAGGATTCCGATCGCCTGATCTGCCTGCCAAATCTGCAGCAGTGCCATCACCGTTGCCCCTCACCTCCGGGGGCCAGAAGATCGAGCAGGTTGTCGATCAGCAGGCGCCCCTGGCGCCTGCTGCGTTCACCCCAAAGGCTGGCGTCATGGCGGATCCGCTGGGCAGCCCCCGGGCCCAGCGCCGCCTCCACGTAGTCGGCATCCTCCAGCAGCCAGCGCTCCAGATCGCCGGGCAGCACCTCCACATGGCACTGCAGGCCGTAGGCCCGCGGCCCCAGCCGGAAGACCTGCTCCGGGCAGAGCAGCGTGGAACCGAGCAACTGGGCCGAGGCCGGCAGGCGCACCCGATCGCCATGCCAGTGCAGCATCACCTCACTCGGATCGAGACCGCGCAGCAGCGGCTCCTGCTCAGGAGCCACGGTGAAGGACACCGCTCCCCAGCCCACCTCGCGGATCGGCACCGGCGGCTCACCCGCGCAGAGGGGCTCCACCAGCCCCCCGGCGGCATGCACCAGCAGCTGGGCCCCCAGGCAGAGGCCCACCACGGGATGGCGGCGTTCCAGCACGTGGCGCAGCAGGTCCACTTCAGCCGCGAGCCAGGGGTAGGCGGGGTCGCCGATCTGGGCCACCCCCATCGGACCGCCCAGCACCAGCAGCACATCGCCGACGCCGGGATCCGGCAGCGGATCGCCCCGATCCGGGCGGGACACCCGCAGCTGCCAACCCCTGGCGGCGGCCGCTTCCGCGAACAGGCCCGGCCCCTCCCGGTCGAGGTGCTGGATGGCGAGCAGGCAGGGCATGGCAGGCAGCTGCTGGTGCCCATCCTCCCCCCTGGCGACCACGCCCTCACGATGCACGCGTCTGTGCCATTGGCTGCCCGCCCCCGTTGCATGGATCAGCCCCAGCTCAGGCCAGCGGCAGCAGGCTGGAGCGAGCCGCCCGACCTCCCATGCTTCGTCTTCACGGCAACCGTCTCAGCCTGCTGGCCGCCCTCACCGCCCACTGGGCCCAGGGCCAACTGAATCTCCCCGCGCTGGGGTCGCCCTCGCCCGGGGCCGGCCTCAGGCGTCCGGGCGAAGGATCTGACCCTGCCCGCCGCCGTGCTGCCGGCAGACTCTCCCCTCCATAGCCTGGGGAGACTCCACCCCCAGGATCCCGGCCCCCCCTGTGAACAACCTCACCCAAGCCATCAACCGGCACCTGGAGTCGGAATTCCAGGCGAGCCACACGTATCTCGCCATGTCGATCTGGCTGCGGGAGAAGGATCTGGCCGGCTTCTCCCAGTACATGCTCACCAAGAGCGATGAGGAGCGCACCCATGCAGCCCGGATGATCGCCTACCTGGTGGACTGTGACGAACAGGTGGTGCTCCCCACGATCCAGGCCCCCCCTCGCCACTGGGACTCGGTTCAGCAGTTGTTCGATCGGGTCGACGAGATGGAGAAGGAGGTGACGGCCTCGATCAACCATCTGTACAGCCTGGCGGATGAGGCCTCCGAGCGCAGTGCCGCGGCGATGCTGGACTGGTTCGTGGAAGAGCAGATCAAGGAGGAGGCCGAGGCCCGGTTCGTCCGCAAGCGGCTCCGCCTGGCGGGGGACAACGCAGCGGCCCTGCTCCTGCTGGACCAGCAGTTTCTCGAGGGCACAGCCCTGGCCCACGTCAAGGCCACGATGATGGGCTACACCAATCAGGGAGCCTGATCAGGGGGCCTGACGCCGGCAACACGTCCGGGCAACAATGCCAGCAGCGGTGGACGAGGGTCCATGAGTCATCTGCGCGACATCATGCAGCGGCTTGCCAGCCGGCAGTCCCCCCCGGCAGACAGGGCGCCCGTGGCTCCGCACCCCCCCCAGCGGCTGTTCAGCGATGAGCTGGAGCACTGCACCGATGCCATGCTGCAATACGAGTGGGCCTGGCTCGAACGGCATCGTGAGGACCTGGAGCAGTGCCGCTTCAACCCCACCATGCTCGAAGCCACCGGTGGCCGTGCCCACCTCGAGGCCCTGATCGCCCAGGCCAGCCAATACGCAGCCCAGCTGGAGGAGATCTTCAGCCGGAAGGGGCTGATGCCGTGCCAGCACAGCCACAGCGTGGCTCCAGCTGAGCATGCGTGGGAGCTGAGCAACCAGGGGCTGCGTGAGCAATGGGGCATCACCCCCTCGGAGGAGATCCGCTAGTTGGGCATGGTCACGAATTCCTCCGCCACCGAGGGGTGCAGCGCCATGGTGCGGTCGAAGTCGGCCTTGGTGGCTCCCATGCCGATGGCGATCGCCGCCATCTGAATGATTTCGGCGGCATGGTCGCCCACCATGTGGCAACCGAGCACGCGGCCGGAGGCGATCTCCACGATCAGCTTGAGAAGCACCCGGGGGCCCCGCCCCGGCAACGCCTGACTCATGGGCCGGAAGCGGGCCCGATGGACCCGGACGGCCTCGGCGCCATGGCGGGCGATGGCCTGTTCCTCGGTGAGACCCACCCCGGCAAGTTCGGGCTGGGAGAACACGGCGCTGGCCACCAGATCATGGTCCACCTGCCGCGGCCGCTGGCCGTAGACGGTGTCGGCAAAGGCACGGCCCTCATCCACCGCCACCGGGGTGAGGTTCACCCGGTCGGTCACATCCCCCACGGCGTAGATGTGAGGCACGTTGGTGCGTTGATCCGCGTCGACTGCGATGGCATCGCCCTCCACGGCCACCCCGGCAGCCTCGAGATTGAGCCCGCGCAGAAAGGGCTTGCGACCCGTGGCCAGCAGCACCCCTCCACAGCCGATCTGCTCACCGCTCTGGGTGGTGAGCGTCAGCTCGCCGGGGGCGCACTCTCCGGTGATGGCCGCGGGGGTATGGGCGAAGCGCAGCGTGATGCCCTGCTCCTCCATGGCGTCCTGAACCGCACGGCTGGCCTCGCGATCGAAGCCGCGCAGCAGGTGGTCGCCCCGCACCAGCTGGGTGACGGCCACCCCGAGGCCGTGGAGGATGCAGGCGAACTCACAGGCGATGAAGCCGCCGCCCACCACCACCACGTGCTCGGGCAGTTGTTCCAGCAGGAACATGTCATCACTCACCCAGGCCAGATCGGCGCCGGGGATGGCGGGGCGGTGGGGTCGTCCACCCACGGCGATCAGGATGCGGGCGGCGCGCAGTTCCCTGCTGGAGCCATCGGCAGCGCTCACCGTCACGGTTTCGGGGCCCGTGAAGCTCCCCCAGCCGGGCACCAGATCCACACCCGCCTTCTCCAGCAGGCCGATGTGCAGCTGGTTGAGGCGATCCACCTCGGCGCGCACGTTGACGAGGAGTTGGGCCGCCTCGCAGCGGACCCCATCCAGATGCCAGCCGAAACTGGGCGCATCGTGCACGAGATGGCGGTAGGCGGAGCCGTACACCAGCAGCTTCTTGGGCACACAGCCGCGGATCACGCAGGTGCCTCCCACCCGATCCCCCTCCACGATCGCCACCCGGGCCCCGTAGGAGGCCGCCCGCTTGGCAGCGGCCAGGCCGCCGGAGCCGGCACCCAGCACGATCAAGTCGTAGCAGTCGGTCATCGCAACAGGGGGTTCGCGGCAGGGTCAGAACAGCAGCCACAGGCAGCCCGGCCGGGCCGCCGAGGGTCCAGCCCAGGGTAGGCAGCAAAAAGCCCACGGCTGACCGTGGGCCTAGGCCATGGGCGCTGGCGGAGAGCACCCAGGGAGGGATGATGGACCCTATTTGGCGCTGGCAGCGAAATCGGGGTAGGCCTCCATGCCATGTTCGCCGATGTCGAGGCCCTCGATCTCTTCCTTCTCGGTGACTCGGATGCCACCGAAGATGGCGCCGATGATCGACCAGGTGATCAGGGAAGCCACGATCGCGAAGATGGCGAAGGCCACGATGCCCACGATCTGGATGCCCAGCTGGGCGGGGCCATGGCCGGTGAGCAGGCCCTTGTCCATGTTGAACAGGCCCACAGCCAGGGTGCCCCACATGCCACAGGTGCCGTGCACCGAGAAGGCGCCCACGGGGTCGTCGATCTTGAGGCCGTCGATGAAGGCCACGGAGAGAACCACCAGCACACCCCCGATGAAGCCCACCACCCAGGCCGCGGGCATGGAGAAGCCGTCGCAGCCGGCGGTCACGGCCACCAGACCGGCCAGGATGCCGTTGATGGTCATGGTGAGGTCCGGCTTGCCACCGGTGAACTGGCTCATCAGGGTGGCGGAGATACCGCCGCCAGCCGCACCCAGCGTGGTGGTGACGGCCACGTAGGGGACGGTTTCGTTCATCGCCAGCACCGAGCCAGGGTTGAAGCCGTACCAGCCGATCCAGAGGATCAGGCAGCCGAGGGTGGCGATGGAGAGGTTGTGGCCAGGGATGGCCTGGGGCTTGCCTTCCACGAACTTGCCGATCCTGGGGCCGAGCAGAATGGCGCCGATCAGGCCGGCCCAGGCCCCGAAGGAGTGCACCACCGTGGAGCCGGCGAAGTCGATGAAGCCGAGGCTGGCCAGCCAGCCACCACCCACACCGGCGTCATCGGGGAAATTCCACTGCCAGGAGCCGGAGATCGGGTAGAGGATGCCGCAGAGCACCAGGGAGAAAATCACGAACTCCCCGAACTTGATGCGCTCAGCGACTAGACCGGAAACGATCGTGGCAGCCGTGCCCACGAAGGCGGCCTGGAAGAGGAAGTCGATGCTGGGCACGAGCGCAGCGTCGGTGACCATCTCGGCGGTGACGGTGGGATCAAAGAAGATTCCACCGAACTTGAACCAACCGGGAATCACCCAGTCGGCGTTGTACATGATCTTGTAGCCGATGAACCAGTAGGCCGACACCGCCAGGGCGAAGACGATAAGGTTCTTGGCCAGGATGTTGACAGCGTTCTTCTGCCGACACAACCCAGCTTCCACCATGGCGAAGCCGGCGTTCATGAAGATCACCAGAACCGCGGCGATCAACAGGAACATGTTGTTGGCCAGGAAGGCGGCCGTGAGTTCCGGGAGCTCAGCTGCGTGGGCGGAGAGGTTGAACACCCCGAGGCCGAACAGGGCGAGGGGGATGCAGGCCAACCAGACAAGGCTGCGCTGGGAGGAGAGGCCTCGGATTCCGCGCAGCAGCAAGGAGGGGGCCTCCAGCAGACTCGCCTCCTGCAGGCGCTTCGGGCGCCTGGGAGGGTGGGAAGCAATGGTCATGGGCAGATCAGAAAGACGGCTGCTCGATGGGGGTAGGACGCCCACAGGGCGCCCATTGCGAACGACAATGCGCTGTAGCGGCACCCTCCGGTGTTCGTTTTGATACCAAATGGGCCCAGGCTCCCGACTGCGGCTCCTTCCGTGCGGAAACACAGGCACAGCCCTAGGCCCAGCCCATGCCAGTGCGGCAGATTGCGAAGTTTCCCTTCTTTCCGGCAGCAATGTTCACAATGAACAGCGGAAGGGCGTAGACCAGTGCTGCAGGACAGTCCGTTGGGCCCTTGCCCTTCTGCGAATGCCCGGCACCGGACAGCCACCTCGCTCTGCGTCGGGCTGGCACGGACCAGGAGTCCAGAAGGTGACAGCTGGAAGTAACCCGATCACGAGCACCCCCACACGGCTGACTCGGCACGGGTGAAGCAACGCTCCTCTGCCCCACGCCGGTCGCCTTGTGCGCACCGCTTGCTTTCAATCCCCAACGCGGTCGGAACCATGACCAACTCCCAACTTCGCTATCGCGGCATTCCCTACGACGCCAGCCAGCACGAGCACCCCTCCAGCGAGGCTGTCGAGCACACCTACAGGGGGCGGCACTACCTGGCACCCCTGCGCCATGAGCCGGCACCGGTGGACACCTCCCGTGAGCTCCACTACCGCGGGGCGGTGTATCACCACCGCGCCAACGCCGCCTGAAAGGCAACCGGCAGCGCACCCCCAGGCCCGGCGCTCCTCCCCGGATCGTGAGCGTCGGGCTTTTGCCTTGGCTGCGGGGGGAACGGGCTCAGCGCTGCGGGTCAGCGCCCCGGGTCGGCCCTCCGATCAACGTTGCCACCGGTTTGGGGCAGATGGCTGTCGTTGCTACAGAACGCGGGGCACCCACCCCCTAGATCAGAAGAGCTGCATCCTGTATCGCGTGAAACAGATTCAAGCCATCGTGCGCCCCGAGAAGCTTGACGCCGTGAAGGAAGCCCTCGTCGAGGTCGGCATCAACGGCATCACCGTCACTCCGGTGCAGGGCTTTGGCAAGCAGATGGGCCACACCGAGGTCTATCGGGGTGTGAAGGTGGAAGCCAAGCTGCTCACCAAGATGAACGTCACCACGGTGGTCACCGATGAGGCCGTGGACAAGGTGGTGGAGGCCATCCTGTCGGCAGCCCGCACCGGTGAGATCGGAGACGGCAAGATCATCATCACGCCGGTGGAAAACGCCATCAGGATTCGCACCGGCGAGTCCGGTGACTCCACCCTGATCTGAATCCCTCCATCGATTTCCACACCTGGCTGATGGCCGCGTCGACGGCCCCCAGCTGGCTCTCAGTGCTGGCGGGTTCGCGCCTCTGGCGGCAGGATCCGTCCCCCGACCAACGGCACCATCGTGCTGCGATCGCGATCCACCCGCCGGCGTCCCCTAGAACAGGCCCGCGCCATACGGAAGCGACCCTGTGATCGAGCCCCTGTCCTGGGATGAGCTGGCCTCCCGGGCATCAACCCCGGCCGATCGCGTGCATGGCCCCACCAATGCCCAGGCGCTCCTGCGGCTGTTCGGCCACAACGCGCGCGACGTTCGCGTCATCCTTTACCGGGACCACCATGCCTGGTGCCCCTACTGCCAGAAAGTGTGGCTCTGGCTGGAGGAGCGGCGGATCCCTTACCGGATCCGCAAGGTCACGATGGTGTGCTACGGCACCAAGGAAGCCTGGTACCGCCAACGGGTGCCTTCCGGAATGCTGCCGGCCATCGAGTTCGATGGCCGGCTGATCACCGAGAGCGACCGCATCCTCGAGGCGCTGGAGCAGGCCTTCGGCGCCCTGGCGGCAGGACTGCATCAGCCTGAGGTGTTGCCCCTGCGGCAGCTGGAACGGCTGCTGTTCCGGAGCTGGTGTGCCTGGCTCTGCCAACCCCACCGGAATGGGGCCAGCGACCAGCAGGCCCAGCTGCAGTTCCAGCGCACGGCCGCGGCGATGGAAGCGGCTCTGGAGCAGACCGCCGGCCCCTGGCTGCTGGATCGATTCAGCACGGCCGATCTCGTGTTCGTGCCCTACCTCGAGCGGATGAACGCTTCGCTGGCCTACTACAAGGGGTTCCTGCTGCGCCAGGAGCATCCCACCCTCCACCGCTGGTTCACGGCCCTTGAGCAGCGGCAGACGTACCGCGGGACCCAGGGCGACTTTCACACCCATGCCCATGACCTTCCCCCCCAGATGGGGGGATGCTTCGCCACCAACAGCGCCATCCAGATGGCCCTGGCCCGGCGCATCGATGCAGGCCCCTGGCCCCTCACCATGGCCGATGGTTCCGACCCCGAGACATCGGCGCCGGAGCCCGAGGATGCCGCGGCCGTGGCCCTGGAACGGATGCTGCGGCACCGCAGAGTGCTGCAGGAGCGTCCTGCCCTGGCTGGCGCGGCAATGGATCAGGCCCTGCGCTGCGCCCTCACCCAGCTGATCGGAGCTGGCCCCTGTTCGCCACCCCCTGGAACCGCGGCGGGTCTGCGCAGCCTGCGCGATCGCATCAGCGTGCCGCGCGACATGCCCCTGCATGCGGCACGGCACCTGCGCCAGGCGCTGGAGGCCACCGCCCAGCGCGATCCGATCGCCTCCGAGGCCCAGGCCCCAGCGTTGCCGGTGCAGCACCGCCGCGACCAGGATCCACGCCCCTTTGTGGAGGCCTCCGTAGCATCGGCCCTGTGAGTTGTGGTCCTGGTCAGCCATGAAGTCGACCGATCCCTCCTGCCCCAGGCCGCGACCAGCAGCCTGCCGGAGCCGTCACCGTTCCGCCCAAGGCCTGGCCCGCACCGTCGCTCCCCTGCTCAGTGGCCCTGGGCTGGCCATGCTCCTGATCGTGCTGCCCAGTCCCCCCGCGGCCCAGGCCGGGGAGCAACCCTCCACCCTGGCCCTGGAGCTGCGCGGCAGCACCTACTTCCGCCGTGCCCCCTGGAAGGTGGATCTGGTGAGCTACAACTCGATCGTGTCACAGCCATCGGCGCGGTACTACTTCACCGTGGAGCTTCCCGAGGATGCCGGTGCCTCCCTGGAGGGCCTGAGCTTTCGCCAGACCCGCGGGGTGGACACCAGGTTTGCCTTCAGTCCGGAACGCACCCGAGCCTTCGTCGGACGCCCGCGCCGCGAGGGCCGGGCGATTGCCGTGGACGCCGAATTCGATGCACGGCAACGCGAAGTGCGGGTGAGCTTCCCGGAACCGGTTCCCCCGGGCACCACGGTCACCGTGATGCTCAAGCCCTGGGCCAACCCCTCGATGTCCGACACCTACATGTTCCAGGTGCAGGCGTTTCCGGCCGGCCCCAACCCCAGCCCGGCCCCCCTGGGTTTCGCCACCCTGCGGATCTACGACCCCGACTGGCGCTGACCACCGCCAAAAAAACCACCGCCAAAAAAACCGGGAGGGCCGAAGCCCTCCCGGCAGGCGTCACACCCCTTGACGGTCAACCGGTGCCCCCGGGGAAACGGAGCGTGCGCCAGTCGCCACTGGCGGTGCTCACTTCCACCCCGATCTCCACCGGACCCTGACTGGCACCGAACTGGTCCTGCCACCAGCCCATCGCCTCGGTCCAGGCGGCGTCCAACGACTCATAAAGGTCGTCAAGCACCGGATGGGGGGCACCCTGTTGATCGACAAGACGGTAGTGACGCACATGCTGGGCATGAACGGGAGCCATCTCTGACAACACGAGATCCAACGGGGATCATGGCCCTTGTGACAGCCAGAAACTGTCACCTTCACAACATCTTCGGGTGGTCCGGGCCCTGGCGGCAAAACCGGAGGGCTGCTAAGGGAGGCTCAGGTGAGATAGCGGCGGATGCAGGGGCGGCACCAGTACACCAGCACGGCCGCATTCACCGTCCACACCAGGCCGGCGATCACGGCGGTGAGCGCACGCCCCTCGCTGAACACCGCCAGACGCACGATGCCGTAGGGCAGGCCCACGGCCAGGCTCATCGAGAGGGCCACGATCGCCACGATCTGTCCCCAGGCGCGCCACTTCAGCAGCCCCGTGGTCGCCACCAGCCCCACCACGGCCGTGGGGAGCACGGCACTGGAGCCGAGCACGATGTGCACCGTGCGCCAGGTGGGATCCCGCAGGATCACCAGGAGGATGAACGGGAGCAGCAGGGCGTTGGCCACCAGGCCCAGCCAACTGAGCGTGAGGTAGCCGCGCGGGGGCTGAAGCATCGCGAGCTGGAGGTCCAAGGGAAGGGGCGACCGGGTCACCATGCTCGGACATGATCAGCGCAGCGCGAACAGCAGCAGATCGGCCCCCTCCGGGCCCGCCACGAACGGGGGCAAGGCGCCGGCCTCGAAGCCGATCCCATCCCCGCGCTGCAGGGGTCTGCCAGCGATCTCCCCGCGGCCGTCGATCAGCTGCAGCCAACCCTGGCTGCCGGGGCCGATGGCCGCCTCCAGGGCATCACCCGGCCGGGGCCTGGCGCGCCACAGCTGCACCGGCCGCTGGATCGCCAGGGTGTCCCCGGCGGCGTCGGGCGTAAGCAGGGGCGTCCAGCCCGCGCCGATGCGGAAGGACTTCTGGCCGTAGGCCGGCGGCAGCGCCCTGCGGGCCGGCTCGATCCAGATCTGCAGCAGCCGGCAGGGGCGCTCGCCGAGGTTCATCTCGCTGTGCACCACCCCGGTGCCGGCGCTCATCACCTGCACCTCACCTTCCCGCAGCACCGCCGTGTGCCCCATGGAATCGCGGTGGTTCAGCTGGCCCTCCACCATCACCGTCACGATCTCCATGTCGCGGTGGGGATGGAGGCCGAACCCCTTACCCGCCGCGATGGTGTCGTCATTGATCACCCGCAGCGGCCCGAAGCCCATCCAGGCGGGGTCGTAGTGGTTCGAGAACGAGAAGGAGTGCCAGCTGTCCAGCCAGTCGAGCCGGCTGTGGAAGCGCTCGGCGGCAGGACGAAACACCAGGGTGTCGGACCCCGGGGAGGTGAGGGAGGTCATGGATGGGAGCTGTCGAGGGAAAGCAGCCGATCCACCAGATCGGCGATGCTGCTGTCCTTGGCCGGATGGGTGGCGTTGCTCACCAGCTGGCGGCCCACCACATGGGCGCCCAGATGGGCCAGCTGCAGCCGCAGCGCCGCCATCACGGTGTGCCCGCCGCCGCCGGAATGGGTGGCGATGGCGATCGGACGCTGGTTGAACAGGGCGCGGAAGTCGTCGCCCTGCACCGACAGCCAGGCGATGGCACTGGTGAGCACCGGCGGAATCGAGCCGTTGTACTCCGGGGCACAGATCACCCAGCGGGGCACCGCCGCCAGGCGGCGCTGCAGATCGGCCACGGCGGCAGGGAGGCCTGCCTCCAGGGCGCGGGGCGTGAACAGGGGGAGCGGCAGGGCCGTGAGGTCCAGCACATCGGCGCTGAGGTCACGGGCCCTGGCCGCCGCCGCGAAGCGCTCAGCCAGGCGCAGATTCTCGCCGTTGCTGGCGGCCAGCACGAGCAGATCGGTCATCACGGCAGGATCACGGAAGCCGGCCCTGGGGAACCGGTGACGGACAGACCGATCGTGCGGCAGCCTCCCCCCTCGGCACAAGCAGGTACGCCAAAGTGGGTCGGTGACCTCGACGTAACCCATGGACGGGCAGGAGGCCGAGCGGCCGCAGGGCTCCCGGCCCGGATTCCGCCACAGCCACGACCATGCCGGCTGCAAGGCCCAGCTGGCCCTGCGGGTGATCCAGGGCCGCTGGAAGCTGCTCATCCTGCGCGAACTCATCGAGGCGGTGTGTCGCTTCTCCGATCTCCAGCGCGCCCTCCACGGCATCAGCCAGAAGGTGCTCACCGCCCAGCTGCGCGAACTGGAAGCCGACGGCGTGGTGCAGCGCACCGTGTATGCCCAGGTGCCGCCGCGGGTCGACTACGCCATCACCCCCCTGGGGCGGGAGCTGCTGCCGGTGCTGGACGAACTGCATGCCTGGGGCGAGAAAGTGAGCCCTGCACAGCAGGATGTGGTGGGCCCTGGCCTGGGCGGCTAAGTTGCCAGCATCGGGTCCAATGGAGGCGGCGGACCCACCCCCGCCGATGCCCCCCGACCGAACGGATCACGTTCCACGAATCACGTTCCGGCGTTCCTGCCCCACCCGGCGAACCTGCCCCACATGGAAACCAGGCCCATCGTGCCGGCCATCAGCATGTCCATCCGGATCGCCCCCCCCACCGTTCCCGGCTTGCGTTGATGCCTTTCCGGCTGGTGAACCTGCTGGTGCTGGCGGGCCTGGCTGCGACGCCCGCCAGCAACGCCATACAGCAGCAGCCCCAGCTGCCGGTGGCCGTCTGCGTGGTGGCCCCCCGGGTGGAACCGGTGGAGGACGCGGACGCGCTGGGCATCGTGCCGGTGGCCCGGCCCCGCCTGGTGGTGGTGGAGCCGTTGCTGGAGCTGCGGATCGCGCGCCCGCGCGCCACCACCTGGCGCCTGGTGAGCACCCCCGAGCAACCCATTCGCACACCGCTCGACTGGCCCACCGCACCGATCCTTCCGGGAGAGCTGGTGCTGCTGCAGCTCCGCCCCCAGGATGCCGCCGCCGACGCCTTCGCCCATGTCCATCTGGTGGGCGCCGCCGCCGGCCGGATGGAATCCACCCGGCGGCTGATCGAAGGTCTGCAGGACAGTGGCGCGGCGTGGGTCAACGCCATCGACACGGCGCTGCGCGAGGGTGACGTGCCGCTGGCCTGGTCGCTGCTGTTCGCGCCCCAGGCCCCCGCTGACGCCGACCTGCAGGCCATCCAGGAGGAGGTGGTCCGGCGGGGCTGCGGCGGGTGACCGGCAGCGCGCCCACGCCATGCAGGACACCCACGCCATGCAGTACAAATGTACGCAGCGTCGTGGTCCGAGCTGCATGCAGCACCTTCGCCAGGGGGCCCCTGGAGGCGAGCTCACCTGGCTCGGCCCCATCGACAGTGCCGCGACCGGCTCCGGACTGCCCCTCGCCATGGAGGCCGTGGCGGCGGGATTCCCCAGCCCGGCTGACGACTACGTCGAAGCCTCGATCGATCTCAACACCGCCCTGATCCCACGGCCCACCTCCACGTTTCTGATGCGGGTGGAGGGGGATGCCATGCGGTCCGCCGGCATCCACCACGGCGACCTGCTGGTGATCGACCGCAGCGTGAGCGCACGCCCCGGCTGCACGGTGGTCGCCGTGCACGAGGGGCGCTTCGTGCTGCGGCACCTGCGCGGTGACCGTCCGCCCTGGCACCTGGTGGCCAGCGACCCCACCATCGCCCCCATCGTGCTGCAGGACAGCGAGCCGGTGATCTGGGGGGTGGTGATCCATGCGGTGCACCATCTCCTGCCGCGCCGGCGGCAGCACGACGCCATCATCAGAAACCCTGGGACCGCAGCCACACCGCCAGGAGAGCCATGGGAAGGAACACCGCCGCGATGATCTGCAGCTTCACCACCACGGGGGACGGTGGCGGGGAGGGAGGCATGGACACACGGGGGCGACGGGGCTGGGCAACCATGGCAGCCCCGGTGCCCTGACACAACGGTGCCACGGCACAACAAAGCCCCCTGGCAAGGCCAGGGGGCGGGAGAGGCGATGGTGCCGGAGCTTCAGCCGAGACCCACCTGGGCCAGGATGCCCTGGCCGGTGAGGATTTCGGTGGCCAGGCCGATCACGAAACCCATCATGGCCAGACGGCCATTCCAGGTTTCCGCGAAGGCAACGAAACCGAAGCGGGAGGTGCTGTCAGCCATGGAAGGCAGGTGAAGAAAGACTGCGAAGATTGTAACGGAAGATGAAGGATCGTGGCGGGTCGGGGCGTGGGGAAAGCCGCACCTCCGGCCGGGACGACACCCCCCTGGTGCTGGTGCACGGTCTCTGGGACACCCCCCGGATTTTCGAGCCGCTGACGCGCCACCTCGCCGGCCGGCGCCAGCCCCTGCTGGCGCCCCACCTGCCCCATGGCCTCGGCCAGGTGCCCCTGGACGCCATGGCCGGGCAGCTGGCGGAACACCTGGCGGCCGCCGTGGCGCCGAACCAGCCGATCGACCTGCTGGGCTTCTCCATGGGCGGGGTGGTGGCCCGGATCTGGATCCAGCGGCTGGGAGGGCATCGCCGGACACGACGCTTCATCAGCGTGGGGAGTCCCCACCACGGCTCCCTCAATGCCCTGCTCTGGCCCCGCTGGCTCCTGCCCGGCATCGCCGACATGCGCTGCGGCAGCGAGCTGCTGCGACAGCTCAACCGGGAACACAGAACACTGGAGCAGGTGGATTGCTGCAGCTTTTACACCCCGATGGATCTGATGGTCACCCCGGGGTGGCGGGCTGTGCTGCCCTGCGGCCGGCGGGAACGGCTGCCGGTCTGGACCCATGAACAACTGATCCGCTCACCGATCTCCCTGGAACGGCTGTGCCACGAACTGCTCAGGCCCTGAACAGCAGGGCCTGACGGAGCAGGACCGGGGCCACAAATCCTGGGAAAACATGAAGGCCCTGCCGGGGGGAATCGGCCACCCCCAGAATGGCGCGATGGCCGAGCCCAGTCCCGAAGGTCGTTACCGCGTCCGCCCCCGCGTGGAACGCGAGCAGAGCGTGCCCCAGCAGGTGCTGGCGGCCCGGTTCCACTACCGCGACGAGGCCGAGACCTTCGCCCAGGCCCTGGCCCTGCAGCAGCAGCAGGGTGTGGTGGTGGAGAAGCTGGCTCCAGGGGGGTGCTGGCTGCAGCTCAGCACGGTTGCCTCCCACCCCTGAGGCGTCAGGTCCCTGGGGAACCCGGAGAGGCCTCGCGCCGGAGGCTGATCAGTTCCGGGGCGAACACGAAGGTCACCGCGTCGAGGCACTCGGCCTGGCCGTCGATGGCGCTCACCCCACCGGCCACGAAATCGATCAGCCGCTGGGCCTCAGCGCGGTCCATGGAGCCGGCGTTCACGACCACCGTCTTGAGCTCGCGCACCGCCTGGACGATTTCCTGGGCATCTTCGAAGTGGAGGGGGTGAAACACCACCACCTCCGGCAACCAGTCGCCAAAAGGGGTCTGCATGGCCGCGGCGCGTGGGCGCAGGCTAGTCGCGGCGGCCTGCACCTGCTCAGGGTCGTGATCCAACGGCACAGCGGTGCCAGGCAAACTGCCAAGCAAAAGGGGCCCCGCAGGGCCCCGTCTCGGAAAACATCCCCAGGCAAGTGGGGACATCGTCCACCTCGACCCTGCGACCGTACCTGGCCAGGCGGTCAGGCTGACGAACCGGCCGCGATGGCCTCACACGGGTAACGCACCTGATCGCCACGGCGCAGCCGCAGATCGGGCCGCTCGGGGTCCTCCAGGCTCCACCACCAGCGTCCATCGGTGAAGCTGGGAGGCCCGGCATTGTTGGTGCGGGGCAGCTGCAGCTGCAGGCCGCGCCAGTGAATCACCACAAAGGCCCCGGGCACCGTGCCCGCGACTGTGTTGGGAACCCCGGGGGCGTCGACGGCACCGTTGTCGATCGTTGCCACGAGCAGGTCGCCGTCACAGCAATACCGGGTGGGCAGGCCGGTGCCATCCGCCGCCATCGCCGCAGCAACGCTGCCGGGGCAGAGCAGCAGCAGTGCGGCGAGTGCCAGGCCCAGGATCCGGCCCAGGCCCAGGATCCGGCGGGGGCCGGCGGGGGGGGCCAGCCGGGGGGGACGGTCACCGGCCTGTGGCTCCATGCTGCTGCTCCAGGACCGGGGCGTCGGGATCCCCATTGTGGGCCGATGCCCTCGCTGCTGCCGGCCCCTCAGCCCAGGCCTGCCTGCAGCAGCGCGTTCGCGAGCAGTTCGGCGCTGCGCAGCGCTCCCTCGATCCGGCCAAACCCCGGCCCTGCGAGGAAATCCCCGCAGAAGCCGACCCGGCTGCCGGGGCAGAGCATCAGGGCCTGCGGCAGCCCCGGCGCCACGGGGAAGGCCGCCCCCCAGCGCATCAGCTGGGGGGCGGCCCGCTCCAGGCTGCCCGCGTCGATCCAGGGGGCCAGGCACTGGAGCACCGCCTGGGAGAGGGCCTCGATCACCTGCTCTTCACGCCCGGCCTCCGGGGGGAGGGCCAGGAGCCGGGCCACGGCGGAGCGGGATCCATAGACATCGAGATGGTCGGCCGCGAAGGCATCGCTGGAGTGGGCCACCACGGTGCAGCGGCCATCGGCGAGGGGTTGGATGCTGATCCGCCGCAGCCCCCAGCACTGCTGGGCAGCGGCATCGAAGTTGACCAGCGTGAAGGGGAGGGCACGCCAGGGCGAGGCGTCTTCCTCCGGCACGATCAGCAGCAGGTTGCTGCGGGCTTCGGCGCGGATGCCGGCGATCGTGGTGAGGGCGTGGTCGAGCTGGAGATCACCGAGCTTGGCCGCAGCCTCGGCCATGGGCACGGCGGGCCAGTCGAACAGGAGGCGGCTGCGGGGATGGGCCAGCAGCGTGCTGCTCAGCACCAGCCATTCCGCTTCCCCCACCAGGGAGCCAGAGCGGTCCCGCAGTCTCCAGGTGCCCGTGTCCGCAACGTCCAGAAAGCGAACCAGCGTGCGGTAGTGGGAGGTGACGCTGGGCGCGGACGGCCGGGCGGCGAGCTGCAGCAGGCCGCGGCACAGGCCATCCATGCCGCCCACCCCCCCGTAGAGGCTGCCCTGGCCCAGCATGTCGGGACGGCCGATGTGGAGCTTGGACTCTCCCTCCAGCAGCGCCATCAAGCCGGACCAGGGAGCGATCCAGCCTCCGGCCAGAAGGGGCTCCAGCAGGGCAGGAGCAGGCTCAGCCGTGATGTTCAGCAGCGGCGCCCCATGGTCGATCGCCACAGCTGCATCCTGGCGTGAGCGCCGGGTACTGGCCCGCCCCCCGGCCCACGCCCCACCTCCCACAGGCTGATCGGGCCGGTGAAGCCCTGCAGCCGTAGCTGGGCCACACAGGCGCAACCGGCCACGCCTGCCCCAATGACGGCAACAGATCCCGCAACGGGTCGGGGTCTCAACAGGCTTCACCCCAGGGCGCCATCAGGATGGCAGGAGAGGGGATCCGGCGCAGTTCCGGAACGCCGCACCAGGCGCGGTAGCGTCGGTGACCAAGCAGTGGTTCATGGCGCGGTTTCTCCTGGTGCTCAAGCCCCAAGGCCCGTTGGACTCCGCGGCGATTCTGCGGGCCCTGGATCCGGTGCTGAAGGGACTCAACGCCGAGGTGGACCACCGCACCACCGCCCATCTGGGGGCGATGGTGAAGGAGGGGGGGGAGAGCCAGCGGATGCAACTGTTCGCGGACGTGCAGTCCAAGGCGGATGGCAAGGTTCTGGAGCTGGTGCTGATCAGCCGGGAAGCCATGGGGCTGAGGGCTCCCCAGACCCACCAGATGTTCGAGAAGCTGCTGAGCCTGGTGGCCGAGCACTTGGAGGGCATGACCCTGCAGTTCCGTTCCGACCGCGATGGCCCGATGCCGGCGGAGGGCCGCTCGACGGCGAGCTGATCACACGCAAGCTGATCACACGCAAACTGATCGCAGGGTCGGGTCGCAGGCTCGGGTCGCAGGCTCGGGGCCTGATCAGCCGGGCAGGATCACCCGGTCGATCACGTGCACCACGCCGTTGTCGCACACCACATCCGCGGCCACCACCGTGGCGTTCTTCACCTCGAACGGATCGGCGCGACGAATCGGGATGGGCGCCCCTTCCAGGCTCTCCCACTCCGGCTGGGCCACCAGGGCCTCGCGGCGGTGATCACCGGCCAGCACGTGGTACTTGAGGATCCGGGCCAGCTGGGGCGGGTTGTCCACCAGGGTCTGCACCGTTCCCGGCGGCAGGGCCGCGAAGGCTTCATCCACCGGGGCGAACACGGTGAACGGACCGGCTCCCTCCAGGGCGCCACGCAGCCCGGCGGCATCCACGGCGGCGAGGAGCGTGTTGAAGCTGCCGGCGGAGGCAGCGGTTTCCAGGATCGTGGCCATGCGTCGGCGGAGGTGGGGGAGGGAGTTCAGCGGTAGTCCTGGCTCTGGATGGCCGGCAGGCGGGCCTCCGGCCGCAGGAAGCGGTCCATCTGCGCCTCGAAGAAGCGGCGGTTGGCCATCAGGTGCTCGGGATCGGTGTCATCGAGGGGATAGAGCAGGGCGCAGCGGAGGGCCTGGATCACCGCCGAGGTCACGTTGTACATCGAGCGCTGGAAGGTGATGCCCAGCTGAATCAGCTGATCCGCCTCGCCGCGCTTGTGATGGCGGTACATCTCCTGCAGATAGGGAGGCAGGAAGTGGAGCATGTCCTGCATCAGCAGGGTGGGAGGAATCCCGGCCGAACCCACCGGAAACACATCGGCGTAGAGGATGCCGTAGTGGAAGTCGGCCTGGTCGGCCGGCACCTGGAGCGCCTGGGCGTTGTAGCTCTTGGTGCCGCGGAAGGGCGCGGTGCGGTAGAACACCGCCTCCACATAGGGCAACGCAGCCTCATAGAGCCAGGTGAACCCGGCGCTCTTGGGGATGATTTCGAAACACTCATCCCCGATGAACACGTGGTGGTAGATGGGCCGGCCCGCCACGGCAAAGATGCCGTTCACCAGGAAGTCCATCGCCGCGGGCAGCGAGGTGAGCTTGCCCTCGTCATAGAGGTCGCTCATCTCGAAGAACACCGGCGCCATCACCTCCCAGAACAGGCCGAGATTGGCGTAATAGGAGAGCTTGCGCACCTGCTCCAGGAACATGTCCGGGAACAGCCTGTACAGCCCCAGCATCAGGACATTGCCCTTGAAGTAGGCCTTGATCGCCCTGTCGGCCGCGATGCGGTAGAGCTCGGAGTCGAGATAGTCGTTGAAGCGGCCGCCCATGCCCTGGTGCCAGAACATGGCATCCATGCACGCCTCGGCGAACTCCATGTTCACCCGATCGTGCCAGAGGTGATGCAGCAGCTTGGGCATACCGCGGGTTTCGCCCTTCGCCATGAACTCCAGCAGCTCCGGATGGGCCCTGTCTCCTCCGCGCCAGATGCGCAGCTGGGAGTGGTCGCCGGCATAGCTGTTGGGCCGGTCGAGGTACTCCTGGGAGATGAAATACTTGAAGGCCGGCAGAGGATTCAGAAAAACCCGCTCGGCGATGTAGAGAAGGTCACGCCAGTAGAAGTCCATCGGCACGGCGTAGGCCTTGTAGATGCCGATGATCTGCATCAGGTTGTCCGGCGTGTCCGGCAGCATCGAGCCGCCGGCCTCAAGCCGGTGGATGATCTCGGCGTAGCGATGGCTCGAGGGCGGGATCCGGCTGGTGTCGCTGGCGGGCAGCGTGGGGGCGGAGGAGGGGGTCATGCCAGAGGCTCCATGGCGTGGGAGAACGACGGAATGGTCTGGGCGACCAGCTGGGTGTCAGCGGGGAAGGGATGGCGCAGGGCCAGGGCCGCGGTGTCGGCTTCACTCCAGCCGGCAAGGAGGCTCGGCCAGATCCCGGCCACCAGCACCAGGGCGGTGAGCACCATGGCCGGAGCCCGCTCGCCCCAGGTGGTGGCCTGCCAGTCGGCGCGGGCGTTGTCGAGGCGACCGAAGCCGACGCGGTTGAACAGCCTCACCGCGTAGACGGCCGTGAAACCCGAGGCCACCAGGCACACCAGCGTGGCCCTGGGGAAGGTGAGCCAGCTCCCCTCGAACACCAGCAGCTCGGCGGGGAAGCCGGCCAGCCCGGGGATGCCGGCCGCCGCCATCAGGGCCAGCAGCAGCATGCCCATGGTGAAGGGGAGGCCACGGATCGGATTCATCAGACCGGAGAGATCCGGGATGGCGGTGGTGCCGGTCTTGCGCTCGATCAGGCCCACGCAGGAGAACAGCAGGGCGGAGATCAGGCCGTGGGCCATCACCTGGGCCACCGCTCCCTGGAGGCTCATCGGCGTGGCCGCGGCCAGCGCCAGGGTGAGCAGACCCATGTGGCCCAGGGAGCTGTAGGCCATCAGCCGGCGGATGTCGGTCTGGGCGATGGCGGTGAGGGCGCCGTACACCGCGCTGATGGCGGCGATGGCGGCGATCCAGGGCGAGAGGCTGGCCCAGGCTTCGGGCAGGAAGCCCACACCGAAGCGCAGCAGGCCGTAGGCCGCCAGCTTGGACACGGCCCCGCTCAGCAGCATCACCACGGGGATGGGGGCCTCGGCGTAGCTGATCGGCTGCCAGCCGTGCAGCGGCACCACCGGCAGCTTCAGCCCGAAGCTGAGCACCAGCAGCCCGAGGATCACGGTGCCCACCCCGGAGGGGATCTCGGCCGCCTGCAGGGTCTGGTAGCTGAACAGGGTGAGGGCCGAGCCGTCGGCGGCCAGCGCGATGCCCGAAGGGCTCTGGGCCGAGTACCAGCCGATCGCCAGCACGCCACCCAGCAGGGCCAGCCCGGACACGGCGCCGTAGAGGAGGTAGCGGACCGCCGCGGCGGCGCGCCTCTCCTTCCCCCAGATCGCCACCAGCAGGGTGGTGGGGATCAGCACCAGCTCGAAGGCGAGCAGGAACAGGAGAGCGTTGGTGGCCAGGAACGCACTCACCAGGCCGAGGTTGGTGGCCAGCAACAGCGCGAAGTAGAGACGCGGGCGGCTCTGGTTCACCGGGGAGGCCAGCACCGACAGGGCCGTGAGCAGGCTCGCGAGCAGCAGCAGCGGCAGGGAGAGGCCGTCGAGGCCGAGCTCAAGGCCGAGACCCAGTTTCGGCAGCCAGGCGAGGTGAAGCGGCTCCGGGGGGTAGCGCCAGCAGAACAGTCCCAGCGCCAGCTGGATCAGGGAGGCCGCCAGGGCCACCGGGCGTGGCCGGAGGGGGGCGTCCGGCGGCAGCACGGACACCAGCAGCCCCGCCACCAGGGGCACGACAAACAGGAGGATCAGGAACGGCATGGCCACAGATCAGGGCAGGGTCTGGGGAACGGGCTGGCCACCCCCGGCGATCAGCCACGCCGCCATCAGCAGCACGCCGAGCACCAGGGTGAGGGCATAGGCCTGGGAGCGGCCGGAGGTGGTGAAGCTGAGGCGCCGGGCCCCCGCCATGGCAGCCGCACCGGTGCCGCTGCTGAAGCCATCCACCAGGCGGGCATCGCTCCAGGCCCCGATCCGGGCGAGGGCCAGCACCATCGCCACCACGGTGCGGTGGTAGAAGCGCTCGGTCTGCATGTCCTGGGCGAGCCAGGCCTGCAGGCCGCCGAGCATGGCGGGAAGCTTGGCGAGGGGATGGGGCCGCAGATAGAACACGGCCGACAGTCCGCCCCCCACCAGGGTGCTGGTCAGCAGCAGCAGCGCCGTGGGGCTCCACGCCAGCAGGGGATTGAGGGGGAACACGTGGTTCACGGCCAGGATCACAGGCAGGTGCAGCACCACGCCCATCAGCACCGTGGCCGGCAGCACCATCAGCCAGAGCACCTCGGCTGATCGGATCGTGAACACCGAGGGCTCTCCGGCCCAGATCAGGCCGAACACCCGGATCAGGCCACCGGCGATCAGGGCATTGGTGACCAGCACCAGGCCCGAAAGCAGCACGGGGTGATTGCTGGCAGCCGTGAGATCGAGCAGCTCCCGCAGGGCTGAAAAGCCGCCGAACGGGGGGAGCCCCACCAGGCCGGCGGCGCCCACCAGGAAGGCGATGCCCATCACCGGTCGCCGGCTCCACAGGCCACCCAGCTGGGTGAGGTCCTGGGTGATGTTGCTCACGATCACCGTGCCCAGGGTCATCAGCATCAGGGCCATCGGCAGCGGGTACACCAGCAGCAGGTGGTCGGCCACGGTGGTTCCCGCCAGGCCCACCGCAACGAACAGCAGGCCCAGCCAGCTGCTCACCAGAAAGGACAGGGCCCGCTTGATGTCCACCTGGGCCAGGGCGATCAGGGAGCTCACCACGGCGGTGGAACCACCCACCACCACCAGCACGGCCCGCACGAAGGGGCTGAGTTCGAGCAGGGGCTCGAGGCGCAGCAGCAACCAGGCGCCGCCGGTCACCACCACGGAATTCCGCAGCACCGTGGAAGGCAGTGGGCTTTCCATCGCCTCGTCCAGCCACAGGTGGAGGGGAATCTGGGCGCACTTACCCATCGGTCCGGCGATCAGGGCCAGCAGGATCAGGGTCTGCCCCAGGGGCAGGGGGCTGGGGTTGCCAGGGGCGGCGGCCATCTGTTCGGCCGCCCAGGCCTGCAGGCCATGGAAATTCCAGGTGCCCGTCACAGGCAGCAGGGCGATCACCCCGGCCAGCAGGATGAGGTCGCCGATCCGCTTGGTGAGGAAGGCATCCCGGGCCCCCTTCACCACGAGGGGCTGGTTGTACCAGGTGCCCACGATCAGATAGGTGCCGAGGGTGAGCAGCTCCAGAATCACATAACTGAAGAACAGCGAATCGGTGATCACCAGGGCACAGAGCCCGGCCTCGAAGAAGCTGAGGCAGCCGAAGAAACGGGCCCAGCCCCAGTCCATCTCCATGTAGCCAATCGAATAGACCTGAACCAGAATGTGCAGGCCTGTGATCACGGTCATCGCGATCAGGGCTGGCTCGGTGATCAGTCCGTCGAAGCCGATCTTGAGGCCGGCGGTGTTCAGCCAGGTCCAGCTGAATGTGATCGGGGCGTAGAGCGCAGCCGCACCGGCCTTGGCATTGCCATGCAGGGTGACCAGGGCCAGCACGCTGTGCACGAAGGACACCGTGACCAGCAGCAGATTCATATAACCGCAGGGCCTCGGACCGGTGCGGGAGATCACCCCCGGAGACCAGGCCAGGGAGAGGATGGCGGCGACCAGCGGGTACACCGGTACCAGCCAGGCTGTTTCCAGAAACAGGGCATTCATGGGTTCAGGACCTGTGACACTGACTGTGAAGACGTGAGCGACAACGTCATCCGAACAGGTGACCCCAGGCGCAGGTGGGCCACCTCTGGGGTGACCGGACGCGCCGCGGGCAGGGGACCAGCACACCTGGATTGCTCCCGGTCGGGGGAGGCAACGCGGAGGCTGGTCCCCGGCGCGGAAATCATGGGATTTCTCAGAGTGTGAGCGAAACCTTAAGCGTGGCCCCCGGGGTTCTGGAGACGCCGACGAAAGGAATGTCCTATAGCTCCATCAAGGAGGGGTGATCAGCCCGGCTGGCGGCCGGCGCGCACGGCCCGCAGCAGCAGCACCAGCAGGCCGATCCCCAGGGCGATCGCCAGACCCAGCTTCAACGCTTCCGCATAGGGGGCCAGCCAGGGCTGGACCCGTCGGTAGCCGTCCCCCAGGGCGCGGCCCACCAGGATCAGGGCCGTGGTCCAGATCAGGCTGCCCGCGGTGGTCCAGGCCAGGAACACAGGCTGGGGCATGCGCTCCAGGCCGGCCGGCACGGAGATCAGGGTGCGGAGGCCAGGCACCATCCGCCCCCAGAACACCAGGGCGGACCCATGGCGCAGAAACCAGCGCCGGCTTCTGGCCAGGTCGTCCACCACCAGCCCCAGCCGCCGGCCGTGGCGCTGCAGCCAGTCCTCCAGGCGTCGCGGAGGCACCAACCGGCCGATCCCGTACCAGAACCAGGCGCCCGTGACCGTGCCCAGCAGGGCCGCCGCCACGGTGGGCACGAGCAGCAGCTGCCCGCGCCACACCAGGTAGCCCGCCATCGGCAGCAGCACCTCGGAGGGCACCGGCGGGATCACGTTCTCGAGCAGCATGGCCACGGCGATGGCGCCGTAGCCGAGCCAGGGGTTGGTGTCCACCGCGTTCACCACCGCGCTCAGGATCCAGGCCGGCAGATCGTCCATCCAGGGGCCGTCCGGGGGGTGGGAGGGGGTGGGGGGGGGGGGGGTGGGGGAGCGATCCAGGGGGCCGGGATGCCAGATCCCACTGGGGACCTGGGGTTTAGGTTACCCACCCCCGGCCCGGCCGCTGCCGCGATGCAGCCTCCCGACATCCACCGCTCGAACCTGCCGTCCGCTGGCGGCCGTGGGCACCGTGCCGCCCCTTCCCGGGCCTGGGAGGCCCTGCAGCGCTGGCGGCACCGGCTCACGGTGCCCCAGTTCACCGTGATCACCGGAGCCCTGGTGATCGCCGCCGGCACCGTGGTGCTGGCCAGCCCCCTGTGCTCCACCGACTCGGTGGGTCTCTGGGAGGCCCTGTTCACCGTCACCTCGGCGATCACGGTGACGGGCCTGTCGGTGATCGACATCGGCACCGAACTCACCCCCTTCGGCCAGGTGGCCCTGGCGGGGCTGATCATCACCGGCGGTCTCGGGCTGATGGCCATCACCACCTTCCTGCAGGGCTTCGTGCAGGGCCACTCCGGCCTGCGGGCCAGGCTGGACAAGGGTCGGGCCCTGGATGACTTCGGCGTGGGCGGCATCGGCCCCACCTTCAACAGCATCCTGGTGGCCGGCAGCTGGATGATGGGCCTGGGCACCGCGGTGCTCTATTTCTTCGGCTTCACCGACATCAGCGACCCGCTCGAGCGGCTCTGGGCTTCCCTGTTCCACGCGATCAGCGCCTACAACAACGCGGGGTTCGGGCTCTGGAGCGACAGCCTGGTGCGCTACCGCGACAACGCGGTGGTGAACACCGTGATCGCCACGATGATCGTGGTGGGCGGCATCGGCTGGCGCGTGATCAACGACCTCTGGGCCAACCGCGCCAGGCGCAGACCGTTCCGGATGCTCAGCCTGCATTCGCGGCTGGTGATCCGCTCCACCCTGCTGCTGATCCTGTTCGGCTGCCTGGGGCTGCTGTTCACCGAGCACTTCGCCACCGGCGGCGTGATCGAGCCCCTCACTGGCACCCAGAAGCTGCAGGTGACCCTGTTCCAGTCGATCACCACCCGCACCGCCGGCTTCAACACGGTGCCCCTCTCGGCCGCCACCTTCTCCGATGCCGGGCTGCTGCTGGTGATCGTGCTGATGTTCATCGGCGCCAGCCCGGGCGGCACGGGCGGCGGCATCAAGACCACCACCTTCGCCACCTTGATGGCGGCCACCCGCTCCACCCTCAAAGGACGGGAAGACGTGGTGATCCACAGCCGTCAGATTCCCGACCGGGTGGTGCTGCGCGCCATCGGCGTGACGATCGCCTCCCTGATCTTCGTGCTGCTGATGGCCCTGCTGCTGGGGCTGGGACCCACGGCTTCAGGAGAACCGAACCAGATCAAGTTCAGCTTCCTGGAGAAGCTGTTCACCTGCATGTCGGCCTTCGCCACCGTGGGCCTGGATCTCGGCGTCACCGACAAGCTCAACCGCTGGGGCCAGCTGGTGCTGATGGTGGGCATGTTCGTGGGACGGCTCGGCATCCTGCTGCTGCTGTCGGCGCTCTACGGCAATCGGCCCCAGACCCGGGTGGGCTACCCACGGGAAGAGCTCTACATCTGAGCGGCCATGCGGTCTGGGAAGCTGGCTGAACGGGTGCTCCCCCCTGCGCCTGCCAGGGTGATGGGGGTCTCCTCGATCCCGCCTCCCTCTGTCCAGCAACGATGACCAACTGGTGGAACTGGAACCCGCCCGAGAACCGGGCCATGGGCAGCTTCGCCGTGATCGGCGTGGGCCGGTTCGGAACGGCCCTCTGCCTGGAGCTCAGCAAGGCCGGTGCGGATGTGCTGGCCATCGACAATGACCCTGGCGCCGTGGACCGGCTCAACAAGCTCGATCCCTCGATCACGGCCCGCAAGGTGGACAGCACCGACGAGGAGGCCCTGCGGGAAGCCGGTGTGCTGGATGTGCACACCGTGGTGGTGGCCATGAGCGAACCGATCGAGGTGAGCATCACCGTGACCCTCATCGCCAAGGACAGCAGCGGCAGCCGGGTGGAGCGGGTGATCGCCCGGGCCACCAACGATCTGCACATGAAGATGCTGCAGCGCGTCGGGGCCGACCGGGTGATCTTTCCCTCCAAGATGCAGGGTCAGCGGCTGGGGCAGGAACTGGTGCGTCCCAACCTGCTCGATCGCCTCCGCCTCGATGACCGCACCAGCATCGAGGAAATCCGGGTGCCGGAGGAGTTCATCGGCAAGTCCCTGCGGGACATCAACCTGCGCAAGAGTTTTCATGTGAGCGTGCTGGCCGCCGGACCCGACAACCAGCTCACGGTGAACCCTCCCGCCACCCACGTGGTGCAGAAGGATGAGCTGCTGGTGGTGATGGGTGCCAGCGAGGATCTGGCCAAACTGCCCGGCCGCTGAGGCGCTCAGACGGCGGCGGCAGGTCCTTTTTCCAGTCCACCCCCGTAAATTCGGGGCCGGTTCGCCGCCAGGTCCTTGTCGCCCCTTCTTGAGGCTGTGCTCGCTCCACAGCCCCTCATCACCCTGGGGGTGATGGCACTCTCGGTGGTGCTCTTCATCAGCGGCTGGCTGCCGCCGGAGATCACGGGCCTCCTGGCCATGGGGCTGCTGATGGCCTCAGGGGTGCTCAAGCCCGCCGAGGCCGTGGAGGGTTTCGGCAGCCCCGCTCTGCTGACCCTGATGGGGCTGTTCGCCCTGTCGGCCGGCCTGTTCCGCTCCGGTGGGCTGGATCGGCTGCGGGGGATGATCGGCTCCGATGCCGTCCGCAGTCCGCGGCGGATGATCCTGCTGCTCACCGCGCTGGTGGGGCCCGTGTCGGCCTTCGTGCCCAACACACCGATCGTGGCCTCGCTGCTGCCGGTGATCGAGGGCTGGTGCCACCGCCGCCGCATCTCCCCCTCCAAGGTGCTGCTGCCGCTGTCGTTCGCCACGGTGCTGGGCGGCACCCTCACCCTGCTGGGCAGTTCGGTGAATCTGCTGGCCAGCGAAGTGAGCAACAAGCTCGGCTACGGCGCCTTCGATCTGTTCTCCTTCACCCCGATCGGCCTGGGGGTGTGGATCGCGGGCAGCCTGATGATGGTGCTGCTCTCCGATCACTGGCTTCCGGATCGCGGCTGCAATGACGACGATCTGGTGCGCAGCTTCTCCAACAGCGGCTACCTCACCGAGGTGGAGATTCCAGCCGGCTCGGAGCTGGTGGGGCAATCACTGCACCGCAGCCGCCTGCAGCGGCGCTTCGACGTGGACGTGCTGGAGCTGCACCGCGGCGTGGAGCGGTTTCAGCCCCCCCTGGCGGACCGTCGCCTCGAACTGGGCGACCGCCTGGTGCTGCGCTGCACCCGGGAGGATCTGCTGCGGCTGCAGCAGGAGCACACCGTGACGCTGGCGCCCACCCCCGAGGAGGAACCGGCTCCGCCGCGGGGCGGCGAGGTGGGCAACGGCCAGCCGATGGTGGAGGTGCTGCTGCCTTCAGGATCCACACTGGCCGGCAGCTGCCTGCGCGATCTGCGCTTCCGGCAGCGCTACAACGCCACGGTGCTGGCCCTGCGGCGGGGCAATGCCGTGCTGAGGGAACGCCTCGGCCAGGCCAACCTGCAGGAGGGCGATGTGCTGCTGCTGCAGGGCCCGAAGGATGCCATCCGGGGCCTGCAGGCCAACAATGATCTGGTGGTGCTCGAACAGCTCGAGGACGACCTGCCCACCATGAGCCGCAAACGCGTGGCCGTGGTGATCGCCGTCCTGGCGATCCTGCTGCCGAGTCTCAAGGTGCTGCCCCTGGTGGCGGCCGTGCTGCTGGGCACCGTGGCCATGGTGGCCACCGGTTGTCTGCGGCCCGGGGAGCTGCAGCGCTCGATCCGGCTGGACGTGATTCTGCTGCTGGGTTCCCTGGCCAGCTTCAGTGTGGCCCTGGAGAAGACCGGCGTCGCCGATGCCCTGGCCCAGGCGCTGATCAGCGGCCTGCACAGCTGGCCCCTGTACTGGGCCCTGGCCACGGTGTTCCTGTTCACCACCTTGCTCACGGAGGTGATGAGCAACGCCGCCACGCTGGCGATCGTGATCCCGATCGCCGCCAAGTTGGCCATCGGTCTGGGCATGCCTCCGATGGCGGGCATCTTCACCGTGCTGTTCGGGGCGAGCCAGAGCTTCCTGAGCCCGGTGGGCTACCAGACCAACCTGATGGTGTTCGGGCCCGGCCGCTACCGGTTCCTGGATGTGACCCGCTACGGGTTTCCGCTCACGGTGGTCATGACCCTGCTGGTGCCCTGGCTGGTGTGCCGCCAGTTCGGGATCTGAGCGGCCCTCAGCTGCGGCGTTCCTGCCACCAGCGCACGCTTTGCCACACCAGCACCAGCAGCACCAGGGGCAGCACGGCCGTGAGGGTCACCAGCCGGAATCCGTCCGTGACCGTGGGGAGGGTGTTGGTGAGCACCTGCTCCAGCAGATACAGCCCGTAGAGCAGCACGAGGAGGCCGCCCTCGAGCCGGGTGATCTGACCGTGACTCCAGAAGATCGGCAGGCACGCCATGGTGGTGGCCAGCATGACCGGAAGATCGCGGCTCACCAGGGTGGGATCCACCTCCAGCCCCCGGCTGCCGGAGGCCAGGGCACAGAGCCCGAGGATCACGAACAGGTTGAGCAGGTTGCTGCCCACCACGTTGCCGATGGCCAGGTCCATGCGGCCGCGGTAGGCCGCCACCAGCGAGGTGACCAGTTCCGGCATCGAGGTGCCGGCTGCCACGATCGTGAGGCCCACCACGGTCTGACTCACCCCCAGGGCCAGGGCCGCGGTGGTCGCCCCACGCACCAGCAGCTGGGAACCCAGCACCAGCAGCACTAGACCGCCCAGCAGACGAACCGTGGCCGCCGGCGGCGACAGGCGCTCCTCATCGTTCAGCTCGTCGGTTTCGTCGGGGTTCTCGCCAGCCGTGCGGATTTCCCAGACCAGGTTGATCACCAGACCCACCAGGAGGGCCAGACCGGCCTGCCAGGTGAGCCGGCTGCCCGAGGCCATCCCCCACACCGCCATCGACACAGCCAGGAGCAGCGGCACATCGCGCCGCACGATGCGGCTGCGCACGCTGAGGGGCACCACCAGGGCACTCATGCCGAGCACCACCAGCACATTGAAGATGTTGCTGCCCACCACGTTGCTGAGGGCGATCGCATCGTTGCCCTGCAGGGTGGAGATCAGACTCACGAACAGTTCTGGAGCACTGGTGCCCAGCGAGACCACCGTGAGACCGATGACGAGCTGGGGGATGCCCAGCAGCAGGGCCACGGCGGTGGAGCCGGCCACGAAGAGCTCCCCGCCGCCGAAGAGCAGCGCGATGCCCAGCACGATCTGGATGGCGCTGGGAGCCAGGGTGGCCATACACGGTGCGGCGGAAGAGCGTTGGGGGCCGATTCTGAACCGGTGGCAGCCATCGGCAGGCGATGGGCGCCTCCACATCCAGGCCGCTGCCGCGAGGATGCCCCCTCGCCATTCCCGCACGACCCACCATGACCAACCTGGCCCTTCCCGCCCTGGTGACCCTCGCCGCCGTGACGCTGTACCAGGGCACGGCGCTCACGGTGGGCCGGGCCCGGGTGCAGTACGGCGTGAAGCCGCCGTCCATGGACGGGCCGGAACCCTTTGAGCGGGCCGTGCGGGTGCAGCAGAACACCCTGGAGCAGCTGGTGTTCTTCCTGCCCTGCTTCTGGCTGGCGAACTTCTGGGGAGGAAGCGGTTGGGCCAATGGGATGGGCATCCTGTGGGTGGCCGGCCGCATCGCCTATGCGGTGGGCTACCTGCAGGCACCCGAACGCCGGGGTCCGGGTTTCGGCATCAGTTTTCTGAGCGGTGCCGTACTGCTGGTGATGGCCCTGGTGGGAGCCATCGGGGAGCTGGGGTAGGGCCTGGCCGCTTCAACGCTGGCCCAGCAGCTCCTCCCAGGTGAGGGGCTGCGCCGGCGTGGCCTGGGCCGAACCCTGGCGAACACCGCCCGGCAGGGGGCAGCTGGGATAGGCCAGGGCGCGGGCGCGGCCGCTGCCCTGGAAGGCGTGTTGGCGGCTGGAGCGGAAAGAGAAGGTGTGGGACATCGCGTGAAGGGATCGCTTGAAGTGGAGATATGAACGACGCACCCATGACCGTGGCTCCCGGCCGGAGGCAGGGAACCCACAGAGCAGATCCATTCAGCCCATGGGCCTGGATCGGGGCCCCCAGGAAGCACAGGGAACCATCTGGTGCTGGTGCTCGGCGTGCGCAGGTCTTCGGACCCGCCAGCTTCAGCCGGCTTCGCAACTATAGAGCAGATTGCTGCGGTTTCAGCTGCGGTGTCGCCCAGACATCGGGTTCCCGTATGGGGGATCACCTCCATTGGCGCCCCATCGCGCCAGGCTGGTTGCCGGAGGGCCAGCAGACCCATGCGCGAGATCGTGTTCCGCGTGCTTCATGAGCAGCCCGGCCGCCTGGAAGCCCAGGCGGACGACCCTGCGCTCACGATCACGGCCCCATCCCGTGAGGAACTTCACCACGAGGCCCGGGAGGCGTTGATTCAGCATTTCGGCCCGGCCCATGCCGCCTGGCGGGTGCGCATCCGCTCCGCCCCGGTGCTGCAGGCCAGCAGCCACAGGCTCCCGCGGGCGGGTCGCGCGATCGGGTGCAGCTGAACGCCATGGCCAGCCCGACGATGCAGCCGGCCGAGGGTCCGGGCTCGGTGCACCAGTTCTGGTTCGAGGCCACCCCACCGCAGCAGTGGTTCCGGAAAGATCCAGACTTCGACGCCCAGGTGCGGCAGCGGTTCCTGCAGCTCACGTTGCAGGCGCTCGACGGTCAGCTCAGCACGTGGGCGCAGGATCCATCCGGGGGCCTGGCCCTCGTGCTGCTGCTGGACCAGATGCCCCGCCAGATCTGGCGGGGCACGGCCCAGGCCTTTGCCGGCGATCCCGCCGCCCTGGCCCTCAGCCAACGCGCCGTGGAGCGGGGATGGGTGCAGCAGGAAGCCGACCAGGCACGGCGCCAGTTCTGGCTCATGCCCCTGATGCACAGCGAGGATCCGGAGGTGCAGCGCACCGCGGTGCCGCTCTTCGAGCGCTGGTGCGATCCACGCACCGCAGCGTTCGCACGGAAACACCGGGATGTGATCCGGCGGTTCGGCCGGTTCCCCCACCGCAACGCCCTGCTGGGGCGTGCGTCGACACCGGAGGAACTGGCCTTCCTTCAGGAGCCCGGATCCAGCTTCTGAGCCGCGTGAGACCCGGACGGGAGCGCCTGATGGTGCGCCTGCAGGGCGCAGCAGAGGGAAGCCGCGAGCGGGCGATGCTGCTGGAGGCGAGGGCTCCAGATCGAGCCACTGACCAGCTCCGCCAGGCTGGCCAGCACCATGTCCTGGCCCTCCTGAAGAACCAGGGCCTCCAGAGGGAGGGGCAAGGTCGCCCGGAACACATGGGCGATCCGCTGGGCGTTGGTATGACGGAACCAGAAGGGCAGGGGCCGGGGCGGCCACCAGTGGATCTCCTCCAGCAGTTCGCGGCGCACGGCCTGCTGGGCGCTCTCCCCTGCATCGAGGTGGCCGCCGAACAGTCCCCAGGCCCCCGGAGCCACGATGCCGGGCACGTCGTCGCGCAACTGCACCAGCCAGTGGCCCCGCTGCTCGAGCACGGCCAGGGCCACCTCCACCGGCGGTGCCGGCATCAGCCGAAGGTGCGGCCGTTCCAGCCCCAGAGGTACCCCTCCGCGGCCATGAACGCCACGTAGGTGCGCTCCGGGGGCACACCCAGGCTGTCAGCGACCAGTTGGCAGAGGTCTGCGCTCACGGCCGCAGTGGTCGTGGGCGAGAACCCGCCCACGCTCCTGAGCTCGAGGTAACAGACCGGTTGATCGCGGCTGCCGGCGAAGGTCATGGGCACGCCGGCCTCGAAGGCGGTCATCACGTAGGCCTCCGGCTTGCCGAGGTGGCGGGCCACCCGGGCGGAGAGGTCGAGCAGGAGGGCATCGACCGCGGCGGCGGACGGGCTCTCGCAGGAGGTGCGCACCGTGATCAGGGGCATGGCGAAGCGGTCTGGGAACGGGGTGGGGGCTGGCTCAGGGCTGCACCCCCCATGGCCTCCAGCCCGACTGGCGGAAGATCGCGTAGGCCACGCTGCTGTTCACCACGGGATCGAGCAGCTCCTCGGGGCTGCGGATGCCCATGGCAGCGATGAGGCTGCGGTTGGCGGCGTAGTGGATCTGGAAGAGGCCGAAGCAGTCGCCTCCACAACCCCGGGCTGTCGGCATGAGGCCGCTCTCCAGGTGGGCCAGACGGATGGCACTGTCCATGTGCTCCTCCGGCCACACCTGACGGATGGCCTGCAGGGCATCGGAGCGCGGCGTTTCACTGGCCCGGACGGCCTGACCCGGACCGGGAAGCCCGAACCCGAGTGGCAAGGTCCCGACAAGAAGGAGCCGGATGATCAGCCTGGGCAGCAGCCTGGGGGCGCCGGCTGGGGACACACGGGATGGCATGCCCGGTGGAGGCCTGGAACTGGCCCGAACGGTATCGGCCTGCAGGCGGGCTGGCCAGGGTCAGAGGCCAGGCCCGGCGGTCGGGGGCGGGATGGTGCTGTCGGTCGGATCCTTCACCTGCTCGCAGAGGTCCAGCACGATCTGCTGGGCCACCGAGCGGGGGGTGGGCACGGTCCACTCCTGCCAGGCGCCATCCACGCGCCAGGTCTGCCGGAGAGTGCTGCACTGCACCGCCACGGCCGTGGCCTTGGCCCGCACCGCACCCACGTCATCAGCGGAGGGCTGCACCACCGTGACCCTGAGGCCACCGGGGTGGAGCTTCCAGCCCCCCCAGTCCACCAGGGTGTTGCCGAAGTAGCGCCAGCGGCCCTCACCAGGCTGGGCGGGATCGGCGGCGGCGGCCGCCGGCTGGGCGGCAGGAGTGGCCTCGGGCTTCGCAGCTGGCCCTGCCGCCGGCTGGGCTGGCTGCTGGACTGGATGCTGGGCTTTGGCGGGTGCGGCCTGGGCAGGTGGCGCCTTGGCCGCTGGCGCCTTGGCGGGCGGTTGCTTGGCGGGTGCTGGCGCGGCTGGTTTGGCGGCTGGTTTCGGGGTTGGTTTGGCGGCCGCAGGCCTGGGCTTCGTGACTGGTGGCAGCTTGAGCACCTGGTCGATCTGCAGCGTGCGGGGATCGGTGATGCCGTTGAGCTTCTGCAGTGCCTCCACCGATACGCCATGACGTCCGGCGAGCACCTCCAGCGTGTCCCCCTCCTTCACCTTGATCGTGCGCGGCTTGGCAGCCGCCTGGGCCTGGGCGGGCGGGGGAGCGGGCAGCAGCACCACGCCGGCCATGGCGCATGCCAGCAGGGCCGCCGCTGCCATGGCCGCCCGGGGGCCGGGGATGGCTCGTGGCTGCTGGGCTGGGAGCTGCTGGGCTGGGGATCGTTGCATCAGCCTGACGGCCTGGGCTCATGTTCGACCCTAGTGGGAGGCTCTGGCCTGGTCCACGCCGGCTGGTGCCAGGACGCACCATGGAGGAGGCATGGGGGCAGGGGGACTTGAACCCCCACAACCTCGCGGTCTGCGGATTTTAAGTCCGCTGCGTCTACCGATTCCGCCATGCCCCCGGCCCGGGCACTTTAGATTTGCCCGATCCACGCCACCGCGGCTGTGCCCCTGTTCGGTTCCCTCGGTTCGATCTCCGGCGACACCCTGCTGGTGCTTGGCCTCTACCTGGCCCTGGGCGGGGCCTACCTGGTGGCCGTCCCCCTGGCCCTCTACGCCTGGATGGTGAAGCGCTGGACCGTGATGGGCAAGCTCGAGCGCTTCGGCGTCTACGGCCTGGTGTTCCTCTTCTTTCCCGGGTTGATCCTCTTCGCCCCGTTCATCAACCTGCGGATGGCCGGCCAGGGCGCCCGATGACCAAGGGCCAATCCCTGCTGCTGGGACTGGCGGTGCTGGGCCTTGGCGCCATCGGCTATGCCCTGTTCCAGGCCAACGGCTTCGAAGGCTTCTCCGCCGGCATCGGCGCCTCCACCCTGTTGATGGTGGTGGTGGTGGGCTGGACGGCCAGCTACCTGTTCCGGGCTGTGAGCGGCAACATGACCTACATGCAGCAGCGCCGCAGCTACCGCGCCGCCTACGACGCCGCCACCACCGCGGAGCTGCAGCGCAAATTCGAAGCCCTCAGCCCGGAGGAGCAGCTGCGATTGCTGCGTGAAACAGGCCAGCTGGCGGCAGAGGGCCCCGACCCCGACGACGGCGGCATCGAGCCGAGCGGCACGGTTCCGGGCCCGGCGGTTGAGGGCGGGGCTGTTCAGGGCGAGGCATAGGCTCACAGGCCGAACCCCATCCGCCGCTGTGTCCGCCGCCCCCACCCTGATCCAGCAGCGTTTCAGCCATCTGCAGGAGCAGGGCCGCTGCGCCCTGATGCCGTTCCTGATGGCGGGCGATCCGGATCTCGCCACCACTCGGGCCACCCTGCTGGCCCTGCAGGCCGCCGGGGCGGATCTGGTGGAGCTGGGCATTCCCTACAGCGATCCGCTCGCCGATGGTCCCGTGATCCAGGCCGCCGCCAGCCGGGCGCTGGCCGCTGCCACCACCCCGGCGAGGGTGCTGGAGATGCTGGCCGGGCTGCGGGGGGAACTCACCCTGCCGGTGGTGCTGTTCACCTACAGCAACCCCCTGCTCAACCGGGGGATGGACGCCTTCTGCCGCGATGCGGCTACCGCCGGAGCCGCCGGGCTGGTGGTGCCGGATCTTCCCTTGGAGGAAGCCGAGAAACTCTCCGGCATCGCCGCCGCCCACGGCCTGGATCTGGTGCTGCTGGTGGCCCCCACAACCCCGCCCGCCCGGATGGAGCGAATCCACCACGCCAGCCGTGGCTTCACCTATCTGGTGAGCGTCACCGGCGTGACGGGGGTGCGCACCAGCCTGGAGTCCCGCGTGGGGCCGCTGGTGCAGCAACTCAAGGCACAGGGTGGCACCCCGGTGGCGGTGGGGTTCGGAATCTCGGGTCCTGAGCAGGCGCGCCAGGTGCGCGACTGGGGCGCCGACGGCGCCATCGTGGGCAGTGCCCTGGTGAAGGTGATGGCGGCAGCCCATGACGAAGGACACGATGTGGCCGCCGCCGCCGCGGGCTTCTGTACCGCGCTGCGGAGCGGCCTGGACGCATGAAGGTTCCCCCCAGCCGCCGCGATGCTGTTTTCCCCAGCCTGTGAGCGCAACCGCTCCCCCATCCTGGCGGTGCTGCGCCGCTGGCTGCCGGCGGGGAGCACCGTGCTCGAGGTGGGCTCGGGCAGCGGCCAGCATGCCGTGTTCTTCACGCAGGAGATCCCCAGGCTGATCTGGCAGCCCAGCGAACAGGCCAGCGGCGTGCCCCCCCTCCAGGAGCGGATCGCGCTGGAGGGATCGCTGCGGCCCGCCCCTGGCTCCCGGCTGCTGCCGGCCCTCAGCCTCGCCGTGGACGCCACCGACGCCTGGCCGGCCGGCCCCTACAGCGCAGTGTTCAGCGCCAACACGGCCCACATCATGGGGGAATCCACGGTGGCGGCCTTTCTCGCCGGCAGTGCCCGGGTGCTGGCGCCCGGAGGCCGGCTGCTGCTCTACGGCCCCTTCAGCGACAACGGCGTGCACACGGCGGAGAGCAACGCGGCCTTCGACGCCCATCTGCGCAGCCTCGACCCCGCCATGGGGGTCCGTGACACGGTGGAGCTGCACAGGCTGGCAGGCCGCAGCGGGCTGGAGCCCCTGGCGGACGTCCCCCTGCCTGCCAACAACCGGATCCTGATCTGGAGCCGGCGGGGATGAACCACTCCACGCAGGCGAGCGATGTGTTCGGTGCGGTGGCGGCCGCCTACGCCCGCCACCGCCTCACCTATCCGGCCGCTTTCTTCGACGCGTTCGCCGCCCGCCTGCCCGCCGGGGCCAGGGTGTGGGACTGCGGCTGCGGCAGCGGCCAGGCTGCCCTGGATCTGGCGGCCCGGAACGTGAGCGTGATCGCCACCGATGCCAGCGCCGAGCAGCTCGGCGCCGCCCGCCGCCATCCCCTGGTGACCTACCGCCAGGCCAGGGCCGAAGCCAGCGGTCTCGGGACGGCCAGCGTCGATGGGGTGGTGGTGGCCGCGGCGCTGCACTGGTTCGAGCTGGAGGCCTTCAACGCCGAGGTGCTGCGCGTGGCGCGGCCCGGAGCCCTGCTCGCCTGGATCGGCTACCTGCCACTGTCTCTGCCGCACCGGCAGCTGCAGCAGATCCTCGAGCACTTCCGCAGCGTCACCCTGGGCCCGTGGTGGGCTCCGTCCTGCGCCTGGGTGGAGGCCGGTTACCGCAACCTGCCCTTTCCGGCCCGGGAAGACCCCTTCCCCGCAGGCCTCTGGATCGAGCGCCGCTGGACGCTCCCGCAGCTGATCGCCCACCTCGGCACCACCTCAGCGGTGCAGCGCAGCCGCACCGCTGGCCTCGACCTGCTCACCCCGCTCCAGGCCAGCCTCCAACCCCTGTGGCCCGAGCGGGGAGACGGCGCCCTCCCCCTGCGCTGGCCGTTCATGGGGCGGTGGGGCACCCTTCCTGGGGCTGCGCCGGCAGCCTGAAGAACGATCCCTCCATGCCCCACCACCAGAACCGCCCCACCAAGCTCTGCGCCTTCTGCGGCCGCCCCTTCCAGTGGCGGCGCAAGTGGAAAACGGTGTGGGAGGAGGTGCGCTACTGCTCCGAGCGCTGCCGCACCAGTGCCCGCACGCCCGCGAACAGACGCCGCAGGGCTTCCTCCAGCTCCGACTCGGACAACAACCCGTAACTGAGCCGCAGCACCGCACCACCCACCGACACGCCGCAGGCCGGCGCGGCGAGGCCGAAGCACTCCCCCGCGATGGTGGCCACCCGGTGCTCCAGCACCAGCTGCCGCATCAGCGCCAGCCCTCCCCCGGCGGCCCCTGCCCACCCACCGGCCTCCACCGCCAGCAGGCCATAGAAGGCTCCCTCCGGCTGGGCGAGCAGCCGCAGCGGCAGCCCCTCCGCCCGGGCCCCGGCAACGGCGGCGAGCAGCTGACGGCGCCGATCCGCAAGGGCACGGATGTGGGGGGCACACCAGGCAGGTCCGGCCTCAAGGGCGGCCACGGCCGCCCGCTGCATCAGCCGCGGAGGGCAGATCAGCACAGTGTCCTGCACCTTGGCCAGCGCCTCGGCCAGCTGGCGCGGCGCCGCCATGAAGCCGACCCGCCAGCCGGCCATGCCATAGGCCTTGGAGAGGGTCTGCAGCGTCACGGTGTGGGTGCCACTGCCGGGCAGCGCCCCGGGGCTCCAGTGGGGCTCGGTGCCATGCACGAACAGGGCATAGGCCTCGTCGGAGATGTGGAGCAGGCCGTGCCGGGCGCAGAGGGCATTGATCTCCGCCAGCACGGACCGCGGCATGACCACGCCGCTGGGGTTGTTGGGTGACACCGTCACGATGGCCCGGGTCCGGGGTGTGATCGCGGCGGCCAGGCGATCGGGGTCGGGAATCAGACCGGCGTCCACGGGCACGGGGCGGCCACCGGCCAGCTGGATCGCCATCACGTGGTTGAAGTAGTACGGCAGGGGCAGGATCACCTCCGCCTCGCTGTCGCAGATCACCTGGGCAATGGCGTGGAACGCCATGTTGCTGCCGGCGGTGGCCATCAGGGTGCTGGCCGACAGGTCGATGCCGTGGTGGCCGCGCAGGAGGGTGGCGAGGGCGGCCAGCAGCTCCGGATCTCCGGCCACCGCCCCGTAGTGATCCAGCGGGGCGCCCGCAGCTGCCGCGGCGGCCACCACCTCCCCGACGGCCTCTCCGACGACCTCCCCGACAGCGTCTCGGAAAGCCTCTCCGACAGCCTCGGCCACGGCCGCTGGAGGGCCCCAGCCCACCATGCCCTGGGCCAGGGAGAGGGTGCCCGGTGTGCGGGCCACCAGGGCCGCCAGTTCGGGGATCACCGGACGGAGCACCGCCTCCAGCCGGGCAGCCGGGCCGGGACCTGCGGGAACCACCGTCATCACCCCCTCAGCCCCGGCGAGGGGGCCTCAGAGGTTGTACTTCTTGGCGGTGCGGGCCTTGCAGGTGGCCTTGGCCTGTTCCTGGGTCTTGCGGTTCTTCATCTCCTGCACCACGCAGTCACAGGTGTAGTCGGCCATGCCAGCGGGGGCGGGCTTGCCGGACGCCTTCACCTCCTGGTCCACCGCGGCCAGGCAGTACTTGCGGATCATGAAATCCATCATGTTGGCCTGGGCCGGCACGCCGGCCGGCATCACACCGGTGGCCAGGATCAGCAGGGCGGCAGCGCGCTTGAGCATCGGTTCGGAGACGGCACAACGGGGATTCATTCCTATCACCGCCGGAGCAGCGGACCGAACTCCAGGCCGGCCGCACGTTCCGGTTTGCCGACCGGCCTGGATAAGGTCAGCACAGCAACAGCGACGCCATGGCCCGCTTCGTCCTGTGGGGCACCTACTGCGACAACGCCCTTGAGAAACGCACCCCGTTCCGAGACGAGCACCTTGCCGGCCTGCAGCGGCAACAGGACGCCGGCACGCTGATCACGCTGGGTCCCACCGAGGGCAGCACCCATGTGTTCGGGATCTATGAGGCCGAGTCACGCGAACAGGTGGAGGCCCTGGTGCACAACGATGTCTACTGGCGCCATGGAATCTGGACACAGGTGGAAGTTCATCCCTGGATCCAGGCCTTCTGAAACCATCCCGGCGCAGACCATGCCTCAGGTGCGCGGCCAGTCCGCCTGGGCCTGATCCCACACCCAGCGGGCCACGGCCCGGACGCCCTCCTCTCCGAGCACGTCACCGTACCCGCCCATCTGGCCGATCCCGGCTGCGGCAATGGCAGCGATCGCCTGCTCGGATGCCACCCCCTGGCGCTCAAGGGCGGCCAGGCGCAGGGTCTTGCGGCGACGGATGATGTTGCCGCCGTTGACATGACAGCCGGCACAGTGATTCTCGAAAAGCCTGGCTCCATCCGCTGATGGGCCCGCCGCTGCAGCGGGCTGCAGCGCGGTGAACAGAACGAGGCCAATCATCACCAGCGCGACCGCCGAGCGCCTGAACCAGGGATGCATCACGCGCAGCATGGGAAGACAACAGGAATAGCCCGCCAGAAGCGGCAAGGCCACTGGCAGGCGCGGGCGTGGCCCCGGGGGAAGTCAGGGCGCGGGATGGATCACTCCTCGTCTTCGTCGGTGGCTCCGGCGGGGATCAGGCGAATCTGCTTGCGACCCAGCTTGATCTCAAACTCATCGCCGGGCTTGAGGTCCAGCAGGGCGGTGTAGGCCTTGCCGATCAGCAGGTTGCCGTTGCCCTGAACGGTGGCCACATAGCTGAGCTTGCGACCACCCTTGCCCACTTTGCCGGAGCCACCGAGCTCCACGCCCTTGGCTTCGAGCAGAGCTTCGTAGAAGGCCGTGAAGTTGAGGCGCTCTCCGCCATCCTTCTTGGTGGAGACGTAACCGCAGGCACGGACGATCTCCGACTTGGTCACATCACCAAGTTCCTTGACCTTGGCGAGCAGTTCAGATCCGGTGAGCATTGATCGGGGTGGCAGTAGGGGGAATATTCCCTCTGTGACATCTGAAATTTACACCACCGCATGCTGATGACAAGGATGGGGAGAGAGGATCGCTGTCGGCCGACAAATTAGTGTTGGCTCGGGCCCCGACCCGCAGGAGCGTGAACCGGGTGATAGAACACGCCCAGCTCCCCACGGGTGGATGAACCACTTGCGCTTACTGGACGCCGGGGACCTGAATCAACTGGTTGCGGTGTATGAGGACGCGGTGATGACCCAGACCGTTCGCCTCTACACACCGCGTCAGATTGAGGCCTGGTCGGCCCATGCCAGTCGAAGCAATCTGATCGCACGCAGCCTGCAGGCTGGCTACGGCGTTGGCTGCTTCCGGCAGGAACATCCACCCTGCCTTCAAGCCTTCGGCATTCTTGACCCCCCCGACCGCCTTGCCCTGCTCTACTGCCGAGGTTCAGCCAGCCGTCAGGGACATGCCAGCGCCATTCTCGATCGGCTGGAAGCCAGGGCGCATGACACCGGGATTGCCCAACTTCGCACCGAAGCCAGCCAGCTCTCCAGGCCCCTGCTGCTGCGGCGGGGATGGCGGGTGGAGGCGGAAGAAACCGTGGAGATCGGCGGGGAGAGCTTCGTGCGCTGGCGCATGATCAAAGCCCTGTCTCCCTCGCCTGCCGGCGGTGATCGCGGCCGTGGCTGAAGCCCAACTGCAGCAATTCCTCGACAAGGTGCGCCAGCTCAATGCCTTCGTGGCACTGACCGAGGCGGATCCGGCCCTGCGCGACGCCCTGCGCGACTGCTCCCATCACCACCAGGTGGTGGCCCTGGCCCGGCAGTGTGGCTTTGAGATCGGTCGCCGCTGGGGGGAGCGGAACGCTCCGCTGCCCGCCGGTCCGAACCTGCTGGGAGGGCCCTGCCCTCCCCCCGGCCGGGAAACCAGCGAAATCCTGCTCCAGGGAGCTGACTGGAGACTGGAGAAAATTCACTCGTGCGAGGCCACCACCCCCAGCGGTGCCTGGTATGACCAGCAGGCCAGCGAATGGGTGACCCTGCTGCAGGGATCAGCCCTGCTCCAGTTCGCCGATGAAAGTGAGCCCAGGGCCCTGGGCCCCGGCGACAGTGTGCTGATCGCTCCCCATCGCCGCCACCGGGTGGAGGCTACCGATCCCGCCCCCGGATCCGTATGGCTGGCCCTGTTCTTCGGGGCGGCTTGCGCAGGGTGAGCGAGCGCACCAGCCAGTAGGCCGCGGCCAGGGCCAGCACCGCCACCCCCAGGCCGGCCAACAACTGGGGCTTGCTCTCGGCTCCGGCCGGCAGCACGATCACCTTCCGGGCCACGGCGGTCATCGCCGTGAGCAGCACCAGCTCGATCTGCACCACATGGCGGCGCAGATAGGAGGTGATGTTCTGCAGCACCTCCACGGCGATCAGCAGGTTGAGCAGATCGCCCAGCACCCGGTTCAGCTTGTCACCGAGCCAGGGGGTGTCCGGAACACTGAGGGCGAACCCCACCTGCCAGACCAGCTGAAAGGTGGCGGCCACCATCACCACCACCAGCACCAGCCCCAGCAGCTTGGCGAGCTGCTGCTCGGCGCGGTCGATCACATAGAGGTAATTGACATCGTCAAACAGCCGTTTGACCAGGGAGCGGAACCGGGGCAGGGGAGGGGCGGCGACGGCGCCCATATCTTGCATCACCACACCGTGACGGCCGCTCCGCGGACTCAGTTGTTGAACAGCTCGTACTGGGGGCGTGCCCTGGTATCGCCCGGCGGGTTCTCGAGCTCGGTGTCACAGGTGATCGCGCCATCAGGGGCAGTGACGCAGTTCATCGGTTTCACCTTGGTGGACGGCCCCACCGAGCTTCCCGGCCCCAGCAGGTAGCTCTCCGTCTGGGCCAGGCCGGTGCCCGGCACCAGCAGCACCGTGGCGATCACCAGGCCCCCGAGGAGCCGATCCCCACAGGTCGCGGGGCCCTGCTGGGCCGATCGCCTCCGGGGCAGGGAGTTCAAGGCTGCCATGGCTGAAAAGCTGCGCAATCGTTCCACTCTGGCGAAACCGGTTCAGTCGTGCCGCTCGCCACGGATCTCCTGCAACAACAGATCGAGCTGCCCGAGGGAGGCTTCGGCCTCCTCGGTCCTGCCGGCATGGCCGGCTGCAGGGGGGCTGGAAGCACTGTCGGCATCCTGGCGCTGCCAGCGATCTTCGATCGCACACAACTGGCCCGCCAGGCCAGCCAGCCCTTCGCCGTCGTAGGTGCGCTGGAGCTTCTCGAGCAGCACCGGCATCCGGATCGAACTGGCCTGCAGCGCCCGCCGCAGATCGGCCTGGGTGCGACCGGTGTGGCGCAACCAGTCCTTGAGGAACGCCTGGAGCTCTTCGAGCTGCTCAGGACTGAGGCTGGCCATCGGCATCACCGGCCCAGGGGGAACCAGCGATCCAGTCTGCGCTGCGCCCGCAGCCGGATCGCTTCGGTGCGATGACGACCACAGATTCCGAGCAGGGCGGTGAGGGCCACCAGATCATCGCTGAATCCGGCCACCGGGATGAAATCCGGAATCAGGTCGAGGGGGACGAGCAGGTAGGTGAGGGCCGCCAGCACCGTGAGCTTGGCCGGTGCGGGGGTGTCGTCATCCAGCAACAGCTCGAGGCATTCCAGGGCCGGCCTTGCCAGGGTGCGGCCGGCCCGGCGCAGGAGCTTCAGCAACAGGGCTTCGTCCAGAACGGTGCTCTCGAGCACTTCGCCCTCGAGCACCTCGGAATCAACGGACTGGGACACGGGCAGCAATGGCGGCCGACCCCGACATTGTGAAGGCGCTCAGGCGTCCACCAACCCGCACTCGATGCCGGTTTTCCGCAGTTTGCGCAGCGCCCGCTGCACCACCTGGCGGCAATACTCGCGGCTGCAGTCAAGCTGGCGGGCCACTTCGGCCAGGGTGCGCCACTCATGGCTCCCATCCAGCCCGAAGCGGAGCATCACCACCGTGCGCTCCTTCGGTGTGAGGTTGGAGCGTTCCAGCAGTTTCCACACGGAGGCGCTGCGCTCAGCCAGTTCGGCCCGCTCCATCGGAGCCAGCTCCGGGCTGGGCAGCACATCCACCAGTTCGGAGGGATCCGCCTTCGACTTCACCACCCCCTGGAGGCTCACGGTGATGCTGCGCAGTTCACAACCCAGCAGTTCTTCCACCTCCACGAGTGGGAGCTGCATCTCCCGGGCGAGGGCCTGGGGGCTGGGGGACACGCCCTGGGCCTGGAGGTAGCGGGCCTTGGCGGCCCTGAGACGGGTGAGCTTCTCATTCACGTTGACGGGAATCCGAATCGTGCGGCTCTGGGTGGAGAGCGCCCGGTTCAGACCCTGGCGGATCCACCAGTAGGCATAAGTGCTGAAACGGTGACCGCGGGTGGGGTCGTACTTCTCCACGGCGCGGGTCAGGCCCAGGGTGCCCTCCTGGATCAGATCGAGCAGGTCCAGCCCCTTGTTCTGGTAGCGCTTGGCCAGGTTCACCACCAGCCGCAGGTTCGCGGTGATCATCTGGTTCTTGGCCCGCTCGCCCAGCCGCAGCGTCCGCTTCTCCCGGTCATCGAACTCACAGGCCGGGCCCTGACCGCCGGCCTCACGGCAACGCTCCTGCAGCAGGGCCATTGCCTGCACCTTGCGGCCGAGGGTGAGCTCCTGTTCAGGTGTGAGCAGCTGGTGCCGGCCGATCTCCCCCAGATAAGCGCTCAACGAACTAACCATGTTTCCCGTACCCAGTGAAATGAACCTACGGACTTTTCAGGCCAAACAAGAAACCAGCAGAAAAGCTTCCAACTTTCCAATCTGTTCCTGAATTTCAGCAACACTTCAGCATCACACTGCAACGCCAGCCAACGGTGATGTGGGGCAGCCGCTACCATCCCGAACCCTTGACAACGCTGGGATGGCACTGCTGGCCGCACTTCCCTTCCACCTCCCCGATGGTGTGTTTCCACGGGCGGGGGTCGCCTACGTGCACTACCTGAGCTTCATGGTGTGCTTCGGGGCCTTGGTGCTGGAACGCCGGCTGATCGGGCCCAACCCCAGCCGTGAGAACGCCACCCTGATGGTGATCACCGACATCGTGTACGGGATCGCGGCTCTCGCCCTGCTTGGCAGCGGCATCCTGCGGGTGCTGGCCTACGGCCAGGGCAGCAGCTTTTACACCGAAAACCCCCTGTTCTGGTGGAAGGTGGGGCTGTATCTCTCGGTGGGGGCCCTGTCGCTCTACCCCACGATCACCTACATCCTCTGGGCCATCCCCCTGCGCAAGGGCGAGCTGCCGCAGGTGAGTGAGGCCCTGGCCGCAAGGCTGGGGTGGATCCTCAACATCGAGCTGGCCGGTTTCGCCCTGATTCCGCTGCTGGCCACCCTGATGGCCAGGGGGGTGGGGCTGCCCGGCACCGCCATCACCTGAGCGTCGCGTCGATGCACGTCCGCTTCCCTGGGATGCGGCCTCCACAGTCGGGCAGCCGCCCGGCGGTGCAGCGTCTCGCCGGGGCTGGTCTGCTGCCCCTGGTCGCCATCGCCGCTGCCGCGGGTGCGGCGATGGCGGCGCCACCTCCCCCATGGTCCGAGCCTTGCCCTGCGGCGATCGCTTCAGAAGCGCTGCCCCCAACGAAGGCCCCTGTTCCAGCAACTGCCCCAGCCGCCGGGCCGCCCGGCCAGCGCGATTACCGTGAGCTGCTGAAGGCCACCTCCCACGGCTGGCCCCGCCTCGATCAGTGGTGCGTCTGGATCGAACCGGGAGCCAGCGATGGGCCGATGGCCCGCTGGGACGGGCGCTGGCGCCAGGCCGTGGAGGCAGCTCTGGCGTCCTGGAACCAGCTGGTGCCGATCACCCAGGTGTCGAACCCCGACCAGGCCCAGGTGTGGATCAGGCGTCGGCGTCCACCACTGCGCAATGGCCGGGCCAGCCATGGCCGCGCCGAACTCTCCCTGCACCGCGTGCAACGCCAGGAGCAGTGGCGGCTGGAGCCCCGGGTGGTGGTGACCATCAGCCCCGGCCAGCGCGAGCTGGCCATCCAGGCCACCGCCCTGCACGAACTGGGCCACGCCTTTGGCCTCTGGGGCCACAGTGACGATCCTGAAGATGCGATGGCCGCGGTGCCGGGGGCCCGCCCGGTGCTGCACCTGAGTGAGCGCGATCGCGCCACCTTTCTCTGGCTCCAGAGTCAGCCGGCCCTCAGTGACCAGCCGCCGAGCACGCCAGGGGATTGATGGTGCGGAGCTTCAGCCAGCCGCAGCCTGGCGGCTGGAGAGCAGCAGCGCCAGCACGAAGGCCAGCAGCTGCACGATCACCACGCAGGGGCCGGAGGGGAGGTTGAACAGCCCCGAGGCGAGGATGCCGAGCAGGCCGCAGCTGCCGCCGGTGATGGCGGAGAGCCACAGGTAGCTGCCGAAGCCTGAGCTGATCTGGCGGGCGGCGCAGGCCGGGATCACCAGGAAGGCGCTGATCAGCAGCACACCCACCGCCTTGATCGAGAGGGCCACCACCACGGCCAGCACCACCATGAACAGCAGCCGTTGCCAGCCCACGGCCACGCCCCGGGCCGTGGCCATGGCGGGGTCGAGGGTGAGCAGGATCTGGCTGCGGCGGGTGGTCACGAGGTAGGCCAGCGCCAGGGCCAGCAGGGTGGCCAGCAGGGCCAGGTCGGCCCAGCCCACGGCCAGGATGTCGCCGAACAGCAGCTGCTCCAGCCGGCCCCGCTGGCCGGGCAGCGCCGTGAGCACCACCACCGCGATCGCCAGAGCCGAGGAGTACACCACATTCAGCAGGGCATCGGTGGGCAGCCGGCTGCGCTCCACCAGTCGCCCCACCAGCAGGGCGAAGCCCACCGCGAACGGAATCAGCACCAGGGTGGGGTTGAGCCCCAGCAGCAGCCCCAGCGAGATGCCGAGCAGGGCGGAATGGCCCAGGGCATCGCTGAAGAAGGAGAGCTGGCGCAGCACCGTGAAGCTGCCGAGCAGGCCGCCGAGGCTGCCGCTCAGCAGGCCGGCCAGCAGGGCCCGCTGCATGAAGGGGAACTGGAGCAGCTCCCCCAGGGGAGGCAGACCGGCCGGACTCATCCGAGCGTCGGCGCCGCCGGATCGTTGGGCGGAGTGAGATCGGTGTGGTGGTGCCGGTAGGGCAGGTAGGCCTCGCCGTACAGCAGCCGCAGCTGGGCGGGGCTGAGGGCGTGGTCGGGGCTGCCGCTGCAGCGCAGGGTGCGGTTCAGACAGAGCACCCGGTCACAGGTGCGCCGCACCATGGCGAGGTCATGGGACACCTGGAGCACAGCCCAGCCCTCACTGCGGCGCAGGTCGAACAGCAGGGCCTGGAACTGGTCGCAGGCCTGGGGATCGAGACCGGCCTGGGCCTCATCGAGCACCAGCAGGCGGCGGGGCCGCACCAGGCAGAAGGCGAGCTGCACCCGCTTCCACTGGCCGGGGGAGAGGCTGCTCACCAGGCGATCGGCCAGATCGGCCACGCCCGCCTTGGCCAGGGCTGCCCGGATGGCCGCGGAGCGGCCGCGGCGCCCTCCCCAGGGCCAGCGCAGGCCGAGCGCGTCCCAGCCCAGGCCCACGAACTCCGCGGCCGTGAGAGGAAACCGCCCCTGCACGGACACCTGCTGGGGCAGGTAGGCGAGCTGGGAGCGCACCGCCGCCGGCAGCCGTCCTTCAGGGGAGAGCGGCGCTCCCAGCACCGCCACCTCCCCGGACTGGCGCGGCAGCACCCCCAGCACGGCCCCCACCAGGGTGCTCTTGCCGGCGCCGTTGGGTCCGATCAGGGCAGTGTCGGATTCGGCCGCCAGGCTGAAACTGACATCCTGCACGGCAGCAGCGCTCACGCCCCCAGCGGCAGCGTCCAGGCGTCGTTCACGGGCCCAGCCCAGCCCTGCCGGGCCATCGCGGCGAACGGTGAGCCCCCGGACGTCGAGAACGGTTTCCATCATCAGTCCAACTTACCGGGGGGCTGCGGGGGACACCCCCAGCACCTCGAGAAGGGCGTCGCCATTGCGCTCCATCCCCTGCAGGAAGTGTTCGGGGGACTTCACCACCGGCACCCCGGCCACCTCCAGGGGATCGAAGGGCACCAGCGTCAGCCCCCGATCCTGGGCCAGGGACCTGAGGGCACCCGGGGGTTCACCGGGATCCACCAGCAGACCCCTCAGCCCCTCGGCCCGCACCACGGCGTCCACCCGCCGCAGATCCGCCGGCGACGGTGGCGTGTCCGGTTCCAGCACCAGGTGAACCGTCTTCAGGCCGTAGCGACGGGCCAGATAGGGCGCCACGGCGTGCTGGGTCACCACGGTGCGGCCGCGGTGGGGGGCCAGGGCCTGCTCCAGGCGGCGATCGAGGGCCGCCAACCGCGCCAGATAGGCGTCGGCGCGCTGCCGGTAGCCCTCCGCGCAGCTGGGATCCGCCTGGATCAGGGCGTCGCGGATCGTGCCCACCTGCTGCATGGCCCCACGGGGATCGAGCCAGCCGTGGGGGTTCACGCTCCCGTGATCGTGTCCGCCATGGTCATGCCCCGCAGGGTCCTGAGCGGACGCAATCGGCGCGATGCCCTCACTCGCCTCCACCACCCTGAGCCCCGCGGGCAGACGGTCCGGCCGGCCTTCGGAGCTGGCGGCACCCAGGAAGCTCTCGAAGCCCAGCCCGTTGCTCACCAGCAGCCGGGCCCGCTGAAGCCGCACCAGGTCGGCGGGTGTGGCCTGGTGGTCGTGGGGGTCGGTGCCGGGGGGGAGCAGGCCGCTCACCTCGGCGCAGTCGCCGGCCACGGCCTCGGTGAGGGCCGTGACGGGGAAGACGGTGGTGAGCACGGCGAGGGACGGCGGCTCCGAGCTGGGCGCCACGGCCGGCCGGGCGCCGCAGCCGGCGAGCAGGACCGCGGTGACGGCGACCAGCACCGGCAGGCCGCGGCCAGGAGCGCACTGGGACACCGGGAGATCCATCCTCAGACCGTCTGGGTGACTGAACGATAATCGTTCCCAGTATCTTGGTGAGTGATTGCTGAGCGCCGTCGCCTCACTCCCTGCGGGGTGCCCCGCGCCGTGCCGCCAGCACCTCCTGCACCTGGCGCCAGCTGACGCCGTGGTGGGCCAGGGCCACCTGCAGATGGAACACCAGGTCGGCCGCCTCCCCGGCGATGGCCTCGGCCTGGCCGTCCTTGCAGGCCATCACGAACTCGGCGCTCTCCTCGCCGATCTTCTTGAGGATGCGGTTGTCCCCGCCCTCCAGCAGCCTGTTGGTGTAGCTGCCGGGCTCGGGACGGTCGCGGCGGCCCTCGATCACCCGCATCAGCTCCGTGCACACGTCCGCCGGCGGCGGCAGGGCGGCAGCCCCGCCCTCGGTGGGAAGCGGGCCCTGCTCGTAGAAGCAGCTGCGGGCCCCGGTGTGGCAGGCCACCTCCGCCGTCTGCTCGATGCTGAGCAGCAGCACATCGGCGTCGCAGTCGTAGCGCAGCCCCCGCAGGGTCTGGGTGTGGCCGCTGGTGGCGCCCTTGTGCCAGAGCTCCTGACGGGAGCGGCTCCAGTAGTGCACCTGGCCGCTGGCCAGGGTGCGCTCCAGGGCCTCCCGGTTCATCCACGCCACCATCAGCACGGCCCCATCCAGCCAGTCCTGGGCGACGGCGGGAATCAGGCCGTCGGCGTTGAAGCGCAGCACCTCCGCCAGGGAGTCCGCCGGGGGCCATGGCCCCGGCTGCCCCTCAGCCGCCTGAGGATCACGCTGAAATGGTGCTTCCAAGGCCACCGCTCTGCCGCTGAGGCGATCCTCCCCCATGCCGTCTCCCGCGGCCTACACCTGCAGCAAGACCTTCCGGGGCTATCCCTGCTGCCACCGGCAGTGGCGCCATCCGGGCCACTGCCGCTTCGTGCACGGCTACAGCCGCGGTTTCACCTTCTGGTTCGCCGCGAATCAGCTGGATGCCTGCGGCTTCGTGGTGGACTTCTCCAGCCTCAGGCCCCTGGAGGCCCAGCTGGCCGCCCAGTTCGACCACACCTTCCTGGCCAACGCCGACGATCCCCTGCTGGAGCACTGGCGGGCCCTCCACGAGGCCGGGGCCCTCGATCTGCGCGTGATGGAGAACGTGGGCATGGAGGCCAGTGCCGCCCTGGTGTGGGAGTGGGCCAATGCGCTGCTGCTGGAGCGCGACGGCGGCCGAACCTGCTGCTGGAAGACCGAAGCGCGGGAGAACAGCCGCAATGCCGCCTGCTATGAGGCCGTGCCCCCGTGGTTCCAGCCTTGAGCCTCACCCGCCTGGCCACCGCCTGGGCCCTGTTCCAGGGGCTGCTGCTGGAGGCCCTGCCCTTCCTGCTGATCGGCGTGGCGATCGCTTCGCTGGCGCGGCGCTTCGCGCCCGGAGGGCGCTGGCTGCGGAAGCTGCCCTCCCACCCGCTCTGGGGGCCGCTCGCCGGAGCGGCCCTGGGCTTTGCGCTGCCGGCCTGTGAGTGCGGCAACGTGCCGGTGGCGCGGCGGTTGCTGGTGGGCGGTGCGCCGGTGGGCACGGGCCTGGGATTCCTGTTCGCCGCGCCGGTGCTGAATCCGATCGTGCTGGCCAGCACCTGGGCGGCCTTTCCCGACCAGCCCTGGATGCTGCTGGCCCGGCCCCTCGGGGCGGTGGTGCTGGCCCTGGGGCTGGCCCTGCTGCTGCGCCAGCTGCCGGAGGCGGAGCTCTTCCGCGCCGACCTGCTGGAGGAACGGCGCCTCAACCAGCCCCTGAGCCAGGTGAGCCTGCTGGAGCGGCGCACCGGCCTGGTGGGCCTCACGGCGCCGATGGCACCGCCGGATCCCGTGCAGCGCCCTAGCTGGGCCACGGTGCTGCGGCACGGCAGCAGGGAGTTCACCGACCTGGCCCTGCTGCTGGTGATGGGCTGCGCCATCGCCGCCCTGGTGCAGAGCCTGCTGCCGCTGCAGTGGCTGCTGGCGGTGGGGGGGGCGCCCACCCTGTCGATCCTGGCGCTGATGGTGCTCAGCCTGGTGGTGTCGGTGTGCTCCAGCGTGGATGCCTTCCTCGCCCTCGGTTTCGCGGCGCAGGTGACCCCAGGCGCGCTGCTGGCTTTCCTGCTGCTGGGCCCGGTGATCGACCTCAAGCTGATCGGCCTGCTGGGGCTGCTGTTCCGGCCCCGGGGCCTGATGCTCACGGCGGCGGGAGCCAGCCTGCTGGTGCTGCTGATCGGCCAGTGGATCAACCTCTGGAGGCTGTGATGGGGAGGTTCACCGGCCGCCTGCTGCCATCGCTGCCCCTCGCCCTCTGGGCCGCGGTGATGCTGCGCAGCGCTGCCGATGGGCGGCTGGATCTGCTGCTGCGCGAAGCCTTCCATCCGCTGGTGTGGGGCGCCGGGCTGCTGCTGCTGGCCCTGGCCCTGCTGCGGCTGGTCGGAGGCCCGGAGCGGCCCGAGCGCGGCACGGCCTGGCGCGACCTGCTCACCGCCGCCATGGCCGCCCTGCTGCTGCTGCTGCCCCCCAACCCCTCCTTCGCCGATCTGGCCAGCCAGCGGCCGAGCGATGAAACGGCCGAGGCGGAGCTGAGCTTCGTGCTGCCGCCGGCCCAGCGCAGCCTCACCGACTGGGTGCGCCTGCTGCGCAGCCAGCCCGATCCGGCCCTGTTCGCCGGTGATCCCGCCCGGATCAGCGGCTTCGTGCTGCCGGTGCCCGGCGAGGCGCCCCAGCTCGCCCGCCTGCTGGTGCGCTGCTGCCTCGCGGATGCCACCCCGGTGGGCCTGCCGGTGCGCTGGCCGGCGGACCAGCCCCTGCCCGAAGCTGACCAGTGGCTGGCGATCGAGGGCACGATGGCGGCGGACTCAGGCCGGCTCGTGGTGGTGCCGCAGCGGATCCGCCCGATTCCCCGGCCGGCCCGGCCGCTGGAGCCCTAATGCCGGGTGCCCCCCTCCACCGGCCGCTGCTGGCGGTGCTGGCCGTACCGGCCGTGCTGGCGGTGATCCAGCAGCAGCTGCTGCTGCGGCTGCCGCCGCGGCTGGAGGGGCTCGGCAACGCGCCGGCCAGTTCGGGGCCCGCCGCCCTGCAGGCGCGCTTCAGCCGGCCGATGGATCCGGCCAGCCTCCAGAGCGGCAGCCGCCTCGATCCGCCGCTGGCGCACCGCTGGCTGGGCAGCGGCGACAGCCTGCTGCTCAGCCTCGCCGAAGGCCAGACCCTGCGGCAGCCGCTGCAGCTCGACCTGGCGGGGAAGGATCGCCGCGGCCTGGCGCTGGCAGCCAGCCGCTGGCTCTGGGATCCGCGGCCGCGGCTGCTGGCGGTGGTGAGCCAAACCGGCGGAGAGCAGCTGCAGATCCGGGATCACGATGGCCGCTGGAGGCCGATCAGCCCGGTGTGGCCCGCCATCCCCGTGGCCGTGCCCCTGGGCGATGGATCCGGGGTGGCCGCCGCCAGCCGCGACCCCTCGGGGCAGCTGCGGCTGTGGACCATCGGCCTGCGCCAGCGCAATCTGGCCCCGCTGGCGCGGGGTCTGGGGGCGATCCAGATCGCCCCCCCCCAACCGCTCGGCCCCGCGGCCGTGACCTTCGCCCACCTGAGCAGCAACCGCCGCGGTGAGCTGCTGGTGCAGAGCGGCAGCCTGGAGGAAGCCGGCAGCACCGCCATGCTGGTACGCCCCCGCAGCGACGGCCGGCCCCAGGGGCAGGGCAGCCGGCTGCCGTGGCAGGCCAGCGGCCCGATGCTGCTGCTGCCCGGGGGCGGCTCGGTGGTGGTGCCGGATCCCGACGGCCTCCACCTCGAGACCCTGCCGCCGCGCCAGCCCCGCCGCCAGACCCTGCCCGGCAGCCGCGATCTGAGCAGCTTCTGCCCCCAGGCGGGCCGGGCGGTGCTGCTGCGGCACTGGCCGGATTTCCGCCGCTCCCTCGAGCTGGTGGAGCCGGGCCGGGCCCCGCAGCAGCTGTGGCTCGGCACCCAGGCGGTGGTGGCCAGCGCCTGCAGCCGTGGCGGCGAACGGGTCTGGGCCCTGCTGGTGGAGGGCCGGGGCGCCCCCGAGCTCTCGATGCTGGTGCTCGACCGCCGCGGCAGGACGCTGGCTCGCCGCCGGCTGGACGGCTGGGAACTGGAACCCGGCACCGGCCTGCACTACGACCCGAGCAGCGAGCAGCTGCTGGTGGCCCTGCGCCCGCTGGGGGCGATCGACGCACGACCTGCCCCGGCCCAGCCCGTACTGATCGATGCGGTCAGCCTCGAGCTGCGATCCCTGGCCCGGGCGGTGAGCCAGGTGCACTGGCTGCCTGCGGGCTAGAACGGCCCCACTGATCACAGAGCTGTGGGGCCCAAGCTCAACGCCAGGCAGACCCGGTTGCTGGACACGTTGCGCCAGGCCAGCGAGGAGCTGTCCGGCCAGGATCTGCACGCCCTGCTGCGGGCGGGCGACGCACCGATGGGGCTGGCCACGGTCTACCGCCACCTGCGGCAGCTGCAGCAGTGGGGCCTGGTGCGCTGCCGCCACCTGCCCAGCGGCGAAGCCCTGTTCGCCCCCACCGAACGCGACGACCACCACCTCACCTGCGTGGACTGCGGCCAGACCCAGCGGCTGGCCCACTGCCCGGTGCATGGCCTGGAGCTGCCCCGGGGCGACATGGGGGGGTTCCTGCCCCTGTTCCATACGCTGGAGTTCTTCGGCCTGTGCCAGGCCTGTCAGCAGCGGCAGGGCTACCCCTCCCCTCCTGACGTGAGGGGCAGGTCGTCGTAGGTTTCAGGCCCAGCAGCATGAGCGTCGCCGCATGAGCGAGGTTGTCGACCGGCTCACCGGTCTCGGCTACCAGGTGTTCACCCGCAAGAGCAGCGCCTATGTGCTGCTGGAGGGTCCTCTCAGCTGGAAGAAAGCGCGCCAGAGAGCCCGCCAGCTCGGTGGCGATCTCGCCACGGTGAACAACCGCAAGGAGAACCGCTTCCTCACGAGGCGCTTCTCGCCCATCGCCGCCGATGAATGCGGGCTGTGGATCGGCCTCCAGCGCAACAACCGCACCGGCCGCTTCAGCTGGTCGTCCGGGGAACGCGCCCGCTACCGCAACTGGCTGCCCGCCGGCACACCGGGCTACCGCAACGCTGAGCCGAGCCCCGAGCCTGGCCAGCGGTTCGTGCACCTGTACTTCAATCCCAATGCCTTCGGGCGCTGGAAGAATTCCGACAACACCTACCGCGATGTGCTGATCGGTGGCGGCATCGCTGAATTCAGCCTCTGAGCGCCCCCGCCCTTCCCCTGATCCATGCCGACCCCCACCACCAACGCCAAGCCCAGCAGCACCACTGGCAGCGCCGCTGGCAGCACCACCGGGAGCGCCACTGCCACGAGTCCGGGCACGGCTCCCGCCGGACTGCCGGTGACCATCCTCACCGGCTTCCTGGGAGCCGGCAAGACCACGCTGCTCAACCACATCCTCAGCAATCAGCAGGGCCTCAAGACCGCCGTGCTGGTCAATGAGTTCGGCGAGATCGGCATCGACAACGACCTGGTCGTGGCCACCGGCGACGACATGGTGGAACTGAGCAACGGCTGCATCTGCTGCTCGATCAACGGCGAGCTGCTGGATGCGGTGTACCGCATCCTGGAGCGGCCGGATCCGGTGGACTATCTGGTGGTGGAAACCACCGGGCTGGCCGACCCGCTGCCGGTGGCGATGACCTTCCTGGGCAGCGACCTGCGCGAGACCACCCGGCTCGATTCGATCATCACCCTGGTGGATGCCGAGAACTTCGGCCCCGAGATCCTGGAAGGGGAGGTGGCCCGGGCCCAGGTGGTGTACAGCGACATGATCCTGCTGAACAAGTGCGATCTGGTCGATGACCAGCGCCTGGCCGATCTGGAACACGAACTGCGCCAGATCAAGACCGACGCCCGCATCCTGCGCTCCGTCAAGGGCGAGGTGCCCCTGCCGCTGCTGCTGAGCGTGGGCCTGTTCGAAAGCGACCGGGTGGTGGCCGAGCAGTCGTCAGTTCCGGCCCATGACCATGAGCATGACACTGCAGACCACAGCGCCTGCGATCACGACCACGGCCACTGCGCCCATGACCATGGGCATGGGCATGGGCATGGGCATCACGATCAGGCCGGTCACCATCATCACGACGGCGCTGCTGCCGACCATGCCGCGATTGAGGGTTTCACGTCCCTGTCGTTCGAGAGCGAGGGTCCCTTCGCGCTGCGCAAGTTCCAGAACTTTCTCGACAACCAGCTGCCGGCCGGGGTGTTTCGCGCCAAGGGCATCCTCTGGTTCAACGAGAGCGAACGACGGCATGTGTTCCATCTGGCCGGCAAGCGCTTCTCGATCGACGATTCCGACTGGCCCAGTGAAGCCCGCAAGAACCAGATCGTGCTGATCGGCAAGGATCTCGACCACGCCCAGCTGCGCCGCCAGCTCCAGGCCTGCGTGGCCAAGGACGCCGGCAAGGGCTTCGGCTGAAGCGCCCTGCCGCCCATCCTCCCCCGCCTGATGCCCGGGGTCTGCGGGGCGCCAAGGCGAGACACCGGCCAGATCATGCCTCTGCTCAGGCGGAAGCGATTCCGGGAGTGTTCGCAACAGGAACCATCTCCTGACGGAGAGACCTGCTCGGCCAAAGCTATGTCTTGGCGGAACCCGTGGAGCCCTGGTGGAGCCTGGACAAAAGAAAAGTGATGACAGGATTAGGATAGGAAAAGTAAGCAGCCAATCGAAAGACAGTCCTTCGTAGCAAAAGGCACCGCAGGATGGCCGAAAATGCACAGTGACTCCCTATGGCAGCCGTAGCTTCTGCTGTGAAGGTTGTGGCAACTCTGTGCTCAATCCCCCGCGATTCCCGCTTCCCGGCCGCGCGACGTTTCGAGCGCTGCGCTCCCGAGGCCTTCCGGCCATGGTCGGGCTCGGCGTCTGTGCCATGACCCCTTCCTCGCTGGCTTCCCCCGTCTTCGCCCCATCCCACAGCTTCGGCGCTGCGATCCCTGCAAATCTCCCCGATGAAGCCCCCTCCCCCGGAGAGAACGCCAATGGTGAGTTTCAGAACAAGCTCGGCGCCAAAGCCCTGCTGAACGCCCTGCTTTCTGGTCGTTACGTGATCTGTTTCAGGCACGCCATGACAGTGCGGGACTATGCCGACCAGGTGGATCCGAACCTGAGCCTCGGCGATTGCGCCACCCAGCGAAAGCTGAGCAAGGAAAGCATCCAGGAACCCCGAGACATTGGAGCGGCCTTCACGAACAAGGGGATCACCGACAGCACAGTGATCACCAGCGAGTACTGCCGGGCCTGGCAGACGGCCAATCTCGCCTTCGGCCGTGTGGACGACAAACACTCCCGGCTGAACTTTCTGCCCTATGAGGACTACACCGATGATCTGGTCGCCCTGACAACAAGGCAGGTGACCCCGCTGGTGACGACCCCTCCCCCCCCAGGGCATCGCCTACGTGGTCAAGCCCGGCGGCCGTGACGGCTTCGCTCAGGTGGCCAATGCGCTGCCGCGGGAGTGGGCCCAGCTCTGAGAGCGCGTCCGACTCCATCCGGTCTGCCCCCAATCCGGCGCCACCGGGACGCAAACCCGATCAACGCCCATAGCGAGAACCGTTGTCATTCCAGAAATCGCCAACCTCTGTCTGCCGCCCCTGAGGCGCTCCCCGCACCCATGCCTTTCCTCCCTCGCCTGCTGGTGACGCCAGCAGCTCTCGGCCTGCTGGCGCCCTTGGCCGCCACAGCACCAGCCCACGCTGCCGAACCCAACCTGGAGGGCGTGAACCACTACGCCTCCCAGGAGCAGGTCACCGGCATCTCCCAGTTCTCGGACGTGCAGCCCACCAGCTGGGCCTACCAGGCACTGTCCAACCTGATCGAGCGCTACGGCTGCGTGGCGGGCTACCCCGACGGCACCTACAAGGGCCAGCGGGCCATGACCCGTTTTGAAGCCGCTGCGCTTCTGAACGCCTGCCTCGACCGCGTCACCGAGGTGACCGACGAGCTCAAGCGCCTGATGGCCGAGTTCGAGAAGGAGCTCGCCGTGCTCAAGGGCCGCGTGGACGGCCTCCAGGCCAAGGTGGGGGAACTGGAGGCCAGCGAGTTCTCCACCACCACCAAGCTCAGCGGCCAGGCCACGCTGGTGCTGGGCGGCGCCGGCAACACCGGCTTCGGCGACAACCTCACCGCCAACTACGACCTGCAGCTGAGTGTCGATACCAGCTTCACCAGGAAAGACCTGCTGCGCACCACCCTGCGGGCCGGCAACTTCGGCAACGCGGTGTTCGGCAACGGCAACACCGCCCTGGGGATCAGCTACGGGGAAGAGGATTCCGCCAACTCGGTCTTCATCGACCGCCTCTTCTACCAGTTCCCCATCGGTGAGAACCTCACCGCCACCGTGGGGGCCAACGTGGCTCAGGACGACATCGTGCTCTGGCCGACAGCCTATCCAGTGGACATGGGTCTGGACATCTTCAACTACGCGGGCGCCCAGGCCACGTACAACAAGAACCAGGGGGCCGGCGTGGGGCTCCAATGGCAGAAACAAGGATGGGCCTTCAGCCTCGCCTACGTGTCCGACCTTGGTGCCGCCTCCGACTCCACGCTGGGCGCAGGTGACGACTTCATCCTGACGGCGCAGGGAACCTACAGCGGTGAGAACTGGGGTGGCGCCATCGCCTACACCTACGCCGACTGGGATCCCTTCGAACTCTTCCCCACAGCGGCCAGCAACAACGTGGCGGTGAGCGGTTACTGGCAGCCGCTTCAGGCGGGCTGGGCACCGTCGATCAGCGCTGGACTCGGCTGGTCGGACATCGACCGCCGCAACATCGACGAGGCCTGGAGCTGGATGGTGGGCCTCACCTGGGAGGATGTCTTCATCAAGGGCAACAGCCTCGGCATGGCCCTCGGCAGTGTCGGCGTTCAGGAGCGAGGCAAGTGCGGCACTGTGGGCGCCTGCAGCAACAGCCTCTGGATCGATGGCGGCGACGGCAATGACAACCTGGCCTATGAGCTCTGGTACAACTGGCAGGTCACCGACACCATCGCCGTGACTCCCGCATTCTTCTACATCGAAAACACCGGAGCTGACGACACCGTTGGTGGCATGCTCAAAACCACCTTCTCCTTCTAGGTGCCTGGCTGCGCATTGGGGTCCGATCCCATCACGCTCTCGGAATCACATCGAAAAAGCCCATCAACCCCTGAGAGGCCACCTCGTCCTGGTGGGGATGGAACATGTAGCGCCCGGGCCATCGGTATCGGAACTCGAGGATGTGGCGCTCCCCCACCCCCATGGTCACCGCATCCGTGATCTGCATCGGATTGGCGGGCAGCCCAACCGGCTGGAGATGGAAGCTGTTGGCGTGCAGGTGGAAGGTGAGCGGACCCGCCCACTCCACCATGTTGAGCAGATAAAGGCGCACCAGCTGGTGCTGGTAGATGGCGATCGGGTGCCGGTCGTAGACGAAGGGAATGCCATTGAAAGCGCAGTAGTCGTTGCGGCCCTGGTTGTGGAGATCCCATCCCCCCATCACCAGCACCAGTTCATCCGCCGGGGGTCTGGGGGTGGGCGGATCCACCACCAGCAGGCCATACAGACCCTTGCTCACGTGGCGTGTCACCGGCTCCACATGGCAGTGGTAGGGATGGATCCCCACCGGATCGGCCTCGAATTCGTAGACCACGCTGCGGCCATGGCGCACGGGGCGCACCCCGTCCATGGCGGCCGGATGGCGGCCGTGGAAGTGGAGGCTGTGGGAGGTGCCATCGGCATTGCGGAAGCGCACGCGCAGCCGCTCTCCCACCCGGCAGCGCAGGGTGGGCCCGGGCACCTGCCCATTCACGGCCCAGGCGGTGGTGGTCACCACCTCATTGAGGGGCAGATCGATGCTGTCGGCCGTGAGGGTGTACTCGCGCACGCGGCGGCCCCCCTCGACCACCACCTGGCCCCAGTCGAACTGCCGCAGCAGGCGCAAGGGCTGCATCGCGCCGAAGCTCACCGGATCGGCTGGCAGGGGCGGCGCCAGGGGCGCGCCCCACGGACCCCAGCTCCAGCGGCCCTGGCCGTCCGCCAGCCAGCGCCGCGCCCCGACCCCCGCCAGGGCCAGCCCGCCCGTCGCTGCCGCCAGCGCCGCCATGGCGCCGCGCCGCCGCCAAAGCCGCGGCGGGTTGGCCGGCACGGGCCTGGAGGGGTGATCATCCACGGGGCGGTGGGTGGCAGCGGGGAGGAGGTCGAGGATCAGACGCCCCGGGCCAGGGCGGTGACCTGGTCGGGGGTGAGCACGGGTGTTGCCGGAGGAAGAATGGACGGCCAGGCCATCCTGAGCTCCGCCAGGTTGCGCTCAAACCTGGCGGCCTGCTCCGGGTTGCTGCGTTGCAGCTGAGGGGCGATCGGCTGGAAGAGCTGCTCGGCCGCCTGCAGGAACCCGCGGGAATCCTGGTATTCGAGCACCTCCACGAACCTGTCGTCCGCCACGGCCGCGTCGTACTCCTCGGCGGCGGTGGCGAGCAACTCCCGGATCACGCCCACCACAAAGGCGGGATCCTGCCGCTGCTGGGCCGGCAGCACCGCCATCGCCTGGCGGATCGAGGTCTCCACCGCCTCGAGGGCCGCACCTGTTTCGGGAGCCTCGGGTGCTGCGCGAAGGCGGGTCTTGAGCGCGATGAGCTGATCGAGAAACGGGGCGGCGCCCCGGCGCTCGAGCTCCGGTTCCAGATCCCCGTAGAGCTCATCGATGGGATGGGCGATGTGCGGCTGGGCCTCGGTGGCCATCCCCTTAGTGATGAGCTCGCGCCCCGCCAGCAGATGCCCATGCATCAACTGAAGGGTGGTGGCGTAGCCCTCGGGGCTGGCGATGTCGAGCCCCCCCACTTCCCCGGCCTCGCCGCCCTCCATTGCGGCGTGCCCCCCGGGGCCGGCGCCGGAATGGGCATCCCCCTGGGACGACCCGCAACCCACGGCGAGGGAGGCAGTGGCTGTGAGGGCGAGGAACAGTCCAAGGGCACCTCGGGGTCGGACAACCATGGTGTCGGCGCGGGACGGTGTCCCATGCTGGGCAAGGGCCCGCCACGCCCAGCGGCGTCATGGCACTGGGCCATGTGATCGATGGCACCCGTGGGCACACCTGAAGGGCGTGGATGTGGCGATCACCACAGCAGCCCCTGCTGGGATGGCTACGATCAGGCCAAGCAGGAGAATTGCCGTGGTGGAAATGGTTCTGAGCCTGGTGGTTCTTGGCCTGCTGGGCTTGGCACTCTGGACGTCCACCGACTCCGATGACGACAACGGCGGCGGCGGCATGATGCAGCCTGTGCTCGTGCCCGTGCGGGTACGTCGCTACGACTGAGCGTTCCGGCTGCCCCTCAGCGACCCAACGGGGTCCCGACATCCGTGACATTTGTTACCCGGCTCTGACTCCTTTGATCGCAGCCCTTCCGGAGCCCATTTCTAGGTTCTGACGCGTGATCGAGATGTTCCGCGTCCTGGATGAAGAGCCTTCCAAGCCCCCGCCTGTCGGCCCGCGCCTGCCTGGCGGTGCTGCTCACCGCGCTCGGCGCCATCGGCTGTGCCAGCCGGCAGCCCTCCGCCGGCGACGGCGGCAGCGCTGACAAGGACCTGGCGGGCACCGAAGTGGGCGTCTACTCCGGCCGGCACTACAACACCGACAAGGAGCTCTACAGGGAATTCACCCGCCGCACCGGCATCAAGGTGAACCTGCTGGAAGCCAAGGACGATGCCCTGATCGAGCGGCTGCGCAGCGAAGGGGAGAAGAGTCCGGCCGATCTCCTCGTGCTGGTGGATGCGGCCCGGCTGGACAAGGCCACCCGCATGGACCTGTTCCAGCCCACCAGGTCCGCCGAGCTCAGCAGGGATGTGCCCGCCAACCTGCGGGACTCCCAGGGCCGCTGGTTCGGCCTCACCCGGCGTGTGCGGGCGGCCATCGTCAATCCGACCCAGGTGGATCCGGCCACGATCCGCACTTACGCCGATCTGGCCAACCCCGCGCTCCAGGGCAAGCTCTGCCTGCGCAACAGCAAGAGCGTCTACAACCAGTCGCTGGTGGCCGACCAGCTGATCCAGAGGGGGAATGACGCCACCCGCGCCTGGGTGAAGGGCATGGTGGCCAACACCAGCCAGCCCTTCTTCACCTCGGACACCCCCCTGGCCCGGGCGGTGGCCAAGGGAGACTGCGGCGTGGGTGTGGTGAACACCTACTACGTGGCGCGGATGCTCTCCGGAGACAACGGCGCCGAGGACAAGACCCTGGCCGGCAAGCTCAAGGTGGTGTTCCCGGACCCCGCCCACGTGAACATCAGCGGAGCCGGCGTGACCCGCCATGCCAGCAACCCTGAGGGTGCACGCCGGCTGCTGGAATTCCTCGCCTCGCCCACCGGGGGCAAGGGCTACGCCGAGGCCAACAACGAGTACCCCCTCACCGGCTACGGCGACAATGCCCTGCTGAAGGGCTTCGGCACCTTCCGCGCCGATGACGTGTCCGCCGAGCAGATGGGAGCCAAAAACAAGGAGGCGGTGGAGTTGATGCAAGCCAACGGCTGGCAGTGATCGCCGAGCCTGCCGCCTGTGGCCCCTCGGGCCACACCCTGCCCCAGCGCTCCCTGCTGAGCGTTGGGGTGCTTTCGCTCTGCGGCCTGGCGCTGCTGCCGGTGCTGGCCCTGGTGGGCTTCGCGGCCCTGGAAGGGGGTCTGGATCGCCTCGCCCTCGGCCACGAGGGAGCCACCCAGGTGCGCAACACCTTGGTGCTGGTGGCAAGCGTGGGGGTGCTGGGCGCTGGGCTCGGCACCGCCACCGGCTGGCTCACGGCCAACTGCCACTTCCCGGGACGCCGCTGGCTGCGCATCGCCCAGCTGCTGCCCCTGGCCACGCCCACCTACCTGCTCGCCGCCACCGCCATCGATCTGGGCAGTCGCCTGAGCTGGCGGGTGCATGGTGTGGGCTGGGCGGTGGCCGTGCTCACCCTGGCCACCTACAGCTACGTGTTCCTGCTGAGCACCGAGAGCTTCGCGGTGAGCGGCAAGCGCCAGCTGGAGGCCTGCCGCTCCCTGGGCATCGGGCCCTGGGGCAGCTTCCGCCGCGTGGCCCTGCCGATGGCCCTGCCCGCCATCGGCGCCGGCATCGCTCTGAGCGGCATGGAAGTGGTGAACGAGCTGGGGGCGGTGGAGCTGCTCGGAGTGCCGACCCTCTCCAGCGGCATCCTGCAGCGCTGGCAGAACCAGGGGGATCCCCAGGGGGCGGTGGGGCTGGCCCTGGTGGCCCTGGTGATCGTGAGCCTGCTGGTGGCGGCGGAGCGGCTGCTGCGGCGGCGCAGCCGGCGCTGGCTGCTCGGCAACCGGGGCGACCAGCTCACCCCGTGGACGTTGCGGGGCTGGCGGGCTCTGCTGGCCCAGCTGCTCACGGCGCTGCCCCCCCTGGCCACCCTCGGGCTGCCCCTGCTCTGGACCGCCATCAGCTGGGATCAGCTGCAGGGGGAATCGGTGGCCGAGCTGGCGGGCCTCGGCGGGCGCACCCTGGCGCTGGCTCTGGTGGCGGCCGCCCTCACAATGGCCGTGGGGCTGGTGCTGGCCATCGCCCGGCGCTGGATTCCCCAGGTCCTGATCCGGCAGCTCACCTTCCTGGCGGGGATGGGCTACGCCATTCCGGGCACCGTGCTGGCCCTCGCCCTGATGCTGCTGGGAGGGCCGCTGGGGCTGAGCCCGCTGCTGCTGCTGCTCTGGGGGTACGGCGACCGGTTTCTGGCCGTGGGCAAGGGCGGCCTCGATGCCGGCCTGGAGCGCATTCCCCCCAGTGTCGATGAGGCCGCCACCGGCCTGGGCTGCAGCTGGATCCAGGTGCTCGGCCGCGTGCACCTGCCGCTGCTGCGGGGCCCCCTGCTGGTGGGAGCCCTGCTGGTGTTCGTGGACACGGTGAAGGAGCTGCCCCTCACCTTTGCCCTGCGCCCTTTCGATTTCGACACCCTGGCGGTGCGGGTGTATCAGTACGCCAGTGACGAACGGGTGGGGGCCGCCCTGATCCCGGCTCTGCTCATCCTCGGCCTGGGGCTGATCGCCTCGCTGGCCCTGGTGCCGAGCCTGGACGAGAAGGACAGCTGATCACTCCCTGCCGCAACGGCACTTGCCCCCTTTCCAGTGGGAGCACTTGTTCTTCTTGCAGCCCTTCTTCTTGGACTGGGCAGGGCCGCGGCGGGCGGCGGGATCGGGCTGGTCGTTGGCGGGACCGATCGGCTGGGCCATGGTGCGTGGAGGAAGGGAGAAGGAAGGACAGGGAGTGGAGAGAGAACCGGGTGGCAATTCGCGGGGTTCGCTGGGGCGTGCCCACGGGGCGGGCGCAGGTGCAGCCCCCGGCTCAGGCGCTGGCCAGCGGAGCCGACTCCACCAGATCGGGGGCCAGGCGCAGGCCCGGCTCGCCGGCGGGCACCTCGATCAGCTGGGCCTGGCGGATCCGCGACATCAGCCGGGTGGTGGTGACGCGGGTGGTACCGATCAGTTCGCCGATGCGTTCGTGGGTGAGGCGGAACGGCAGATCACACCAGGCACCGCAGCGGCGACCCAGGCGCCGCACCAGCAGGGCCAGCAGGGCGTGCAGCCGCTGCTCGGCGCTGCCGAGGTGCCGGATGCGAAGCAGCTGCAGGGTCCATTCGTTCACCGGGTCGAGGCCGGGCGTCGCCTCCACCTCGGCGGACGTGCTGAAACAGAGCGGGGTGAGTGCTTCGACGCAGACCCCGTCACTGCAGAGGCGGCTGGTCTGCAGCTGATCCCCGGGCTGCAGGAAGGCCAGGGTCATCCCCTCGGCTTCCTCGCAGGGGCAGTACACGCGGGCGACGCCGTCGAGCACCTCGATGCAGCCGCCGTCACCGCGGCGGGAGGGGTCCAGCAACACGGAATGGCCGGCTGGAAGGCGAACAGCGCTGAGGGCGGCATCCGGAAGCAGGCGGAAGGTCATGGCCAGGAACAGGACCTATTGCGAATGACTCGCAACCTAAACAACAACGCTGACTTTTGCAAGCGATTCTCAATAGCGAGTGCCTGCTGCGAGGGCGCCGCCCTGCACACACTCGGTGACAGCCCGCTGACAGCCCATCCAGCCGCGTTCAGGCTGAGCGAGTGTCCCGCCTTCCGTTAGGGATTGACCCTCCATGCCGAGCCGCACCACGCGCTGCCATCCCGCTGACCAGAACCACCCGAGCCGTCCGGTCCTGTTCGCCGCCGCCTGCGCCCTGGCGACGGCCCTCGCCTCCTCCCTGCTGATCAGCCCCGCCCGGGCCGCCACCACCGAGCTGTACACGCTCGAAACCACCTGCAGCGTCAAGGGCGGCCAGCCCCAGCCCTGCGTGGTGAAAGCCATGGACGACGCCGAGGCGGGCGTCACGACCTACGTCCACACCCTGGGCAAGTCGGTCTTCTCGATCCGGGTCACTGACGCCCCGCTCACCATGAGCGCGATGGCCCCGGGCAGCAAGGACTGGGTGAGGCTCAGCTCCGCAGGGGCCCGCTTCTCCACCAACACGATCTGCTTCAACGACCGTGAGCTCTGCGTCGTGAACCCCAACTACCTCAACAGCGTGCGGGAAGACCGCCCCGATGCCTCGGCGGGTCGCGACCTGGTGGGCGTGAAGTTCGGCGATGACGGCCGCGTGATCATCACCTGCTGGGACGAGGGCTGCGAGGGGGTGAAGTGATGCACCGAACCCCATCCCGAACCCGCTCCCTGTTCGGCCTGCTGCTGGCGGGGGCCCTGGCGCTGCCGGGAGTGCCGGCCGAGGCGGCCTTCCAGACCGCCACCGATGCACCAACCCCTTCAGCCACCACCCACACCGAACTGCTGGCCCGCAGAGGCGGCGGCGGCGGGGGCAGCAGAGGCGGTGGCGGCAGGAGTTCCGGCAGCAGGGGCGGCGGCAGCCGCCAGAGCAGCGGCCGCTCCTCGAGTGGCAGCAGCGGCTTCAGGAGCAGTGGCTCCGGCCTCAACCGGGGCTCCAACCGGCCCAGCGGCGGTTTCCAGACGAACGCCCGCTCGAGCGGCAGCCCGTCGCTGAACCGGCAGACGCCCAGCGGCTCCGGCAACCGGAACCGTGCGGCGGGCAGCGGCGACCGCAACCGCACCACCTCCAATCGGAGCGGCTCCAGCCTCAGCAGCGGCCAGCGCGACCGCAACCGCGAGGCCGCCAGCAACCGCCGTGACAACCGCACAGGCACCCGCGACGAGCGGCGGGACAACCGCACCGGCAGCCGCGACGACCGCTTCGAGAACCGCCAGGACCGGCGCGACGAGCGCGTGGACCGCAACCAGGACCGGCGCGACGAGCGCTTCGACCGCCGCGGTGACCGAATGGATGACCGCTGGGATCGGCGCAACGACCGCTGGAATGACCGCTGGGATCGCTATCCCGGCTGGGCCCGTCCGGGCTGGGGCTACGCCAGACCCTGGAGCTACGGCTGGTACGGCGGCTGGTCCACCCCGCGCTGGGGCTGGTGGGGGCCAAGCGCGGCCGCCTGGGGAATCACGACCCTGGCCACGGCAGCCGTGATCAATGCGGCCGTGAACAGCGCCGTGAGCACCCACACCACCTACATCGTGGTGCCGAACAGCGACTACCGCCTGCTCTATGGCACGGTGTCGCCCGTCGGAACCCAGTCGGTGTCGTTCGAGGCCATCTTCAACGACGAGGCGGTCACGATGCAGGCCGACTGCAACAGCGGCACGCTCAACGGCCGCAGGCCCGACACGGCGGCGGAGGCCGAGCTGCTGAACGCGGCCTGCCAGGTGGCGTTCGGCTCCGTGTGAGTTGCCCTCTCCCCTCAGGGCCGTGGACTTGTCAGTCCAGGGCCCCATGGCAGAACTGCATCAGGTTGCTGACAGCGCCAGGAGCTGTGTCCACGCTGAGGAGGTGTCCCGCCTTCCGTTAGGGATTGACTCGTTATGCCGAGCCGCACCATGTGCTGTCCTCCCAGTGATCAGAACCGCCTGGTCCGACCCTTGCTGTACGCCAGCGCCGCCTGCGCCCTGGTCACCGCCCTCGCGTCCACCTTGGCAGTCAGCCCGGTCCGGGCAGCCACCACGGAGCTCTACACGCTGGAAACCACCTGCAGCGTCAAGGGCGGCCAGCCCCAGCCCTGCGTGGTGAAAGCCATGGACGATGAGGAGGCAGGCGTCACCACCTACGTCCACACCCTGGGCAAGTCGGTCTTCTCGATCCGCGTGTCCGACGCCCCGCTCACCATGAGCGCGATGGCCCCGGGCAGCAAGGACTGGGTGAGGCTCAGCTCCGCAGGGGCCCGCTTCTCCACCAACACGATCTGCTTCAACGACCGTGAGCTCTGTGTGGTGAACCCCAATTACCTCAACAGCGTGCGGGAAGACCGTCCGGATGCCTCGGCGGGTCGTGACCTGGTGGGCGTGAAGTTCGGCGATGACGGCCGGGTGATCATCACCTGCTGGGACGAGGGCTGCGAGGGGGTGAAGTGATGCACCGAACCCGATCCCGAACCCGCTCCCTGTTCGGCCTGCTGCTGGCGGGGGCCCTGGCACTCCCCGGTATTCCAGCCGAGGCTGCATTCCAATCCGGCACAAGCCTGGACACCAGTTCAGCCACCACCCAGACCGAACTGCTGGCCAAAAAGGGTGGCGGCGGCAAGAAGGGTGGGGGCCGCAAGAGCTCCGGCAAACGCAGCGGCGGCGGCAGTCGCAAGAGTTCCGCCAAACGTTCCTCCAAAGGCAGCACTGGCTTCAAGAGCAGCAGTTCAGGGCTCAGCCGGGGGTCCAAGAAACCCTCGGGCGGCTACAAGAAGAACGCCCGCTCGAGCGGCAACCCCTCGCTCAACAGCAAATCGGCCAGCGGATCCGGCAGCAAGAACCGCAAGGCAGGCAGTGGTGACCGCAACCGCACCGCCTCCAACAAGAACAGGAACCAGCGCGACGGCAACCGGGATCGCAACCGGGACACCGCCAAGAACCGGCGGGACGACCGGGCCGGGAACCGGGACAACCGGCGCGACGACCGCAACCGGGACGACCGTTTTGACAACCGCCAGGACCGGCGTGATGAGAGGGTCAGCCGCAACCAGGACAGGCGCGATGAGCGCTATGACCGCCGTTCAGACCGCTGGGATGACCGCTGGGATCGGCGCAACGACCGCTGGAACGACCGCTGGGACCGCTATCCCGGCTGGGCCCGGCCGGGCTGGGGCTATGCAAGGCCCTGGAATTACGGCTGGTACGGCGGCTGGTCGAGCCCCAGCTGGGGTTGGTGGGGTGCGAGTGCCGCGGCCTGGGGGGTCAGCACCCTGGCCACAGCCGCCATCATCAACTCGGCGGTGGACAACGCCGTGAGCAGCCACACCACCTACATCGCGGTTCCGAACAGCGACTACCAACTCCTCTATGGAACGGTGGCGCCGGTGGGTGATCAGTCCGTGTCGTTCGAAGCGATCTCGGGTGACAGCTCGATCACCATGGAGGCCGACTGCGACCGGGGCACGCTCAACGGCAGCACGCCCAACAGCGCTTCGGAGGCGGAGCTGCTGAATGCGGCCTGCCAGGTGGCCTACGGCTCGGTCTGAGCGTCGCGGCCTGAAACGGCCGAACCTTGTACCTGCCGCCCTCCACGGCGGCAGGTTTTTTGATGGGGGAACGCAGCATGCCGATCCGGGGCCGCCACGGCCTGGATAGCCACGGGGGCGGGCTGCTCCTATAAGAGGTGGCTGCCATGCCGCCCTCAGGCGGCTGACCTTCCGCACCATGCGTTCATCCAGCCTGGCCGCCCTGGCCCTGATCAACCTGCCGATCGCCTGGTTCGGCGTGGGTGCCGGTCCGGTCAGGGCCGAGGAGGCTATCCCCATGACCGAGGAGACCAGCACCCCGGACCCGATGGCCGCGCCGGCGCCGGCAGAGGATCCCACGGAAGACCCCCAGGCCGCCAGCCCCGATCCGACCAAGGACTGGCGCGGAACGGTGGAGATCTACGGATTTGCGCCGCTGCGCGCCACCGGCAGCGTGACGATCCGCGGCTTCGAAAGCGACGTGGATGCCGATCTCGGCGACATCCTCTCCGCCCTCGACTGGCTCACCTACGTCCGGGGCAGCGTGGAGAAGGGGCGCTGGGGCCTGCTCACCGATCTGAGCTATGTGAAGCTCTCGGGCGAGGACGGCAGGACCGGGCGGCGCGGCCTCTTCACCGGCAATACCGAGGTGTCCACCACGCAGGGGATCTATGACTTCGCCCTGCGCTATCGCTTCGGGTCACCCGAGACGGCGATCGCCGAGCCTGGCCACTACAGCTTCATCCCCTACGCGGGCGTGCGCGTGCTCGACATGGGGCTCGATGTGAAGGCGGAGATCCGGGAAATCGATGGGGATCGACGGTTTGGGGCCGAGCGCTCCTTCGACCGCACGTGGGCCCAACCGCTGCTCGGCTTCCAGGCGACCTACTTCCTCTCGCCCAAGCTGAGGGCCTTCGCCCGGGCCGACATCGGCGGCTTTGACTTCTCCGGCGCCAAGGACTACACCGGCAACGCCCAGCTCGGCCTGGGCTATGCCGTGGGCAACAACACCGATCTCACCCTCTCCTGGCGCTATCTGGGCATCAACTACAGCAACGGGGATGAGCGGCCCAGTGGCATCCGCAGCTATCAGAACGGCATCGAGATGGGGGTGAAGTTCTTCTTCTAGATCCGTCCGGCAGGGGTGTGTGACTCAGCTCAGGTGGCGAGTTCCCGCTTCTGCCAGCTCAGAAACATCGTGGACACGATCACGGTGATCAGCACATAGCCGAGGATGCCCGGAATCAACTCCGGCAGCACGTTCGAAGGCGCATGGGTCAGGGCCAGGTCGGCGGCCAGGCCGGTGTTCCGCATGCCGGTCACCAGCCCCACCGTGCGGCGCTCCAGGGGATCCCGGCCCGCCAGGGCATACCCGATCGCCAGGCTGAGCACGCTCAACAGGGCCATTGCCGCCAGACCCAGAAGGTTCTGCTGCAGGAAGGGCCAGAGCTTGGCGGCGCTCATCACCAGCAAGGCCATCAGCAGGGCCGCCAGCATCAGGGTGGCCAGCTTGCCGAGCACGGCACTGCAGCGGCGAGCGAGCGCCGGACGCCACTGGGCCAGCAGCACCCCGGCCAGCACCGGCAGCACCTGCACCTTCAGCACCTGGGCGGCCACGGCGAGGGGCCGGATGTCCCAACCGTTCACCTCCCAGCCATTGAGGCCAGCACAGGCCTTGAACAGCATCGCCAGCAGGGGAATGGACACGATCGCCAGCAGCGCCGCCGGGATCTGCAGACGCGCGGCCAGCTCAGCCGTGCCGCCACTGCTGCGCACCCGGAACAGAATGAGCGGGGCGCTGGGGCACGCCAGCATCAGGGCGATGGCGACCCAGGCGGGCCTGGAGAGCAGGCCCTGCAGGGGCAGAAGCACCAGCGCCAGACCCGCCAGGGGCACGAGGAAACAGGTGGCCAGCACTACGCGCCACAGGAACGCAGGGCGATCCCGCAGCAGCACGAAGGGGTAATCCTTCAGGCCCAGCCCGAGGCTGAACATCAACGTGACGATGGTGGCCGTGGCCAGCAGCGCAGCGAAGGGTGGCATGGAGAATCAGGGCGCAGGGTTTCCGGTCATCAGCAGCACAAAGGCCACGACACCGATGATCGTGAGGGCAATGGCCGTGAACACCGTGATCGAGCGCTGATCGACATACACAAAGTCATCGCGGCGGATCAGCTTGAGGGTGCGCATGTGCTGCCGGGTGGCGGCCGCCATCGCCAGGATGCCGATCAGCACGAAGCCCATCGCCATCAGCCGCACGCTCAGACCGGCGTGGTAACTGTCATTGAAGCGGCTGCGGTTGATGGCACCGATGATCTTGTCGAGGCCGAAGCCGAAACTGATCAGCGACAGGCAGGTGCGGATCCAGGCCATCATCGTGCGCTCGGCGGCGGCCCGATTGCGCTCCTTGGCCAGTTCGTTGTTGAGATTCGTCATTGGGCCTCGAAGGGCAGGGAAGCACCGGACGATCGGGCCACGGCAAGGTCACCGCCGGCAGAGCTGCGCTCACCGGGCTGTCTGTGCTCGTCCTCGAACTTCTGTTCCGCTTCCACCTCCCTGGCCAGGAACACATTGAGGAAGGTTCGAATCACGGCCACCACGGCAAGTTTGATCAGGTTGGCGTTGGAGGGGGCCGTGGTGGTCGACACGATGTCAGCCGCGAGCTGGAACTCCAGCGCCATCGAGAGCCAGCTGCCGAAGGTGAGCCGGATGCTGTTGAAGGGCCGCGATCCCACCCGCCGCCGCAGCCGCAACCGCAGCGCCTGGCGCAGGGAGACCAGCAGGCCGATGCCCACACACACCACCGAGATGAACTCCAGCACCAGGCGCAGGGAGTTCGCTCCCACCTCCAACCAGGTCTCCAGGGGAAGTTCCGCCATCGCTCAGACCCGCACCACGCAGCGGAAGCCCATGTGGCAGGTGGAGGTGTCAATTCCCTGGGCCAACCGGGCCGGCGGGCGGTAGCGGCGGCAGTAGCTGGGAGCGCAGAGGAACGACCCTCCCTTCACCACCTTGCGGGGCATGGCGCCGTGCTGGGAAGTGCGATCGATGCTGGCCTCCCGGGCGGCACTGGCACAACAGCCACCCTCCGGGGCGGTGCCGGGATCCTGCCCGGCGGCGCTGTGGGCCTGGTACCAGCTGTCGGTCCACTCCCAGACGTTGCCGATCATGTCGACCAGGCCGTAGCCGTTGGCAGGGAAGGCCCCCACGGGCGAGGTGCGCTCGTAGCCATCCTGGCGGCTGTTGTGGTGAGGGAAATCGCCCTGGAAGGTGTTGGCCAGGGCGCGGCCGCCGGGATGGAGTTCCGAGCCCCAGACGAACTCCGTGCCGCCGCGGCCACCCCAGGCGGCGAACTCCCACTCGGCCTCCGTGGGCAGCTGCTTGCCCGCCCAGACGGCGTAAGCCTGCGCATCCTCATAGGCCACATGCACCACGGGGTGATGGTCGCGGCCCTTGATCGAGGAACCCGGCCCCTCCGGGTGCCGCCAGTTGGCCCCCAGGATGTACTGCCACCAGCGGTAGGGATCCCCAGTCCCCACCGGTCCCGCCGGCGGCACGAACACGATCGAGGCGGGTGCCAGCAGCTCAGGCAGCGCCTCGGGGTAATCGGCCGGGTTCGCGGCCCGCTCCGCCAGCGTCAGATGGCCGGTGGCCTTCACGAACTTGCGGAACTGGGCATTGGTGACGGGAGCCCGGTCGATCCAGAAGCCCTGCACCTCGCGGCGATGGGCCGGGGCTTCCTCCGGGTAGTGGTGGTCCGAGCCCATCGTGAAGCTGCCGCCCGGGATCCACACCATGTCCCGGGCGGGCGGCCGTCCCGGGCAGGGACGCCCACCCGCAGGCTCCTGGCCTGCTCGCGGCTCGAGGAGGGCGGGGGCGGGATTCGAGCTCAGGGCCATGCCGCCAGGGGGACTGCCCGCAGTGTGATGACGCGACCCAGGCGCCGCAACGCCGACGATGCGCAGTGTCACCCGCCGAAGCCGACCGGGCCAGACGGCACGATCAGGAGAGACAGGAACGGAGATCGGCATGGGACTACGTCGATGGCCTCGCAGGCTTGCCGTGGCCGTGCTGGCCCTGATGCTCGTGCTCGTCAACCCGGCGTCCGGCTTTGTATGGGCTGCCGGCGGCGGCACGAACTCCAGTGCGGAGGCGGGTCTGTCGGCCCGCAAACACTGGTGGGACCTGGACAGGGCCCGCCCCTGCGGCCGCTTCTGGTGCAGCGTGGTGGTGAGCCCGCACATCCCGCTCGGGCCGGGAGAGCCCCGCATCCGCCTGGCCGTGCCGGTCGCGGATGGGGCCAGCGTCCAGGACAGCGCCGCCCGGGTGGAAGCCCGCTCCACGGCGGTGGCCACCAGCCTGCGGGAACTGGCCAGCCAGCTGGAGGCCTCCGTGCGCAGCGCGCCGACGCCCCCGCCAAGCCTCGGCGCCGGGCTCTGGCTCGACCGCCAGCAGAAACCCCGTCACCCGCTGACGCCATCGCTGGCGATCGCCACGAAGAACAACAGCCCGGTGATCGTGCTGCCGGCGGATGCGGCCAACAACACCCCCCTGGTGACCCTGATCACCCTCACTGAGCCGGACAGCATCGCCAATGGCCTGGACACCAAGGCCCTGGCACAGCGCTGGAAGGGGATCCTGGAGCGCACCCTGAGCGAGGCCCTCTGGGGGGCCAGCTTCGATCGGCGCTTCCCCTGGGCCCGCGCCACCATGGTGACTCTGGCCGCCGCCTTCGGCGCGGCCGGTGTGCTGGCGTGCAGCCGGGCCGTGCGTCGGCGCCGCCAGCGGGTGCTGGCGCTGGGGCGGGAGCTGATCGCACTCCAGCAGAGCCGCTCGCGCGCCGAGGAGCACAACACCCTGCCCGGCGAGGAGTCCAAAGCGGACGCGGCGGACGTCCAGGCTCTCCGGCAGGTGCAGCAGCTAGAGCGCGACCAGCGGCACCACGCTCTGGCCATCAAGCTGATCCGGGTGCTGCGGATCGCGGTGCTGGTGATGGCGGTGATCCTGGCGCTGTTCGTGCTGCCCGGCACCCGCCTGTTCGCCCTGGCCCTGCTGCGCCAGTCGGCCTGGATTCCGGTGATCTGGCTGGCGATGATCGTGCTGGAGGGACTGCTGAGCTGGAGCCTGGTGCGCCGCCTCAACCAGTGGGCCGAGCAGGCGCAGCTGGCGGAGCCCAACTCCCGGCGGCCCCAGCAGCGCCTCGGCACCAATCTGGGGGTGATCAAGGGCACGATCGGGGTCGGCACCACCCTGCTGGGGCTCTATCTCACCCTGCTGCTGTTCGGCCTCACGCCCGAGATCCTGGCCGGGGCCGGCATCGTGGCGGTGGCCGTGGGTTTCCTGGCCCGGGGGCTGGTGGAGGATCTGATCGGTGGCGTGCGGATCCTCACCGCCGACCTCTATGCCGTCGGCGATTCGATCGCCGCCAACGGCCATGCCGGCCTGGTGGAGGGCATGAACCTGCTCTACACCCAGCTGCGTGGGGGCGGCGGTGAACTGATCAGCCTGCCCAACGGCGCCATCCGGGAGTGCGAGAACCGCAGCAAGGACTGGGCCCGGGTGAACTTCGAGGTGGACATCGCCTGGCGCAGCGATCTCGCCAGGGCCTGCGCGCTGCTGGAGGCGGTGGCCACGCAGCTGGCCGCCGATCCGGAGTGGAGCGCCCTGATCCTGGAGGAGCCCCAGCTGCTGGGGGTGGAGCAGCTCGACCAGAGCGGCGTGCGCCTCAAGCTCTGGATCAAGACCCAGCCCCTCAAGCAGTGGGGTGTGGCCCGCGAATACCGGCGGCGGCTCAAGCTGGCCTTCGATGAGGCCGGCATCGAACCCGGCATTCCGCAGCGGCTCTCCCGCCAGGCCTGAGGGTTCCACCCAGCCCTGCAGACCCACCGCGGCAGGGTCACAAATCCCCAGGGTGCGCACCGCGAACCACTGACAGGCGCCGGGTCCCTCCCCACCCTGAGGAGGCGACAACCGGAGCCCGCAGGGCCCTTCCTCTCGATCGGTCACCCAATCCATGCGCCTGCGTGATCGTTTCCGGCGGCCGGCCTGGCTCGGCAGGCTGGGCCTCGGGCTTGCAGCCCTGGCCGCGGTTCTCGTGATGGGCCTGGCCACACCGGCCCAGAGCTTCATCCTGCTGGATCAGAAGGAGGTGCCCGAGGGCTGCGCCGCCGAACCGGCGGCCATCCGCCTCGATGGCCAGAAGGTGCTGGAGGTGCGCAGCACCGCCGGCGCCGAGAGCGTCACCACGGTGGCCGAACGGGGCAGCAGGACCCTGCTGCAGCTGGCCCAGAACCTCACGATCGCCCCTGGCGACATTGGGGTGAAACACCTGGACAGCGAGAGCTTCATCGTGCTGCAGCAACAGGGCGAGCCTGTACGCCGGCTCGGGGTGATGAACAAGCGGATCGCCCGCTGCTACGGCATGGAGCCCAGGCGACTGGCGGAACTCAGCCGCGACCAGATCCGCGCCGCGATGGTGCGCTACCGCGAGGCCCATTCCCTGCAGTCGTGGCTGCGCGGCAGCGCCCTGGCGGCGCTGGTCCTGGCGGTGTACGTGGTGTGGCTCCGCCTCCAGTTCCGTCTCAACGGTCGGATCCGGCACCTGATCGCCAGCCGCGAACGCTTCCTGCTGCAGCAGCTGGCACGGTTCGGGCTCTCCGCCCTTTTGGAACCGGCGCAGGTACGGCGCCTGCTGCAGGGCGTGCGCAGCACCGTGCACTGGGCTGTGCTGCTGCTGATCAGCTATCTGCTGGTGCCCTTGCTGCTGGGCTTCTTCCCCCCCACCCAGGGCATTGCCAGCGGCCTGCGCCAGCAGCTGCGCACGGTGACCCTGGGGCTGCTGAACGGGGTGGTGGCCGCCATCCCCAACCTGCTCACGATCGCGGTGATCATCGGCCTCGGGGTGCTGGTGGTGCGGGCCAGCAACGGCGTGTTCGATGCCCTGCGACTCGGCCGCCTGCGCATCCCGGGCTTCTACCGGGAGTGGGCGCGGCCCACCTCCCGGCTGGTGGCCCTGCTCATCGCCGTGGCGACCCTGGTGATCGCCTTCCCCTACATCCCCGGCTCCGGCAGCAAGGCATTTCAGGGGGCCGGCCTGTTCGTGGGGGTGTTTGCGGCGCTGGGCTCCAGTGCCGTAGCCGCCAACATCATCAGCGGCCTGATGCTGATCTACACGCGGGCGTTCCGGGAAGGTGACTTCGTTGAACTCAATGGCGTGCTCGGGACGGTGCAGGACCGCACCCTGCTGGTGACCCGGGTACAGACGCCCCACAACCAGCTGGTGAGCATTCCCAACGCCACCGTGATCAGCAACGCCGTGGCGAACTACAGCTTCTCCCGCCGGGAGATCCGTCAGCCGGTGGCGCTGGCCTGCACAATCACGATCGGCTACGACGTGCCCTGGCGCCAGGTGGAAGCGCTGATGCTGGCCGCCGCCCGCAGCGTGGAGGGGGTGACCGATGAAATGGAGCCCTTCGTGCTGCAGACGGCCCTGAACGACTTCCACATCAGCTATGAGCTCACCGCCTTCCTGCGGGATGCCAACACCTACCGGCTGAGCCTCTCGCAGCTGCATGCGGCGCTGCAGGACAAGTTCGCGGAAGCCGATGTGGAAATTCTCTCGCCGGGCTACCACGCTGTTCGGAACGGCAACCCCAGCACGGTGCCGAAGACGTCGTCGCCAGCTGCAGAGGTCTGAGCCATGGGAGCCTGGGCGTGGCCATAGGCGCTGCCATTGCACCTGCGCAAATGATGTGGATCGCAAGGGCCGCATCTCATCAGAATGTCGAGAAACAGTCACCTCCATGCGTGTGGTCTCTGCGGATGGGATCTGGTTTCGCCCGGCAACATGGAGCCGACCTGGCGATGTTGATCTTTGCAGTCTCCGCCGCCTGATACCATGGTATGACCGTGTAAACAGAGTGGCGTATTTACACATGAACTACCTCCAGTTTCCTCGGTGTCCCGCCGCGGGCTTTGCCCTACTCCTGTTGCTGAGCCCTGCTGCCAGCCAGGCCCAGATGATGACAGGCTGTCGCCTGGTTCAGGGCACCCTCCAGTGCGTGCCTGGCCTCACTGCCGATCCTCAGAAGCAGATTCAGATCCTCGATCAGGAGATCACCAACACAGAGCGAGAGGAAGGATCCATCGAACAGACAATCCAGGGCCTGCAAGGTCTCCAACTCCGTGGTGAAGCGTATGAAGGTGCAGTATTGACGGCCTTCCTGCAGGGAGCCATGGTGAGTGAGCTCGCTCCGCTGAACTATCACTGGTACCAACGCGCTGCCGGCGCGGACAGCTGGGTACTGATTGAGGCCGCAAGCGGACCAACGTACAAGCCCGGCGCAGGAAACATCGGCCAATCGCTGATGGTGGTAGTCACCGTCAGTGAACCTGATGGCGTGAAACGGATCAGTTCAACACCTGTGGGCCCGATTCAACCAGCAAAATAGTTGTCATCGCTGGACATCGAAAGCTGTCCAGCCCATGAGTTCCCCTGCCGGAGTCACCCCAGCAATTCCACCGTCCGATTTTGGCGACAAGGCGACAAAGATACTGTCGATGTGTGCAACGCAGGCTGAACACAGATCAACCGCCCCACCGCGAGGGGGTTGAGCACTGAACAGTGGAGTTCTCGCTGGCAGACCGCATGGTCACACCAGCCAGTGATGGACTGCTGATTCAGGGGAGCGCGGATTAACGGGGAAACAGAAACTGGAATTGCGCCCTCAGAGTCCAATCCCCAGCAGCCTCTGGCTTGACGACATTCCAGTAGGCCTGAAGCGTGGCATTCATCATCTGATCACCGATCGCGAACACCCTGCCAAAGCCACCACCGACGGGGACCGTCCACTCTTCGTCTCCCCGAGGTGCTTGCCAGTTGGCGGTGACAATGGGAGCGGACACCAGATACCATCCGTTGGGCAGGTTGTAGTTCACGAATGGCTGCACCAACAGCTGATTGACTGACTCGCGATCACTGGCGCCGGCAAACGACCAGACATTGTTCCCCACCGCCCCGAACACCATGCGCTCGGTGGTCACAACCACCACCGCGGCGGGGCCGGCACTCCATTTCCCCTGCCCCAGCACGTCATCCGTGGCTGTAGGCAGCACAAAGGTTGGGCCTACACCCCAGGTGACCCTGCCCTTTGATATCGGCACTAAATAGGGCCTCCTGAGAAAAGCCACATCCACTGCAGCGCAATGGATGTGAGCAGTTTTCTCGGCTAAAATGTACGAGATTGGGCTCGTTTGCGCCCAAAAGCCGCCCAGAGTTTTCCACATGTACCGACGTGAGCATCGTGATCAGCTCTCGTTCGAGGACTTCTTCCTGCCGTTTGGAGGAAAGCTCTCTGGTGACAATCGCTGGATCAAGCTGGCTGAGCTGATCCCATGGGATGAGCTGGAAGGTGACTATGCAGCTCAGTTCTGCAAGGGCTTTGGCGCCCCGGCAAAGCCATTTCGCATGGCACTGGGCGCCCTGATCATCAAGGCCCGCATGGGGCTGACTGATGAAGAACTGGTTGAGCAAATCAAAGAGAACCCCTATCTCCAGTTCTTCATCGGCCTGGAGGCATTTCAGTACTCGGCTCCGTTTGACCCATCAATGATGGTGTACTTCCGGAAGCGGCTGCCAGATTCGGTCGTGAATGACTGCAATGAACGAATCGTGCGTCACGGTCTGAACGTGATCCGTTCGTCTGCAGTTGATGAGCACGACAGCAGCGATGGAGGCGGAGCCGGGAGCGCAGCTGATCAGAAGATTGAATCCAAAACGCCACGGCCAAATCAGGGGTCACTGCTGATTGATGCGACATGCGTTCCGGCAGATATTCGGCATCCAACGGATCTCTCGCTGCTCAATGAAGGCCGAGAGCTCACCGAGACTCTGATCGATGCCATGTATTCGCAGGTCAGAGAGTCCTTTGGTCACAAACCACGAACGCATCGGAAGCAGGCCAGGCAGCAGTTCCTCGCCGTGGCCAAGAAAAAACGCCCTCGGTTTCTCAAGATCCGCAAAGCGATCAAGCAACAGCTTGGGCATCTCAAGCGCAACCTTGCCAACATTGACGCCCTGACAGCCTGTGGCGCAAGCCTTCTGGCGGCTGGGCGGCATGCCTATCAGAAGCTGTTGGTTGTCAGTGAGCTGGTCCGCCAGCAGAACATTCTCTATCGCTCAGACACCAGAAGTATTCCCGCTCGCATCGTCAGCCTCTGTCAAGCGCACATCAGGCCAATTGTTCGCGGCAAGGCGAGGTGCAATGTTGAGTTCGGCGCCAAGATCTCACTTTCTGTCACCGATGAAGGATTTGCTTTCCTGGATCGGCTGAGCTTTGACCCCTACAACGAAGGGGAAGATCTGAAAGTTCAGGCCCAAGCCTATCGTCGTCGATACGGCTGCTATCCGGAGGTGATCTGCGCTGATCAGATCTACCGCACAAGATCAAATCGGGCATTCTGCCAGCGTCACGGCATTCGGCTGAGTGGGCCTCGTCTTGGTCGCCCGAAGAATGATCCGGAGTTGGTGGCAGCCGAGAGGCGGCAGTTCGTTGATGATCAAAGGCGGCGCAATGCTGTTGAAGGCAAGATCGGTCAAGGCAAGCGTCGCTATGGATTGGGATTGATCCGAGAGAAACTGCCGGCAACACAGGGTTCATCCATCGCGATGAATGTCCTGGTCATGAACCTCCAGAAGCTCCTGGAGCTTCTTTGTCTCTATTTTGTGCTCTGCTGGCAACTCTTGGTCTCCGCCGCACGGGCTCTGAGCTCCAGCAGCAGAGAGCTGAGTTGTCAGCTCAGCGGGGCCTGAGGATCACTCAGAGGTCGCCCGGGCAGGCTCATTGTGGTGCGCATTGCCCGCGGCTCACTTTCTCAGGAGGCCCTAAATAGAACTGGGGATTGATATCCCCCAGACCAAAGGCGCTGGCTTGACCCGTGGCTGCTGCGGGTTGGTTGATCACTGGCACAATCGTGCGGGTGACCAACAGCAGACGCTTGCTGAGTGGAACCGGAATCACCGGTTGAATGTTGAGCACGTTGGGCGTGCCCTCTCCGGCTGGGCCGGCGCCGAAATTGGTGTTGTTCTGAAAAGGCAGGCTGATCAGGTTGGCGATGGGGTTCTGCGCCTCCTTGGCCAGGGCTGCCGCATCGGATGCGGTGGGATTCTGTTCAGCGGATGTCTGCTCTGCGGATCCAGCGTCACCTGGAGGAGGAGCTGATTGCTCAGCCTCTGACGGAGCCTGCACCAACCGCCGTGAGCTTGCGGGGTGGTCGACCGCCGCGTTTTGATCACGGGTGATGGGTCGTCGCAAGGGCGCAGGAAGTCCTGACGGGGCAGACTCCTTGGAGAGGCTCGGAGGGTGGACACTGGCAATGGCTGCGCATGCCAGCGTGCATGGCATCAGCCAGAGGAGGCGCTTGATCAAGGCCGCCAATCCCGCAGAAAGGACGGGACTGTAAGCGACAACAACAGGGTCAATCCTTGGATTGTGTTGCGATTCACCAACAACAACTAACAGGAGCGCGGCAGCCCGATCGTCCAGGGTCAGGAGCCTTCGACGTCCGGGACATTCGACGTCCGGGACATTCGACATCCGGCATTTGATCATGGGCCCTCTCCATAATCAGCGGGCCATGAAAGCCCTACGTAGCCGCGAAGAGCACTGTTGCAGCTGAGAATGCCGCTGAGATGGTCTGACCTTGAGCCCTTTCTACAGGTGGGGGCAGCCACTCAGCCCAGGCTGTTCAACAACAAGCCTCCACCGCAGGGCCCAGTTCAGGGCCTCGATCACCGCAGAGGGACCCGTGCGGCGCCGCTGCTGCCACCGATCTGCAGCGCCGTGAACTGGCGCTGTGCTCTGGTGGGGTGCGAGCTTCATGCCCTCAACAGGTGCACTCGGCGGGAGTGATGGGTGCGCAGCAGCGCCTGCTGCAGCATCACGGCCTCATGCCGGTCCACACAGCTGGCGAACGGACGGTGATCCAGGTAGACGAGATGGAGGTCCTTGGACCAGAAGGCAGCCATGGCCGTGATTTCAGGTTCTCTTAAGGTTCTAGGCGGGGCCGAATGACGGCTGCAATCGGTTCATGTACCCATGCCCCCATGGAGGCACGCCAGCTCCCCCTGTTCGCCGCGGATCCAGCAGCGGCTGAGCCCCCGGCCGGGTCTGAGCCGGGTGCGGTGCGGCTGGAGCGTCAGGCGTTGGCCGAGGGCGAGGCCACGGCGCTGTTTCAGGCCCTCCAGGCGCTGCCGGGCTGGAGGCAGGACACGATCCGCCTCTACGGCCGCGTCCACCCCGTGCCGCGGCTGCACCGTTGGTTCGCCGACGCCCGCCAGACCTACCGGTGGTCGGGATTGGTGATGCGCCCCGAGCCGTTTCCGGAGGCGTTGCAACCGCTGCTGCAGCGGCTGCGGGAGGCCAGCGGCGTGCCCTTCAACACCGCCCTGGCCAACCTCTACCGCGATGGGCAGGATTCGGTGGCCTGGCACGCCGATGACGAGCCCGAACTCGGCCCCCGGCCGGTGATCGCCAGCCTGAGCCTGGGGGCAACGCGGCGGTTTCTGATGCGCAGCAAGGCCGATCACGGCCAACGGCGATCGTTCGAGCTCAGCCATGGTTCGGTGCTGTGGATGGCGGGCTCCACCCAGGAGCACTGGCAGCACTGCCTTCCGAGAACCACACGCCCGGTGGGTGCCCGGATCAACTTCACCTTCCGCGCCATGGGCCGCGCCATGGGCGGCTGAGGCGGGCGCTCTGCAGCGCAGGCGGAAGGGGAGGTGACCGGCAGGGCTGAGCGAGGGGGAACGATCGCCACCGCCAGCCGCCGCCCCCTGACCCCTCAGGAGAGCCCCGTGGTGCTGGTCATCTTCTCCATCACGTCCGCGAGGGAGAAACTGGCGGCCTTCTGGCGCGGCGGGAATTCCTGGAAGGTGGCCAGGAACTGGGCCACATAGGCCTGGGCCGGCACCAGCAGGAACACGTGGTCGAGGATCCAGTCCCAGTATGTGTTGGAGGTGATGTCAGCCCGCTCGTAGGGGTCGGTCTTGAGGTTGAAGATCTTCGGCACCCGCAAGGTCACGAAGGGTTCCGCCCAGATCTGCAGGGTGCCGGTGGCCCGTTGCTCCATGAACACCATCTTCCAGTTGTCGTAACGAAGGGCCGTGAGGTCGCCGTCGTCGGAGAAGTAGAAGAACTCCACCCGCGGGCTCTTGTCGGTCTTGCCCGTCCAGTAATCGAGCATGTTGTAGCCGTCGAGATGCACGTGGTAGTGCCGGCTGCCCGCCTGGTGGCCGGCCTTGAGCTTCTCCTTGATCTCGGGCTCACCGGCCGCGGCCAACAGGGTGGGCAGCCAGTCGAGGTGGCTCACGATCTCGGTGAACAGTGTGCCGGGGGCGATCCTGCCGGGCCAGCGGATCAGGGCCGGCACGCGGTAGGCCCCCTCCCAGTTGGAGTTCTTCTCGTTGCGGAACGGGGTCATGCCGGCATCGGGCCAGCTGTTCATGTGGGGCCCGTTGTCGGTGCTGTACATCACGATCGTGTCGTCGGTGACGCCCAGCTCATCGAGCAGGTTGAGCATCTCGCCGATGCACTCGTCGTGGTAGATCATCACGTCGTGGTATTCCGACTGCCAGCGCCCCGACTGGCCCAGATCCTGGGGACGGGCGTGGGTGCGGAAGTGCATGTGGGTGGTGTTGAACCACACGAAGAAGGGCTCGCCGGAGGCCACCGCATCGCGGATGAACCGCTTGGCCTCCTTCATGAACTCCTCATCGGCCGTCTCCATCCGCTTCTTGGTGAGCGGGCCGGTGTTCTCGATCCGCTGGGTGCCATCCGGGTTGGCCCAGGAGTGCAGCACGCCACGGGGGCCGTAGTTCTTGCGGAAATTCGGGAAGTCCTCAGGCTGGGGATAATCGCGCAGTTCCGGCTCCTCCTCCGCATTGAGGTGATAGAGGTTGCCGAAGAACTCGTCGAAGCCGTTGTTGGTGGGCAGGTGCTCGTCCCGGTCGCCGAAGTGGTTCTTGCCGAACTGGCCGGTGCGGTAACCCAGCGGCTTGAGCAAGCCGGCGATGGTGGGGTCCTCGGTGCGGTAGCCCAGCTCAGCGCCGGGCAGGCCCACCTTGCTGAGGCCCGTGCGGAACACGCTCTGGCCGGAGATGAAGGCGGCGCGGCCGGCGGTGCAGCTCTGCTCGGCGTAGTAGTGGATGAAGCGGCCGCCCTCCTTGGCGACCCGGTCGATGTTGGGGGTCTGGTACCCCATCAGGCCGTCGCTGTAGCAGCTGAGGTTGCTCTGGCCGATGTCATCGCCCCAGAGGATCAAGATATTGGGCTTGCCGTTGGGCATGGTGGTGAGGGAGACCGTTCACTCCTCTGCACTATGGCCATGGAGCACGTGGGCAAACACTCCGAAAGTGCGAATTTTTTCCGATGCCCGATCCGCTGACGGTTGAAGGAGTCGAGAGCCTCCAGGCGCTGCTGGCCCGCGGTGGCCTGGCGGTGACGGTGACCCAGCTCGCCAGGGGCAGGCTGGGTGGAGATCTGCTCGCGCTCCAGCTGGGGCCGCTGCAGCTGCTGCGCATCCGCCTCGATCGGGCCATCCACTGCGCCGGCCCCAAACCGGCTGAGCGCCAACTGGTGAGCCTCGATCTGGCCAGGAGCCCCAACGACCATGCCACGTCGGCCGCCGCGATCCGCAGCCATGGCCAGCCCCTGCTGCCCAGGGCCCTGTTCGGGCTCTCCGCCAGCGGCGAGATCCATCTCACCACCTTCGGCCGGTGCGACCTGGCGCTGCTGATCATCGAGCGGCGGGAGTTTCTGCGCCGGGCGGAGCGGCTCGGCTGCCCGGTGCTGGAGGAGGTCCTGGCCCGCAACTGGCTCGCTGTGGAGCCCGTGCGGTTCTCTCGGCTGCGGCGGTACCTGCACCAGCTGCTCGGGGCACTCGAGGCTGCCCCGACCCTGCAGCAGGTGAGCGGGTTCGAGGCGCTGGTGAGCGGGGATCTGATCCCCCTGGTGCTGGAAGCCCTCGTGCATGGTTGGGATGGCGCCAGTCGGCTGGCGCGGGCCCCCTCACGGATCGAGCTGGTGAAGGCGGCCCAGCACTGGATGGAGGCCCACCCAGGCCAGCCGATCCAGCTCGAGGGCCTCTGCCGGGAGGTGCACACGAGCCGCCGCAGCCTGATCCAGGGCTTCCGGGAGCACCTGGGGATGGGTCCGATGACCTACCTGCGGCTTCAGCGCCTGCACGGCATCCGCCGCAACCTCCTGGAGGCCGAGCCAGACCAGACGACGATCGGCGCCCTCGCCACCGCATGGGGCTTTCTCAACCCGGGCCACTTCGCCCGGCAGTATGCCGAGCTGTTCGGGGAGCGGCCCTCCGACACCCTGGCGAGCAACCGGAAATGACGCCAAAGCGCTCGGGCCCGTTCACTCGCCTGAGGGATCCGCAAACACCCGCAGCCAGTCGCGGCGCATGCTCACCAGGATCCAGCCCCGCCCCGGAGCCTCGCTGAGGCCGCGGTCCAGCCGGCCGATGGGTGACGCCTTGTCATAGGCCACCTCCCGCTCACCGTCGTCGTGGTGCACCAGCACGCCGAGGCGGGGGCCGGCGCCGGCGGTGGTCCACTCCAGCATCTCGACGTCGCCATCGGAATTGCCGAAGGCCGCCAGGGGCCGGCGGCCGATCAGGGCCTCGATGGCCAGCGGCTTGGCGGGCCCGTCGTTGATCAGCTCAGGCTCGGGCAGCCGCAGAATCGACACGGCGCCGTCCTTCGCCCTGTAGTGGGTTTTGATCCGGGAGCCGATCACCTGCTCCGGCGGCACGCCATACAACTCCTCGCCCACCACGCGCATGAAGGCGGTGCCCCCGGCCGACACCAGGTAGGTGCGGAAGCCCTGGCTGCGCAGGTAGGCGAGCAGCTCCTGCATCGGCAGATAGGCCATCTCCGTGTAGGGGCGCCCGGTGCGCGGGTGCCGGGCCGTGGCGAACCACTCCCGCACCACGGCACTGAAGGCTTCGGTGCTGAGGCCCGCATGGGTGAGCCCCACCAGCTCCAGGATCCCGGCCATGCCGAGGCTGCTGAGGTCGCGGTCCTGGCCAGGAGCCACGGCCTGGGCGATGGCGGGGTTCTCCAGCAGGGTGGGATCGGTGGCGGCGAGCTGGCGCGCCCGATCGATGGCGAAGGCCAGCTGGATGTACATGGGCTGCTCCGACCAGAGCGTGCCGTCGTTGTCGAACACGGCGATCCGCTCCGCCGGCGCCACGAAACCCGGGGCACCAGGCGTGGTGACGGCCGCCACGAACTCCAGGATCCGCTGCCTGGCGCTGCCCTCACGCCAGGAGGGAAGCGGTTGGTCGGTGGGGACGGCGGGGTTGGCGGTGGCGGCGGCGAGGGGTGCCATCCAGAGCAGCGGGGCGAGCAGGAGGGAGGGAAGCAGGGTACGGACCATGGAGCCGGCTCAAGCGTGGGAGGGGTCTGATGACGGGCTGGCGTCCTCCAGGTAGCGCCGCACCGCCCGCTCCACATTGCGCCGCATCCGTGCCCGGCCCAGCCGCTGGCCCAGTTCCGAGCGGCGCACCACCGCCAGCACCGCGGGGTTGAGGCCGGCCAGCCACAGCTCGATGCCCTGCTGGCGCAGCTGATCCTCGGCCTGGGTGAGGGCCTTGAGGGCGGTGTACTCCAGGTCGATCAGGGCACTGGCATCGAGCACCAGCACCCGGGGCCTGTGCTGCTCGATCAGGGCGCGGATCCGGGCGGCCACACCCTCGGCATTGGCGAAAAACAGGCGCCCCTCCGCCCGCACCAGCAGCAGGCCGGGCCAGGTTTCGTCATCGGGATGGCGCGGCGAGAGCGGGCGGAACACGCTGGTGCCCGGCTTGCGGCCGATGGCATACACGGGCGGATGGATCTCCTGCTGCACCAGGGCCACCAGCGAGAGGATCACCGCCACCAGGATTCCCTTGAGAGTGCCGAGCAGCACCACCCCCAGGAAGGCCACCAGGGCCCAGCGGAATTCCACGTGCCGCACCCGGCGGATCGCCAGGAACTCGGCCGGCGTGATCATCGGCACGGCGTAGACCACCACCACCACCGCCAGGGCGGCCTGGGGCAGGGCGGCGATCAGCGGCGCCAGCACCAGCAGGGTGGCCAGGGCGGTGGCCGCCGTGACCAGGGCCGCCAGCTGGGTACGGGCGCCCGCCTGGCGGTTCACCGCCGTCTGGGAGGTGCCCCCACCGGCTGCCATGGCCCCGAAGCAGGCCCCCACGGCATTGGCCGCCCCCAGGGCCAGCAGCTCCCGGTTCGCATCCGGTGGTGGCTCCTGGGGAGCGCGGAAGGCCCGGGCGGCGGCGGCGCTCTCCGTGAAGCTCATCACGGCGATGCCCACGGCGGCGGGCCACAGCTGAGCGGTGCGGGCGAGCGGGGGCAGAGCGAACGAGGGCAGCCCCGCCGGCACCGCGCCGATCACCGCCACGCCGTGCTGCGCCAGGCCCAGGCCGGCACTGACCACCACCGCCGCGGCCACCACCAGCAGGGGCGCCGGCAGCTGGGGCCAGCGGCGCTGCAGGCCGATCAGCAGCGCCACCAGCAGGGCCGAGAGGGCCACCGTGGCCAGGGACGCCGCGGGGATGCGCGCCGCCACGGCCGCCAGATCGCGGAAGAAGCCGGCCTTTTCGATCGACACGCCGAGCAGCTTGGGCAGCTGGTCCACCACGATCACCAGCCCGATGCCGGATTTGAACCCCACCAGCACCGACTCGGAGATGAAGCTGGCCAGAAAGCCGAGCCGCAGCACCGCGGCGCCGATCAGCATGGCTCCCACCAGCAGGGAGAGCAGCGCACTGGTGGCCAGGACCTGGCCCGGGGCGGCTCCACTGGAGACCCGATCCAGTTCGCTGCCCACCAGGATCGCCAGGGTGGTGGTGCTGCTCACGCTCAGGGGCCTGGAGGTGCCGAGCAGGGCGTACACCAGCATCGGCACCAGGGCCGTGGTGAGGCCCACCTGCACCGGCAGGCCGGCAATGGTGGCGAAGGCCATCGCCTTGGGCAGCACCACGGCCGCCGTGGTGAGCCCGGCCAGCACATCGGGCTGCAGCCAGTCACTCCGGTAGGCACACACCCAGGCAGGCAGGCGAGGGAGACGCAGGAAAGACACCGGCTCAGGCGCTCTCGGCGCAGCGCGGGCAGAGGGCCCGCACGGTGAGCACGCACTCCAGCAGCCGGAAGGCGTGGGCCGCAGCGGCATCCTCCCCGGCCGCCAGCACGGCCGTGTTCTCGAACTCCTCGGTGCGGCCGCAGCGCACGCACACCAGGTGGTGGTGATCCCGGTGGGTGTCGCCGGCCAGCTCGAAACGGCGGCCGCCCTCCGGCAGTTCCAGCTCCTGGAGCAGCCCCATCGAGCTGAGCAGCCGCAGCGTGCGGTACACCGTGGCCAGGGACACCCGCTCCTGGGCCTTCAGCAGCCGCTGGTGCACCTCTTCGGCGCTGAGGTGGGTGCCTTCGCCGATGCGCTCGAACAGGGCCAGCACCCGCTGGCGCTGGGGCGTGAGGCGCTGCCCGCGGTCATGCAGGCTGGTGCGCAGGCCGTCGCTGGTGGTGGCCGCGGTCACCACCGGGCCCGCCGCAGCGCCGGGTGGGGGTCCAAGGTTGGATGGGACAGGCACCGCAAACAGCCCCGGCTTCTCAACAATAGGTTCAGTTGCGAAGCATGGCCATGGCGTCCGGCTCCACCCCCTCCCCGTCTGCGGACGCCGCAGCCCCCCGGGCCGTGTTCCTGGATGCCCTCAGCCTCGGCCCGGTGGATCTGGCGCCGATCGCCGCCGAGGCCCACCTCCGCTGCTGGCCCAGCACCAGCCTGGAGGAACGGCTGCCGCGGCTGCAGGGGGCGGAGGTGGCGATCACCAACAAGGTGCCCCTCGATGGGCCCCTGCTGGCCCAGCTGCCGCAGCTGCGACTGATCTGCACCGCCAGCACCGGCACCGATCAGCTCGATCTGCGGGCCTGCGAGGCCCGGGGCATCACGGTGCGCCATGCGGGCCGCTACAGCCAGCCTTCGGTGGTGCAGATCACCTGGGCCCTGATCCTGGAGCTCACCTGCCAGCTGCAGCTCCGGCGCGAGCAGGTGCACTCCGGAGCCTGGCAGCGCAGCCCGGTGTTCGCCCTGGTGGAGCCGGCCTTCGACGAGCTGGCCGGCGGCACCCTAACCGTGGTGGGCGCGGGCGACATCGGCCGCGGGGTGGCGGCGGTGGGCGAAGCCTTCGGCATGACGGTGCGCTCCATCACCAGCCGGACGCCTCCCCAGGAGCTGGAGGCGGCCCTGCGCCAGGCCGACGTGGTGAGCCTGCATGCCCCCCTCACCGCCGCCAGCCGCCACCTGATCAATGCCGAGCGCCTGGCCTGGATGAAGGCCACGGCGGTGCTGGTGAACATGGGGCGCGGCGGCCTGATCGACACCCCGGCCCTGGTGCGGGCGCTGCAGGAGGAGCAGTTGGCCGGTGCCGCCCTCGATGTGCTGGAGCGGGAACCGCCGGGCCCGGAACTGGAACCGCTCAAGAGCGTGCCCAACCTGATCCTCACCCCCCACATCGGCTGGGCGTCCCGGCAGGCGCGGCAGCGGCTGGTGGCCACCCTCGCCGCCCACCTCGCGGCCTACCGGGAGAGCCGCTGATCCAGGCGGGCGGTGAGGGCGGCCACCAGATCGGCCAGGGTCACCACCACCCGGTAGCTGATGGCGATGGCCAGCAGGGGCGCCTCGGGGATCTGGCTGCCGAGCCGCAGCAGCAGCACCGCTTCGAACACCCCCAGCCCGCCGGGGGCACCGGGCACCACCAGGCCGGCCGTCCAGGCCAGGGCGAAGCTGGCCAGCCAGCCGGTCCAGTCCAGGGAGCCCTGCAGGTCAAAGGCCGCCACACAGCAGGCGAAGCCACCGAAGCGCACCAGCACGAAGCCCAGCAGGGAGAGCAGGGGCAGCCAGGGGTATCCGCCGGGCAGCGAGGGGATGGGTGGCGGTTCCTCCTGCGGGGGACTCTGCGGTGAGGCCGCCAGGCGGCGGGCCTGGCGCCGCTCGAGGGCGGTGAGCAGGGGCCGCAGCCAGCGGGGCAGCAGCAGGCCAAGCGGCAGCAGGCAGAGCAGGCCGAAGCCGGCCTGCCAGCCATCGAGGGCCACCAGCGCCAGGGCCGCCGCCGCCGCCAGCAGGGGATCGAGCAACACGGCCGCCAGGGCCTGGGGCCAGGGCGCCACCGCCCGCAGCGGCCCGGCCGGATCCCGCAGCAGGGCCAGACGGGTGGTGAGATGCCAGATGCCGCCGGGCAGGAACTTGCGCAGGTTCGTGTCCAGATACATCCGCACCAGCGCCGCCCAGCGGGGCTGCAGCCCGAGCCAGGCCAGCACCACGGCCAGCCCCAGTGCGTTCGCCACCAGGCTGAGCAGGCTCAGCCCCAGCCCCAGCACCAGCCACAGCCAGCCCTGCCCGTCGAGGCTGAGCTGCAGCATCTGGCGGCCGTGGCTGGCCAGAGCCGCCAGCAGGAAGCCGAAGCTGAGCAGGGTGAACCACAGGCCCAGGCCCCCCGGTGGGGAGGGGAGCGTGGGCAGGGACAGCCACGGGGGCAGGGCCGATCGCCAGGCCTTGAGCAGCTTCACGCGATCTCCCCGGAGCCCCCATCCTGGCCGGGCTCCTGCCGCAGGCTGGCCTGCACCACCGCCCGCACCTGATCCAGCGGCAGGGCGTGGCGGCCGGCCAGGGCCAGCAGATCCTCGTGTTCGGGCTTGGGGCGCCAGCGGCCATCGGGCAGGCGGGCCTCCTTGATCCGCACCACGCCCAGGGGGGTGGCCAGGTCCCGGCTGCGGCGCGGCAGCACCCAGCGCGGCTGGTGGCGCTCCCGCAGGCCCAGGGTGCTGCTGTGGCGCCACCACACGGCGCGCAGGGCCTCGGCGGTGGGGGGGGCGGCCAGGGCGGTGACCAGCCAGCCCGCCCTTCCCTTCTTCATCAGAATGCCCTGGCAGAACACCTCCAGGGCACCGGCACTGCGCAGGGCGTCCTGAAAGGCCGCCAGATCCTCCGGGGTGAGGTCATCGATCTGGGCCTGCTGCTCCACCACCGTTTCGCAGCAGGGCTGGCCGGCGCCGGCGGGCAGCGCGTCCCCGTGGGCGCCAGCCGGGGCGAGCGCCGTGGCCAGCACCAGGCGCAGCAGGTTGGGGCGGTCGAGCCGGCGCGTGCCCAGGCCCACCCCCACCCGCTCGGGGCGGTGGGCCGGCGGCAGCCCGAAGCGATCGCTCCACACCGCCGCCAGGGCCAGGCCGGTGGGGGTGGTGAGCTCGCCGGCGGGGAAGCCCTCCGAAGAGGCCAGGGGAATGCCGCGGGCACGGGCGATCTCCAGCACCGCCGGCGCCGGCACCGGCAGCACACCATGGGCCGTGCTGACGCTGCCATGGCCGGCGGGGGGCGGCATGCACTGCAGCTGCTCCACGCCCAGGTGGAGCAGGGCGGCACACACCCCCACCACGTCCACCAGCGCATCGAGGGCGCCCACCTCATGGAAGTGAACGGCGTCGGCCCCATGGCCATGCACCGCCGCCTCGGCCTCCGCCAGCAGCCCGAACACCGCCAGCACCCGGCTGCGCAGGGAGTCAGGCCAGGGGGCCTGCTGCAGGGTGGAGCGCAGGGTGGCCCAGAGGCGATGGGGAGGATCGGCCTCCAGGGGCACCACCTCCAGGTGCAGCCCCCGCAGGCCGCCGCTGCGGCGCTCACTGATCTCCAGCCGGTAGGCGTCAGCCAGCCCGAGGGCGGCGAGGGGCCCATGGACCACCGCCTCGGGCACACCCAGATCGAGCAGGGCCGCCAGCAGCATGTTGCCGGCCAGGCCGGTGGGGCAATCCAGCAGGGCCAGGGCCATCAGCCGGCCTCCGGCTGGCGACGCCCGAGGCGGGGCGCGGCCTCCAGCAGCTTCCGGGCCTCCTCCTCCAGATCCGTGCGGTTGTGGCGCAGGGCCTGCTCCACCTCCCGGCGCGCCCGCCGCTGCTCCCGCTGGGCCGTGGCCACATCCTGGCCGGAGAGGCCCCACAGCCGCCCAAGCAGGGCGCGGTCGTCAGCGCCCCCCTGGCTCTCGCCGTAGACCAGCTCCTCGGCCACCATGCCGGCCTGCAGCACCCGGCTCCAGCGGCGCAGCTCCTCCAGCGGCAGCTTGGCGCTGGCCGGCGGCTCGAGTTCGGTGGTGCCGCCGGCGCTGAGGCCGGCCTGCAGACAGGCCAGGCTGCCGATCAGCACCTGGCGCACCGGCATCGCTTCGTCGCGGGCCACCAGCACATGGCCCGCCTCGTGCACGGCGATGCGCCGCAGCCGCCCCTCCCCGCCCGGCAGGGCTTCGGCCAGCAGATGGCCGCCCCGCCCGCCGAAGCGGGCGGCATCGAAGGTGAGCCCCCCGAGGGACACACCCGCGACCAGGGCGATCCACCAGGGGGAGAGGCCCAGCAGCGGACCCAGCGCGGCGAGCAGGCTCACCAGGGCGACAGCCACACCGGCGGCGAGGGGGGAGGTCATGGCTGCATCGCCCAGCCGAGGGCAGGGGCCAGGGCCAGGGCCACCAGCCCGTTCACCACCGAAGGATGGGGCAGGTTCAGCAGATCCAGGGCCAGGGCAAGCACCAGGATGCCGCCCACGGCGGCGGTGAACAGCACCACCGGCGCGCCGGTGGGATCACTGAAGCCACCCGCCGCCAGGGCGCCGACGCCCGAGAGGGCGAACTGCAGCACCCCCAGAGGCAGGAGCACCCACAGCAGCACCAGTCCCACGGCGGCGGCGAGCACCGCGGCGCTGAGGCCATCGAGGCCGGCCTTCACCAGCAGCAGATCCGGATCCCCCAGAGCGCCGTTGCGGAGGCAGCCCAGCAGGGTCATCGGGCCGATGCAGAAGAGCACGAAGGCCCCGCTCACCACCTCGGCGGCCTGGTCCTGGGAGCCTGCCTGCCCCGGGGGCTCAGCCCGGCCCAGACGCCGCAGCCAGCCTTCCAACCGCTGCTCCAGGGCCAGGCCATGGCCGAAGGCTGTCCCCAGCATCACCACCAGCAGGGCGGCGAGCACCGCCGGGAAGGGACCGAGCCGCAGCGGCCAGAGAGGCTGCACCATCTCGATCGCCAGCAGGAGGGTGAGCACCCCGAGCCACTGCTGCCACTGGCGGGTGAGCTGCGGCTGGAGGCGCCGGCCCAGGGCCGCGCCGCTGAGGCCGCCCAGCAGCACGGTGAGGAGGTTGATCCAGGTGCCACTGGTGGCGGCCCAGAAGGCCATGTCAGCGGGCCGGACGGCTCACGGCCGTACGGGGGGTGCCACGGCGACCCGCACCGGGACGGCCGGCGCCACCACCGCCTCCCTCCCGGCGGCCCTTGCCGCCACGGCTGCCGCGCTGGGCCACCGGCCCCAGCACCTCGAACCCCTCGAGCTGCAGGGCTTCCCCCTGGCGCCGCATGTCGAGCGCCACGAAGTGGCGCAGATGCTGCAGAGGGATCTCCCCCTTGAGCTGCAGCTTGAACGGAACGGGACGACTGCCGTCCGGACGGGGCATCTGGCGCACCTTCACCACCAGGTCACCCGATTCCGGGCGGGTGTAGATCAGCTCGCCGCGGATGGAGAAGTAGTTGTCGCCCTCGGGCAGGTCGTCGGTGGGAGCCGGATGGTCATCGGTGGGGGCCGGATCATCGGCAGCCGTGGCCTCGCCCTCGGCCAGGGTGCTTGGCTCCCACACCCCCACCATCTGAAGGTGCAGCCCGCCGGCCTCGCGGGAGCGGGGGTAGACCACCCAGAGGTGCGGCTGCTCCGGGTCGAGGTGGCGACGCATCAGGGTGAGCAGACGGCCCAGCACCACCGCCTCGATGGTGCTGCCGTCCGCCGTGTGGATGGCTCCCCGCGTGGGCTGCTCGGGATCGCTGGGCACGAAGGTGCCCCGCACCACGCCGATGGCCCGGTATTGCAGCGGCTCCGTGACCGGTGGGATGGGGTGTTGGCGCATGGCGCCCAATGTAGGTGTCGTGACGGCGTGCGATGGCATGGGGGGCAGACTGGGTCCATCCGTTCGGTCTGCCTGCCTCCATGCCCCCAGCTCCGCGCCGTGAAGGTCTCTGGCTGGGCCTGGCGGTGACAGGACTGGCCGGGGCGTGCCTGGGCGCCGGGTGGTGGCTGGGCCAGCTCCAGAGCGGTGGCGGGCCGGACGGCCCCGGTTCCCGGCCGGGCCTGGAGCGGCAGGCGGCCGACCTGCGCCGGCGGATGGATGCCGGCGAGGCCAGCGTGGCGGAGCAGCAGCGGCTGCTGGAGCTGCTCGTGGCCCTCGACCGCAAGGCCGAGGCCACCCCGCTGCTGGAGCGTCTGGCCGACCAGCAGCCGGAGCGCTGGTCGCTGCGGCTGCTGCTGGCGGAGGTCCGCCGTGATCAGGGCGACCGCAGCGGGGCCGAACGGGAGCTGCGCCAGCTGCTGAACCAGCGGCCCGACCAGGTGGAGGCCCTGCAGCTGATGGCGCTGATCCAGGTGGAAACCGGGCGCACCGCCCAGGCCGTGGCCCAGCTGGAGGCCGCCCTCAAGCGCGCCATCACGCCGAAGCTGCGGGACACTGCCGTGCCAATCGGCCTGCTGCTGGCCAACGTGCACCAACGCCAGGGGCAGCCCGGCAAGGCCGAGGCCGAACTGATCAAACTCAACACCCAGTTCCCCAAGGACCCGCGGCCCCTGCTCGCCCGCGCCCTGATCCAGCAGGAACGGGGCGATACCGGGGCGGCCCAGAACACCCTGGCCCAGGCCAGGGCTCTCGGCGGCGACAAGGGGGATCCGCGGCTGGACGAGGTGGCCGCCTCCTGGGGGCTCGAAGCCCTGCGGCCGAAGCCGGCGGAGGCTCCGCTCAGGGAGAACGCAGCGGAGCAGAGCCCGGAGAGGCCGGCTGCTGGGAGTCAAAGTCCCTGAGCGCCGCATCCACGGCATCGCCGGGGGGAGTGGCGTCGTCCAGGGCCGTGGCGCGCCGCAACTGGTTCATCAGCTCGATGGGGCTGGTGGCGTCGAAGGCGTTGCCGGTGCTGCGCGGGGCCCCGGTGCCCACATCCCTGCGACTGTCCTCGAGCGGGCCACCGAGGGTCTGGCCGTATCCGGCCTGCTGGGCTTGAGCCGCGGAGGTGAGGGCGATCGGGGGAATCACGGCCGCAGTGAGCCCGAACAGGCAGGCCCGCAGCAGGGTGAAGCGGCCAGAGGGCCGCCGTGGGGGGCTCGGGGCCGGGCTCGGGGCCGGGCTCGGGGCTGGGCTCGGGGCCATGCGTGGATCTCCAGGCCGTCCTCACGATGCTAAAGGGGCTGGCTGGAGCGTGCCTCGGTGACCGACCATGGCCCGGTGGAGCCCACCCTGCCCATGCGCCTGGCCAGCTGGAACGTGAATTCGGTGCGCACGCGCCTGGAGCAGGTGCAGACCTGGCTGGATCAGGAGCGGCCGGAGGTGCTCTGCCTGCAGGAGACCAAGGTGGCCGACGAGCTCTTCCCCCGCGCCGCCTTCGCCGAGCTGGGCTACACGGCGGCGATCAGCGGCCAGAAGGCCTACAACGGCGTGGCGATCCTGAGCCGGCTGCCGCTGGAGGACGTGCAGATCGGTTTCGAGGCCCTGCTGCCCGGCGACGCCGACGCCCAGGCGCTCGGCCAGCAGAAACGGGTGATCAGCGCCCTGGTGGACGGCGTGCGGGTGCTCAACCTCTACGTGCCCAACGGCAGTGCCCTGCGAAGCGACAAGTACGGCTACAAGCTGCAGTGGCTCGCCTGCCTGCGCCGCTACCTGGCGGTGCAGGAGCAGCAGGGTGATCCGCTCTGCATGCTGGGCGACTTCAACATCGGTCCGGACGACCGCGACCTCCACGACCCGGAGCGGCTCACCGGCGGGATCATGGCCAGCGAGGCGGAACGCCAGGCCCTGCGCGATGTCATCGGCGACCGGCTCACCGATGCCTTCCGCCTGTTCGAACCGGATTCCGGCCACTGGAGCTGGTGGGACTACCGCACGGGCGCCTGGGACCGGGACCGGGGCTGGCGGATCGACCACATCTATCTGTGCGACACGCTGGCGGCCTGCGCCACCGGCTGCCGGATTCACAAGCACACCCGCGGCAACGTGCAGCCCAGTGACCATGCGCCGGTGGTGGTGAACCTGGCCTGGCCCGAGGCGGACCCGGAGGAGGAGCTGGAGGACGAGCCGCTCTGATGGGCCGCGCCTAGCGTGATGGCTCCATCCACTGAGCCACATGGCCGAGGGGCTTGTTCAGCGCCAGATCCAGCTTCAGGATCCCTCTTCGTCCCCGATCCGGCCAGCGACTCCAGGCAGCCCAGGCAGGCGGGGCCTCCGCAACTCAGGCCTCGGCAGGGCGCTCGGGCTCGCCGCCCTGGCTGCCACCCTCTGGCTGGGCGGCGGCGCGGCACGGGCGGGGGAATCGATCTCCTTCTCCTACGGGCCGCTGATCCGCTCCCTCAAGGTGAGCTCCCTCGAAACCTTTGCCGAGACCGGCGCCATCGAGGACGATCTCGCCTTCTTCCTGCAGGCCGTACCGCCGGAGCAGCTGCCGATGCTCCGCAAGGCCCTCACCACCAGGGCTGACGTCGATCCGCTGATCGTGTCCCGCTTCTTCAACAGCAGCATGGGAGCGGACGTGCTGAAGCGGCTCGGCAAGGCCATCACCCTGCTGCGGGGGGGCAACGGCCAGCTGGCCCTGCGGGCCGCGCTGGTGAACGCCGCCTTCTCAGAAGAGGGGCTGACGCTGCTCTCCACCCTGCGGCAGCTGCCGTCCGACATCCAGATCCACGGCGAGAAGGTGCTCGGCGCGGAAAAGGCCACCAAGCGCGTGATCGCCGCCACGGAGCAGCTGAACACCGCGATGCTCAGGCTCACGGCCGAAGAGGCCGCCACCCAGCCCCCGGTGGACTACGCCACCCTGCCGGATCCGCGCCGGCCGGGGCCCTACAGGGTGAGCGAACAGGTGTGGACACTGAACGATCCCCAGCGCAACCGCAGCCTCTACGTGGATGTGTACCGGCCGGCGATCGCCGGGTCCGGGCCGGTTCCGGTGATCGTGTTCTCCCATGGCCTGGCCTCCAGGCCGGAGGACTTCGCGATCGCCCTGCGGCAGATGGCCTCCCACGGCTATCTGGTGGCGGCGCCCCAGCATCCCGGCAGCGACACGATCTGGCTGAAGGAGACGCTGCGGGGCCTTCACGCCGACCTGTTCGACGTCAACGATTTCGTCAACCGCCCCAAGGACATCAGCTTCGTGCTCGATGAGCTGGAGCGCCGTAACGCCGCGGCCTTCCAGGGCAGGCTGCAGCTGAAGTCGGTGGGCATCGCCGGCCATTCCTTCGGCGGCTACACGGCGCTGGCCGTCGCCGGTGCCCAGGTGGATCCCACCTATCTGAAAGAGGAGTGCGAGCGGCCGTACGCCGCCCTGGACATCGCCCTGCTGCTGCAGTGCCAGGCCCTGCGACTTCCGGCCGAGCAGCTTCAGGGGCTGCAGGATCCCCGCGCCGTGGCCGTGTTCGCCGCCAACCCGGTGAACCGCGCCATCTTCGGCCGCAAGGGACTGGAGCAGATCAGGATCCCGGTGGTGCTGGCCTCGGGCAGCTACGACCCGGCCACCCCCCCGGCCCTGGAGCAGGCGGCCTCCTTCACCTGGCTCACGGCGCCGCAGAAGTACTGGCTGATCGTGGAGGGGCAGGCCCACGTGAACTTCACCCAGATCGATCCGGGCATCAGCAAGGCGATCCAATCGATCACCGATCTCACCCTCCCCAGCCAGGGGCTGATCGGCGGCTACATGCAGGCGATCACCGTGCCGTTCTTCGGGGCCTACCTGCGCCAGGACGCCGCCTTCCGCCCCTTCCTGCGCTCGTCCTTCGCCGAGTACCTGGCCAGGGACCAGCGCTTCAAGCTGTTCCTGGTCAGCGGGGCCTCCTCCGAGGCGGTGAGCGCCGAGATCGAGGCGTTCCGCAGGAAGAACCCCTAAACCACCACGGCCTCAGCGGGGAGCTTCACCCCCTGGGCTTCGAGCACGGCCACCCTCCGGGCCGACTCGGCGCAGGTGCGGGGGGTGGGGAAGATCTTGCCGGGGTTGGCCCTGCCCTCCGGATCGAAGGCCCGCCGTACCAGCTGCATGGTGGCCAGGTCGGCGGGGCTGAACATCCAGTCGAGGTAGCAGCGCTTGTCGCTGCCCACGCCGTGCTCGCCGGTGATGCTGCCGCCCGCCTCCACGCAGAGGCGCAGGATCTCGGCGCCGAGCTCCTGCACCCGGGCGCCGATGCCCGGCTCGCCGGCCCGGTAGAGGATCAGCGGGTGGAGATTGCCGTCGCCGGCGTGGAACACGTTGGCCACCGGCAGGCCGTAGCGCTCACTGAGCCGCTCGATCGCGGCCAGCACCCGCGGCAGGGCGCTGCGGGGCACCACGCCGTCCTGCAGGTAGTAGCTCGGGAAACGGCGGCCCAGGGCCGAGATCGCCGACTTGCGGCCCTTCCACAGCTGGGCCCGCTCGTCCGCATCCCAGGCCTGGCGCACCTGGCGGGCACCGGCCTGCCGGCAGAGGCCGGTGGCCAGCTCCACCGCCGCGGCCACCTCCCGCTGCTGGCCGTCCAGCTCGATCAGCAGCACCGCCGCGGCATCGCGGGGGTATTCGTCGTAGCCGAAGTAGTCGTCCACCGCCTCGATCGTGAGGCGGTCCATCATTTCCATCCCCGCCGGCATCACCCCGGCTGCCGTCACCAGCCGCACCGCTTCACCGGCGGCCTCCATGGCGGTGAAATCGGCCAGCAGCACCGCCACGCTCTGGGGGGCCTGCAGCAGCCGCAGGGTGATGGCGGTGGCGATGCCCAGGGTGCCCTCGCTGCCGATGAAGGCGCCGCGCAGGTCGAGTTCGGGGGTTTCGTCCAGGTCGCTGCCCAGGGTGGTCACCGTGCCGTCGGGCAGCACCACCTCGAGGCCCAGCACGTGGTTGCTGGTGACGCCGTACTTGAGGCAGTGCACGCCACCGGAGTTCTCGGCCACGTTGCCGCCGATGCTGCAGGCCACCTGGCTGGAGGGATCCGGGGCGTAGTAGAAGCCGTCGCCCGCCACCGCCCGGGTGACCCAGCTGTTGATCACCCCGGGCTGCACCACCACCCGCCGGTTGGGCAGATCCAGCTCCAGCACACGGCGCATGCGGCTGGTGGCCACCACCAGGGCCTCGGTTTCCGCCACGGCGCCGCCGGAGAGGCCGGTGCCGCTGCCCCGGGCCACGAAGGGCACCCCCTGGCGGTGGCAGAGGGCCAGCACGTCCGACACCTGGCGGGTGGTTTCCGGCAGCACCACCAGCGGCGGCTGATGGCGGTGCAGGGTGAGGCCGTCGCAGTCGTAGGCCAGCAGCTCCTGCCGGGCCGCCACCACGGCCCTGGGGGGCAGAAGCCGGCGCAGCTCGCGCTCCAGCGCTGGCCAGTCGATACGCACAGGGCCGCTCGGTTGTGTTCCGAAACTACTGACAAACCGTTCGGGGGGGTCTTGGGCCAGGATGGGAAGCGGTCCATCCGTAACGCTCTGCCGTTGCGGCGCTACGCCCAGCCGTCGCGAACGCCGACCAACCCTCCCGTCAACCCACCGCGGAATCCGCCTTGACCTCGGCTCCCGTTTCGGCCCCCGCCCTGAACACCACCCGCTCCCAGGAGATCTTCAGCGCCGCCCAGGCGCTGATGCCCGGCGGCGTGAGTTCACCGGTGCGGGCGTTCCGCTCCGTGGGGGGCAACCCGATCGTGTTCGACCGGGTGAAGGGCGCTTACGCCTGGGATGTGGATGGCAACCGCTACATCGATTACATCGGCAGCTGGGGACCCGCCATCTGCGGCCACGCCCATCCCGAGGTGATCAGCGCCCTGCACGCCGCCCTGGACAAGGGCACCAGCTTCGGCGCCCCCTGCGAACTGGAGAACCAGCTGGCCGAGCGGGTGATCGCGGCGGTGCCGTCGGTGGAGATGGTGCGCTTCGTGAACAGCGGCACCGAAGCCTGCATGTCGGTGCTGCGCCTGATCCGGGCCTTCACCGGCCGCGAGAAGGTGATCAAGTTCGAGGGCTGCTACCACGGCCACGCCGACATGTTCCTGGTGAAGGCAGGCTCCGGGGTGGCCACCCTGGGCCTGCCCGATTCCCCGGGCGTGCCGCGCAGCACCACCGCCTGCACCCTCACGGCCCCCTACAACGATCTGGAGGCGGTGAAGCAGCTCTTCGCCGAGAACCCCGGAGAGATCGCCGGCGTGATCCTCGAGCCGGTGGTGGGCAATGCGGGCTTCATCCCGCCGGTGCCCGGCTTCCTGGAGGGCATCCGCGAACTCACCAAGGAGAACGGCGCCCTGCTGGTGTTCGACGAGGTGATGACCGGCTTCCGGATCAGCTACGGCGGCGCCCAGGCCCGCTTCGGGGTCACGCCGGACCTGACCACCATGGGCAAGGTGATCGGCGGCGGGCTGCCGGTAGGGGCCTACGGCGGCCGCGCCGACATCATGGCGATGGTGGCCCCGGCGGGCCCGATGTACCAGGCGGGCACCCTGAGCGGCAATCCCCTGGCCATGACGGCCGGCATCAAGACCCTCGATCTGCTCAAGCAGCCCGGCACCTACGAGAAGCTGGAGGCCACCACCAAGCGGCTGATCGCGGGCATCCTCGAGGCCGGCAAGGCGGCTGGCCTGCCCATCTGCGGCGGCTCGATCAGCGCCATGTTCGGCTTCTTCCTCTGCGAGGGGCCCGTGCGCAACTTCGAGGAAGCCAAGACGGCCGACGCGGCCCGCTTCGGCAAGCTGCACCGCGCCATGCTCGAGCGGGGCGTGTACCTGGCACCCAGCGCCTTCGAGGCCGGCTTCACCTCCCTGGCCCACAGCGACAGCGACATCGACGCCACGATCGCGGCCTTCAAGGAGTGCTTCGCCGCCGTGGCCTGAGCGGGTTGACAGTCCCCCGCCGCCGGCTGCTCCAGGCAGCCGCCGCCAGCAGCTCCGCCGCCCTGCTGGGCGCCTGCACCATCCGCCGCGCCGGCTCCGCCAGCGGCGATGCCCTGCCGTTGGTGCGCTGGCGGATGGCCACCAGCTGGCCCCACTCCCTCGACACCATCTACGGCGGTGCCGAGACGGTGAGCCGCCGGGTGGCGGAGATGAGCGACGGCCGCTTCCAGATCCAGGCCTTCGCCGCCGGCGAGCTGGTGCCGGGGCTGGAGGTGCTCGAGGCGGTGCAGAGCGGCTCGGTGGAGTGCGGCCACACGGCCAGTTACTACTACGTGGGCAAGAACCCGGCCCTGGCCTTCGGCACGGCGGTGCCGTTCGGGCTAACGGCCCAGCAGCAGAACGCCTGGCTCTACGAGGCCGGCGGCCTCGAGGCGATCAACCGGGTGTACGCCGACTTCGGCGTGATCAGCTTTCCGGCGGGCAACACCGGCGCCCAGATGGGCGGCTGGTTCAAGCGGCGGCTCGACGGCCCCGCCTCCCTGCGGGGCCTGAAGATGCGGATCCCGGGCCAGGGCGGCAAGGTGATGGCCGCCCTGGGGGTGAATGTGCAGGTGCTGCCCGGCGGGGAGATCTACCTGGCCCTGGATCGCGGCGCCATCGATGCCGCCGAATGGACCGGCCCCTACGACGACGAGAAGCTCGGTCTGGCCCGGGCCGCCCGCTACTACTACTACCCGGGCTGGTGGGAACCGGGGCCCACCCTCACCGCCCTGGTGAACCGCCAGGCCTGGCAGCGTCTGCCGAAGGCCTACCAGGCCATGTTCAGCGTGGCCTGTCAGGAAGCCAACCTGGCCATGCTGAGCCGCTACGAGGCCCTCAACGCCCTGGCCCTGAAACGGTTGATCCAGGGCGGCACGGAGCTGGTGAACTACGGCGAGGCCATCCTCACGGCCGCCGCCGAAGCCTCGCAGCAGCTGCTCACGGACATGGCAGCCGGCGACCGCGGCTTCCGCGAGATCCACGACCAGTGGCGCACGTTCCGCCGCCAGGTGCAGGAGTGGAACGGCGTGAATGAGTACTCCCTCTCCCGCTTCATCTACGGCGGCAAGGGCGGTGGAGGAGGCAGCTGACCATGCCCGCCCCGCCTGAGCGCCAAGCCGATCCACCGCAGCCCCATGCAGCCCCCCGGGGCCCGGCCGTGCGCCTGGTGGCCGCCATCGACCGGCTGAACCGCTGGGCGGGCCGGCTGGCGGGCTGGGCCCTGGTGCTGATGCTCATCCTCGGCTGCTGGAACGTGTTCGGCCGCTACGCCGGCCTGCTGCTGGGCACCAACCTCAGCTCCAACGGCCTGATCGAGGCGCAGTGGTACCTGTTCGCCTTCGCCTTCCTGCTGGGCCTGGGCTGGACGCTGCAGCGCCAGGGCCATGTGCGGGTGGACGTGCTGCAGAGCCGCTGGCCGGAGCGCCGACGGCTGGGGGTGGATCTGGCCGGCACGCTGGGGCTGCTGCTGCCGTTCGTGGCCCTGGTGCTGATCGTGTCGGCGGCGCCCACGATCGAGAGCTGGCGCATCGCCGAGGCCTCACCGGATCCGGGCGGACTGCCGCGGTTCTGGGTGAAGGCCCTGATCCCGCTCGGGTTCCTGCTGCTGGGCCTGCAGGGGGTGGCGGAGGCGATCCGCCTGGCCCTGCAGCGGCGCACTCTGCGGCGGCGGCGCTGAGCGGCGATGGAGATCGAGCTGCTGGGCTACGTGATCGGCTTCGATGCCGGCGCCTGGCTGGGGGCGGGCATGTTCCTCACGCTGGTGCTGGCCCTGCTGAGCGGCTACCCGGTGGCCTTCGGCCTGGGCGGAGTCTCGGTGCTCTATGGCCTGCTGGGCATGGCCCTGGGGCTGATCGATCCCGCCTTCCTCGCGGCATTGCCGCAGCGGATCTTCGGCATCATGGGCAACTTCACCCTGCTGGCGATTCCGGCCTTCGTGTTCATGGGGGCGATGCTCGAGAAATCGGGCATCGCCGAGCGGCTGCTGGTGGCGATGGGGCATCTGCTGGGCCGGCTGCGCGGCGGCCTGGCCCTGGCGGTGGTGCTGGTGGGAGCGCTGCTGGCGGCCACCACCGGTGTGGTGGCCGCCACGGTCACCACCATGGGGCTGATCTCCCTGCCGGCGATGCTGCGCGCCGGCTACGACCGCTCGCTGGCCTGCGGCGTGATCACCGCCTCCGGCACCCTGGGCCAGATCATTCCCCCCAGCATCGTGCTGGTGGTGCTGGGCGACCAGCTGGGCGTGTCGATCGGCGATCTGTTCCTGGGCTCGCTGGTGCCGGGGCTGGTGATGGCCGGCGCCTTCGCCCTCTACGTGGTGGTGATCACGGCGTTGAAGCCGGAGCTGGCGCCGCGGCGCAGCACCGCCGAGGAGCGCGCCATGCCGGCGGCCACCCTGTTGCAGGTGGTGCTGCAGCCCCTGGGGCTGATCCTGCTGGTGCTGGGCAGCATCTTCTTCGGCATCGCCACCCCCACCGAAGCCGGCGCCCTGGGGGCGCTGGGGGCGGTGGTGCTGGCCTTGTTCCAGGGCGGCCTCAACCGCCAGGCGCTGGCGGAGGTGAGCGATGAAACCCTGCGCACCACCGCGATGGTGATGGCGATCCTGCTGGGCTCCACCGCCTTCAGCCTGGTGTTCCGCGGGCTGGGGGGCGATCAGCTGATCTCGGGGCTGCTGCTCAACCTGCCCGGCGGCCGGGTGGGCTTTCTGGCGATCGCGATGCTGGTGATCTTCATCCTGGGCTTTTTCATCGACTTCTTCGAGATCGCCTTCATCGTGGTGCCGCTGCTGCTGCCCACGGCCCGGGAGCTGCTGGGCCCCGCCGAGCTGCTCTGGTTCGGGGTGGTGATCGGCACCAACCTGCAGACCTCCTTCCTCACTCCGCCCTTCGGCTTCGCCCTCTTCTACCTGCGGGGCGTGGCACCGCCGGAGCTGGGCACCGGCGCCATCTACCGGGGGGCCTGGCCCTTCGTTGGAATCCAGCTGGCGGTGCTGCTACTGGTGGTGCTGGTGCCCCAACTGGTCACCTTCCTCCCCTCGCTCGCCTCAGCGGCCGGATGAAGCCCCATGCTGCGCTTCCTGCTCAATGTGCTCTGGTTCGTGCTCGGCGGCTTCGTGATGGGCCTGGGCTGGTGGCTGGCCGGCCTGGTGGCGGCGATCACGATCGTGGGCATCCCCTGGGCGAGGGCCTGCTTCCTGATCGGCACCTTCTCCTTCTGGCCCTTCGGCTACGAGGCGGTGAGCCGGCGCGAGCTCACCGGGCGGATGGAATTCGGCACCGGGCCGCTCGGACTGCTGGGCAACATCGTGTGGTTCCTGGTGGCCGGCTGGTGGCTGGCGATCGGCCACCTGGGCTCGGCGCTGGCCTGTTTCGTGACGATCGTGGGCATTCCCTTCGGCATCCAGCACATCAAGCTGGCGTTGATCGCCCTGGCGCCGATCGGCATGGAGGTGGTGCCCACCCAGCGCTGAGCCGGTGGGGAGGGGCGCAGCCACGGGCCGGGTGAGCTAGACAGGCGCCAGCAAGCACGCTGCCACCATGACTGCCCCAGGCCTCAAGGGACTCCTGAAAGCAGCTTTCAACGATCCCGCCCTGGAGGCCCGCCTCACCGCCCCCGGGGCGGACACGGTGGCCATCGCCGCCGCCGCAGGGTTCACCATCACGGCCGAGGAGTTCAGCAACGCCCTCGAGGGGTGGGAGGAGTGGCGGATCAGCAGCATCCACGACGTGGACACCGACACCTGAAGCCGGGGCGGGCGGCGCCCTGCGGAGGCGGGTTTCGCCAGTGCCGGCTCCGGAGCCGGAGCCGTTCATCGCGGGTGGTGACGAGAGTTGCCCATCCGGATCCCAGTCGACCCGCTGGACGGGAGCAGAGGATGCACCGCTTCGTTCGCTGCCCAGCCTCGTTCGCGGCACCGCGTCGCCCGTTTCCAGCCAATAGCTGACGCGCAGCCGTCGACGGCCCGATCCACCCCGAACACGGCTCCAGCCCAGCCGGGGCTCTGCACGCCAAGCAGGCGGCGGCCCCCGGGCTGGGCTTTCCGCTGGCGCGCGTTCCGGCGTTCATCCCAGGCATCAGCCTCAACGCGCAGGGGTAATCCCCCCGTTCCTGCCAGCCGCGCCGCCGCTCGTTGGCGAACTGAACGCTGGATCTGGGGCGCAAGCCAACGGGGAGGGGCGGAAGAATCAGGGCGGGGGCGTCGCCCTTCTCCTGCTGGCTGACGTGGTAGACGCGGGACCAGGTGCCACAGGGAGCGATCCTCCGGAGAGAGATCGGAGCGTCGCGGGAAGATCCGGCCCCGCAGCCAGGCACCAGGCTCGTAACGCCTGCTGGCCAGGTCCCAGCGCCCCCCATGGGACCAGTGGGTCGGTCCACGCCGGAACACTGCGACCACGGGGGCCTGGGTGGCCGCAAGGCAGTAGATCCGCGGCGGTAGCGGCTTATTGAAGAACGGCACGCATTGAGGTCAGGGATGCACCCTCTGGCCGGGCAGGCGGTGCCATGCGCAACACCCTCAGGGAAGCCGGGGTTGGTCCTCAAAGGAGGTGGGCTGCTTCTGGAAAAACAGGGCGGCAAGCCTCTGCATGCCCACCACGCGCCCGATCTCCCAGAAAGCGAAAAAGGGCATGAAGGCCAGGGTGATCATGAGCACACGGGCCGAAAGCTCGTACACCCCCAGGGAAGCCAGATCACGCAGCCCACTCAAGGCGCTGTGATGGCGGATCATGGCCTCGACCACGTGCTCGAGGACGCTGAACAGCAGCACCAGCAAGCCGAAGACCATCGACTTGTAGGCCACCGCAACGATCAGGGGTTGCTGGTCAAAACGACGCCCAAACCCGGCCATCCTGCCGACAAGAACCACCTTGGCGATGACCAGGGCCTCGATCAACGCGATCCCGTAGTGGAGGTAGGTCACTCCGGTTTCGGCGAGCACCAGTCTGCGGTACACGGTGAACGAGCCCAGGAAGATCCAGAGATAGAGGGCTGTAAGCCAGAAGACCTTGAGCTCCTCAAGCGCCCTCTGCTTGAAACCGGAGGCCCTGGACGACCCTGTGTTGGGCGGTGTCATGCACGCCCTCTGGCGCCCACGCTGATCGTTGCCATGATGATTGGCCCGGGCAGACCGGCGGGAAGGTTGCGTGGCCAGGATAGGCAACGGCACGGCCACAGAGAGCCTGAGGCCGGTGCAGAACGCCTCTGCAGCCTGATGAGGAAGCATCGCAGTGAGCCACCCTCAGGCTGGACACGACGTTGCTTCAGGAGTGGATGGGGTGGCTCAGCAGGAGGACAGGGAGTCGTCGGCGGTGAGCTAGTTACCCGTAGGCATGGGAATCTTGATGCCCTCCGAAGCCAGCATCTCCCGCACATGCTGGAAGCGCTCGTATTGCGTGAGAGTGATCGGACCGGAATAGCCCTCGCCCTGCATCTTGCGCGGCGGATATTCGATGTAGGTTTTCATCAGCTCCTTGATCGTGTCGCCGATGGTCACCATCACCCAGGTGCGTTCGGTGTAGTTGTTCATGAAGATGTCGTAGCGCTCCTGGGGGTCCTGCCAGAGGTCGAACAGCTGGGGCACGATGGCCACATAACTTTCCGCCCCCTTCCATCCCAGGTTGGAGTCAACGGCGAGCCCACCGGTGGTGCCGCCATCATCTCCACGCAGGTTGAACACGGCCTTGTAGTTGTTGATCCGTACGGCACCGGGCGTGAGCTCATTCTCGGTGAAGTAGAACCAGGATTTTCGCGCGCTCTTGCCGGTGCCCAACAGCACCGGAGAGAGGTCGAAGCTGTCGAAGGTGATCGGCTGGCCTTCCCGGTCCTGGCTGGGCAGGGACACACCGCCAAGGGCAGCAAAGGTGGCCAACAGATCGAGGCCTCCGAGGATGTCGTGGTTCTTGACGCCAGCCTCGATCTTGCCGGGCCACCAGGCAATGGCCGGCACGCGGTTGCCTCCCTCACGAACGGTGCCCTTCGTACCCCGGAATGGCGTATAGCCGGCGTCGGGATACACATCCTGCCAGGCTCCGTTGTCAGTGGTCCAGAAGATGAAGGTGTCCTCTTCGATGCCCAGCTCCCGCACCTTGTCGAGGATGGCGCCGATCCGGGCATCCAGCTCAACGATCGAGTCGGCGTACTTGCTCTTGGAAGGCGATTGGTGGATGAAGTCAGGGTGGGGGAGGTTGGGCTGGTGCACCTTCATGAAGTTGACGTTCAAAAAGAAGGGCTGATCGTCCTTGGCCGCCTCCTCGAGAAAGTCCGTCGCGGCCTTCTCGACATAGCCATCGAAGAAGGGGATCCCGACAACTCCTTGCTCCGGAGTATCCACATATTGACCGTTGATCTTGAAATCTTCCGTGGCCTTCTCACTGGCCTTGCCAGAGAGCGATCCCTGGGTCACCTTCTGGAACATCGACCGCAGGTCAGGATCCATGTCCGGGAACCAGGTGGGATCGGCATAGGTGTAGGCATTGAGGTGATAGAGGCCCACATACTTCATCTGGTCATAGCCGTGGGCATTGGGCAGGGCATAGTCCGCCTCACCCAGGTGCCATTTGCCCGTGAAGAAGGTGCGGTAGCCGCCCTGTTTCAGCACGGAGGCCAGCGTCCACTCGGCTGCCGGCAGGCCGCCGCCCTGGCCCTGGAAGGCCACGGTGGTCATGCCGCTGCGGTTGGGGATGCGTCCGGTCTGCATGGCGGCCCGGCCTGGGGTGCAACTCGGCTGGGCATAGAAGGAGAAGAAGGTCATCCCTTCGGCGGCCAGCCGGTCGAAGTTCGGCGTCGGCATGCCCCTGCCTTCACCACCGCCGTAAGGCCCAAGGTCGCCATAGCCCGTGTCATCCGTCACCAGCAGAATGATGTTGGGCTTCTTCGTGGCCATGGGTTCGCGTCTCCTGGAAAGGGTGATTCGTGGGCAGGTGGGGTCAGAACTGGCCCCCGTTCATGGGTGGGTGACACACCCTGAACGGGCTGTACGAGGCAGCCGTGGACGAGCCATCCACAACCGGACGACAGGTTGATCCGTATGGATCGAGCAGTGGCGGTCGAGCAGTGTGGATCGAGAAGTGTGGATCGAGAAGTGTGGATCGAGCAGGGCCGATCAGGACGTGTCGAGCTAGAAGTGGCGATCTAGGCAGTGCCAGGCGTAGAGCAGGACGTTACCGATGCAATCTAGGAACGGAACGCTGAAGCTCTGCTCACGATGGAACTTCTTTACTCTAGGAACCGCAGCAACGCGAAAGACCGTAGGGATCGCAGTGGGAAGCCTGAATCAAACCTCCACCCAAAACACAAGCCACTGACAATGACGCGGCGTTGATACAAGCCGTCATGCTCAAGGCAGCAACGACGCATCGCAGCGAGCCATCGCAGCGAGGCATGCACAGAAACGCCGTGAAGTGTGGAGCCGAAAGGGAGTAAGTAGGGCAGCGGAGCCGTCAGCTCTGGGAATAGAGGCCGATGGGGTTGCCTTCAGTGTCGAGACAGATGGCGATGTAGCCATAATCGCCGATCTTCATCTTCGGCCGCAGCACCTTGCCCCCGGCTGGTTCCACCCGGGCCTGCTGCACGGCGCAGTCGTCACAGGCGAAGTAGATCAGGGTGCCACCGGCGCCGGGTTGCAGGCCCTCCAGGGTGGTGAGGGCTCCGCCAGCTCCCATGAGGGTGTCACTCATGGGGAAGGTCCAGTACTCCTCACCCTCGGGGGTGGGCATGTTGGTGAGGGTGAAGGCGAACACGGCTTCATAGAACCGCTTGGCCCGCTCGATGTCGAAGACGGCGATCTCGAACCAGGTGACGGGGTTGCTGGCCATGGCGGACCCAGGCTGGGATGGATCCACGCTAAGAGTTCGCTGAAAAACCCGCCCACCCCTGCGAAAATGGAGTATCCGCCTCAGGCTTGATGCGTGGTCAGCAGGAGCGCACAGGCTCACTGTTCTCCTACGTCTCGATCGAGGAGCGGATTCCGGCCGGCCATCCGCTGCGGCGGATTCGCAAGCTGGCGGATCAGGCTCTCGATCGCCTCAATCCCACCTTCTGCCATCTCTATGCCTCAGAAGGCAGGCCATCGATACCGCCTGAGCAATTGCTGCTGGCCTCACTGCTGCAGGCGTTCTACGGGATCCGTTCGGAGCGCCTGCTGCTGGAGCAGCTCGACTACAACCTGCTGTTCCGCTGGTTTGTGGGCTTGAGTCCTGACGATCCGATCTGGCATCCGACCACGTTCACCAAGAATCGTGAGCGGCTGCTCAACGAGCAGTTGATGGGCCGGTTCCTGGAGAAGCTGATGGCGGCACCGGAGGTGAAACCGCTGCTCAGCAATGAACACTTCTCCGTCGATGGCACCCTGCTCCAAGCCTGGGCCTCACATGCCTCCCTGGAGCGAATCGACGGAGAGGATGACCCGCCGCCTCCGCCATCAGGCCCTGGCGAGGGATTCGGGGCGGCCAAGGATGGCAGGAAGCGGGCCAAGGGCGACTTCCGCGGGGTGCGTCTCAGCAACAAGACCCATCGCTCCGGCACGGATCCCGACGCTCTTCTGGCCCGCAAGTCGAATGTTCACCCGGCCCTGCCCAGCTACCGGGGGCATGTGCTCATGGACAACCGCCATGCCCTGGTGGTGGATTGCCGGGTGACCCAGGCTGACGGCTACGGCGAACGGGATGCGGCCAAGGAGATGGCCGCCGATCTCCCCGGGCACCACCAGAAAACCATCGGTGCTGACAAGAACTACGACACCCATGGATTCGTCGCAGAGATGCGACGGATCGGCGTTACCCCGCATGTCGCCCAGAACGCAGGACGCTCCGGCGGCTCCGCCATCGATGGCCGCACCACTCGCCATGAGGGCTATGCCAAGTCGATCCATGCACGCCGCGGCATCGAGAAGGTTTTCGGCTGGATCAAGCAGTTCGGCGGCCTGCGCCAGTTCAAGCTGCGCGGCCAGGCCAATGTCAGTGCCATGTTCGGACTGCATGTGATCGCCTACAACCTGATCCGCCTGAGCAACCTGCTCAGGCCTGTGGAGGCGATGGCATGAACAGGCCGTTCTCCAGAGATGGGAGCCTGCGAGGAGATTCAGCGTCGAGCGAGGTACCAATCCCGAGGATCAGGGACTCACAGCGAGCCTGAGTCATTCCAATAATCGTGACGTGACCCCCTTTATCGGTCCAGGGCTTATGAGAGTGGGTGGTCATGGTCATGCTGCAGCTCCTTGTTGAGCTGCCTCCAGGGGCGTACGCCCCTGGAGGGCCGAATGCGGCCTGAGTGAGTTGTACTCCCATCGCCAGCGATCGGCCAGGATCTGAGCCTCCGGGGCTGTGGTGAACAACTCGGTGTTGAGGAATTCATCGCGGAAGCGGCCGTTGAAGGATTCTGCGAATCCGTTCTCCCATGGGGATCCCGGCGCGATGTAGGCCGTGCTGGTGGCGCTGCTGGCCTCGCACCAGTCCCGTAGGGCCTGCGCAATGAACTCCGGGCCGTTGTCCGATCGGATGAACGCTGGCGCCGGGTAGAGGCTGGTGAGTTCCTCCAGCACAGTCACCACGTCTTTGGCCTTGCACCGCCTGCCCACCCGGATCGCCAGGCAGAGGCGGCTGTGCTCGTCGATCACGTTCAGGAACTTGAGTCTGCGGCCATCGGCGGTGGCATCGAACTGGAAATCCATGGCCCACACCTGGTGGGGATGCTGGGCCCGGTGACGCCTCACCGAGCCGTCGGCGGGCCGTGCCCGCTTCCGCTTCCTGGGAGTGGGCCGCTGCAGCCCCTCCTCCCGCCAGAGCCGTTGCACCCGCTTGTGGTTCACGGTCCAGCCCTCCCGACGCAGCAGGCGGTAGGCCATGCGGCGGCCCCAGCGGATGTGCTCAGCTGCAATCTCCCTCAGGCGGTGCCGAAGCTTGGTCTCCTCCAGGTCGACGACCTTCCCGCAATGGCGCTGGGTGCTGCGGTGCTGCCCCACAACACGGCAGGCCTGGCGCTCTGATGCCCGGTAACGCTCCTGCAGGACCGTGACGGCCCTGCGACGGCGTTCCGGGCTCAGAAGTTTCCCTCCGCAAGGTCCTTGAGCATCGCCTTCTCCAACTCGGCTTCTGCCAACAACTTCTTGAGCCGGGCGTTCTCCTTCTCCAGCTGCGTCAGCCGGCGGGCCTCCTCGGCCTGCATCCCGCCGTACTGCTGCCGCCAGCGGTGATACGTCGGCTGCGTCACCTCGATGACGCGGCAGACATCGGCGACGGTCTTGCCCTGGGCAATCAGCTGGTCGGCGGTCTTGAGCTTGCGGATGATCTGCTCCGCTGTGTGCCTGGTGCGTTTCATGGTGAAGTCCCCGGCCCAGTCTGGCCGGCTGAGGACTCTCATTCACCCTGGACCAATTCCCGGGGTCCACGTCAATCGCCTCGCCATGACCAGCTGGCTGGGTCACGGAGGGGGAGAACTCGCCTCGCGACGAGATTTTTTCTGCAAACTCCTAAGCGCGGTTTCCGGCGAGGGCCGCAGGGTTCTCACCGGCATGAGCCTTGCTGCGGCTGCCCGACATGGGAATGGTGTTGTCTGCTTGTGCAGGCAGCCAGACCAGGGGGAGTTGGGCCGGGGTGATGCTCAGGACAGAAGCAATTGCTACCAGTGTTTCAAGACGCTGCAGGTTGAGGATGAAGTTCTCACCCTGCATCATGGGTTGTTGACGCGGACTCGCCATCATCGAGAGATTGCACGGTGACGGCCAGGACGTCAGCGCCCAGGAGTGAGCAGCACGCAAGCGCCACTCCGATACAGTTGACGGGGGCAGAATAGCGTATTCAGATTCACGCGAAAACAATGAATACGCATAGTGCACTACCCAAACGGGATACAGCTGATTGGCCCTGTTGCTGTCATCAACGGTCCCATTGGACAAGCCAATGGCCTTCACCTTGCCTTGCTGAACGGCCTCGGCCATGGCTGAAACCGTCTCCTCCAGGAGAGTGCTGGGATCGCGGTGGTGGGCATAGAGCAAGTCGATCTGCTCCACACCATGACGCCTCAGACCATGGTCAATCGCCCGTTCCACACAGGTTTTCGACCCGTTAATCGTCAGCGGCAACCCCCAGCCTGTATCCCGTTGGCTGCCTGGCTGATCTGCTTCAAAGACAATGCCAGATTTCGTTGCCAAGAAAGCGTCGTGACCAAAGCGGCGCCTGGCCTGTCTGACCAGAGCTTCATTGTGCCCAGCACCATAGGCATCAGCGGTATCGCTCACCATGGTCTGAACCATGGCCTGAACCATGGCATAGACCAGAGTATTGATTGCTTAGCCATCCTCGCTTCGCCCGTACTAACCTTCCCGCACCATGGCGCCGTAAGCGATCCGCCTGATGGGCTTTGCATTCGGGATGAGCACGACAGCGCTTGGAGTTCGGGATTGAGCGAACGATCACTGGGCCGTGTATTGGCAGCGTTCAAGTGCTGCGGCACAGCAATGTGTGTTCATGTCAACGGCGTCCAACCATCGGAACGTCACACACTGAGGTGGAATCCCATGCCATGGACAGAGAATCAGGAAACTTCTCTTGCCGCAGGTTGCTCATGAATCACACAAGAACCATGACGAGACCAGCGACGCCGATCTGGGGGACGCTGAGGGGTGAGGCGTACCCAGCCAGGAAAGGAACCACGGGAATCCATGCACCCTTGGCAGCTCCACCAAGACAACGAAGCATCATGCGGCGGTCTGTCATCTTGACGGAGGTCGTCTCCTTGCGCAGTTGTTTCACTGCACCTGACGTCGATGGCACACCGGTTCACCACAACGTGGCCGTCCATGCGCCGCCAGAAGCGTGTGGACCGAGCGCCACAGTCTCTCAGAATGCATGGATCCGTGGCAGGTGTGTGGCTGTGTCAGGAAACCTCTGAGCAACACGTCTGAGCAGGGGTTCGTCAGCCGGATCGACTACGAGCTGCAGGTGGCAGCGTTCATACAAAAACCCCTGAGATCCTCCGACTGGAGGCCCAACAGATCGGCGGGACCCAAGCCTTTTCCAAGGGCGTATTATGCAGACTAGCAAGCATTGGTCCCAACATGCTGCGTCCGATTCCCGTCTTCATTGGATATGATCCACGTGAGCGGGTGGCGATTAATGTTCTCATCGACAGCCTCGTTCAGCACAGCAGCCAGCCATTGGCAATCACCCCAATAAAACTGGATCAGCTGAAAGGCATCTTCCAACGCAAACGAATTGCCAACCAAAGCACAGAGTTTTCTTTCTCGCGCTTTTTGGTTCCCCATTTAAGCGGCTACGAAGGGTGGGCAATATTTATGGACTGTGACATGCTGGCACGTGGCGATATCGCTGAGCTGTGGGCGTTACGGGACGAACGCTACGCCGTCATGTGCGTTCAGCACGATCACTCTCCAGGCGAAAAAGTCAAGTTTCTTGGAACAGTGCAAACCAGGTATGAAAAGAAGAATTGGAGTTCGCTTATGTTGTTCAACTGCGAGCAATGCAAAGCTTTGACACCAGATTATGTCAACAGTGCCAGTGGCCTGGAACTGCATCAATTCAAGTGGCTTGCTGATGATAGTTGTATCGGAGGACTCCCACAAGGGCGTTGGAACCACTTGATTGATGTGCAGCCCCCTGATGCACGTCCCGCCGGTGAAGGCGGGCCTGCCTTGGTGCATTGGACCCTGGGTGGCCCCTGGTTTCAGCAATACCGTAAGAGTGGAGGTGAGCTTGCTTCCGAATGGATCCTCAGCCGCGAAGAAGCCTTCCGCCTCTGGGATTGAGATGGGTCTGCCTCCATTGTTGAGTCTAAATGGAGCAGCCTTGATGTTTTTGGCCAGCCAATCTGAAGCTCTTTGCACAGCCATGCTGCACCATGCTTGCATCGACCATCGATGGAGCCCTGGATCACAACAGATTGCCTAACCCATGCGAATCGCGCCCTTGCATGATCCCATAAGATCAGGCTTCTTTCCTTACATCTAATCCAATGGCTGGAGCTGCGTGTATTTGCTGCACTTCGCTTGAACTCACAAGACCAACGAACGGAGATCACTACCCTCCGAGAGCCCCATGGGGCCTGACCCTTCAGACCGACCCGCAGGAGAATGGGTACCGGTTCGGAGAGAATACTTGCAGAGAACAGCCGGCGGCCTCGCCCCCAAGAGGACACAACCCTCACCCCAGCTCCTCGTGCACCTGGCCCGCCACCCGCAGGGCATTGGCGATCACCGTGAGGCCGGGGCCCACCGCCGGGCAGCCGGGGAACACGCTGGCATCGGCGATCCAGAGGTTCTCCAGCTTATGGCAGCGGCCCTGCAGGTTCACCACTGACGTGGCCGGATCGCTGCCCATGCGGCAGGTGCCGCAGGCCAGCCCCATCACGCTCAGCGGCGCCTCTCCGCGGGGGTAGATCGGGGCCCGCTGCACCACCGTGGTGGCGGAATCGGCCTCCGTTTTCTGCATCGTGTCCAGCCAGCGGTACACCAGCCGGTCGTGGGCCTCGCGGTTGTTGGCGATGTAGGCCACATCGATGCGGTCCCCCTGCACCGTCACGCGGTTTTCGGGGTCGGGCAGCACCGCCGTCATCGCCCACCAGGTGATCGAGCGGTCGGCCAGCCACTCCAGCGCCCGGTCCGGCAGCAGCCGGCTCACCAGCGACAGCAGCGGCGGCGATTCGGCGAACAGCGGATCCTGCAGCACGCCGCCGCCGTTGCGGATCGAGCCCAGGGCGTAGTCCACATTCCTGTCGCCCCAGTAGTACTCGGTGACACCCAGGGCCGGGGAGTAGCGCCCCGAATTGGGACGGCTGGCGCGCTGCAGCAGGGCCGTGAGCTGGGGCTTCATCAGGTTGCGGCCCACCTGATCCGAGCCGTTGGCCAGTCCGCGCGGGTGCCGCTCCCCGGCCGAGCGCAGCAGGATCGCCGCCGTGTTCACCGCCCCGGCCGCCAGCACCACCTGGTGCCCCTGGAACAGCCAGCGGTCGCCTGCGATCCGCGCCTCCAGCCCCTTCACCTGGCGCCCCGAGGGATCCACATGCAGGGCCTCCACCGTGGCGCCGCTGCGCAGGGTGGCAGGCACGGCCCCAGGGGTGATCGGTGCCAGGGCCCGCTCCACACCGAAGAGCTCCGCATCGCCGCTGGGATCACTGGCGCTCTCGCTCCAGCTCAGGGGCAGGTGGTAGGGCCGCAGCCCCTGACGCGCCAGGTCGGCGTGCAGCTCCTCCAGCACCGGCTCCATCGACAGCGGTGCATAGGGATAGGCGCCCTGCCGAGGAGGCGCCGTGGGGTCTTCGCCGGCCTGGCCATGCACCCGGTAGAGGGCTTCGGCCCGGTCGTACCAGGGAGCCAGATCGCTGTAGCGCAGGCCCCAGTCGGGGGAGCGGCCGTCCTGCATCGCCACCCCCTCGAATTCCGCCTCCCGCAGCCGCTCCAGCACCGACGCCCAGATCTTGGTGTTGCCGCCCAGCGCGTACACCATCTGGGGCTTGAAGGGATCGCCGTCGCTGCCGAACCAGGGCTGCTCAGGGTGATAGCGCTGCTTGCGGAACAGGTCCACATCGCCCACGTTCTGATCCACCAGCGGCAGCCGCTCGCCCCGCTCCAGCAGCAGCACCGTGCGCCCCGCTTCAGCCAGCTCGGCCGCCAGGGTGCCGCCGGCCGCGCCGCTGCCGATCACCACCACGTCGTAGAGGGTGTCGTCGATGATCATCGCGGGGGCCTCCTCAGCGCTGCCACACGTAGATCAGCACGAACAGCACCACCCAGATCACATCCACGAAGTGCCAGAACAGCGACACGGCCGTCACCCCCACCGAGCCGTTGGCGTAGTTGCCGGGCTGGAACGAGCGGGCCAGCATCAGCCCCATCAGCAGCACACCGGTGAGCACGTGCAGGCCGTGGAAGCCGGTGAGCAGGTAGAAGCTGGCGCCGTACACACCGCTGCCCAATCCGAAGGGAAGCCCTGCCCACTCCAGGCCCTGCCCCACCAGGAACACCGCCCCCATGGCCATGGTGAGCAGCCACCAGGCGCGGAATTCACGCAGCCGGCCCCGGTGCAGGGCCCGCTCGGCCAGCCAGATCACGCCGCTGCTGCTCACCAGCACCACGGTGGAGCGCAGCGGCATGGCCACCTCCAGCCCCTCCACCCCGGGCGGCAGCCACAGGGGTGAGGAGGTTTTGTAGATGGCGTAGCCGGCGAACAGCGCCAGGAAGATCACGCTCTCGGAGAGCAGGAAGATCACAAAGCCGGTGAGCGTGTGATCGCCGTGGCCATGGCCATGGCCCCCGTGGGCGAGCTCGGCGGGACGGTTGGCGTCGGCCGGGTTGGGCGTGGTGGTGGTCATGGCGTCAGCCCCCGGTGGCGGCGTTGGCCGCCCTGGCGATGTAGCGCTCTTCCTGCTCCACCAGGGGCCGGTTCAGCCCATAGCCGTAGGGGCCGCTGATCACCGTGGGCACGTCATGCTCGAAGTTCTCCGCCGGCGGCGGTGAGGGGAGCAGCCACTCCAGGCCGATGGCATGCCAGGGGTTCGGCGGCGCCTTCTCCCCCCGCACCCAGGAGCTCACCAGGTTGAGCAGGAACGGGATCATGGCCACCCCCAGCAGGAAGGCACCGAGGCTGGCCAGCACATTGGCGAAGGCGAACTCCGGGTCGTAAGACGCCACGCGCCTTGGCATCCCCAGCAGCCCGGCTGCATGCATCGGCAGGAAGGTGAGCTGGCTGCCGATGAAGGTGAGCAGGAAGTGCAGCTTGCCAAGGCCCTCATACATCATCCGGCCGGTGAACTTCGGGAACCAGTGGTAGATGCCGGCGAACACCCCGTAGGTGATGGTGGAGAAGATCACCGTGTGGAAATGGCCCACCACGAAGTAGGTGTTGCCCACGTGGATGTCCACCGGCACGGTGGCCAGCATGATGCCGGTGATGCCGGCGAAGATGAAGTTGAACACCCCGCCCAGGCAGAACAGCATGGCCGTGGTGAGCCGCAGCTTGCCGCGCCAGAGGGTGGCGATCCAGGCGAACACCTTGATGCCGGTGGGCACCGCGATCAGCATCGTGGTGACCATGAACAGGTTGCGCATCCACTGCGGCGTGCCGCTGTAGAACATGTGGTGCACCCACACGATCAGGCTGAGGAAGGTGATCGCGAACGAGGCGATCGCCACCACGTGGTAGCCGAACAGGGGCTTGCGGGCATACACCGGAAACAGCTCCGAGAAGATGCCGAACACCGGCAGCACCATCACGTACACCGCCGGATGGGAATAGAACCAGAAGAAGTGCTGATACAGCATCGGATCGCCACCCCCCTCCGGCCGGTAGAAGCTGGTGCCGAAGCTGAGGTCGAACAGCAGCAGCACCGCCCCGGCGGTGAGCACCGGCAGGCCGATCAGCTGGATCGCCTGGGCCGCCACCGCCGTCCAGCAGAAGATCGGCAGGCGGAACCAGCCCATGCCCGGGGCCCGCATGCGCATGATCGTGGTGATGAAGTTCACCGCCCCCATGATCGAGGAGATGCCGGAGAGGGCCACCGCCAGGATCCACAGGAACTGGCCATTGAGGAAATGCCCCAGCGGGTTCTGGATGCTCTGGGGCGGATAGGCCCACCAGCCCGCTCCCGAGGGGCCGCCCGGCACCAGGAAGCTGGCCATCAGGATCACCCCGAACACCGGCACCATCCAGAAGGCGGCCGCATTCAGGCGCGGGAAGGCCATGTCGGGCGCGCCGATCATCGGCGGGATCAGCAGGTTGTTGAAGCCGTTGAGGATCGGGAACAGAAACAGGAACAGCATCACCGTTCCGTGCATCGTGTAGAGGCCGTTGTACACGCTGGGGTCCACCAGATCCGCCGCCGGCGTGATCAGCTCACCGCGCATGATCATCGACAGCAGGCCGCCCACCAGCAGGAAGAACAGGGCGGTGATCATGTACTGCAGCCCGATCACCTTGGCGTCGGTGTTGAAGCTCAGGAAGCGGCGCCAGTTGTTGGGCGCGCCGGGCACCGGGTGGGGGGCCCGCAGCACGCGGGGATCGAACGCAGGAGCCGGAGTGGTGCTGGTCATGGTCAACCCTCGTGGCTGGCGGTGGGATCGGCGCTCACGTGCACCAGCGGCGGCGCCGCCGGCGGCACCGTGGCCCAGCCCCGGTTGCCCCGGGCCAGGCGCTGGGCATACAGATCGGTGGCGGCATTGGCGGCCGGGCGCAGCGGCTGGCCCAGGGCCTGCGCCAGCCAGGCCTCGTAGGCCTCCGGTGGCTCCACCACCACATCGGTCTGGTTGGAGGCGAAGTAGCCGCCGCTGAACATCGAATCCCGCAGCCGGTAGCGGCCGGCGCGGGTGGGGATGAGGCTGTAGTCGATCACGCTGCCGGGGATGAGGTCCTGCTTGAGCCGGAAGGCCGGCACATAGAAGCCGTGGATCACATCGGTGGCCTCCAGCCGCAGGACGCTGCGCTGGCCCTCGGGCAGGTGCAGCTCGCTGCTGTGCACCCCATTGGGGTAGATGAACTCCCAGCTCCACTGGCGGCCGATCACCTGGATCGGGCTGGCCGCGCCGGGCTCATCCGCGGCCATGGCCACGGCAGCCGGCCCCTCGGCGCCGTGCATGGCGGCGTGACCGCCGGTGACGCGCACCTTGCCGCCCAGGGTGGCGAGGGTGTCGCTCACGGCGATCGCCTTCCAGGCGATCAGCATCACGATCACCAGCGGGATCAGGGTCCAGGTGATTTCCAGCTTCAGGTTGCCCTCGATCGGATCGCCGTTGTCGAGGTCGTACTTGGGGGCGCGGTTGAACAGCAGGGTCCACAGCATCACGCCGCTGCAGCCCAGGAAGATGAAGCTGCCGATGCCCACCTCGAGGGCGAACAGATCATCCACCGGGCCGGCGGCGGCCGAGGCGGCCACCGGCAGCCAGCGGTGAGACTGCTGGGCCATCCAGAGGCTGGCGGCCAGATCGGCCAGCACGGCCCCCAGCAGCAGGGCCACCACCCACAGCCTCGGGCTCGGCGGCGGAGCGGTGGTGGTCATGGCAGACCCTCCCGCAGGTTCGCGCCAGTGGCCAGCAGCTGATCGGCCGTCACGTGCACGCCGAACTCGCCGGCCAGCTGGGCGCCCAGGGTGCCGTGCACACCGATCAGCACGAACAGGCCCAGGCCAGCCACCAGGTAGCTCCACTGCACCTGGCGGCCGAGGTCGCGGCGCCAGCGGAAGCGCTGCAGACCGCGCCACACCACCATCGCCACGATCAGCAGCAGCACCACCACCCCGCCCACGCCGTGCCAGAGCATGGTGGCGGCGCTGCCGAGGCCGAAGTCGCTGCGGGCGCCGGGGATCGGCACCGCCAGGAGCATCTCGTAGAAGCCGGCCGCCACCGTGAGGAAGGTCACCGCCGCGCAGGCCAGCAGGTTGTACCAGCCCACGTCGTGGAAGCCGGCCCGGGTGACGGGCAGGGCCAGGAAGCGGAACAGCCGCTTCTCCAGGGGGAACAGGGCGCCGGCGATGTCAAACACGATCGCAATCACGAACAGCCCGATCGTGAAGTGCACCAGGTTGGGGTGCAGGGGCAGGGCGTAGGGCAGCTGGTTGGGGCCCAGCTGATCGGCCACCGGCGTGAACGCCCTGAGTGCAGCCACAATTGCCATCACACCAGCCCCGCGCGCACCGCTTCCACCACGGGCACCGTGTGCAGCCCGTACACCCACACCAGCTGGTTGCCCAGCAGCACCTGCACCACCACCAGCACGCTCAGCAGGGCGCCGGCGCCGAGGAAGGCGGGGGGCAGGTGCAGGGGATCGCGGCTGCGGATCACGTAGCGCCAGCCCGAGAGCAGGGCCAGCACCCCGGCGAGCGACCAGCCCAGGGTGCTGTGCAGGTTGAGGATCGTGCTGGCGTCGCCGTAGGGATTGGCCAGGCCCGCCTCGATCTGGCCGAAGATGATCGCCACGAAGATGGCCACCGTGGCCACCAGCAGGTTCCAGAAGCTCACCTCGAACAGGGCCGGCCTGCGGCCGAAGCGGCCGATCAGGTCGAACACCACCGAGATCAGCGCCATCGCGATCACGAAGTGCACCACGATCGGGTGGATGGTGTCCATCCACGGCAGGTTGCGGTCGTTGAGCGGGGGCAACAGCTCCAGCATGGAAACCACACGGGCCGCAAGAGTGACCACACCCTGAGGGATTTCCCCAGGGCCCTGCGGCGCTTGTGATGGATTGCGACAGCCCGTGTGGGCATTCGCCGATCAAGCCGGCGGGCAATCGCCCCCGGAAACCCTGCGTAGGGTGGCGCCAGCTGCTCCCGGACCCATGGCCGCTCCCTCCTCCCCCGTGCTGCGCTGGCTCACCGCCGGCCTGCTGCTGGCAGCCGCGGCCCTGGCGATCGCCCTGCCCTTCGTGTCGGCCACGCTGCTCACGATCGTGATCGGCGGGGTGGCCATCGCCGCCGCCGTTTCCCAGGGCCTGCGCCTCACCGGTGAACCCGATCTGCAGGGCAAGCTGTTCCGCCTGCTCTCCGCCCTGCTCTACGCGGGCGGTGGCATCTACATCCTGCTCTACCCCCTGGCCAGCGAGGTGAGCCTCACCCTGCTGGTGGGTTTCCTGCTCGCCTTCCAGGGGGTGATGGAACTGGCCGCAGCGGCCGCGGGCCAGGTCCCCGCCCGTGGCCTGGTGCTGCTCGATGGCATCGTCACCACCGTGCTGGGCGGCATGCTGATCGCCGAGTGGCCCAGCGACAGCCTCTGGGCCATCGGCACCCTGCTGGGGGTGGGCCTGGGCATTTCGGCGGTGAACATGCTCACCACTCCGGGCCCTCAGGCCGGCTGAGGGCGGCGCCAGCCGCCTCACTCGCCGGCGGCCAGGCCCTCGGCCTTGCGGGGGTCCACCACCCCGAGCGTGCCGTCGGCCGTGATCTCCACGCTGTTGGCCGCCCCCATGGCCGGGCTGCGCACCAGCTGGTGACCCTTGGCCTCCAGCAGCCGGCGGGTGTCGGGGCTGAGGCCCTCCTCAAAGAAGAAGCGATCCGGCAGGAGCTGGGCGTGGATGCGCGGCGCCGCCACAGCCCCGGCCAGGTTGAGCCCGTGCTCGATGCGGTTGAGCAGCACCTGCAGCACCGTGGTGAGGATGCGGCTGCCGCCGGGGCTGCCGGTGGCGAACCACGGCCGGCCATCGGCATGGAACACCAGGGTGGGGCTCATCGAGCTGAGCGGCCGGCGCCCCGGGGCGATCGCGTTGGTAGCCCCCTGCACCAGCCCGAAGGCGTTGGGGCTGCCCAGCTGGGCGGTGAAGTCGTCCATCTCGTTGTTGAGCAGGAACCCGGCGCCGGGCACGGCGATGCCGTTGCCGAAGGGGAAGTTGAGCGTGGTGGTGAGCGCCACCATGCCCCCCTGCCGGTCGGCGGTGGAGAGATGGATCGTGTCCTCGCTCTCGGGCAGGGGCGGCCGTTCCTGCTGCACCTGGTCGGGCGGCCGGTGGCGCTCCAGATCCAGCGCGCTCCGCATCGCCGCCACGTAGGCGGGCGCCAGCATCCGGGCCAGCGGAATCGCCACCTGGTCGGGATCGCCCAGCAGGGCATTGCGGTCGCGGTAGGCCAGGTTCATGGCCTCGGCCATGCGGTGCAGGCTCTCGGCTCCATTGGCCCCCAGGCTCGCCAGCGGCATCGGTTCGAGCACGGCCAGCAGCTGCAGGATCGTGATCGCGCTGCTGGGGGGCGGCGGCACCAGCACGGTGGCGCCGCGGAAGCGGCCCGCCAGCGGCCGCACCAGCTGGGCCCGGTAGCCCTCCAGATCGCTTTGGGTGATCAGCCCGCCTTCCCGCCGCATCAGCCCCACCAGCGCTGCAGCCGTGGGACCCGCGTAGAAGCCGCGATCGCCCTCGGCGGCGATCCGTCGCAGGGTGGTGGCGAGCTGCGGTTGGCGCAGCACGGCCCCGGGCCGGTCCGCCGTCAGGAACAGGGCGCGGGGAGTGGGGTCAGCCTCCAGCCGGGGGCGGGCACGGCGCAGGTCCTCCGCCAGGGAGCGGCTCACCGGAAAGCCCTGCTCGGCCAGGGCGATGGCGGGGGCGATCACCCGCTGCAGCGGCAGGCGGCCGTAGCAGCGCTGGGCCAGCACCAGGCCGGCCACGGACCCAGGCACCGCCGTGCTGAGCAGGCTGCGGGTGGCCAGCTGGCGATCCACCGTCCCATCGGGCCCCACGAACAGATCGGGGCGGGCCGCCGCCGGGGCGGTCTCGCGGAAGTTCACGGCCACCGCCGTGCCCTGGCCGATGGCCAGCTCGGGGCCGGCGCCGCGGCCTGAAGCCCCGGATACTGGCAGGCAGCCCCGGGCCCGCGCCGGGGACTTCCCCGGCAGCCACAGCACCAGGAAACCGCCGCCGCCCAGGTTGCCCGCCTGGGGATGGGTCACTGCCAGGGCGAAGGCGGTGCCGATCGCCGCATCCACGGCATTGCCGCCCTGCCGCAGCAGCTCCACGCCGGCCGCGGCAGCCCGGGGCTCCTGCACGGCCACCATCCCCCCCGGCGACCACACCGGATGGGAACGCTGCTCCCGCTCCTGCAGCACATCGGCCCGCAGGGGCCCCGCAGGCAGGAGCAGCGACGGGGCCAGCAACAGCGGCACGACGCGCCGATGGGAGAACGGGGTCATGGTGCTGGGGGGCGGGGCAGGGCCGGCCCGATCAGATCGAGCCGGGGAACTCCCACGTCGATGCCGGCGGCATCGAGGGCCTGCTTGAGGCGGCGGCGGTATTCACGGCCCACAGGCCACTGCTGCAGGGGTTGCGTCTTGATCAGGATGCGGATGAGCACACCCGTGTGGGCGATCTCATCGATGCCGAGCATCTCCGGGGGCTCGAGGATGCGCTCCGCCCAAGCAGGATCACGGAAGAGATCCTGAGCGACGGACTCCATCAGGGCCATCACCGCATCCACATCCGCGCCGATCGACACCGTGAGGGCATAGTTCACCCGTGACCAGCTGCTGGAAAGATTGCGCACCGTGGTGATGGTGCCGTTCGGAATGCTGATCAGCTCCCCATCCAGATTGCGCAACTGGGTCACCCGCAGACCCACGCTCTCCACCAGACCGCTCTGGTCACCGATGACCACCACATCCCCCGCAGCAAACTGATCCTCGATCAGGATCATCAAGCCGCCGATCAGATCCTTGAGCAGATTCTGCGACGCCAGTGACAGGGCGAAGCTCAGAAAACCGAGCAGGATCGCCACGGCCTGGGTCACCGCTCCCAGCTGATGCAGCTGGTAGAAGATCACCATGCCGAGCAGGAGATACACGCCCACGCGCACCCATGCCCTCAGCGAACGCGACAGCGTCGGCGCCCGTAGCTTGGCCCGCGTGTCAGTCTGCTGACGGGCCCAGCGGCTCACGGACTGATGCGAGAGAAAGTTACCCGCCTTGATCGAGATCCTGGTGATCATCACCAGGAACAGAATCAGCAGAGGTGTGCCGATCGTGGCGTCCTTGCCCAGGGTCAGCACCCAGTCCAATGGGGGCCATCCCCGGTTGTCCGTAGCCAGGCCCGTTGTGATCAGCCCGCGCACCGAGATACCGAAGATCCAGTTGCTGAAGGGCCGGGTCCAGTAGAAGAGGCCGGCCGCCCAGGCGATACCGCAGGTCCAGAGCAGGCACTGACCCCAGAACAGCGAGGAGCGGTAGAACGAAAGCAGGCTGAGCTTCTGCCGCAAGGACATCCGCAGCTGCACCAGTCGCGGGGCCTGACGCCGGCTGCTCTCGATCTCCTGGGAGGAGCCTGCCTCTGGATCAGGCGCCTCCAGGGTCAACTCCCGAAGCCTGTCGCTCATGGCATGCTGGCGCCTTCGCAGAAGCTTCTGCAGCCGCATGCCGAGGCCACTGGCGAGGGTGATCACAAGGAGCCCGAGCCCCGCCCGCCGGGCCGACCGCCAGAGCGCAGGGGGCTGCCGTTCCTCCCAGGCATCCAACAGGATTCCTCTCACTTTGCTCGCGACGCGCCGGGCGATGGCCACAGGCTCGGAACTGTCCGTCCTGACCCTGGCCACATCGGCTGGAGTGACTGTGTAGACCAGCTCCGGCGGGTCGGAGCGGGGAAAAGCCAGAAACACCTCGAAGCTTGAACCCGCCTCCCGCACAAAGGTATGCAGATTTCTGGCCAGCTGGCGACGCTGCTGAACAACATTGGGCTGACGTTGTGAATCAACCGACTCGGCCGACACCCTCGCCGTGAAGGTGGTCATCGAGGTGAGGATCTTCTGGAGCCGGCTGTGAATCACAAAGGCACGCTGGGATGCCGAGTAGGCGGCATCGTTACCCGATGACGCCCCGGAGTTCTTGACGTCAATGAAACCTGAAACGGATCCGATGATCCGTCCATCCAGAAACACGGGAGACAGCTCCACGTTCCCCTGGGAAAAAACGGGCAGAAACTGCGGCGATGTCACCTGCTGTCCGCCCGTGGTATCGAGGGCAGGCAGGAACTGGGCCTGCACCGGCAGCAGGGTGCCCAGCAGCATCAGCAGACCGCCGAAGGCTGCAGCCATCCACGCCAGCAGCCTGCGCATGAGATCCGCGAAGCCCGGGTGACGGAGAAAGGGCATTCAGAAGCTGTAGGTGAGGCCGGTGGACAGAATCACATTCAGCCGTTCAAAGCCTGGTTCGAGCGGACGCGACCGGTACCGCACGGAAAGGCGGTTCGTCCACATCCACCGCTTGGTGATGGGCCAGTCCAGCCGTGTCGAGGACCAGAAAAACGCTTCATCGAACGTATCCACCGGTGTGGCCACCGCAAACACCTGGCTCCACTTCGCTGCGCCGATGGGCACCTCACGACTCCGGTAGACCAGGGCAACGGTAGTGTCCACCTGATCACGTCGCCGGTTCAGATCAATTTCGGCATACTCATAGCGAGGCCCAATGCCGAGTTGCACAGCCTGAAACGAGCCAGGTTCTGGCCCTTGCCAGATGGTGTAGCCATAGCCCAATAGCGTACCGGAGAGCACGGAGATGTCATCATCGTCGTTCTGCGTGGAGAAGGTGCTGTCATTCACGGCAACAAGCTGATCCACAAAAAGAAACTGGCGTCGGTCGAGCCGGTGGCGGTAGGCCAGAAATCCCTGACTGACCGGCCAGGTGAGATTGAAGTCGCGGGAGCTGTCGTAGTTGATCGAGGCGAAGAGATTGGCCTCGAAGTCGTCGCGGGGCCATTGCTTGTAGAGATCGAAGTTGGCCACCGCGCTGATCGTCGTGTCGTCATAGGTGGCCGCACTCACCGCCAGGCCCACCTTGCCCTCCAGCTTCTGCTCCGGGAAGGGGAAGGCCGTCTTCCGTGCTTCGGCCAGCTGCATCAGCTGCTCGCCCTCGGCAAAAACCTGCTCGGCCCGCTCCTGGTCACCCAGTTCGGCATAGGCCAGGCCGAGGCGAAGCAGGAGGGCCTCGCGTCGGGCTGTGGGAACCGCCCGTAACGATTGATTCGCCTGCTGGAGGGCCTGCCGGGCCCGATCGGGCTCTCCATGGCGCTGCAGGAGCAGGGCCAGCCGCAGCCACTGCTCCAGCCGACGGTCCGGGGCCTGGATGGCCGTGACGGCAGTCTCCGCATCCCGTTGCAGGGTCGCCCCATCACGCGGGCACCGCTGGCGCAGGCAGAACTCGAGCAGATCGAGCAGCAACTGGCTGCGGAGCTCAGGATCGGCCTCCGCCAGGCTGCGGGAGAGCAGGTGCTCCAGGCTGGCGGAGCCGATGGCCGAGGCCCAAGTCGCTGGCGCCATCCACCCCGCCACGGCAGCACCCATCAGGGCGGGGACAACCCTCTGAAGCATGGAGGCAACCCATGGCGTGCTGGTGACCCCACTGATCATTCCGATCGACCTGCCGCTGATCCACCGGCCAGGCACCGGGTGCCGATCGGGCGACCGGACCTAGCGACCACTCGGGCCAAGCGCCGGAACCACCTCACACTGTGCGCTGCCCGGCAGCATCCGATCGTCACGCAGATCCGGTGCAGCCCGGCAACCTCCTATTTCATCAACCCAGCGGAGTCAAGCCCGACGAGCCAACCCGTTGGACAGTCGCAATCCATCCCCGATCGGATCCACGGGCGTGGGAGGGTGGAGAAGCTTCCCTCACTGTTCGGGCCCGATGGGTCGTCCTTGTTGCCGTCCTCATCCCCGGGGCGTGCTTCCGGCACTGGCCCTCGGCCTGGCGGCTTCAGCAACCGTGGCTGTGGAGGCCAGGCCGGCCATGGCTCTGGAGGAACTCGAGCTCCGCCTGCCCCTGATCGGCGAGAACCTGGTGGTGCGGCTGGATGAGCTGAGCAGCGCCGAAGATCTGCTGGCTGGCAGCAGCGATCTGGCCGAGCTCGACCGTGCCAGCGACGGTGTGATCGGGCCGAAGGTGCTGCGGCTGTTCAACCATCCGATCCAGCTGCCCCCCGGTGTGGCCAAGGGACTGCAAGGGTCTGTTGGATCACCGTTGCTGCGGGAAGCGCTCCTGGCCACCACCGCCCTGGTGCGCGTCGATGGCGTGTCCACCGATCTGAGCGGGGAGAAGCTCTCGGAGGCCCTGAGCCTCAGCGAGCAGGAGGGATCCGTCACCCTGCTGACCCTGCTGCGGGCCATGCCGGGCAAGCGCGCCTCCATCGATCTGCAGCGCGCCCTGGTCGTGCTCGAGCGGCTGCACCGCCAGCAGGCGCCAGCCCAGGCGCTCCTGGCCAAAGGGACTGTGGTGGAAGCCGATCCCGAATTGAACCGCCCGGGCCCCTTCGCCGTGCAGCGCCGGGAACTGTCGCTGCCGGTGGCGCACCGTCAAAATCCCCTGCGCAGCGTGGCCCTGCTGCCCCAGGGCGTTTCCCCCAAGGGTCTGGTGTTCATCTCCCATGGGCTCTGGGATTCCCCCGTGAACTTCGAGGGTTGGGGAGGCCACCTGGCCAGTCATGGCTATGCCGTACTGCTGCCGGAACACCCCGGCAGCGACCAGGCCCAGCAGGCCGCCATGCTCTCCGGCACCATCCCGCCGCCCGAGCCGGAAGAGCTGGGCCTGCGCCCTCTCGATATCCGCGCGCTGCTGGCGGCGGTGGACTCCGACCGGCTCAACCTGGGGGCCATCCCCTCCGGGCGGCTGGTGGTGCTGGGGCACTCCTGGGGGGCCATCACCGCGCTTCAGCTGGCTGGCCTCAAACCCAGCGACGGCAGGCTGGGGCGGCGCTGCGGCAATCTCAACGATCCAGAGACCAATGTGAGCTGGGTGCTGCAGTGCAGTTTCCTGCGCTCCGCCAATCAGGCGGATGTGGCGGAACCCAGGGTGCTCGGCGTGGTGGCCGTGAGCCCACCGATGCGGCTGCTGTTCGACCACGGCGCGTCCAAGGACATGAATGGCCGGGCTGTCGTGGTGAGCGGCTCGAAGGACTGGGTGGTGCCCTTCGGCCCTGAAGCCCTCACGCCGTTCCAGAGACAGCCCGAAAGCCGCGGCCACCAGCTGGTGCTGGCGGCGGGCGGGAACCACTTCAACCTGCGGCCGGGGTCAGCAGCCGAACAGGCCGTGCTGCGGGGGCTGATGCTCAGCTGGGTGCAGCAGGTGTTCGCCGCCGGCGACGCTGCCCGGCCCGCCAGCGGGGCTCCTGCCCTGCTGCCGGCGACCGGCTGGGGGGATCCCACCCGGCCGCTGGTCGAAGCCACACCACAATTGCTCCCTGCCAGCTGATTGCCGCCGCTCAGGCCTACGGCGCTGCCGATCCGCCCAAACGGGCCATCACGCGCCCGTAGCGTTCAGCCAGGGGCACGGCGCTGAGGCCATGGGCCACCACGCTGAGCACCACGGTGAGGGCAATCACATCGGCGATCTGCTGGCCATGGGGCAGCCCCCCATCCAGCACCATCACGGCGAACACGATGCTGGCCAGCCCCCGCGGCCCGAACCAGCCGATGAACAGGGTGGTGGCTCTGGGCAGGCGCATCTGGGCCGTGGCCAGGGCCACCGGCAGCATGCGCACGATCGTGAGGCTCAGCACGGCGTAGGCCAGCGTGGCCGGAGAAATCGCGCCGAGGGCTCTCCCGAGCACGGCCGAACCGAAGGCCATCCAGGTGATCAGCGACAGCACATCCCCGGCCCCCTCGGCCGCCGCCAGCTCCAGTTCCTTGTTCCGGGGAGTCAGCCCCCCCAGCATCAGACCGGCACAGAAACAGGCGATGAAGCCACTCCCCCCCAGAACCTGGGCCAGCGAGAACACCACCACCGGCAGGGCCACCGCCAGCACGGGCCGCCAGTCGGCGGTGATCCAGCCCAGGGCGGCGCAGCGGTCGCGGGCGGCACAGGCGAGTTAGGCGAGGCAGACACCCACCAGCACCCCCACACCGATCTGGGAAAGGAAAAAGCGGACCAGCAGCGCGACGCCCTGAGAAGCAGGCATGGAACCCGCGGCGAGGCTGAGCAGAAACAGCAAAAAGGGCACACAGATGCCGTCGTTGAGGCCGCTTTCGGCGCTCAGGTCTTCACGGATCGCTGCGGGCACATGGGGGTTGGTGACCACCGGCTGCCCCAGGGCCGCATCGGTGGGGGCCAGAGCCACGGCCACGATGCCGGCCTCCACCAGTGACCAGCCCGGGAACAGGGCATGGGCCACGATGGCGCCGAACACAATCGTGAGCGGCAGGCCCAGCCCCAGCAATCGCAGCGGCAGGCGGGCGCTGTCGCGCAGCACCGGCAACTGGGCCTGGGCCGCATCGGAGAACAGGATCAGGGCCAGGCAGTACTCGGTGAGGGTACGCAGACCCTCGGAGTCCACCGACAACTGCAGCCAGCCGAGCACGACCGGGCTCAACAGCCACCCTCCGAACAGAAACGCCATTGCTGCCGACACAGGCGTGCGCTGGAGCCGCCCCGCCACAAGCGCATAGGCAAACACGAAGGTCGCCAGGATCGCCCAATTGAGGTATCCCTGGACCATGGCCTTGAGGAAGCTGCGGACAACCTATGGCGTCCCTGCATCCAGCCTGATGGCCCAACGAAGCCGCAGCGTCCTGGCGGCCTTTCTGCCCCACCTGGCCCTGCTGGCCGTGCTGCTGGCCGTGCTGGTGGGCCTTCTGCTGCAGGCCCCGGTCGCGGCGGGAACCCCGTCACCAGGCCCGGTTCCCCTGGACGAGATCCTGCTGGAGGCGGAGCAGCAGTCCCCCCAGATCCTGCGTCAACTGCTCCTGGCGCTGGGTATGACCCTGCTCTGCACCGTGATCCACCTGGTGATCTCGGCGATGGTGGCGGCCGGTTTCAACAGCGAAGGCCTGCTGCGCTGGGCCTCGCGCACCTCCTCCCGCCATCTGCTGCTGATCGCCGGCACCGCCCTGGCCACCTTCCTGGCCATGCTGCTCGAGATCCTCACCTGGGCCGTGCTCTTCCTGCGGCTGGGGGCCGTTGCCAGCGTGGAGCAGGCGCTCTACTTCTCCAGCGTCACCTTCGCCTCCCTCGGCTATGGCGACATCACCCTGGCCCTGCCCTTTCGCCTGCTGGCCTCCCTCGAGGCCCTGGTGGGCATCCTGATGGCGGGCTGGAGCACGGCCCTGCTGCTGGCGGTGGTGCAGAAATGCCTGGGGCTGCGGTACCACCGCAAGGGGTCAGGATCGGATTCCTCCGTCACCAGCGCCCCGTGAACACCCCGATCGCTTCACGGCTTCGGCTGGCCGGTCTGCTGCCCCTGAAGCGCGACCAGGTGGCCGGCGACGTGCTGGCCGGCCTCACCCTCGCGGCGCTCGCCATCCCCGAGGTGATGGGCTACACCCGCATCTCCCAGACCCCGATGGTGACGGGGCTTTACACCATGCTGCTGCCGATGGTGGCCTTCGCCCTGCTGGGGGCTTCGCGGCATCTGGTGGTGGCGGCAGACTCGGCCACGGCGGCGATCCTGGTGGCCACCCTGGCCGGCGTGGCCACCCCGGGGTCCCCCGCCTACGTGGGGCTCACCATGGCGGTGGCCCTGGTGGTGGCCCTGGCCCTGCTGGTGGCGGCCCTGCTGCGGCTGGGTTTCCTGGCGGACTTCCTCTCCCGCAGCGCCCTGATCGGGCTGCTCTCGGGCATTGGTGTGCAGGTGGCGGCCGGTGAGCTGCCCGGCCTGTTCGGCCTCTCCCGCCAGGGTGAGGGTGCCCTGCAGCAGCTGCTCAGCACCCTGGGGCGCCTGGACCAGAGCCGGATCGACCATCTGCTGGTGGCGGTGGGGGTGCTGGGGGTGATCGCGGTCTGCCGGCGGCTCGACCGGCGCCTGCCCGGTGCCCTGCTCGCGGTGGCCGCTTCGATCCTGCTCAGTGCCCTGCTCGATTTCCCCGGCCGGGGGCTGGATGTGGTGGGCACCGTTCCGAGCGGCCTGCCCCGGCTGGTGCTGCCGGCGGTGGGGCCGTCCCAGTGGAATGCGGTGCTGGTGAGTGCCGCCTCCTGCTTCGTGGTGATCCTGGCCCAGAGCTCCGCCACGGCCAGGGCCTATGCCCTGCGCTACCGGGAGCGGAGCCTCGAGAACGTGGATCTGGTGGGGCTGGCCAGCGCCAACCTGGCGGCCGGACTGAGCGGCACCTTCGTGGTGAACGGCTCGCCCACCAAGACCGAGATGGTGGATGCCGCCGGGGGGCGCAGCCAGCTGGCCCACCTCAGCGCTGCCGGAGTGGTGCTGCTGGTGCTCCTGTTCTTCACCCGCCCACTGGGCCTGCTGCCCGCAGCGGTGCTCTCCACGATCGTGTTTCTGATCGGGCTCAAGCTGATCGACTGGAATGGCCTGCGGGAGCTGTGGCGGCTGCAGCGCAACGAATTCGTGATCGCCATGGCCACGGTGGTCACCGTGGCCCAGGTGGGGGTGATGCCCGGCATCACCCTGGCCGTGGTGCTGTCGCTGATCGAGCAGGTGCGCCACACCTACCGGCCGCGCACCTGCCTGTGGACACCACGGCGGGATGGCACGGGCCTGCACACCGTTCCGGTGGCGCCGGGCGTGCTGGCCGCGCCGGGGATCCTGGCCTACCGCTTCGAGGCCAACCTCTTCTATGCGAATGCCAATCGCTTCACCCAGGAGGTGCTGGCGATGGTGAACCAGCCCGAAGCCGTGATCCAGGGGCTGGTGGTGGATGCCTCCGGCATCGATGACGTGGACTATTCGGCCGCCAAGGCCCTGCTGGAGCTGCGCGATCTGCTCATGGCCGGCGGTGTGCGCTCCGTCCTGGTGACCAACTCCCGGGCCATCCTCGAGGAGCTGAAGCGTTTCGGGCTCGCCCGTGGTGAGCACGGCATGGGCATCTTCAGCAGCGTGCCCGAGGCCATCGAGGCCCTCAGCCAGCCCCTCTGAGAGCCCTCCTGCCTCAGCCCTCCGGCCCCGCCATCAGGCTCCGGGCAGGCTCACAAGGGCATGGCCTGCGGCGAAGGCTGCGCGGGGCCGTAGCCCCCTCCGCCGGGGGTTTCGATCAGGAGCCCATCCCCGGCCTCCACCTGGACCTCGGTGGATCCCGGCAGGTGCTCCACCCTGCCATCGGCGTGCTCCAGCCGGTTGCGACCCGGCTGCCCGGGCTCCCCTCCGGCCAGGCCGAAGGGCGGCACCCGCCGCGAGCCCGACAGCAGCGACACCGTCATCGGAGCGAGAAACCGCAGCCGCCGCACCACCCCGTCGCCGCCGGGCCAGCGCCCCGCGCCACCGCTGCCCCGGCGGATCCGGAACGTCTCCAGCCGCACCGGCAGACGCTCCTCGAGCACTTCCGGATCCGTGAGGCGCGAGTTGGTCATGTGGCTCTGCACGGCACTGGCGCCGGCAAAGCCCTGGCCCTCGAGATCCCTGCCGCCGCCGGTGCCGCCGCAGATGGTTTCGTAGTACTGCACCCGGCCGTCGCCGAAGCTCAGGTTGTTCATCGTGCCCTGGGCCGCCGCCTGCACGCCGAGGGCGGCGAAGAGAGCATTGGCCAGGGCCTGGGAGGTTTCCACGTTGCCGGCCACCACCGCCGCCGGCGGCTGGGGATGGAGCAGCGAGCCGGGCGGCACCACCAGCTCCAGGGGCTCGAAGCAGCCGGCATTGAGCGGGATGGCCTCCCCCACCAGGCAGCGGAACACGTAGAGCACCACGGCCCGGGTGATGGCCAGGGGGGCGTTGAGATTGCCGGGATGCTGGGGCGAGGTGCCGCTGAAATCCAGGCAGGCCACGCGGCGCCGCCGGTTGATCCGCACCTGCACGGCAATGCAGCTGCCGTCATCCAGGCTCACCCGGGCCGAGCCGTCCTGCAGCCGGGCCACCACCCGCCGCACCGCCTCGGCCGCATTGGCCTGCACATGGCCCATGTAGGCCCGCACCTCCGCCAGGCCGGCCGTGTCGATCAGCCGCTGCAGCTCAGCCACCCCGAGGCGGTTGGCCGCCACCTGGGCCTGGAGATCGGCCAGCAGCTGGTCGGGGTTGCGCACCGGGTGGGGGCCCCGGGCGAAACGGGCCCGCCAGGCCGGTTCATCCAGCTGGCCCTGATGCAGAAACAGCTGGTTGTCGAGCAGCAGCCCCTCCTCCTCGATGCGCCGGCTGAAGGCGGGCATCGAGCCCGGGGTGATGCCGCCCACGTCGGCGTGGTGGCCGCGGCTGGCCACGAAGAAGGCCGGTGCAGCGCTGTCCGCGCCAGGGACGAACACCGGCGTGATGGCGGTGATGTCCGGCAGGTGGGTGCCGCCGCCGAAGGGGTCGTTGGCGAGCACCACATCGCCCGGGGCCAGCGGCGGCCGCTCACCGCGGGCCACCGCCTTCATCAGGCTGGCCACGCTCTCCCCCATCGAACCCAGGTGCACGGGGATGTGGGGCGCATTGGCCACCAGCGCCCCGGCCCCGTCGAACACGGCACAGGAGAAATCGAGCCGCTCGCGGATGTTCACCGAGCGGGCGCTCTGCTGCAGCCGCACCCCCATCTGCTCGGCGATGGCGGAGAAGCGGTGGTTGTAGAGCTCCAGCAGGGTGGGATCCACACTGCCGGCCTGCCCGCCGATGCTCCCCGGCCCCCCGTCCGTCGTCGCCACGGCGGTGGCCTCCAGCAGCACCGCCTGATCCGGCAGCACCCGCCCCCGCCAGCCCTGCTCCAGCAGCGAAGTGCTGGTGGGATCCAGCAGCAGCGCCGGACCCTCCAGCCGCTGGCCCGGCTGGAGCTGCTCCCGGCGCCACAGGGGCACCGGCTGCCAGCCCCGCCGCTCGTCCAGCCACACCCGCACCAGCGCCACCCCGGCCCGCTCCGCCGCGACCTGCTCGGCCGCAGGGGCTGGGGCGGATCCTGGGGGCTCGGGAGGCTCGGGAGGAGCCACTTCCAGCAGCAGCCGCCCCACCACCAGCTCCCCACTGCCCAGCTCGGGGGCATGGCCGAACCGCTCGCGGTGCTCCGCCAGAAAGGCCTCGTGCAACGCCTCGGCCGCCTGGCCTGGGGTCCAGGGCACCAGCAGGCCATCCTCCCGGCCGGGCAGGCAGAGCTCCAGGGAACACCAGCTGCGCACCTCCTGCTGGGCCCCCTCCAGGTCGCCCGCGGCATGGAGTTCGGCGCCACCCTGCCGCCGCAGCTCGGCGGCCAGGCGCTCCAGGCGGGGCAGGCTGGACGGGATCAGGGGCAGGTCGGGAGCGCACTCCTGCAGGGACCGCTGCTCCGCCCGGCCGATGCCGTAGGCGGACAGCACGCCGGCCAGAGGATGGAGCAGCACCTGCCGGATGCCCAGGCAGCGCGCCAGGCGGCAGGCATGCTGGCCGCCGGCACCGCCGTAGCTCACCAGCAGCGCCTGGCGCAGATCGTGGCCGCGCTCGATCGAGATCCTGCGGATCGCCGCCGCCATGGTTTCGATGGCGATCCGCAGGGCGCCGGCGGCCACCTGCTCGGGGGTGATGCCGGGTGAGCTGGGCGCCATCGCGGCGGCCAGCTCGGCGAAGCGCTGCTGCACCGCCTCCAGATCGGCCGGCTGGTCGGCACCTGGACCGAACACCGGCGGCAGCGCAGCGGCCGGCAACCGCCCCAGCAGCAGATTGGCGTCGGTGATCGTGGCGGGGCCGCCGCGGCGGTAGGCGGCGGGTCCTGGGTCGGCTCCGGCGGATTCGGGCCCCACGATCAGCCGCTGGCCGTCAAAGCGGAGGATCGAGCCCCCGCCGGCCGCCACGGTGTGGATCGGCAGCATCGGGGCCCGCAGCCGCAGGCCGGCGATCTCCGTCTCCGGCTGCCGTTCCCAGGCCAGGGCGCCGCGGCCGGGGTCCCAGTGGAACACATCGGTGGAGGTGCCCCCCATGTCGAAGCCCACCACGGGGATCGGGGGGTGGCCGGCGGCCCCCAGGGCCTCCTGGGCCACGGCCACGGCCCCCACCATCCCACCGGCCGGCCCGGAGAGGATCGTGTCCTTGGCGTGCAGGAATGCCGGCGCCACAAGGGCTCCGCTGGAGCCGAGCACCCGCAGCCGGGTGGCCGACCCCAGGGCGGCCTCCACCTGCTGGAGGTAGGCCCGCAGCACCGGGGCCACCGCCGCCTCCACCAGGGCGGTGTGGCCGCGCGGCACCAGCCGGGGCTGGGCACTGAGCCGGTGGGAGAGGGCCACCGCCTCGAAGCCGAAGCCGGCAAGCCAGGCGGCCAGCTGCCGCTCATGGGCAGGCTGGCGATGGCTGTGCAGCAGCGCCACCGCACAGCTGCCGTACCCCTCAGCGCGGGCCTGGCGCACCCTCGCGGCCAGGGGGGCATCAAGCCGCAGGGGGGTGAGTTCGCGGCCCTCGGCGTCAAGGCGGCCCCCCACCTCGAGCACCCTCACCCGCAGGGGCTGGGGCCGGTGGATGGCCAGGGCGAAGATGTCGGGGCGGTGCTGGTCGCCGATGCGCAGCAGATCCCCCAGCCCCCGGTTGATCAGCAACACCACACCCGCGCCGCGCTGCTCCAGCAGGGCGTTGGTGGCCACGGTGGTGCCCAGCCGCAGCTCGGCGATCGGATCGCCAGCGGCCATGGCCCGGATGGCCCGGGCCGCGGGATCACCGGGCCGGTCCGGCTGCACCGAGAGCACCTTGCGCACCTGGATCCGCCCCGAGGGGGCCAGGCCGATCACATCGGTGAAGGTGCCGCCGCGATCGATCCAGAACCGCCAGCCCTGGGGGGACCGGGCACGGGTGGTCACGCTCTGGAGCTGCCGGGCGGCGCCAGGCTACGCAGACTCAGCTCAGGCCCGAAGCGAGCGTGACGCGCAACTTGTCCAGCGGCACGCCATTGAAGCCGTAGACCCCATTGCCGTAGCTGCGCAGATCGTTGAAGCGGAAGGTCTTGTTGATGTTGCGCAGCCGCACCACATCCTCTCGGCCGAAGTTCTTGATCACGAAGCGCTGCATGTGATTGAAGGGGCCGTGTTCGCGGGTGGTGTTGGTGAACACGAACACATCACGCACCCGATCATTACCGAAATCAATCACACTGTTGGCTCGCTTGGTGATGGCACCGGCCTGGCCCCCAAAGATCACCTTGTCGCGATCCTTGTTGCCGCGGTAGTTGAAGCTGGCAAACATGCCGCGGTTGACGTACACGCGATTCACATCGCCGTCCGTTGCACCGGCACTCACCCTCGTGCGGGACACCACGGGCTGACCGGCCCAGCCATTGTTGCCTACAAGACTGAACTTTCCTTTCTTCACGGATTGACGCATCCAGGAAGGTCGGTTCCGGACTTTCCAATCACTCATTGTCAGGACTTTGGCCTCTCGACGGCACCGTAACAAACGATTCCGGGCGGTCGAGGCTGGACAGCCTGATCACTGTTCCACCCCCTGAAGCACTTGACAGCAAAGGTAGTGGCCGGAAAGAGAGAGAAACCGGGACGGCCCAGGAGCTGGCTGCTCAGCGGTAGTTCTCGAACTGGAGCGGCACCTCCACGTCCTGCTCCCTGAGCAGCTGGATGGCGGCCTGCAGATCGTCCTTGTTCTTGCCGGTGATGCGCAGGCTTTCCCCCTGAATCGCCACCGACACCTTCTTGAGGGTGTCGCGCACCGTCTTGCTGAGCTCCTTGGCCAGCTCCTTGCTCAGCCCCTTGCGCAGCTTCACCTCCTGCTTCACCCGGTTGCCGCCCACGGCCTCCGGCGGCTGGAAATCGAAGATCTTGAGCGAGAGATTGCGCTTGGTGGCCTTCTGGCGCAGCACGTCCTCCACCGCCTGCAGGGTCATGTCGCTGGCGGTGGTGATGGTGAGGCTGGTCTCCTCCAGATCGATGGTGGTGGCGGAGTCCTTGAGGTCGTAGCGCTGCGACACCTCGCGCCGCACCTGGTCGAGGGTGTTCACCAGTTCCTGACGGTCGAAATCGGAAACGACGTCGAAGGAAAAGGTGTCAGCCATGGAGCGCGCAACCGTGGAAACCTGGGCCAGCCTAGAAAACGACCCCGATCACCCTGCGATCTCCCCTCAGCGGCAGGCCACCAGCACCCGATGGCGCGGGTCGCAGGCCTGGCTGCGCACCGCCCGGAAACCGGCCTGCCGCAGGGCCTCCGGCAGATCGAGGCGGAAATAGTCCTCCAGGTAGGGCTCGGTGCTCTTGAGCAGGGTGGCGATCGGTGCGGGCAGCCGCCGGATCACGGCCGAGTCGGGATCCTGATCCACCAGGGCGATCACCCCGCCGGGGCGAAGCAGGCGCGCCGCCTCCTCAAGCACGGCGGCGGTGGCGGTGGCGGGCAGCTCGTGGCACACGAACTGCAGCGTGATCAGATCGAGGCTGGCCTCCGGCAGACCCGTGACCTCCGCGGCGGCGTGGTGCCAGGCATGGATCTCGCCCCGGCCGTCCCGCACCCGGGCCACCGCCAGCATGTGGGGGGAGAGATCCAAGCCGCTCACCCGCACCGGATCCTCCTGGCGCTGCTCCAGCCAGCGCTTCAGCGCCAGGGTGCCCACCCCCACCGAACAGCCCAGGTCCAGGGCGTCGTGCACCGCACGGCCCGCCAGGCTGGGCTCGATGGCCGCGAAGATCGCCTGGCGCAGCCGCCCCTGGGCCTGCTGGGGGCTGAGCGTTTCCCCCGGCCACACCCGCAGCGCCATGGCATCGGTGGCCTGCTCGGCCTCGCAGGCCGCCGCCCAGCAGAGATTGCCCTCGCCGTAGGCGTGGAAGCGGGCGCGGTAGTAGGGCGGCGTGACGGTGGCCGGGCAGCCGGAGGCGGCGAGCAGCGGCTCGGCCTGGCGCTGCAGCTGCTGGCGGCGCAGCCTCCAGGCGATGCCGCGCCGCTCCGCGGTGCGGATGATCAAGCGGCGCGCCTGGAGGAACATCAGCTGCCGCAGCGGCTCCACCGCCAGCAGCGCCTTGATCAGGCGGCCGATCGGGTGGCGGTCGTCCACCCAGTTGGGTGGGGCGCCGGCGGCCGGGGAGGGGGCTGGAGTCACGGCTGGCGGCATGGCAGGGGTCACGGCTGGCGGCATGGCCGCCTGATCCTGGCTCCACGGGCTGCGAGCATGCTGGCGATCGGCAGTCCGTCTGTCACGGTTTCCTTTTCGCCATGTCGCTGTCCGCCACCGCCGCTCCCTTCGCCTGGTCGCTGGCACTGACCGGAGCCGTGGTGGTGCTGAGCACCGTGCCCCTGGGGGCGGCCCGCTCCCAGGCCGACTTCAGCCTGAGCGATCTGCAGGCCCCCCGGGCGATGTTCGAGCGGCTCTCCCCCTGGGGCAAGCGGGCGGCCTGGGCCCATCAGAACAGTTTCGAGGCCTTCACCCTCCACGCGCCGGCAGCTCTGCTCTGCCTGATCGTGGCCCTGGCCTCGCCGGGGGGCCTGACGGCACCGGTCGCCGTGGCGGTCGCCTGGATCCATCCGCTGCTGCGGCTCGCCTATCTGGCGGCCTACATCGGCAACCTGCCGCCCCTGCGGGGGCTGTGCTGGGCCGGCGGGCTGATCTGCAGCGGCGTGCTCTACGTGGAGGGGCTCAGGGCCCTGCTGGGCTGAGGGCTGAGCAGGGCCGAGACTCCGGCAGCCGCCGGCAGGATCAGTCGAAGTAGAGCAGGCTCACCACCTTGCCCATGTCCTCGGCCACCCGCACGCTGGCCAGCAGCGTTTCGCTGTCGTGGAAGGCGTAGCAGATCAGCTGGTCGCAACGGCTGATGATGTCCTGGTTGCAGAGGCTGCTGGCCATCGGCAGGGGCAGCTCATCGTGCTCGGGCTTCTCCACCAGGTGCAGCACCCGCTCGAGCTGGTCGCGGGATTCCACCGGCTGGCGGTCCAGGCTCTGGGGGAGCAGCACGGTGAGCCGGCCGGGATCGATCTCCAGCACGCTGCGGATCACGGCGGCGTTCACCCCCTGGGATCCGGAGGTGATCAGGTTGTGGCCTTCCTGCGCCAGGGAGCGGGCCACCACTTCCACCAGGTGAATCGACACCACCGGCACATGGCGGCTGCCGAGAATGGCAATCCTGCGCTTGCTGCGATCCTGCAGCATCGCCAGCTCCTGAGCGAGGGTGTCGATCCGATCGAGGGAAGGCAGATCGAGGGATCGGGTCACCGCAAGATCGCAGGCTGCGCCATGAAACTAGCAGCGTTATTGCGCCAATGCGGGCAGCCGCAGGCGAGTGAAAAGGCGGCTGAAATCGCAGTATTCCTCCACCAGCCGGAAGGCGTAGGTGGCCTTGACAGCTTCGTGGAGGCGCACATGGCCGAAGGCCTGCTCGATCACCTCCACCGTGGTGAGGGTGTCGTGCTCCACCTTGAGCAGGGGCACGTCCAGCTCCTCGGCACGGGTGAGCAACTGGGGCAGGGGGTCACCGGCACCGGTGAGGATCAGGCACTGGGTGGAGGCCTCCAGGGCCGCCAGCTGGATGTCGGTGCGATCGGCTCCGGTCACCACCGCCATGTTGCGGCGGCGGCGGAAGAACTCCATCGCCGAATTCACGTTCATGGCGCCGATCGAGAGGGTTTCCACCAGCAGATCGAGGCGGTCGCGGCAGCAGAGCACCTCGGCCCCCAGCCGCCGGGCCAGTTCCTCCACGGTCACGCTGCGCAGCAGGGGGCTGCGGGGCATCACCCCCAGGATCGGGATGCCGAGATTCTCGAGGGCTGGCACCACGTCGTCAGCCATCTGGGCAATCATCGACGGGTTGACCGCGTTCAGCACCACCCCGGCCAGGTGCTCTCCCAGGGCGGCGCGGGCCGCCAGCAGGGAGTCGACGCTGCGGCTGTCCGTCCAGGGCTGCACCAGCAGCACCGGGGCCTCCAGGGCACGGGCCAGCTGGGGCAGGCTCAGTCCGTAGAGGAGCCCCTCGTGCAGGCTGCCGGCCGCTTCGAGCAGGGCCACCCCGCCGGCGGTCTGGGCCAGCTGCTCCTTCAGGGCACTGAAACCCGGGCCGGCGGAGAGATTGCCCGCCAGCAGCCGCTGGCGCGCCAGGGCCGGCTCCATGGCATCCAGCGACGGAATCAGCTGGTGGTCCTCCAGGCCCAGGGTGGCGCCCACGAAACGCACATCCGGGTCCACCAGGGGTTCCCCGGCGGGGGGAAGCCCATCCGCCTCGAGGCTGGTGGCCAGGGGTTTGCCGAAACGCACCTCCAGGCCCTGAAGACGCAGCTGGCGAGCGAGCCCCAGCACCACCGCCGACTTGCCGCTGAACGGTTCACAGGAGCCGATCAGCAGGGTGGGAGCCATACTTCAACCTCGCTGAGGACTGCCGTCGTGCGGTCAATGTAGGGACCCCCAACCCACGGCGCCGCCCGTACGGAACGGGGCCGCAACTGGTTCAGCCGGTCTGGGCCGCCGGCCATGCCCCTGCCACCTGTGCCCCTGCCGCCCGTGCTGCCTCCTGCTGGGCTCTCTCCAGTTGGGCACCCTCCAGAGGATCGCCCAGCAGCAGCCACCGCCAGAACGCCTCCGGCAGCTCGCGCTGGCGCCGCAGCATCAGCCACTGCACCAGCTGGTAGGCGGGGAGCTGGAAGTCGTAGGTCACGGCCGGGTGCGCGGGAAACCGCAACGCGCAGCTGAGCAGCTCGAGAGGGGCCAGCTCACCGGACCAGTGCAGGTGGAACCCAAGCGACCGGCCACCCTCCAGGCGGCGCTCGCCGGACCAGCTGCCCCTGATGAGCACCACCATGGCCTCCTGGAGGCTGATCTGACGGCTCACACCGCCGCAGTAGGGGGCAAACAGGGGAATGAGGGGCTCCACGTCGCTCGCGCTCGTCAGGAAGGTGCCGTTCTGAACGGAGGCGGCATCGGAGAAGGCCATCAAACGGTGGAGCGCAGGTCTGGGGGCGTGGGCGGTGGGGTCGCCATGCAGCAGGATTCTGGCGGTCCCCCGGCCAGGTGGCCGGAACGGCCCTCGCAGCCCCGGTGCCAGGGGGCGGATCCGCGCCATGATCCGGGCATGAGCGAGAGCAGCAGGGAGGCCACGGGCCGAACCGTGGCGATCACGGGAGCCAGTGGGGCGCTGGGCCAGGCCCTGCTGCGCGAGTGGCATCGCCGCGGGGCTCGCCTGATCGCCCTCTGCGCCGGCGACCGTCCCCTCGAGCTGCGCGACAGCGGTGGCGCCCCCATCCCCCTGCGGCAGGTGCAGTGGTGCGCGGGCCAGGAGAGCGCCCTGCGGCCGCTGCTGCAGGAGGTGGACGTGCTGGTGATCAACCACGGCATCAATGTTCACGGAGCGCGCACGCCTGAGGCCGTGAGCAGTTCGCTGGAGGTGAATGCCCTCAGCGGCTGGCGGCTGCTGGAGCTGTTCGCGGCTGTGGTGGCCGAGCGAGACAGCGAAGGCCCGGGCGCAGGTGCCGCAGGGGGTGGGCGGCCGGAGGTGTGGCTGAACACCTCGGAGGCGGAGATCCAGCCGGCCGTGAGTCCGCTCTACGAGATCAGCAAGCGGCTGCTCGGCCAGCTCCTGAGCCTGCGGGCTCTGGATCTGGGCCGGGAGCTGAAACTTCGCCGGCTGGTGCTGGGACCCTTCCGTTCGGCCCTCAACCCGGTGGGGCTGATGTCTCCGGCTTTCGTGGCCCGCCAGGTGCTCTGGCAGGCGGAGCTGGGCCTGGGGCTGATCATCGTGACCCCCAACCCACTCACCTATGTGCTGATGCCCCTCACCAGCGCCGGCCGCTGGCTGTATTACAGCCTCTTCAGCAGCGCCTCGGCCCAGGAGCCAGCGGGGCCGTGCTGATCCTGCGCTCGGGTTGTCGCCTCCGCTCCGGCCCCCGGAGAACCCAGCCCCCGGAGAAACCAGCGTCTCAGAAGTCCCGGTCGGTGAGGATCTCGCAGCCGTCGCTGGTCACGGCGATGGTGTGCTCCCACTGGGCCGAGAGGCTGCCGTCCACCGTCACCACGGTCCAGCGGTCGCGCAGGGTGCGGCAGGCCTTGCTGCCGGCGTTCAGGATCGGCTCCACGGCCAGGGTCATGCCGGCCCGCAGGGTCATGTTGGGGAGGTCGCGGGTGCGGAAGTTGAACACCGAGGGCTCCTCGTGCAGGTTCCGGCCCACGCCGTGGCCGGTGTAGTCCTCCACCACCGCGTAGCCGTGGGCTTCCACGTGGTCCTGCACGGCACCGGCGATGTCCAGCAGGGTGCTGCCGGCCTTGATGCGGGAGAGGCCCTGCATCAGCGATTCCTGGGCCACCCGGGCCAGCCGCCGGGCTTCCTCCGGGGTCTCCTCCCCCACGCAGATGGTCACGCAGCTGTCGCCGTGGTAGCCGTCGAAGTAGGCGCCGGTGTCCACCTTGAGCAGGTCGCCGGGCTTGATCACCCGCTTGCTGCTGGGGATGCCGTGCACCACCTCGTTGTTGATCGAGGCACAGATGCTGGCCGGGAAGCCGTGGTAACCCTTGAAACTGGGCGTGGCCCCCATCTCGCGGATCCGCTTCTCGGCGTGGGCGTCCAGGTCTCCGGTGGTGATGCCCGGCACGGCCAGGTCAAACATCTCCCGCAGCACGGTGGCCACGATGCGGCTGGCCTGGCGCATGGTGGCGATCTCCCGCGCCGACTTCACCTCCACGCCGCGCCGGATCTTCGGGATGCGCGGCCCCGTTTCCACCAGGGGCGAAGGCGCTCCGGCGGCGCGGGTGCTGGCCAGCAGATCGGCAAAGAGATTCATGGCGGGGGGTCCCTCAGTTGGGCTGGGTCGGGCGGCGGGAAGGGGAGCGACCCTCCAGCGGAAGCGCTTGGTGGCAGAGATTCTGGCGGAGCCTGGCCAGCAGTGCCGGGGCAGCCTGCCTGCGCATCACTGCCTGGGTAGTCCTGCCTGCGTAGTCCTGCCTGCGCATCATGGTGGACACCCTGCGCCTCCCAGCCCCCTCCACCCCGTGACGCCCTCGGATGTGAAGCCGGATGTGAAGCCCGCGGCCCGGCTGGTGCTGCGCTGGCGTGGGCTGCATGCCGCCGTGGCTCCGCTGGTGCTCTTGCCACTGCTGCTCACGGTGGCCACGGGCATGGGCTACCGGCTGCTGCGCGACTGGGGCGGCCTGGGCCGCGATCAGGCCCACGTGCTGATGGTGCTGCACGAGGGCGAATGGCTGCGGGCCTGGTTCGGACCCAACGGCGAAACGGTGTACGTGCTGCTCAACGGCCTCGGCCTGCTGTGGATGCTGGTGAGCGGGGGGGCGCTGGCGCTGCAGCGGCTGCGCCGCCGGCTGGCCAGGACCCGGGGGTGAGGGGAGGGGTGCCAACGAGCCGGTACACTGGCGGTTTGGCCAGGCGACGCGGAGCTGAGATGGCGGCTGAGGACAATCAGAACACGATCGGCACGGAGATCGGCACCGAACAGGGCGACACCGAACAGGGCGGCACCGACCTGAGCGACGCGGCCCAGGCTGCGGCCACCCCGGGCGACGACGCTCCGGTGGAGGAGAGTGCGGCCCCCGTGGCCACGGCCACCCAGCCGGCGGTGAAGGCCAGAACCGGAAAGATGAGCGCCCAGGCCCTGATCCAGGCCTTCGAGGCCGAGCAGCTCAAGGACGAACTCCCCCAGATCTACGTGGGCGACACCGTGAAGGTGGGGGTGCGGATCCGCGAAGGCAACAAGGAGCGGGTGCAGCCTTACGAGGGTGTGGTGATCGCCAAGCGCCACGGCGGCCTCAACGCCACCATCACGGTGCGCCGGATCTTCCAGGGCGTGGGCGTGGAGCGGATTTTCCTCCTCCACAGCCCCCAGGTGGCGTTTGTCAACGTGGAGCGGCGCGGTAAGGTGCGCCGGGCGAAGCTTTTCTACCTGCGCGATCGGGTGGGTAAAGCCACCCGGGTCAAGCAACGCTTCGACCGCTGACGATCACTCCGTCAGGAGTCTTCCTCCAGCATCGTCATTTTCATCCTGGGGACATCGGCCCTGCGCCGTTAGTTCAGTTGGTAGAACGCAGGTCTCCAAAACCTGATGTCGGGGGTTCAAGTCCTCCACGGCGCGTTCGATGTCCCCATCTGCTGTTTCGTGGTTCCGGACATGGAGTTGGATTTACAACCCGGTGATGTCGTCAAGGTGCTCGAATCCGCCGCCCTGGGCTGGGTTCGCGCACGGGTGATCCGGGTCAAATCCGGTGGTCGGGTCGTTGTTCAGAGTGATCAGGGGCGTGAATTCACCGCCCGCGGCAACCAGGTGCGGCTGATCGAACCGGCCGGATTCCGGCCCTGACACGATCACTGGCCCCATCCCCGTCGCAGGGGTCCCGACCCTCCCCAATCAGTTGACGATGGGGCCAGTGATCACGGATACTTTTCAGGTCGCCAAAGCGCCCACACCCCAAGCCTGCCGGCCCTTCACCGGACCGACCAGCCCTTGAACCTGGGCCGCCAATCAACGACACCACCCGACGGCCCCAGCGCCCGAAGGTCAGCCTGGGACTGTAGTTCAATCGGTTAGAGCACCGCCCTGTCACGGCGGAAGTTGCGGGTTCGAGCCCCGTCAGTCCCGTTCCCACCACCGGTGCCCGCCGGTGGACACCCAGGAGTTCAGCAGGTGACCACAGCTGGCGCGGTGCGTGTGCGTCTCGCCCCCAGCCCCACCGGCACCCTCCACATCGGCACGGCCCGCACGGCGGTGTTCAACTGGCTGTTCGCCCGCCACCACGGCGGAGCGTTCCTGCTGCGGATCGAGGACACCGACCGCGAGCGCAGCCGCGCCGAGTACACCGAGAACATCCTGGAGGGCCTGCGCTGGCTCGGACTCACCTGGGACGCTGAGCCGGTGATCCAGAGTGAACGGCAGGCGGAGCACGACGCCGCCATCCGGCAGCTGCTGGCGAACGGCAAGGCCTACCGCTGCTACGCCAGCGAGGCCGAACTCACCGCCATGCGGGAGCAGCAGGCCGCCAGCAAGCAGGCGCCCCGCTACGACAACCGCCACCGCCATCTCACGCCGGAGCAGGAACAGGCCTTCATCGCCGAGGGCCGTGAGCCGGTGATCCGCTTCCGCATCGACGACGACCGCACCATCACCTGGACCGACCTGGTGCGCGGCGAGATGCGCTGGAGCGGCGCCGATCTCGGCGGCGACATGGTGATCGCCCGCCGCGCCCCGGCCGATCGCATCGGCGACCCGCTCTACAACCTGGTGGTGGTGGTGGACGATGCCGCCATGGCCATCAGCCACGTGATCCGCGGCGAGGACCACATCGCCAACACGGCCAAGCAGCTGCTCCTCTACGAGGCCCTCGGCGTCGAGCCGCCCGTGTTCGCCCACACCCCCCTGATCCTCAACCAGGCGGGCAAGAAGCTCTCGAAGCGCGATGGGGTGACCTCCATCAGCGAGTTCCGGGCGATGGGCTACACGGCTGCGGCCCTGGCCAACTACATGACCCTGCTGGGCTGGTCGCCGCCGGAGGGCATGGGGGAGCGCTTCAGCCTGGAGCAGGCGGCGGCGGTGTTCGGCTTTGAGCGGGTGAACCGGGCCGGCGCCCGCTTCGACTGGGACAAGCTCAACTGGCTGAACGGCCAGGTGCTGCGCGAGGAGGGCCCCGAGGCCCTGCGGCAGCAGCTGCTGCCGCTCTGGCAGGCCAGGGGCTGGGGGGATCCCGACGCGGACGGGGCCAATCCGGTTCACGCCGATGCCGCCTGGCAGCGGGATCTCTGCGAGCTGATCGGCCCCTCCCTCACCCTGCTGGCCGATGGCGTGGAGCAGGCCGGGCCGTTCTTCCGCCAGCCGCCGCTCGATGACGGCGCCAGCCAGCAGCTGGAGACCGACGGGGCCCGGCCGGCCCTGGCGGCCCTGCTGGCCCAGCTGCCGCCCGGCCCCCTGGGCGCGGATCAGGCCCAGGCCCTGCTGGGTGAGGCCGTCCGTGCGGCCGGGGTGAAGAAGGGGGTGCTGATGAAGAGTCTGCGGGCGGCGCTGCTGGGCAGCCTGCAGGGGCCCGACCTACTCGCCACCTGGCTGCTGCTCCACCGCAGCGGCGACGATCGCGGCCGGATCAGCCGCTGCCTCTGAGCCCTCCGCGGCGGGCTCGCCGTCGGCCTCCTGGATCAGCCCCAGCCAGCCGGCCAGGGGCCCGGCACTCAGCCCCTGCAGCCCCACCGTGAGCAGGATGGTGAGAAACACCAGGCCCTGAAGCCGGCCGGCCCCCACCACCCCGGCCTGCTCCAGCCGGATGGCGAAGAGGCTCGCCACGGCGGCGGTCACGATGCCCCGGGGGGCCAGCCAGCTCAGCAGGGTCTGCTGCTGCAGCGAGAAGCCCATGCCCCAGGTGGCGAGGCTGATCGCCAGCGGACGCACCACCAGCATCAGGGCCAGCACACAGGCCACGCCGCCCCAGCCGAGCGGGCTGAGCTGGGCGAAGCTCACGTCGGCGGCCAGCAGGGGGAACAGCATGGTGATCGCCAGCTGGGCCAGCTGGCGGATCAGGGCATCGAGCTCGGCGGCCTCGCTCTCCAGCCGCCGGCCCACCACCACGCCGGCGGCCACCGCCGCCGGCAGGCCCGACTCCGCCAGCACCTGCTCGGCGCCGGTGAACATCAGGAACAGGGTGCCGAGGGTGAGCTGGAGCCGCAGGGGTTCGGTGCGCGGCTCCACCGGCAGGCGCTGCAGCACCACCGACAGGAGCCCGCCGGCGGCGGCACCGAGCAGCACGCCGCCCCCCAGGCGCAGCAGGAGGCCCAGGGCCAGCTCCCGCCAGCCATGCAGGTTGCCCAGCACCAGCTCGAGCAGCAGCAGGGCCAGCACGGCACCGATCGGCTCCAGCACGAGCCCCTCCCCCTCCAGCACCTCCCCCAGGGGAGCCCGCAGCCCGATCTGGCGCACCAGCGGGTTCACCACCGTGGGACCGGTGGCCAGCACGATGGCGCTGAACACCGCCGCCAGCGGCCAGTCGAGGCCCGCCAGGCCATGGGCCAGCAGCAGCCCCCCCACCAGGGCCACCAGCAGCCTCACCCCGGTGATGCGCAGCACCGCCTGGCGGGTGCCATCGGCGGGCAGCCGCAGGTTGAGGCCGCCGTCGAACAGCACCAGGCTCACGAACAGGCCCACCACGGTCTCGAGCCCGTCGCCCAGGTCGAGGGGCTCCACCAGGCCCAGGCCGGCCCGGCCGATCAGCAGGCCGGCACTGAGCAGCAGCACCACCCCGGGCAGGCCGGTGAGCCAGGCCAGAGCCTGGGCGATGGCTCCGGCAAAGACCGTGACCCCCCAGAGCAGTCCGAGCCGCTCAGGGGTCATGCATCGTCGTTCGCACTGAACCGGGGCTCCACGTGGATGCCGATCACGGCGGAGGGACGCACCACGATGTATTCGCCCTCCAGCTCCGAGATCGGCACATTCACGAACGTGTCCGGGGCCGAGGCCGTGAGCACCCCGCTGTACCAGTCCTGGAAGGCCTGCAGGGTGGGGAAGGTGACCGTCTTCGTCTGACCACCACTCATGTGCAGATGGACGCTGTAGCGCCGGGGGATGCGGGACATGGCGGGAGGGCCGGACGCAGGCATCAGGTGTGCCCAGGATGGCCCAGCGCCTTCGGAATGCGCCAGCTCCAGGGCTCCAGCACCGCCGTGGCGGGCACGTAGAGGGGATGGCGGGGGTGACCGCCGGCCGTCTGCCCGACGGCCAGCAGGGCGCGGGACTGCAGCAGGGGCACGAGCTGCAGCAGCCGCCGGCCGCTCCAGCTGCCGGCAGCGCCCCAGCCCACCCACACGGGCGCCTGGGGCAGCAGGGCCAGCCGCCGCCCAAGCCACAGGTCGTTGGCGCCGCCCACCGGCTGCGGCAGCCGCCGCAGCAGGGCCGGGGCGGGGGTGATGCGGGCGTAGAGGTTGAGCACCTCCAGGGCACCGAAACCCCAGCCCCGGGCCAGCCCCACCAGGCGCCGCAGGGTGGGATCGTCGCGGCGGCCATCGGCCCGGGAGGGGTTGCAGCCCAGGAACAGCAGGGGCGGCAGGGCCGGATCCCAGCAGCGCCGCAGCCACCAGCGGTAGCGGCCGCAGGGGCTGAAGCGGGCCTTGCCCCGGATGTCCTGCCTGCCCATGCCCAACCGAACCGCCCCCCGCTGCTGCCCCCAGCATGCAGCGCCCAACAGGCAGCGCCAGCCTGCCGGCAGTGGCGGGCGAGTGGCAGGCTGGGGCGGCGATCGGACAGGAGCGGCGTGGCAGCAGCGGAACCCAACGGCGCCAGGCCGCTGCTGCTGCTGATCGACGGCCACTCCCTGGCCTTCCGCAGCTTCTACGCCTTCAGCAAGGGCGGCGAGGGCGGCCTCAGCACCAAGGGAGGGGTGCCCACCTCGGTGACCTATGGCTTCCTCAAGGCCCTGCTCGACCACTGCAAGGGGCTGGAACCGAAGGGGCTGGTGGTGGCCTTCGACACGGCCGAGCCCACCTTCCGCCACGACGCCGACGCCGCCTACAAGGCCCACCGCGACGAGGCCCCGGAGGCCTTCTTCCAGGACCTGGCCAACCTGCAGACGATCCTGCGCGAGAGCCTCGACATCCCCCTGTGCATGGCGCCGGGCTACGAGGCCGACGACGTGCTCGGCACCCTGGCCAACCGGGCCGCCGACGCCGGCTGGCGGGTGCGCATCCTCTCCGGCGACCGCGACCTGTTCCAGCTGGTGGATGACAGCCGCGACATCGCCGTGCTCTACATGGGCGGCGGCCCCTATGCGAAGAACAGCGGGCCGCTGGAGATCCGCCGCGAGGGGGTGATCAGCAAGCTGGGCGTGACGCCGGAGGAGGTGGTGGACCTCAAGGCCCTCACCGGCGACAGCAGCGACAACATCCCGGGGGTGAAGGGGGTGGGCCCCAAGACCGCGATCAACCTGCTGGCGGCCTACGAGCACCTCGATGGCATCTACGCAGCCCTGGAGAGCCTGGAAGGGGCAGGCCCGAAGGCCAGGGATCCCAAGGGCGTGCTCAAGGGAGCCCTGATCGGCAGGTTGAAGGACGACCGCGACAACGCCTTCCGCTCGCGGATGCTGGCCGAGATCCTGGTGGACATCCCGCTGCCGCAACCGCCGCGGCTGGAGCTGGGACAGGTGGATCGCGAAGCCCTGCGCAGCAGCCTCGAGGAGCTGGAGCTGGGCAGCCTGGCCCGCCAGGTGGAGCGGTTCGCCGCCCTGTTCTCGGCGGACCCCCCGGCGGAGCCGGCCCCCGCTGATTCCGCCAAGGAGACCGCCACCGCAACCGCCCCCCCGGGCCCTCCGCCCCTGCAGCCCCAGCTGATCACCAGCCCCGAAGCCCTGGCCGCGCTGGTGCAGCGGCTGCTGGGCTGCACCGATCCGGCGGCGCCGGTGGCGCTCGACACCGAGACCACGGCACTCAATCCCTTCCGGGCGGAGCTGGTGGGCCTTGGCGTGGCCTGGGGCGAGGGGCTGGCCGAGCTGGCCTACATCCCCATCGGTCACCAGCCGGCGGCAGGGGCCGACCTGCTCAGCGAAGGCGAGCCGCCGCCCCCGCAGCTCCCCCTCGATCAGGTGCTCACGGCGCTGGCCCCCTGGCTGGCCAGTGCCGAGCACCCCAAGACGCTGCAGAACGCCAAGTACGACCGGCTGATCCTGCTGCGCCATGGCCTCGCGCTGGGCGGTGTGGTGATGGACACCCTGCTGGCCGACTATCTGCGCGATGCCAACGCCAAGCACGGCCTGGAGGTGCTGGCCCAGCGCAACCTCGGCTTCACGCCCACCAGCTACGGCGAGCTGGTGCCGAAGGGATCCAGCTTCGCGGCCGTGCCGATCGAGGCGGCCGCGCGGTACTGCGGCATGGATGTGCACGTGACCCGCCGGCTGAGCCCGCTGCTGCGCCACCAGCTCGAAGAGCTGGGTCCGGCCCTGCCGGCGCTGCTCGATCAGGTGGAGCTGCCGCTGGAGCCGGTGCTGGCCCAGATGGAGGCCACGGGCATCCGCATCGACACGGCCTACCTGCAGGAGCTGGGCCGGGAGCTGGGGGCCACCCTGGAGCGGCTGGAGGCCGAAGCCCGCGAGGCTGCGGGGGTGGACTTCAACCTGGCCAGCCCCAAGCAGCTGGGGGAGCTGCTGTTCGACACCCTGGGGCTCGAGCGCAGGAAATCCCGCCGCACCAAGACCGGCTGGAGCACCGATGCCACCGTGCTGGAGAAGCTGGAGGACGACCACCCGGTGGTGCCGCTGGTGCTGGAGCACCGCACCCTCAGCAAGCTGAAGAGCACCTACGTGGATGCGCTGCCCAGCCTGATGGAGCCGGAAACCGGGCGGGTGCACACCGATTTCAACCAGGCGGTGACGGCCACCGGGCGCCTCTCCAGCAGCAACCCCAACCTGCAGAACATTCCCATCCGCACGGAGTTCTCCCGGCGGATCCGCAAGGCCTTCCTGCCGCAGGAGGGCTGGAGCCTGATCAGCGCCGACTACTCCCAGATCGAGCTGCGCATCCTCACCCACCTGTGCGGCGAGGAGGTGCTGGTGGAGGCCTACCGCAACGGCGACGACGTGCATGCCCTCACCGCCCGGCTGCTGCTGGAGAAGGAGGAGGTGACCCCACAGGAGCGGCGGCTGGGCAAGACGATCAATTTCGGGGTGATCTACGGCATGGGCGCCCAGCGGTTCGCCCGTGAAACGGGCGTCAGCCAGGCCGAAGCCAAGGACTTTCTCAGCCGCTACAAGCAGCGCTATCCCCGGGTGTTCGCCTTTCTGGAGCTGCAGGAGCGGCTGGCCCTCAGCCGGGGCTACGTGGAGACGATCCTGGGGCGGCGCCGGCCCTTCGCCTTCGATCCGAGCGGCCTGGGACGTCTCCGCGGCAAGGATCCGCTGGCGATCGATCTGGAGGTGGCCCGCCGCGGCGGCCTCGAGGCCCAGCAGCTGCGCGCCGCCGCCAACGCCCCGATCCAGGGCTCCAGCGCCGACATCATCAAGCTGGCCATGGTGCGGCTGCAGCAGGTGCTCACCCAGCAGGCCCTGCCGGCGCGGCTGCTGCTGCAGGTGCACGATGAATTGGTGCTGGAGGCAGCTCCGGACGTCCTGGACCAGGTGCGCGCCCTGACGCGCAGCACCATGGAGCAGGCGGTGGAGCTCACGGTGCCGCTGGTGGCGGAAACGGGGGTGGGGCCGAACTGGATGGAGGCGAAGTAGGCCGGGGGGCTCCGTACACCTTCTCTTCGATCAGCGGACTGCCACAGGCCAGGCTGATGGCCCGCTTGAGGGCGGCGCGGCGGTCGTTGAGGCGATGGATGCTGCGGGCGGTGTCCACGAACGCCGCGCCGAAATCCAGGGCCCGGTCGTGGGCGCGGATGGCATCCTCCGCCTCCCACAGCTGGGCATTCACGGCCCGCAGCTGCTGCAGCAACGGGCTCGGGATGGAGAGGCCGGACTGCTCCAGCACCTGCTGCAGCAGCTGGTGCTCCTGCTGCACATGGGCGAGGGCCTCACCCTCGATGTGCTGGCACTTGAGTTCGAGAATAGTGATCTTGTCGATCAGCTCACCCACCGAAACCGGGATCTGAACCAAGGGCGCCATGGATCCTCACCAGCCGGTACTAGCCACAAAAAGGACCATACAAAAGGCCACAAAAAAAGCCACCCGCAGGTGGCTTCCGGCCTGCCTCACGCAGGACCTTCTTCTTTGGAGCAGCAATAGTTTTACCTGGCATCGACCTATTTTCTCAGGGGGCTACCCCCCAAATATCGTCGGCGCTGCAGCGTTTCACAACCGAGTTCGAGATGGATCGGTGTGGTTCCACTGCGCCATGGACACCAGGATAGTCGTCGCGCTCCCAGGTGAACCCTGAGAACTGCATAGGTTAGATCCTGATCACCTGCCCCACCTGACTCCCCTCTGCAGGGGCACCAGGCCTGGCTGTGATCAACATCCTCTGGAATCAAGCACAAGAGCTCGAGTTGATGGTCAAGCCCTCGGTCTATTAGTACTCCTCCGCTTCACACATTACTGCGCTTCCACGTAGAGCCTATCAACGGGTGTTCTTCCCGTGACCTTACTGGCTTATGCCATGGGAATACTCATCTTGAGGTGGGCTTCCCACTTAGATGCTTTCAGCGGTTATCCTCTCCGCACATGGCTACCCAGCGTTTACCGTTGGCACGATAACTGGCACACCAGAGGTGCGTTCCTCCCGGTCCTCTCGTACTAGGGAGAAATCCTCTCAATATTCCTGCGCGTGCACCGGATATGGACCGAACTGTCTCACGACGTTCTGAACCCAGCTCGCGTACCGCTTTAATGGGCGAACAGCCCAACCCTTGGGACCGACTTCAGCCCCAGGTTGCGATGAGCCGACATCGAGGTGCCAAACCTCCCCGTCGATGTGAACTCTTGGGGGAGATCAGCCTGTTATCCCTAGAGTAACTTTTATCCGTTGAGCGACGGCCCTTCCACTCAGAACCGTCGGATCACTAAAGCCGAGTTTCCTCCCTGTTCGACTTGTAGGTCTCACAGTCAAGCCTGCTTCTGCTTTTACACTCGTCGGCTGATTTCCAACCAGCCTGAGCAGACCTTTGCGCGCCTCCGTTACCTTTTAGGAGGCGACCGCCCCAGTCAAACTGCCCACCTGATACTGTCCAGCACCCGGATAACGGGTTGCTGTTAGAACTCTAGCTCGGAAAGAGTGGTATCTCACCAGTGGCTCACCATCACCCGCAAGCAATGGTTCATAGCCTCCCACCTATCCTGCGCATTCCGAGCCCGAGCACAATACCAAGCTACAGTAAAGCTTCATAGGGTCTTTCTGTCCGGGTGCACGTAGTCCGCATCTTCACAGACAATTCTATTTCGCCGAGCCTCTCTCCGAGACAGCGCCCAGATCGTTACGCCTTTCGTGCGGGTCGGAACTTACCCGACAAGGAATTTCGCTACCTTAGGACCGTTATAGTTACGGCCGCCGTTCACCGGGGCTTCAGTCGCCAGCTTCGCTTTCGCTGACCGGCTTCCTTAACCTTCCGGCACTGGGCAGGCGTCAGCCCCCATACATCGTCTTGCGACTTAGCGGAGACCTGTGTTTTTGGTAAACAGTCGCCTGGGCCTCTTCACTGCGACCACCTCGCGGTGGCACCCCTTCTCCCGAAGTTACGGGGCCATTTTGCCGAGTTCCTTAGAGAGAGTTACCTCGCGCCCCTCGGTATTCTCTACCACCCCACCTGTGTCGGTTTCGGGTACAGGCCATCATGCCTTAACGGGTATAGGGCTTTTCTTGGAAGCTTGACATCATCCACTTCGCGGCCGTAGCCGCTCGTACTCACGCCTCAGCTCAGGACGTTTTCGCCGTCCCTCAACACCTCGAACGCTTGAACCAGTAACCAACGTCTGGCTGGACTAGCCTTCTCCGTCCCCCTTCCCAAAACATGACAGGTACAGGAATGTTGACCTGTTGTCCATCGACTACGCCTTTCGGCCTCGCCTTAGGTCCTGACTAACCCTCCGCGGACGAGCCTGCCGGAGGAACCCTTAGGGTTTCGGGGCATGGGATTCTCACCCATGTTTTCGCTACTCAAGCCGACATTCTCACTTCCATGCAGTCCACGCCCGCTTACGCTAACGCTTCACCCCACATGGAACGCTCCCCTACCATTCACATGTTCCTAAGAACATTTAAATCCGCAGCTTCGGTACAATGCTTAGCCCCGTTCATTTTCGGCGCAGGATCGCTCGACCAGTGAGCTATTACGCACTCCTTTGAGGATGGCTGCTTCTAGGCAAACCTCCTGGTTGTCTGGGCAATCCCACCTCCTTTATCACTCAGCATTGATTTGGGGACCTTAGCTGGCGGTCTGGGCTGTTTCCCTTTCGACCATGGAGCTTATCCCCCACAGTCTGACTGCCTCGCTTCACACAGGGTATTCAGAGTTCGTCTCGATTTGGTACCGCTCTCGCAGCCCGCACCGAAACGGTGGCTTTACCCCCCTGCTGGAGCACGAGACGCTACGCCTCAACGTATTTCGGGGAGAACCAGCTAGCTCCGGGTTCGATTGGCATTTCACCCCTAACCACAGCTCATCCGCTGATTTTTCAACATCAGTCGGTTCGGACCTCCACTTGGTATCACCCAAGCTTCATCCTGGCCATGGTTAGATCACCCGGGTTCGGGTCTATAAACACTGACGATCGCCCTATTCAGACTCGCTTTCGCTATGGCTCCACCATTCCCGGTTTAACCTGCCAGTGCCTATAAGTCGCCGGCTCATTCTTCAACAGGCACACGGTCACCCGATCAGTCGGGCTCCCATTGCTTGTAAGCTCACGGTTTCATGTTCTATTTCACTCCCCTCCCGGGGTTCTTTTCACCTTTCCCTCGCGGTACTGTTGCGCTATCGGTCACACAGGAGTACTTAGCCTTACGAGGTGGTCCTCGCGGATTCACACGGAATTTCACGTGCTCCGTGCTACTCGGGATACAGCTAGCTCAGTTCGATTTTCGGTTACGGGGCTTTCACCCTCTGTGGCGCGCCATTCAAACGCTTCTCCTAATCTCCCTGATACACGTTGCTGTCCCACAACCCCGATGCTCGAAAGCATCGGTTTAGGCTTGTCCCCGTTCGCTCGCCGCTACTGAGGGAGTCGTTTTTACTTTCCTTTCCTCCAGCTACTAAGATGTTTCAGTTCGCTGGGTTGGCTCGCACCGCCCTATGGATTCAGGCGGCCGTTCTAGGGGTTGCCCCATTCGGAAATTCCCGGATCAAAGCGTGTTTCCAGCTCCCCGAGACTTATCGCAGGTAACCACGTCCTTCATCGCCTCTGTGTGCCAAGGTATCCACCGTGAGCCCTTTGTAGCTTGACCATTTAAACTCCCAGTGCTTCAGGTTGTTGACACCTATTCTCTCACCATTCCATTCACACGCTCAGGCAACAGCTTCCATCACCCTCATCGGATGATCGTTGCCACTGCCCTCACGCGTTCGCTGGAATGCTGGATCAGACTCTCCCCTCCTCGGCGGAAGGCAAAAGAACACTGAAAGCTCTCGGCTCTTGTCTCCATAGAATTGCCGATTCCCGCACGCTCTTGGTACTGGCTCATCGCCACTCCCTCCAGCGCAGGAAATCAAGCCTCCATGAGATGCTTTCTTTCCAGACTCACCTATGCAGTTGTCAAGGTTCTGCTGTCTTCTCTCTGTCAACTCACGCTCACAGAGTGAATCCAGCATCGGCTCAATCGTTGATCACCGTTGATGATCAGGAATGAGCAGAGGCTGAACTCCGCAGCTATCATCCGCAGCCATCAAAATCTCTCTTGATGCTGCTGAAACCTACCGTCTGTCTGGTCACCTCCTCACGCCTTGCTTCCTGGCGATCGGGTTTCTGGCTTTCGGGGTGTCCCGCCTGCATTCCGGCTCGGCAGCAACATCATCGTGCTCCCTTGCCTTCCCGCGCTGCGTCAGTGGAGGTTAGCGGACTCGAACCGCTGACATCCTGCTTGCAAAGCAGGCGCTCTACCAACTGAGCTAAACCCCCAGCCGGCAAGTCCTGCCTGCTGGGCAGGCGGCGAATGGGCCATCCTGGACTTGAACCAGGGACCTCACCCTTATCAGGGGTGCGCTCTAACCACCTGAGCTAATGGCCCAGGAAGGAATCTCCCGCAACACGTCTTCCTCCAAGAGATTGTCCTCTCGGACCCTCTCCTCTCGCAAGCCACGGTCTGGGAGCTCGTGGGGTGACCTAGACAACGTTTAGGAACTGAAAAAGATCGCACAGCCTCACCAAATCCAGCACCGTCACAGCTTGACCCTCGCGGATCTCCCTGCTTCAGCCTTGCTTCAGTTCGCTGACTCTCTCCTTGAGGTACCGATCGACCTTCGAGATGACAGGACCGTGGCCTGAGACAATTGGGCCCTTCAGACTTTCGTCCTCGTGGCGCTCAGACATCACAATCAGTTGTGTCTCCCTGTTAGGAGGTGATCCAGCCGCACCTTCCGGTACGGCTACCTTGTTACGACTTCACCCCAGTCATCAGCCCCACCTTCGGCGTCCTCCTCCACAAGGGTTGGAGTAACGACTTCGGGCGTGGCCAACTTCCATGGTGTGACGGGCGGTGTGTACAAGGCCCGGGAACGTATTCACCGCAGTATGCTGACCTGCGATTACTAGCGATTCCTCCTTCACGTAGGCGAGTTGCAGCCTACGATCTGAACTGAGCCACGGTTTATGGGATTTGCTAGCTCTCGCGAGTTTGCTGCCCTTTGTCCGTAGCATTGTAGTACGTGTGTAGCCCAGGATGTAAGGGGCATGATGACTTGACGTCATCCACACCTTCCTCCGGTTTATCACCGGCGGTCTCTCTAGAGTGCCCAACTTAATGCTGGCAACTAAAGACGTGGGTTGCGCTCGTTGCGGGACTTAACCCAACATCTCACGACACGAGCTGACGACAGCCATGCACCACCTGTCTCTGCGCTCCCGAAGGCACTCCCCGATTTCTCAGGGATTCGCAGGATGTCAAACCCTGGTAAGGTTCTTCGCGTTGCATCGAATTAAACCACATACTCCACCGCTTGTGCGGGCCCCCGTCAATTCCTTTGAGTTTCACACTTGCGTGCGTACTCCCCAGGCGGAACACTTAACGCGTTGGCTACGACACCGAGGGGGTCGATTCCCCCGACACCTAGTGTTCATCGTTTACGGCCAGGACTACAGGGGTATCTAATCCCTTTCGCTCCCCTGGCTTTCGTCCATGAGCGTCAGTTATGGCCCAGCAGAGCGCCTTCGCCACTGGTGTTCTTCCCGATATCTACGCATTTCACCGCTACACCGGGAATTCCCTCTGCCCCTACCACACTCTAGTCTTGTAGTTTCCATTGCTTAAATGGAGTTGAGCTCCACGCTTTAACAACAGACTTTCAAGACCGCCTGCGGACGCTTTACGCCCAATAATTCCGGATAACGCTTGCCACTCCCGTATTACCGCGGCTGCTGGCACGGAATTAGCCGTGGCTTATTCCTCAAGTACCGTCAGATCTTCTTCCTTGAGAAAAGAGGTTTACAGCCCAGAGGCCTTCATCCCTCACGCGGCGTTGCTCCGTCAGGCTTTCGCCCATTGCGGAAAATTCCCCACTGCTGCCTCCCGTAGGAGTCTGGGCCGTGTCTCAGTCCCAGTGTGGCTGATCATCCTCTCAGACCAGCTACTGATCGATGCCTTGGTAGGCTCTTACCCCACCAACTAGCTAATCAGACGCGAGCTCATCCTCAGGCGAAAACTCATTTCACCTCGCGGCATATGGGGTATTAGCGGCCGTTTCCAGCCGTTATCCCCCTCCTGAGGGCAGATTCTCACGCGTTACTCACCCGTCCGCCACTCACCCGAAGGTGCGTTCGACTTGCATGTGTTAAGCACGCCGCC